>CAKQTZ010000006.1 GCA_934277375.1 uncultured Coprococcus sp. | reverse complement strand
GATGTTTGCAAAATCACATATGAAGAAAAAGTATCCAATAGAAGGATTTACTGTAGAATGGAAAAGAAATGATAGTATGGATTTTTCGGATGTAGGACAGGCTACGGTTCTTGCAATGGAGTATAAGGATATTCTTTGCTATTCCTCATCGACTGATTACATGGTCTAGGCGTTTTAAAATGCCAGGTGCAGATGAATGAGAGATGAACAAAACATGAATAGGTATGTTCTCATGTACCTGACACCTTGAATTCTGCTTTATGCCTTAAGAGACGTATAAAATTCAAAGTTTTGTCATAAAATGATCTGTGCGAATGCTTGCAATTGCAAGCAAAAATAAATATAATAAAGAAAAAGGAGGCGATACTATGGCAAATACATCCGCTGTTTATGCAAGAATAGATACTAATCTCAAGAATAATGCTGAGAGCATTCTTTCTCAGCTTGGCATCTCTCCATCCAGTGCAATTCAGATGCTTTATAGCCAGATCGTACTGAAAAATGGTATGCCGTTTGAATTAAAACTTCCTTCTTCTAAGCCATTAGCTGTTGATGCAATGACCAGAGAGGAGCTTGATGCAGAACTCCAGAAGGGTGTTGACTCTATCAAAGCAGGAAAGGTATATTCTGCAGATAAAGTCGATGCGGCACTTGCAAAGGAGTTTGGTATATGACGGATAGCTACAATACGGTATTTGCAAAGATATTACTGGCTTAGGACGTTGGGGAAATGGCGATGTAGAATTGTTTATGGAGCATCAGGATGAATTGGATCAAATCATGGAAATTGTGAAACAATCCTTTGATGCACAGGCAGAATAATGATTTTGAGACGTTAAAGGAGGCCTCCTGTTTGAAAAAGAAAAAAGACGAAATTACTATCCGTTCCAGTGCAGCAGAATATTTAACCTATGTTGCCTCTGTTGGCGACCAGCAGGACAGTATTGAGATGCGCTATGAGGATGAGAATATATGGCTGACACAAAAAATGATGGCCACATTGTATGGCGTGGATGTTCGTACAATCAATGAGCATATTAAAAAGATTTATTCCGACTCAGAGCTTGAGGAAGATTCAACTATCCGGAATTTCCGGATAGTTCAAACCGAAGGTTCCCGTCAGGTGACTCGTGATACAAAGCATTATAATCTTCAAATGATTATTGCGGTTGGATTCAAGGTGAATAATGAGCTAGCTGTACAATTTCGCAAGTGGGCCAATGGTATCGTGAAGGACTACACCATCAAAGGTTGGGCCATGGATGATGAACGTCTGAAAAATGGTGGATCCGTACTTACAGTAGAATATTTTGACCGTTTGCTTGAGCAGATTCGTGAGATTCGTTTGTCTGAGCGTAGATTTTATCAGAAGATAACGGATATCTATGCTATCGTGCCATGTGGAGACCGTCTGCTTGCTAAGCAAGAAACCTTGAGTTTATGCGGTATTTAGGTGGTCCTAACGGATAATGTGTCCGCAAATAGTTGTACCCATTGTTGCGAATTGAGTTCGAAATTGGAGAAAGTAGAATTATATGAGAAAAAAAGACGGATTTCCATTTATTATGACTAGGAAAGCATTGGTTGTGTATATTGTTTTTACAGTTCTTATGGGACTATTTCTGTTTTTTGTCATAGGAGATATGGCTGGAAAATGTGCGGCATGTATTGTTTGTCCGATGCTCATTGCATATTTGATCTATGCGTATTGTAAAGAGAGCAAAGCAGATATGAAAGCTCATGAGACAAAAGCACAATATATGAATGGCAGTTATTTTGAAAGCCCTGAGTGGCATGAGAAATATGTAGCCTATCTCAATGAGCACACATTTGAGAAACCTAAATATCAAAGCATGAAACTGGACTTATTAAAAAGATTTCAAAGACGGGAATATCTTGTCAAAATGATATTGCCATTGTTCCTAATGTTTTGTACCTTGTGTCTTATTCCTTTAGGGCGTTATTATATGGCTATCATAGGATTTTGCCTATTCGGATTCTTGTTTTGGCTAGAGTTTTCACTGTATATAGGAATGCCGGTACGGAAGTGGCTGAAGGGCGATATTGATTATGAGGGACTTGAAGCGTCATATTTAAAAAGTCAGATGCTTTTCTATAAAACAAATGCGTTAGCATTTGGAACTACACATTTACATGGATTCACAGAGAAAAAAATATATGCAATAGATTATCGATTGGTGGAAGGAATATCAAGAAAAATAGTACGCCTTAAGAAGTATGAGGATGGAATTTATAATACGGAGGAGTATCAGCATTTTGCTGTTATTCATGTCAGACTGCCCCAAAGCGGAAACATTCACGATGTTGAGATCGAACTAAATGAGTTTCAGGTTCAAATGGCAATCGATAAGTTATCCGTCTATAAAATTGGTGAAGATTTGATGGAAAATCTTTCTGTAAATGAGCATAAAGAAAATGAGGCTGTAATATAGCCAATGCAGCATTTAGCATTGCCTGAAAAGTATAAAGAAGATAAGGAGTCCCATGGACAGAAAAACCGAAGCCCTAAATTATCTGAAACAATACCCTAAGATGGCAAAATGGATGAATACCTGCAGTTGCTGCGGCGCAATGGGATATAACCCTGATATGCCAGACAAGATTACTTCGAGAGATGGCAATGGGGAATATAACACTGTATTTTCAAGAAACATAAAGAAGTATTTTTCGCCACTCAGAGTAAATGACATGGGGATGTGTGACATTTGTCAGAAATATTGGAAAGAAAATCATTAAGCAACTTGATATGATGAAATTGATGCTTGCAGCAATAAGCCAAATAGAAAAGGAGAAAAGACGATGGAATTTATATGTTACCCAAAGTGTTCAACCTGCCAGAAGGCAAAGAAATGGCTGGACGAGAATAAGATCGAATACACGGAGCGCCACATTGTGGATGATAATCCTACATATGATGAGCTTAAGAAATGGTATGAGAGGAGTGGACTTCCGCTCAAGAGATTCTTCAATACGAGCGGCATGCTGTATAAGGAGATGAAACTGAAGGACAAGCTTCCGGACATGAGCGAGGATGAGCAGTTACAGCTTCTTGCGACAAATGGCATGTTGGTGAAGAGACCACTTGTCGTTGCTGAAGGTTTCGTGTTGCCTGGATTTAAAGAGAAAGAGTGGACAGATAAGATGCTGTAGTAGGGACGTTGCTTTTGTCACGAGGATTGTCCCCGTGTCACGATTTTATAATACAGGGGACGCTCTTTGTGACAAAAGCAACGTCCCCAATTAATAATACAGAGGGACACTCTTTGTGACAAAAGGAACGTCCCTATGGAGAAAAAATGAGAAAAATTAATGTAGACAACAATTGGGAAATGCATCGCGCAGGCGATGACGAATGGATCACGGCGACAGTGCCGGGGTCGGTGTATGGGGATCTGCTGCAGGCAGGCAAGATGGAAGACCCATTTTGGAAGGACAATGAGATAGAGGCACTGAAGCTGATGGATTACGATTATGAGTACCGCACCAGCTTTTCATGTGATGATGAGCTGCTGGGATCGGATGAGGTTATCCTTCGGTTTGAAGGACTGGACACCATTGCGGATATCACGCTCAATGGTGTGAAGCTTGGACACGCCGACAATATGCACAGGACATGGGAGTATTCGGTAAAGGATATCCTGAAGCAGACGGATAATATACTAAGTGTATATTTTTATTCGCCGACAAAGTTCATTGCAGATGCATTTGAGAAGGCACCAACACGGGGAACCGAGGATGCCATGAACGGATTTGTTCATATCAGAAAGGCTCACTGCATGTTTGGCTGGGACTGGGGGGCACATCTTCCAGATGCAGGAATATGGAGACCGGTCAGCCTGCTTGAAATTGATACCGCACGGATAGATTCTGTTGAAATCCTGCAGCATCATGGTCAGGACTCAGTGGAACTTGATATAAAGCCGGAGATAGAATTTGTTCGGAAGCATATCGGTTCTGGATCAGAGACGGGACAGCTGGGTGTGAGGGTGCGAGTAATTGATCCGTTCGGGAACGAAATAATAAACAAGATACTGAATGAAGATAACACGAAGAATATACGCATAGACAATCCTAAGCTCTGGTGGCCGCGCGGGTATGGTGAGCAGAATCTTTACACTGTTTCTGTCGACCTTGTGAAAGATGATGGTACGGTGGTTGACAACTGGACGAGGAAGATCGGCCTTCGGACAATAACCATGGACCGTACAAAGGACAAATGGGGAGAGAGGTTTGCCACCTGCGTAAACGGTGTAAATATATTTGCCATGGGTGCGGATTACATTCCGGAGGACCATCTTCTTGGACGTGTGACACCTGAGACCACAAGGACTCTGCTTGAGAAGGCGGTATTTGCGAACTTCAATTCTATAAGAGTGTGGGGCGGAGGTTATTATCCGGACGACTGGTTCTATGATATGTGTGATGAGATGGGACTTGTGGTGTGGCAGGATTTCATGTTTGCGTGCGCTGTCTACGATCTCACACCGGAATTCGAGGCAAATATCACCGCGGAATTTATTGACAACTTAAAGAGAATCCGCCATCATGCGTCACTCGGGCTTATGTGTGGCAATAACGAGATGGAACAGTTTGTTAAGGAGAGAAACTGGGTGAGCAAGGACAGCGAGGTTCGGGACTATATTATTATGTACGAGCGAATTCTCCCTAAGATCATGAAACAGTATGCTCCACAGGTATTTTATTGGCCAGCGAGCCCGTCATCAGGTGGTTCGTTTGATGCTCCGAAGGACGAGAACCGCGGCGATGTGCATTATTGGGATGTGTGGCATGGTGATAAGCCATTTTCTGAGTACAGAAAGTTCCATTTCAGATATCTTTCCGAATTCGGTTTCCAGTCGTTTCCTTCAAAGAAGACGGTTGAGACATTTACGGATGATGAGCGTGATATGAATATCTTTTCATACATTATGGAGAGGCATCAGAGAAATGGATCGGCAAATGGAAAAATCATCAATTATATGCAGCAGACATATAGATATCCATCTGATTTCGAGACGGTTATCTACGCGTCACAACTCCTGCAGGCGGATGCCATCAGGTATGGCGTGGAGCATTTCCGAAGAAACAGAAATGATGACAGGTGCATGGGAGCGGTGTACTGGCAGTTCAACGACTGCTGGCCGGTTGCGTCCTGGTCCAGTGTGGATTACTGTCAGCGTTTAAAAGCGCTTCATTACTATGCAAGACGTTTCTTTGCTCCGATCATGATCTCCTGCGAAGAGGAGGGCATGCTTGGAAGCGGACAGGAGCTGGTAAGACTTCCGTTTGAATTCCCGAAGTCCATACGCCTCTGTGTGGCAAATGAAACCATGAACACAGAGAAAATACTTGTGTCCTGGCAGTTGAGGGATGTGTCGGCGCGTGTTCTTGAATTCCACGAGGAAGAGATCACTGCGCCAGCGCTTACGAGCGTATGGCTTGACAAGGTCGACCTTCCTGATATTGACATTTACCACCAGTATGTGAGCTATCAGGCAAGTATGAATGGACAGGTAATATCAGAGGGGACTGTCATATTCTCATATCCGAAGTATTTCTGCTATGAGGAGCCGCATCTTAAAGCGACAGTGGATGGGGAGTATATCACTGTCAGCGCGGATGCTTATGCGAAGAGTGTGGAGATCCTGAACGAGAATGAGGATCTGATCCTGTCGGATAATTATTTTGACCTGAATGCAGATTCAAAGACTGTAAAGGTTATAAGTGGAAGCGTGGATAAGCTGAGACTTAGAAGCGTATATGATATAAATTGATTCTGATGAAGAGAGTTACCATAGTATGTGCCAGCGCATTATATATATGTGCTGGCATTCGCAAGAAAGGAGAAGTCATATGAGTTTTGCATTGTTTCTGGATATAGATGGTGTATTGAATACCCGGACGACAGTTGTGGGGGCGCCGAGTGGAAGAACCGGGATAGACGAGTCCAGAGTGAGGCTGCTGAAAAAGGCGTTAAAACAGTTTGGCAAGGCGGAGATCGTTCTGACTTCGGATTGGAAGCTTATGAGAGAAGACGGGGACGACTTCTCATATCTTGTATCTATGCTGGGCAAATTTGGACTAAGCCTGTCTGGAAAGACAACCGATGTATGGGTTGGCAGAGGAGAGGGCATCCAGAGCTATCTGGCGGAACATCCTGGGATAGATGAATACGTGATACTGGATGACAACACATTTGATTTCTCCAATTATCCTAAGCTTTGGGAACGACTGTTGCTTACCAATGGCATAGAAAATGCCGAATATGCATCAAAGACACCGGCGATTGAGGCTATGCTTTTTCTGGAAGCTATCTCTTAAATTGGGGACGCTTCTTTTGTCACGAGGAGTGTCCCTTTGGCTTATCAATTCATGACAGAGGGACACTCCTCGTGACAAAAGGAGCGTCCCCATGATGGCTCTCCGATTATAGTAAGCCTAGTATCAGCGACAGCCGCAGCTATCTTTTCGTAGGCGGCAGCTAGAGCTTTTTCACCGCCGATGACCAGCACGGTGCGACCGTAAGATTCACATACAGGTCCGATCTTGTTGTAGATTGTGCTGCCTATCGAGTAGCTAGGCAGATGTACTTCATAATTTTCAAGCTTCATATCTGTAATCCCTTTCATTTGATGCATACGCATTTGTAATTTCTAAAAGACATAAAAAAGGCGCACTGCCCCATCGGGAGCTTGTGCGCCTTTGTACAATCACTTTTTTGCTGAGAACAGTATAGCACAGTGGTAGTGAAAAGCAAACCTTAGATATTGCAGTAAAGGTGGATATATGATACAATGTCCGAAAAGTCGGAATAAGTAAAGGGGATATATTTTGAAGGTATACGAGAAAATATTTGCAAGGCTTGATGATCTGAGTATGAGCCAGTCAGAGCTTTCAAGGCGAACGGGGATTTCCACCAGCACGATAAATGACTGGAAAAAGAAGAAGATCAATCCGCAGGCGGACAAGCTGGTTGTTATTTGTAAGGCACTTGACATGTCATTGGCAGAGCTGCTTGGCGATGATGGGACTGAAAATACTGGTGTTGATTACAGTGCCGAGGAGAAATATCTGATTGAGTGTTATCGCAGATCGGATGATCAGGTGAGAAAACACATGCTCAGATATATGGAGCTCATTGACAAGACTGAGACAAAAGAGACCCTGACACCATAGAGAAATGTTGCTGTTATACAGGATGTGGATGGGAATAATATTGTGGTTATCAATGATATTATTTTTAAGGGAAAACGTTCTATAACATGGCCCGATGTTGAGGAATATCTGCGCCGGTATGTGGGGGAATTTTATTCTATCGCTGAATCTGGCGATGTAGTTTATATTGGCACAGACTTGCCAGATGAGTACACAGGATCTAACTATACGAAACATATCAAGGGGACAGTGGCGAAAGCTAAGGCAAATGCGGCTCAGGCAATTCCTGAGATCATTGAAATAGCAACATCCAAAACAGCGGAAGAAAATAAAAAAGAGAAACATAGCCGTAATGCTAAAAATGGATGGTATAGATATGATACCAGATTTGCGTTACCGGTTTACGGTGAGAGTGGTGAGGTTGAGCGTTACAATGTGTTTAGTGCAAGATTATTGATCAGACATGCCGCTTCTGGGAAAATGTATCTGTACGATGTTTTAGAAATAAAAAAAGAAACGAGCAAGCCTTGTCAGGTATAAACCCTACCCAGTAGAAAACCCATTTCTTAATGGAATAAGAATAAAACATGCTACAGGAAAAGTCAACAGTTATATTGAGGAAAGGACATAGATTGAATTTGCAGGAGACATAAAAACACTATTTTGGATATGACAGTCTGAGATCAGGACAGCAGGAGCTTATAGATGAAATATGCCGGACAGGGCAGATATACGCTCATGTATGTTACCCCGGAGAGACTTGGTACTGCGCAGTTTCTGGATTTTGTCAGCAAAGCGAGCATTGCAATGGTGACAGTTGATGAGGCCAATTGCATATCCCAGTGGGGACAGGATTTCAGACCAAGCTATCTGGAAATAGCGGATTTTATAGATAAGTTGCCAGTGCGCCCTGTTGTGAGTGCGTTTACTGCCACAGCAACAGATATAGTAAGGCGGGATATCGTCCAGAATCTTAGACTTGAATCTCCTGTCACGATTGTCACAGGATTTGACAGACCGAATCTGTTCTTCAAGGTTGTGAACAGGAAAGGCGGACGGGAGACGGACAACAGTGTATTGAAATAAGGCTACCGCAATCCCACTGGCTTTAGACAATGGGTAGTTCACGAACTGGACATGGATGATGGCAGCAAGACTAAGCGGGTTACCTCAAAAGTGGCGGAGATTGGAATTCGTGAGGAAGAGCGGAATGCGAAGTTTGGCAGAACATATTATGCGATCACACATAACAGGGAGAGTCAGAAGGTGATAATAACTCTGCTTAAGGAGTATTTTTCACAGGATATGGTGAGGGAATAGAGGAGTGCTTGGAGTAAGAAAAGAGGGATAAGGATGGCGAAGACGATTAAGAAAGATATAATACACGCTAATGGTTTTGATATAGGTATTTATACTACGGATTTTGAGAATGAATACTTGTCACTTACAGATATTGCCAGATACCGTAGTTCAGAACCAAGAATAACTATACACAACTGGTTAAGAAGCAGAGATATAGTTGAGTTCTTGGGATTATGGGAAGAATTGCATAATCCAGATTTTAAACGTATCGAATTCGATACGTTTAAAATGGATGCAGGTTCAAATGCTTTTGTTTTTTCTATAAAAAAGTGGACAGAAGAATTGAGGGCGATAGGATTGTTGACTAAATCAGGTAGATATAGCGGTGGAATTTATGCTCATATAGATATAGCTTTTGAATTTGCATCATGGATATCACCGGAATTTAAATTATATGTAATAAAGGATTATCAACGTTTAAAGCATGACGAGAACAGCAGACTCTCCTTATCATGGAATCTTAATAGGGAGATATCAAAACTGAATTATCGAATCCACACAGATGCTATAAAGAAGAATCTTATACCGCCAGAGCTTACACAATGGCAGATATCCAACACATACGCAAGCGAAGCGGACCTGCTCAATACCGTTTTATTTGGCAAGACGGCAAAAGAGTGGAGAGAAGAGAAGAAACAGAAGGATGGCAACATACGTGACGATGCTACACTCAATCAGCTTTTGGTCCTGGCAAATCTTGAAAGCTATAATGCGATATTGATAGAGCAGGGAAAGAAGCAGGCAGAGCGAATGCAATTACTGCATGATCTGGCGGTACAGCAGATGAGGACATTGAATTCGATGGAAGTGAGTGAACTCCCAGGGATAGAAAAGAAATAATTTATGATTAAAGAGGATCAGACATATGAAGATAATAAATGCAACACCAAAAGACAAAGAAGAACTGCTCTCGCTCTATCACGCAATGATAGGTGGTCCGTGTGAGTGGAGTGAGAACTATCCGGACGAGAATACCATAGCATTTGACCTGAAGAATGAGGATCTGTTTGTTATGAAGAATGATAAAGAAGAGATTGTGGCTACAATATCCATAGATCATGACGATGCTGTTGAGGCACTTACGTGCTGGAGAGCAGATCTGGCTCCATCGGGAGAACTCTCAAGGCTGTGCGTCAGAAAAGATATGCAGGGACAGGGGATCGCAAAGACGATGATGAATTATGCATGCGATGTTCTAAAAAGCAGAGGCATGAAGGGCGTTCATATACTTGTCAGAGAGGGACATGTGGTGGCGCTTTCGACTTATGCCAAGATAGGATTTGAAACGGTTGGCGAGTGTGATCTGTTTGATAAACATTTTATATGTATGGAGCGGGAATTCCAAAGAGGTTGATATTGCAAGTTACAGGATGCAGCTACAGCTATATTGTAATATAATATGGTTGTATTGTTTGACGAGTTATAGAGATGAGACATTTCTATATATATAAGTATGACGAGCGGAGGTGCACAGAATGATAATTACAATAGGCAGAGAGTGTGGATGTGATGGAGATGAGGTTGCAGCTAGACTTGCATCAAAATTTGGCATAGCCTGCTATACGAAGAAAGAGATAATAAGATTGGCAAAAGAGAAGGGCGTGTACGACAAATACCCGTTCTTCTTTGGAGAGAAGGCCATAGATTCCATGATGCAGTCGGTGTCAGATGACTTTGTTATGAAGAGGAGAAAGACTCCGGAGGAGGCCCTTGAGAGATTGCTTGACGGACAAGATGGTGTTGTAGTGGGAAGAGCTTCGGACTTTGCGTTCAAGAACAGGAACGATGCAGTGAGAATATTCCTGTGCGGAGATAAAGACAGCAGAATAAAGAGGATAATGGACAAGCATGGCATATCAGAATCAAAGGCAAAGAGTCTTGTGGAGGAGACTGATGCCAGGCGAAGAAGCTATCATGACTATTACTCAGGAGAGAACTGGGGATATTCAGGACATTATGACCTGTGCCTTGATGAGGCGAAGCTCGGCGTGGACGGCGTAGTGGAGATGGTCACGGCGTATATGAAGGTAATTGGCAAGTAGAACTGGGACAGATGGAAGACTGTTGAAAGACTAATGAAAGACCGATGTAGGGTAGACGGAAGCCAAATGAAAGACCAATGAAAGGCAGAGGAAAGCCGGATAGTGTGAGTTAGTCAGATAGGTTTTCGACATTATGATTTGAAAGGTATAGGTATGGGAGAAAAAGCAACTGGAAAATACAGCCTTTTGGTTCCGGATGGTGAGTATTCATTCAAGGCACTTAGCCCTGTGACTATGCATGATCTGGGATTGGATATGATATGCAGGCAGTTATCGTCCAAGGAGGCAGAGCAGAATTATATAATGCGTGTCATGTCGCAGATGTATGAGGATCCGGAGGTAACCCGGTACAGGTGTGATATATTTGAGGATATTCTTGATCATAAACAGTTAAGGGAGGATATGATGGAGACCCTTAACAGGATAAGTTTTCTGAAGGATTACGGAAGTTTTCGCCGTGAATACGATGAAGGTGCAAGTGTGTGGGAGCTGATGCACAGGCTCGATGAGATAGGCGATTATATCAAGTGTGTTGATGCTCTATATGAATGTCTTAATAAGTATGAACTTCACTCTGACGGATTTGCCGGGCTCAGGGATTATGTGAAGAAGATATACAGTGACAACGGATTTGGCGAGTTGAAAGAAGATATATCCAAGCTGAAATTTGATACCTCAGAGATAAAGAGTATAACGGTTGGAATCAATCTGAATGAGAGATTTGAAGCTGAGGGCGTAGGTCTTATTTCGGTGAACAACAAATATTTTACCAGAGGTGGTGTGCTCAGCAATTTTTACGATCATCTTGTAACCAGGGACAGGATCAGCAATGAGGCACAGTGGAAGGGAGATTATAAGTTCCAGCCATTTGATGCAAGAAGTGAGCTTCAGGTGAACGCTCCTATGCAGCAGATGGCGCAGACTGCCGCTGTGGGTACCGTGGCAGGTGCTGCTGCCGGAATTGGCGGAATACCTGAGGGCGACCAGGCAAGGGATGTGACCAGATATACGGACAGGGTAGTGGGACATATGGTATCCGGGATAGTGAAGAAAATGAGACAGGTGCTCAATAAATATGTGTCCATAACCATCACAGACATGACGGATCTCATACCGGAGCTTACCTACTATATAAGATGGGCTGAGTACATAGAAAAACTGCAGAAACGCGGCGCAGCATTTTCCAAGGCAAAGGTTGTGAACTCTGTATATCAGCCGAACGCAGATATTTCCGAGGAGGACAATTCAAAGAGCAGATATTATATGAAGGCCCGTGGCGTATACAATATCAAGCTTGCAGCATTTGACACGGAGGAGTCGAATCACATAGTGACCAATGATCTGGACTTTGACAGCGAGCACAGAGTGTATATCCTCACAGGTGCCAACAGAGGTGGCAAGACGACTATAACCCAGACGATAGGCCAGCTTTTTGTGCTGGCTCAGGGCGGTATATATATCCCGGGTGATGAATTTGAATTTGCTCCTGTGGACTGCGTATTTACGCATTTTCCTGCCGACGAGGACAAGACTCTTGATCTTGGAAGGCTTGGCGAAGAGTGCAAGAGGTTTAAGGAGATATTTGACGGTGCGGGTGACGGCAGTCTGATACTTCTAAATGAGACGTTTTCAACTACGTCATTTGAGGAGGGCTACTATATAGCCAGAGATTCCGTGAGAGCTATTCTGACAAAGGGAACGAGGACGATATACAACACCCACATGCATAAGCTGGGCTTTGATGTGGAGGCGATGAACGAGGGTTGCACAGAGGGAAAAGCATATTCGCTGATCGTACACAACGAGGGATCAAAAAGATCTTACAAGATAGAGATAGCGCCACCTGCTGGTAAATCATATGCCAGTGACATAGCGAAGAAATATGGTGTTACATATGATATGCTGGTGAATATAAAGGAATAGCAAGCTGTGTTCCAAAACAATTGTGGATGATATACGCAATGGGATTAGAACATTAAAGGATGAATTACAGACGGGGCATGGCGTATGATGCCGTGTTGATGAATCTTGGTTAAAGCCTTACAAGATGAATTACAGACTGTGAAAAAACTGGAGGATAAAAATATGGCAGACAAGCAGACAGACAAGAGAACAATACTTATAGTAGATGATGACTTGGATCTGTCTATGCTGATACAGGATATGCTGGAGGACAACGGCTATGCTTCCCTGTATGCAGCAAGCCTAGATGAGGCATATGAAGTGCTGACAGATAACAGATGTGATCTCATACTTCTGGATATCAATCTTCCTGATGGGACGGGATTCACACTTTGTCAGGAACTCAGGCAGTCATCCCAGATACCAATCATATTTGCCAGTGCCAGGACGAGTGAAGATGACAAGGTAAATGGACTTGATATGGGAGGGGATGACTATATCGCAAAGCCGTATTCGTTGAAGGAATTAATGTCGAGGATCCGTTCGATACTCAGAAGAACTTATGGCAGCGATGATGATAAGTCTGAGATATTGGTCCTGAATACAGAGGGGAACAAGATAGAGATCAACAGACATGCGCGGACTGTGAGCAGAAACAAAAGCAATGTGGATATGAAGCCGAAGGAGTTTGATCTGCTTGTATACATGGTGGAGAACAGAGGCAGGGTACTGACAAAGGAACAGATCATGAGTGCTGTGTGGGGGCTGTATAGCGATGTGGAGCCGTCCACGGTTGCAGTGCATGTGAGGTGGCTTAGGGAAAAGCTTGAGACAGATCCGTCACATCCGCAGCTTATCCGTACGGTATGGGGAACGGGATATGTTCTGGGAGATGGCGAATAGACAAAGACAGTGAGGATAAATGTGAGATTGTAAGGTGGATGTCCATTTTGCAGCTATAGGGAGTTTGTATGAAGCGACATTCAGTAAGAAACAATATAATAAAACTGCTGATCGTGTTCCTGTGTGCCATAACCATAGTTTTTGGCTGGCTGTTCTACAGGGAGAAGCAGGATGAGACGCAGCGGATAAATGATGATGAATATGGGCAGTATGTTGTGGAACTGAATGAGGTGAAACAGTTGTATGATTCGGGCTCCACAGATGCTGGCGAAAGGCTTGACACTGTAATGGATGAACTCCGGGAACAAAAGATAGATACCGGTAAGTCAGGACTTAGAAATATAGTAATCATATATATCGTTATCTTGTGTGTTGTGATTGCATTATTCCTGTACATATATGTGTGTGTTCTCAGGCCATTTGACGAGCTGGAGGATTATGCATCACATCTGGCAACAGGGGATATGGGCACCGAGCTTAAGTACAGACGGGTGAATATGTTCGGAAGCTTCACGTGGGCATTTGACCATATGAGAACGGAGATAATGCATGCCAGGCGGAGGGAGCAGGAAGCGATAGAGAACAATAAGACTGTTATAGCCACGCTGTCACATGATATAAAGACTCCGATCGCATCCATAAGAGGATATGCGGAGGCCCTGGTCATGAATATGGATGCTACGCCGGAACGTCGGGAGAGGTATGCGTCGGTCATCATGAAAAAATGTGACGAGGTGACGTCCATAACAAATGACATGTTCATCCATTCGCTGCACGATCTGGACAGGCTGGCGGTGAAGAGCGATGAGGTTGAGATAAAACCTCTGCTGGAACAGATCCTGTCAGATATAGGACTCGGAATGAATATCGTGGTTAATGGAGATATAACCGAGGCAGTGCTTGAACATGCAGATCCGGGAAGAGTGGTCCAGGTGGCGGAGAATATCTTGTCCAATGCTGCAAAGTATGCCAGAGACACAGAGATAAGTATTGTTACGGAATGTATATCGCCCCAAAAACTTCCAAAGAATGTTCATGTGAGCGGTGCTGAAGTAGTATACAAATTGTCTATAAAGGATCACGGAATTGGAATTCCAGATAAGGATATGCCATTCATATATGAGAAGTTTTATCGAGGGGAAAACTCCGGTGATGAACCGGGAGCCGGTCTGGGACTATTTATTGTCCGCTATCTCATGGACAGAATGGGCGGAGATGTAGAGCTCGTAAATCATGCTGATGGCCTGGAGGCAGTGTTATATTTTGCAGCAAGAAAAGTTTGTTAAGGACTTGTTAATATATATGTTGATATAGTTGTAGCACGGTGATGGTGTGAAGACATGTAGAGAATCTATAGAATGTGTCTGAACGAAAAGAGCCGTGCTACAATTATAAAAGGAGAGAAAAATGGGAGACATAATACTTCAGGCAAGAGCCCTTTGCAAAAGCTTTTCAAGTGAGGGGGTTCAGAACCACGTGCTCAACAACATGGATCTGGATGTCTATAAGGGGGATTTTACAGTCATCATGGGAGCTTCAGGCTCGGGAAAATCCACGCTGCTTTACAGTCTGTCCGGGATGGACAGACCGACTTCGGGAAAGGTCATATATGATGGCGAGGATATAACAGAATATAATGAGAAGCGCATGGCAGAACTCAGGGTGTATGAGTTTGGATTTGTATTTCAGCAGATACATCTTGTGAGCAACCTCAGCATAAGAGAGAACATACTTGTGCCGGGCTACATGAATAAGAATACTAGCACAAAAGATACTGAGAACAGGGCTGATGAACTCATAAAAAAGATGAATATAGAAAGTGCTGCTGACAGACTTCCTGCACAGGTGTCCGGCGGAGAGGCGCAGAGGGGAGCCATAGCCAGAGCAGTCATCAACAGTCCGGGAATTCTTTTCGCGGATGAGCCGACAGGCGCATTGAACCGTAGGAATACTCAGGATGTGCTGGATCTTCTCACCGAGCTCAACGTGGATGGACAGAGCATACTCATGGTGACCCACGATGTGAGGGCTGCCATCAGGGCGAACAGGATCATCTACATAGAGGACGGAAGAGTCATAGGTGAGCTGAAGCTGTCACAATATATTGAAGAAGACCGCAAGAGCCGTGAGAGCCAGATAGATGCATGGCTTGGCTCCATGCAGTGGTAGGAGGTAAAGGATGAGATATATCATGATGGTGCTTCGAGGAAATATGAGAAGAAACAAGGGCGTGCATATAAGTGTGCTCGTGCTCATGCTGATTATTTCTCTGGCATTCTGTTCAGTGCTTTCTTACTACACGAATTCCATAAGGCATGATTCAGAAGCCATGGAAGAGGTCGGTTATGGAGATATGCTTGCCGCACTTTACGGGGAGAGCAGGCTGGATGCCTATGGAACAAGTGCAGACAAGATAATAAAGAATATTGGCAAATGTGATGCGGTGCAGGAAGTGAAAGCGGCTGATGTTGTATATCTGCTGCTTAAGGACTGCAATGGAAAAGGCGGAAACAGCAGCAGCTTCGTTTTGAATGATACAGACAGCGTGCTCACATATGATCAGTATGATGTGGATAACAAAATGACAGATCGCCGGCTTGAAAAAGGCGAGGTAAGTGTGCCGTTCAGTTTCATAGGTATGTATGACTGCAAGATTGGTGATACAGTCGAGCTGGGCAATGATAACGGTTCTTATACCTTCAAAGTTGCGTCATTTTTCGAGGATCCATATATGGGATCTTCGGTCATGGGAATAAAGACGATATTGATCTCAGATGAGGATTTTGCGGATCTCAAGGCAAAGGCTGCGGAAGAGCAGAGAAGCGGACTGGAAGATGACAAGAGATCCTTTGAATTGTCAAAGCTTATCATAATAGATAAAAAGCCGGGCCTGGATCTCACGGAGATGGAGTTTGAGAGAGAACTGAATAATGTGAGTGATTTCGCGTCATATTGCTGGATAACTTTATCAAAGGAGCAAGCGGGAAGTTACATGCTTCTTATGACAAAGGTATTCTCCGCGGTGCTGCTTATATTTGTTGTGCTGCTTCTGGTAGCGGCTATGATAGTTCTAGGACACAACATCGGCAGCAGCATAGAGATGGATTTTGTTAACATAGGAATACTCAAAGCGGTCGGAATGACAAATGCATCGGTGAAGCTGGCGTTGCTTGCCGGGTATATGTGCACTGTGGCGGCTGGACTGTTTGCTGGAATACCACTGGCCATTCCGATACTAAAAATTATAAATAGTGCCACAAGATCTTCTTCAGGACTTGAAGTTCCGTCTGATATTAATGTAGGACTTGTGCTGTGTGTCATATTGGCGATACTGCTTCTGGTGGCCGCATTTATCATGTTGAAGACAAGGAGAATATCCGAGGCCACACCTATAAAGGCGATAAGAGGTGGACGGGACAGTGTGCATTTCTCAAGCGTTCTGAAGCTTCCGGTCTCAGGCAAGAAACTTGGTGTGAGTCTTGCATACAGACAGTTTATATCTGAGAAGAAACAGTATGCCGCAGCCATCATAGTGACTGCTATACTTGCCATGTTCATGATACTCATGAATGATGTGATGCGCTGGTTTAATTCACAGAATATGCTTGTGGATATGTTTTCAGTCACGAAGTATGACCTGACTGCCTCATTTGCCGATGAGGATACACAGAAAGATATAGAGAATGTCATATCAGAACACACAGCGTACAGAAAATATCAAATGTCCAGCGAGTACCTTCTGTTCGATGATGTGCAGATGTATTGTTATATAGTGGGGGACCCTGATATGATCAACACGATAAGAAAGGGAAGGACCTGCACATATGACAATGAGGTGCTGATAACCCAGTATGTGGCTGATGGATTTCACATGAACATAGGCGACACAGTCACAGTCAAGCGCGGCGGTGTGGCAAGGAAGATGGTGATCTCAGGCATATATGATTCGGCAAATGATGTGGGCAAGAACTTTGCAATTAGTAAGGCTGCATATAGTAAGTTTGCCGGCGAAGAGATCGGCAATGAGTCTGCTGTCAGTGAAGCAGCCCAAAGCAGTTCAGATGAAGAGGAATGGAGCGGCAAAGGAATATGTTATGATCTTGACAATACTGATGAATGTGATGCGATAATCCAGGAGATAGATAAGAGATATGGAGATAATCAGGGCATCACGTATTCAATACATTCAGCAAAGGATGATTTTGAAGGAGTGGCAGGCACGGTCAACATTGCAATACAGGGACTCACATTGCTCACGTATATATTGGGGGCCGTATTCGTGATAGTCACGGTCATAATCGTGTGCGGCAAGGTTGTCATGCGAGAGCAGAAGGATATCGGAATATACAAGTCACTTGGATTTACATCCTTCAGACTCAGATGCCAGCTTGCGGTGCGTTTTGTTGTGACGGCTGTTGCAGGTTCGCTGCTTGGTATAGTTCTGGCACTTATCGTCAGCAAGCCATTCTTCAAGGCAGGATTTGAATCATTTGGTATATACAGCTTTAATTTAAGTACAAGCGTGATATCACTGGTTATACCATTGGTATTTATGAGCGCGTTATTCTCGGTGGTAGCGTTTATCAGAGCGGGGAACATCAGAAAGGTTCAGCCGCAGGTGCTCATCGCAGATCAGTAAAAACAAACATAATATACAGACATGGCGTGGCGGAACTGGACAAAATCAGATCTGTCCCACCATGTTCGTATATTATATTCATTGGTTCCATCCCCCATTTACTTTATCTAATTAATGTAGAAAAAGAGTCGAAACTTGTATATAATTATTGTTAATACACAGAGGATATATCGGGTTTAGAGAAAAAATCAGGGAACGGTACATTGAATACTAAGGGGGAAGATTACTATGCTTAGGGACAAGAAGTGGTATGTAATCTGTATGTTTGTGATAGGCTGCGTACTCATAAACTATGCGGGCAAAATGGTTGGAGTGACGCTGCGGCTGCCTATATGGCTTGATTCGTTTGGCACCATGCTGGCAGCGTATATATTAGGACCGATGTGCGGCGCACTGGTTGGATTATCGGTAAATGTGGTGTATGGAATATTGTATTCATACACATACATCATATATGGAGTAGTGAGCGTAGCTATAGGAGTTATTGTAGGTGTCTGTGCTAGAAAGCACTGGCTGGACACTTTATTTGGAACGCTTTCTACCAGTTTTCTTGTGACAGTTGTCTCTGTTGCGTTTTCCACACCTTGTAATTATATATTTTATGATGGGCAGACCAGCAATCTCTGGGGAGATGGCATTATAGCAATCTTTGGCAGACTGGGATTTAACAGGCTGGTGAGCAGTATAGCCGGACAGTTTTATTTGGATTTTCTTGATAAGGTGATCATGTGTATTTTACTTTTCCTGATAGTAAGATTGAGTCGTATATACCGAAGAACTGGAAGGAAAGGTTCTGCAAATCCCGGAGATGGCAGGATTGTTGCCATGGTCATGATCAGTGTGCTGGTTATCTCTATATTTGCGGGAACAAATGGGGGCGTAGTATACGCTGATGAAGCAGAGGAGCCTCTTGATTTCAACAGTTATGTACAGACGGTTTACAACGGAGAGAATGGACTCCCTGGTGGTATGGCAAATGCTGTTGCCCAGACCAATGATGGAATTCTGTGGATAGGTACATATGGCGGAATATACAGATATAATGGCTCAGCGTTCAGACTTATGGATGACTTTGATTCAGTAAAAAGTGTAAACTGTCTGTACACTGATGAGGCGGGACGTCTGTGGATAGGGACAAATGACAGCGGCCTGTCGATTTGTATAAATCAAAAAATTGCAAATATTCTGGATATGGATGATGGTCTGGGATCGGATTCGGTCAGGTGTATAACACAGTGTGCAGATGGAAAATACTATGTGGGAACCACGGGAAGTCTTTCAATAGTAACGATGTCCGGTGGTCTGGCTGTCATGACGAATATTGACGAGATAACATATGCAAGCAGTTCAGCGGCTGATAGTCAGGGGAATGTGGCTGTAGTAACTGATGCAGGAGCATTATATCTGCTTAAGGATAATAAGATAACAGGAACTTATACTGACGAAGATGCCATATATACAAGCTGTCAGTTTGGCGCTGATGATACATTGTATGTTAGTACGTTAGATGGCCGCGTCATGAATTGTAGGGTGGACGAGGGGCAGATAACAGTATCCGATTGTATAGCTTCAAGTGATCTGTCAAATATAATATCAATGACAATACATGATGATAATCTGTATCTGTGTGCCGATAATGGCGCTGGATATATAGATAATACTCAGAAGTATCATTCTATCAATACCAATCAGTTTAACAGTTCGCTGGAGGGAATGCTGATAGATTATCAGGGAAATTATTGGTTTGCGTCATCCAGACTTGGACTGCTTAGAATGTGCAGATCGGTGTTCTCTGATGTGTGTGCGGAGGCGGGAATAGATTCTGAGGTAGTAAACAGCACAGCAGCCTGGGAAGGAAAGCTTTACATAGGTATGGACAATGGACTTGCTGTCACTGACATAAGAACGGGCGAGGCTGTAACATCTGCTATATCTGAGGAGTTTTCGGGAACCAGAATCAGAAATCTGATGGTGGACTCGTCAGATAATCTATGGATAGCTACCAGTGGAAAAGGCATATATGAAATAACTCCAGACAATAAGATAACTAACTTTAAAGAAGATAAAGGAACAAATGGTGAGAAGTTCAGATCTGTTATAGAGCTGGAAGATCATACTATTATGGCCTCTGGAGATTCAGGAATAACCTATATTAAAAATGGCAGAGTAACAGGTGTAATAGGAAAAGAGGATGGACTGGACAATCCGAAAATACTATGTTTGCTGGAGCTGGGCGAAGGAAGTGTTCTGGCAGGAAGTGATGGCGCTGGAATATATCATATCAGGGATGGAAAGATCACCGATACATACACAAAGGAAGATGGGCTTACTTCGGAGGTTGTTCTGAGGATATCAGATTCGCAAAAAGAGGAAGGAATATTTATTGTAACGAGTAATGGACTATGTTATATGGAGCCTGATGGAGAGATAAGATCTCTTAGCAATTTTCCATATTACAACAACTATGATGTGGTTGAGGGCGATGATGGAACGTTGTTTGTCCTCAGTTCTGCCGGAGTATACGTGGTGGATGAGGAAAGTCTGCTCTCGGGAAAACAGCTGGAGTATACGTTGCTGGACTCCAAGACAGGACTTCAGAAGGCATTGACACCTAATTCCTGGAATTACAGAGATGATTCGGACAATTTGTATATGTCAACAGATAAGGGCGTGGTTGAACTGAATCTTAATGACTACGATATAAGTGTACGTTCATATCGAGTATATGTGAAAAACATAAAAATAGATAATGATGTGGAATCGATTGAACGTGGTGAGATTACCAAGGTTAAGCAGGGAACATCCAGAATAGAGATTATGCCGGAGATAATTAATTACTCGGTAAATGACCCTTATGTAAGTGTGTGGCTTGAGGGATTTGATAAGGGCCCTAAAATAGTCAGACAGAGTGAACTAACAGATGTTGTGTATACCAATCTGGAGGCAGGAAAATATACATTCCATCTGGCCGTGTTGGACAGCAAGGGACAGAATATTGTGTCAGAGAGCACGTATGTAATTGAGAAGGAAAAGGAGATATATGACTATTGGTGGTTCAGACTGTATGCGATATTTGTGTTCTGCCTTGCTGTGTTTTATGTTGCATGGCTTGTAATCAGGACGCAGATACAGAGAACCATGGCGATGCAGAGACGGGAGCTTGAGTTTGCAAAAAATCAGATCGCCATGGGCAATGAGACAGTTCTGACAATTGCCAGAACTGTGGATGCAAAGGATGAGAATACCAGCCAGCATTCCGTGAGGGTGTCAGAGTATTCGGTCAAAATAGCCAGGAAGCTGGGGTATGATGATGAGCAGTGTGAAACACTCCGAAAGACAGCGTTACTTCATGATATAGGCAAAATAGGTATACCAGACAGTGTGCTGAATAAGCCTTCCAGGCTGACGGATGAAGAGTATGAGATAATGAAGTCCCATGTTGTAAAAGGGGCAGAGATCCTGAAGAAGTTTACGCTGATAGATAACGTTCAGGACGGAGCACTTTACCATCATGAGAGATATGATGGACGGGGATATGTGCATGGTCTGAAGGGTGAGGAGATACCACTCAACGCGAGAATTATTGGAATTGCAGATGCATTTGATGCTATGACAGCCAACCGAGTGTACAGGAAGAAGCTGGATTTTGACTATGTGCTCGGAGAGCTCAGGAAGGGAAGAGGAACTCAGTTTGATCCAAAGCTCGTAGATATTATGCTTGAGCTTATAGATGATGGAGAGATTGATGTATCGCAGCTTTATGAGAGTGCAGCAGGCAGTGCAAAGGAGGCGGGAGAATGAGGAGAGTCATTCTGATTACACTGATCAGTGTGTGTATTGCGATCATGGGGATAATATGCGTGAATCGTATTTTGATAGACAAGAATGCCGACCGTGATATTAAAGTTGGGATAATATATGTTGGAGATGAGAGTACAGCATACACTTTGAATTTTGTTAAGGCGCAGAATGCAATAGAAGACAAATATGGTGACAGGGTAAAAATTCTGGTGAAGTACAATATCCCTGAGGGAAGCGAGAGCGCAGCACTTGAGGAGCTTGTGTCTGAAAAGTGCGACATTATATTTGGAACCAGTTATGGATATGGAGAGACTATGAAGACATATGCGGAAGCATATCCTGATATACAATTCTGTCAGGCTACGTGTGCAAATGCAAACACTGATCCTGTACTGTCAAATTACCATACCTTTATGGGGGCGATATATCAGGGCAGATACATATCAGGGGTTGTGGCAGGCATGAAGCTTGCAGAGCTGATAGATGACGGACGGATAAATGCTGATGAAGCGAAGGTTGGATATGTGGGTGCATATCCATATGCGGAGGTGATATCAGGATACACGGCGTTCTTTCTGGGTGTGAGATCTGTGGTTCCAGAGGCGACCATGACGGTTCGTTATACCAATACATGGGATGATTATATACTTGAGAAAAAATGCGCAAAAGATCTTATAAATGAGGGTTGTATAATTTTGTCCCAGCATTCTGATACAACCGGACCGGCGGTGGCGTGTGAGGAGACTGATAAAGACAGAGAGGTGTACATTGCGTCATACAATCAGAGTATGGCCGATGTAGCACCTACAACATATCTGACAGGTTGTAAGATCAACTGGATTCCATATATGTGTGAGGCTGTGGATGCCGTGGTCAATGAACGTGATATTGAACAGACAGTAAATGGCAATGTAAATGGCAGGGATATTGGAGCCGGATTTGATGAGGGCTGGGTAGAGATGCTGGAGCTGAATGAGGTTGTAGCTGCTGATGGAACAGCAGAAAAGGTGGATGAACTTGTAGAAGGATTTCAGAGTGGTAATATTCACGTGTTCCAGGGAAATTATACAGGTGTAAATCCTGATGATCCGGACGATACCTATGATCTGAATAATGAGTATATTGAGAATAAGAATTGTTCTGCACCAACATTTGCATACATTCTGAAGGATGTTATTGTGGTAGAATAAGAATCAGAAAAATGACCAGAAGGTAGATTTTATGGATAAAATCATTATATATCTGATATGTATAAATATACTGGGAGCTGTCCTTGACGGAGTGACGGCCGCGAGACGCAGGAGAACAAGCCATAAGGCGCTCAGTGTCCTGTTGGGGATAATAGCCATTGCCGGAGGTGCCCCTGGCATGATCATCGCGTTTGCACTGTGTGACAGGACGGCCTCCAAGACGAATATGATGCTGAGGGTGTTCACGGTGTGCGTATGTGTGATAGAGCTTGCGGTGTTCATGACTTGGAAGCTCAGACCTGCGGGCAAATTGAACTTTGCATTCTGGAATGTGTTTGTGGAATACAGATGGACATTGTGGTTCGTTGTGGCAATGAGTGTTGTAACATTTGTCATGTTCGGGATTGACAAATACAGAGCGGTCAAGGGAGGATACAGGATACCTATAGCTGTCCTGCTCGGCATGGCATTTGCTGGTGGAAGTATCGGTGCCTTGCTTGGAATGGTGGTGTTCAGGCACAAGATAAGGAAGAATTATTTCTCTGTTGGAGTGCCACTTATACTTGTGATGCAGGTGGTGCTTTTGATGTGTGTGGTTAATCTGTTGTAGGATCCGCAAATATCCCCAGTTCAGGT
This sequence comes from uncultured Coprococcus sp., assembly GCA_934277375.1. GTDB lineage: Bacteria > Bacillota > Clostridia > Lachnospirales > Lachnospiraceae > Coprococcus. The sequence goes on along the minus strand of CAKQTZ010000006.1, from coordinate 185,593 downwards.
GGATATTTGGTAAATGCAAAGAATGCAACTGCGAAAATAGCCAGTATGGTCATGGATACGTAGTCGTTTATGTAGACTTGTCTGGAATATAATCTGTTCTCGGTTCTCAGTGCATATATTACTCCGGCGAAATAAAGTGCGATATTCAGAAACTCATAATTCCTGCCTAGAACACCGTTTAGTGTGTAGAACACGATCACAATGAATGCCATACCTGACAGGATACCGATAGTCCTTGCTGGAAGATAGTTTCCCGGCAGGGACTTTTCTTGTAAATGCGCCCAGAGAAATTCAATCATTGTAAGAAGGAGCATAGGGAAAAATATGAGTTTCAGGTGCTCCCAGGTTGACTCGTTCACTGCTGAGAACAGTCCGACTGCGGGATTGTCTCCCGACCATTCGTAGGTGAAGTGTAGCAGGACTCCAAGAATCGAAATGAAGATAAAGCGGAAAAGGTTGAGTCTGGTAGTGATTGTCATAGAGAATTCTCCCATGAAACAGGTGCTCTATTACACAGTGTATGACGGATTACTATTAAATATGATTGAGGGAAATATCCTCCTTAGATAAAATGGGAGGAATCCACTGCATCTATGAATAGCATGTAAGACTAACGTCAGCTACCCGGAATTAAGTTTTATAATCGGGAATTAAGTTTTACATTTTACAAGTAAATGTGCTAGAAGTACTTGCCTTGGAGCGAACTCCATATGATACACTCTAAGTGGCTGTAGGTAAGTGTGTGATCAAGGATGATGCCATAGAGCTGGCAGAGCAGATGAGAAGCTCGGATGTCATAGCATTTGCAAGTCCGATATACTATTATGAGATGGCTGGACAGATGAAGACTCTGCTCGACCGTGCTAATTCCCTGTACTCATTGGATTATAAGTTCAGGGACATATATTTCATGTCAACTGCGGCTGAGGATGAGCCCGGTGTGGACGAGCGGGCGATACATGGGCTTGAGGGCTGGATCGCATGCTTTGAGAAATGCCACCTTGCGGGAACGGTATTTGCCGGCGGAGTGGATGGCATGGGCGAGATTGCAGGACATGCAGCGCTTGATCAGGCCTATGAGATGGGAACTAATGTATAGGAGGTATTAGATATGGAATATGCAAAGGTAGGAAGCACGGACATAGAAGTGTCCAAGCTGTGTATTGGATGCATGAGCTTTGGCAAGGCTGGGGTTATGCACGACTGGACACTTGATGAGGATCAGACAAATGATATGGTAAAGCATGCTCTTGATCTGGGCATCAATTTCTTTGACACTGCCAACTGTTACTCAGGGGGTACCAGTGAGGAGTATCTGGGAAAAGCGATAAAGAACAACATTACAAGAGACAAAGTGGTTATAGCTTCAAAGGTATATTTCAACGAGGGCAGATTGTCAAAAGAAGCTATATACAGAGAGATAGATGGTACTTTGAAGAGGCTTGGAACGGATTATCTTGATCTGTACATAATACACAGATTTGACTACGATACACCTATAGAGGAGACGATGGAGGCTCTTGATGGTCTGGTTAAGGCTGGAAAAGTAAGGGCGCTTGGAGCGTCAGCTATGTACGGATATCAGTTTTATAATATGCAGATGGCGGCTAGGGATAACGGCTGGACACCATTTGCAGCCATGGAAGATCACTACAATCTGCTCTACAGGGAGGATGAGAGAGAACTTATACCTATATGCAAGCAGATGAATGTAATGCTCATGCCATACAGTCCACTGGCGGCAGGTCATCTGGCGAGGAATGTGTGGAACAGCGAATCCATAAGAAGCAAGACAGATCGTGCGGCAAAGGGCAAATACGACAAGATGGAGCACTATGACATGCAGGTGGTGAACAGAGTTCATGAACTGGCAGAAAAATATAACTGCAAGATGTCACAGATAGCCATAGCATGGCAGTGGGCAAAGGGAGTGACAGCTCCGATAATTGGCGCGACAAAGACAGGTTATCTCGATGATGCGGTTGGAGCATTTGACGTAAAGCTCACAGCGGAGGATGTGGCATACCTGGAAGAGCTGTATGTTCCTCATCCGGTGGTCGGTGCGATAAATGCGAACCCGCCACAGGGCGTTTTGATAATAGATGACAAGAAGTAGGTAGATATGTTTTATACGCGATGAAGTTGATAAAGCCTCCGGGTATTCTGTTTTTGTGAACAGACTGTCCGGAGACTTTATGTGCCTTGAGATTATACAATGCCAAGTTCTTTAAGAATTACTATAGTGCTTCGGGCTATTTCCTTGTCAAAACCCAATGCTTCAAGCTGGGCAGGGTCTGTGAACTTTTCGTCCTGTGCAATGCTCATAGCTTCCTTCATAGAATTCTTTTCCTCAGTATGGTTTTCGTCTGTGTATTCATCAGTTTTTCTGGCCTTAAACCAATTTCGTGCGTTGCTCATTGGTGTATCACGCTCCTTTAGCATCTCGGATATTAAATAAATTTAATAATTCTCTTTATTATATCAAAAATAATAATATGTCAAATGTTGCAATGAGCCAGTTGACATTTTACTCTTTGTGTGCATAATGTCATTTCCTCGAATATGACATTTGTGCTAAACTGTAATATATATTTGTTTATCAAAGGAGGCTTCTACATGCGTTTAGTTCATATATCGGATCTTCACATAGGAAAGCGTGTAAATGAATTTTCCATGCTGGAGGATCAGGAATATATATTAAAAGAAATACTGGGTATCATCGATGATGAGCAGCCGGATGGAGTCATCATAGCTGGGGATGTCTATGATAAGTCAGTGCCGAGCGAGGAGGCGGTGAAGCTGTTGGACAGCTTCCTGACATCGCTTGCAAAGAGAAAGCTGCAGGTGTATATCATCAGCGGCAACCATGACTCGGCGGCCAAGCTGGCATTTGCATCAAGTCTGATTGATCTCAGTGGAATCCATATATCGCCGGTATATGATTCGGCACAGATAGCCAGGATGGGAGAGGGGCTGGTCAGACCATATAAGCTGGAGGACGGAAAAGGACAGATGGTGAACATATATATGCTGCCATTTGTGAAGCCGGCAATGGTCAGAGCGGTGTTCCCTGATGAGGCGGATGATATAAAGGATTACAAGGATGCCTGCCGTGTGGCGGTGGAGCACATGGATATCGATGAGAAAGCGACAAATATCCTGGTGGCTCACCAGTTTGTGACCGGGGCTGTGCGCTCGGAGTCGGAGGAGAATGTGGGCGGTCTGGACAATGTGGATGTGTCGGTATTTGACTCATTTGACTATGTGGCGCTGGGGCATATACATGGGCCGCAGAAAGTGGGCAGGGAGACTGTCAGATATTGCGGAACACCGCTTAAGTATTCACTCTCTGAGGCTAAGCATACGAAATCTGTGACGGTTGTTGACATTCCTGAGAACAAGAAAATAGAGATAAGGACTGTTCCGCTTGTTCCGATGCATGAGCTGCGAGAGGTAAAGGGAACATTTGACGAGCTGATGGACAGGCGAAACTATGAGGGAACGGCTGTGGATGATTATCTGTATGTGGTCCTCACGGACGAGGATGACGTGCCGGATGCTTTGGGCAAGCTCAGAACGGTATATCCAAATGTGATGAAGCTGGGATATGACAACACACGAACCCGTGTGACACAGACGATAGACGATGGAGCTGTGCTTGAAGGGAAAAAGCCCATAGATCTGTTTGGAGAGTTGTATGAGAAGCAGAACAACCAGGAAATGAGTGATGAACAGAGGAGTTTTGTTCAGGATATCATAGACTCTATATGGAAGGAGGTCTGGTGATGAGACCACTAAATCTTACAATGTCGGCATTTGGACCATATGCGGGGGTGCAGACGCTTGATATGGCACAGCTTGGGTCGGAAGGCTTGTATCTGGTAACTGGGGATACAGGTGCGGGAAAAACCACGATCTTTGATGCCGTCTGTTACGCGCTGTATGATGAACCGAGCGGAGCGAGCCGTGATGCGAGGATGATGAGATCAACGTATGCTGATGTGGACACAGATACGTACGTTGAACTGACATTTGAACATATGGGGAAGACATACAGGGTTAAAAGAAATCCTTCTTATGAGAGAAGAAAGAAAAAGGGCGAAGGCACTACCCAGCAGGACGCGGCTGCAGAACTGTATCTGCCGGATGACTCGGTCATCGCCAACAGGACAAAGGTCAATTCATACCTTCAGGAATTGATGGGCGTGGACAGAGAGCAGTTTTCGCAGATATCCATGCTTGCTCAGGGTGAGTTCAAGGAACTGTTGGTAGCGGAGTCCGGGGACAGACAGAAGATATTCAGCAAGCTTTTCCACACATCGAGGTATTTTGTTCTGCAGAAGCGGCTTCAGGATGAGACGAGAAAGCTTCAGAGTGAACGGGACGATATGAAGAAGAGTATAGAGCAGTATATATCCGGAATAGTCTGCGGAGAGGATGATCCTCTTGGGATCAGTGTCCAGAAGGCAAAGGACGGCCAGATGCCAATTGATGAGGTGATTACACTCATCGGAAAGCTTATTGTAACGGAGAAGGCAAGAACGGATTCATATGAGAAGCAGATCGGTACACTTGAGACCCGGGTCGGGGAGTTTGACACGCTGATAGGCAAGGCACAGCAGACAGAGAAAGCCAGAGTGCAGCTTGAAAAGGCACATTTGGAGCTTGCAAATGTACAGAATGACAGAACTGCGGCGGAGGCAGAGTTAAACAGGGCAAAGGAAGCGCTCCCAGAGACGGAAGAGCTCCAAAGGCAGGCAGCAGTTATAAATAACGAGCTTCCAAACTATGAGAAACTGGACGAGAAGCGAAAAAATATTGCAGACGAGGAACAGCTCCTGCAAAGGCAAAATGAACAGGCCGAGAAGGGCAGAATGCTTGTGACAGACAAACAGAAGAGCATAGAAAAGCTGAGACTGGAACAGACACAGCTTGCGGATGCGGGGGAGAAAATAGTTGCAATCACGGCATCGAGGGAGAAGATGGCTGACGCTGTTGACTATCTGAATGGTATAAGCAGACTGCTCATGGAATACGGCAGAAGAAAGCAGGCGGTGGACAAAGCACAGAAACAGTATCTGCTTGATAACGAGACGTATACCAGAAATCAGGATATGTATGAGCATATGAGTACACTGTACAGGAATGCCCAGGCGGGAATCCTTGCAAAGGATCTGAAAGAGGGACAGGCGTGTCCTGTATGCGGAGCCACTGAACACAAGCATTTGGCGGAGCTGCCGAATGAAGCACCTACGGAGGCACAGCTTGAGACTGCGAAGAAAAATGCGGACAAGGCCCGTGACAGAGCAAATGCCAGTGCTACGGATGCAAAGGTAAAGCTCGCCAGTGTAACTGAGATAAGAAACAGCATCATTGAGCAGGCTGGAAAGAAATTTGATAACCCGGATGATATAGAAGGTCTGCCGGAAAAGGTCGAGAAGAATGTCGGATATTACAATGAGAAGATCGCGGATACTGACAGACAGATAGAGGCAGAACGTAAAAGGGTCAGCAGAAGGGATGAGCTTGCTGCAAAACTTCCTCAGGAGGAAGAAGCATTTGCGGGGATGCAGGTGAAGCTGGCGGAGCTTGAGAGAAATATATCGGCGCTCACGGCAAAGGTTGTCTCAGACAGAGAACAGGCGACAGAACTGGCCGCGGGGCTCAGATTCAGGAATCGAAGTGAGGCGGAAACGCAGATGAACGAGATCCTTAGCAGCGCGAAGAAACTGCAGGATTCGTTTGACGCCTCCGAGAAGAGATATAATGCTGTGATCCAGAATATCAAGACACTGGAGGGACAGATAAAGGCTCTGACAGACACGCTGGAGTCAGCAGAGAAGCTGGAACTTGCCAAGCTTGAGGAAGATAAAGTCGCAGCAAGAAATGAGCTTGGAAGGATCAGACTTCTCATGCAGGATGGAAACAGCCGCATCCGCGCAAATGAAACGGCGATGGCGAATATCGGCAGGAAGTCCGATGAACTTTCGTCAAAAGAAAAGGAATACGTCAGTGTGAAGTCACTTTATGACACCGCCTCGGGGAATGTAACCGGCAAGAATAAGATAAACCTAGAGGCATATATACAGATGTCGTATTTTGACAGGATAATTCAGCGCGCGAACCTGAGATTCCTGAAGATGTCAGACGGTCAGTATGAGCTGGGGCGTGTGACGGACAGCAGTGACAAGAGAAGCCAGATCGGCCTTGACCTCTGTGTTGTGGATCATTACAACGGCAGCAGACGAGATGTTAAGTCGCTTTCTGGCGGTGAGTCATTCATGGCATCGCTTTCACTTGCGCTTGGACTCTCCGATGAGGTGCAGGCTTCGGCTGGCGGAATTCAGATAGATACGATGTTTGTGGATGAGGGCTTTGGATCCCTTGATACAGAAAAGACTCTGCCACAGGCATACAAAGCGCTGGTCAGCGTGACCGAGGGACGTAAGCTGGTGGGAATAATATCGCACGTGACTGAACTCAAGGAGAAGATTGACAAGCAGATAGTGGTGGAAAAGGACAGAACCGGCAGGGCAAAGGCCCGGCTGGTGGTGTAGGAATAGAAGGACGGTACACTATAATGGAACTTTTTGATATATGTGACGAACAGGGCAGCCCCACCGGAGACACAGTGGAGAGGAGCGAGGCGCATGCAAAAGGCATATGCCACAGGACTGCGCATATCTGGATAGCGAAGAAAGAGAATGGCAGGTATAAGGTTCTTCTGCAGAAGAGGTCGATGGATAAGGATTCATTTCCCGGAAGGTATGACACTTCCTCTGCCGGACATATACAGGCAGGCGATGAGCCGATGGAGTCGGCGCTCAGGGAGCTCGGTGAGGAGCTTGGCATAAAGGCTGAGGCCACAGATCTTGATTTTGCGGGAACATTCAGAATACAGTATGAGAAGGAATTTCACGGCAAAATGTTCAGGGACAATGAGGTGGCATTTGTGTTCGTGTATCAGAAAACGGTGGATATAGCAGACCTGACGATCCAGAAGGAAGAGTTGGACGGCGTGAGCTGGTTTGATCTGGAGGAAACCTATGAGGCATGTAAGAACCATGACCAGAAGTTCTGCGTGCCAATTGGAGGGCTTGAGACGGTAAGGAAATACCTGAACGAAAGATAAGGTGCATATAAAAAAAGAGGTTGTTAGATTGGTTAGTTTGTGCTAACATAACATGTGTTATGGAAAACGACAAGCGCAGTGAAACGATAGAAAAACTGAAAAAAGCCGGCAAAGAGGAATTCCTTAAGAATGGTTACCATAGGGCAAGCCTTAGAAGAATATGCAAAAGTGCGGGAGTTACCACCGGAGCCTTTTACTTTTCATTTGAGAGTAAGGAGGCATTGTTCAAGGCGATACTCGAACCACTTGTGAACCAATACGAGGCCATGCTTGCAAAACTTATGAAGGGGGAGATTGAGAACCCCGGTACGGGCGTAGATGCAGATAAGATCATGATGCAATTCCTTTTGGCACACAGGGAAGAGACAATGATCATCATGTATGGCGCTGACGGCAGCTGCTATGAGAATTATCACCAGAGGGTTGAGGCGTTCATGAGACATTCATTTGCGGCATATTACCGGTCACAGCTCGGATACGAGCCGGATGAGACTTTGGTTCGCGTGCTGGCGAAGACGCGGCTTGAAGGAGCCATGGCGATACTGAACGAGAATGTAGATGTGGAGAAGAAAATGTATCTGACAGAAAAGATTGGTATTCATGCCACAGGCGGTACAGAAAAGTTGATAGAGAGCTTAAAGAAAGAGGTTCATCGGTGATGAACCTCTTATTTTTATGAACATAACAGAACATGACAAGTGTTATATTTTACGCAAACGCCGCGCGCAAGCGCCTTTCATGCGTTTGCTCAATTTAACAAGCAGGAGGAAATGAGAAATGGGTAGCACACAGAACAACACAGCAGACAGATCAAAGGTGGACATAACAGGAGTTCCGGAGACGATGCTCCAGACACTTTACGCAAGGGCGAAGGAATCAAGAAAACCGGACCATGCCATATACGATGGCAAGGCAATAGAGATAGTTGACAGTCTTGATTATGATTTTTCCCTTGCAGATAAAGATATGGCAATGGGAAGCGGAGTCATAGCCAGAACTATAGTGCTGGATAAGCTGGTGTCAGAATACCTGAAAAAACATAAGGGCGTCGTGGTTGTGAATATCGCCTGTGGTCTTGATACCCGCTGCTATAGAAATGAGGGCAGATATAAAGGCTGGTACAATATTGATCTCCCGGAGACCATGACTGTCAGGGCAAAGTTCCTGCAGGAGGACGGACCGGTGTATCAGATAGCGGAGTCGGCCATGGACGGCAAATGGGCTGACATGGTAGAGTATGCCGGCGAACCTGTACTGATCATAATAGAGGGACTTACAATGTATCTGACGGAGGCTGATGTGAAGAAAATATTTGACATAATAGACAGAAAGTTTACTCATGCCACAGTATTTGTCGAGACCATGGCACCGTTCATGGCGAAGCATATCAAGGAGAAATCCATACATGGAAGCCATGCCAAGTTCTCCTGGGGCGTGTCAAACGGAAAGAAGCTGGCAGAGATCATACCGAGATACAGATACATAGAACAGCACAGCCTTGTAGAAGGAATGGCGGAGTTCATACCAGTGTATAAAGTCATTGGCAAAATACCATTTGTCAGCAATATATCTAACAAGATTGTGGTGATGGAAAAGTGAGATATATGCGGAATAAATAGTTTAGCCGGATGGTTCAGGCCATCCAGTTTTAATATGTGCGGGTATACAGATCCAGTTTAATTATATAAAAGGGTATTGACATAAAGTTAAAAGCCATTTATGATGCAGTAAAATGCAAACGATTTGCAAATTCAAAAAGAGGGATAGTATGGCGAGGGAGTATAAAACGAGAATAAGTCAGGCTATAGAGGCATTTGCTGCAGAGAGGCAAGACAGAGGTTTTTGCGCGGCTGATGTAAGTGTGTATTTGGATGAGAATGGAATAGATGCGAATACAACGACCGTATATCGCAATCTTGACCGCATGGTTACCCAGGACAAATTGATAAAGTATCAGAGTGCTGATGGTAGTTCATGCATGTATAGAATGGAAAAGGCTGATCATAGTTGTCACGAGCACCTTCATATGCAGTGTGTTAAGTGTGGAAGAGTCATACATATTGACCGCGATACCATGAATCACATAGCTAAAGGCGTTCAGGATAGGTATGGATTTGTGATCGACTGTGACAGATCGTCGATATGTGGTATTTGCAAAGATTGTCAGAGGCGTTGTGGAGTCGCTGTAGTTTAAACTAAACGGGATTGTTACAGATAGGACTGTATCGTTATGGTCACATCAAAAACTATATATCCCGAAATTTCCTAAACATGAAAAGGAGGTGTGCAGAATGAGTAAAAAGAGAATAATGTCATGGATTCTTATAGTGTTCTTTGTATCGGGAGTACTTTTCTCTTACGGCTATATTGCGCGCAATGTGGAGCATGACTGTACGGGGCAGGAATGTCCTATATGTATGCATTTGCAGCAGGCTGCACAGTTCCTTTCAAATATAAAGACAATGTCAACTACGCCAGTGTTGCTGGCGTTCTTAAGTGTGTTCACACTTGGAGTTGTATTGGTGTATACCCACGAGTATTGTACTGATACGCTCGTTTCCCTGAAGGTGGAATTACTGAATTGATTTATCTTTTGTTTTCACAGTGGTAAAGACAGTGGTTGTTTATTAAAGTTACCCTAATTTGTGATTTGGTAGGAAAACAATTTACATTTAAATCAATTCGGAGGTTTATTGATCATTATGAAAAATAGAATATTTGGCCTTGTTATGGCATCTGTACTTACTGTTTCAGTATTTTGTGGCTGTGGAGCGTCAAGGACGGCAGCAGATTCTGATCAGAAAGGGGAAAGTGCGCTCCAAAATGCGGCAAATGCTGCGGCGTACAGCATTGTGTGCACGACTTTTCCTCAGTATGACTGGATCAGAAATATCATAGGCGATGATTCCGACAAGTTTCAGCTTACTATACTGCTCGATCAGGGGATGGATCTTCACAGTTATCAGCCAACTGCAGAGGATATAGCAAGGATAGCTGACGCAGATATGTTCGTGTATGTTGGCGGTGAGTCTGATGAATGGGTGGATAATGCCCTGAAAGAAGCGACTAATAAGGATATGAAGGTTGTAAATATGCTTGACGCTTTGGGAACTGCAGTCAAAGAGGAAGAGGTAGTTCCAGGCATGCAGGCAGAGGAAGAAGAGGAAACCGAAGAAGGGGAAGAACCTGAGTATGATGAGCATGTGTGGCTATCATTGAGAAATGCGGTAACACTTACTGATGTTTTGTCTGAAAATATACAGGAGATTGATCCGGCAAATAAGGAAGATTATGTGGACAATGCTGCTGAATATGTGGACAGACTTAATGATCTTGATGGAAGATATGCGCTTACTGTATCTAAGGGCAAACGTAAGGAGATACTGTTTGGAGACCGATTCCCGTTCAGATATATGGCAGATGACTATGGACTTACCTACTATGCTGCATTTGTAGGATGCAGTGCAGAATCTGAGGCAAGCTTTGAAACGATAACATTTCTTGCGCAGAAGGTGGACGATTTAAAGCTCCCGGTTATTTTGACGATAGAGGGTTCGGATCACAATATAGCAGAGTCGATAAAGAATGCGACCGAGTCGAAGAATCAGGAGATCCTGATAATGAACTCAATGCAGTCTGTAACCGTAGATGATGTGACTGCTGGCAAGACGTATCTGGATGTGATGGAAGATAACCTGAATGTACTGTCTCAAGCGTTAAATTAATTGCTGCTCAACTAAATGGACAGACATTCAAAAGAACAGGAGAAAAGAAATGGCATATATAACTTGTAAAGACCTTGCAATAGGATACGATGGACGAGCTGTTGCGTCAGGGCTTAACTTCAGTATAGATAAGGGCGATTATCTATGTATAGTAGGGGAAAATGGAGCGGGAAAGAGTACCTTGGTAAAAACTCTGCTTGGGCTTTTAAAACCGGTTTCCGGCGAAATAAAGTTTGGCGATGATCTGGCATCGCATGATATAGGATATTTGCCGCAGCAGACACCTCTGCAGAAGGACTTTCCTGCTACTGTGTGGGAGATTGCTTTGTCTGGAACGTTGCCCAAGTGCGGAGCACGTCCATTTTATGGCAGGAAGGAAAAACAGCTCGCGCAATCTAAGCTTGAACAGCTTGGAATATGTGATATACGCAGGAAATGCTACAGAAATCTGTCGGGAGGGCAGCAGCAGCGAGTTCTTTTGGCAAGAGCTCTGTGTGCGGCAGAGAAACTTGTTCTGCTCGATGAACCTGTGACTGGACTTGACCCTGTGGCTACGGCTCAGTTTTATCAGATGATACAGCAGCTGAATGAAAATGGTGTCACAGTGATCATGATATCCCATGACCTGCGGGCAATCGATTGTGCGAAACATGTTCTTCATATGCATCATGGCAGTCAGTTCTGGGGAAGCAGATATGAATATAAAAACAGCAGATATTGGGATATTATTTCCACAGAGATTGAGAAAGGCGGTGAGCAGAGTGCAGATAATTGATAAATTAATTTTCTATATGCAGTACCCATTTGTCAGGTATGCTCTTATCGTTGGAGTTCTTATAGCTTTGTGTTCATCACTTTTTGGCGCGACACTGGTCCTGAAGAGATTTTCGTTTATTGGTGATGGATTATCCCATGTGGCATTTGGCGCAATGGCAATAGGATCAGTCCTTAAACTGACAAATAACACGGTCATAGTAATGCCGGTGACTGTGGCTGCTGCAATTATCATACTTATGTCTGGGAAAAATGCAAAGCTTAAGGGGGATGCTGCGATAGCCATGATGTCCGTCGGAGCTCTTGCTGTCGGCTATCTGATAATGAATGTGTTCTCCACATCGGCAAATGTATCAGGTGACGTGTGCTCAACATTGTTTGGTTCAACCTCAATACTTACATTGACAATGGGAGAAGTGTGGCTGTGTATAGTGATGTCAATATGTGTAATAGCGTTTTTCTGTTTGTTCTATAACAGGATATTTGCGGTCACTTTTGATGAAAGCTTTACAAGAGCAATAGGGAAAAATGCAGGGGCATACAATCTGGCTATAGCTGTGATAATCGCTGTTATCATAGTTCTGGCTATGAATCTGGTGGGCTCGCTGCTCATCACGGCGCTTCTGGTATTTCCTGCTCTATCTGCGATGAGAGTCATGTACAGCTTCAGATCGGTAGTAATTTATTCAGCCATATTTTCGGTTGTCGGAACTTTGGCTGGAATGCTGATATCCATACTATTTTCAACACCGGTGGGTTCTACGATAGTTGCATGCGATATGGTTATATTTGCATTTAACAGTATAGCAGGGAAAGTGATGAGGAGATAAGAATATGTATATGAATAGAAATAGAAAAATGCATGGATGCAGACACAGGTTTAAGCGATTGATTATGTCAATATCGGTGCTGAGTATGTTGCTGATGGTCACAGGCTGTGGTAGAGCATCTCAGACTGCGGGTAGTCGTTTGAACACACAGAATGCAGTGGATAAGGTGCTTAATCAGAAAACAGGCGGTGAAGATGCGAAAACCACAACAGAGACAGAAACCATAACAGAGACAGAAACCATAACAGAGACAGAATCTGCATCTGTAACGGAACCGACATCAGAGCCGACATATGGACAGGTGGTAAATGGTGACAGCTCTGTTATAGCACAGTACAAGTCTGAGGGCGTGGATGTGGACCTCACTCTTATGGGAAAAGATCTTATATATGCAACTGTATATCAGATGATGTCAAAGCCTGAGGAATATGAGGGCAAGACGATAAGAATAGAAGGAAAGTATTATGCATCATATTATCCATTAACAGACAAATATTACAATTACTGCCTTATAGCTGACGCAGCGGCATGCTGCAGTCAGGGGCTTGAATTTGAACTCGGTGGAGGTGCAGTGTATCCGGATGATTACCCGGCAGATCAGAGCCAGGTGATAGTGACTGGAGTATTTGAAACTTACACAGAGGAGGCTGGACAGACATTTTATTATTGCCGACTGAGAGATGCAGAATATCAATTGGTATCGGAAGATGATCAGTAGAATGTAAAAACATTAAAAATAGCTAAAAAATGATAAAATTACTTAAAAAAGAGTTTGATATATTGTAAGAACTGTGCTAATTTTGAATAAAAGTAAATATTCAGCCGTGCAGGATAAGAACAGCGGATTCGACATGCTTGCATGTAAGAATCAGGTGTTCTTATCCTGTGGTGACTCGAATAGAGTCACCGCCCCATACAATGAGCAAAATAGCTACGCAGCAGCGAAAGAGCACGGGAATCGTGCGGTTTTGCGAATGTATGGTCGGCTGAATACATTAAAATACATAGAAGGGAAGTGGTGAAGTGAAAGAGAAATACAGAGACGTACAAAAACTTACAGATAATCCGTTCCTAAACCTCTATCATATAGATGCGGTTGACACAGATGGAAAAGACTTCAATTATTACTTTGCTTCAAGGAATAAAGAAAACGATATAAAGATGAAGACCCATGATGTAAGACCGGAGGGCATAGTCATATATGGAGTTACAACTGAGGATGAACCGAGGCTGGTGCTTATAAAGCAGTACAGGTATCCTCTTGATGCGTATATATATGAACTCCCCGCAGGACTTGTGGATGGAGATGAGACTCCTGCGCAGGCGGCAGTCAGAGAGATGAAGGAAGAGACAGGACTTTCTCTTGAAGTATATGAGGGCGGAGCAGAGCTCTACAGAAGACCGTTCTATATGGGACCGGGATTTACAGATGAGATGAGCAGTGCAGTATTTGGCACGGTGACGGGTACTCCTAATCTTGACAGCAAGGAGAGTACAGAGGACATACAGGTCATACTCGCAGACCGTGCGGAGGTCAGAAGGATTCTGTCCGAGGAACAAGTGTCGCTTAGAGGTGCGTACCTTATGACACATTTTCTGACAGAGGTAGATCCATTGGGATTTCTAAAAAAATAGAAAACGTCGGATAAAAGGAGAAGTTTAAGATGAGTTACAGAGACACATATGATTTTTGGATGACAGATGATTATTTCGATGATGACACAAAGAAAGAACTTGCAGCTATAGCTGGTGATGACGCTGAGATCGAAGACAGATTCTACCGTGATCTCGTGTTTGGAACCGGTGGACTTCGCGGAGTTATCGGTGCCGGAACAAACAGAATGAATTTCTACACTGTCCGTAAGGCAACACAGGGGCTTGCAAACTTTATAGTAAAACAGAATGCACAGGATAAGGGCGTGGCAATAGCGTATGATTCAAGAAAGTATTCACCAGAGTTTGCGGCAGAAGCAGCTCTCTGCCTATGTGCAAATGGGATCAAGGCTTTTCTTTTTGATTCACTTAGACCTACACCTGAGCTTTCGTATGCGGTTAGAAAGCTTGGATGTACAGCGGGTATAGTTATAACAGCCAGCCACAACCCACCTGAGTACAATGGTTACAAGGTGTACTGGGAGGATGGCGCACAGATCACTGCACCAAAGGACAGAGAGATCATTGCAGAAGTTAAGGCTGTGACAGACTTCCACGCAGTGAAGACCATGGACAAACAAGAAGCCTTAGATAAAGGACTTCTCACCATCATAGGCTCAGAGATAGATGATGCATATATGGAGGAACTCAAGAAGCAGATCATCCATCCGGAGATCATCAAGGAACAGTCGGAGAATATCAAGATCGTGTACACACCGTTCCATGGAACTGGTCTTGTGCCTGTAAAGAGAGTTCTGTCAGAGCTTGGTTTCAAGAACGTATACATCGTTCCAGAGCAGGAGCTTCCAGACCCTGAGTTCACTACCCTTGAGTATCCAAATCCAGAGGATCCAAAGGCATTTGAGCTTGCTCTCAAGCTGGCAAAGGAGAAGAATGCGGATATCGTCCTCGCTACAGATCCTGATGCAGACCGTCTTGGAATATATGCACTCGATACAAAGACAGGCAAATACATGCCGTTTACAGGAAATATGTCAGGACTTATAATTGCCGAGTATCAGTTCAGAGAGAGGGCGAAATGCGGTCTCATGCCGAAGAATCCGGCGATGGTCAAGACTATTGTAACCACAAATATGGCTGATCCACTGGCAGCAGATTACAACGTGAACCTCATCGAGGTTCTCACTGGCTTCAAGTTCATCGGTGAGCAGATCAAGTTCTTCGAGCAGAATAACTCATACAACTTCGTCATGGGTATGGAGGAGAGTTACGGATGTCTCGTTGGAACATATGCAAGAGACAAGGATGCTCCAGTTGCAGTTATGTGTCTCTGTGAGGCTGCTGCATACTGCAAGAGTCAGGGAATCACTCTGTGGGATCACATGCTTGATCTCTATGAGAAGTACGGATATTACAAGGAAGGACTTTATACTATCACTCTCAAGGGTGTTGCAGGTGCGGAGAAGATAAGAAAAATCATGTCTTCGCTCAGAGTGGAGTCACTTACTCAGATCGATACACTCAAGGTTATCAAGGTTCGTGATTACGAGAAGAATACCATCACAGATCTTGCAACAGGTGAGTTGACAGAGTCAGGACTTCCGCAGTCCAACGTTCTCTACTATGACCTTGAGGATGGCGCATGGGCATGTGTACGTCCATCGGGAACAGAGCCAAAGATCAAGCTGTATTACGGAATCAAGGGAACAAGCCTTGAGGATGCCGATGCAAAGCTTGAGTCTCTCCAGACTGCACTTGTCGAGAAGCTCAACAAGCTTGCAGAGTAATGGGCTGAATAATTTGCAGAGTAATTGAAAAAATTATCGCAGAGAGCGGTGTTTTTCTGGAAAAGATACAAAATTCTCCTCAGACAGTACAAAACAGGCTGCCTGGGGAGAATTTTTTTGTGTTAAAGGCTGGGTGCGCAACAAAGTGATATAAAACGCAAGATTAAATATTGAAATTAAAAACACGTTAATATAATATCTAATTAAGTAAAATTAGCTAAAAAGAGCTAAACAAAATATGCGAAAACGAGCCGGTTAGATAGTGCTTTGCGCTAAAACGGCATAAAACAAGAGAATATGCGTTGAATATACATCGGGATAACAGGGATTAAATAGTTTGGAAAAAAGGGAGATATAAGTATGGATGCAAAACAGAAATATGAGATGTGGCTTGGCAGTGATCAGGTTGATGAGTACACAAAGAAAGAGCTTATCAGTATCAGAGATAATGCAGAAGAGATTGAGGACAGATTCTATACAAATCTGGAATTTGGAACAGGTGGACTTAGAGGTGTAATGGGAGCGGGAACAAACCGCATGAACATATATACAGTCCGCATGGCGACACAAGGAATAGCAAATTATCTGGCAAAGGTCGGAATATCAGAGCCATCGGCAGCCATAGCATTTGACAACAGAAATAATGCTTCATTGTATGCTCTTGAGACTGCTCTCTGCCTGTGTGCAAATGGTGTGAAGGTGTATCTGTTTGATGCACTTCGTCCGACGCCGGAGCTTTCATTTGCTGTGAGACATCTTCATTGCAATATCGGAGTGAATATAACAGCAAGCCACAATCCAAAGGAGTACAACGGATATAAGGTGTACTGGGATGACGGAGCCCAGATAGTATCTCCGCAGGATAAGGAGATAATAGCCGAGGTCAATAAGATAGAAGACTTTTCTATGGTGAAAACTATGGATAGGGCAGCAGCAGCAGATGCAGGACTCTTGAATATTATCGGACAGGATATAGATGATGCATACATAGGCGAGCTGCATAAGCTTGTCATGAATCCGGATGAGATTGCTAAAGCTGGGGATTTAAAGATTGTGTATTCCCCACTTCACGGAACAGGGCTTAAGCCTGTCACAAGAGTTCTTGGCGAGCTTGGGTTCAAGGACGTACATGTTGTTGAGGAGCAGGCTGTTCAGGATGGCAATTTCCCAACTGTGAAATCTCCAAATCCTGAGGGGGCAGAGGCTTATGCCCTGAGTCTTGAGCTGGCGAAGAAGGTTGGCGGTGAGCTGATCCTTGTCACAGATCCTGATGCGGACAGACTTGGAATGTATGGATATGACAGTAAGAATAATGAATATAAAGAATTTACGGGAAATATGTTCGGTGCGATCCTCTGTGATTACGTGCTGATGCAGAGATCCCAGAGCGGAAGACTTCCTGAGAATCCGGCGATAGTCACAACGGTTGTAATCACCAACATGGTCAAGGAGATATGTAAGAAGTACAACACCTTCTGTGATTGCAACAACCTGATCGGATTTAAGAACATAGCATCAAGAATGAGAGCTTATGAGCAGACAGGAGAGCACAATTATGTGTTCGGTCTTGAGGATACATTTGGCTGTCTGCCTGGCACATATGCAAGGGACAAGGATTCTGTCGGTACGCTGATGCTTCTCTGTGAGGCTGCAGCATACTACAAGAACCGAGGAATGACTCTGTGGGACAGAATGGTTGAGCTGTGGCAGGAATATGGTTACTACAAAGAGAAGGTTCAGACAATGAAGTTCGACGGACGTGAGGGTGCTGCAAAGATACAGTCTATGATACAGACTCTGAGAGACAATCCGGTGCAGAAGGTCGGGGCTTACAGTGTGGAGAAGATCTATGACTATAAGCTTGGAACAGAGACCGATGCGGCCACAGGAAAGTCTGAGGAGGCAGTGCTTCCAAAGTCCAACATGATATATTATCAGCTTGCGGATGGTGCGTGGTTTCTTGTGAGACCTTCAGGCACAGAGCCGAAGATCAAGTTCTACCTCGGGGTAAAAGGAAGCTCTCAGGATGATGCGGCAAAGCAGCTTGACGAGCTTGCGGCAAATGTGAAGGCGATGTTCTCGTAAAATGGGATGATTGCTAAGAAACGGAATGGCTGGCAGGCAAATGTCAGCGGAAAATAGTTCGAATATTGCAGATATGATTAAAAATAATTATAAGGTGGAGGCAAAAAAGATGGGTTACATGGACGAGTACAAGTTCTGGCTTGAGTCAGACTGTTTTGATGAGAAGACCAAGGATGAACTTAGAAGTATCGCAGATGATGACAAAGAGATCCAGGACAGATTCTACAAGAATCTGAAGTTCGGAACTGGCGGAATGCGCGGAATCATGGGCGCCGGAACAAACAGAATGAACATATACACAGTTACAAAAGCTACCCAGGGACTGGCTGATTACATACTTGAGGTTGGCCCGGAGGCAGCAAAGAGAGGCGTTGTCATAGCTCATGATTGTCGAAACATGTCGGCTGAGTTCACAGAGGCGTCAGCTCTGTGCCTCAATGCAAATGGCATAAAGACTTACGTGTTTGACGCGCTTCGTCCTACCCCTGAGCTGTCATTTGCAGTAAGGGAACTGGGATGTATAGCCGGAATCGTGGTAACGGCAAGCCACAACCCACCTGAGTACAATGGATACAAGGTGTACTGGGAGGACGGCAGCCAGATCGTGTCACCACAGGATCAGGATATACTGAAGCATGTGGCGGATGTTGAGAGATACGAGGATGTCAAGTCCATGGATAAGGACAAGGCGATCGCAGACGGATTGTTCTGCATGGTTCCTGCAAGTGTCGATGAGAACTACTATCAGGCTCTTATACAGCAGACTATCCACGGCGACATCATTCCGAAGGTTGCAGACGATATCAAGATAGTATATACACCACTTCACGGCACAGGAAATGTCCCTGTAAGGGAAGTGCTCAAGAGACTTGGTTTCAAGCATGTATATGTTGTAGAGGAACAGACTGTTCCCGATGGAGACTTCAGCACAGTTAAGTCACCAAATCCTGAGGAGCCATCGGCATTTGCCATGGGAATAGATCTTGCAAAGAAGGTTGATGCGGACGTTATCATGGCGACAGACCCTGACGCTGATAGACTTGGAATATACGTCAAGGACAGCACGGGAATCTGGAAGGACTCGGAATTTGCAGCAGATCCTGCATATCCATATGTCCGTTTCAATGCCAACATGACAGGCGCTCTGATAGCAGAGTATGTCTGCCGAGAGCAGAAGGCGGTTGGCAAGCTGCCTGCAAATGGTGCAATCTGTAATACGGTTGTCAGCACTAATCTTACAAAGGCGATAGCAGAGAATTACAATCTGAAATATATAGAGACACTCACCGGATTCAAATACATCGGTGAGCAGATTCTTCTCTTTGAGAAGAACAACACATACAAGTTCATCTTCGGAATGGAGGAGAGCTTTGGATGTTTAGTAGGAGACTACACTCGTGACAAGGACGCTTGCGCAGCCGTTGTCATTTTATGTGAAATAGCAGCATTTTATAAGCTGCAGGGAGAAACCATCTGTAATGCCATGGAAGAGGTTTACCACAAATATGGTTATTACTTTGAAGGCGCGTTTGGGATAACTCTAAAGGGTGTAGATGGTGCAGCACAGATCAAGGAGATGATGGAGAACTTCAGAAACCATCCACTTACGGCCTTTGCAGGTATCAAGGTTACCGGCATGAGGAACTATGTAAGCGGAATCCGCAAGCCGCTTGATGGTGAAGAAGAGAACATGGGCCTTCCGAAGTCAAACGTGTTGTACTATGAGCTGGAAAATAATGCCTGGTTCGCGGTACGACCTTCCGGAAACGAACCAAAGATCAAGTTCTACTTTGGCGTGAATGAAATCAGCCTAAAAAATGCCATGTCAAAGATAGACGAGATGAAAGCATGTGTGCAGGAGCTTGTTAAATAAAAACAAAAACACATTCCTTCCATATACTACAATTAATATTATAATTTAGCATGTGAATGCACGTTCCAGCCAGTGCGCTGACAAAAAGGGATCGAGGCCTTTGGGCTGAGATCCCTTTTGTGTATAAAGCCACAAAAAGGCATGTCAAACATAAAGTAAAATATGCCTAAAATTATTAAAATTATGTTTAAAAATTAACTAAAAAATGTTACAATAAACAAAGGAAAAATGCAGGCAGCGGGGATCGTATTGTAAGATCAAGAATAGTAGTATAGGAGAAGGTATGCCGGAAGAAAAGAAGGAAAACAAACAGGAAGAGCTGCGCGAAAAAGCACAGAAGAATGCACATGTGAAGAGCATTGCAGGACACATCATTGCCACGGGTGACGATGATGCGGAGAAAAAGGCAAAGAAGGTTCCTGAGAGTGTGCTGGATGCGGATGAGCACATGACTGAGAAGGAAAAGCTCAGTCTGATGGACAGAAAACAGAAAAAAGAATATATCATGGAGTATTATGCTCCGAAAGCTATATTTGCACTTATAGTCGTGGGAATAGTGGTATTTCTTGTAGTAAAACATTTCACGGCGGCGTCGGCGGCACTTAACATACTGGCGGTCAACACAACCCAGCAGGAGTCGGCGGCGAATGAAAAAAGCTATTACACGGAATTCCTTGAGAACAACGGATATGATGGCGATAAGGAGTATGTGAGTATCAGCACAGGAATAGGAGTGTCAACTGATCCGAACGATGCAATGAGTCAGGACAGTCTCCAGCTTATCCAGAATAAATTCATAGCGAATGCTGTTGATGTGTTATTTGCGGATTCAGAACTGGTGCTCAGTCTTGGCGAATTTGGATACATGCAGAATCTTGACACGGTTCTGAGTGATGATCTGAAAGAAAAGTATAAAGACTCATTTGTATATGCCACAGTTATTGAGACCGGGGAGAAAATGCCAGTCGGAATAAAGGTTGGGGATAATCAGTGGGTTAAGAATACCGGATGGTATGGAATGGATGTCGCTGTTGGCTTTGGTGAAAATGCAAAGAATATGGATCTGGCGATATCTTTTCTTGAGTACATAAGCGATAGATGATGTAAATGCCGGATGCAATGCGTTGCATAGAGAATGATGGATTAACGGCTGACAGGAATTTTAGAAGTTAGATTAATAATGTGTAACAAACTGAGGAGATTACGGGTAAATGAGCATAAGATTTGACGAGAACAACAGGATTTTTGAACTTGATACTAAAAATACAAGCTACAGGATCGGAATAGTTGACGATGAAGGCTTTGTGGGACATATATATTATGGGAGAAAGATCCGTCCGCAGAAGTGTGGACAATTTCTGAGAACATGGGAGGGTCCCCTGGTTCCGTCTGTAAATGATCGTGAGAGATGTTCGTTCTTTGATACATTTCCAACAGAGTATTCTGGAAATGGAATCGGGGATTACAGAGAAAGCTGTATAGCAGTAAAGACTGCAAATGGGAGCAGAACGGTAGACCTGAAATATAAGGGCTATGATATTGTGGATGACAAACCAGAACTTGCCGGACTGCCATCGTCATTTGCCGGAGAGGAAGAGGTCGGGACTCTGGTTCTTCACCTTGAGGATAAAGGGGATGGACTTGATGTGGATCTGTTGTATTCCGTATTCGATAAAGAGGATGTCATAACAAGAAGTGTTGTTGTGAAGAATACAGGAGATAAAAATATAAGCCTGACAAAGGCTTATTCAGCCTGCATAGATATGGATGATGAGAATTTTGAGATGCTGACACTTCACGGCTCATGGGCAAGGGAGAGACAGATCGAGAGAAGGTCTATAGCGTATGGCAAGCAGAGCGTAAGCTCTCTCCGCGGAGAGTCATCCCACCAGGACCATCCGTTTATGGCATGGATGACAAAGGGTACAGATCAGACTACGGGTGATGTATATGGAATGCATTTTGTGTATTCGGGTAACTTCATCGCACAGATAGAGAAATCACAGTTTGATTCCATACGCGCAGTCATGGGTATACATTCAGAGGGATTTGAGTGGCTGCTCACACCTGGAGAGAAATTTATAGCACCTGAGGTTGTACTTACATACAGCCATGATGGACTTGGACAGATGACAAGAAATCTTCATGATTTTTACAGATGCCACATGATAAGGAGCAGATATCTTCACCGGAAGAGACCTGTCCTCATCAACAACTGGGAGGCTACATATTTTGACTTTGATACAGATAAGCTCCTTGCGATAGCAAAGAGTGCGACGGAACATGGAATAGAGATGCTGGTTATGGATGATGGCTGGTTTGGACATAGAAATGACGATGCCACAAGCCTTGGAGACTGGTTTGTAAATGAAAATAAGATAAAGGGTGGTTTAAAGCATCTCGTGGATGAGGTGAATAAGCTTGGACTCAAATTTGGAATATGGATGGAGCCGGAGATGATATCACCGGATTCGGAGCTCTACAGGAAGCATCCTGACTGGGCATTGGCTGTTCCGGAGAGAACGGCAACTCTGTCGAGAAATCAGTATGTTCTGGATCTATCAAGAAAAGAGGTCAGGGACTATGTGTACGGGTGCGTGAGAAATATCGTGTCTTCTGCTAACATAGAGTATGTTAAGTGGGATATGAACAGGCAGCTCACGGACATAGGAAGTGTTTGCTTTACTGGAGACAGGCAGGGGGAACTGGCACACAGATATGTGCTCGGAGTTTATGAACTCCAGGAAAGACTTGTGAGTGAATTTCCTGATCTTTTGCTTGAGAACTGCTCGGGAGGTGGAGCAAGATTTGACCCGGGAATGCTTTATTACAGCCCACAGATATGGTGCTCCGATGACACGGATGCCATCGAGAGACTGACTATTCAGGAGGGAACGGAACTGATATATCCGCTATCAACCATGGGTGCCCATGTATCGGACTGCCCTAATCACACAGTTGGAAGGAGTACACCTTTTATGACCAGAGCACATGTGGCTCTGGCGGGAACATTTGGCTATGAGCTCGATATCACAAAGATAAGTGAAGAAGAGCGTGCAATGATTCCTGAGCAGGTGGCTATCTATCATAAATATAACGATCTTGTGAGGGAAGGTGATTATTACAGGATAGCATCGTACAGGGAGAATGGACTGTATGACTGCTATATGGTTGTTTCCGGGGACAAGAGTGAGGCACTTGTCACATATGTTCAGGTTATGGGAAGACCAAACGTACATAGTAGGAAGATAAAGCTTGCGGGACTGCTTGCAGATGGGGATTACAGACTTGACGGAACGGAGGAAGTATATGGGGGAGACCTCCTCATGAATGTCGGAATGCTCATTGAAAATATGCGTGGGGATTATATGAGCAGACTGTATCACTTTGTGCTTGACAATAGTTTAACTTAAAAATAAAATGAAAATTAAGTTATTTAACCACATAAAAAATAAAGTGAGAAGGACTAGTTATGGCAAAATCAGTAAAATTAGGAGATATTGCTGCCATTGTTGGTGTAAGTACTGTAACTGTATCAAAGGCGCTATCTGATCAGAAGGGCGTCAGCGAAGAGCTCAGAGCGCAGATCAAACAGTTGGCAGATGAGATGGGATATCAGTCTCCATCTGAGATCAGA
The DNA here is from genome assembly GCA_934277375.1 of uncultured Coprococcus sp. Lineage (GTDB taxonomy): Bacteria > Bacillota > Clostridia > Lachnospirales > Lachnospiraceae > Coprococcus. Next base: position 162,136 of record CAKQTZ010000006.1, on the reverse strand, counting down.
AAGAAAACAGCAAAGAAAAAGTATAATATAGGAGTGCTCATACAGGAGATATATCTTGGCAAGTATCCATCTTTCTACTGGCAGTTGTATCAGATCCTTAACAAAAAGGCAGTGGCAAGAGGCTGTTTTACTATGCTGGAGTTCGTTACAAGAGAAAGCGTGTTGAATGCAGAGATGCCGATGATTCTGGAGGATGACAAGGTAGATGGAATAGTGGTTGTCGGTTCTATGGGTAAGGAGTACCTGGAGAAGTTGGAGAAGACAGCCAAGGTTCCTATAGGGTATGTGGATTACTATGACAATTCGAGACCGGTAGACACGGTTATAGCAAACAGTTTCTATGGAAGCTATATGCTGACTAATTATCTGTATGATATGGGACATAGGGATATTGCATATGTGGGTACTATAGGTTCAACGAACAGTATAACTGACAGATATCTGGGCTATATAAAGTCTCTGCTGGAGCATAATATTCCGTTCAGAGAAGACAGGGTTATTCCGGACAGAGATGTGAAGACGGGGCAGTTTGATGAGGAGAACTGTTTTAAGCTTCCGGAGGATATGCCTACAGCGTTTGTATGCAACTGTGACCTTGCGGCTGCGACGCTCATAAAGATACTCAATGCTGCGGGATACAGAGTTCCTGAGGATGTGTCTGTTGTGGGGTTTGATAATTATATGTATCCCGGAACCTGTGATATAGGTGTGACCACATATGAGATCAATATGCAGGAGATGGCAGAGAGAACCCTTCATAAGATTATAAAGAAGATATCCAATGAAAAATATACTGATGGCATATTTGTCGTGGATGGACGAATCGTGATAAAGGATAGCGTTGCCAGAATAGAAAGATAGAAGGACTATAATAAAACTACATATCAATTGTAATGCAGATCGGATATAGACACCGGTGCAGCCTGCTTGAAAGACAGCGGAGTTGTGCCGGTGTCTTTTTTGAACAGGTTTATAAAGTGGTTGGTGTTCTCGATCCCAACCTGGGATCCGACCTCGTGGACGGACAGATCTGTTGTGAGAAGGAGTCTTTTGGCAGCATCGATCCTGCGGCTGTTGAGATAGTGCATAGGTGATTCGCCGTAATGAAGTGAAAACTCTCTGCAGATCCTGTATCTGCTGATTCTGTATGTTGTTTCGAGGTCGTCAAGCGAAAGCGGTTCAGCATAGTCTGTATCCATCTGATTCTTTATCGATAAAAGATAAGAAGGAACACGATCCCTCTTCTTAGATGAATTCTCAATAAATACACACAATTCGGTCAGGATGTCATTAAACCATTTGGAGATCCTGAAGATATCGGTGGCAGACAACACCCTCTGGAGTTTGTTTATCAGCGAAAGATGACTCCAGAGTACAGAGGCTCCGGCGGATTCCTTTTTATAAGAGATGGATTCGGGGAGAAACTCGTGATACAGACTAAGCGGAGCTCCGAGGATGAATGCCTCGTAGAAACGACACTTGCCGTTGACTGTATATGTTATTTCTGATCCTGCCTCGAAAAGCGCAGCTGTATTCTTTGGATATGATGATTTGCTGCTGCCCGATGTTACTGTAAGAGTTCCTTCGTATATATAGAAGAAATGATAACATGGGATAAAAGAGAATGTATAATTACATGAGTAGGCAAAAGAAAGCTCACCGCTGGCCAGAAGATGAATCAGGCCATCGTTGATCATTGATTCTTCATATGCAAAGAACGCACTGTGGAATTTTGCGTTATCAATATCTTTCTGAACATTGTAGCCTGACAATATAGTGCAGGAAATTAACTCTTCAGCCAACATGTAAACCACCTCCTTTTCATAATAATACAATTATTAAACAATCATCACAAGCTAAAAGTGATATTAATTAGTAGCTAATTAGCTAAAAAAGCGATAAAATGCTAATTAAGGGTGAAAATATATAGCTAAAATGTCCATTTGATATTGAAAAAAAGTAATTATAATGGTAAAATTAACGAAAAATACAAGATAATGTGATTAAAAACAAGAATGGGTGATGACTAAAAAATAAATTAATGTATACTTAATATAAAGTTAAAACAAAGAAGGTTTTAAGGAGGACAAAACTATGAAACTTAAGCGTATTGTACCTATCGCAATGGCCGGTCTTATGGCAGCATCTCTTGCAGGATGTGGAAACTCAGACAGCGATAGCAAGACAACAGAGGCAACAAAGGCTGCAACAGAGGAGGCGTCAGTTGCAGACGATTCTTCAGATGACACAACAGAGCCTGCAGCAGAGGGAATCAAGTCATATGCAGACATTCAGTTAGGAACAGACTTTACAGATCTTTCAGCAGAGATCAAGTTCTACAACAACAGAACTGATATGGACTCAGATGACTACGGCGGAAAGAACTGGAAGCAGTATCTTGCAGACTTCAACAAGGAGTATCCAAACATCAAGGTTGATGTTATCACAGATACAAACTATGCAGAGGATGCTCTTACACATCTTCAGTCAGGAAACTATGAGACAGTAATGTGTATCCCAGCAGTTGACATGGCAGACCTTTCAACATACTTCATGTCATTTGGCGATTACGATACAATGAGCAGTCTTGTAAATTACTCAAACAGATGGCTGTATCAGGGTCAGGCATATGGTGTACCTCTTACAGCTACAACTCAGGGTATCGTATACAATAAGAAGGTATTTGCTGATGCAGGTGTAACAGATGTACCTAAGACACCAGAGGAGTTCATCGCAGCACTCAAGGCAATCAAGGATAAGAACCCGGATTGTATCCCACTTTACACAAACTATGCAGCAGGCTGGACAATGGGAGCCTGGGATGATTATATCTCGATCACAGCTACAGGTGATGCTACATACAAGAATCAGAAGTTAGCCCATACAAAGGATCCATTCAAGAACTACGGTGACGATACACATGCTTATGCAGTATACAAGATCCTTTACGATGCAGTATCACAGGGACTTACAGAGGATGATTACTCAACAACAGATTGGGAGTCATGTAAGGGAATGATCAACAACGGCGAGATCGGATGTATGGTACTTGGTTCATGGTCATACCCACAGATGGAAGCAGGCGGACCTAACGCAGATGATATCGGATACATTCCTTTCCCTATCTCAGTAAATGGCAAGCAGTATGCTTCATCAGGTGCAGATTACTGCTACGGTATCAATGTAAACGCTTCAGATGATGAGAAGCAGGCAGCTCTTGTATTCGTTAAGTGGATGACAGAGAAGTCAGGATATGCTTACAACGAGGATTCACTTGCACTTGTTCCTGGTTCAGATTCAAAGATCTCATTTGACGGTGTTGACTTCGTTGCAGACGAGTCAGCTCTTGAGGGTGAGGAGGATTACCTCAACCAGCTCAACTCAGAGTCAGAGCTTAACGTAAGCAATGGTGGTAACGATAAGATCCAGGCTATCATCGAGCACGCTGCAAATGGCGACATGTCATTCGATGATATCATGGCTGAGTGGAACCAGAAGTGGTCAGACGCTCAGGAGTCATTGGGAATCGAAGTTACTGAGGAGTAATAAAGACTCTATCATAAATTAAGTAAGAATAAGCTACAGACCGGGGCGGGATTGCCTGTCCCGGTTTATATTGAGAAAAATGTCACCAAACGGGTATTTGATGACAGGCTACCAGCAGTGTAGCTCATGATTATAAAAAGGCGGTGGAATGAGTATGGCTAATAAAAAACAATCCGGCTTTGGTAAATGGGCGTCAAGCAGGAAGGGGCAGCAGGTTTTAATATGCGCGGCCTTCGCAATTATCCCATTGCTTTTGCTATTAGTATTTACATATATACCATTCGGAGAGATGGTTAAGTTTAGTTTCTACAAGATGAAATATACGACGCCTGTAGAAAAGAGAGAATTCGTAGGATTAGCAAATTATATCGACGTGTTCACAAGAAAAGACTGTTTCGGTGCATTAAAGCTCAGTTTGTATTACATCGTAGGAGCACTTGTACAGTTAGTGCTTGCACTTTTCCTTGCAACTCTTCTGAGTTTCAGAGTAAAAGGTGGTAACCTTTTCAAGGGCTTTATTTTCTTCCCTTACCTTATTAGCGGTATCGCTGTAGGTTTCATTTTCAAATTCTTCTTCACAAGAGGATTCGTGTTTGACTCAATCCTTCAGTTGTGTGGATTTAGCTTAGACAACCTTCCATACTGGCTCAAAGACCAGAGTGTCAACAACTGGACACTGGTTTCAACCTCAGTCTGGAGATACCTTGGACAGATGATGGTTCTCTTCATTGGAGCTATCATGTCGGTAGATGCAGAACTTTATGAGGCGGCAGAGCTTGATGGTGCAAATAAATTCCAGCAGTTTAGATATATCATACTGCCAAGTATCAAGACAATTGTAACTTTAAATGTAATTTTAGCAATAACAGGATCGCTCAGTGCTTTCGAGCAGCCTTTCGTTATCACAACAGGTGCAAACGGAACAGGTACTTACTTCATCATCATGAACAAGATAGCACATACAAGCCAGAAGGTTGGTCTTGCTTCAGCAATGGCTGTTGTACTTCTCCTTATCATACTTATATGTGCTGCACTTCAGAAGCTGTTCTTTGAGTACATTTTTAAGGATTCAAGCTCAGATGATGAGAGTTATAAGGCAAAGAAACTTCGCAAGAAGCAGGAGAGAGATACCAAGAAATACATGAAGCAGATGGCTGCTTCTGCGAAGGGAGGCAAGTAACATGGCAAGAGGAAAGACAGATGTGCCAAGCATAGCACCAATAAAAGAAAAACGAACCGTTGGATATTATGTAAGAGGCTTCTTCAAGTACTTTGTACTCATATTTTTCTCACTGTGTGCAGTAGTACCTCTTATATCATGTGTTACAACCGCCTTCAAGACAGCGGACGAGTATAAGGCTACTTCAGTTATGAAGCTTCCAGAAAGCTTTCTGAACTTCAGCAACTTTGTAAAGGCATTCACAACTGCCAACATGGGTCGTGCATTCCTCAACTCAGTAATAGTTATGGTGTGTGTACTTATCGTATCAGTTGTAATAGGAACACAGCTTGCATATGTACTTAACAGATTCAAGTTCCCGGGAAATGGCTTTATCAGAACACTTTTCCTCGTAGCATCACTGCTTCCAGCCGTTGCTATGCAGGTTACAGTCTACAACATCATGGGTGATCTGAACTTCATCGATCACTTATACGGATACATAATCATGAGCTGTGGTACAGATGTTATCTCAATCTACATCTTCATACAGTTTATGGAGAACATCTCAGTATCACTTGATGAGTCAGCTATCGTGGATGGTGCATCATACTGGACTATCTACTGGAAGATCATACTTCCACTTCTCAAGCCGGCTATAGTTACGGCCTGTATACTGAAGGGCGTTGTAATCTACAACGAGTACTACGCTGCAAACCTTTACCTCATAAGCCCTGAGATCAAGACAATGGCTATCTCACTTTACAAGTTCGTAGGACCGATGGGAAGTCAGTACAACCTGATCTGTGCAGGCGTTATCATCTCGATCATACCGGCACTTATAGTATTCATCTGCTGTCAGAAACAGATCTACAGTGGTATTACACAGGGTGCCGTAAAGGGTTAATAATTTATTAGAAGAAAAGAGTTCATGAATATGAGAAATGAGATTCAAAAAGAATTAACAGATGCTATCATCCCGTTCTGGGAGTCCCTGAGGGATGATGAGTATGGAGGATTTTATGGATATATGGATTACGACCTTAACCTTGATAAAAAGGCTGAGAAGGGTTGTATCCTCAACAGTAGAATTACATGGTTCTTCGCAAGTGCGTACAAGGCGCTCAAGGACCCGAAGCTTCTGGATGAGGCTGCTCATGGATATGAATTTCTGAAAGAATATTGTATAGACAGGGAATATGGCGGAATATACTGGTCCATGAATTACGATGGTTCACCCAAAGATACTACAAAACACACCTACAATCAGGCATTTAGTATATATGCCTTATCCGCCTATTACGAAGCTTCCGGTGATTCGGAAGCTTTGGACCTGGCCCTGCAGCTCTTCCATACAATAGAAGAGAAATGTACTGACGAAGGCGGCTATCTCGAGGCATTTACAAGAGATTTCAAGCCGGAGTCAAATGACAAGCTTTCTGAGAATGGAGTTCTCGCAGAGAGAACAATGAACACACTGCTCCATGCACTTGAGGCTTACACAGAGCTTTACAAGGTATCCAAGGATTCTAAGGTAAAGGAGCGTCTGGAATGGCTGCTCGATGTATTTGCCGATAAGGTATACAATCCGGAGCTTAAGAGACAGGAAGTATTCTTTGATAAGGATTATAACTCTCTGATCGATCTGTACTCATATGGACATGACATCGAGACATCCTGGCTCCTGGATAGGGCAACCGAGGTGCTTGGAGAGGCAGAGTACACAGAGAAGATCACTAAGATAACAGATATCCTTGCAGAGCAGATATATGAGCTTGCTTTCGATGGACATTCAGTCCTGACAGAATGTGAAAAGGGCGTGCCATACACGGTAAGAGTATGGTGGGTTCAGGCAGAGTCAATAGTAGGATTTATAAATGCTTATCAAAAGTCGGGTGATAAGAAGTATTACGAGGCTGCCGAGAAGATATGGGAGTACATAAAGGAATACTTCATAGACAAGAGACCTGGATCAGAGTGGTTCTGGGATCTGAATGCAGATGGAACACCAAGAGTCGGACGTCCTATCGTGGAGCCTTGGAAGTGCCCATATCACAATGGCAGAATGTGCCTGGAGGTAATGAACAGACTCGCCGACGACAAATAAATAGCATTCAAATGCTTTCAAATTATAAGGAGAATGCCGGAAATGATGAATGAGAAATATTATGTAGAGCTTGACAAACTGAACAAGCTTCTTGAGAGAAAGAATAGAAAGACAGATTTCTATAACGGAATCTATGACAGATATGAGTACCCTGTACTCACAAGAGAGATGATACCTCTCACATGGAGGTATGATTTAAACCCTGAGACAAACCCATATTTCATTGAGCGTCTCGGAGTAAACGCAGTTATGAATTCAGGTGCTATCTACCTGAATGGCAAGTATTATCTTGTTGCAAGAATAGAGGGAAATGACAGAAAGTCATTCTTCGGAGTGGCTGAGAGTGACAACGGTATCGATGGATTCCGTTTCTGGGATTACCCAATCCTTCTGGACGATGTATGTCCGGAGGAGACAAATGTATATGATATGAGGCTGACACAGCACGAGGATGGATGGATCTACGGTGTGTTCTGTTCAGAGAGCAAGGATACAACTGTAAATGACCTCTCAGCAGCAGTTGCGGCAGCAGGTATCGTGAGAACAAAGGATTTAAAGCACTGGGAGCGCCTTGACAACCTCAAGACTCTTCGTTCCCCACAGCAGAGAAACGTAGTGCTTCATCCTGAGTTTGTAGATGGCAAGTATGCATTCTATACACGTCCAATGGATGATTTCATCGAGACAGGAAGCGGCGGCGGAATCGGATTCGGTCTCTGCGACGATATAGAGCATGCAGTTATAGATGAGGAGAAGATGACAAGTCTTCGTAAGTACCACACTATAACAGAGGCAAAGAATGGTGCAGGTGCACCTCCTATCAAGACAGACAAGGGCTGGATCCACATCGCACATGGTGTGAGAAATACAGCAGCCGGTCTCAGATATGTACTTTACGCATTTGCAACAGATCTCAATGATCCTTCAAAGGTTATCGCTGAGCCATCAGGAATGCTCATCGGGCCTCGTGGTGAGGAGAGAGTCGGCGACGTATCAAACGTTGTATTCACAAATGGCGCTATCGTAAACGAGAACAACGAAGTGTTCATCTACTATGCATCAAGTGATACAAGAATGCACGTTGCAACAACAACAGTTGACAGACTCATCGACTATGTATTCAATACACCTTCTGATCCAGGAAGAAGCGTTGAGTGTGTAGCGCAGAGATGTGAGCTGATCAAAAAGAACCTTGAGTTCCTTAAGAATGCAGACAAGTAAGATAATAAAATGAACTGAACGCCGGACGAAATGGGGTTGGAATAAGATACCTATTTCGCCCAGGCGAAAGATAGATAACGTGAAAAATAGAGGTCCGACTGATATGTCGGAAGAAAGAGGTGCTTATGTCAGAAGTAAAGATGTTCAGTGAGCCAGTGCCAAACGTGCCATGGCAGGACAGACCGGCAAATGACAATCATGACGCTCCGATTTGGAGATATACAGAGAATCCTATAATAGGAAGAAACCCTGTAAAGGGCGTTGCAAGAATATTCAACAGTGCTGTAGTTCCTTTTGAGGGAAAGTTTGTTGGAGTATTCAGAGGTGAGCAGGTAAATGGAATCCCTTACATCTACCTCGGAGAGAGTGAGGATGCTATCCACTGGAATTTCAGCGAGGAGAAGATTAAGTTCGTTGACGAGAACGGCGAGCCATTCATGCCTGTATACGCATACGATCCAAGACTTGTAAAGGTGGAGGATACATACTATGCGATCTGGTGTCAGGATTTCTACGGTGCAGCGATCGGTATCGCAAAGTCAAAGGATCTCAAGACATTTGTGAGAATCGAGAACCCATTCCTTCCATTTAACAGAAATGCAGTTCTCTTCCCAAGAAAGATCAACGGCAATTTCGTGATGCTGTCACGTCCAAGTGACAGTGGACATACACCATTTGGTGATATATTCGTAAGTGAGAGTCCTGACATGGTTTACTGGGGTAAGCACAGACATGTCATGGGTAAGAGCAGCGAGTGGTGGGAGTCACTCAAGATCGGTGGCGGTGCAGCTCCTATCGAGACTTCTGAAGGATGGCTGTTATTCTACCATGGAGTAGCGGGAACATGTAATGGTTATGTATACTCAATCGGTGGAGCAATCCTCGATATCGACAACCCATCAATCGTTAAGTATCGTTGTGAGAACTTCCTTCTCACACCGGAAGAGTGGTACGAGGAGCGCGGATTTGTTCCTAATGTATGCTTCCCATGTGCTACTATTCACGACAGCGAGTCTGGAAAGATCGCTATTTACTACGGTGCAGCTGACAGCTATGTTGGCCTTGCATTTACAAAGCTTGATGAGATTGTAGATTACATCAAGTCACACAGCGTGGTAACGACTTCTGATACCGAGATCGGTAGAAGATAGTTAGTTATAGATCGCTATGAGCCCCTACTCATATGCGGCAATTGTATTAATTTTTTCTCATTCCCGAAGGCGGTGCCCGCCGCCTTCGGGAGCCCCCTCTTAAACAAAAGTATTGGCAGGTGATTGCCAAACCTTTTAGACTATGACAGCCTGGCAGTAAGCCAGGCTGAATTTGGTTCTGAGAAGTTTGGCAATCATATGAAAACTAAAAAGGCAGAAAAAAGACTGTAATGTGTAGAAAAAAGGCAACAGATGCAATAAAATAACAGTGGCATATAACTTATAAATAATATAGATGTTATCATGGAAATGACGAGTGAAGAAGTCATGGTTAATGTAAAAATATGATTGCTTCACCGTCTTATATAGAACAGGCAATTAGGGACAAACAAGAGTATATATATTGTGTATGGGCTGAATTTGCCAAAAGCGGGAGTTTGAGCCCGTCGGTACTTAGATGGCGCGTTAGCGGCATCTTAGTATCCGCTGCAGGGCGAAATAAGCGGAAGCGACCCGCGTTGGCAATTCAGTATCATACACAATATCTCATAACGTAGATTTTCCGATTGCCGTACGTCAAAAGGAGGATAATGACAATGAACAAGGAAATACTTTTTCTGAATCCGGTGTTTACACACAATATCTGGGGTGGTACAAAGCTCAGGGAAGAATACGGATATGATGTGGAAGGAGACGACATAGGTGAGTGCTGGGGAGTTGCTGCACATGAGAATGGCAATTGCACAGTGAAAAATGGCGAGTTTGCAGGTCAGACACTCGCCGACTTATGGGACAGCCACAGGGAGTTGTTTGGTGGTATAGACGGTGTCAGATTCCCGCTGCTTATAAAGATAATTGATGCGAAGGATGATCTGAGCATCCAGGTGCATCCGGACGATGCATATGCAGCAGAGCATGAGAATGGCTCATTTGGCAAGATGGAGTGCTGGTATATTCTTGACTGTAAGGAAGATTCAACACTTGTAATTGGCCATAATGCAAAGACAAAAGAAGAATTATGTGATATGATTGAGGGAAAGAAGTGGAAGGAATTTATCAGAGAGATCCCGGTTAAGAAGGGGGATTTCATTCAGATAGATCCTGGCACAGTGCACGCTATCAAAGGAGGAATCACACTTCTTGAGACACAGCAGAACAGTGATATCACATACAGAGTGTACGATTATGATAGACTGAGCAATGGCAAGCCTAGAGATCTGCACGTAAAGCAGAGCATAGATGTTATAACAGTTCCAGCCAAGCCGGTTGAGGACAGTGTTATAAGTGTCAAGGCAGACAAGGCAAATGAACTCTGTGAGCTTATAAGCTGCAAGTATTACACAGTATACAAGCTGGATGTTGAGGGAAAGGCAGAGCTGAATGTGGGCGACAAGCCGTTCCTTATCATGTCTGTGGTTGAGGGAAGTGGAACAGTGGATGGAAACGCTATAAAGAAGGGCGATCACTTTATCCTGCCAAATGGATACAGCAGGCCTGTATTTGAGGGCGATATGGAGATTGTAGCATCCACAGTCAGCAAGTAAGATCCTGCCTTTAGAATAGAATGTCAAGGGGTGTTGTTATGAAGAGAAAGACGATAGGCGTTCTGGTGGGCGGAATCACGGATGATTTTACGAGGCTGCTCTGTCATGGGGTTATAGAGAGGGCAAAGACACTTGATGTCAATATCGTTGTCATTCCGGGTAAGTTTCTTGACCGGGAATACTCAGAAACGTCAGATATATATTATGAATATCAGTATCAGACATTGTTCTCCTATGCTACAAAGGAAAATCTGGACGGTGTTATAGTTGCATCAAGCTGCATAGGTTGTTTTGCAACCAAGGAGCGTATCAGAGAATTCATGAAAAGATATCTGCAGATGCCGTGTGTGATAGTGGCTGCAGATGAGCCGGATCAGATTTGTGTCAGATATGACAATGGAGCAGGCATAAGAGAGGGACTCAATTATATGATTGAGGAACTTGGTTATACAAGAATAGGCATGATAGGCGGTCCGGACTCCAATTATGATGCAAATGAGAGAAGGAGAACCTACACTGAGGTGCTTGAGGCTCATGGAATAGAGTTTGATCCGGGGCTTTATGTGGAGGGCAATCTTACATCGGAATCAAAAGAGGTTTTCAGAGATATTCTGGACAGAAATCCAGATATGCAGGGAGTGTTCTGTGTGAATGATTCCTGTGCATCTGGTTTTTATGAAGAACTTAAGGCGAGGGATATTCTGCCGGGAAGAGATATATCAGTCATGGGTTACGATGATATTGAGTGGGCTACGCAGATATATCCGACGCTTTCGACTGTGCGCGCAGACGCGGAAAAACTTGGCTCAGAGGCTGTAAATCTTATGACCGGGCTCATTGATGGCAGACAGGTTGAGAGTAAGATACTTCCGACTGAGTTTATCAGAAGAGATTCATTCTGTAAAAAAGGCGGATCAAGAAACCGTAGTAAAAATGTTATTGAGGGCTACCTTTCAATGAACCATATGCTTTCAGAACAGTGGGAGGAGAGAAATAAGACTCAGTTCAAGATGAAGACATTTATCCAGAAGGTTCTGAGTTTTGACAGAGGCAACGACAGGAGTTATGGAGAGATTCTTGGCACCATGGACTGGCTGGATATAGAGAATGCATTCATATTCCTATATAAGGAGCCGATAATACACCTGATCGGCGAACCGTTTGAACTTCCGGATCAGCTGTATCTGAAGACTAAGGACCTGAGGGAGAAGGTCAGCAGTGTGATCACTGTGAACCAGAAGGTGTCATCATCGAATCTCTATGATTTTGATAGCCTCGGTGTGGAAGGATCTGGAACATATGTACTTTTGCCGCTGTATTCCAACGAAATACTCTATGGAGTTCTTCTATGTGATCTCACGGAAGGAGTCCTGATAAATGGGGAATTCCTTGGAAACCAGGTCTCAGCTGCTGTCAAGATGATCAATCTGCTCAAGACGAACGAGGAGATCATGAAACGTCTTGAGGAGAGTATGGCGATCCTGCAGAAGAACAATCTTATGCTTGACAATCTGTCAAAACAGGATCCACTGACAGGGATCATGAACAGACGAGGTTTCTTTGACAGATCATTACAGCTGCTTAAGGAATGTGAGGAGAAGGGAAGAACTGCTACGGTATTCTACGCTGATATGAACAGTCTCAAGATCATCAATGACAGATATGGCCATGATGAGGGGGATTTTTCATTGAAGACCATAGGGGATATCCTGATAGAATCTGTGGGGGATGAAGGAATTGTCGGCAGAATAGGCGGAGACGAGTATTGTTGTCTTGTACTCGATCTTAAGGATTCTGACGCTGCAGATGCATTTGCTGAGGAAGTATACAGTTCATTTGAGGAGTTTAATGAGCACTGTGACAAACCTTATAAAGTGAGTGTATCGCTTGGAAGCTGCCAGATTCTGGAATACGACAAGAAAGGTCTTCAGAATGCCATGACCATGGCTGATGAGAAACTGTACGAGGTGAAGAAGTACAGGAAGAAGGATGTTGTTAAAGTTAAGAATTGATAATTTATATAATAAATAAAAGGTATGATCAGGTTGCGTTGAGTGCAGCTTGATCATACCTTTTTGTAAAATCTACGCTCTCAGGAAAATGTCTAAAATGTATAAATACAGAAAAAACATCTAATAATACTTGTGTGATGCATATTGTGCATGGAGGTGTTGTTGAGATGAAAAGAAACGCGCATAATCAGAAAGAAGAGCAGAATATAAAACTGGAAATTAGTTCGAAGTCTCAAAGTGTGGGTGAGGAAGATGGCAGGAAGCAAAGAAAAAATGATCATAGGTGGAAAATTGTTTCGGATTCTGGCTGCAGTCTGTTCGTGCCAGATGGACTGGATGGAATAGACATAGATTATGCTGAGGTTCCGTTTACAATATCTGTTGATAACACAGATTATATAGATGAACCGGGTATAGATATAGGGAGGATGCTCGAACATATTGAGAACAGTCAGTCAGGCGGCAGGACGAGCTGCCCTTCGCCGCATGCATGGCTTGAGGCGTGGGGAGATGCGGAAAATGTTATTGCATTTACGTTGTCTGCTGCATTGTCGGGGAGTTACAACAGTGCCATAGCTGCAAGACACATGGCACTTGAGAAAGAACCGGACAGGAATATTGCGGTGATAAACACATGTGGTGCCGGGGGACTCCCGGAACAGCTGACAAATATAATATATGAAGGTATTCGTGATGGTGATTCATTTGACGCCATAGTAAGTGCTGCCGACAAAGCAGTGAGGGAGACGCAGGTAATGTTTGCCTTGGGGAGTCTGGACAACCTGATAAAGGCGGGCAGACTAAATAAGCTTGTGGGGTATGCGGCTCATAGATTCAATATATCCGCAATAGGTGTGGCATCACCTGGTGGACGAATTGAACTCAGACACAAATTCAGAGGTATGAAGAAGATATATGGCAAGCTGATAGACACTCTCCGGGAGATGGGATTTACAGGGGGAGAACTGGTCATAAGCCACTGCATGAATGAGGATGGAGCAGAGAAGCTGGGTCATCTCATCAAGGCTGAATGGCTTGACACGGATGTGAGCGTCGTACCCGCAAGCGGTCTGTGCAGCTATTATATGGGAAAAGGCGGTATGATAATAACATATCATGAGTAGACTGATGTACAGACATATCATAAAAATGCTTGAAATAGACAAAATAATGGAAGGCTGCCACACCTTCTATTATTTTTTGTGTATTAACCTATTGACATAGTAGGTAAATGGGAATATCCTATTTTTGCGAGTCAGATATTGACTTATTACGCCAAAAAATGGCGGATGAGGGTGATGACTGGAATGACCGTGTACTTGCGGCAGGAATGTGGTCACACTCATATGTAAGGAGGACATACAGATATGGTGATTTCTTCAAAGGGAGAATATGCCCTGAGAGTTATGGCAGACCTTGCCATAAATCATGACGGCAGATTTATTCCGTTAAAAGAGATAGTTCAGAAAGAGGAACTGTCCCAGAAGTATCTGGAGAGCATAATGCGCATGCTGTCCAAGGCAAATCTGATAGAGGCAGCCAGCGGACATGGCGGAGGCTACAGACTCAAAAAGGCTCCTGAGGAATATACGCTGTGGGAGATACTTGAACTCACGGAAGGTGGGCTTGCCCCTGTGGCATGTATGAAGAACAGCACGATGACGTGTGACAGATCCGAGCAGTGTTACACTCTGCCGATATGGCGGGGACTGGCTGAGCTGATACAGGATTATTTCCAGGGTAAGACACTGGCGGATATAGCCAGAAATGTGGAATGAGCAGAGAAATTTGATATAAGCAAAAAGATAATTAAAGCGGGACAATTGAATCGCCGGATATAGAAGTGATAAAGCAATTGCCGGGCTTGGTATAAAAGGAGGCAGACTGATGTCAGATAAAAAGTTATTGGAAGTAAAGAATTTACATGTTGATGTTGAGGATAAACAGATTCTTCACGGTGTGAACCTGGAGATCGGCAAGGGTGAGACCCATGTACTTATGGGCCCTAACGGAACAGGAAAGTCAACCCTTGGATATGCACTTATGGGCAATCCTAGATATACAGTCAGAGAGGGCGAGATATGGTTTGATGGTAAAAACATCACAGAAGAGGCTGTCAATGAGCGCGCAAAGGCAGGAATATTCCTCTCATTCCAGAATCCTCTTGAGGTGCCTGGTGTGACACTCAGCTCATTTATAAGAAATGCCCTTGAGCAGAAGACCGGCAAGAGAATCCGTCTCTGGGATTTCAAGAAGGAGCTTGAGAGAACCATGGAGATCCTGCAGATGGATCCATCATATGCGGAGAGAGACCTGAATGTGGGATTTTCAGGTGGTGAGAAGAAGAAGGCAGAGATACTTCAGCTTCTGATGCTCAAGCCATCACTGGCAATCCTTGACGAGACAGATTCAGGACTTGACGTTGATGCAGTCCGTACAGTATCAGCAGGTATCGAGGAATACCAGAAGAACTGCAAGGGAAGTCTGCTTATCATCACACACAGCACCAAGATCCTTGAGTCGCTCACCGTTGACTACACACATGTCATGGTTGAGGGCAAGATCATAGAGACCGGAGACGCATCACTTGTGGACAAGATCAACGAGTCAGGATTTGCAGAGTATGAAAGGATATAGAAGATGAAGGAAAAGACATATGTAGAGGACATAGACAGAAATATATATGACTTCAAGTATGACGACAAGGATGCCTACAAGCTTAAAGCTGGTCTTACACCTGAGATAGTTGAGCAGCTTTCAAAGGAGAAGCATGATCCGGCATGGATGCAGAATTTCAGACTTGAGTCTTTACAGATATACAACAATATGCAGGTGCCTGACTGGGGTCCGTCCATCGAGGGGCTGGATATTGACAACATAGTTACTTACGTAAGACCAAATACCAAGATGAAGGGCAGCTGGGATGAAGTTCCTGAGGATATCAAGGATACATTTGAGAGACTTGGAATCCCTCAGGCTGAGAGAAAATCTCTTGCGGGAGTTGGCGCGCAGTACGATTCAGAGCTCGTATATCACAATGTCCGTCAGGAGGTTGCGGATATGGGAGTTGTGTACACTGATATGGAGAGTGCACTCACTGGCGAGTATGCAGATATGGTGCAGAAGCATTTCATGAAGCTCGTCACCCCTCATGATCACAAATTTGCAGCACTTCACGGAGCAGTGTGGTCAGGCGGTTCATTTGTATATGTTCCACCTGGAGTAAAGGTTGAGATCCCGCTTCAGTCATACTTCAGACTTAACGCAGCGGGCGCAGGCCAGTTTGAGCACACACTTATCATCGTTGATGAGGGAGCGGACCTCCACTTTATAGAGGGCTGTTCAGCGCCGAAGTACAATGTTGCAAACCTTCATGCGGGTTGTGTGGAGTTGTTTGTCGGCAAGAACGCAAAGCTCAGATATTCAACCATAGAGAACTGGTCCAAGAACATGTACAACCTGAACACCAAGAGAGCCCGAGTTGAAGAGGGTGGAACCATCGAGTGGGTATCGGGTTCATTTGGATCACATGTGTCATACCTTTACCCGATGAGCGTGCTCAAGGGCAAGGGCGCCAGGATGGAGTTCACCGGAGTTACATTTGCCGGTAAGGGACAGAACCTTGACACAGGAGCGAAGGTAGTTCATGCGGCACCTGACACAAGCTCATATATCAACACAAAGTCTATCTCCAAGGATGGCGGTGTAAGTACATTCCGTTCATCCGTTGTAGTGACAAAGGAGGCTGAGAACTCCAAGGCAGCAGTTTCCTGCCAGTCACTTATGCTTGATTCGATATCACGTTCGGACACCATACCGGCCATGGATATCAGAACCAAGAAGGTAAATGTGGGACATGAGGCACAGATAGGAAGCATCAGTGACGAGGCTGTGTTCTACCTGATGTCCAGAGGAATGAGTGAAGAAGACGCGAGAGCATGTATAGTCAGTGGATTTGCAGACAACGTATCGAAGGAGCTGCCGCTTGAGTATGCTCTTGAGATGAACAACCTCATCCGTCTTGAGATGAAGGGCAGCATAGGTTAAGGAGGTGCGGTGACATGGAGAACAATAACGAGATGAAGATCAACAAGCTCCCGGCAAAGACATGGTACTGGCTTCGCATGAACGACACAGCACTTAACTGGAATCCGGACATGACGGGATGCAGTGTGAAGATAGATGGCGGCAAGGAAGCTGATAAGCAGGCTTCTGATTTCGATGGAATAGAGACTGGTGCAGGAAGAGATGCGGACGCACTCTTCGCACAGCAGGCAACGGGAAGTGTACTTGTTGCGGATGAGACCAATAAAGGGCAGACAGTACACGTGCTGATACATGGAACCGGGGCAAATGGCAGCAGTGGTTATGTTTACGTGCAGGCAGATGCCGGTTCAGACATGACAGTCATAGAGACATTTGGCGAGAATGCGGAAGGCGGCAGCCTGGCATTTAGAACACGTTTTAATATAGAGAAGGATGCACACATACGTCTTGTACAGATATTTATGCAGGATGAGAACACGACTATACTCAACGATGTGGGAAGTGAGTGTGCGGAGAACGGACAGCTCGATGTCCTTCAGATATTTATCGGTAAGGGCAATCTGTATAATGGCGTGAGAACTGAGCTTATCGGTAAGCGCGCATCAACCAACATGGATATAGGTTACCTTGGCCAGAAAAAGCAGGTCATAGATATCAACCTTGTGGTTAACCATATAGGCAAGAAGACCAACTGCAACATACAGGTGGATGGAACACTTAAGGATGCTGCTGAGAAGATATTCAGAGGTTCGATAGATTTCAAGACAGGTTCATCGGATTCGAAGGGGGCCGAGACGGAGAATGTACTGCTGCTCGGTGATGATGTGGTGAACAAAACTATACCACTCATCCTCTGTGCAGAGGAGAACGTTGAGGGCTCGCATGGAGCGACCATCGGTGAGCTTGATGAGGATACACTGTTCTATTTCGCATCAAGGGGAATCGATATGGAGACAGCCGAGGACATGATGACCAAGGGCAAGATGGAGGTCCTCTACCGCAAGATCCAGGACGAGAACACAGAGACGCTGGTGGAGAAGCAGCTTGCGGAGGTAATGGAATATGACAGACAGGAATTATAGAGAGGATTTTCCTCTGTTAAGAAATAATGATACAGCTTATATAGACAATGCGGCCACAGCGCAGAAGCCACAGGTTGTCATAGACGCTGAGAGAGAGTTCTATGAGAAGAGCAATGCGAATCCACTGAGAGGATTTTATCCGCTCAGCCTTGAGGCGACAGAGAAGTATGAGAGTGCAAGAAAGGTTGTCAGGGATTTCATTCACGCTGACTCTGAGAAGGAGATCATCTTCACAAGAAACACAACGGAGAGTCTCAACCTCGTAGCATACAGCTACGCACTGAACAACCTGAAAGCCGGTGACGAGATAGCAGTTACGATCATGGAGCACCACAGCAACATGCTTCCATGGCAGATGGCAGCCAGAGTCACAGGCGCAACTCTCAGATATCTTGACTGTGAGAAGGATGGAACGCTGACTGACGAGACCATCAATTCCGGAATCAACGAGCACACGAAGCTGCTTGCAGTAGGTCATGTGTCAAATGTTCTCGGATGCGTGAATCCGGTCAGAAAGATGGCTGACAGAGCGCACAGCTTTGGCGCGGTCGTTGTTGTCGATGGTGCGCAGAGCACACCACATATGGCTATAGATGTGCATGAACTGGGGGCAGATTTCTTTGCATTCTCAGGTCATAAGCTCATGGGATCTATGGGAATAGGCGTGTTATACGGAAGACAGGAGCTGCTTGATGCCATGCCTCCATTTATGTCAGGCGGAGAGATGATAGATTCGGTTTCAAGGGATGGCGCTGTATATGCCGAACTTCCACATAAGTTTGAGGCTGGTACGGTAAATGCAGCAGGTGCTGTGGGACTTGCGGCTGCGATAGGATACATCAAAGAGGTTGGATTTGACTATATAGAAAAGAGAGAGCTGGAGCTTACCACCCGTGCCATGGAGGGACTAGCGAAGCTTCCTCATGTGCATGTGATCGGCTCAGATAAGCCAGAGAATCACACAGGAATAGTGGCGTTCACCATAGACAATGTGCATCCGCATGACGTCAGCGAGATCATGGCGGCGGATGGAATAGATGTGAGAGCGGGACATCACTGCGCACAGCCACTGCTTGTACACCTGGGCGTGTACAATACGACAAGGGCAAGCTTTATGTTCTATAATACAGATGAAGAGGTAGATGCATTTGTGGAGAGTGTCGCAAATGTGAGGAGGAGAATGGGATATGCAGAGTAGAAATTTTTATAACGAGATCCTGACAGAGCACAATATGAGACCTGATTTCAAATATGATCTTCCTGCTGCCAATATCGTGCTGGAGGGGGTAAATCCCAACTGCGGCGATGACATCTGGCTTAAACTGAAGGTTGAGAACGGAGTCATCGAGGATGGATCATTTGTGGGAGACGGATGTGCTATATCCCAGGCGTCGGCAGATATCATGCTGGGAATGATAATAGGAAAGACCAAGGAGGAGGCCTTGAAGCTTGGGCAGCTATTCCTGAAGATGATACAGGGAGAGGCGACAGACGAGGAGATAGACCAGCTTGAGGAGGCATCAGCGCTCAAGGATATAGCGCATATGCCGGCCAGGGTAAAGTGTGCGGTCCTCGGATGGCACACCCTTGAGGAAGCTCTGAAGAAAGCGGAGTAGAGTTTCTTTATCTGCATCTTAGCTATAGCTATGATATAATTCAAAAGTGAATGTGTGAAAGCGGGCGCCGCTGGTAAGATCTATGTCGTTTGTGACATGAGGTGTACTGGTGGCGCTTTCTTTAAAATAATCCAAAAAGGATTGATACATATGAAAAAAATAAATATACAAAAAAGCAAAAAAAATAAGGGGTGTAAATGTAAGGACATTATAAAAAATGTGATTCTGCTGGTAGTTATCGTGACCATAGGCTTTGGTCTGTGTCTGTTTATCAAAGAGACATTTGAGACAGATATACTGATACCTGCGGTGATGGTGCTTTCGGTGTTTCTCATATCGGTGTTCACAGACGGATATGTGTATGGAATAGTTGCATCTATAATCAGTGTGGTCATAGTTAATTTTGCATTTACATTTCCGTATTTCAAGATAGATTTTATGATACCCGAGAATATCACATCGGCGGTCATCATGATAGCTATAGCGTTTATCACCTGTGGTTTTACCAGCAAGATAAAGCACCAGGAGATCATAAAGAAGGAGAGCGAGATGGAGAAAATGAGGGCGAACCTGCTCAGGGCGGTATCCCACGATTTCAGGACTCCGCTCACAACTATATATGGTGCGAGCTCGGCCCTCATAGAGAGCGGAAGGGAGTTCACGGATGAACAGAGGGAGAAGATGCTCCGCGGGATCCAGCAGGATTCACAGTGGCTCTATCGCATGGTGGAGAATCTTTTGTCTGTAACACGGCTGGATGGAGATATCAATCTCATAAAGACACCTATAGCTCTCGATGAGCTTATAGATTCGGTACTCATCAAGTTTGCAAAGAGATACCCGGATCAGGACGTGGATGTGGAGCTGCCGGATGAGCTGGTTATCATACCGATGGATGCCATACTCATAGAGCAGGTTATCATCAATATCCTTGAAAATGCTGTGCAGCATGCGGACGGTATGAAGAAGCTGACTCTCAGAGTGGAACAGAATAAAGAAAGTGTTGTATTTGAGATAAAGGATGATGGTGCCGGAATACCTGAGGATAGGATGAGGCATCTGTTCGATGGAGGGCTTTTGGGTGATAGCTCTGACAGTGTCCCTGCAGACTGCCGTCAGCGCAGAAATGCAGGAATAGGACTTTCTGTGTGTGCGACCATAGTGAAGGCTCATGGCGGAGAGATAAGCGCTTACAATTCAAAAAATGGTGGAGCAGTATTCAGGTTTACACTTGCTGCGATGGAGGATACAGATGAGTAATAATAAGTATAAGGTTCTTATAATAGAAGATGAACAGAATATCAACAACCTGCTGGACACTCTGATGCAGGCAAATGGCTATCAGACCATCATAGCCACATCCTGCGGAAGCGGTCTTATGATGTATGCATCCCACAGACCTGACATAGTGATACTTGATCTGGGACTTCCAGATAAGGATGGAATAGCCTTTCTCACGGAGATAAGAAAGACGGATTTCACGCCCGTCATAGTCCTCTCGGCGAGATCTGATGAGAAGGATAAGGTGGAGGCGCTCAACATGGGTGCAAATGACTATGTTACAAAACCATTTGGCTCGGAGGAGCTGGTGGCGAGGGTCAGATCAGCACTCCGCACAGCGCTTTACCAGGCGCATGACAGTGAGCTTCCGACAGGAAAATTCCAGACTGGGGATCTGCTCATAGACTACGAGGCCAGACGAGTGTTCATAGGGGATGAGGAGATCAAGCTGACGCAGACTGAGTATAACATAGTCGATCTGCTGTCCAGACATCCGGGAAAGATGCTCACATACAGCTTCATTGTCAAGGAGGTATGGGGCTACAATGACATGGGAAGCACCAAGAGACTTCAGGTGAATATGGCGAATATAAGGAAAAAGTTCGGAGTAAAGCCGGGCAAGAAGAGTTTCATCATCAATGAGCTTGGAGTCGGTTACAGGATGTGCGATGACATAAAATGATTTTGAATAAACACTGTGTATATATAACGAATTGTGATATAATGAGCATTGCGACAGTTGCGCTTGCGCACGATATTATATACAGTGAGAGGAGGATCATATTATGAACAAGCTCATGAAAAAAGTAGTAGTATTTATGGTTGCGTTTTCCATGCTGTGTACTGGTCTGTTTGCAGCAGGGGGAACTGAAGTGCAGGCGGCGGCAAATCCTGCTAAGGTGGTTATGCGAAGCGCAAAGGCCAATTACTGGCGGGATGAGATAGCTGTGTCATGGAAAGAAGTCAAGAAGACAACTGGATATCAGGTTGCCTTCAGGAAGACTAACAGTTCCGTGTACAGAAAGGTTGCTGTCAGAGGCAAGACATCGAGAACCCTCAGACTTGATACATACAGAACTTCGTATACGATCAAGGTCAGAGCGTTCAGACAGGTCCGGGTAAGAGGCAAGGTCAAAACCTATTATGGCAAATGGTCGGATACAAAGACTGTAAAAATGAAATACACACCACCTAAGACGAAGCCTGACAGTGGCAGCAACGGTGGGGGAAATTCTTATAGTGATAATTCTGGCGGTGGTGGAAATGCCCAGGATTCAGGAGATGCCGGAGGCGGTGGCGATGTGTGGATACCGAGAACCGGTAAGAAATACCACAGTTCATCAAGCTGCAGTGGCATGAAGAATCCATCTCTGGTATCACAGAGTTATGCTGAGAGCATGGGATATACACCGTGTAAGAAATGTTATTAGACGAAAGTCCTGAAATTGGCAAATGCTGATTTCGGGACTTTTATTTTTGTCTTAATAAAAAACACACAATCCCTATTGACATAGTAGGAAATAAGTTGTATACTCCAACATGTTGACAGACAATTACTACATATCAGATAGGATATATGTGGATTTGCGGTGAAATCCATTGGACGGAGAGATGTTAGGTAGACAGGAGGTGGACACATGCAACAGGTGTTGTGCTTTGGAGATTCCAATACATGGGGATACAATCCTGAGAATGGAGAGAGATTTCCCTGGGGGATCAGATGGACCAGTATATTGCAGCAGAAGCTGGCGAATAAAGATATAAGGATCATAGAGGAAGGTCTCTGTGGAAGAACAACAGTGTTCGAGGATCCACTGAGACAGGGAAGAAAGGGTGTGTCGCTGTTCCCTACTCTGCTGGAGACACATAAACCGGAGAATATAGTCATCATGCTCGGAACAAATGACTGTAAGACGGTGTTCTCGGCATCACCGGATGTGATAGGCAAGGGAATACGGAGACTGCTCATCCAGGCAAGACAGTATTCGGCGGACAGCAGAATACTTCTCGTATCGCCGATACACTTAGGCGAGCAGGTGTGGAAGGATGAATTTGATCCTGAGTTCTCACCGGAATCCGTTGAGGTGTCAAGAAAACTCACGGATGTTTATAAGAAGATAGCTGATGAGTTTGGTGTGGAATTCCTGGCGGCGTCATCCGTGGCGGACAGCAGCGAGGCAGATCAGGAGCATATGAATCCTGAAGGTCATGCAGCACTGGCGGGAGCCATCGAGGAAAAGATCTATCAGATGGCCTGTTAAAAGCAGATTGAAGATAATAAATTAGAAGATCACAAATTGAAAATATTAGTCTGATAAAAGGATTATTTATAGAAGATAGTGTGCAGTATATAAAGATAGTTGAGAATCAAGAATAACATAGAGACTTGAAAAAAGTAAAAAGAAAGGAAACAAAAATTATGGCAAAGATAGCATCACAGTTGACAGAACTTATAGGAAACACTCCACTTCTGGAGCTTACAAATTATGAGAAGGAGCTTGGACTCAAGGCACACATCGTTGCAAAGCTTGAGTACTTCAATCCACTTGGCTCAGTAAAGGATCGTGTGGCAGCAGCCATGATCGAGCAGGGAATAAAGGATGGCCTCATCAATCAGGAGACAGTCATCATCGAGCCTACATCAGGAAATACGGGAATCGGACTTGCATTTGTATCAGCGGCAAAGGGACTTCACCTGATACTCACCATGCCGGACACTATGAGCGTTGAGCGCAGAAAGATCGTGTCAGCTCTCGGCGCTGAGATCGTGTTAACACCTGGTAGAGAGGGAATGAAGGGCGCCATCGCCAAGGCAAATGAGCTCAAGGAGCAGTACGGAAATGCATTTATCCCACAGCAGTTTGAGAACAAGGCGAATCCTGCTATCCACAAGAAGACAACGGCAGAGGAGATCTGGAGAGATACAGACGGAAAGGTTGATGCATTTGTGTCAGCAGTAGGAACAGGCGGAACAGCCACAGGAACAGGAAGCGGACTCAAGGAGCACAATCCAAATGTCAAGCTGATAGCAGTTGAGCCTGCTGATTCACCGGTTCTCTCAGGTGGTGCACCCGGCCCACACAAGATTCAGGGAATCGGAGCCGGATTTATACCTGGCGTCATGGATCTGAGTATCGTGGACGAGATCATAAGAATACAGAATGATGACGCATTTGACACAGCAAGAAAGATAGCAAAGACAGACGGAGTTCTTGTTGGAATATCCGCAGGTGCGGCACTCTATGCGGCAACTGAGCTTGCAAAGAGACCTGAGTACGAGGGCAAGACCATCGTGGTCCTCTTCCCGGATACAGGAGAGAGATATCTCTCAACATCACTGTTTAACCTGTAATTCACATCTGCGGCTTCGTATGTCCCTACTTGGTATACAAAATTTGAATCACATATGAACGTTGTTGAGAAGCCGCAGAGTGTGAAAGCTGACGGTGGACTTTATTTAGGAGATAGAGATAATGAGATTGGTGAAAAGAGTATTGCTTCTGTCCATGGCGGCGGTGCTGGCGATAGGCGCGACCGGCTGTGGCGGGAAGAAGGACGATGTTATCACAATTACAAATGTTTCGTATGACCCTACGAGGGAGCTGTATGAGCGATACAACGACATGTTCGAACAGTATTACAAGGAGCAGTACGGACAGGATATCAAGATCATCCAGTCTCATGGAGGCTCCGGCGCACAGGCGAGATCGGTGGTCGAGGGCTGTAATGCAGATGTTGTCACACTGGCACTTGAGCATGACATTGACCTCATATCGGCAAATGGTCTGATAGATAAGGGCTGGATAGATGAATTTGACAAGGACTCGGCGCCGTACACATCCACGATAGTGTTCCTGGTGAGAAAGGGAAATGACAAGGGCATAAAGGACTGGAACGATCTGGTGAAGGACGATGTGGAAGTCATAACACCTGATCCGAAGAGCAGCGGTGGTGCCTGCTGGAATTTCCTTGCGGCACTTGCATATGCGAGGGAGACGTACAGTGATGAATCTGATGTATGGCAGTTCATGAAGAAGCTTTATCAGAATGTGTCGGTCATGGATTCAGGAGCCAGAGGTTCAACCACCACATTTGTGGAGAATGGCAAGGGTGATGTACTGATTGCCTGGGAGAATGAGGCAATAGCGGCGCTGAAGGAGTACCCGGAGGATTATGAGATAGTGAATCCGTCGGTGAGCATACTTGCTCAGCCGAGTGTGGCGGTCGTTGATGACAACGCCAGACTGGGTGGCACTGAGGAGGTCAGCACGGAGTATCTGGAGTACCTGTACAGCGATGAAGCCCAGAGGCTTGAGGCAGAGAACGGCTACCGCCCGACAAATGATAAGATACTTGTAGAGTATTCGGATATGTTTGATCTGAACATTGAGCTGTGGACCATCGATGATTTCGGCGGCTGGGACAAAGCCTATGAGGATTTCTTCGATGACGGAGCAAAGTTTGATGAAATATATGGTTATTAAATCGTGCAAGGCGGAGAACAAAGATTTGAAAATGAGTGGAAGCTGAGTTTTTCGCTGATAATTAGTTTAATGGCATTATAAAAGATGAAATGGATTGGAAGATAAGATGGCAGCAGAGGGAAATGGCAAGAAGGACAAACTGAATAATGCAAAAAAGACCAGAGTTATCCCGGGATATCATTTGACACTAGGAATAGTAATTGCAATGCTGTCGCTGATAGTTCTGATTCCGCTGGCATCGGTGCTGGTGTCATCGCTGAAGCTTTCACCTGGCGAATTCTGGCATCTGCTTCTGAAGAAGAATGTGCTGAATGCATTTAAGACCAGCATCAGCTGTTCATTTATAGCGGCGATAGTCAACACGGTGTTTGGACTGATAATAGCGTGGACACTGGTAAAGTACGATTTCCCCAGCAAGAAGATACTGGACGGATTCATAGAACTTCCCTTCTGTCTGCCGACGGCGGTTGCAGGTATCACGCTGTCGAGACTGTATAGTGAGGATGGATTCCTTGGAAAGCCTCTAAAGGCTCTTGGAATAGATGTTGCATACACAAAGATCGGACTTACCATCGCCCTTGTATTTGTGGGAATACCATTTGTCATAAGGGCGGTGCAGCCGATACTTGAGAAGATGGACAACCAGTACGAGGAGGCGGCTTACATGCTGGGAGCCACACCGAGAAGAACATTTTTCAAGGTCATACTTCCGGAGCTCAGACCGTCGCTGCTTACAGGATTTGGACTGGCATTTGCCAGAGGAATTGGAGAGTACGGCAGTGTCATCTACATATCGGGCAACAGCGCAAAGGAGCAGACGCAGGTCATATCATACGTGATCATGCAGAAACTCAGCTATATAGACTATGCTAGCGCAACTGCCATAGCACTGGTGATGCTGGTCATATCATTTGTACTGTTGTTCGCGATCAACATAGTACAACTTAGACAGTCCAGAAGGACAAATCTACTATAAACCTATAATAAGTTACGACAATTATTTAGATGTATTTGCACATCAATGATTGCGAATACACAACTAAGAATATATATGAACTTTTTAGCAATAACATATCAGGGGAATACGAGTCCACCGGTACTCAGCGAGCATGCGAGCGCTAGTACCGCTGTAGGACGAGTTAAGCGAGAGCGACCCCGGATATGTATTCTAAAAAAGTTCATATATTAAAGATTTTATTCGCAATCATTGATGTGCACATGCACAAATGAAAGGAGGAACCACGATGAGCGAACAGGAAAAGCTGCAGCGCGGCAAGCGCAGGACAAAGATAATACTGATAACCGTGACGGTGTTTTTCATAGTGCTCATGCTTGTTGTTCCACTTATATCGGTAATAACAAGTGCGCTGAAGGAGGGCTTTAAGTTCTACCTGCAGTCCATCACGACAGAGTACGTGATAAGCGCGCTTGGAGTCACACTTATTGCCACGGTCATAGCTGTGGTGGTAAACACATTTTTCGGAATATGTGCGGCATGGCTGCTGACGAAGTTCTCCTTCAAAGGCAAGCAGGTGCTGGCAACATTGATAGACATTCCGTTTTCCATATCACCGGTCATCGTAGGCCTTGCCTACCTCATGACATTTGGAAGACTCGGATGGACGTATCCGGCGATCAGGTGGATCAATGATATGCTGGGGACGAATATAAGAATAACATTTGCAGTTCCGGGCGTTGTGCTTGCTACCATATTCGTGACATTCCCATTTGTGTCGAGGGAGCTTATCCCGGTGCTGAACGCACAGGGCAAGGACGAGGAGGAGGCAGCGGCGCTCATGGGAGCGAAGGGCTTCACGATATTCAGAAGGATAACACTTCCCCAGATGAAATGGGGACTCATATACGGAATCATCCTTTGTGCCGCCAGAGCACTCGGTGAGTTCGGTGCGGTAAATGCGCTGTCAAAGACCAGAGGGGGAACATTTACACTTCCACTTGAGATAGACGCACTGTACATGTCGGGAACGGAGGAATCCATCACAGCGGCATTTGCAGTATCATCCATACTGGTGATCATAGCGGTCATCATATTGTTCCTGAGAAATCTGCTTGAGTACAGAGCGAAGAGGAAACGCGCTTATGAACGAAGTTCATAACTCTCATGCAGAAGGCGACCTGCCGCTGAGCGGAGGCGAGGGGGCGATACCCGAGAAAGGGTGAAGTGAGATAGTTTATAGAAGGAGGCTGACGGCATGTACGTCGAGATGAAGAATATATATAAGAAATATGGAGATTTCCTGGCGTCCAACAATGTCAGCTTCGGAGTGGAGAAGGGCAAGCTGGTGGCGCTCCTGGGACCATCCGGAAGTGGCAAGACTACACTTCTCCGAATGATAGCCGGACTTGAAAATCCAAATACCGGTGACATATACATAGACGGCAGACGTGTAAATGACATACCAGCGGCGAAGAGAGGAATAGGATTCGTATTTCAGAATTATGCACTGTTCCGTTACATGACGGTATTTGATAATGTGGCATTTGGACTTGAACTCATGAAGGTTCCAAAGAAGGAAATCAAGAAGAGAGTTATGGAGCTTCTGGAGCTGACAGGACTGTCGGGGATGGAGAAGAGATATCCGAATCAGCTCTCAGGCGGACAGAGGCAGAGGGTAGCATTTGCCAGGGCGCTGGCGCCGAATCCGCAGGTGTTGCTGCTGGACGAGCCATTTGCCGCGATAGATGCAAAGGTCAGGACAGAGCTTAGAACCTGGCTCAAGGAGATGGTTGAAAAGCTTGGCATAACGAGCATATTTGTCACCCATGATCAGGACGAGGCGGTGGAGGTTGCAGATGAGATCATCATCACCAACCACGGACAGATAGAGCAGATGGGATCGCCGATGGAGATATACAAGACGCCGGCCACACCGTTTGTGGCACAGTTCATCGGAAGGTCAACTGTGGTTGAGGACTACGAGAAGCTCAAGGGTTTTGACAGGGTGCCGGGAGCGGACAGGGCGGTCATCAGACCGGAGTTCGTCAAGATATCCAAGAGCGGCAGGCTGGATCAGTACCAGAGTGCGGCAGAGTCGGGAATAGTCAAGGATGTGCTGTTCCGCGGAAGCCATCTGGACGTCACAGTTGATGTCAACGGAGTGGAGATTGTCGCCGAGAGATCCATGGAGAAGGATGTCGTAAAACCGGGCGAGCAGGTTCACGTTCTCATCTACAGATTGTATGTATTTGACGAGAACCAGACGTATCTGCTGGAGAACAAGGCAATGCAGGACAACGATGTATTCTATATTTAACACAAAAGGGGTCAGGCACTTTCCCCAAAGGGGTCAGACCCTTTGGGTGGATAAAAAGGGAAAACACTCATTTTACCTCATATATGGAGGCGTTGGGGTCAGGCCCCTCCGTCCAGGATAAAAAGATTGGAGAGAAAATATGGGTATTGCAAACAGGAAAATATTTCATACGGACATTTTGATAATCGGTGGTGGTACGGCTGGCTGCTACGCGGCATTGACTGTCAGAGAGCATTCTGATTATTCCATCATCATCGCCGAGAAGGCAAATATAAAGAGAAGTGGATGTCTGGCGGCGGGTGTGAACGCCATCAACGCATACATAGTGAAGGGCAGAAAGCCTGAGGATTATGTGGACTACTGTAGGACTGATGCTGACGGAATCGTGAGAGAAGATCTTCTGCTTTCGATGTCACAGGGACTGAACCGTGTCACAGACAAGATGGAGAAACTGGGACTGGTCATCCTCAAGGACAAGAACGGTGAGTATGTCGCAAGAGGCAACAGAAATATCAAGATAAATGGCGAGAATATGAAGCCACTGCTTGCAAAGGCAGTGGAAGAACTTGACAACTGCCAGATACTTAACAGAGTCAATATGACGGATTATATAGTTGAAAACAATCAGATACTCGGAGCATTTGGATTTTCCATAGAGGATGACACGGCCTATGAGATCAGGGCGAAGAAGGTACTCTGCGCCACAGGCGGTGCGGCTGGACTTTACAGACCGAATAATCCGGGATTTTCGAGACATAAGATGTGGTATCCGCCGTTCAACACCGGAGCGGGATACGCAATGGGAATAAATGCCGGGGCGGAGATGACGACATTTGAGATGAGATTTATAGCACTCAGATGTAAGGACACCATAGCCCCAACTGGAACTATAGCCCAGGGTGTGGGTGCAAAGCAGGTCAACTCACTAGGCGAGGTATACGAGAACAAATATGGACTTACCACATCCCAGAGAGTGTACGGAACGGTGAGAGAGAATATAGAGGGAAGAGGTCCATGTTACCTGAGAACAGAGGGCATCACTCCTGAGCAGGACGACTCACTGAAGAGGGCTTACCTCAACATGGCTCCAAGCCAGACACTCAAATGGCTTGAGTCCGGCAAGAATCCGAGTGAGCAGAATGTGGAGATAGAGGGCACAGAGCCTTATATAGTCGGAGGCCACACCGCAAGTGGTTACTGGGTGGACAACGACAGAGAGTCCACAATACGCGGACTGTTCGCAGCCGGAGATGTGGCGGGCGGATGTCCACAGAAGTATGTGACGGGAGCGATGGTTGAGGGAGAGATAGCAGCCATTGCCATGGTTAAGCAGCTTGATGAGGGATATACAGAGCTGGAGCTTGATGAGGAGACAGCATTTGACAAAAAGATAGAAGAGTACGATCATTTCCTCGATACCGACGAGAAGATGTTCACATACGAGGCTATAGAGGAGGCCATGCAGAAGGTCATGGACAACTACGCCGGAGGAATATCTACCCACTACCAGTTCAACGAGAAACAGCTTGAGCTGGCAAAGGAGAAGATAGAGCAGCTCCAGAAGCTGGTATGGCACATAAGTGCCCACGACATGCACGAGCTTATGTTTGTGTACGAGGTGAAGGAGAGACTCACAGTTGCACTATCAGTCATCGCACACCTGAAGGACAGGAAGGAGACGAGATGGCACAGCTTTGCTGAAAACCTGGACTATCCGGAGAAGAGCAAAGACTGGGAAATATTTGTCAACTCCAAGATGGTGGACGGAGAGCTTAAGATGATACATCGTGAGCTGGTTAGAAAGGGGGATGCATATGAGCATAGTGATAAATAAAGAGCTTTGCAAAAACTGCGGCAAATGTGCAAATGTCTGCCCTGGTTCCCTCATAAAGAGAGATGAGGATGGACAGATATTCATGAAATACCCTAAGGATTGCTGGGGATGCTCATCCTGTATCAAGGAGTGTGCATTTGACGCCATCTCACTGTATCTCGGAGCAGACATCGGCGGAATGGGAAGCCAGATGTCGGTGGAGAACAAGGGAGATCTGCTTCTGTGGAATATCCGCAAGATGGACGGCACCACAGACCAGATCGTGATAGATAAGAAGGAAGCAAATAAATATTGATAAAATAAAACAGCTGCGAAATCTCCGAAGGGGTCAGACCCCCTTCTCAGAAAAAAGGGTCAGGGCTATCCCCCAAAAGGGATCAGGCCCCTCTCAGAAACAAAGGGGTCTGACCCCTTTGTTACCGGGTGGCGCGGCTATAAAGAAGAAAGGTTGGTATAAACATGGGAAAGTTATCACATCTTGACGAACTGGAGGCAGAGGCGATATACATCATCCGCGAAGTTGCTGCGGAGTGTGAGAAGCCGGTTATGCTTTACTCCATAGGAAAGGACAGCTCAGTAATGCTTCATCTGGCACTCAAGGCATTCTATCCTGAGAAGCCACCATTTCCATTCTTGCATGTAAATACAACATGGAAGTTCAAGGAAATGATCGAGTTCAGAGACAAGACAGCGAAAAAATATGGACTTGACATGATCGAGTACATCAACGAGGAGGGTGTCAAGAAGGGCATCAACCCATTTGACCACGGCTCAGCATACACAGATATCATGAAGACACAGGCGCTCAAGCAGGCGCTTGACAAATACGGTTTCACAGCAGCGTTTGGCGGCGGACGCAGAGACGAGGAGAAGTCCCGTGCGAAGGAGAGAATCCTCTCATTCAGAAATGCACAGCATGCATGGGATCCAAAGAACCAGAGACCTGAGATGTGGAAGTTGTTTAACACCAAGATCCAGAAGGGCGAGGAGGTCAGAGTGTTCCCACTTTCCAACTGGACTGAGGCTGATATATGGGAGTACATAGAGCGTGAAAATATAGAGATTCCATCATTGTACTTTGCAAAGGAGAGACCTGTTGTATATCGTGACGGCAACATCATCATGGTTGACGACGACAGAATGAAGCTCAGACCTGGTGAGAAGATAGAGTACAAGAGTGTTCGTTTCAGAACTCTCGGATGCTATCCACTGACAGGCGGCGTGGAGTCCACAGCGGACACACTCCCTGAGATCATCGAGGAGACGCTCAGTGCGGTATCCTCAGAGAGAACCACCAGAGTTATAGACAACGAGGCAGCAGGCAGCATGGAGCGTAGAAAGAGGGAGGGATACTTCTAAGATGAGCGGATTACTTAAATTTATAACATGCGGAAGTGTAGATGACGGAAAGTCAACACTTATAGGACATATATTATACGATTCAAAGCTTTTATATGCAGATCAGGAGAAGGCTTTGGAGCTTGATTCCAAGGTTGGAAGCCGCGGCGGTGCCATCGACTATTCACTTCTTCTGGACGGACTGATGGCAGAGCGTGAGCAGGGTATCACCATCGACGTTGCATACAGATATTTTACAACAGACAAGAGAAGCTTCATCGTGGCAGATACACCGGGCCATGAGGAGTATACAAGAAACATGGCGGTTGGAGCATCATTTGCCGACCTGGCAGTCATCCTCATAGATGCAAAGCAGGGCGTGCTCGTACAGACCAGAAGACACGCAAGAATCTGCGCACTCATGGGAATCAGATACTTTGTATTTGCGGTAAATAAGATGGATCTTGTCGGCTACGACGAGAAGCGTTTCAATGAGATCGTAGAGCAGATAAATGAGCTGTCATCAGAGCTTGGCCTGCCAAATATCACGATCATCCCAGTGTCAGCTACAGAGGGTGATAACGTGACAAAGAAGTCAGAGAACATTCCTTGGTATAAGGGACCGGCACTCCTCACATACCTTGAGGACATAGATATCGCGGAGGACAACACAGAGGCAGGCTTCTACATGCCTGTTCAGAGAGTGTGCCGTCCTGACCATACATTCAGAGGTTTCCAGGGTCAGATCGAGGATGGTGAGATCCACGTCGGAGACGAGATCAACACACTCCCAAGCAACGAGACCGCAAAGGTCAAGAGCATCCATGTGGGATTTGACACAGTGGACTCAGCACAGAAGGGACAGCCTGTAACAATACAGCTTGACCGTGAGGTTGATGTGTCAAGAGGATGTGTGCTCACAGTTGATTCAGGCGCAAAGGTTGCATCTTCAATCACCGCAACACTCCTCTGGATGGATGACGATGAGCTGTACAACGGCAAGAACTTCTTCGTGAAGCTCGGAACCAAGATGATCCCTGGTACAGTTACACACATCGATTACACCATTGATGTAAATACAGGCGAGCAGAAATCAGCGGACACCCTTGCAAAGAATGGTATCGCAGTCTGCAGGATTGCATTTGCCGACAGGATCGTGGTAGACGAGTTCAAGAAGCACAAGACTCTCGGAGAGCTCATACTCATCGACCGTGTCACAGACATGACAAGTGCCTGCGGTGTTGTCGAGGAGGTTCACACTGAGGAGACCGGACTTTACGAGGGACGCGTGGACAGAAATGTGCGTGCAGCGATCAAGGGACAGAAGGCTGTCATAGTTCCATTTGCAGCAGGAAATGTCTCAAGAGATTTCGTTGAGTCGGTAGAGAAGAAGCTCAGCATCGACGGACGTCATACATACCTGTACGCTCCAGATATCCGCGAGGATGTAAATGTTGTATTAAAACATCTTCACCATGCCGGAATCATCGTGCTTCTCTTCGCAAGCGAGCAGCAGATCGCAGGAATCAAGGTAGATGGCGCCGAGGTTTACAATGGCGACTGGAATGCTGACGGCGAGCTTGACGCAGACGAGATAGCAGATGAGATCCGCAAGGAGTCTGTATACGACGCAGCCCAGGTTCACGATGGAAACTACATCTAGTGGGGACGTTCCTTTCGTACCGAAGAGTGTCCCCCTGTCACGCTCGTGGTGTCAGGATGGGGCAGGACAATATGAAAAGTAATACAGAGAAGAGTGCCGTTTCATGTTACGGCGCTCTTTTTTATTGCGTGGATAATGAGAGAATCAGTGTTTGTATGAGCCGCAAAGATTTGACATATGTGTAGGGAGTAAGACCGCAACGAGGCGGAGATGGTGGTTGCATGGGACCTTGTAATACGGAGATAACGAGAGAATTCGATATAGATATTCCGTTGAGAATCCACATATCCTATGATAAAATAAAATTAATTATGTACATGAGAGTGGTTACTGCTACATCGGATATGTATGCTGATTCGTTTGGTTTTACAGAGAATGAAGTTATGACATCGCTTGAAGAATATGGACTTTCTGACAGATTTTCAGATGTGAAAAAATGGTATGATGGATTTATATTTGGCTCACACAGGGACATTTATAATCCGTGGTCTATAACATATTTTCTGAAGGAAAAGCAACTCAGGTCATACTGGGCATCAACGAGTTCAAACGGTTTGATAAATAAACTCATAAGAACTGGCACACCGGAAATCAAGGAAATGATGGAACGGTTGATGAATGGAGAAAACATAGTCGTTAATTTTGATGAGCAGATTGTATTTGATCAATTGGGTCAGAATGAGGCTTTTATATGGAGCAGGCGGATGAATGCATGTATAAGCAGAAGAGTGAACATAAGCACAGAGCCGGAGGCAGTCAGGAGCGCAGATGATAATCAGGGACAAAGAGAAAAAACATCATAGGGTGATCATTTGTGATGATAATTCCGAACAGCTTGAGCAGATGAAGATAGTCTGCAGGGAAACTCTGCATATGGCAGATGCGGATGTTCTAGTTTATAGTTCAGGAACGGATATGTACGAGGATATCAGAACCGGGAAGTTTACTGAAAATGGTATCAGGACGGTGGTGTTTCTTGACATAGAGATGCCGGGGATAGACGGCGTGGAGCTTGGACGCCAGATCCATGAATGTCTGCCTGACTGGGTGGTGGTATTCATAACAGCCCACCCTGAGTATGCCATCAAAGGATACGAGGCAAGAGCGTTCAGATATCTGTTAAAACCACTGACAGGTGAGTCGGTTCAGAGTGTCATGGGCGATATACACAGAGAGTATTCTGGAATACACCGGATGCTGCTGAGCCTTCCGGGGATGGAAGAACCTGTAAGACTGGACGATATCGTATATATATCGGCGGAGGACAAGTACACGATGATATATACCAGAGTAGGGCGGATAACCGACAGGACGAGCCTTGCGGAGCTTGAGGAAATGCTTAGGGAGTATGGATTTTTCAGGATCCACAGAAAATACATCGTGAACATGAGATACCACAGGGAAATCTCCAAGGGCAGACTCATACTCAGCGGTGGAGAGGAACTCCCCATCAGCAGGCGCCGCGAGAGCGTGTATAGAGAAATACTAATGAAGAAAATGGAGAAGGATTTGGAAAAATGAGTGGCTGGCTTGCAACTACAGGTATAGTTTTGTTGAATGGTATGGAGATATTCTCCATGATACTGATAATGCAGTTGTTGTTCGGGGGGAAACCGTTTAAGAGAATGTGGAGTTACCCGGTTCTGTTTGCAGGGATATGTGCATACGATGCGGTGGTAATGCTGATATTTAAGGACCATGACATGATCCAGATGGTTCTTTTCTTTGCGTTTCTTGTGGTATATGGTGCTGTCAGGACCCACGGACACCGCGTGCGTGCGGGAATAGAGGGTATACTGTCGTGTCTTTTGTATGTGATGTACGGTTTTCTCACGCAGATGACAGGCACCATGCTGGGACTTGACAAATACGAGATAAAACTCGGCAATGAGAGCCAGTCCGTATTTGAGTTCTGTATGGATCTGGTCATCCTGGTAGCGTTGATATTTGCGATACATAAGGTGAATGGGTGGCATATGGACGTGAGGCTCACAGTCGGTGAGGAGATACTTCTGTGCGTGATAAGCCTTTTCTCACCTGTATTCTGCGCCGGGCTTGACAGGATATATACCAATGTGGACGGTATACTTTACTCCATTGCCTGGGTATTGTTTGCGATTGGGGTAAATGTGGCGGTATTTGCGTGGATAATTCATAGGAAACTCACCAGGCATTACAGGAATCTTTCGGAAAATTACAGGCAGAGCTTTGATACCGAGTATCAGTATTTCAAAGATTATAAAGAGAAACAGTCGGATGCGGTGCGACTCAGACATGATCTGAAGAATCATATGCTGACTATCCAGGGACTCATGGATCGCGGAGAATATGACAAGGCAAAGAAATATTTTCAGGAGATGATGGAGAGCGGCGGAATAGATACCGGCTGGATAGCCACGGGGAGTGAGATCGTGGACATCCTGTTAAATGCAAAGAAATCGGTCATGGATGAGAATAATATACAGATGGACGTAAGCGGTGCATTTGGCAGGCTGTCGCAGATGGACAATTCTGACTGCAGCGTGCTCATAGCGAATCTCATTGACAATGCAATAGAGGCAAATGTGGTATGTCAGAAAGACCGGTATATAAAGGTTCGTGCATCAGAAAATCCGGGCTCACTGATGCTTCTTGTGGAAAATCCTATGTCGGGTGAAATCAGGTGCGATGGAGACCGGTTGATATCAACAAAGACCGACAGTGATACGGAGCATGGAATCGGCACAGTGAATATTAAGCGGGTTGTAGAAAAATATCATGGCGAATGTCAGATGAAATCAGGTGACGGCATATTTGTCGTGAAAATAATACTGCCGTTTGTCGCAAATAATGACCGTTTGTCGCAATAGAGAAAAAACTGAATATAATCGTGATATACTTCTGTTGTGTGAGCACAGGCAGATGGGGAGTCTGGACGGATATTTGCACAAATATTACATGGCGAGGAGTATAGTATATGAAAAAGAACGGTATAAGAAATGGCAGAGGCAGAGCCTGTGTGATGGTTATAATGGCTGCATTTGCGATGGGACTTGTGGGATGTGGAGGTACGGACTCATCAGACAAGCCTGCGGGTGGAAAGTCATCGGAGCAGGTGACGGACAGTGCAGAGATCACGGTGGATGATGTAAAAAATCACGCAGAAACACCTGCATCAGACTTTGAATATGTAGATCATGGTGACAGTGTATCCATAAAGGCATATAACGGAAGTGATCCGATAGTTGTCATACCGGAGCAGATAGACGGAAAGGATGTCATATCTATAATTGACGGGCCTTTTAGTAATGACAGTTTTATAAAAGGAATCTCACTGCCTGATACGATAAAGGAAATTCGCGATTCGACATTTGGACTTAATGATTCGCTGCAGGTGGTTCTGGCATCAGGTGTTGAGACTGTGGGAAGGGCAGCGTTCCAACACAATGACAGTTTAAAATATGTAGATCTGGGCTACAATCTTAAAGAATTTGATGATGCTTATTTTTCGGATACATTAGAAGTGATTCATCTTCCAGCAGGGGTAGAGAATCTCGATAAGGTAGCCTTCTTTGGCGAAGATACCCTGACAATTGTTGGTAAAGCCGGTTCATTTGCAGAAACATTTGCAAAGGAAGAGGGAATAAATTTCGAGGAAGAATAAATCGGCTGGAATAATGAGGAGAGGATATTATGAAGAAGATAATAGCGATAATAGCAGCAATGGCGGTGATGATGAGCTTTGCTGCGTGCGGAGATAAAAAGGATACAAGCGTCGATACAGAGGACACAGCGGTGAGCACCGCTGTTGATACTGCAGAGGGTGAAGAGACTAACAACGATGATGGAGTATCCGTAACAGACAGTGTAGAGATCACGGTGGACGACGTGAAAAATCACGCAGAAACACCGGCATCAGACTTTGAATATGTAGATCATGGAGACAGTGTATCCATAAAGGCATACAACGGAAGTGACCCGATAGTTGTCATACCGGAGCAGATAGACGGAAAGGATGTCATATCTATAATGGATGGGACTTTTAGTAATGACAGTTTTATAAAGGGAATCTCACTGCCTGATACGATAAAGGAGCTTTCGTATACGTTCTGCAACAATGCGTGTCTGCAGGTTGTTCTGGCAACCGGTGTTGAAACGGTTGGAGAGGGTACGTTCAACTGTGACAACTTACGAATCGTTGACCTTGGGGACAAAGTCACTACATTTAATGAGAGCAATTTCTTCTTGGGGAGTATGGAGCGTCTGCATATTCCGGCAGGTGTGACGGAACTGAATAAATACATGTTTATGGGCGGTACAGAAAAGCTCACGATAGTTGGAGAAACAGGCTCATATGCAGAAAGCTATGCAGGTGAGATTGGAGCCCGGTTTGAGGCGGAATGAAAAAGGCTGAGTGAATAAAAAGATAATATGGGTTTATTGATTTTCTTTAAAAATAGAATATAATGTATAACAGAAACAGGGGTAAACGCTGTTATGCAGGTGGCAAGAGTTGCCTATCAGATTGACGTAAACTTAATTTACCAAAACTCGGATAGACAGAGATGCCGAAAGAAAATGTTCAGGGAGTTCTGCCAACAGTGGAACTCCTTTTTTATTCGTGAAAAAGAGAAAATTCTATAGAAATTGATGCGCTATTTTCGGAGAATCAGAGGAAAGTTATGAGTTCTACAGCAAAACACAATAAATATGAAATTGATATGTGCAACGGGACGATCATGGATAAGCTGATCTCATTTTCGCTCCCGCTTATGCTCTCGGGGATTCTGCAGCTGATGTTCAATGCGGTGGATATCATTGTTGTCGGGAAGTTCAGTGGTAACGAGTCGCTGGCGGCAGTCGGTTCAACCACGGCACTTATCAATGTATTCACCAACTTGTTCATAGGTATATCCCTTGGGGCAAATGTGCTTGCGGCAAGATTTTATGCCGCAGGAAAAGATAAAGAAATGTCAGAGACAGTACATACCGCGATCACGTTAGCGCTGATCAGCGGTATTATTATGGCCTTTGTCGGGTGGGTTTGCGCAAAACCGGCGCTTGAGCTTATGGATACTCCTGGGGACGTCATCGGACTTTCTTCTTTATATATGCGGATTTACTTTCTGGGAATGCCGTTTTTTATGCTGTACAATTACGGTGCTGCCATACTTCGAGCGGTGGGAGATACAAAAAGACCGCTCATTTTTCTGGTTATCTCCGGGATTGCAAATACAGGACTTAACCTGTGCTTTGTGATCGTTTTCAAGTTTGGAGTTGCCGGAGTTGCAATCGGAACTGTCATTTCACAGCTGATATCCTGCGTGCTTGTGCTCCGTTGTCTCTACATGTCAGAGACGAGCTATCAGCTGAGATTTTCAAAGCTTACCATCAAGGGGGTATATGTAAAGCAGATTTTTTCGGTCGGAGTTCCGGCGGGAATTCAGAGCACAGTCATCAACTTTTCGAATGTGCTGCTTCAGTCGTCAGTCAACTCATTTGGCTCGGTTGCCATGGCGGGCTACACGGCGGCAAATAATATATTTGGATTTCTGTATGTGACGGTGAATGCTGTAACGCAGGCGTGCATGAGTTTTACGAGCCAGAACTACGGTGTCGGCAAATGGAAACGTATGGAGAGAGTTCTGATCGACTGTCTGATATTGTCATTTGCGGCAATGATGGTTCTGGGCAATGGAGCGTATTTCTTTGGACCGCAGCTGCTGCATATATATACGAGCAGCGACGCGGTTATAAAGTGCGGAATGGAGATTCTGCTGTATACGACAGTCACATATTTCCTGTGCGGATTTATGGACTTGTTCCCGGGGGCGCTTCGTGGGATGGGACATTCCGGAGTTCCGATGCTCCTCTCGATCATAGGAACGGTGGGAACCCGAATCGTGTGGATATACTGGATTTTCCCGAGACACAGATCCCTGGCGGTTCTGTTCATCTCATATCCGGCGTCCTGGATCATAACCCTTGCTATGCAGATAGTATGTTATTTCTATGTGAGGAAGATGCTGTATAAGAAAATTGCAAATAAGAAATGAGTGAAAACGTATGGGAAAGCTGCCAGAGAAATGGGGGGGGTGATCCATACGTTTTTTATTTGCTGTTGTTTAAGAAGATAGAGATGTCGTATAAGAATAGGCTTATCTGCCTTGCAAAATAAAGTAAATAAAAATTGACATAATCAATTAAAATGAATAATATTATTTACATAAGGAGATGATATTATGCCGAAAAAGTCATTGGTATTATTACCGGAGACAGAGAGAATACTAGAACAGATGGGACAGCAGATAAAGTATGCCAGACTTAGAAGAAAGCTGCCTGCAGAGCTTGTTGCTGAGCGGGCGGGTATCAGCAGAGCCACATTGGTGTCTATAGAAAAAGGTGCATCTTCGGTGGCGATTGGATGCTATGCAGCCGTGTTACATGCGCTTAACTATATGGATAAGGATCTGTTGCTAGTTGCAAAGGATGATGAACTTGGAAGAAAATTGCAGGATTTGGATCTGCATGTGAAGAAACGGGTGTCGAGGAAATGAATTAAAATAAGCAATGCTTCCCCTCGCCACTGACGTGGCTCGTGAGGAGGGGCTGAATGAACGAAGTTCATATTTAATCAGCCCCGACGACCTGCCGCCGAGCGAAGGCGAGGGGGCATTACCAGAGAATGGCATGTGCCGTGTATACCGTACGGAATTATAAAATAAGCAATGCCCTCCCCTCGCCGCTAACGTGGCTCGTGGAATGGCATGCGCCATATAGATAACCTCAAAAAAGGGTCAGAATGTGAGTAAAACTCCCATCTGATCTTTTTTTTCGCTTATCTGCATTGCTTATTTTATAATTCCTATTGACATAGTAGGGTATAAGAGCTATAATCCTATCATGTTTGTAGGAATTATAGGATTTATTATTTAGTGAGGCATAGAAAATCATGAGATTTAACACAGCATTATTACACAGCGCAAAGCTTGGTGATGAGAATACAGGCGCCACACTTACACCGATCTATCAATCCAGTGCATTCTATCAGCCTTCGGCGGAGCAGCATGAGAAGCTCTTCCACAACAAGGCGACGGGTTATTCTTATACGAGGATCAATAACCCGACGATAGTTGCATTTGAGGAGCGGATGACGAATCTTGAAAAGGGAGTGGGTTCGGTAGCGTGTTCTTCTGGAATGGCGGCACTCACAAATGCACTCTTAAATATAGTTGGAGCTGGCGGAGAGATAGTCTCCAGCACGGGACTCTACGGTGGAACGATAGATCTGTTCCACGATCTGGAGGCATTTGGGATCAAGACGACATTTGTGGAGATATCGGATAAGGATGCGGTTGAGGCAGCGATAAATGAGAATACCAGAGTGATATTCGCTGAGACGATCGGCAATCCGAAGCTGGATGTGGTGGATATAAAGGCTCTTGCAGAGCTGGCACATTCACACAGACTTCCTCTTCTGATAGATAACACGGTTGCCACGGCATACCTGGTCACACCGCTGACACTTGGAGCGGACATAGTCATCAATTCCACATCCAAGTACATCAACGGCAACAGCGACGCCATAAGCGGAGTCATCACTGACAGCGGCAATTTCAAATGGGACGCAGAGCGTTATCCGCTTCTGCAGCAGTACAAGATGTTCGGAAAGTTTGCCTACATAGCAAAGCTCAGGAACGGACTTTTTAGAAATACAGGAGCCTGCATAGCTCCGCAGACGGCATTTTACAATATGCTGGGCATGGAGACATTGGGACTTCGGATGGAGCGATGTTGTCACAACGCACTTGCCCTTGCACAGTTCCTGGAAAGCCAGGAGGGTGTGAAGGTCAACTATCCGGGACTCGAATCCAGTCCTTGGCATGGCATTGCAGATGAGCAGCTCCATGGCGGTTATGGTGCCATAATCACCATAAGAGTTGGCAGCAAGGAGAAGGCATTTGCGGTGATGAACAAGCTCACGATACCGCAGATAGTGTCGAACATAGGAGATACGAAGACACTTATCGTACATCCTGAATCGACACTGAATGCGCACAGCACAGAGCAGGAGAAGCTTGACGCCAACGTATATGATGATATGATTCGTATTAGTGTCGGAATCGAGGACGTGGAAGATCTGATAGAGGACTTCCGGAAGGCCCTTGCCGACTAATACACAAATGATTTGGAGGAACTACATATGGCAGTAGATTACGCAGCTCTGAAAAAGGGCGGATTCATGAGACAG
Organism: uncultured Coprococcus sp.; assembly: GCA_934277375.1. Lineage (GTDB taxonomy): Bacteria > Bacillota > Clostridia > Lachnospirales > Lachnospiraceae > Coprococcus. The sequence goes on along the minus strand of CAKQTZ010000006.1, from coordinate 120,546 downwards.
AAGCAGAAGAATAACTTTTCTCTGAGACTTCAGGTGGTGGGAGGAAACCTTACCGCAGAGAATCTCAAGAAGATAGCAGAGGTTGCCGAGAAATACGGAGATGGACATGTACATCTCACATCGAGACAGAGCGTTGAGATCCCATTTGTCAAGCTTGACGATGTGGAAGAGGTAAAGGAAGAACTGGCAAAGGGAGGCTGTAAGCCGGGTGTGTGTGGTCCAAGAGTAAGAACAGTCACAGCGTGCCAGGGAAATCAGATCTGTCCGAGCGGCAACATAGACACATATGACATAGCCAAGAAGCTTGATGCGAGATATTACGCAAGGGAGCTTCCTCACAAGTTCAAGTTCGGTGTCACAGGGTGCCAGAACAACTGTCTGAAGGCAGAGGAGAACGACGTGGGAATCAAGGGCGCAATGGTAGTAGAGTGGGATGAGCCATCATGTATCATGTGTGGCGTGTGCGTCAAGGCGTGCCGTGAGGGCGCGATCACCATGGCGGACGGCAAGATCATCCTCGACACAGACAAATGTAACTACTGCGGACGATGCGCAAAGGCATGTCCTACAGATGCATGGAAGGGCGAGACAGGATATCTTGTCTCATTCGGAGGATTATTTGGAAATACTATCCACCGCGGCGAGGAGTTACTTCCGGTTGTTACATCTGAGGAGCAGCTTTTCCGTATCACAGATGCGGCAATACAGTTCTTTGCAGACAATGCAAAGCCAAGCGAGCGTTTCCAGTTCACATTGGAGCGTGTGGGCTTAGACAAATTTAAAGAAGTATTAAAGGAGGCTTACAATGGCTGATTACGAAATCGATGACAGAGTAGATATAACTGATGTGGTGTGCCCGATGACATTTGTCAAGGCAAAGGTAGCCATGGAGGAACTTGAGATAGGACAGGTGCTTGCGGTCACCATGAACGATGGCGAGCCTGTGCAGAACGTACCTAGAAGCTTCAAGGAGGAAGGACAGCAGATCCTGAAGCTCATCGACAACGAGAACGGTACTTACGATCTCATAGTTAAGAAACTGGAGGATTGATCAGATAAGGTAAGCCGGATGTTTTCACTGCTTTTGTTATATACTGTCACATGTTCTGCTTAACATTACCATATCATGGGAATACGAAGTCGCCGGTACTCAGCGAGCTTGCGAGCGATAGTACCGCTGCAGACTGAGTTAAGTGGAAACGACCCATGATAGGTATGTTAAGACAGAACATGTATACATAGTGTGAATTTATTGCAGTGAAAACATCCGGCAGGAAAGGAGAAAATGAATGGCAGTAAGAGTCAGTGCAGAGGATTTCGATGCGAAGGTTCTTCAGTCGGAGCTCCCGGTCATCGTGGAATTCTATTCGGATAGCTGTATACCATGCAAGCAGCTCTCACCTATCCTTGGCGGCATCGAGGATGACTACGAGGACAAGGTAAATGTATACAAGGTAAATGTAAACTTCGACGCAGAGCTTGCTGAGAAGTACGCAGTGATGGCGTCACCAACCATACTCTTCTTCAAGGGAGGCGAGGAGGTTTCCCGCATCCGCGGTCTTGTGAAGAGAAATGCGCTGGAAGAGGAAGTTAAAAAAATATTATAAAGTATATAATCACATTTTATGCCGGGCACGGCAAATGAATCGTCAGGAGGAAAGAAAAATGACAGTCACAATAGCAGGAAAGAAGAAAGAGATAGCAGATGGAACAACAATAGCACAGGTCATCGTGTCAGAGAACGTTGAGAATCCGGACTATGTCACAGTAACAGTCAATGATGAGTTTGTTGACTCAGATGCATTTGCAACAACAGAGCTCAAGGACGGCGACACAGTAGAGTTCCTCTACTTCATGGGAGGTGGCAGCTTCTAATGGCATTTACAAACGAACAGATGGAGCGTTACTCACGTCACATCATCCTTCAGGAAGTTGGCGTGAAGGGACAGAAGAAATTGTTAAATGGCAAGGTGTTGATCATAGGCGCAGGTGGACTGGGAGCGCCAGCCGCTATGTACCTGGCAGCAGCCGGAGTTGGTACGATCGGTATCGTTGATGCCGATGAGGTAGATCTGTCAAATCTTCAGAGGCAGATCATTCACGGAACAGCAGATGTGGGCAAGGCAAAGGTCAAATCCGCAAAGGAGACCATGAACGCCATGAACCCTGATGTAAATGTAATCACATACAGAGAGTTCGTTACATCAGAGAACATCATGGATCTCATCAAGGACTATGATTTCATCATCGATGGAACAGACAACTTCCCTGCAAAGTTCCTTATAAATGATGCCTGTGTTATGGCCAAGAAGCCATTTTCACATGCAGGAATCATCAGATTCAAGGGTCAGCTCATGACATATGTTCCGGATGAGGGACCATGCTACAGATGTGTATTCAAGGATCCACCTCCAAAGGATGCGGTTCCTACATGTAAGCAGGCCGGTGTAATCGGAGCAATGGGCGGTGTCATCGGAAGCCTTCAGGCTATGGAGGCGATCAAGTATCTCATCGGAGTTGGCGATCTTCTGACAGGAAGACTCCTTACATTTGACGCACTTAAGATGGAATTCCACACAGTAAAGCTCCCTCACAAGAAGGGCTGTGGATGTGCTGTATGTGGACCAAATCCAACCATCACCAAGCTCATCGACTACGAGCAGGTAGAGTGTGACGGAAAGTAAAATGATCTCTGTAATCCGCCTGTGTATAGGGCTGTGAATGCTGAGTCTGACTGACAATACCATATCTGGGAGCGCTCCCGCTTAACTCAGCCTGCAGCGGTACTAAGGTGCCGCTTAAGGCGCCACCACTGGTATCGCCCCCTCACTTGCGTTTGGCGGCAGGTCGGAGTTGCCATGCAAATATGTGCTTACGCACATAGGCAACTCCTAAGGACCGGCGGCTTCGTATATCCCTGATATGGTATATGTCATCAGCCTCAGCATGATCAACATAGTTGATACAGGTGGATCACAGAGATAGTTGAATATAAGGAGGATATGAAGTAAGATGTTGTACATGACAAAGTCTGATTACGAGAAGATACTTGCACACTGCAAGGAAGGCCTTCCAAATGAGTCCTGTGGTCTGATCGGCGGTGTCAGAGAGGGAGACAAGAAGTACATCAAGAAGGTGTATCTCCTGACAAATATTGACGCCAGCAACGAGCATTTCTCCATGGATCCAAGAGAGCAGCTTGCGGCAGTTAAGGATATGCGTGCAAATGGATATGAGCTTCTTGGCAATTTCCATTCCCATCCAGAGTCTCCATCCAGACCTTCGGAGGAGGATAAGAGACTTGCATATGATTCCAAGGTGAATTATCTGATTCTCTCCCTCATGGAGATAGACAATCCGGTACTCAAGGCCTTCAACATAGATGAGGAAAAGAATGTGACGATAGAGGAGCTTGTTATAGAATCATGATAGATAGCAGGCATTTGAAAGAACAGGGCGGGCTTTGATACCCGCCCTTGTTCTTTACGCGGGCAGTTTGCCAAGGTTTATGCTTGAGCAGCCTGCGTCAGCGATTTACAAAGATTGCGACTGCGTCATAAATTTCGTTTGGAGTTACTGAAGATATGTTTTGCATAAGTATAAACCATAAGAATACACCGGCTGATATCAGGGAGAGATTTGCATTTACGACAAAAGGACAGAGACAGTTCACCGAGCGGCTAAAGACTGCGGTGGGTGGATGTGTCGTGTTGTCGACCTGCAACAGGATGGAGATATACTTTACGGATAAATGTGAGCCGTGTGAGTCTGTGATAACAGGGAAAATAAACAGCGGTGAAGCTTCCGGTGTGCGAGGCGGCCTGCTTGAACAGGTAGAAATGATTCTGGCTAATGACAGGTATGTCCCTGCCAGCCTCATAAGAAGATACAGCATGAATTATGAGGGATTCCAGTGTATGTTACATCTGTGCAGAGTGGCATGTGGTATGGATTCTATGGTGCTCGGCGAGGTGGAGATCATACATCAGGTGAAGAGTGCATATCTTATGGCGAAGGAGCTTGGAGCCTGTGACGGCGAGCTGAATATAGCATTTCAGGGAGCACTTGCGGCGGCAAAGACGGTGGCAACGGAGAGTGATACCACGAGGCTTCCGGTATCCGTTGGAACTTTGTCAGCCAGGGAAGCAGTGAATTTTACAAGAAATGGCGGCATTGAGAATACGTGCAGAGATGTTCGAAGTGATGTGGCAAGCAGCAGTCAAGTTGAGAGTTTGGATGCTGAAAAGACAAATACCGGGCATATCCTAGTCGTGGGAGCCACAGGCAAGATAGGCAGCATAGTTGTCAAGGATATCGCAGATCTTGCACCGGACATAGAGATAACAGGCACAAGCAGAAGCCACCACAGGGCAGATGAGGTATTTGGCAGCCATCAGCAGATCAGGATAGAGGACTACAGCAGAAGATATGAGCTGGCAGCCTGGGCGGATGTCATCATTAGCGCGACAGCAAGTCCACATTATATATTTGTCAGAGATGAGCTGGCAGAAGCTGTGAAAAAGCAGCCTAAGCGGAGGTTATTTCTTGATCTGGCAATGCCAAAGGACATTGATCCATCGGTTTCAGATATGGACGGATGTGTATTGCGTGACATAGACTATATCAGGACACTCTCCAGAGAGAACAATGAAAACAGGGCGAAGACAATCACGGAGATGGAACCATGGCTCATATCACAGGTTGACGAGATAATGAAGAACATAGCATTTTCGAGGTTCAACAGGGAGCACGGAGATGTCATGGCGCAGCTTAAGACAACAGATGGAGCAAAGCTGGTATACAAACTAAAAGGGCAGCTTGAGTATGAGGCATTTGAGAAGATGCTGGACAGTATTCTTGCTGCTGAATGTGAGAACTGAACACTGCTTGTCTGCCTGAGGTTATACGGTATTATCGGCTGATGAGGGCTTTGTCAGATGTCAGATGGTTGGAATAGCTTTTGAGTGATTTTATGAGAGATTTAATAATAGAGATTAGAGGTAGTGATGTCATATTTCCCATTTATGATCGAATTGAATAATGAGAGATGCCTGATCGCAGGAGGCGGAACAGTTGCATACAGGAAGGTGTGCAGCATGCTGGAATTTGGCGCAGTGGTCACGGTGGTTTCACCGGAGTTCTGCCCGGAACTCCTGGAGCTGGCGGAGCAGGTGAATACGCCAGACAAATACTGTGCAGCGACAAGCGATGATAGTGGTTCTGTAGAGAATTTTGCAGATTATTCTGGATGCCTAACACTTGTAAAAAGACGTGTACAGCCACAGGATATAGACGATGCATTTGTCGTTATAATGGCGACGGACGATGAGAAGGTCAACCACGACATGGCTGAGCTCTGCAGACAGCAGCACATACTGGTAAATGTGGTGGATGTGAAATCGGATTGTGGATTCTACTTTCCGGCGATCATAAAGGATAAAGAGGTTGTGATAAGCGTTTCCACCGGAGGACAGAGTCCGGTGCTTGCGGGCACGATCAAGAGAAATATAGAGAGCCATTTAGGCAGGAGTTATGGCGATATAGCGGAGCGGATGGGTGAGATCCGTGAGCAGATCAAAGCACAGATAGACGGCGAGGAAGAGCGAAAGAAAGCATTTCAGCAAATGGTTAGGAGTCTGTTAGATGAGTGTTGAGAATGGACATGGTAAAAATAAACCAAATATTCGTAAATTTGCGGAGAATGACATGGCAGATGGATTCAATAGCGACGGTTTGGATTGCGAAAGCGGAGGACAGAAAAAAACAGTAAAAGTTGGAACCCGCGGCAGCAAGCTTGCTCTTGCTCAGACTGAACTGGTGATAAAGGCACTCAAGGAGAGATTTCCCCAGATTGATTTTCAGATGGTTACAATGAGTACCCGGGGGGATCGGGACATCAGCAGAGCGCTTCTGGAATTCGGAGGCAAGGCGGTATTTGTCGAGGAGTTCGAGGAAGCTATACTTAAAGGTGACATAGACATAGCGGTACACAGTGCCAAGGATATGCCGATGGAGATAATGAAAGGTCTTACGATAGCGGGCACACTTCCGAGGGCATGTCCACAGGACGTTCTCATATATAAGAGTGGCAGGTCATTTGACAGAAACGACAGTTTCGTGGTGGGAACCAGCAGCCTGAGACGGCAGTACCAGATAAGAGACATGTATCCAAATGCGGTGTGCAAGAACCTGAGAGGAAATGTCGGCACCCGCATACAGAAGCTGGAGGTCGGCGAATACGATGCCATCATACTTGCGGCGGCAGGACTTGAACGGCTGGGTATCATCGATGGCAGCGCTGGATGTCTTGAAGTGCATAAAGATGAACTTACATTCCAATATCTCAGCACAGAGTCAATGCTTCCGGCAGCGTGTCAGGGAATCATAGCCATAGAGACTCGAACATCCGGCGAAGCATACGACATGGTGAGGGCGATAAATGATACCGAGGCATACACACAGCTCACATGCGAGCGGGCAGTCTTAAGCCGCCTGAACGCCGGCTGCCACGAACCGATAGGCGTGTACTCAGAACTTCATGGCGACCACATGAAGCTGAGCCTGATGAAAGCAGACGCGGCGGCTTCGGACAAAGAGAAAGATGAAGAAATCCAGATACACAGAAAGACGGTAGAGGGAAACACCGCAGACTTGGAGCAGTTGGTAGAGAATTTAATAAAATAGAGTAAGTTGTTTTGCAACAGTATATTTAAAAGATAAATAAAAAACATAAAATGAAGATTGTTTTGAAGTAGTATGTATTGAAGATAAAAGAAAAGTAAAGAAATAAATTTTTTCGATGCGTAAGCCGTGTGAGCTGGATGGGTGTCTCTACGGCGGGTAGCACATAAGCGATGGAAGCTTGTCGCTCCTTGCCGAATGGGAGCCTCCAACGCCCTTATCGGAGGCGGGAGTGAGTGCAAATAGGAGCAAGACAAGGTGACTGAGCTGTGCGTAGCCGAGAGACACCCATCCAACTCACACGGCGTAGGGAGAGAACAAAATGGTATATTTGATAGGCGCAGGCCCCGGCGACCCGGGACTTATCACGGTGAAGGGCCTGGAATTCATAAAACAATGCGATACAATCATATATGACAGACTCGGAACCTATCAGCTTCTGGAGATGGTGAAGCCGGACTGCCGCAGGATATATGTCGGTAAGCAGGCGGGCAGTCACTACAAGAAGCAGCCTGAGATAAACGAGATACTTGTCGAGGAAGGCCGCAAAGGCAACATGGTGGTGCGCCTCAAGGGCGGCGATCCATTTGTATTCGGAAGAGGTGGCGAGGAAGTGACCGCACTTCTAGAAGCGGGGATCCCATTTCAGGTTATACCGGGGATATCGTCCGCAGTGGCGGTTCCGGAGGTGTGCGGCATACCGGTGACCCACCGAGGAACGAGCAGAAGCTTCCATGTGATAACAGGTCACAAGCGGGCAGACATACACAGATCTGATGAAGGTGTTTCAAATGATTATGATTACATCAGAAATCAGGAAGGGACAAGCGTGTTCCTGATGGGGCTGAACAGACTGCCACAGATTATGGAGAGACTTGTCCAGACCGGTGCGGAGGAGAATACTCCGGTCGCGGTCATTTCCAAAGGAACCATGCCTGGGCAACAGATAGTCCGCGGCGATATACAGACTATTGCGGACAAGGTGACCGAGGCAAAGCTTGAATCCCCCGCTATCATAGTCGTGGGTGAAAATGCAGCGTTGGACTTCACAGCACCGAATCGTGGACCGCTTCAGAATGTCCACGTTGGACTTGTGGGAACGCCAAAGCTTCGCGAGAAGATGAGAGTTGCCATAGATGCGCTCGGCGGTCAGTCCTACAGCATAGTGGATATGAGTGTGGAGCAGACGGAGGAGAAGAACAGACTTCGCAGCGCTCTGGAACATATAGAAGATTACAGTTGGCTGGCGTTTACCAGTCAGAACACCATAACCCTGTTTTTCAAATGGCTCAGGGAGTGGAATATAGATGTCAGAAAACTGGCTCATCTGAAATTTGCGGTGGTCGGTGCCGGAACAAGAGATGCGCTAAAATCTGAGGGGTACATAGCGGACTATGTGCCGGACGAATATACCACAAGCGCCCTTGCCAGAGGGCTTGCAAATGTGATGAAGGACGGAGAGAAACTTCTCCTTCCGAGGGCGGTCCAGGGCAGCGAGACTATGCTTGATATACTTGATCAGGGCGGCGTAACATATGAGGAGATTCCGGTTTATGATGTGGTTGGCCGCAGGATGGAGAGCATACAGTATCTGAAGGATCTGGATGTGATAACATTTGTCAGTGCATCAGGAGTCAGGGGATTCTTGGACGTTCTTGATGCAGAAAAAAACAGCGTTGATATGGAGCATACATCCGACGATACTGATTCATGCGGGGATCATACGGATAGCAGTTTAAAAATACATGATATAATGGAAAATATTCATATAGCGGCACTTGGAAATGTGACTGAGAAGGCTTTGGAGAAGGCTGGTTATCATGCGGATATAGTTCCAGAGGTTGGTGATATCGAGCACCTTATATCAGCCATTGGTGAATTCTATACCAGTAATTAGGCTTGGCAGGCCCTACAGTGGGGGTCAGACCCCTTCGTCCCATTCGACGTAAGATGCCAGGAAAATCAACAACAAAAATCAAAAGGGGTCAGGCCCCTTCGGATTAAAAGGGATTTGCCCTTCCGGATCAAAAGGGGTCAGGCCCCTTCGGTAGAGAAATGTAGGGAGTGCTTTATAATAGAGACAGAGAATAGTATGTAGAGAAAAGAGGCAATAATATGATAAGACTCAGAAGACTTCGCGGCAGCGAGGCTATCAGAAATATGGTCAGAGAGAACAGGGTTAACAAGGAGGATCTTGTATACCCGATGTTTGTGGCGGAAGGCACAGGAATCAAGAATCCTGTAGATTCCATGCCTGGCATATATCAGTATTCACTCGATACATTTGAAGAAGAGCTTCGCAGGGTGGCTGATGTCGGAATCAGCGCGGTTCTCCTGTTCGGCATACCGGCTCACAAGGATGAGGTGGGCAGCAGTGCTTACGACGATCAGGGGATCATGCAGAAGGCGGTCAGAAGGATAAAAGAGTTGTATCCAGACATGATAGTCATAGCGGACATTTGTCTGTGTGAGTATACATCACACGGTCACTGCGGAATTATCCGTGACGGCAAGATACTAAACGATGAGACTCTTCCATATCTGGGCAAGATGGCTGTATCACTTGCAAAGGCAGGTGCGGACATGGTTGCTCCGTCAGACATGATGGATGGACACACCGCCTACATCAGAAAGGCACTTGACGACAATGGACTGGCGGATGTCCTGATCATGGGCTACAGTGCGAAATTCGCATCTGGTTACTATGCACCATTTCGCGATGCGGCACATTCAGCACCTCAGTTTGGAGACAGAAGGACATACCAGATGGATCCCGCAAATGGCAGGGAGGCTCTGAGGGAGTGCGAGGCTGATATCGCCGAGGGTGCAGACATAATCATGGTAAAGCCTGCACTTGCATATCTGGATGTAGTCAAGGATGTGAGAAACCACACGGATTATCCGATAGCGGTGTACAATGTCAGCGGCGAGTACTCAATGGTCAAGGCAGCAGCGGCAAATGGCTGGATAGACGAGAAGAGAATAGTCATGGAGAACATGACAGCCATGAAGCGTGCCGGAGCCGGAATCATCATAACCTATCACGCTATAGACGTGGCGCATTGGTTAGATGAGGAAAATGCGACATCGACGCTTAGAAGAAGATAGATTGACAGGACGATAAAATATAGAAAGAAGAATGGCAATGACAAATTCACAGGATCTATTTGAAAAATCACAGAAGGTAATTCCGGGCGGCGTCAATTCACCGGTCAGGGCATTTGGCTCGGTGGGAAGGACACCTGTATTTATGAAGAAAGCAAAAGGTTCACATATATTTGACGAGGATGGCAATTCCTACGTGGATTATGTCTGCTCCTGGGGACCGGGTATCCTGGGACATGCCGATGACAGGGTCATAGATGCGGTGAAGGCGGCTTGTGATGACGGACTTACATTTGGCGCACCGACAAGGAAAGAGCTCGAGATCGCAGAGCTGATAAATGAGCTCATGCCTTCTATGGAGCTGACACGAATGGTCAACTCGGGAACAGAGGCGGTGATGAGTGCGCTCAGAGTGGCGAGGGGATTCACCGGCAGGGACAAGATTGTAAAGTTCCGCGGCTGCTATCACGGACACAGTGATGGACTTCTGGTCAAGGCAGGCTCGGCGGCACTTACACAGTCAGTTCCAGACAGCCTGGGAGTTCCAAAGTCGTATACACAGCATACACTCATAGCAGAGTATAACAACGAGGACAGCGTAAAGAAGTTATTTGAGGCGGAGGGCAAAGACATTGCCGCAATCGTGGTCGAGCCGGTTGCCGCAAATATGGGAGTTGTCCCACCGCATGATGGATTCCTTCAGTTCCTCAGGGACATAACAAATGAATACGGCGCACTTCTTATATTTGATGAGGTTATCACTGGTTTCAGGCTCAGCCTTGGTGGTGCCCAGGAATATTTCGGAGTAAAGCCGGACCTCACAACACTTGGCAAGATAGTTGGAGGAGGAATGCCGGTGGGAGCTTACGGCGGACGCCGTGATGTCATGAGCATGGTGGCACCACTCGGCGGAGTATATCAGGCGGGAACCCTGTCAGGCAATCCAATAGCCATGACAGCGGGACTCACAACGCTCCGCATACTCCAGCAGGAAAAAGACACAATATATCCTGCGATAGAAAAGAGCACAAGGCAGATAGCTGACACAGTCAGAAGCACGCTCGGAGACACAGTTCATGTCAACCAGATCGGCTCATTGATGAGCGTATTCTTCACAGATCAGGAAGTAGTGGACATGGACACATCAACATCCAGCGACACCGCAAGGTATGCAAAGTACTTCTCATACATGCTGGACAACGGAATCTACCTTGCACCATCACAGTTCGAGGCAATGTTCGTGTCCTACGCACACACCCAGGAAGACATAGCCAAAACCTGTGAATTAATAAAGGCATATAAAGAGAAGTAAAGAGACTAAACAGGTCAGATGATGTCTCATTAAAAGGAAATTTATATTCCTATATTGTAAAAATAATGAGATAAGTATTAAAAGAGTGGTTTGGAAAAAATTTAACGTTTATCGAAGAGTAAGCTGTCATGTTTATGTGATGCTCCAAAGGCGGGTAGCACATAGACGACGGAAGCTTGTCGCTCCTTGCTGAGCGGGAGCCCCCCTGCCCTTATAGGGGGCGGGAGCGAATGCAGATAATGTGTCAAGTTTTCTGTGAAAACTTGACATGTAGCGTCAGCCCCCTCGCCGAAGGCGACTTTTGATGGGCTGATGTTCAATTCAGGAGCTAAGACAAGGTGACAGAGTCGTGCGTAGCCTTGGAGCATCACATAAACATGACAGCGGCCTTCTTCGACAAGGAGGAAATATGAGAGATTTGGTTATTGTGGGCAGCGGCCCTGCGGGCCTGTCCGCCGCAGTCTACGCCAAAAGGGCGATGATGGACGTGGTGGTACTGGAAAAGGAGGCATTCTCCGGCGGACAGATCGTGAATACAGAGCAGGTGGACAACTATCTTGGACTGCCGGGCATAAGCGGCTTTGACATGGGTATGAAGTTCAGAGAACACGCAGATACATTTGGCGTGGAGTTTGATGACAGAGAGGTGACGGCCATCGAGGATCACGGCGATCACAAAAAGGTCATCCTGGAGGATGGCGGCAGCATAGAGACAAAGGCGGTTCTGATAGCCACAGGCGCAAAGCACAGAAAGCTTGGCGTTCCCGGTGAGGAGGAATTCACAGGGGCAGGAGTTTCTTACTGTGCCACATGTGATGGAGCGTTCTTCAGGAACAAAGAAGTCGCAGTTGTGGGCGGAGGCAATATAGCTCTTGAGGATGCCCTGTATCTGTCAAAGATGTGTAGCAAGGTACATCTGATCCACAGAAGAGATGAGTTCAGAGGCGAGAAAATACTCGGAGCGCAGGTACTTGAGACTGAGAATATAGAATTCCACCCATTTGCGCAGGTGACAGAGATAGGCGGAACGCCGGGCAAGCTGGAACTCAAGGTCGCAGTTAAGACACCGACAGCAGCGGATGGACAGGCTGACAGCGATTTCACGCTTCCGGTAGCCGGTGTATTTATTGCCATAGGAACAAGCCCTATCACAGACTTCCTCGGTGACGTTGTGGAGCTTGACGACGCTGGTTATGTTGTAGCCGGCGAGACCGGACAGACCAGCACACCGGGAATATTTGCCGCGGGTGACGTGAGGACCAAGGCGGTTCGCCAGGTGGCGACAGCCGTTGGAGATGGTGCAGCAGTTATCCATTATGTTGAGGAATACCTGATTGGGTTAAAAGGGAATATATAAATGGAAAGTAATTGGCACGGAGATAAGGCATGTACATCAATGACATAGCTGCCTTTTCTCCCTGCCAAAAAAAATAGAACCAATTCATAGTAATTCTATAGGTAAAATATAACAATGAACAGGAGGCTGAAAAATGTTAATATCATCAAAGGGACAATATGCACTGAGACTCATGGTAGATATATCGATAAACAGCGGCAGCACGGTTACTGTCAAAGCCGTAGCCAGAAGATGTGGATTGTCTGACAAATATCTTGAGCAGGTTACATCTTCTCTGCTAAAAGCAGGATATTTAAGAAGCGTGAGAGGTCCGAGAGGTGGTTACCGTCTGAACATGCCGGCGGAGGAGATCACGGTTGGGATGGTGCTAAGGGCGATAGAGGGCAGGATATCACCGATCGATAACAGGGTTGATGAGGACGGCGACACCAACATGGTCATGAACGATGTCATTGGAGAGGTGTGGGATGACCTTGAGACTGCCATCAACAATGTGCTTGACAACAGAACCATCGCCGATCTAACACAGGAGTATAGTGACCGGATCGGATACATGTATTCAATATAAATCAAGGACGGAGGGGTCAGACCCCTGGGACGAATAAATTGTGGACGGAGGGGTCAGACCCCTGGGGACGTAAATCAAGGACGGAGGGGTCAGACCCCTGGGGACGGATTAATTGGGGACAGAGGGGTCAGACCCCTCTGTTCAATTTCAAGTCTGGATGGGCAGGCGTCAATAAGATTTCAGTTGAAAAAAAACTTGTTTTGTATATAGTTGTAGTGGGATATATATCATAGTAGGAGAATAAGAGATGTTAACACAGTTTTCGAGAACAGAGCTGCTGTTTGGCAAGGAAGCCATGGACAAGCTGGCAGGCTCTAAGGTAGCGGTATTTGGAATAGGCGGAGTTGGCGGTTATGTATGCGAGGCGCTGGTCAGAAGCGGTGTCGGAGCATTTGACCTGATAGATGACGACAAGGTGTGTCTGACCAATCTCAACAGACAGATCATAGCGACAAGGAGCACGGTTGGTAAGTACAAGACCGATGTTATGAGGGACAGGATGCTTGACATCAATCCAAATGTGGAGGTTGAGGTACACAAATGTTTCTTCCTTCCGGAGAATGCGGATGACTTCCCTTGGGACAGCTACGATTATGTGGTAGATGCGGTGGACACCGTGACAGCCAAGATCGCTCTTGTCATGAAGTGTAAGGAGAAGAACATCCCGATCATCAGCAGCATGGGTGCGGGAAACAAGCTTGACGGAAGCCAGTTCAAGGTTGCAGATATATACAAGACAAAGGTGTGTCCGCTCGCGAAGGTCATGAGAAGAGAGCTGAAGAAGAGGGGCGTCAAGAAACTCAAGGTCGTATACTCTGAAGAGATTCCGACAAGGCCGATCGAAGATATGGCGATAAGCTGCAGAAACAACTGCATCTGTCCTCCAGGAGCAGAGCACAAATGTACAGAGCGCAGAGACATCCCGGGCAGTGTGGCATTTGTACCATCTGTTGCAGGACTTATCATAGCCGGTGAGGTTGCAAAGGATCTCATCAGGGTATAATAAAAAAGGACGCTGAGAAATCAGCGTCTTCTCCATAAAAATACCAGAGTTCCAAGCAGAACCGCACTCCCATAGATGAATGGTGCATTTTTGTCACTGCTCAAAGTTTTTTCCGTATAAGATGCGGATGGATTCTCCGGGTTGTAATATATTGCGATGGACGACATGGAGTTGTAGTTTGTTAGACCGCGGACGGAAAGAAAACCATTGTGCAATACTCCGGATTGGTCGCGGTATTCATAGTTGATATGGGTTCTTTTACTGACTCTTCTGACAGATGTGATATTGGCGGACGTTCTGGTATAGTCCCGTTCGATACGGTATGCTTTATCCCGTATGGAAAGACCAACGACCACAGCTATGATGAATGATGCTATTGGAATAATGTAAGTCGTATAAGGTAAAAGTCTGAAAAAAATACTGATAGAATCCCCTGATGTTAAAATCATAATGTACCCCCTGAAATTGTTGTTTCCCCAAAATGTCAGACATGAGATCCCTATTTACATGCCGGACTTGTATGTGTAGATTATAATATAAAGTAGACTGGTTGAGAATCCCTTGATTTAAGCGGATAAGTCTGTTAATATAGCAAATTTCAGGTAATAAATATATTACTATTTGCACTGCCGCTCATGGTGGTCATAAGCTCAGTCATATTCGCATTTGCCAGAAGTGATAACATGGTGATAATAAGCCAATAATATAATAGAGAATATACAAAAGGAAGATGAACGAGATGGATAATAAAGAAGAAAAGAAGATTATAAGACAGGAGTTTCTGACAGGTGAGAGAGCTCTTTTCATGGGAAAAAATCTCGATATATATGATACGATATTTGACGACGGCGAGTCTCCGCTTAAGGAGAGCCGCGGCATAAATCTCTACGGCAGCATGTTCAAATGGAAGTATCCGCTGTGGTACAGCAAGAACATCGTTGCGGAGGATTGCCACTGGTTTGAGATGGCGAGAGCCGGAGTCTGGTACACCGATAATATCGCGGTGAGGCGGGCGCTCATCCAGGCACCAAAGAATTTCCGCAGATGTAAAAGGCTGGAGCTTACGGATGTGACATTCACCCATGCGGAGGAGACACTCTGGAGCTGCGATGACGTGACAATAGATCACGTGACAGCAAAAGGCGACTATTTTGCCATGAACAGCAATAATATGAAGATAGACGACCTGAAGCTTGACGGCAACTATTCATTTGACGGATGCAAGAATGTGGAGATAAGAAACGCCAATCTGCTATCAAAGGATGCATTCTGGAATACAGAGAACGTGACCGTATATGATTCATTCATATCGGGCGAGTATCTTGGCTGGAACGCAAAGAGCCTCACCCTGGTGAACTGTACTATAGAGAGTCTTCAGGGCATGTGCTACATCGACAACCTTGTGATGAAGAACTGCAAGCTCATCAACACGACACTAGCCTTCGAATACTCAACAGTGGATGCCGACATCTGCAGCAAGATAGACAGCGTCATGAACCCGACATCAGGAACGATCAAAGCCCGGCACATCGACAACCTGATAATAGAAAAAGACAAGGTAGATCCGTCAAAGACAAAAATATTAG
Organism: uncultured Coprococcus sp.; assembly: GCA_934277375.1. GTDB lineage: Bacteria > Bacillota > Clostridia > Lachnospirales > Lachnospiraceae > Coprococcus. The sequence continues at coordinate 104,934 of CAKQTZ010000006.1, read as the reverse complement.
TACAGGACTAAATTAAAGCACAGAGATTCACGGCAAAACATCAGCCCTACGTGTGACAACATATGATAAAATAATAAAAAAATAGTAATATTATTACTATTTTTACTATAGATGAAAAAATACATGGTGGTATATCATAACGTAAATGAGATTCCGCGGCTGCTGTGGTGAAACGAGTTGGCACATATAGAGTGCTCAATCGGTAGTGAAGTCGACTGAGTCTTGCTGCTTCTTGCCGGAGCGGCGCAAGCAACGCCCTTATCGCTTGCAGAGCGCAGTGCAGATAGAAGCAAAGCAAGGCGAGGGAAGACGAACGTGATGGAGCACTCTATATGTGCCGGCCGTTTGCCACAGCAGCCGCGGAATCTCTCCATGAAGTGGAGGAAAAACATGAAGTTTGATTTTGACAAGGTAATAGACAGACGCGGCACAGGCTCCCTGAAGTGGGACGTGCCGGAAAATGAACTGCCAATGTGGGTGGCAGACATGGACTTTCAGACAGCACCTTGCATCAGGGAGGCACTGGCAGCCCGGGTGGAGCACGGAATATTCGGATATTCCATCATCCCGGATGAGTGGGCAGATGCCTATGTGAACTGGTGGGGCAGCAGACACGGATTTGCGATCGACAGGGACTGGCTGGTGTTCTGCACCGGAGTCATCCCAGCCATATCAACGGCGGTCAGGAAACTCACTACACCTGCAGAGAATGTGGTGGTGCAGACCCCTGTTTACAACATTTTCTTCAATTCTATATACAACAATGGGCGCAACATACTGGAGAGCCCTCTGAAATACGACGGCGAGGGATATGCCATGGACTTTGAGGATCTTGAGGCAAAGCTTGCAGATCCACAGACCAGCCTCATGATACTCTGCAATCCACAGAATCCGGCGGGAAAGATCTGGGATAAGGAGACCCTTGCCCACGTGGGAGAACTTTGCGCAAAGTACGGTGTGACGGTCATCTCGGATGAGATACACTGCGATCTCACCGATCCTGGAAAGGAGTATGTGCCATTTGCCACGGCATCTGACACATGCAGGGATATAAGTGTGACCTGTGTTGCGCCGACAAAGACCTTCAACATAGCGGGAATTCAGACCGCAGCTATTGTGGTTCCAAATAAATTCCTGAGACACAAGATGTGGAGAGGTCTGAACACAGACGAGGTTGCCGAGCCAAATGCATTTGCGGTGGATGCGGCGATAGCAGCATTTACACAAGGCGGCGAGTGGCTGGACAGTCTCAGACAGTATCTTTATGAGAACAAGCAGTATGTCAGGAAGTTTATAGATGAAAAAGTGCCGGGTATAAAGGTAGTGTATTCGGAGGCCACATATCTGCTCTGGCTTGACTGCAGCGAAATCTGCGGCGCTGCCGGTGTATGTGACGGCGAAGACGGCAATGCCAAGGCTCTGTCGAAATTCATCAGGAAGAACACAGGGCTCTATATGTCGCCGGGACTTTCATACGGCAAGAACGGAAGGGCATTTATCAGGCTTAACATTGCGTGCCCGAGATCAACCGTGGAAGAGGGTATGAGGAGACTTGCCGAGGGTGTCTGTGAGTTTAAAAAAGGAGATATAGATGAGTAGCAGTGAAAACTTGCTGAAGGACATGATATCTGGAAAATCCATGACCGCGTCTCAGCAGATTGGTCTTACGGTCAGGCTAAGTATCCCGGCTATTCTTGCCCAGATCTCTTCCATTGTCATGCAGTACATCGATGCGTCCATGGTGGGACGTCTCGGCGCAAATGCGTCCGGTGCGATCGGACTTGTCTCGTCCACGACATGGCTGTTTGGCGGGCTGTGCATTGCGGTGACTACAGGATTTACTGTGCAGATAGCCCAGGCTGTGGGTGCCGGGGAGGATAAATCTGCCAGAAATATCATGAAACAGGGACTCATAATAGCCCTGTGCATAAGCGCCCTGCTCGCGCTCATTGCAGCAGTGATAAGCACACCGCTTCCGAGATGGCTCGGCGGTGAAGCTGCGATACAGAAGATGGCAAGCCAGTATTTCCTTGTGTACATGCTGGGACTTCCCGCTCTGCAGATGAACAGCATAGCGGGTGGTATGCATCAGAGCTCCGGGAATATGAGACTACCAGGTATACTGAATGTCATGTGCTGTGTTATGGACGTGATCTTCAATTTGTTCTTTATATTCCCGACAAGAATTGTAAATTTAAGGATTCCGTTTTTATCCGGCGTAAGGCTGGCTGGTTCTCAGATGGCAGGAATGGTTCAGGCAGAAGCCTTTGGTTCCCATTTGTCAACACTTGTGCAGTCTGAGACCTCAATGAATGGTCTGACTTTTACCATGCCGGGACTTGACCTTGGCGTTGCCGGGGCGGCACTTGGAACCATCACGGCGGAGGCTGTCACCTGTGCCATCATGGTCACTGCACTTCTGTGGAAGAACAGGACACTTCACTTAAGAAAGGGAGAGCGCATAAGATTTCACAGGGGCACCCTTGTCAAAGCGGTGAAGATTGGAGCTCCTGTGGGTCTTGAGCAGATGGTCATGTGCTCAGCGTATGTCATGTCAACAAAGATCGTGTCACCACTTGGAACGATAGCCATCGCAGCCAACTCATTTGCGGTTACTGCGGAGAGCTTCTGCTACATGCCGGGATACGGAGTACAGGCGGCAGCAACCACACTTGTGGGACAATGCGTGGGAGCCGGACAAAAACAGTTGTCCAGAAGAATGGCATGGATTACAATGGGATTAGGTGTGTCAGTTATGACCATCGGCGGAGTACTCATGTACATAGCAGCTCCGGCCATGATAGGTGTGCTGACACCGAATGAAGAGATAAGAAATCTAGGTGCGGCAGTGCTGAGGATAGAGGCATTTGCCGAACCATTTTACGCCGCATCCATAGTTGCTTCGGGAGCACTCAGGGGAGCCGGGGACACTCTGGTTCCAAGCTGCATGAACTTTGCCAGTATGTGGTGCGTGCGGATACCGCTTGCAGCCATACTTGCACCGAGAGTCGGTCTCTATGGTGTATGGATCGCCATGTGCGTGGAGCTCTGTTTCAGAGGAATCCTGTTCACGGCAAGGCTTAAGAGGGAAAGATGGATGCGGGTGTTTGACGAACATCATTAAACAGGGAGGGAAATATGCCAGTATTTGATTTCAGTGGAAGTGACAACAAGAATAAGAACATAGTTACATATGAGACATTTCAGTCATCGGAAAGAACAGCCACAGCGGAGAGGCCGATCATGCTCCTGGAGAACACGGACAGGAAGTGGGCACACCACTCCAGCGGAAAGTTCACAAATCCGATCAAGAGAACAGCATTTGAGTTTGACGAGGTGGACGGAGTCCAGTCGGCCGATATATTGAAGATAGATGCGAGATTTGTAAGCCTTCTCAAATGGCTCGGTGAGAATCACATCAACGTCCGTCTGTCAGGAGAGAACAGACCGGAGGGCTATGCGGTATACAAGATAAGGGAGACCGAGTTCGGCGGCGGGGCAAAGCTGTCGGCAAATGACGGATTCCTTCAGTTCATGATAGAGCGACTTCTTGCCAGCGATGCCCCTTCAGAAGAGGAGAAATCCGAGGAGGAAGAAGAGGAGGAGGCACTTGGCGATGACATGAAGCTCACAAGCATGCAGAGCATCATTGACTTCATGCACTGCGCTGGAAGAACGCTCCCTGACAATATAAGACTGTGGGCGAGAAGAAATCTTGCGGTTGCGAGATCCAGCGAGGTATCCCCTGAGGAGAGACGACACGCCCAGAGAGCACTGTCAATGGCGATGAACATCAGATGGAAGAGCAATTATTTTGAGGCGATAGATCCTGATGAGGCTAGAAGGATACTGGACGAAGAACTCTACGGAATGGAGAAGGTCAAGCAGAGGATCATCGAGACGATCATCCAGATCAACCGTACACATACACTTCCTGCATACGGACTTCTGCTCTGCGGACCTGCCGGAACAGGAAAGTCACAGATAGCCTACGCAGTTGCAAGAATACTGAGACTTCCATGGACTACCCTCGACATGAGTTCTATCAATGATCCAGAGCAGCTGACCGGAAGCTCAAGAGTATATTCCAATGCCAAGCCGGGAATCATCATGGAAGCATTTTCACAGGCGGGCGAGTCCAACCTTGTATTCATCATCAACGAGCTGGACAAGGCAAACTCCGGCAAGGGCAACGGCAATCCTGCGGATGTACTGCTGACACTGCTGGACAACCTGGGATTCACCGACAACTACATGGAGTGCATGATCCCGACAAACGGTGTATACCCTATAGCAACGGCAAATGATAAGGAGAATATCAGCAAGCCAATCATGTCGAGATTTGCTGTCATAGATATACCGGATTACACCCCGGATGAGAAGAAGGAGATATTCAACAAATTTGTTCTGCCTAAGGTTCTCAAACGCATCGGACTTGAGGGAAGCGAGTGCATAATCCTTCCAGACGGTGTGGATGCGGTCATAAAGAAGTGCGACGGCGTGACAGGAATCAGAGATATAGAGCAGGCTGCCGAGCACATAGTTGCCCATGCACTGTATCAGATCGAGGTAAATCACGTCCAGAGCGTGACATTTGACGGTGGCATGATAGAGGAGCTTTTGAGCTGATGAGTAGTAATCATGAAAAGCGAGCATGAAAAGTAAACATGGAAAGAGAAATGTGGACTCTGATCACAATTATGGCAGACAAACGAGCATAGAACAGGCGTGATTTTGTGGTATGCTATTTAGAATTGACATTACATATCGTCATATTACACAATTTACATTACGGAATATATTATGGTATACTCTTCTTATGAAACAAGTTTCATGGACTGTAGTCTGATAATTTGTCAGATACACGTCATATGAAAACAGGTGATTGCGGAATCGAATGCGGATCGTGTGAAAATAAGCGACAACATGATCGAATGAGGGAATCATTTGGCAATCATTTATCTGGTGATCAATTCATAAGGAGAGTATATTTATAAATGGCAAGTATAAGAGATGTTGCAAAGGAGGCCGGTGTTGCTATCTGCACGGTGTCAAGACTTATCAACGGCACGGCAAAAGTTGAACCCGAGACTCAGAAGAAGATAGAAGATGCGATGAAGAAACTGGATTATGTTCCAAATGAGCTTGCGCGCGGCATGTTTAAGGGCAGATCCAATTCCATTGCGATGCTGGTTCCAAATATCCAGCACCCGTGGTTCTCGTCACTGGCATCGGAGATAGAAAAGATACTTTACGAGAAAAAGTATAAATTCATGCTTTTTTCCACATCGGATGATAAGCAGAGGGAGAAGGAATGTTTTAAGCTGTTAAAGTCCAATATCGTGGACGGAATCATATGCGGAACAACCACAAGCACAGCAAAGGAATATCAGAGGATAGACAAGCCTATGGTCATGCTGGATTACATGGTGGGAAACAAATTCCCTGTCGTTGTGTCTGACCATAAGATGGGTGGACAGCTTGCTGCCCGGGAATTCATAAACAGTGGATGCAAATACGTCATCCACATATCTGGAATCAGGACAGACAAGAATATCATGTCGTATGAGTGCCATGAGGAACTTGACCGTGTTTTGGCTGAGAATGGAATAAAATCCAGAAGAGTTCCTGTTCAGTGGAATGACTTTGACTTCCAGGGATACTTTGAGATGGCAAAATGCATACTTGAGGAGTATCCGGATGTGGACGGTGTATTTGCTGCAGACATGCCGGCGATAGCATTCCTCAAGGCGGCGCTTGCCATAGGCAAAAAGATCCCTGATGACCTCGCAATCGTGGCATACGATGGAACATACATCACCAACGCCAGCACGACAAGGCTCACGTCGATACACCAGCCGTACAAGGAGATTGCTCAGGAGGCAGTACGCCAGCTTATGGAGATGATCGACGGACCGGAGGAGGAAGATGATGCCGAAGGACAGGTTGAAAGTGCAACCGCAGATCAGATCGACAGCGCAAAAGAGAGAAACACACATATAGACGGAAATCTTATACTACTTCCGGTGAGCGTAGAAAAAGGCGATACAACTTTATAGTATGATTACGAAAAGAAGTTCATGAAGAGAAAATGAGGTGCCCCTCAAAAATCATGAACTTCTTTTTTATGCGGGTACAAACAATAATCTGTGCTTTTACGAGAGCTTTGAGTTCGCCGTAACAGCGATACGAATTTCAAGTGTAAGTTCACCTGTGAAGGTCTTTAAAGTCACAAAATTATCGCTTTTTGCAAGAAATAAGTCAGAAAGATACAAAATCTATAAATTCTATAAATCCCCTATTGACGAAACATGTTTCATATGATAATCTTAATGCAAATGAAACATGTTTCATTTAAGCGCTTATGAAATGTGTTTTATCGGAACAATATAAATGATAGCGAGAATTAACAAGAGGGAAAATTCAAAGCAAGAAAAGGAGAAAAGGTTATGAGAGCAAAGAAATTTGTAGCATGTGCACTTTCAGCAGCTATGATGCTGGGACTTGCATCCATGACAGGATGTGGTTCAGCAAAGAAGGATTACGATCTGTATATTTACAACACAAAGTCTGAGATCGCAGACAGCATCCAGGATCTGTGCAAGGATTATGAGACAGAGACAGGAGTTAAGGTTAAGGTTTACACATGTGGCACACAGGAGACCATGGAGACACTCAGATCAGAGATGAATTCCAAGAACTATCCTACACTGTACGCGATAAACCAGGCACAGTTCACAGAGTGGAACGAGGGCGGATTTGTACTTCCATCAACATCAGTAAAGAATGAGGAGTTAAAGTCAATCTACGATTCAATCCCAGAGAGCATGCAGCTCGCAGATGAGAGCGGAGCAAGCTGCGGAATCCCTTACAACGTAGAGGGTTACGGACTTATCGCAGATACACAGATGATATGTGATGTATTTGGACTTGACAACGCAGACGCATTTGTCGCTGATTACAGAAGTGCCAATTATGAAGAGTTCACAGGCATGATCAAGGCAATTGATGATTACATAAACGGCAAGGGCGGTGAGAAGGTTACACTTTCAGGCAATGCATACACCACAGCAAAAGACAAGACAGCCACAACAGAGAACATGAACGGAGTATTTGCAATCGCGGGTGCAGAGAAGTGGACATATGCAAACCACTATACAAACTACGCACTGAATGCAGTATTCCCTAACTATAATGCAACGGCAGCAGCTACAAAGGAAGATGTTGATAAGCTTGAGGAGCCGCTTGTAAAGATGGTTCAGGAACTCGATATGCTTTCAAGCTACACAGCAGGACCAAGCGGCAAGGTAGAGCGTGGATCAGAGTACATCAACTCAACAGTGACAGGATATGATCAGGCAGTTCAGACATTTGCCGAGGGTAAGGCAATGTTCATCAAGCAGGGTAACTGGGTATACGGAACCATCGCAGGTGTGGATGCAGACAAGGCATCAAGACTTACAATGCTCCCAATGAAGGTTAACCTTGAGCAGAGTGATATCTCAGCAGAGGGCGTTACAGTTGACAAGATGAACAGCTCAATCCCTGAGTTCGTTTCACAGTATTACGTTATCAACAAGAAGGATTCAGAAGAGGAGCAGAAAGCCGCTGAGGACTTCCTTGTATGGCTCTACACATCAGATACAGGAAAAGATTACATCACAAACAAATTTGCATTTGTCCCATTCAACGCAGACGAGAGCGAGAAGCTTGAGAATCCTCTCAGCAATTCACTTGTATACTATATGAGCAATGACCTTGTGATGGGCAATGACTTCGATGCTTTCCCTGAGTCATGGGGACTCAACACCATCGGTGCAACTATCCAGGAGCAGTTGTTTACAAATCCTGATCAGTGGGATGAGAACACTATAAGAACAGGCGTGGAAGATGCACTGACAAAGTGGAAGGACAGCATCAAAGAGTAGTAGTTTAAAATATGTCAGATTCCTGATGGCGATTTGACAGGCAGCACCAGCCTTGACCGGAGAAGGTTCGGATCAGGCTGGTGCTAAATGTAGGAAAGGAAAAACTATGAAGAGATTTTACAAGAGAAAATTCTGGTTTATGGTTCTGCCTTCTATAGTGTTGTTTCTGCTGGTTATCATAGTTCCTTTTATAGAGGGTGTGATCTACTCCTTCACTGAGTGGAGAGGTTCATACTTCGTAGGTGGGGAGCACTGGTGGAACGCACTGGTGGGACTTAAGAATTATACAAGCATATTCAAGTCGAAGGATTTCCTTCAGTCACTTGGATACACGGCCATATATGCTGTACTCGCAGTAATAGCACAGAATGTTGTCAGTCTTCTTCTGGCACTCATGATCAAGAAGCTCACCAAGGGCAAGGGACTTTTCAGAACGGTACTGTTCCTTCCATATGTACTTGGAATGCTCGCCATGGGTTATGTATGGCGTTTCATATTTGAAAATGTATTTTCACAGACACTGTTTGGTACAGACGGTGTGGTACATGTAGAGGTGCTCAACAACATGCTTCAGAATCAGTGGAAAGCACTTCTGGCATATGCAATCGTTGGTGTGTGGCAGGTTGCAGGTTACTACCTGATAATCTACCTCAACGGACTCAACAATATTTCAGAGGATATTTATGAGGCTGCCAGAATAGATGGCGCTACAGGCTGGACAAGCTTCAGGAAGATCACACTTCCGCTTCTCATGCCTTCATTTACGATAGTGCTCTTCATGTCACTGGCAAACAGCTTCAAGATGCTTGACCTCAACGTTTCACTGACAGAAGGCAATTTCGGAACGACCATGATATCTTACATGATACTGAAAACAGTAAGAGAGAGCTCTCCTCCGGCATACGGAGAGGCACAGGCACAGGCAGTTATATTCTTCGTTATCATTGCAGTTATATCTATAGCTCAGGTAATGATCACTAAGAGAAAGGAGATTGAATCATAATGGGAGTAAAAGGCAAGATCAAAAAAACACTCATAGTGGTTATACTCGCTGTATTGGCAATCGTGACCATATTCCCGATATGGTTCCTGATCGTCAACTCATTCAAGGGACAGCAGGAGATAGTAGCATCTCCAATAGCTCTCCCGAAGTCATGGAATCTGGACTATCTGAAGAATGCAGCTGAGCAGATAAATCTCGGCAGCAGCCTGCTTCAGACAGTACTCATAACAGTTGCGGCTGTGGCACTTATCGTGGTCATATCTTCATTTGCCGCATGGGCAATTGCCAGGACAGATTCCAAGGTGGCAAATATACTCTTCATAGCATACACAGCAGCCATGCTCATACCTTTCCAGTCAGTTATGTACCCGTTGGTATCACTGATGGACAAGCTGGGACTCAAGAACACACCAGGTCTGATCCTTATGTATGGAGGATTTGGAATCAGTATGTCGGTTCTGCTGTACAGAGGATTCATCAAGAGTATCCCGCTGTCACTTGAGGAGGCAGCCATGCTCGATGGAGCAAATATATTCCAGATATACAGATACGTGGTAATGCCACTCTTAAAACCGACGACAATGACAGTTGTCATCACAAATGCAGTGTGGATATGGAACGATTACCTTCTTCCATTCCTCGTAATAGGAAATAACGACAAAAAGACGCTCACGCTGAGCTTATATTATGCAAAGAGTCTGTCAGGACAGTACGGAAATCCATGGGAGCTCATCTTCCCTGCAGTACTTCTCTGTATCATCCCTATCGTGATCATATTCATCATACTTCAGAAGAATATCATCGAGGGAATTTCAGCCGGAGCTGTGAAAGGATAAACATAAAATATGGACAAAAAATGGTGGAAAGAGGCGGTATTTTACCAGATATACCCTAGAAGCTTCTATGACAGCAACGGAGATGGCATAGGAGATCTGAAGGGAATAACCGAGAAATTGCCGTACCTCAAAGAACTTGGCGTGACCGCTGTGTGGATATGTCCATTCTTCAAGTCGCCTATGAAGGACAACGGATATGACATATCGGATTACTATGATGTTAATCCTGAGTTTGGAACCATAGAGGATGCGGATGAACTTATAAGATGTGCAAATGAAAATGGCATCAAGATCATCATGGACATGGTCATCAATCACACATCAGACCAGCACAGATGGTTCCAGGAGGCGTGCCGGGACAGACACAGCAAATACAGAAATTACTATATATTTAAGGACAGTATAGATGGACTTGCAGATCTCAGATCTAACTTCGGTGGAAGCACATGGACACAGATTGAGGATGGCAGCTGGTATTTCCATTCATTTGCGAAGGAGCAGCCGGATCTCAACTGGGAATGTGAGGAGATGAGACAGGAGCTTTACGACATGATGAACTGGTGGCTCGACAAGGGAGTTGCCGGATTCCGAATGGATGCCATCACATTTATCAAGAAAGACCTCTCATTCTCGCCTATGCCGTCAGACGGCGAGGACGGCAGATGCGATGTTGGCAAATGCTGTCTCAACAGACCGGGAATAGATGAGTTTCTTCACGAGTTAAAACTCAACACATATGGCAGAGGAGACTTTGTGACTGTCGCAGAGACTCCTGGAGTTCCAAATGAGGATTTGGACAGATACATTGGAAGAGATGGACATTTCTCCATGATATTTGACTTCAGCTACACAGACATAGATATCAATCCGGGCGATCTCTGGCTTCACCAGAGAGACTGGACGATAGAGGAGTTCAAGGACAAGCTGTTCACAAACCAGAGGCTTGTGAAGAAGATCGGATGGGCAGCAAATTATCTGGAAAACCACGATCAGCCTAGAAGTATAGGCAAATACTTCCCAGCCGGAGATATTCCTGAATACAGAACACAGATGGCAAAGGCGCTTGGCGCGCTGTTCTTCTTCCTGAAGGGCACTCCATTTGTATATCAGGGGCAGGAGCTTGGCATGGTCAATACTCATTTTGACAACATAGATGAGCTCGACGATATCAATTCCAAGGGACAGTATGCGAGATGTCTTGATGCCGGATACAGCGAAGCAGAGGCGATGGAATCCGTAAATATCAGGAGCCGCGATCAGTCGAGGCTTCCGATGCAGTGGAACAGCGATAAGAACTTCGGATTCTCAGTGCATGAGCCATGGCTGGCATGCAACAATCAGTGTGACCGCCAGACAGTGGAGCTTGAGAGCGCTGATAAGGATTCTGTGCTTAACTTTTATAAGGCGATGATACAGCTCAGAAATCACTCAGAGTACACACAGACTCTCATCTACGGAGACCTGGAGGATGTGGAGACGGATAATGCAGGAATCATAGTGTACAGGCGCAAGCCGGTTCAGATTGAGCATGCATGTGGAACTGGAGCAAATGCAGAAAGCGCAGACAGATCGGTATATGTTGTTGTCAACATGACCGGCGAGAATGTGAGCTACGCAATTTCTGAGACTGCGGATGTGCTTATGGGTAATTATGCGGATTACGATGGTACACTCAGACCTTATGAGACTGTGGTGTATACGGTTTAGTTATAGGAGACGGATGGGGTCAGGCCCCTCCGTCTCCTTTTGCAGTTTGTCGCAAAGGGGTCAGGCCCCATGTAGCAAAGGGAGTCATGTCGCAAAGGGGTCAGGCCCTTTTGTTTAAATGTTAATGACGACTGTGTATATGAAATAATGTAAGTTCAGTATATAAATATTGGCACCAAAACGTTATACAAGCCATATTTTCTCAACTTTTTCCCATATAAAATCATTTTTACAAATAATAAAATTATCTTATTAGAAAGAGCCTTTGGGTCAGAAGGGCCTGACCCCTTGACTGGAAGGGCCTGACCCCTCAGTTTGGGGCATGCAAATAAATGGAGAAAAGGAGACACACTTATGGGTATTATATTTCACGAAGAGACAATGACATTTCACCTTACAAATGGTGAGATAAGCTATATCATGACAGTGCTCCCAAACGGACATCTGGGAAATCTGTACTATGGCAAGGCGATAAGGGACAGAGAGGATTTTTCACATCTTCTGGAGCTTGTCCAGAGACCTATGTTCCAGTATATATATGACGACGACAGGTTGTTCTCTCTTGAGTCGGTGAAGCAGGAGCTTCCTGTATACGGAACCACCGATTACAGGACGCCGATGGTGGAGGTTCTTCAGTCAAATGGCAGCAGGATATCAGATTTTGTGTATGTATCACATGAGGTAAATGCAGGCAAGCCAAAACTTGAGTCGTTGCCGGCAACCTACACAGAGAATGATGATGAGGCGGAGACTCTGATCATCACATTGAAGGATTCACTCACAGGCATAAAGGCGAGAATGCTCTATACGATATGGAGTGACAGACCGGTCATAGCGAAGAGCGTAGAGTATGTAAATGAAGGCACAGAGGCGGTACATCTCACCACTGCCTACAGCATGTGTCTGGATCTCCCAGATCCTGATTACCAGTGGATGCAGCTCTCAGGCGCATGGGCAAGAGAGCGGCATATAATAACAAGAGATCTTGAGCAGGGAGTACAGTCCATAGGAAGCAACCGTGGCCATTCATCTCATGAGCATAATCCGTTCATCGCACTAAAGAGAGAGACAACGGACGAGAACCAGGGAGAGGCAATCGGAATAAGCCTTGTCTACAGCGGCAATTTCAAGATACAGGCAGAGGTTGACACGAGAAATACAGCCCGTATTCTTGCCGGAATAAATCCGGATACATTTGACTGGAAGCTTGATGCAGGTGAGCATTTCCAGACTCCTGAGGCAGTCATCGTGTATTCGGATCAGGGACTCAACAAGATGAGCCAGACATTCCACAAGCTGTATCAGAAGAGACTTGCAAGAGGCGAGTGGAGAGACAAGCCGAGACCAATCCTCATCAACAACTGGGAGGCTACATATTTTGATTTCACCAGAGAGAAGCTTATAGCCATCGCCCAGAAGGCAAAGGAATGTGGAGTTGAGCTGTTCGTCCTTGACGATGGATGGTTTGGAGCCAGAACTACAGATCATGCAGGTCTTGGAGACTGGGTGGCAAATCCTGACAGACTCCCGGAGGGAATCACAGGAATCGCAGATGATATAGAGAAAGTAGGCTTGAAGTTCGGACTCTGGTTCGAGCCTGAGATGACAAATAAAGACTCAGACCTCTACAGGGAGCATCCAGACTGGATACTCTCGGTTCCAGGCAGACATGACTCACACGGAAGATACCAGTATGTTCTGGATTTCTCCAGAAAAGAGGTCGTTGACAGAATATATGAGATGATGGCAAAGATACTAAGCACTGCTAAAGTATCATATGTGAAGTGGGATATGAACAGAAGTATTACCGAGTGCTATAGTGCAGCACTTCCTGCTGACAGACAGGGCGAAGTGTTCCACAGATATATACTCGGAGTATATGATCTGTATGAGAGACTGACCAGCACATTCCCACATGTACTTTTTGAATCATGTGCCAGTGGTGGCGGACGTTTTGACCCGGGCATCCTTTACTATGCGCCACAGGGATGGACAAGTGATGATACGGATGCCGTAGAAAGAATCAAGATACAGTACGGAACGTCTATGTGCTATCCGATAAGCAGTATGGGAAGCCATGTTTCAGTAGTGCCAAATCATCAGACAAGACGTGAGGCACCGCTTAAGACTCGTGCAAATGCTGCATATTTTGGAACATTTGGATATGAACTTGATCTTAATAAGCTCACAGCAGAGGAGATAGAGGAAGTCAAAAAGCAGGTTAAGTTTATGAAGTCATACCGTGAGGTGATCCAGTACGGAACATTTTACAGACTTGCAAGTCCATTTGACGATGAGGAGTGTGGATGGATGGTCGTATCAGACGATAAGAAGACTGCCATCGTTGCATGGTTTAGAACACTCTACACACCTAACAAATGCTTCACCAGAATGAAGCTCCACGGTCTCGATCCGAATGCATTATACAGATGCAATGTGCTCGGAGGTCAGGCACTCACAGTGAGCAAGACTCCTGATGGAAAGCTGATAAATGAAAAGGTTTCAGATGACAATGTCATAGCAGGCCCATCATGCTATGGCGATGAACTGATGAATCTCGGTCTCATCACCAGCGATACATCTGCGGGAGAGATAGTCGGAGAGGATTTGCCTTGTGGGGATTATGACTCAAGACTTTATGTGCTTAAGGCATAGATATATACATTTGTAATATAAAATATGGGGGCAGTGATAACATTTGATATAGATAATGCTTATCACTGCTTTTGCTTTTTAAAACGACAGGGGCCTGACCCCCGTTTGATTTGACCGGAAACGACAGGGGCCTGACCCCCGGTGCAAAAAAAAGGGTCTGACCCCAACGCAAATATCAATGAAGAAAACCTGTAAAAATGAATAGAAACTAAACTTCATATTCTCCAATATCCTTCATGATTTCAAGTTCTAGATTGGGGTGTCTTTGAGATGTTCCTTCTACAAAATTTCGATAGCCAGAAAACTTTTGAGGACGGAAATAATTCAGTGTTTTTTGACGCTTTATGATGTTATCGTCAACATTCCTAAATATGTATCTGTATGAGCTCCATCTGTAATCGGATGGATTAGAGACTATATTTGCTTTGACAGGGTTGAGATGGATATACCTACTGGTTTGCAGAAAGTATTCATCGGTGGTTATCAGGTAAGACTTATATCTCCCTTCAAATACGTGACCTTTTTGTTCGTATTTACGGTTATAGTACATGGCATATATGCTCACCAAATATCTCATGAAATCTGAGATTTGTATATCACCTGTTTCTAAAAGCAGATGAAAATGATTTGACATTAAACAATACGCATGAATTTGGCATTCGTATTTTTCTGCAGATTTTCGCATAATTTTTAAAAAATATTTGTAGTCAATATCATCATGGAAAATTATATTTCGTCTTACACCTCGCTCCATTAGATGATATGTTGCTCCGGAAAACCATTCTCTTGTTTTTCTTGCGATAGTAATCACCTTCCTTTGTAATATGTGAATGGGATGCTCCCATATGAATTATCAATTTGAAACTATTGTATCATTTGCACAAAACAATGTCCATACGATTGTGCATACTATACAAAATGTATACAAAAAATATACATTTTGTATAGTGGCTTTGGAGACTGATAAATAATAAAATAAAACAAGATTCAATTACAAAAAAACTAAAAAAATAAACCAGATTTAGTTGTAAAATAGGGTATATGTACAAAGAAAGAAGACGGTAAGGAGATGTTCATGTATGAATATATTTGATATCATGGGGCCGGTTATGGTTGGACCATCAAGTTCACATACAGCGGGGGCAGTAAAGATAGGCTATATAAGTAGAAAATTGTTGGGCGAAGAACTGGCTGTGGCAAAGATACTACTTTATGGATCATTTCTGACAACAGGGAAAGGGCATGGAACTAGAAAAGCTCTGGTTGCGGGACTTTTGGGAATGGAGCCGGATGATATACATATTCCTGATGCTTTGGAGATTGCGTATAGAGAAGGTATCAAGGTTGAATTTGGTGAGGCTGTTCTCAAGGAAGCTCACCCGAATACGGCACAGTTACTTCTGACCAGTATGTCAGGTCGGACACTTGAGGTTATAGGCCAGTCTTTGGGAGGGTCAAGAATTAATATAGCAGAGATAGATGGTATTGAGACAAATTTTTCGGGAAACTATCCTACCTTAGTTGTCCACAATCAGGATCAGCCAGGGCATGTTGCAGAGGTTACATCTATGCTTGCCCACAAGAGCGTTAATATTGCGACCATGCAGTTATACCGTGCCGGTCGGGGAGGGGAAGCGGTTATGGTTATTGAATGTGATCAGGAGGTGCCAGATGAGGGCATAGAATGGCTTAAGAAGGTAGAGGGGGTGAATAAAGTGACTTACCTGGGGCTGCAGGGAATTAAATCAATAGGATAATTGAGTCAATGACAACAGTATCAGGGCAATGGGACTTTGGCAATGGGGTCAGACCCCATTGCCTGACCTTAGACAGAAATGGAAAAAACAACAGGGCCTGACCCCGTTGTCGCAACAGGGCCTGACCCCATTGACCTACCCCATTGACCCCATTGTCAAGGGAACGATTGAGAAATAGGAGAGAAAATGTCATGTATCATTCAGTGAAAGATATAATCAATATATGTGCTTCAGAGAATAAAGAATTCTGGCAGGTAGTCATGGCGTCAGACATGCAGGAGCGGGGAGTGTCATCAGAAGAGACGATGGCGGGCATGGAGAAGCTGTATGCAGCCATGAAACAAGCGGATAGAGAATATAGAGCAGATCTGAGATCGGCATCCGGGCTTGCCGGAGGAGACGGGGAGAAGATAAAAGAATATAACGATTCAGGTAAGAATATATGCGGAGATTTCATAGGCTCTGTCATGGAAAAAGCGGTGAAGATGGGGGAGTCAAACGCGTGCATGAGGCGAATAGTCGCGGCGCCCACCGCTGGATCCTGTGGTGTGATACCTGCTGTATTCCTGACTGCCCAGGAGCAGTTGGGGATAGATGATGAACATATGGTGAGGGCAATGTATGTGTCCGCAGGCGTAGGAAATGTCATAGCAGAAAATGCTTTTATAGCGGGAGCGTCCGGTGGATGTCAGGCGGAGATAGGCTCGGCATCAGCTATGGCTGCCGCTGGACTTGCTTTTCTTCAGGGAGGGGATGAGACAGCTATGGCCCATGCGGCTGCCCTTGCACTGAAAAATATGCTGGGACTTGCGTGTGACCCAGTGTGCGGACTGGTGGAGGTGCCGTGCGTAAAAAGGAATGTGGCTGGTGCGGTAAATGCGGTCACGTCTGCACAGATGGCTTTGGCTGGAATCCGGAGCGCGATCCCTGCGGATGAAGTGATAGATGCCATGAGGCGCATAGGTGCCGGAATGCCGGAGAATGTCAGGGAGACGGCGCAGGGCGGTCTTGCGACGACCCAGACAGCACTTGAGATAAAAAACAGACTGAAATCGGGGAATGTAAATAAATAAATGTTATAAATTATCAGCCTGAAATCCTCCAGAAGTTGTCAAATTGCATAAATAAGGTTTTTTTTACCCTGTTTATATGATATAATTGCATATAACGTAGTCTGCTAAAACTATGATAACAAGGAACAGGGGCAAGAGAAGCAGATAGAATACAGCGGATAGGAATGATTAGATGTATAACAGAAAGAGGATATGTGTTATAACCGCACAAGTAGATGAAAACACACAGAATCGGTTTATGCAGGGGCTTATGAAACGCGCATACGAGCTGGATTATGACGTATGCGTGTTTACCATGTACTTAAAGTACCAGGATTCTACATACAGAGAGGTTGGAGATTCGAATATCTACAGCCTTATTAATTTTGACCTTTTTGATGCGGTTATACTGTGTCAGGACGCGTTGCAGACTCCTGGACTGGTGGAGAAGCTGGAGAAGCGGCTGCAGACCGAGTTCCCGAACGGAGTTGTCATAGTTGTTGACAATGAGAACAATCTGTTTCCAACGGTTATGATGGACCATTACACTCCGATAGTAAAATTGATGGATCATCTCATAGACGATCATGGTTACAGGAATATATATTTCCTGAACGGACTTAAAGGACATATACATTCCACCCAGAGACTTGCGGGATATCTGGACAGTATGAAGGCTCATGGTCTCACTGTGACGGACGACATGATATACTATGGAACGTACTGGTATGACAGTGGAGATTACATGGTAGAGGAACTGGTTAAAGATATGGATAATCTGCCGGAGGCGATACTCTGTGCAAATGACTGTATGGCCATAGGCGTGTGCACTGCATTTGACAAGCACGGGATACGTGTGCCAGAGGATATTGCAGTCGTGGGATATGATTCCATCGTGGATGGAAGAAACAGCCCGGTTCCTATAACGTCTGCTGATATTCCGGCGGAGGACTGTGGACACTATTGTGTGGATTATGTGGATGCCAGACTTAGAGGTGAAGATGTGCCGGATTTCCACACGAATGTGGATCTGTACATAGGCGGTTCCTGTGGCTGTGAAGGCTGGGAGAGTGAGACTGTCAAGATCAGACGTGAGAAATGGGAAACCGATCTGTCCGCCACTGGATATTATTCCTGCTTTAACAACATGATGGATGATCTTGTGGCTCAGACTGATGTGGAATCATTTTTCAATACGGTCGCAGAGTATGTATATCAGATAAGACCGTTTCATGAATTCCATATGTGCCTGAATGATTACTGGCGTAACCCTGAGATCATGACAGGGGATGAGGCCCTCAGGTACGGATATACAGACCAAGTATACAGACTGATAAAATGCGGCCCTGAAGAAAATGATGAGTCGGTGGTCCGCTATGACGATGTGTTCGAGTCGTCCACGCTCCTGCCGGAGCTTTATGACGACAGGGATTATCCTACTACATATATATTTACCCCTATATTCTTCCAGGACAGAAGCTTCGGATATGCAGTGGTGAATTATGGAAGAGAGCCAAGAGTATGTGAGGAGGTATACAGATCCTGGATCAAGACGGTGGCAAGGGATATGGAATCATTTGCCAGACATGCCGGGGCTGCGGAACTTCTGAAGAAGCTGGAGGCAGAACAGATAAGAGACGGACTCACGGGCCTGTATAATTACCGTGGCTTTATGAGCAGAGCAGTGGATATGATAGGCCAGGCGGTGAAGGATGACAGGGAGATACTTGTCATAGCGTTTGATCTCAAGAATATGAGAAAGATAAACATCAAGTATGGCAGAGAAGAGGGCGACAAAGTTATAGGCTATGCTGCCCAGACGGTCAATGAGATACTTGAGACAGATGAGATTGCTATGCGAATGGGAAATGACGAGTTTGTCATAGCATCCATAACTGACAAGGATGATACGGACCGTGGCGAATGCGTGGTGAGCGAACTTAGGAGTAAACTGGATGAGACGAGTGAAGCCAGTGGAGCCGGTATAGAACTGGGCATATATTACGGATGCTGCAAGGGTGCTATATCAGAAACTAAGGAGCTGGAGAAGCTGATAAATGATGCGGTGAGTCTGAAAAACCGTATTAAAGAAAAGAACAATGCCAAGGGTAGAAAAAATGTAGAGATAACCGATAAGGATCTGGAGAGAGATGAACAGGTGGCGTCTATATTGGACAATAATCTGCTGACATACCATTTCCAGCCTATTGTAAGTGCCAGGGATGGATCTATATTTGCCTATGAAGCGCTTATGAGAGTATTTTCACCGGTTCGGATGTCTCCTCCTGAACTTCTTGAGAGTGCGGAGAGACTGGGAAGGCTGTATGACGTGGAGCGCCTCACACTGTTTAATGTTGTGGAGATAGTGGCATCGAATCCAGAGATGTTCAAGGGTAAGAAGGTGTTCGTCAACAGCATGCCGGGACACATGCTCACGTCTCAGGACAGAGAGTTGTTCCTTGCGAAGGTCAGCAATCTCAAGTGTGCGGGAGTGGTTATAGAATTTACCGAGGGTGATGAACTCTCAGATGCAGATCTGGATGAGCTTAAGTCATTCCTCAGAGGCAACGGAATGGAGATAGCGATAGATGATTATGGCTCAGGCTATTCAAATGTCAACAATTTGCTCAGATACATGCCAGAATATGTAAAGATAGACAGGATGCTTCTGGCTGGGATAGATGCGGATCCGCACAGACAGCATTTCGTTAAGGATATTATAGAGTTTACAAAGGACAACGATATCAAGGCACTGGCGGAGGGGGTAGAGACCACAAAGGAGATGAAAACGGTCATCCAGCTTGGAACGGATCTCATCCAGGGTTATTATACTGCCCATCCGAATGCAGAGGTGGTGCAGCTTATATCACCTCAGGTGGTGAGCGAGATAGTGCAGTACAACGAAGGGGCTGAACATGAGGAAGACAGACATGTATTTGTCATGGAACATACACGAAGTGTGTCCCTCATGAAACTGGAGAATCAGGGATACAGACAGATAGTGGTTGCCCAGAAGGCTGGCGGTGACAATAATGTCCGTATAGTAGGTGCGCATGGATATATATCGGAACTCAGACTGAGGGTTAAGGATGGATTTACCGGAACCATAGTATTACAGAACGCGAGCTTTACAGGTGACAGAGATGAACCATGTATAGACTGTGGAGAGAATACAGATCTGCATATAGTATTTGAAGGCAAGAATCTCTGCAAGAACGGTGGAATAAAAGTTCCTGAATCATCCAGAGTGACATTTGTGGGAAATGGAGATATGAAGCTCCAGGTAAATGGCAATATATATTATGGAATAGGCAACGATGTGAAGTCCAGACACGGAGTCATGAAGTTCAAGCAGGATGGAGCCATAGCAATAGATGCAAATGGAGTGAATGGTGTGGCTATAGGATCCGGGTATGGCGGACCGATCCGCATAGAGAAGGGACGCTATGATATATGCGTGAATGGCGAGAACGGTGTGGGTATAGGAAGTGTGAACTCACCGGTTGATCTGAGACTGCTTCAGTGCGATATAGATCTGGAATTCGATGCGGCGAACGGAGTGGCGATCGGTTCCACTAACGACCATGCAGACATCACGGTCCGCAACACATCAATATCAATCCGCGGATCTGCCCGAAGATATGTGGCCATGGGAACGCTTGACGGAGATGGCTGCAAGGTGGACATAGGAAGAGCACATATAGACATGAATCTAAAAGGTGACTTCTGTATAGGTATCGGCTCTGATTACAGAACCGCCGAGGTTATACTGGAGGATGCCAATTCCAAACTTGCGGTGCAGGGAGAACAGTGCTTTGCTATAGGAAGCAGGAATGGAAGAGGTATACTGTCCAGTATAAATGCTGATCTCAGCGTAATAGTAAAAAATGGCATGAATGTTGACGTATCTGTGGCCGACGAAGATATAAGCCTCATCAACGGAAGATATATGTTCATGCTCAACAACAGGAGCATTGAGAGAAGAGTAATAGAGAAATATTAATGTGATATGGGCGACATCTGTTATGGTAAATGGCGGGCGTGTATGCCCATATTATATTGTTAAGTGATATTGGCTATATGAGTATATGAAAAATACTGGATATAATAATAAGGAGGATGACATGGAAAGGGAGACTATGTGTATACAGGCTGGATATCAGCCTAAGAATGGAGAATCAAGGATGATACCTGTCGTACAGAGCACTACATTTAAATACGACACAAGTGAGGATATGGGAAAACTGTTTGATCTGGAGGCGAGCGGATATTTCTATACAAGGCTTGCAAATCCGACAAATGACTATGTGGCAGCCAAGATATGTGCTCTTGAAGGCGGTTCGGCTGCAGTGCTCACATCATCAGGTCAGGCGGCGACATTTTTCTCGGTATTTAATATAGCAGGAGCAGGTGACCATGTGGTGGCATCATCCACTATATACGGTGGAAGCTTCAATCTCTTTGCGGTCACTATGAAAAGGATGGGGGTTGAGTTTACATTTGTCGATCCGGACTGCTCTGATGAGGAGCTTGAGGCGGCATTCAGACCGAACACCAAGGCAGTGTTTGGTGAGACCATAGCAAATCCTGCACTAATAGTGTTTGATATAGAGAGATTTGCACAGGCGGCACATGCGCATGGAGTGCCACTTATCGTAGATAATACATTTGCCACGCCAATCAACTGCAGACCTATAGAGTGGGGAGCAGATATAGTTACACATTCAACTACAAAATATATGGATGGACATGATGCAACTGTAGGCGGAGCCATAGTAGATTCCGGAAACTTTGACTGGATGGCTCATGCGGACAAGTTCCCGGGACTCACCACACCAGACGAGTCGTATCATGGAGTTGTATATGCAGAGAAGTTTGGACAGGGCGGAGCTTATATAAATAAGATAGTTGCACAGCTTATGAGAGATCTCGGTCCTATCCCGGCACCGATGAACTCGTATATGCTGAATCTCGGCCTGGAGTCACTGCATGTGCGCATGCCACGTCATTGTGAGAATGCACTGGCGGTTGCGAAGTTCCTGGAGGCACATGATAAGGTTGCCTGGGTTAATTATCCGGGACTTAAGAGCAATAAATATTACGAGCGTGCACAGAAGTATATGCCGGATGGTACCTGCGGAGTTGTATCATTTGGAGTAAAGGGAGGAAGAGCTGCGGCTGAAACATTCATGAAGCACCTTAAGGTTGCCATGATAGCAACCCATGTCGCTGATGCTCATACGTGTGTTCTTCACCCGGCATCGGCAACCCACAGACAGATGAATGACGAGGAACTTCTTGCTGCAGGCGTGAGTCCTGACCTGGTGAGACTGTCAGTCGGAATAGAGAATGTGAATGACATTATTGCCGACCTTGACAATGCTCTGGCCCAGGTTTAGCGACTGGAGAAGCAAATGGGAAACATTATAGAGATCACCGATTTTTCAGCACCGGAGCTGGATGTGTATGCAAGAATGTCGGAGAATCAACTGGTGCATATATATGAGCCGGACAGAGGAGTGTTCATCACAGAGAGTCCGAATGTTATCACGCGGGCACTGGCTGCCGGATACGAACCGCTTTCTATCCTCATAGATAAACAACAGATCAAAGGTGCGGGGGCAGGAGTCATAGAGCAATGCGGTGATATACCTGTGTACACGGCAGAATATGACGTTCTGACCAGACTTACAGGATTTGCCCTCACAAGAGGAATGCTCTGTGTCATGCGGCGCGCCGGACTCCCTTCTGTGTCCGACGTGTGCAGAGACGCCAGACGTATCGTGGTGCTTGAAGATGTGATGAATCCCACAAATGTGGGGGCGATATTCAGAAGTGCGGCGGCTCTTGGCATGGACGCGGTGCTCCTCACCCAGGGGTGCAGCGATCCCCTCTACAGAAGGGCTGCCAGAGTGAGTATGGGTACAGTGTTCCAGATACCATGGACATATATTACATCGGATACACTGGGAAATTGCGGCGAAGAGCCGAAAGAACGGATATGGCCGGCATGCGGCATGGAGTATCTCAGGGCTCTTGGGTTTGTGACGGCGTCTATGGCACTCAGAAATGATACGATAGATATTCACGATCCGGCTCTTAAAGAGATAGACAGACTGGCGGTCATACTCGGAACTGAGGGAGACGGTCTGGGAGTGGATACCATAGCAGCGAGCGATCACACGGTTAAGATACCCATGTATCACGGAGTGGATTCTCTCAATGTGGCAGCGGCCAGCGCTGTTGCATTTTGGGAACTGGCAAAGCGGTCGTAATACGTCGAAATAATGTGTGCCAAAATTGGCGGCTTCATAGATACATTATGATGGCTTTGTGGTATAATAGGTAGCACGCTGATATATATAGCGAAAACACAAGGAGGATACAGAGTATGTTTTATGCAATTTCGGGATTAAATGGAGATTATGAAGCGTACAGGAAAGTGCTCAAAAAATTAAAATTTCAAAACCTTGACGATATACAGGAATCAGACATCATGAACGAAGAGGCGGTTATAAGCACTCTTGAGGGAGAGGATGTCCTCTATGTGCTGGGCAATATAGTCGGGGCCGGAGACGGTTCCATGAAGATCATTCAGGATTTGATGAACAGAGACAACGTCATAGCCATAGTTGGCGAGAACGAATATAAGGTCATGCAGTCTCTCAAGGCTCTGGATGATCATATACGTTCAACGGGAGATGTGCCTCCTGCAGCGATAATGGACAGAATTACAGCCATGCTGGGTGATGAACTGAAGCGTGTTGTTGAGGAGTTTGTTGATCTTGATGATGACGACAGAGAGGATATACTGGATTATCTGGATGAGATAGCAGAGGAGCCATTCCTTGAGGTGATGATGGCCAGAAAGAAATTCGTGATGGTACATGCCGGTATAAGAAAGTTCGATCCTAAGAAGGAGCTTGATGAATATTCGGTTGAGGATTTTGTCACAGAGGCAGCAGATCTGGATAAGACATATTATAACAACAGGACACTGGTAGTCGGACATGTTCCAACTGCAGAGATATGCGGTGAAGCCCGTATTGTCAAGAAGAACAATAACGTGGCAATAGATTGTGGCTGCGGCAAGGGCGGATGTGTGGGCATATATTGCCTTAACAATGGCTCTGAGCTGTATGTATAATGGGATGCACGATAAAACTGAATAGATAAGACATTGACAGCGGCCGGATGTACTTGCGTACATTTGGCCGTTTTTGACTTTGTTTGTATACATTGCATATAAAAATTCGAAAGCTAATGTTAATTTTGGCTAAAATTAAACTGCAAATAAATTGAAAAAATGTGTCGGATTTGTTAAATTAAAGTGTGAGAAATTTAGTGTTTATTTGATTGGAAGCATAGAGGAACATGGAGGAAGGACATGAGTGTTATAGATTTCCATTCACACATACTGCCCGGGATAGACGATGGCAGTCGCAATGTGCAGACATCAATAGACATGCTTCGAATGTGCAGAGAGCACGGCGTTGATACGATGATAGCAACACCGCACTTCTATGCAGATTCAAACAGGGTAGAGAGATTTGTTGAAAACAGACAGAGAGCATACGAGAAGGTCGTAGCTCAGAATGCGGACATACCGCATATTATGATGGGAGCAGAGGTAGCTTTCTTTGCGGGGATAAGCAGAGCGGAGAAAGCAGGTGCACTAACTATAGAAGGAACTGACGTCATGTTGCTGGAGATGCCATTTGTGACATGGAGTGACTCGGTAGTGCAGGAAGTAAGAGACTTGATAGAAAAGAGACATTTCCATATCATACTCGCTCATATAGAGCGATTCTTAAAGATACCAGGCAACAAATCTTATGTGGAACAGGTGCTTGAGTTGCCGCTTACAGTTCAGGTAAATGCGGAAGCCCTGCTTGACTTTAGACAAAGAGGCAGGCTGTTCAGAATGTTCCGACAGGGTAGTGCTCATATATTGGGAAGCGATTGCCATGGTATGCATCACAGGATGCCGAATCTCTGGCTGGGCCGTGATGCCCTGGAGAAAAAACTCGGACATGACTTCATAGATAACATGGACGATTACGGCGAGAGGCTTATCAGAGAGCATCAGACTATCCACAAATCATAAAAAACAAATATGGAGGACAGAGTATGTCTAAGAAAACAGCTATAATCATAAGCGTGATCTTATTTGTTCTGCTGTGTGTGCTTATCATATGTGAGAAGAAATGGCCTACAGCGGGAACTGATATGCTGCTCATGAATGTTATAAGATAAAGCGGGACCTGCGGTTTGAACTGTTGAAGGAGTTAAAAGTATGTCGCGTAGGAATATTACATTTTCAGAGAAAAAAAGAATATACAGAAAGATAGGCATAACAGTTGCGGCGATTGCAGTCATATGCATAGTACTCGTCATGGCGCTGCGGCCAAGCAACAGCAGCAGACCGCGTCATGGCTCAGGTCAGGAGACAGTGGAGGGCATGATCGAGGTTGATGGAGTAAAATATGTTCCGAAGAAGAACATAGAGACTTATCTGTTCATGGGCATAGACAACATGGGTAAGGTAAAGAAGACCACCACCTATGAAGGTGCCGGCAGATGCGATGTGATCATGCTTATGGTGCGTGATCTTTCGGGCGGGACATACAAGACTCTGACACTTGACCGAAACACTATGGTGGAACAGGATTCACTGGAGCCTGATGGAACATACATTGCATCATCTGTTGCGCAGCTGGCACTGGCACATGAGAACGGTGACGGCATGGAGATAAGCTGTGAGAATGTCAAGAAGGCCGTTTCGGGATTCCTTGACGGACAGAAGATAGATGGTTATGCAGCGGTCAACATGGGAGCCATCGGAACCATAAATCATCTGGCAGGCGGAGTCACAGTTACTATAGAGGATGATTTCTCTAAGGTTGACAAGTCCCTTAAGAAGGGGGAGACTGTAAAGCTCACAGATGAGCAGGCTGTACATTATGTGCATGACAGATACGAGGTTGGGGATGAGACAAATGTACAGAGAATGAAGAGACATGAGATGTACAAGGCCGGACTTAAGGAGTGTCTGGCAGCCAAGTGCAGCGAGGACAGCAAATACCCACTCACCATATATGATGCACTTGGGGACTATATGGTCACAGATATAGATGCACAGAAGTTTTCAAAGCTGGCTCTACTGGCACTTAAGAACAAGGAAACAGGAACAGTCAGGATAGAGGGCAGTGAGACAGTGAGCGACCTTGATTATGTAGAACTTGAGGCTGATGAGGCAAGCCGTCAGGCTGCGGTATTAGAACTGTTTTACAGGGAGTACAAATAAAACAATTTACAAAACGGAGGAGATATATGAGTTCCAGCAATGTGGCTGTACAGGAGACGAATACAGCAAATAACAAGACTCTTACAACATTTAGAGCGGAGGATGACGAAAAAGAGATAGACCTGATAGACATGGGCATGGCACTTCTGGAAAAACTGCCATACATAATCCTGTGTTTACTGGTAGGTGCTGTGCTGTTCAATGCATATGCATATTTCATGATAAAGCCGACATATCAGTCAACGGCGAAGCTGTATGTGGTGTCAGCATCGGATGACTCCATAGTAAACCTTCAGGATCTGAATATCGGTTCGTCCCTCACAGCGGACTATGAGGAGCTGATGCTCAGTTATCCGGTTCTGGATCAGGTTATAAACAAGATGAATCTGGATATGACATCCGAGGAACTTGCGAAGATGATCTCACTGGTAAACCCTTCAGATACAAGAGTACTGCAGATCGTTGTCACGAGTACTGACAAGCAGCAGGCGTGTGATATAGCAAACACACTTGCGGATGTGGCAGTCCAGTACCTTCCGGACACCATGAGTACAAATGCCCCAAATATTGCACAGGTGGCAAGGGTGGCAGACAAGAAGGTAGGACCAAGCTATCTGAAGTATACGGCTATAGGAGCACTCCTTGGAGCTCTTATATACTGCATGATAATCATAATAGGATATCTCATGGATGACACAGTGCATTCATCAGACGATATGGAGAAGTATTTCGGAATAGTTCCCCTCACTGTTATTCCGGAGAGTGACCAGTTCAGAACTGACGATGTGGAAGATGTAAATGACAAGAAGTTCAGAAGAGAGAGGCGCAAAGCATGAAGAAGATAGATATAGATTTTCAGGAGCTGCCTTATGCAGTGGAAGAGGCTATGAACCGCCTCAGAATAAACATAAAGTTCTGCGGCAAGAATACGAGGAAGATCCTCATAACAAGCAGCATGCCGAATGAGGGCAAGAGCAGCGTGGCGATCAACCTGTGGAAGATGCTTGCCGAGGCAGGATTCCCGACTGTACTTGTGGATGTGGATCTCCGTAAGTCAGTCATGAAGGAAAGACATCACATCAAGGATGCAGATAAGCTCACAGATCTTGGATATTATCTGTCGGGACAGGCTGAGATGGATGATGTGATATATGGAACACAGATAGAGAATGCGTATATCGTACCTTGTATGAATCTGCTGGAGAATCCTTCTGCACTCCTTGAGGATGCAAGATTTGCCGAGCTTTTGAACAATCTGGCAGAGACATACAGATATGTTATCATAGATTCGCCCCCGCTTGGAAGCGTGGCAGATGCGGCGCAGATCGCGTCACTGTGTGATGGAGCTGCACTGGTGGTAAGAGCCGGTGAGACATCCAGAACGCTGATAAAGCAGTCACTGCAGCAGCTGGAGCAGGTAAACTGCACATTGCTCGGAGTCATTCTGAACAGGGTGGAGACCACGGGCAGAGCATACAAGAAGTACTATGGCAAATACGGCAAGTACTACAATCAATATGGCTACGGCAGCTACGGAAGAGAAGCCGCAGCGTCGTCAGATCAGCAATAATCTTCGGATATTACATTCCGTAAAGTGGCATGCGGCGTGTTTTATCAATATAAATTTGCGACAAATCAGGGAAGGAGGAATTTATCGTGAAGAATCTTAAAAAATTACTGGCAGTGATCATGTGCGTGGTAATGCTCGTTCCAACAGTTGCATTTGCAAAGCCATCACCTGCAAAGGTTGACTTCTCAAAGACAGCAAAGGTTACATCAACAGCAATCACATACACAGGAAAGGCACAGAAAGCCAAGATCGTTGTTAAGGTAAACGGAAAGACACTTGTAGCTGGTACAGACTATGAGATAACAGGTAAGACCAATCCTACAAATGCAGGAACATACAAGGTAACTATAAAGGGTATGGGCAAGTACTCAGGTACTAAGACTTATACTTACAAGGTAAGTGCCAAGAAGGTAGCTCCTAAGGCTACAGCAGCCAGCAAGATTGTATCAAGCAAGGCTCAGAGAGTTCTGCCTACAGTAAAGGTTGGCAACAAGGTTCTCAAGTATGGTAAGGACTACACAGTATCAGGTAATGTCAAGAAGAGCGTAGGTAAGTACACTATGGTTATCAAGGGTAAGGGTAACTACTCATTCACCAAGAAGGTAACTTATAGAATCCAGTACAACGCTGCTAAGGTAAGCGCAAAGGCTGCAAGCAAGACTTACACAGGAAAGGCTCAGACAACAAAAGTTACTGTTAAGAATGGCAAGAAGGTTCTTAAGAAGGGTGTTGATTACAAGATCTCAGGAACTGTAAAGGCTACAAAGGCTGGAAAGTACACTGTAAAGATCACAGGTATCGGCAACTACAAGGGAACAAAGACTATTACATACACAATCAACAAGGCTGCTCAGAAGAACGTTAAGGTTGCTATAAACAAGAAGACTGTTAAGGTAACAGGCGTTAAGGGCAAAGCTAAGATTACTTACTCAACAAACAATGGTAAGGTGTCAGTTGTAAACGGCAAGATCATTGTTAAGAAGGGTGTCAAGAAGGGCACAAAGGTAAGAATCACAGTTAAGGTAGCATCTTCAACAAACTACAAGGCTACTTCAAAGCCAGTTATATACACAGTTAGATAATCAGATCGATTAGATAACGTATGTAATACTGCCGAAGCCGCAGCACACAGTAATATTCAGGCCACGGAATGTTCAGTGCTGCCGGTGGAGGTGGTCAATATCAATATTTGACATGATAGAATAATCGTGGGTTAATTCCCAGATGAAATGGTTGAGTGGACATGCGGAAGGGTATGTCTGGTCAGACATTTCATGTAGGTATTGAGAGGATATGGAACAAGGTACATGATAGATATGGCTGTGCGACATTTCCGTATCTGGCACGAGAGATGAGGAGAGAGAATTATGTATCAGAAGGGAGCAAAAGGCTGGCTGAAGCACTTCGACTTCATGCTGCTGGATCTCATAACGCTTCAGCTGTCATTTTTGGCAGCGTTCTGGATAAGACACGGCATGGTAAATCCGTATGCGAGCAGAGATTACCTGGCACTGGCTATCATCACAGAGCTTGCGGATATAGTAGCCATGATATTCCTGAATACATATGAGGGCGTCATCAGAAGAGGATACTTCAAGGAATTAGTATCCAGTTTCAAAAATGGATTTGTTGTAGTTGCACTGATTCTTCTGTATGTGTTTGTCCTCAAGGATACATCTATATATTCCAGAACTACCATTCTGCTCATGTGGGGAATATATGTGTATGCCACATTTGCGGTGAGAAGTCTGTGGAAGAAGCGCTTGTCCAGATACGCAGAGCTTGGCAAAGGTAAGAAGCTTCTGGTCATGACCACCAGACAGATCGCGGAGGAAGTGGTGGCAGGGCTCAAGGAGAAGAACTACTCTGGATTTGATATAGTAGGAGTCATGGTGATAGATGCCAATCTCATCGGTCAGGATATCCAGGGAGTGCCGGTGGTGGCGGATTACAACAGCGCAGTTGATTATGTGAGAACCGCATGGGTGGATGAGATATACGTGGATGTGCGCGGAGCATATGGATATGCAAACACCTTGATAGACTCATTCGTAGAGGGCGGAGTCACGGTTCACATGTGCATATCATCCATCGTGAAGACCCACGGTGACAAGCAGCTCATCCAGAAGATAAATGGTGAGACCGTGGTCACGACCATGATGAACTACGCAACACCAAAGCAGATGCTGCTCAAGAGAGCAATGGATATAATAGGCGGTCTGGTGGGAAGCATATTCACACTCATCCTCACCATATTCATAGGTCCTATCATATACATCAAGTCCCCTGGACCGATTTTCTTCAAGCAGGAGAGAGTGGGACTGAACGGCAAGATATTCAAGATGTACAAGTTCCGAAGCATGTACATGGATGCGGAGGAGCGCAAGAAGGAACTCATGGAACAGAACACCATGAGCGATTCCAAGATGTTCAAGATGGACTTTGATCCGAGAGTCATAGGCAACAAGATCCTGCCGGACGGCACCAAGAAGAAGGGAATCGGCCAGTATATCAGAGACTTCTCCATAGACGAGTTCCCACAGTTCTTCAATGTGCTGAAAGGTGATCTCTCACTGGTTGGTACAAGACCACCACTCATCTCTGAGGTGGAGCAGTATGAGATGCACCACAAGAGCCGTCTTGCTACGAAACCGGGAATCACCGGTATGTGGCAGGTGAGCGGTAGGAGTGATATTACGGACTTTGAGGAGGTCGTGAGACTGGATACGGAGTATATAGAGAACTGGAGCTTTGGACTTGATGTGAAGATAGTGCTGAAGACTATCAAGGTTGTGCTTGGTAGGGAAGGGTCGAAGTAGGAGACACACATACACCTGCAGGCTGAATAATATGTGAGATAATTATATAAAATGTATATTATCATATAAGCGAGAAAGGGTATATAAATTGCAGAGAATAGAGATTAGAAATCTGGGACCGGTCAAATGTATTGATATGGATGTAAATGATTTCAATTTAATAATAGGTGAACAGGCGACTGGTAAGAGTACTATCGCAAAGGCTGTTTATTACTTCAGGCATATAAAGACCATGCTCACAGACTATCTGTGCCAGCTGTATGATGCGGGCAGATATAACGATGAAGACGCAGATCAGGGCTTTGAAAAAGCAATAAGAAGGGATCTAAAATATGTATTTGTGTCTCTGTTTGGATATAGCTGGGAATTAGACAAGAAATTGTCACTGAAATATTATTATACAGAAGACAGATGGATAAGTATAAGAATTGTGGAAAAAAGCAGGAGATATAAGCGTAAGTTTTTCATTAGAATTGAAAAAGCTTATACGTCAGCAGGAACAGGATGCTTTAGAACGCCACAGTCAGAAGTCATCTGCGGTAGAAGTAACTTTGGCGTATGCAAGTAAAGAAAGACTCAGAAATTACGATAATTTTAAAAAAATGTCAATACAATATTTGATGACGATAAAGAGACTTACTATATACCAGCTGGAAGAAGTATGCTTACATTGTTGGTAAATAACAGATCTTTGATAGAAAGCAATAATCTGGACTTTATAACAAGACAGCTCCTGCTATCATGACATGAGACAATGTCTACGGGGCAAACCATAATGACGTAGCAACGTCAAAAAGCACCTGTTTTGCACACTATATGGGGTGCTGAAATTGGTCATATTTCACAGCTATCTGACCCGCTAATGACACCTACATCATAACGGTTTGTTGAGTCATGAAAATTACGGAAAAACAGATGATTTATGGAGTATAAAACAAGAAAAATATGATTGCTGGGGTTGTTGGATACGACAGCATAAGAAAACACTTAGCCGAGGGTGGTTATCACACAGCGAAAATTAGAGTGAAATACCATCCATATGGATGTGTACATAGATAAAAACACCTTTTGAGGGAATTGGGGCCGAAGAAGACCGGAGGAATTAGAGATGATTATTACGCAAACACCTTTCCGCATGTCATTTTTTGGTGGCGGAACAGATATGGAAAGTTTTTTTAGAGAGCACGGTGGCTCTGTTTTGTCTACCACATTTGATAAGTATTGTTATGTGAACGTTAGACACCTACCACGTTTTTTTGATTACTCTACGGAGTTGTCTTACTCAAAGACAGAGCGTGTGACAAATATTGATGCTATTCAGCACCCAGCAATTCGCAATGCAATGAAAATGCTGGACATGCATGAAATTCGACTTACCTATGAAGCAGATCTTCCTGCACGTTCTGGATTGGGAACATCAAGTTCTTTTGCAGTAGGAATGCTGAATGCTTTTTATGCGCTGAAGGGCAAATATGCTGATAAGAAGAAACTGGCAGATGAAGCAATTTATCTTGAGCGGAATTTATGTCAGGAAGCAGGTGGATGGCAGGACCAGATTGCCGCATCATTTGGTGGTTTTAACCGCATTAACTTTAATGCGGACGGCTATGAAGTTCTCCCGGTTATTATTTCTCCGGAGAGGAAAAAACAGCTTAATCAGAATTTGATGATGTTCTTTACCGGCTTTACTCGTTTTTCTTCCGATGTGCAGAAAGCAAATGCTGCAGGTAAAGTTGATAAAACGGCACAGTTAAAAGAAATGCTGTCGCTTGTGGATGATGCGGAGAAGGTTTTGACGGACAAAGAACATGATTTGGATGATTTTGGCAGAATGCTGGATCACACATGGAAGCTAAAACGTCAGACAGGATCTGCGGTGTCCACAAATAGCATTGATGAACTTTACGCAAAAGGTATTGCTGCTGGCGCGTTGGGCGGAAAACTTCTCGGCGCTGGTGGTGGTGGGTTCCTTGTATTTTATGTACAGCCAGAACATCAAGATGCAGTTCGCTGGGCTATGTGCGACTTACTCTATATTCCGTTCAAATTTGAGGACGGTGGAACTCGAGTGATTCATTATACACCAGAAAATTATACACCAAAGGATTAAAAACATGAAAGTAGTTATTATGGCCGGAGGGCGAGGTACTCGAATATCCGAATTGTTTCCAGATATTCCAAAACCTTTGATTCCAATCGAGGGTGTTCCAGTTCTAGAACGCGAACTTGTTTCGTTGAGGAATCAGGGCTTTAAAGATTTTATCATGACAGTATCCTATATGGGAGACAAGATCATGAACTATTTTGGGGATGGCTCTAAACTTGGGGTGTCAATTCAGTACTACAATGAAGTTACACCGCTCGGAAATGCAGGTGCTCTTTTCAAACTACGGGAACAACTCGGAGATGAACCATTTCTTCTTTTGAATGCAGATGCTGTTTTTGATGTTGATTTTAACCGTATGATTAGGTTTCATCAGGAACATGGCGGATTGGTGACGCTGTTCACTCATCCTAATAACCATCCTTACGATAGTGGCCTCATCATTGCGGAAAAGAATATGTCGGTTCAATCTTGGCTGGCAAAAGAAGATGTGCGTCCGATATTTTATAAAAATAGAGTCAATGCGGGTTTGCATGTGATTGATCCTAAAATTCTTGATATGGTGTCAATTGATGCAGACAAACTCGGCACTGTGGATGAAACGACAGGGAAGACTGTAAAAGTTGATTTAGATCGCCAGCTCCTGAAACCGTTGGCGGGATCTGGCAAGATGTTCTGCTATGATTCTCCTGAATATGTAAAAGATATGGGGACGCCTGCTCGTTTCCATCAGGTAGAAGAAGATTTCAAAGCTGGAAGAGTATCCGCTAAGAACCTTTCTAATAAACAGAAAGCCGTGTTCCTTGACCGAGACGGTACTATCAATAAATATGTTGGATTTCTTAGAAATATTGACGACTTTGAATTAAATGATGGTGTATCAGAGGCGATTAAGAAGATTAATGTATCTGGTTATCTTGCAATTGTAGTTACAAATCAACCTGTTATTGCAAGGGGAGAGGTGACATTCCAAGAACTGGAAGAAATCCATAACAAGATGGAAACACTTCTTGGGAAAGATGGAGCATATCTTGATGCGATTTATTATTGCCCGCATCATCCACATAGGGGATATGAAGGCGAACGACCAGAGCTTAAAATTGATTGTAGCTGTCGCAAACCGAAGCCAGGGATGCTGTTGAAAGCGGCAGAAGATTTCAATATTGACCTGTCGCAGTCATGGATGATTGGCGATGGTGAGAATGATGTTAAAGCTGGAATCAATGCAGGATGTAAGACTGTTCTTTTAAGCAATGGTAAGGAAAACTACGGTCAGACGGTTACGGTCAAGTCGCTATTTGAATTCGCAGATTCTGGCATGAAGTGAGGAGAGAAAAATGAACATATTATGGAAGTGGGCACACACCCTCATTAATTGGGGGGGATTGCGAAAAAAATAGGCAGAATCATAGATGTACTTGAGCATATACTCTTTGCAAATTCAATCAGTGCTAAAGCTTCAATAGGTGCAGGAACCTATTTTTACCATAGAGGACTTGGTTGTGTTGTGCATCCCAAATGCATAATTGGCGAAAAATGTACTATTTTTCAACATGTAACATTAGGTAGTAAGTGGTCAGGAGGAATTAATGAGGGTGGTGCACCTGTAATTGGAAATCATGTGATGATAGGAGCTGGTGCATGTGTATTAGGCAATATGACAATCGGTGACAATGCGGTTATTGGTGCTAACGCCGTAGTGACACATGATGTTCCTCCAAATGTCGTTGTTGCTGGCAATCCTTCCAGAATAATTAAGGAGAAATCGAATGAATGAGATTGAGATACTTGTAAAAAGATATCCTGAACTTTTAGTGGCAAAAGATGATATTTTGAAGGCATATAAAGTTCTTAGGGACTGCTATAGTTGCGGTGGAAAGTTACTGATTGCTGGTAATGGTGGATCAGCTGCAGATGCGGAACACATTGTTGGCGAATTAATGAAAGGCTTCAAACTCCCTCGAAAACCAGACGCAGATTTCGCAGATAAACTTATTAAGGAAAATAAGGAGCTTGGAACTGTTCTTGCAGAAAACCTGCAAGGTGCGCTCCCTGCTATTGCACTGGATGGACATCCGGCGTTATCTACTGCGTACATGAATGATTGCGAACCGCTTCTGTGTTTTGCACAGCAGGTAAATGGCTATGGCAAGACCGGGGATGTGATTCTTGGCATTTCGACAAGTGGAAACAGTAAAAATGTTTTGTATGCAGCGACGACTGCTCATGCTAAAGGAATGAAGGTGATTGGCCTGACCGGTGCAAAGGACAGTAAGTTAGCGCAGATGAGTGATGTGTGTATCAAAGTTCCACAGACTGAGACATATATGATTCAGGAATTGCATCTTCCTGTTTACCATTGTCTGTGTCTGATGCTGGAAAATGAATTTTTTGGAGAAATTAAGGATGAGTAAAGAAAAAACAATATTATTTGTAATGCCAAGACTTCCATTTCCGGCATCTTCTGGCAGAAAGACATCTTTATATCATTATTGCAGAATTCTTTCAGAAGAATTGGGCTATCGGTTGGTGGTAGCAGCTTTTTTAGAGAAAGGCGATGACCCTGCGCAGAAACCGAAGTTTATCGATAAACTGATTATCCTCCCAAGGGCATCAGCAAAAAATCGAATTTTTGAGATTGTAAAAGACTCTATTATCTTGCGAAAAAAACCAATGCAGGTAGCATTATACTGGAGTACTGAAGCAAAAAAAATGGTAGATGACCTTGTTAAAAAAGAGAGTCCGCAGTTTGTAATCGGAGATATGGTACGCAGTACGGAATACATAAGAGATATAGACTCTTTTAGAATTGCAGATCTGGATGATAGAATTTCATTGCGCTACAAAAGACAGCTTGACAATGACATTGATGGAATAAATCCATACGGGGCATTTCTTTATACTGTGCCGAAAGTTTTACGAGCAATAATGCTGGCCAAGCCATTGAAATTGGCAGTGATGAAGAATGAGATTGCTTTGTTGGATAAATATGAAAAAGAAATCGGAGAGATTTGCGAAAAAACGATATTTGTTGCAGAAAAAGAAGTTCGTGAATTTAATCAGGAATTAAAACAAAACAAGGCTGTTGCTGTTCCAATAGGTGTTGATGTGGATTTTTTCTCTTATCGTGAATCAAAGGCAACAAAGAATATTGTTGGTTTTTTGGGAGCAATGAGTGTGGCACATAATGAAAATGCGGTGCGCCATTTTGTTGCTGAAGTTCTTCCATTAATTTTGGAAAAGGTACCGGACGTAGTTTTTATGGTCATAGGTGGTGGCGCATCAGATGATTTGCGTAAACTGGAATCGGAACACGTGCATTTTACTGGGCGTGTGGAAGATGTTAGAGACTATTTGGGTCAGTGCAAAGTATTTGTATGTCCTATGACATTTGGGAGTGGAATAAAAACGAAAAATCTTGAAGCAATGGCGATGGGGCTCCCTTTAGTAACTACATCTATCGGTGCCGAGAATATTCCGGCAGATAATGGAAACGATTGGATTGTAGAAGACAAAAATGAAGAATTTGCCAATGAAGTTGTAAATCTTTTGAACAATGATCTAAAACGAAAAATGATGGGAAAGAATGCAAGAATGTTTGTTGAAAACAACTTTACATGGAAGGTTGCAAGAGATCGCTTTGAAAAGTTGTTGAATGAAGATGACGTGTATGCCACTAATTGAAATAGTAGTTTGTAAGTGGCGAAAGTAATAAAAGAGAGGTGTTTGGCAATGGATATCAAAACAGAATACAAGCGTTGGCTGGCAAATGTAACTGCGGATACAGATGTCGCCGCTGAACTGAAAACGCTGGATGATGTAAAAATTGAAGATGCTTTTACCGTGACCTCGCCTTTGGCATGGGCGGTCTGCGTGGTGTCATTGGCGCAGGCACCAACCGCATGAACATCTATACTGAGGCAAAGGCTTCTCAGGGGTTGGACGATTACCTGAAAAAGAACTTTGCAGAGCCGTCTGTCGCCATCGGCTACGACAGCCGCATCAAGAGCGATGTGTTTGCCAAGGTCGCCGCAGGCGTGTTCGCGGCTAACAGTGTCAAGGTCAATATCTGGCCTGTCCTGATGCCGGTGCCCACCGTGTCCTTTGCTACCCGTTATCCGCACACCTCTGCAGGTGTCGTGGTAACTGCGTCTTACAATCCCAGCAAGTACAACGGTTATAAGGTCTATGGTGCCGATGGCTGCCAGATTACTACCGAAGCTGTTGCTGAGATCCTGACTGAGATCGAAAAGCTGGACATTTTTGCAGACGTTAAGACCAGCGACTTTGAAGCAGGTGTGGCGAACGGCAGTATCCGTTACATCCCGGATGCGGTCTACACTGCGTTCGTGGAGCAGGTCAAGAGCCAGTCCGTTTTGTTTGGGGAAGAAGTCAATAAAGATGTTGCCATTGGCTATAGTCCACTGAATGGTACCGGTCTGAAACCAGTGACCCGCACTCTAAAAGAAATGGGTTACACCAACATTACTGTGGTCAAGGAGCAGGAGCAGCCGGATGGCAATTTCCCGACCTGTCCGTATCCTAACCCGGAAATTAAGGAAGTAATGGCACTTGGCATGGAGTATGCAAAGAAGTGCAACGCTGACCTGCTGCTGGCAACCGTCCCGGATTGTGACCGTGTGGGTATTGCTGTCAAGAACAAAGCAGGGGAGTATGAACTGCTGACCGGTAACCAGACTGGTATGCTACTGCTGGATTATATCTGCAGTCAGCGCGTGAAGCAGGGCAAGATGCCTGCTGATCCTGTCATGGTCAAGACCATCGTGACGATGGATATGGGTGAGCAGATTGCCACCCACTACGGTTTGCGCAGCTATGAGTTTGATGGCAGTGCTGGTTTTGCAAAGATGCAGACGTTCCGCAGTGATATCAAGGAATTTGGCGGCGAGAAGGTTATTAAGCTACTGGACTATGCCCCCGGTTTGGATGGTCTGCTCAAGTCCGATGTGCTCAAGTTTTTGCTGGAAGATAACTGCTCCATCGTGGTGCGTCCTTCCGGCACCGAGCCGAAGCTCAAGACATATATCTCTGTCAGTGCAGAAAATAGGGAAGCTGCTGAAAAAACTGAAGTTGAGATTCGCAAGAGTGCAGAAGAGTACTTGAAGTAAAGAGATAGAGGAGAAAACATATGAATATTATTTTACTTTCTGGTGGTTCGGGTAAGCGCCTTTGGCCTCTTTCAAATGATGTACGCAGTAAGCAGTTTATTAAGTTGTTTAAGAATGGTGACGAATATGAATCCATGGTACAACGCGTGTATCGACAGATTACCACTGTAGATCCACAGGCTAAAGTGACAATTGCAACAAGTAAATCACAGGCAAGTGCTATAAAAAATCAATTAGGAGAACGAACAGCTATCTGTGTGGAGCCTTGTCGACGTGATACTTTTCCAGCAATTGCACTTGCTGCTGTTTATTTACACGACAAGTTAGGAGTTGCAGAAGATGAGGCTGTTGTTGTCTGCCCGGTTGATCCATATGTGGATAATACTTATTATGAAGCAGTTAAGACATTACAGGAATTAGCTGATCAGGGAAATGCTAATTTGACTCTAATGGGAATAGAACCTACATACCCTAGCGAGAAATATGGGTATATTATTCCTGAAAATGGTGAAAATGTCAGCAGAGTAATGGAATTTAAGGAAAAACCAGATGTGGAGACTGCGAAGAAGTATCTTGCACAGAATGCGTTATGGAATGCGGGAATATTTGCATTTAAGCTGGGATATTTGTTGGATAAAGCACACAGCATGATTGATTTCGTTGGTTACAATGATATGTTTAACAAGTATGAGACATTGACTAAAATAAGCTTTGATTATGCTGTAGTTGAGAAAGAAAAAAGTATTCAGGTTCTGCGATATAGTGGGGATTGGAAGGACGTCGGAACTTGGAATATGATGTCCGAGGTCATGGCAGATAAAACTAAGGGTAAGGTTATTTTAGACGAGACCTGCGAGAACACAAATGTTGTTAATGAATTAAATATTCCGATTCTCTGTATGGGTTGCAAGGATGTGATCGTTGCAGCAAGCGGTGATGGAATATTAATTTCAGACAAAGAACGTAGTGGGTATATGAAGCCGTATGTTGAGAAAATAGAGACAGAGGCAATGTATGCAGAGAAATCGTGGGGGGATTATACAGTTATAGATGTACAGCCAGGTTCTATGACTATAAAAGTTTCTATGAGAGCTGGTGAACATATGACATATCATATGCACAACCATCGTGAAGAAGTTTGGACAGTGGTTTCTGGTAAGGGTAAGGTGACGGTGGATGGTAAGGTACAGCTTGTTAGTGCTGGAGATGTTATAACTATTGCAGCAGGCTGCAAGCATACAGTAGAGGCTGTTACAGCGTTGGACATGATTGAAGTACAGCTAGGCGAGGAAATCAGCGTAGCAGATAAGATAAAGTATACGATAAAATAAAATAGTGGGAGACAAAGTAATTTAAATTATTAAATGGATTTCGGCAGGACTGGGCAGATGCTTGGTCGTTTGAGATGTAGAGTTACTTAAAATACGCTGCTAAGCGCAGAGCATATATTTTAAATGAAAGAAAAGGAGTACATAAAATGAAAAAAGCTTTAATTACTGGTATTACAGGACAGGACGGATCTTACTTAGCAGAGTTTCTGCTTGAAAAAGGATATGAGGTTCATGGTATCATTCGCCGTGCCTCTGTTTCAACAACGGCACGTATTGATCATATTATGGACAAAGTGATTATTCATGAGGGTGATCTTTCGGATTCTTCCAGTATTATCCGCATTGTACTGCAGGTAAAGCCGGACGAAATATATAATCTGGCAGCACAGTCTCATGTACAGGTTTCATTTGATGCAGCAGAGTACACAGGTGACGTAGATGCGTTAGGCGTTCTGCGTATTCTGGAAGCTGTTCATACTGCCGGGTTAGAAAAAACCTGCCGGATCTATCAGGCATCCACCTCTGAACTGTACGGTAAGGTTGAAGAGGTTCCGCAGAATGAAAATACTCCGTTCCACCCCTATAGCCCCTATGCAGTTGCTAAGCAGTACGGTTTCTGGATGATGAAGGAGTACCGTGAAGCTTATGGCATGTATTGCTGCAATGGTATTCTGTTCAATCATGAGTCCGAGCGTCGCGGCGACAATTTCGTTACCCGTAAAATCACGCTGGCTGCTGGTCGTATTGCTTGCGGTCTGCAGGATCATCTGGAACTGGGAAATTTGGATTCTCTGCGCGACTGGGGTTACGCAAAGGATTATGTGGAATGTATGTGGCTGATTCTCCAGCAGGATGAGCCGGATGACTATGTTATTGCAACAGGTGTTCAGCATACTGTTCGAGAATTCACTACGCTTGCATTTGCCAATGATGGAATCGAGCTTGAGTGGAAGGGCGAGGGAATGGATGAGAAAGGCTATGATAAAAAGACTGGCAAGATGCTAGTATGCGTAAATCCTAAGTGGTATCGTCCGACAGATGTTGTAAACCTTTGGGGAGATCCGACCAAGGCAAAAACAAAACTGGGATGGAATCCTCAGAAGACAAGTTATGAAGAACTTTGTGCAATCATGGCAGAGCATGACCTGCAGCTGGCTAAGAAAGAAGCTGAAATTCGATAATTAAGAGGGACGGGTAGGCGGTAGATTGGCATAGATGCCTGCCTGTCCATTTTATTATAGAGGTGGGAAAATATATATGAGTAGAGTATTGATTTTTGGAGCAGGTGGCTTTGTTGGAAGTTACCTTTGTAAAGAATTTTTGAATAATGGGTATAAAGTGAGTGGAACCGACAAAGGAGAGGGATCAGCACTTCCTTCAGAAGTCGATTTCTATAGGACAGATTTAATGCAAGAGGCTGAGGTAGAAAATCTTATCAGCCGGGTCAAACCGGATATTATTGTAAATCTTGCAGCAATCAGCAGTGTTGGTGCTTCTTGGAATATGCCACAGACAACAATGGCAATAAATGTTATCGGTGCATTAAATATTATGGAAGCCGCAAGAAAAAGTGAACAGAAACCAAGGATTCTGTTTGTGGGCTCGAGCGAAGAGTATGTGATTTCGGAGAATCCTTTGGATGAAAATACACAGCTTAATGCAAATAATCCATATGGTATATCAAAGGTTACGCAGGAACAATTGGCAAAATTATACCGAGAACACTATGGCTTAAAAATTTATTGTGTTCGACCGTTCAACCATACAGGCATAGGGCAGAGAGACTCCTTCGTTTTACCTAGTTTTTGCAAACAGGTAGCGGAAATTGATAAAAGTGGAAAAAGTGGAAAAATTCAAGTAGGTAATTTGAAAGTAAAACGAGATTTTAGCCATGTTAAAGATGTTGTACGCGCTTATCGTATGATAGTAGAAAGTGATAACTGTAATCAGATTTACAATGTAGGTTCAGGTAATGCGTACAGTCTTGAAGATATGCTGACATACATTATTGGATTGAGTAATCAAAAAATTGAAATTGAAATAGATCAAAACAGAATCAGACCAACGGACCAGCCGGTAATTTGTTGCGATTGTAGTTTAATAGAAAAAGAATTGGGGTGGGAGCCTCAGTATGATGTGTATGACGCTTTAAAAGAAATGTATGAATATTATGTAAAATAGTTTCCTGTGTAATTTAAAGCGTAGAGGGTAAATAATTTAGAAAGCAATATTTAAAACTAAGAATCTGAAAAGTGGTCGGAAACTTGTTTGAGGAGGCATTTAAATGAATAAAGATATGAAAATACTGATAGATGATGGTAATCAGATTAAGCTGGGAACAGGAATCGGCAAAATGAGTCTTTACCTGTACCAGGCAATGAAGGAAGAAGGTTATAATGTTTCACTTGTTCCTCAGAATACGATGTCTTCAGGGAGAATAAAAGACAGGATTTCTTATTTAAAATATATTAATACCAAGAAGTATGCAAAAGATTTAAGCCAGTTTGATGCGGTGATATATACTAATTACGCAATGCCGTTTAGAAAGAATAATAATACACTTTATGTAGTTGTATTGCCTGATATGACGGCATTCTTATATCCTAAGACTTTACCGAACATATATCGTTATTATAGTCGGATGATGTTTCGTAATTCTGTTTGTAGAGCAGATCTAATATTCACTATTTCGAAGTCTGTGGAAAAGGAAATTATTGAAAAATTTCCAAAGGCATCTCAGCGAATACATACTACATGGCTGGGGCTGTATGACGGGATTTGCCCGCTGGATACCTATCCGGATTATGAGAATCCAAAGCTGAAAAATATTGATAAAAGCGACTATTTTTTGTTTATCAGCACTGTTGAAAAAAGAAAAAATGTTGGTCTTGTGTTAGAAGCGTTTATTCAACTCAAAAAGACATTAGAGAAAGCAAAAAATTATAAGATTGTTATTGTAGGACGTCCGGGATATGGATACGATGAATTTGTTGATATTGCAAATCAATCAGGATATGCGGAAGATATTATTTTTTCGGGATATACCAGTGATAGTGATTGTAATAGACTATACAATCATGCAAAAGCATTCGTTTTTCCTACAATCTATGAAGGGTTTGGATTTGCACAGATTGAGTGTATGAAATGCCATTTGCCGATTATACTTAGTGACATTCCAACGAATCGAGAGATTTCTCGGGAATACGGCGAATTTTTTGACTTGGATAGGCCAGAAACATTAGTTCAGAAAATGGAATTATTTGTTAATGGTGAATATGACTATCAAAGAAAAAATCGTTTAGCTGACCAATATATTAAAGACTTTGATTGGAAAAAAATTGCAGAGCAGTATGTGATGTATATTGAGAAAGCATTAAAGAGGAAATAAAGATATGAATAAAATCAAAATATGCCATGTAATAGGTAACTTTGTAAATGGTGGTGTAGAGACAGTTATATATAATTATTTTTCTCATATGGATATGGGAAAATATGAAGTACACATAATTGGTCATGGTATTCGTGTTCAGGAGTGTGCAGATCGATTCATATCACTTGGATTTAAAATACATAATATTACACCTAAAAGTGTTTCTTTCATTAGAAGTTGTAAAGAAATGGAAGCAATTTTTAGAAAAGAAAAATTTGATATTGTGCATTCACATTTAACAGAGTGGGCTTGTGTTCCGATGTTTCTTGCGTGGAAATGTGGCGTAAAAATTAGAATAAATCATTCGCATATGGCAGAGAGACCACAGGGAATGAAAAATAAAATATATTACGGTGTCCGGTTATATTTTGGAAAATTGTTTGCGACAGATTATTTTGCGTGTGGAATGGATGCGGGCATATATCTATTTGGAAAGCACGCTGTCGATAGTGGAAAAGTGACAATCTTGCCAAATGCTGTTGATTATGAGAAATTTTCTTACAATATACAACTGCGTAATGAAATTCGGGAAAAATATAATATAGAGGATTCTACCATTGTTGTTGGGCATGTAGGACGATTTTTTGAACAGAAAAATCATGAATTTTTGATAGATATATTTGAGGAATACCATAAGGAAAATTTGGATTCAATTCTGATTATGCTGGGAGATGGGGAACTTATTAACAAGATAAAAGACAAGGTAACGCAAAAAAAGCTAGAAAGTTCGGTTTACTTTTTGGGTAATCAATCCAATGTGGCTGATTGGTATCAGGTTATGGATATGTTTTTACTCCCTTCCTATTACGAAGGATTTCCAGTTGTGGGCGTTGAAGCACAGGTTTCAGGTCTTCCGTGTTTGTTTTCTGATGGTATAACGCCGGAAATACAGATAAGTCCCAACGCTGAGTTTATGTGTTTGGAAAGCGGAGCGAAGGCTTGGGTTGAGAAGATGAAGTATATGATTGCAAATAAACAGAATAGGAGTAATTTGATCTTAAATCATGAACGATTTGATATTGAGAAAAATGCAGATAAACTCGATTTGTATTATCAAATGAAAGTAAAAGAAGTAAGGGCTACCGCATGACAGAGAGAATAAGGCAGGAGGATACACATGGGAAAAGAAGAAAGGTACATTTTGAATATATGCCTGTTTTATATAATTAATGTTTTGGGGGATGGTATTGTAATCAAGTTTACAATATCAAACGGTCTGTTTTTTAGAATAAAAATAAATATTTTGGAGTTCGCTCTTGGTTTAACCACCATATTTTCCATTATAAAGAATGATCTAGCTGAACATTTTTCATTTAATGGTATTAAGTGGAGGTGTATAGCATGAATGTAATCAATATTGTTA
The DNA here is from genome assembly GCA_934277375.1 of uncultured Coprococcus sp. Classification (GTDB taxonomy): domain Bacteria; phylum Bacillota; class Clostridia; order Lachnospirales; family Lachnospiraceae; genus Coprococcus. The sequence goes on along the minus strand of CAKQTZ010000006.1, from coordinate 60,943 downwards.
ATTTAATTGTAATTGCAATATTTGCTGTATCTATAGCAAGATTTTATAATAGACATACTGAATATTTTTTTGCAATGTTGATAATTATTATATACTGGATTCAGTTGCTTATTTCAAGTGCTTATATTGAAACAGGGGTATATTTAAAAGATATAGGGAAAACAAGCTATGCAACTGGTGTTACAATCAGGTTGTTTCTAATGATTGAATTTATGCTTTGTTTGATATCATATTGGGCAGGGAAACATCCGAAAATAGTAATTGAAAATCCCAAGGAAGGACGATATACATATAATACATTTAAACATGTTGAATGTGTTTTGTTTCTTTTATATGCTTATCGTTTATTGGATGTTATCGTATCAGGAAATGTTTTGACAAACTCCAATGTAAATCGTTTTAATTATTTTTCGGAGTTTTCAAAACTTCCATTCGCACAAATTATTGATTATTTTTCTTATCCATGTCTATGGATGTTAGGTTATATATTATTATTGGGTGAGAAAAAAAGACAAAAAGCTTTTTCGGTAATAATTTATCTCATGAATCTTCTATCAGTATTTCTACGTGGGGTTGAATTTGGAGGATTTTTACAATGTACGTTATACTTCTTAGCACCATTATTGTTGTCTATGGCAAAAAGAAGAAAATTAATTAAACTTAGATATGTTGCAGTTGCAGCAATTCTTCTTGTTATGATGTTGATTCCAAAATATAATCATTTTAGTGAAGCTATTGAAAAAGGTAATGCAGATACTTCGTATGGATTAACAACGGCTTATGATTTTTTAATGTATCGTATGTTGGCACAAGAAGCAGATCTTACATGGGAGATAGATAGACAAGTTTGGATGGATGGAGAGATAGATCCAGAAAGAATATTTGATGTAGCAAAAGAGGTTATTGGAATACCTACGGAAGAAAATAGCACGCAGTATCTGATGAATAGAGGCTGTTCATCTTCAGCGTTGACTATTTATTCATATGGTACAGCAGCGGTAACAGGTGGATATCCGATTTTATGGGTTGCAATTTTTGGATATATTTTTGCAATACCTTTTTTGATTGTTGATTCCTATTTGTTATTTTGGGTAATTAGATGTATTTGTGAAGGTATGGAAAAACAACGATTATTTTTAATACTGGCAGGTGGATATTTATTATGTCAATGTTATACTATTGTAATAAGTGCAAATTTCTCTGCAATAGGTAATACAATACCACATATTTTTATAGTATTGCTATTAGTACTGTATAAAAGAATTGGAAAGATAAGGATTCGTAATCACACGTTTTGGATATAGAAGGAAGGAAATAGAATTAGTGAAAATTATAAGATATTTATATAATCTGATTAGATTGTGGAAAATGAAGATATGCGGAAAATATCGCGGGTCAATTGTACAAGGATTTCCAATCCTAACTGAGATTAGATCTGATAGTGGAATTTTATCTATTGATGGAAAATTAAGTTGTAGAACAGGGATATATCTAAGTGCAGGAACGGGTAGCTTGTCAATTGGAAAAGGTTGCTTTTTTAATCAAAACGTTATGATAGTAAGTAAGGATGAAATTGAAATTGGTAATAATGTTATTATTGGACCAAATGTGGTTATAGTTGATCATGATCATAATTATAAAGTAAGTGATCGAAAGAATACATTTACAGCTGCGCCGATTCATATAGGAGATAATGTGTGGATAGGGGCAAATGTTATAATTATGAAAGGAACATCAATTGGAGAAGGAACAGTCATTGGCGCTGGAATGGTATTAAAGGGAGAATATCCATCAAATACTGTGATTTATGAAAAAGCGGATATAGTAATGCGTCCAATTGAAGGGAAAAAGAAAGATGAATAAAAGTGGAACGTCAAAAACGCTTGTAAAAAATACAGTTATGTTATACATAATGAATATTACTAAAATTGTTTTACCATTAGTGACATTGCCATATTTGACGCGTGTTTTATCGAAGGATTGTTATGGTGTCGTATCTTATGTTAAAGCAGTTATGCAGTATATGCAAGTTGTAGTTGATTTTGGATTTATTCTTTCAGCGACAAAAGATGTGGTAAATTGTAAAGAGGATAAAAAAAAGCTTAGTTATATAATTGGCGATACAATGCTTGCAAAATTAATTCTGGTATTAGTTTCATTTGTTGCATTGGTAATTATGATATATGCCATTCCAATACTTAGACCACATGCATTGTACACAATTCTTTCTTTTGTGGTTGTAGCGATGACATGTTTTTTGATGGATTTCGTATTTAGAGGTCTTGAGGAAATGCATGTTATTACTATTAGATATGTATTAATGAGATCTATCGCAGCACTCTTAACTTTTGTATTTGTCAAAAATGACACGGATATGATTTGGATTCCAATCTTAGATATTATAGGAACGTCTGTGGCGATCATTTTAGTTTATTTTGAAATGCGTAAACGATATATTAAAATTTGTTTTACAGGAATTAAAAGTGCACTGATAAAACTGAAAGAGTCAGCTATATTTTTCTTATCCAATATGGCAACAACGACATTTACTGCTTTAAATACATTACTTATAGGCATTTATGTGGATGCCGTACAGGTAGCAGAATGGAGTGTTTGTTTGCAAATGGTATCGGCGGTAATGTCAATGTATACACCTATTACAGATGGAATATATCCACATATGGTAAAAAGCAAGGACTGGAAATTAGTAACAAAAACAGCAAAAATATTTATGCCGATAGTGGCGGTGGGATGTATATTCACATTTGTGGTTGCAAAATATGCCTTATTGATAATTGGAGGAGAAAAATATGTTACCGCAGTACCGTTGCTTAGAGCATTTATTCCTCTGTTATTCTTCTCTTTTCCTTCAATTCTTTTTGGATGGCCTGCACTGGGAGCTATTGGAAAAGAAAAAGAAACAACATTCACGACAATTATTACTGCATTTTTGCAGATTGGAGGACTCCTGGTTTTATTATTAATTGGGCAGTTTAATGTAATTGATCTTGCGCTTCTTCGTGGATTTACAGAAGCATGCATGTTTGCTATGAGGTATAGATATTGTAGGAAATTTAAAGGAGAATTTGCAATATGAAACAAGCCGCTTTAATAACTTGCCACAATATAAAAAATTATGGTTCTGTTTTTCAGACATATGCAACAACTGTTGTTTTTAAAGAATTTGGATACGATGTTTTAGTAATAGATTATCAACGTCCTGGAACTGATAATGAAGGATTTAGGAAAAAAATATTGAGCGAGTCTCATTTGGCACATAAACCGATTTTAAAATATGTTTTTCCATTGATACTTAAACCATCTTTTGACAGAATGGAGAGAGTATTCGAGAAATTTCTTGGATCGTACGTTAAGACAACAGATGAAAGGTATTTATCAGAAGATGAATTGATAAGAAATTGTCCAGAGGCAGATTTATATATTTCAGGTAGTGATCAAATCTGGAATAGCGATATAAATGGTAGAATAGAAAGACCATATTATCTTTCGTTTGTTCCACAAAATAAGAAAAAAATATCTTTTGCCTCTAGTTTTGGAAAAACTAAATTGAGAGATGAAGAGGTTGAAGAAAATAAGAAATTACTTGCACAATATAGTTGGATTTCTACACGAGAACAATCAGGTGCTAATTTAGTTCAAAGTTTGGGATTAAATGCAGATGCTATACTTGATCCAACATTATGGCTAACAAAGGAACAGTGGGAAAAGTTAGAAGAATCAATTAGAGTCCCAGAAAAGTATATACTTGTATATCAGCTTCATCAGAATAGTGAAATGGATAAATATATAGGGATATTACAAGAAAAATATGGGATGCCATGTTTACGAGTGGATTTATACTATCATTATGTTGTAAAAAAAGGAAAACATGTTATTTGTCCTACCCCAGGACAATTTATTTCGTTAATAAAAAATGCAAATTACATTGTATCCGATTCATTTCATATGACAGTTTTTTCTATTATTTTTAATAAAAAGTTTATTTCCATATATTCACGGAACAGTTTCAATGACCGTATAGCAAATATTTTGAATTGGCTTAACCTAGAAAATAGGCACTTAGAACATTATAATGATTATGCCACACTAGATAAAGATATTGATTATACGGTTGTAAACAAATTGCTGGATGAAAAAAACAAAGAGATGAGAAGTCTATTGAATGAGAAAATTAAATTATTAGGATAAGGATAGATATGAAAGTTTTTGCGTTTAGAAATGAAAAAAGAGTAGAAGAAAAATCATCTTAAGGCGGAGCATTTATGGCGGTTATAGATGCTGCTTTCAACTTATGTAAGATGGGGGGGCAATGAATCAGTAAATATATATGGAGCTATATTTAACAAAGATTTAGAAGTGGTTCATTCTAAAGCTACGACTATTGCTGAATGTGAAAAATTTCATGGTTCTAAATATGTATTTTCATCTATGGGACAAAATTATAAGGAAGTTGAAAATGATTTATTAAGTGGAAAATTTTTATACAATAGATATAATTTGCCATGGAGCACTAGGAAAGAAATTATGGGCAGATTATCGTGAATGTTGTTATAGTTGCAAATATGCCAATATACAACGTGAAGGAGATATTACACTTGGAGATTTTTGGGAATTTGAGAATGTTATGCCAACTATTTCAACAAGATGGAAAATAAAGGCAGAAGATGGCGTTAGTCTTGTACGTATTAATTTTCCCAAGGGAAAAAATTGTGGAATTTGGTACTATCAGATCAAGAACGATATTTAATTGAAGAATGTACTTCGGGGGAATTTATAAAATATCAGCATAATTTAGTCTCTCCTACTGAAAAGCCAAAGAGAATAGAAGAATTTAGAGAAGATTATAAGAACCACGATTTCGATTATATAGCTCATAAATATGCACATTATGATTTAAAAGGAAAAATAAGATTTATACTGAGCAGAATATATCACGAATGATTTCAACTATAATTGAGAATGATTCTGCCGTATGAATTTATAAGGAGAATTATGGGTAGAATTGAATTATATAAGGATAAGTCGGATTGTTGTGGATGTGAAGCCTGTGTGAATATTTGTAAAAGAAATGCTATCAAAATGCAGGAGGATGAGTATGGTTTTTTATATCCTCAAATTGATAGTAGTCTATGTGTTGAATGTGGTCAATGCAAAAAGGTGTGTAGTTATCAGAACGAAAATACAGAATTTACTGAACCTTTGTTGGCAGAAGCAGCTACAGTAACAGACAGAGAATTATGTCTAAAATCAGCATCTGGTGGTATATTTGCAGCATTAGCTAAAAAAATTTTGCAAGAGGGCGGAAGAGTTTATGGGTGTGCATTTACTTATAAGGCTGGTGTTTTATATCCAGAACATGTATGTGTTCAATCGGAAAACGATTTAGTTAGATTGCAAGGCTCAAAATACGTACAGAGCAGAATGGGGAACATTTATAAAAATGTAAAGAAAGATTTGAATGAAGGAAGATTAGTATTATTTTCTGGAACACCATGCCAAATAAGTGCATTAAATAGTTATTTAAAAAATCAAGAGAAGAACAATTTATTTACAGTAGATATTATATGCCATGGTACACCGAGTGCACAGTTGTTTGATGATTACTTAAAACAGATTGAGAAAAATATTAATGGTAAAATAGTTGATTTTAAATTTAGAGATAAATCGGGTGGATGGGGACTTAAAGGAGCTATTATTTATAAAGATAAAAGGAATCAATTAAGAAAAAAACTTCTTCCGGTTCAATTATCTTCTTACTATACTTTGTTTTTAGATTCCGAAACGTACCGAGAAAATTGTTATTCTTGTAAATATGCAGGAAAAAAGAGAACAGGTGATATTACATTGGGCGATTATTGGGGAGTAGAAGATGAACATCCAGAAATACTTGCAGAAAACGGCGGACGTTTAGATAAAACACTGGGAATTTCATGTGTGCTTATAAATACGAAAAAAGGGCAACAATTACTAGATTGTTTAGAAGAGAAAATTGAGAGAGTTCCTAGTTCGTATGAAAAAATTGCAAAAAGGAATAACCAATTAAAATGTCCAAGTTCACATTCTGATGTTCGAGATACAATATTTGAATTGTATAAACAAGAAGGTTATTCAGCGGTAGATCAGTGGTATTTTAAACACATAGGAATAAAGAGATATGTGTATAAGCTCTGGAATTTTATACCACGGAAAGCCCAGATACTTATAAAAAAAATAATATAAATAGGTAGACAATTTGGGTTATTAAAAATGTTGTCTAGAAAGTTATTCCTCATGAATATTATTCCAGACAGTAACAATAAAACATATTTAGTAAAACTAGTTTTAGTCTAAGAAGGAGTGTAAACGCTATTATAATATTTGAACACTTGGAGACAAACTTTTTCATTGGCATATACAAAGGTGAAACATGAGTTATAAAAAGGGCAATTATAACAGAGCAATTATGGCTGTGCTATTCATGGTTGATAATTATTGGAAGAGAAAATAATACAATTCATAAAGAGAGGGGCAATTAATATGAGCTATAAGGATGAATATAACTATTGGCTCAGTTCGGATTATTTCGACGAAGCTACACGGGCAGAGCTTCGCGGACTTACGGACGAGAAGGAGATCGAAGACAGATTCTACAAAGGTCTTGAGTTCGGAACAGGCGGCTTGCGTGGCGTTATGGGCGCGGGCAGCAACAGGATGAATATATATACTGTGCGCAAGGCTACGCAGGGACTTGCAAACTATATATCAAAGACAGGTGTGGAGAGACCATCTGTTGCAATATCCTACGATAATAGAAATAATTCTTCGAGATTTGCACTTGAGACAGCATTGTGTCTCTGTGCATCTGGGATTAAGGTATATTTATTTGATGAATTAAGGCCGACGCCGGAGCTTTCATTTGCAGTTCGTTATCTGAATTGCCTTGCGGGAGTGAATATCACAGCAAGTCATAATCCAAAGGAATACAATGGATACAAAGTTTATTGGAGTGATGGCGCACAGATCGTATCACCACAGGATAAGGAGATCATAGCCGAGGTAAACGCAATATCTGATTATACTTCAATTAAGACTATGAGTGAGAATGAAGCATTAGAATCTGGTTTGCTTTCATATATTGGAAGCGATGTAGATGATGCATATGCAGCAACTCTTCATAAGCTCATTATGGCTCCAGAGGAAATAGAGGCAGCAAAAGATATTAAGATCGTTTATTCGCCACTCCACGGAACCGGACTTAAGCCGGTTAAGAGAATGCTTTCAGAGATGGGATTCTCAAATGTATATATCGTAGAGGAGCAGGCTGTTCAGGACGGCGATTTCCCAACACTCAGATCACCGAATCCAGAGTCACCAGAAGCCTATGTTCTGGGAGTAGAACTGGCAAAGAAAGTCGGAGCTGAGCTTGTGCTTGTTACTGATCCTGATGGGGATAGGTTGGGAATGTACAGCCTTGATAAGAAGTCAGGTGAATACAAAGAGTTTACCGGCAATATGTTTGGCGCTCTTGTCTGTGATTATGTTCTTATGCAGAAGAAAGAAAAGGGCATTCTTTCAGAGAATTCTGCAGTTACAACGACGGTTGTAATAACCGATATGGTAAAGGATATTTGCCGCAAATACGGAGTGTTCTGCGACTATAACAATCTTATAGGCTTCAAATATATAGCGACAAAGATAAGAAATTATGAGGCTGATGGCAGTCATACATATGAATTTGGACTTGAAGACAGCTTTGGCTGCCTCCCTGGAACATATGCGAGAGATAAAGATGCAGTTGGTACTGTCATGCTTCTCTGTGAGGCGGCAGCATACTATGCAAATAGGGGAATGACTTTATGGGATCGTATGTGTCAGCTTTTTGATGAGTTTGGATATTACAAAGAGAAGATTACTTCTGTGAAATTTGCCGGTAAAGAGGGCGCCGAAAAGATTTCTTCTATGATCCAGAATCTTAGAGAGAATCCGGTTTCTTCTGTGGGGGATTACACTGTCACAGAAATTTATGACTATAAGCTTGGAACTACAACTGATATGTCGACTGGAAAGGTTGTCGAGGGTGGACTTCCTAAGTCGAATATGATCTATTATCAGCTTTCGGATGGTGCATGGTTCCTTGTAAGACCATCGGGAACTGAGCCAAAGATAAAGTTTTATTACGGTGTTAAAGGTTTATCTGCTTCTGATTCCGCAGATAAGCTGTCTGAACTTGGAGATCTCGTTAAGGGTATGTTTGAGTAGATCGGCGTATTCAGACAGAGATCGAAAGCTATAATATAGATTGGCGTGTTCGGACAGGGATCAAAAGCGATAATAAAGATTGGCAAATGAGGAGAAATTAATTATGGATTATAGAAAAGAGTATGAGTTCTGGCTTCAGTCTGATTGTTTTAACGAGGAGACCAAGGCGGAATTAAGGGCAATTACAGACGAGAAGGAAATAGAGGATAGATTCTACAAGAATCTCAAGTTTGGAACTGGTGGTATGCGTGGAATCATCGGTGCCGGCACAAATCGTATGAACATATATACGATTACCAAGGTTACTCAGGGACTTGCAAACTATATTCTTGAGGTTGGACCTAAGGCTTGTGAGATGGGTGTTGTTATTGCACACGATTCAAGAATTATGTCCCCAGAATTCTGTGAGGCTACAGCACTCTGTTTGAACGCAAATGGAATCAAGACATATGTATTTGATTCGCTTCGTCCAACTCCGGAGCTTTCATTTGCAGTAAGAGAACTTGGATGTATAGCAGGTATTGTAATAACAGCAAGTCACAATCCACCTGAGTACAATGGCTATAAGGTATACTGGGAGGATGGCAGTCAGATAGTTGCACCACATGATAAGAATATACTTGCTCATGTGGCAGCCGTTCCAGGCTTTGATGCTGTTCGAACAATATCAAAGGAAAAAGCAGTTGCAGATGGATTGTTCAATATGGTTCCTGCTAGTGTGGACGAGCATTACTATGAAGAGCTTATCAAGCAGACTATACATGGAGAGATCATACCGGAAGTAGCGGATGACATCACGATTGTTTACACTCCACTTCATGGAACTGGAAATGTGCCAGTGCGGGAAGTTTTAAAGCGACTCGGCTTTAAGAAGGTTTATGTGGTTGAGCCACAGACTATACCGGACGGACATTTCCCAACAGTCAAATATCCAAATCCAGAGGAACCGTCAGCGTTTGCAATGGGCATAGAGCTTGCTAAGCAGGTGGATGCTGATGTCATCATGGCAACAGATCCTGACGCGGACAGACTTGGCATATATGTTAAGGATACAACCGGCGTGTGGAAGGATACTTCATTTGGACAGGCCCCGGCGTATCCATATGTGCGCTTCAATGCTAATATGACAGGTTCACTCATGGCTGAGTATGTATGCAGGGAAAAACTTGCTATGGGAACACTTCCGGCAAATGGAGCCATTTGTAACACTATAGTCAGCTCGACTCTTCCTGAAGCTATCGCTGCTGAATATAACTTGAAGTATATAGAGACACTCACTGGCTTTAAGTATATAGGTGAGCAGATCAAGCTTTTTGAGGAGAATCATACATATAAGTTTGTATATGGCATGGAGGAGAGCTTTGGCTGTCTGGTAGGAGATTACACGAGGGATAAGGATGCCTGTGGTGCTGTAGTTATCCTCTGTGAGATAGCAGCATTCTACAAGAAGCAGAACAAGACTCTCTGTGATGCCATGGAAGAGGTATATAAGAAGTATGGTTATTACTTTGAGGGTGCATATGGCATGACGCTCAAGGGTGTTGACGGTGCCGCTCAGATAAAGGCAATAATGACTCAGTTCAGAACTTCGGATATGAAAGAATTTGCAGGGCTTAAGGTTGAGGCAGTTCGTGATTATGAGTCAGGAATAAGAACTTCGTTGATCAGTACAGAACCAGATGCTTCAGCGGATGCAAGCTGTTCAGGCACTGGTCAGTCTGGAACACAGGCACAGACTAACATGGGACTTCCGAAGTCCAATGTCATGTATTATGAGCTTGAAAATCATGCATGGTTTGCAGCCCGTCCATCTGGTAATGAACCGAAGATCAAGTTCTACTTTGGTGTCAATGAGGATTCTCTTCATGCTGCACAGGATAGGATTGCTGAGATGCAGGATGTGGTAAAAGGTATGTTAGCGTAATGTAAAATTAGGAAATTGTTTGATAAAAAAACGATTTTTGTCATGAGAATAGAGTAAAATACTATATATGTGAAAAGAGCAAACTTATGATAAAAGAGAAATCAGAAAAAGAAATAAGAATCTGCTATGACTGTGGAACTGAATTTAATGAAAACAGTAAAATGTGCCCTAAATGTGGTAGCGAGACATTTGTTGTAGGGAATTCTAATAGTCAGGTTTCCTCCAAACCAGCATATGTTATATGGGATGGACCGGCTGACTTTACAGGTAAGCAAAATGATAAACAAAAGATTTGCGTTGCAAGTATTATAGGAATAGTAATAGCCGCTTTGGCATTTTTGCTTGCTTTAAATACTCTTATTCAAATGCTGCAGAGTGGTACGACTTATTTCACGGCAAGATGCGCATTATATTTTTCAATGGCATATTCTGGTGAGGTGGCTGCGTCTACTATATGGGCAACAGTATGTTCCGTGGTAGGATTTGTATATGGTGTGATATACAACTATATACGAAAACTCCAAGGAGACTATGGAGTCAATAAAAAAATAGCAGAATGGACAGCACTGATTGGTTTGATTGCTGGAATAATGCTGATGCTCATGGCACTGGCAGGAGAAAACTGTAGCAGAGAGGAGATAATACAGTATGAGTTGTACAGGGGAGGACAGAAACTGGAGGAATTGTTTGGAAATTAGAGTGGGATATCTTTTATGAAATGTAAATTGTTGTCTTTTTAGTAGATATAGCATATACTAATATTAACAGAACCCAACACGCCTCTCAACGATGCGGACCATGTTGGGTCTTTTGATTATAATGAGAAAGTATATGGGGATACCCACGGTGGAACGTTTACGATAAATATATATAGTGGAGATTATGGGGACTATGAAAAACAAAGGGGTAGTCACTGGAAGTGGTGCAAGAAAATTTGTATATTTGTTCGAGCTTGATTCAGTGAGGAAGACGGATGAGGAAATATGTATTGCTTACAGGACTTTATTGGATGAGATAGTGTTGAATGGAAACGTGGTCGTTATGACCTATAATCAGCTTGTGGATTCACGGTTGTTTTTTAGTATATTAAAGGGCGGTGAGTACGAAAGTAAAATTGTTGAATTGTTTCAAATGGGGGCTATTAGAATATCAAGATTCGGAGATATCCGTACAGTATCCCAGTATCTTCTTGATTCTATAGATGATGATAAGCAATTTATATATTCGGCTATACCTGTAAAATATAGTCAGAAACGATTGATAGCTCTTATGAAGAGATGTATGTTATATTCTGATATGTCAGAGCTGGATGAATTCATTAAAAAGCCGGCATCGGATATGGATGAGGTTTCTAAAAACAAGTTGGCAGATTTATTTGTTGAAGTTATTAACGGACATGTAATTTCATTGAACGAAAAGGCAGGGGACTTCGTTCTTCACTTGACAGAATGTCAGAAAGTTCTCGAAAGTCTTAAGGGTTTGTTATCTACAGTGTTGAGAATCAGTGTATTGACAAATATATATGTTAATCCAAGACAGATTAAAGAGTATTCTGACTTGCGGTTCTATAACATCCTTGGTGTGGTGCAGAAATTCTCAGAACTTGGAGATGATAAGCTTATAAATGTTGATACAAAGGCCTTCAGGGCTGCACTTGATTTGTTGGGGAAGCTTGAGTGCTGGAAGGAGAAGAGAAATGATCGTTCTGTATACATTCGCCAGATTAAGGATAGGTGGATGCAGAGAGAGAATGAGCTTTTATCAGTAGATAAACGAGTATTTCAGTATGCAGAAGTAATAGTGAATTTGTGTTATAATTATGCGTGTGAGAACAGCATCTGTAATATATCCAAACACTATAATGTTGAGGAGTTGAGAAACATTGCAGCTGGAGACTGGCCGAGTTTCAGAGTGGATTTTTTTGGAAGGTTTGCTCAGGACTGGCGAGGGGGAACGGATGCTTCGGTGCGTTACCTCGCAGATGAGACAAATGTTTTTGAATCATATGAGGATCGGAATGGCATGCTGATTAATCAGTTGACAAGGACGGTTAGGCTTGCGAGATATATAAATTATAATAGTGATGATCAAACTGAGAAGGATAAAAGAGTTATTCACAGATATGAATTTAATAAAGAAAAACAAACGTCGGGGAATAAGAAGAGGATTGTAGTAAAGATACTGAGGGGGATGATTCTTCCTTTTTTGTGTATTATAGTTGCATGTAGTATTGAATTGATTTTCAATGGGCTTCAAAGTTTAATTGAGAGATTTGTTTCTTTTAATACTGAGATTTGGGGGATTTTTGAGACGATATTATGGCTGTTTATAACTGAAGCTTTGTCGACTTTCATTGCATCGCGTTTCCCGAAATTGATTTCGTTGTCGGATGCTGTGGGCAGGATGAACGAGTCAGTTGTAGACATGATATGCATAATAAAACGCAAATTATCTGCATATTTTAGTCATGAGAATAAAGATGTGAATTTGATAGAGGATTATAGCGCTGGTGTTGTCATTCCATATATTTGTCCTGCGGAAATTAAAAAGTATAGATTACTTAAAAGACGTGACAAGACGGGAGCATTTTCGGAATCTGATATATATCCAATTGCAGATACGGAAGATGTTGAGGTTACAGAGCAGATGATTAGACAGGAAGAATTGTTTCATTGGAAGTATGGAGTTACATATAAAAGTAGATTCAATATGCTTATTGTAGATCCCATAAAGGGTGAAAAGGATATATTTCCATATGAGAGGGTGTTGCCTCCTGAAAAAGATGGGGTTGTTGTGGTGGCGAGGTATAAAGAGAAATTTGTGCTTTTGAGGCAGTATCGTCATGCAATTAGAAGAATTCAGTATTCTTTTCCACGGGGGTTTGCGGAAAGTGAAGATGCTAGCCCGGCAAACAGTGCGATACGTGAACTCACTGAAGAGTTGAATGCAATCATAACAGCTGAACCTGTATTTTTAGGCAGAATAGTTCCAGACAGTGGCCTTACAGGAGGACGTGCATATGTATACAGTGTTGATATTGATTATATGGAACTTCAAGATTCTCATGAGGGCATAGTCGGTCTGGAGTTGTTGGATAACAATGATATGAATAACTGGATAAGAGAGGGACGAATTGACGATGGGTTTACACTTGGAGCATATGGGTTGTTAAAAGGGGGAAATGGTCGCATATGTCTGTAATGTCAATGAAAAAGTTTACCCTCGAGGGTGCGGATATTTTTTTGGACTAAGATACTAGTCCTAAACTCCGCCTATATTCCATAGGGTTCATAGCTCCTAATGATATTTTAATACGTTTTGTGAGACTATGAAGAAAAGTCTGTAAATAATAATCTTCTATGATAATGATTGAGCTGGAAGCACTAAATTGGAGCTTCCAGCTCTTGTTTTATATATACGACATGATTTATATTTTACCATAGAAGACCTTGCTGTTGTTAGCTATTTACAGAAAAAGTTTCACACACTCCCGCGCAAGCTAATTTTGACAGATTTTGACAGAATAAAACTCGACGAACGTGCATATATTAAACATGAAATAAGCACGCTCGTTTGATTTTGCTTGACTATTGTGCTTATTTTGATTACAATATAAGCACAGAAGGATGGTGATTCTATGAATGAGATGGCAAAATTAGTTCAAAATCATGATTACCTTACGCCGAGAATCGCGGAAAAATCTGGAATTTCAAAATTTAAGTTTTACAAATATGTTCGAGAAAATGGATTGGAGCCGGTCAGCCGTGGTGTGTATTCTACGGAATCGGATTGGGTCGATGAGTTATATGTGCTTCATAAGAGATGCCCGAATGCTGTTTTTTCACATGATGAGGCCTTTTATTATCATGGTCTGACAGACAGAGAACCATTTGTCCACACACTTACCATATACAGTGGTTACAATTCACATCGGCTTATAGCGGATGGAAGGTGTAAAGTATATACGGTAAAACGGGAATTACTGGATGTCGGAAAGATCATTGTGAAAGACAACGATGGGAATATGATTCCAATGTATGACTTGGAACGAACGATTTGTGATCTGATGAGAAGCCGGAGCAGTATTGAAGCACAGGATTTCAATTCCGTTCTGAAGACATATGTTTCCAGAAGAGACAAGGACCTGAATCGACTCATGGAATATGCAAAGCTGTTTCGGGTTGATAATGTGATCCGCAGATATATGGGGGTATTATTGTAAAATGCAGCTGACACCAGAACAGGTTAAGGGAAGAATTAAGAATGTGGCAAAGGAAAACAAGGCAGATGCCAGAACGCTCATGCGGATCTATATGATGGAGCGTTTCCTTGAGAGAGTTGCCAGTTCGCAGTACAAAGATAATTTTATCATTAAAGGCGGAATGCTGGTGACAGCGATGGTTGGCATAGCATTGCGGTCCACGATGGATATCGATACGAGCATTAAAAATCAGAATCTGTCGGCAGAAGATGCAAAACGGATTGTGGATGAAGTCAAGGATATCGATCTTGGGGATGGAGTGACCTTTGAGGTTAAGGAAGTTTCCAATATCATGGATGAGATGGAGTATCCGGGTATCCGTTTTACCATGAATGCCGTGATGGGAAAACTTGTGACACCTATGAAAATTGATATTTCTACAGGAGATGTTATTACGCCGAGAGCCATCGAGTATAATTATAAATTGCTCTTGGATGACCGTTTCATCAGCCTTTGGTCGTATAATTTGGAAACAATTCTGGCAGAAAAACTTCAGACGGTCCTTGCAAGAGGCCTTTTGAATACCAGAATGAGAGATTTCTACGATATCAAGATCCTGCTTTCTATTTACGAGCAGGACATCGATGCTGATGTACTGAAAAAGGCATTTGAGGCAACCTGTAAGAAAAGAAGTACCGAAAATCTGAAAGAGGAAGCACCCAAAATTATGGCTACCGTCAGTGATGACGCACAGTTACATACACTTTGGAAGTCCTACCAGAAGAAATATCCGTATGCGGCTGATATCAGCTATGAGGATATTATGGAGAGCACAATGCTTTTGTGGAGTAAAATTCAATAATCGGTAGCAACCCCGTTGGAGAATTCTGACGGGGTATTTTTATAACCACTTTTAGCCTGTCTGCCCTGTGCAGATGGGCTTTTCTTATGCCCCAAAGGAGGTGGTCATCCAGTAAACGCTCCATAGCCGGTACCTACCCATCTTACCCGAATTTTTTTATAATTACCTCAACTAGTTGGAAAATAAGAGCGAAAAATCCAAATATTCGGGAGGTAGATTATGGCGACACGACTTGCTATTTCGGGAAAAGCAGTTAGAGACCTGGACTGTGATTATTCAGGAATGCAGGAACAGCGGTATGAAAACAAAGGACTGGCTTGCTGAAAATAACATATCAAAGGATCAGTATTACTACTGGTTCAAGCAGCTGAGACTTGCAGCGTGCATGCAGTCTTCTGGTCATCAACCAGAATTGCCAGTTGAATCGGAGAAGCCACAGATAGTCAAGTTGGAATGCGCTGATTATCAGAATAACCTTGATTCATGCAGCAATTCAAGAATAAGGATAAACCGCGGCAGCATACACATTGAAATCGATGGCGGTGCTGCTCCCGCGGTGATCCGCTCCATCATGGAGGTTCTTGTAGATACTGAATGATACAGTTGGTTTTTCTGAAATATACATAGTATGTGGCAGAACAGATCTGAGGTATGGTATAGACAGCCTTGCCAGAGTTCTCAGATTCCTTGGCATAGAGAACCCTGCAACAGCGGATACGCTTTATCTATTCTGGGGAAGAAGATCTGACAGGATTAAGGGTCTTGTATGGGAAGGTGATGGATTTCTACTCCTGTACTCTGTGTAGAAAGATACATTTCAATACTGTATTGAAGCTATTGGTGCAGTTCTAAATAATGTTGAAGGTTTTGATAAAAATTATCTTCCGCCGCAACTAGGACATGAACATGAATCAGACAGAGATTATCTTATCTTAAGGAAAAAGATGGCAGGAAAAGATATTAAAATGATTTCCTTTTCCGGACAGCCTTACTTACAAGCTGGTATTATAAAGAATGGACAGTTGATTACATTGCCGCCATTGTTGATGATTTACTTAATCCATATCATCTTCTAACAAATAGAATTACGAGCAAAGATAAGCATAATCCCTTTTGTGTGAAATTGATGATTGGGAAGCTGCGGGATTAAAAGTCGAGTCGTGGGCGAGAATAGATAGAATTATCAAAATAGATGAATGGAGAATTGATCGTAAGATTGGTGATTTATCCGAAAACAATCTTAGAAAATTTATGCAGCTCACAGCAGAATTTTTGACGAATACATCACATGAATTTTCTTTAGTTGCACTGATGAATACAGATGGGAAATTTCTGCAAGTATCCGGAGAGCGATGACGTTTATAAAATATATAATCACAAATTGTACAGGTTATCTTTGCCCCAAATACCGGAACATATGAGAGATGCTTCATTTGAAATTGACGGAAGTACATATGCATGGATGTCTCTTTCGGAACTGGAAAAGAATTCAAATACAATGAAAAAGAATGATGACGTTATAGCTTTTGTAAAGACAAAATGTCGTTAAATATGGTGTATGAATTAGAGGCGTCATGTGCACGTCTTAGTATTCTTCGTAAAAATGTGTTTACAGGGGTGCGCAGGTTTGTTATCAATAAATCCAGTTCATGTTGAAGTTATAATGAATGGCACCAAAGGATATGAATTTAGGAAAAAAGCTTGTAAACGACCGGTTGATAAAATAATAATTTATTCTACTAATCCGATAATGAGGGTTGTAGGTGAAGCAGAAGTGGAAGATGTACTGATTGATAATCCGGAAATTATTTGGAAAAAGACATACAAAAAATCTGGTAATGATAAGAAATTTTTTGATCAGTATTATGAAGATAGAGATCAGGCGGTTGCGTATAAATTGAAAAATGTAATACAGTATACGAAACCAAAGAAATTAAATGAAATCGGCGTAAGCAGTGCACCCCAATCTTTTCAGTACATTAAAGAAGTGTAAAGTGTAGAGCGTATGAAATAGTATGTGTTGGCTTTAGAGTAGTAAATGCTCCACAGTGGGTACTCCCACTATAATTAGCCGCTCGTCTGAGCGGCATTATTATCTATCGGGATTTCTCCGTCGTCCAGAAATCTCCAGAGATATTTTCCTTGGTTAAGTGAATAGGTCATTCCATTGTGAGTCTTGCTCTTGGGCATGAACTTATCTATGTTTATACGGATCCAGTTAAAATACGCATCTACAAGTGACTTGATAAATTTCTGCCGATG
This sequence comes from uncultured Coprococcus sp., assembly GCA_934277375.1. Taxonomy (GTDB): domain Bacteria; phylum Bacillota; class Clostridia; order Lachnospirales; family Lachnospiraceae; genus Coprococcus. Next base: position 43,435 of record CAKQTZ010000006.1, on the reverse strand, counting down.
CTTTCGTCTCTCCGCCGGTGACATATCCTGAAGCTTAGCCTCTTCATGATAGATCTGCTGTATCTGTGAACGTGGCAAGTAGATGGAGAAAGAGATTCTAAGTGTAATCCCCATATATACGTGAGTGATTTGAGCATGCTTGATTAAAAAGAAATTGAATTTAAATATGTTAGTGAAGAAAAAATTGAAGAATATCTAAGTGATATTAGTAAATAGCTACGTATTGGTAAAATTATCTTGAATTGAATATACCTGTAGCGCAAATGGATTAAACAATTACTATGGGCAAGACTTTTGGCTTTAGTTCTCTTATTTAAGAGATTATGAACAGAAACAAAAGATAAATAGAACTAAATGAATAGTAAAACATAAAATAAATAATATCTTATATATAAACCAGAACTTTAAGTTCGTGTTATAATGAATTAATTTGCTTTATAATGTTACAGAGGAGGTGAAGTTAAAATGTTTCAAAATTTACTTGAGCCAAGTAACCATAATGATTTCGGTGAAATATTGGTGACATATCGAAAACAACAGAAGATCACACAAGAGAGATTGGCTGAAAAATTAGATGTGTCAACAAGAGCTTAGCTTTGAACTTAGTTCATCAGAATATCTTTATTTAAAAGAACTAAATGACAAACTACAAATATTTATAAACGAAATTGTAGATAAGTAGCATTTTATTGATATTTATCTATATGTTAACACCGTAAAAGTAAAGAGGTATAAACCAATGAAGATCCTTATCACCGGAGGAGCCGGTTTTATTGGAAGCAATTTCATATTTTATATGATAGATAGATATACTGAGTATGATTTTGTCTGTGTGGACAAGCTTACATATGCGGGATGTCTGGATACGCTTAGACCTGTTATGGACAGGTCTAATTTTGTTTTTTATAAGGCAGATATATGTGACAGGACGGAGACGTATCGAATCTTCGCGAAAGAGCGGCCGGATGTTGTGGTGAACTTTGCTGCGGAGTCGCATGTGGACAGGTCTATAGATAATCCGGAGATATTTCTCGATACGAATATCAAGGGTGTGTCCGTGTTGATGGATGCGTGTATGCGATACGATGTCGGACGATTCCATCAGATTAGTACGGATGAAGTGTATGGCGATCTGCCGCTTGACAGACCGAATCTGTTATTCACGGAGGAATCGCCGGTTTGCCCGAGCTCGCCATACAGCAGCTCGAAGGCGGCTGCCGATCTTTTGGTTATGGCATATCACAGAACATATGGATTGCCAGTAACCATCAGCCGGTGCTCAAATAATTATGGACCGTATCAACATCCTGAGAAACTTATCCCTTTGATGGTGTTAAATGCATTGGCAGACAAGGCGCTGCCTGTTTATGGACAGGGGTTAAATGTGAGAGATTGGATACATGTGGATGATCATTGCCGCGCCATAGATGCTATACTGACCCGGGGGAAAGTTGGGGAGATATATAATGTGGGCGGTCATTGTGAGCAGAGGAATATAGATATTGTCAGGCTTATTTGCAGGGAGTTAGGTAAGCCTGAGTCACTCATAACATTTGTCGCTGATAGGAAGGGTCACGATATGCGGTACGCTGTTGACTCAACCAAGATAGAGCAGACGCTTGGCTGGCGGCCGGAGGTAGATTTTGGCAGTGGGTTAAGAAGCGTTATAAGATGGTATGCAGAAAGGAGACCAATCACCCCATGAACCTATATCACTACCGATCCATTCACACCGCATTGCTTGAGATTGAAAATGGAACATTTCATTATTCCGACAGGAAGGAATTGAACGACCCTCTGGAGGGGCATATTCAGATGTACTGGCAGGGGGACAGGCCTGCATGGCAGGGATTGTTCAGGAATTATATATGCAGCCTGTGTAACTGTATCGAATTATATCTTCTTCAGAGAAGCTTTGAGGAGATAGATGAGCGGGCGGTTATGCTGGATGTGCATGATATGGATGACACTCCATTTGGCAGACTGCTGGGGGAAGTGGGGGACTTGTTCCTTGCTGATCCGGATGTGAGTGGGATGATCGATGAGCTTGCGCGGAGTGATGAGCAGGTATTTGCCAGGTCGTTGAGATTCCGCTTGCAATTGCTGCATGAGAAGGCATTTGCGATATGCATGAGATCTATGAAATGGAATGGCCTGATTCCGCAGGATGAACCGGAGGACTATATTCCTACGGAGAAATCTCTGGCGAATCTTTATGGTCCGGATGTCAGCAAAATAGACAGCAAGGCCAGGAATGCGCTTCTTGAGGTGGCTGCACATATGCTTGAGGATGTGCTGGAGTCCAGATTTCTCAAGGAAGAAATGGAGAGTGAAAACAGCTATTCGCAGCGGCAGCTGTGGTATAGTGTGAGGCTGTGGTTCCCTGCTATGTATGTGAGCCGGCTGCGGGAGATGATGTATCAGAAGGCATATGTGGTATGTTTCTCGGCTGAGCCTGCAAATTCAGTCATGTGGGGAAACTATGCGGAAAATCATAGCGGAGTGTGTCTGGTGTATGAGACAAAGACGAAGGATGGCAGAGAATATCTGGGGGTAAAAACGGGTAAGGCATATACATCGGGGCATACCATATTTTCATTTCGGGATGATGAGGTTAAACCGGTCAGATATAACAACGCGCCTATAAAGAGGAATGCATTTGAATCTATGGGACGGCTGTCACTCAAGCAGGTGTCCTCCTGGTTGGTGAATTCGGAGGGAGAGAAGAGCCGGCTGTATGACAGATATATGGAGGAGAACTGGCGGGATACATATTGGGATGATTATACAGATAAATATTGTACAAAGCTTGATCCATGGGCATATGAAAAGGAGTATCGGCTGCGGCTGGATGATTTCCTCCATGAGCATACATGGGAGGAAAGAATGGTCGAGTATGATCCAGCGGCGCTCACTGGTGTTATATTTGGAGTGAGAACGTCTGAGTATGACAGGCAGAGGATCATAAAGGCGATACAGAAGTCGGGAAGAAGCCTGAAGGAATTCAACTTCTTTCAGTGCGAGTTTGATGATGAAGCTTATCAGTTCAGAATACGCAGAAAAATGATATAAAGTTTGACATTTTCAGAATTATGTGACTTTTGTGCAATATTACACGATTGACATACATTTTACCTACCTTATAATTAAGTAAGACAATTTGTTATGCAAAGGGTTTTACATTATTAAGAAAAGGGAGGTATATTATGAAAAAGTGTAAAAGACTCATGACATTTGTGGCGGTTTTACTTGCTTTTGCACTGACATTTTCAAGTGTCAGTATTCCTGTAAGTGCGGCAACCACTAAGAGTATAACGGTAAAGAATCTGCCGAGCAATACTCTTACGATCAAAGCTAAAAAGACATTTGTCGTAAAGACAAATGTGGCGGCGAGCAAGCTCAGATTCTCATCGAGCAATAAGAAGATAGCAACGGTGACCACATCAGGTAAGATAAAGGCTATAAAAAATGGAAAAGCCAATATCACCATATCTTTGAAGGCCAATTCAAAGGTAAGAAAAGTTATCAAGGTTACGGTTGGACAGCCTGTTACAAGGGTAAAGCTGAACAGGACGTCACTTAAGCTGTTAAAGGGCAGGTCGGCCAGGCTCAAGGCAACGGTTGCGGGCAGAAAGGCAAGTAACAATAAGGTCATATGGAAGAGTTCGAACAGCAGGATAGCGAAGGTGAACTCAGCGGGCAAAGTTATTGCTGTGAAAGCTGGTTCAGCGGTTATTACTGCAACGGCGGCAGACGGTTCTGGTAAGAAGGCAAGCTGCAGGGTTAAGGTCCTCACGCCGGCCACATCGTTGCGATTCGATAAAGCGGAGTACATACTTACCCCTGGTAAATCTGTGAAGATCAAAACAAGTTTTTCACCTGCAAATGTGAGCAGCAAGAAGCTTAGATGGTCAGTATCCGATACAAGGGTAGCAACGGTTGATAAGAATGGAAATCTAAAGGGTATTGGTGCTGGTACTGCCACTGTGACAGCAAAGACTCTGGACGGATCAGGCAAATCGGCAACCTGCAAAGTTGCTGTCAAGGTGCCTGTATCAGGAATAAAGCTGGATAAATATAAAGAGACATTGTTTGTCGGTGCAACAACGACTCTCAAGGCTACTGTTCAGCCGTCAAATGCAACTGACAAGAGATATACATGGTCTTCATCAGATGAGAACGTGGCTATAGTAAGTGCATCTGGTAAGGTTGTGGCAGTTGCTGAGGGAACAGCAGTTATCACAGCTGCAGCAGCAGATGGATCTGGCAAAAAAGCGTCATACACGGTCACTGTATCTACGTCTGTTACAATTGAGTCGACCAGCGTGAGCGACCCTCAGACTGTCACAGTTACATTGTCAGGTGCGCAGAAGCTGTCTGCATCGAATTTCTCGGTAAAAGAGACAACAGTGTTGAATGGAGCATATAATAAGAATATACCGCTGGAGAGTGTGACAACAAAAGACAATAAGACATATACACTCACATTCAACAAGGAGTACAGACTTACAGACTATCTGAGAATATGTGTTTTTGTGAATGGGTTATATGGAACCGGGACCGCAAAGGCTGAGACCTATTATGTTGCCGGAAAAAGAATAAAAACTGCATATGAGGACTATACCTGCCTTCAGAATGAATATATGAGAAGGAACGTGGAGGTCAATTATAACGGCTATTTTATTACCAGTGTAAAGGGACTTCCTGCAGGTGTTACGTATTCATTGAACAAATCGAATGGAACGGTACGTTTTACCGGCACACCAACTAAGGCAGGAATAACAACGACTACGATAACTACAACCGATGAGCTGGGATATGTTGTAAATGAAGTGATAACATGGCATATATACAGTAATTATGTGATCACAGGAAGCTACAGACCTCAATATTACATGTTAAAAGGTGACGGAGAAGGCGTTTATGTCAGCAGCGATATAGTGGTAGCCGGAGGTTCGGGTTCGTACATATATTCTATACAGGGAAGCAATTATGGACTGAGTGTTGACGAATCAGGTTCCGTAAATGGAACTCTTACCAAGGCAGGTAATTATAACATAAATGTAAAAGTATCCGACGCCGCAAATGCAAAAAGGTATGCCGTTGTCAAATGTTCTGTAAATGTTACTGAAGGGATAGTTGTCACAGGTCTAGTAAAGGATAAAGGTGGCAAAATTATGCCTGAAGCGACTGTGAGATTTGTGAGAAAGGATCAGACATCACCTTATTTACCGGCTAAAAATCCTGTTTACAGCGGTCACACGAAAGAAGGTGTATATTCAGTGTCACTTTTACCAGGGGCATATGATGTAACAGTGTCTATCAATGGATGTGGAGATCTGACATATGTATATAATCAGACATACACAAATAGTGTGTCGGGCGTTGACTTTACGACAGAGGTAAGAAGGATAGAGATAGAATCAAATTCTGCCGGATTCACAGCGGAAGGCATAGGCGAGTGGGATGATGTAGATGGAAAAACATGGGGAAAAGATGGCTATGTATATCTTCTCCCGGGCACTTACAATCTTATAGCAAGTGGCAATGGCACATTTGGTACGATCAAGGCTACGGTGACAAGTAGTACGACATCGATTACAGCCAGCCTTGAAAGCAATGTAGTGGATTTCGGAGACAAAACATCTGTGAATGCGGTTTTAAAGAAATATTATAAATTTGTACCGAAGACCACAGGAACATATTACTTCTATTCAGTATCAGACAGCGGAGATCCGAATGGATTTCTCTATGATTCGGATTTGAAGCAGGTGAGAAATGTTGATGATTCGAGACCACAGTCTAAAATGTCTAAAAACAGATATGATTTCTGTATGGATTATAAATGTGAGGAAGGCAAGACATATTACCTGGCTGTCGGCCGAAGAGACTGTAAGGTATATGTGACAACAGAAGACCCAAGGAAATAATGCAGGGAATGGTAATATTATATAAGGACGGGGATCGCGCAGATGTGCGGTCTCCGTTTTTGTATACAGATCAGGTCATCTGGCAAATATAACCTTGAATTACCTATGCGGGTTTAATATAATTATACATATATTGTGTCATATAACACGCCAGGGAGGAATATATTATGAGGTTGGTTACAAGATCAGATTTTGATGGACTTGCATGCGGCGCTCTTCTTAAGGAGGCCGGAATAATTGATCACTGGAAGTTTGCGCATCCTAAGGATCTTCAGGATGGACTGATTGAGGTTACAGAGGATGATTGTCTTGCAAATGTTCCATTTGTGGAGGGCTGTGGTTTGTGGTTTGATCATCACTCAAGCGAGCATGAGAGACTGGCTCTTGAGGGAAAATACAAAGGAGAGAGCCGTATAACACCATCCTGCGCAAGGATCATATACGAGTATTATGGTGGAAGGGATAGATTTCCACAGTTTGATGATATGATGGAGGCGGTTGATAAGGTTGATTCGGGTAACCTTACGATAGATGAGGTGCAGAATCCAACGGGCTGGATACTCATAGGATTCCTTATGGATCCTAGAACCGGACTTGGAAGATTCAGGAATTTTACTATATCGAATTATCAGCTTATGGAGAAGCTTATAGATGCATGCAGGACGATGACCACGGATGAGATTCTTGCAATGCCTGATATACAGGAGAGGATAGTCCTTTATAACGAGCAGACAGAGAAGTTCAAAGAGATGGTTAAGGAGCATACCATAGTGGATGGCAACCTTATAATAAGTGATCTCCGCGGCGTGAACCCGATATATACTGGCAATCGTTTTATGATATACAGTATGTATCCTGAACAGAATGTTTCAGCGTGGATAGTGAGTGGCAGAGGGGGTCAGGGCTGCTCAGCGGCGGTTGGCTACAGTATATTGAACCGTACAGCCACCATGGATGTCGGAAGTCTCATGCTCAAGTATGGCGGTGGCGGACACAGAAAGGTTGGAACCTGTCAGTTCAAGGACGATGAGATGGACACAAAGCTCCCTCAGATGCTTGAGGAATTGAAGGCACAGGCAAACGCGGCGCAGTAGAATTATAGATGTACATATCCGCATAGGACATAGAGATAACAAAAGTCCCACGGTATTCAGCAAAAACTGATACCGTGGGATTATTTGTCACAGGCGCAAGCCTGATGACCTACGCACGCCTCAGCGTGCTACCGCTTTATATGTCACAGGCGAAGCCTGATGACCTACGATTAATCTCTCTGGAACAGATCTCTCGTGTATACCTTGTCTTTGATGTCGTCAAGGCATGAGCTGTATCTGTTGGCGATGACTGCTGCTGACATGGACTTGAACTTCTCAAGATCATTTACAACCTTGCTTCCGAAGAAGGTTGTTCCATCCTCCAGGGTTGGCTCGTATACGATGACGGTTGCGCCCTTTGCTTTGATACGCTTCATTACGCCCTGTATACTGCTCTGGCGGAAGTTGTCCGAATTGCTCTTCATTGTCAGACGATATACTCCGATCACGCACTCTTTTTCCTGATCAGCAGAGTAGCTTCCGTTGTTGTAGTAGTCGTAGTAGCCGGCGATGGACAGAACACGGTCAGCGATGAAGTCCTTTCTGGTTCTGTTGCTCTCAACTATGGCACTCATCATATTCTGAGGAACATCGTTGTAGTTTGCCAGGAGCTGCTTTGTATCCTTAGGCAGGCAGTATCCGCCGTATCCAAATGATGGGTTGTTGTAATGTGTTCCGATTCGAGGATCGAGGCATACGCCGTTTATTATATCCTGTGTGTTGAGTCCCTTCATCTCAGCGTAGGTATCCAGCTCATTGAAGTATGATACACGGAGAGCCAGGTAAGTATTTGCAAATAACTTGACTGCCTCAGCCTCGGTGAAGCCCATGAACAGTGTGTCGATATCTTCCTTCAGTGCTCCCTCCTGCAGGAGTGCGGCAAATGTATGTGAAGCCTTGACGATCTTCTCATCGTTCTTATCTGTGCTGACGATGATACGTGAAGGGTAGAGATTATCGTATAAAGCCTTTGATTCGCGGAGAAATTCAGGGCTGAATATTATGTTGGATGTGTTGTACTTCTTTCGCACGGAATCTGTGTAGCCCACAGGTATGGTGGATTTGATAACCATGATAGCGTCAGGATTTACCTTGAGTACGAGTTCGATCACGGCCTCAACTGCTGATGTATCAAAGTAATTCTTGGTGCTGTCGTAGTTTGTAGGTGCTGCGATGACTACGAAATCTGCATTCTTATATGCTGATTCGCCATCAAGTGTGGCTGTGAGATCCAGCTCCTTCTCGGCGAGATATTTCTCAATGTAATCGTCCTGTATAGGGGATTTTTTGCTGTTTATGAGATCAACCTTCTCAGGGATGATATCAACTGCCGTTACGTGGTTGTGCTGGGCCAGGAGAGTTGCGATGGAGAGACCTACATAACCGGTTCCGGCAACTGCGATGTTGAGAGGAGATGGTGACTCGAGCTTGGATGTATTTGCATTTATGAACATGTCTGTGAGATCAAAGCTCAGTACATCAGACAGGCTCTCAAGCTGCTCTATAGATGGAATAAAATCCTTCTGCTCGATCCTTGATATGAGAGATCTGTTGATCCCTGTCTCATCGGCCAGCTGTGCCTGGGTCATACTCTTGTCTTTTCTTCCGTTGATAACTGCATCCGCAAGGCGGGACTGTGATAATTTCTTCATGTTGATTACGATTCCTTTCTTTTCGTTTGTATGTTCTATTTTCAAATTGTGTGATATCAAACTAGCAACAAATGTTAATCTGCATAACATTTATGAATATATAATACTCGCATAAATTACATAAATCAAGAGAAAACTGTATAATAAGTGAATAAGAATCAAATATTTGTGTTATTTATAGTAACATGAGCGGCCGGGGGAGTAGTCAGGACATACATGGAAATAACGGATATGGACGTGACCCGGATATCGGGTGGGAAAGTGGTAGACACGGAGGTATATCTGCTTGATAAGTTGCATTAGATGCACTAGAATGATATGGAAAAATAAAGCGTTGAGGGGAAAATATGATCGATTATATAGTTAAGGATATTATGGAGGTTGCCGGATATCTGCCCATGGGTATTCTGTGTGGGCTGGTGGCGGTGGTGATGTATGTTATATGCATCAGGACTATTGGAAGCACATGGTGTGCAGATACTTTGCCGGAAGCGGATGCACCTGAAAAGACAGGAAATAAACCTGCGAAGGAAAGCCTCAGAGGCAGGCATATATGGAAGATCTGCGTATGGTTTATGCTCACAGTGTATATGGTTGTTATGTTCATCACCGTATTTTTATCCAGGGAACCCGGTTCCAGGAAGGGCGTGGACATGACGCTGTTTGGCACATGGGGTCAGACCCCGCAGGAGCATGCATTTGTCATAGAAAATATACTGCTCTTCGTGCCGTTCGGAATATTGTATCCATCGGCTGTCTCTGGCGTATGGAGACATCTGACTGTGCCGGCTGGATGTATGATAAGTGTAATCATAGAGACAGTGCAGCTTATGACAGAGCGTGGATATTGCCAGCTGGACGATGTGGTCATGAACACCGTGGGCGCTCTGGTGGGATATGTGATATGGCTGCTTGTGCGTGGTGTGAAAGGAAGTGGCAGACGGAAAGCGTGACAGCAGGGAAAAGTATGATATATGAATATAAAATAATATGTGAGAAAGGGAGAATTATGAGTAGAAAGAGGAATGTTGCAAGGCGGTCATTCAGATGTGTGATGGCGGTATTGATGATGGCTGTGGTCGTTGTGACCGGAGGTATGACAAATGTATTTGCGGGAGAAAAAAGAGTGTCGAATCCGAAAAAAGGACAGTATACGAATGAGACAACGTATGACTGTGTATGGTTTGGCCGCTATCCGCAGAGTGATAAGTATGGAAGAACGTATGAGCCGATTAAGTGGAGGGTGCTTTCGGTTTCGGGAAACGACATGCTGTTGATGTCGGATCAGATATTGGACTGCCGTCCATTTGCCACATATGTTACTGACAGGAATGGTAACGATGTAACTGTCACGTGGAAAAACAGTGATATTAGAAAATGGCTGAATAATGATTTCATGAAGAGGGCATTCAATCAGAAGGAGAGAAATGCCATAAAGAAGACCCAGGTGAAAACCAGGAAAGATGTGCCTGCCATGCCATACTCGGGAAGTGGGAAAGTAATTACCACGTATGACAAGGTTTATCTGCTGTCGGCGCGTGAGGCCAGAGTGGAAAAGTATGGACTTTCTGATTTCATTGGAGATGCAAGAGGGGCTAAAGGAACCAGATATGCAAAGGGAAAGAATCTTTATGTGAATGATAATTCGCTCTGTTACGGATGGGGCAGCTGGTGGCTCAGAGATTCTGGATATTATGATAACGATGCCTCATATGTGGATAGCTGGGGCAGCATAAACAATGCTCCCGGTAACGACCATGCGGCTGAATCAGATATTGGAGTGCGCCCTGTTATACATATAAAGAAATCATCAAAACTTTGGAAGTATGCCGGCACAGTCCGGCTGGATGGAACTGTAAAGGAAGTCAATAAGCCGAAGAGTATCACGAAAGCGGGCTGGATAAAGAGAAACAATAGATATGTATATCTTGACAGTACCGGCAGAAAGCTCAGAAAGAACGCAGGCTGGTATAAGATAAATGACAAATATATCAAGCTCAGTGCTTCAGGTAAAAGGTTGAATGTCAATAGGGGCTGGTACAAGGTAGGTGGAAGATACTATCTTCTTGGCAGAAGTGGTGAGCGTATCCAGAGAGGTGCTGGCTGGCATAAGATCGGCAAAAGATATTATTATCTGAGGGATAATGGTGCCCGCGTTGTCAGACCATCGGGCTGGTACAAGGTGGATGACTGCTATTACTATATAAAATCTAATGGCATCAGGGTAAAGAAGACCGGCTGGGGCAAGGTTGGCAACAGGTATTATTATATAGACAGTAATGGCTACAGGGAGACCAGGGGGTCAGACTGGTATAAGGTGGGAGATAGGATGTATTATATTTCCTACACGGGCAGGCGTATATCTAAAAAGGCTGGTTTTATTACCAGCTGGGGATACACGTATTACGTCAGGTCGGATGGTTCTCTGCTTCACGGATGGAAGCGCATAAAGGGGAAAAAATACTATTTCGACAAAAACGGCAGGCTTGCCGGCACAAGTGTGGCATATTCATACAAATATAAAGCGCTGATATATCGTTTCAAAATAGGTAAGACTACATGGTATCAGTCAATTGGAATGGGTGCAGTCAAGGATCAGAGTGCTTCGATGTTTGCCAAAGTCAGAAAGAAATATCCCGATATGAGTGTATTTGAAGGAATGGGCAATGCTGATCTCGATCAGTGCGATATATTCGCATACACTGTTGGCGAGATGAATACAGGTGTATATCCGAGAGAAAACTGGGAGATCACTTATGATATTGATTCGGTGAAGTGTGGAGATATAATTAAGTATTCAAGTGGAGAAGATTCAGTCCATTTTGTGACTGTGACCGGTGTATACGGCGATTGCATACAGTATATGGATGCTAACGGTGCTGGAGATTACCGGCATAAGGGCGTTGATTTTGTGAGAAACACTGTTCTGTGGGATCAGTGGGCAACAAAAACTGATTTCAAGAAAGTATTTATATTTGCCCTTGTGAAGCCGTGATAAATGCTGTGGCGGTCAATTCTGCCAGCAGTGGCGGTATAGATTATAGGAGGAATGATATAATATGCCATGTACAACGATATTAGTAGGAAAAGCCGCATCATATGACGGCTCAACGATAATAGCAAGGAATGATGATTCCGGAGCAGGCTCGTACACTCCGAAGAAATTCAAAGTAGTAAAGCCGGATGAGCAGCCGAGACGGTATAAGTCCGTGATATCCCATGTGGAGATAGAGCTTCCGGATGATCCGCTGAGGTACACCTGTGTGCCTAATGCCCTGGCTGGAGAAGGAGTGTGGGCGGCAGGCGGGGTAAATGAGGCAAATGTTGCCATGACAGCGACCGAAACGATCACGTCCAATCCGAGGGTGCTCGGTGCGGATCCTCTGGTATGCTATGAGCCTGCAGAGGGAGATAAGCTGGAGAAGGCCGGTGGTATCGGTGAGGAGGATATAGTCAGCATTACCCTTCCGTATATAAAGAGTGCGAGGGAGGGAGTGAAGAGGCTTGGAAGCCTGCTTGAACGATACGGAACGTATGAGATGAACGGAATCGCATTCCAGGATGTGGACGAGATATGGTGGCTTGAGACCATAGGTGGTCATCACTGGATCGCGAGGAGGGTTCCAGATGATGTGTATGTTGTCATGCCGAATCAGTTTGGCATGGATGAGTTCGATATGGATGATGCATTTGGAGAACAGAATGACTTTATGTGTTCCTCGGATCTTCCAGAATTTATAGAGAAGTATCATCTGAATGTGGAGAACATGGAGGACACAATCTGCCCACGCGATATATTTGGCAGCCATGATGATGCTGATCATGTGTATAATACTCCAAGAGCCTGGTTCATGGAGAGGACACTCAACCCAAATTCGGCTGTCTGGGACGGTCCGGATGCGGATTTTACACCGGTTTCTGATGACATTCCGTGGTGCATGATACCAGAGAAGAAGATAACCATGGAGGATGTGAAGTATGTCCTTTCCTCACATTATCAGGGCACTCCGTATGATCCATATGGCAATTACGGCGACAAGAAAATGTGCGGTGCATACAGATCGATAGGTGTCAACAGGACAGATTTCATGTCGGCTATCCAGATGAGACCGTATGTGGACGATGGCAGCAGGGCTATCCAGTGGATTGCATTTGCATCGAATGCATTCAATGTCATGGTGCCGTTTTATGCAAATGTGGATATGGTTCCTGATTATCTTGCAAATACAGGGTCTGAAGTTTCCACGGACAATTTCTACTGGACAAGCCGTATGATCGCGGCCATGGCAGATGCGTCGTATGCAAAGTCGGTATTCCACATCGAGAGGTACGAGGAGAAGGTTATGTCCAAGGCGCATGAGATAATATACAGATACGATGACATGCTGAATACAAATGCTGAGTGCAGCATGGTAAATAAGCCGGAATGTGAGAACGGTGAGGGTCAGAGCTGTCAGGCAAATTCGGCGAATGAACAGCAGAACGGACATAAACTCAGACAGCAGGCTAATCAGGAGACCGCCGACATGGTGAGACGTGAGGCAGATGCCACCCTTGGCAGAGTCCTGTATGAACTCAGCAATCAGATGAAAAACTCGTATTCAAGATCTGATGCGTAGTGGCAGGCAATATGCGGTTGTTTACAGATTATGATTATCCCGGTACTTGCCTGGAGTCATGCCGTATTTTTTTTTGAACATCCTGTTGAAGTAGGACAGGTTGAAGAATCCGCAGTTTTCTGCGACGGACAGTATACTCTCGTCATTGGAAGATAGAAGCCTTGCAGCAACATTCAGCCTGAAATCATTCAGATATGATACAAACGACACCCCCATGGTGTTTTTGAAAAATCGCATAAAATGGGATTCGGAGAATCCGCAGTAGGAGGCTATACCCGTTATGGATATGGCCTCTTTGTAATTTTCGTCTATGTAGGAGAGGATGAGCTTGGTTCTCTCCAGATCTCTGGCTCTGTTCTTCCGGTCTGCCTCGTCTCTGGTGGTGGAGTTGGAATAGAGAATGTAAAAAAATTCAAAATAGCACCCCTTAAGTGCAAGATGGTACCCCTTTGGTGTCTCAGAACAGAGCTTGTCTACTCTGTTAAGACATGCGGAAAGAGAATGGTATAAAGGATCATCTCTGTCATAAATACTCTTGATATCCACATCACCTGCCAGCAGGGGCAGGAAGAATTCGCCGTCCAGTGAATCGTGGTTCCTGGATCTGAACATGTCTACAGAGAAAAGTATATTCTCATATTCCATTGAATATCCTTCGTGCTGGGAGATTCCGTGGATGTGCCCCGGCAGAATAATGACGATGTCTCCCTCCTCAACATAATGTGTTGTGAAGTCCACTGTTACATTTCCTTTGCCTTTTTTGATATATATGATCTCCATAAATTCATGCCAGTGCAGAGATACCGAATTGAAGTCAAGTGGGATGGAGCACAGATATGTATTATATGGAAACATCGGGTCTGCGTGGGTTTTATTTTCTAATAATTTTTCATATTCAATACTGTTCATATTCTTGGCTCCTCTGGTATTGCAGCGTTGTCATTGGTTTCCTCGTCGAGACCCAATGGGGGCCAATGGGGTCAGGCCCTATTGTTTGGGACGTGTTTTGCGGTGTTTATTTAAAGGGGTCTGACCCCGTTACCTAGGCTAAATGTTTACTATGATAGGATTGTACAATTAATTGCCTGTATAATGCAAGCATAAAAGACGGAATGCTAATAAAATACAAATCATAACAGGAACTGTTCAGGAGGTATCATATATGAATAAGGCGTTGGAGCGTGGCGCAGGAATACTCCTGCCGATAAGCAGCCTCCCATCACCGTACGGAATTGGAACCATGGGAAGAGATGCTTATGATTTTGTTGATATGTTGAAAAGAGCAGGGCAGAAGTACTGGCAGGTACTTCCGATAGGACCAACAAGCTTTGGAGACAGTCCTTATCAATCGTTTTCAGCATTTGCGGGCAATCCGTATTTTATCGATCTGAATACATTGATAGCTGAAAGGCTTCTCAAGAAAGAGGAGGTAGAATCCTACAAATGGGCTGACAGTGATGACGAGATCGACTATGCCAGAATATACAGGCAGAGATTCGAAGTACTCAGAAAAGCATTTGGCAGATCAGAGCACAAATGTAGCAGGGATTACGCAGATTTCATAGAGGAAAATGGACAGTGGATAGATGACTATGCGCTGTATATGGCGATCAAAGCTGATCATAACAACAGAGAATGGCTTGCGTGGGAGCCGGCAATCCGTAAGAGAAAGCCGGAGGCTATGGCAACTTACAGAGAAAAGCTTGGTGAAGACATAGAATTCTACAAATTCCTTCAGTTTAAGTTCTACCAGCAGTGGATGCCGCTAAAAGAGTACGCCAACAGAAACGGCATAAGCATCATCGGAGACATTCCGATCTATGTAGCACTGGATAGTGCGGATGTTTGGGCGAACACAGATCAGTTCCAGCTGTCAAGGGGTCTGACCCCATCGGTTGTGGCGGGATGCCCACCAGATATGTTTTCAAGCTACGGACAGAAGTGGGGCAACCCGATCTATGACTGGGATGTCATGGAGAAGGATGATTTCACGTGGTGGAAGAAGAGAATTGCTGCATCTGCAAAGCTATACGATGTAATCCGTATAGATCACTTTATCGGGATAGTCAGATACTACAGCATTCCGGCAAATGGAGAGCCGAAGGACGGCTACTACAGACAGGGACCGGGAAAGAAACTCATCGATGCGATAGACAGCGCCATAGGTTCATCCAAGGTTATAGCGGAGGATCTCGGTGTGGTCGTGCCAGAGGTTCAGAAACTTGTCAAGGAATCCGGTTATCCTGGAATGAAGGTTCTGGAATTTGCATTTGACGGCAACACGGCAAATGAATATCTGCCACACAATCACGCAAAGAACTACGTGGCATACATCGGAACCCACGACAATGACATGCTGAAAAGCTACATCAGCGGACAGAGTGAGGAACTTCAGGACTACATGATGAAATACCTCATGGCTGACAGTCTGGACGATGTGGCGGAGAAAATGATACATGCGCTGTATATGAGCTCAGCGGACACGGTCATACTCCAGATGCAGGATATTCTTGGCAAGGACAACAGCGCCAGAATGAACTATCCATCAACGCTTGGCGGCAACTGGAAGTGGCGGCTTACCAAGGGAGCAACATGGGAATTTACACAGGAACATATAGATAAATTAAGGGATCTCACCAGACTGTATGGAAGAAACAGGGTGAAGACGTATATTTGTAAGGAGGATATTATGTTAAAGGATATTTGCATGAAGAAATACAACAAGGAGATCAAGGATTGCACAAATGAGGAGATATACTTCGCACTCCTTGATATGACAAAGAAACTCGCAGACGGAAAGGTTTCAGAGGAGGGACAGAAGAAGGTTTATTACATCTCAGCAGAGTTCCTTATTGGAAAGCTTCTCTCGAACAACCTCATCAACCTTGGCGTATTTGACGAGGTTAAGCAGGTGCTTGCTGAGAATGGCAAGAGCATCTACGACATAGAGGAGGTTGAGCCAGAGCCATCACTTGGAAATGGCGGTCTTGGAAGACTTGCAGCATGTTTCCTTGACTCCATGGCAACCCTTGGACTTCACGGAGATGGAATCGGACTTAACTACCACATGGGTCTGTTCAAGCAGGTATTTGAGAACAACTACCAGAAGGAGACTGCAAATCCTTGGATTGAGGCAGACAGCTGGCTTGAGAAGACAGATGTTACCAACACGATCACATTTGGCAATCTGAAAGTCCAGTCAAGAATGTACGATATAGATGTAACCGGATACGAGAACAGAACAAATAAGCTCCACCTCTTCGATATCGAGAGCGTTGATGAGTCCATCATGGAGCCAGACGGAATTAACTTCGACAAGACAGACATTGCAAAGAACCTGACACTTTGTCTGTACCCGGACGACAGCGATGAGGCTGGAAATCTTCTCCGTATCTACCAGCAGTATTTCATGGTGGCAAATGGTGCAAAGCTCATCCTTGATGAGGCTAAGGCAAAGGGTTCAAATCTTCACGACCTGGCTGATTATGCAGCAGTTCAGATCAATGATACACATCCTTCCATGGTTATTCCTGAGTTCATCAGACTTCTCACCGCCGAGGGAATCTCATTTGACGAGGCTACAGAGATCGTGACAGAGGTGTGCGCATACACTAACCACACTATCCTCGCAGAGGCTCTTGAGAAGTGGCCGCTTGCTTACCTTGAGAAGGTCGTTCCACAGCTCGTTCCTATCATCAAGAAGCTGGATGAGAAGGTTCGAAACAGATATAAGGATGAGAGCGTATACATCATCGACAAGGATCAGAGAGTGCACATGGCACACATTGATATACATTACAGCCACAGCGTAAACGGTGTTGCTTACCTCCACACAGAGATCCTCAAGGATTCTGAGCTGAACAACTTCTACAAGATATATCCTGAGAAGTTCAACAACAAGACAAATGGTATCACATTCAGAAGATGGCTCCTCCACTGCAACGAGCAGCTTGCAGCTTATATCACAGAGCTTATCGGTGACGGCTACAAGAAAGATGCAGAGAAACTGAATGACCTCGCTAAGTTCTATGATGATGACGCAGTCCTTGGCAAGATCATGGATATCAAGAAGCAGAACAAGGTCGTTCTCAAGGATTACCTTAAGGAGACACAGAATATTGACATAGATGAGAATTCTATCTTTGACATACAGGTTAAGAGACTTCATGAGTACAAGCGTCAGCAGATGAACGCACTCTGGGTTATCCACAAGTACTTCGATATCAAGGCAGGAAATCTTCCAAAGACTCCTGTGACTGTAATATTTGGCGCAAAGGCAGCTCCGGCATATACCATCGCAAAGGATATCATCCATCTTATCCTCTGCCTGCAGCAGCTCATCGACAATGATCCAGAGGTGAGCCCATACCTCAAGGTTGTCATGATCGAGAACTACAATGTGTCAAAGGCAGCAAAGATTATACCTGCATGTGATATCTCAGAGCAGATCTCGCTTGCTTCAAAGGAGGCATCAGGTACCGGTAACATGAAGTTCATGCTGAACGGCGCGCTCACACTTGGTACAAGAGATGGTGCA
Organism: uncultured Coprococcus sp.; assembly: GCA_934277375.1. Lineage (GTDB taxonomy): Bacteria > Bacillota > Clostridia > Lachnospirales > Lachnospiraceae > Coprococcus. The sequence continues at coordinate 25,603 of CAKQTZ010000006.1, read as the reverse complement.
AATGTTGAGATTGGAGAGCTTGTAGGAGAGGACAACATTTACTTCTTCGGTGAGTCAAGCGAGGCAGTCATTGACCACTATGCAAAGGCTGATTATGTGTCAAAGGATTACTACGAGCAGCCAGAGATCAAGAAGCTTGTTGATTTCATCGTGAGCGACGAGCTCCTTGAAATCGGACAGAAGGAAAGCCTTGAGAGACTTCACAACGAACTGATCGTAAAGGACTGGTTCATGACCCTCCTCGATGTTGAAGATTATATCAAGACCAAGGAAGGCGTACTTGCAGACTACGAGGACCGCAAGACATGGGCAAAGAAGGCACTTGTCAACATCAGCAAGGCTGGATTCTTCTCATCAGACAGAACCATTGCCGAGTACAACAAGGACATATGGCGCTTATAATCGCATTCATAGATCAAGCAGCGTCCAGGGACGGAGGGGTCAGGCCCCTCCGTCCCCTTTTTGTAGGGATAGTTTGAAATATAGTGTATTTTCAACCTTTTTTTGACGGAGGGGTCAGACCCCATCGGTCAGACCCCATCGGTTATTGGAAAATCTTCAGATGGTTTGGGTGGCATATGAGAGGCAAGTCGGTTATAATTGGTTGTAGCTACGGTGAAATGAAGTGCAGATGTCTATGTGACATTTAAGAAAAAGGGAAGGCTGCGAGGAAATGTATAGAATACTGATAGTTGATGATGAGAGAATAGAGAGAAATGGAATCAGATTTCTTCTGAAAAAACTGAATTTGGAATTTGACATCGATGAGGCGGTAAATGGGCTTGATGCTCTGGAGAAGATCAGGCAGCAGGATTACGACATTCTTCTCACGGATGTAAAGATGCCTTTTATGGATGGAATAGAGCTTATTGAAAATGTAGTAAATGAGAAGAAAAGGTTGCGCTGCGTGATATTCAGCGGTTGTAATGAATTTGATTATGCAAAGCGTGCCATAAGGCTTGGCGTGGTGGATTACATATTGAAACCGGTAGATCCGAAGGAATTCAAGGCAACCCTTGAGAAGGTGGTCGATGAGTTGGAGGAGGCTAAAGCCTCGGATGAACTCAAGAGTAAGAGCATGGAATTCCTATATGAGCACGCCTTATATATGCTTGTAAATGGCGAAGATATAGAGAGCATACGCAGAGAGTACAACGGTCTGACCCTGAATTTCGCCAGATTTAAGAGAATCCTGTTGGTTGAATTTAATCATGATTTCTTTGGAAGACGGGATGTGGATTTCAAGAAAAATGAGAAGATAATGTCACTTGGAATACAGAGATACCTCAATCTGAACCAACAGCAGGAACTTATTTTTCTGGGCGATGAAACAGATGCGGTTTCCACGGCCCAGGAGCTAGCCAGGATAATTAAAAGTGATTACGATGAGGAATGTTATATAGCGGTTTCATCGGATATAGAGAAACCTGAGGACATGAAGCAGAAGGTCGATGAGCTTGATGAGCTTATGGACAATAAGTTTTATCATCCGGAGATAAAGGTGTTCTACCCAAATATGGAGAGTGATTCATCAGGAATGATCCAGTTTGATGATGATACGCTCATGAAACAGATGAAACAGGACATCAAGATGAAGGATGTGGAGGCGCTCAGGGAACATTTTGACAAATTCTGTGAAAAGTACAGGCACAAGAATGAGTGTTCACAGATATATATAAAGTTTCTCTACTCAAATCTTTTGAAGGACATATATGGCAGTATAGATGGAACAGGTGAGGCGGATCTTAACAAGGATGTTGAAAAGATGTATATGACGACAGATTTTCAGAGCCTTACAGGTCTTGTCGAGGTTGCGATAGACAGACTGGCGGCCTGCTTTGAGGACAAGAGTCAGACCGGTCATAAGGAAGTAGAGATGGTAAAGCAGTATATTTACAGGAATTATGGGAGTGAGCTTGGCATAGATATGCTTGCGGATATGGTATATCTTGCACCAAGTTATCTCAGCACAGTGTTCAAGAAAGAGACGGGACAGAACCTGAGCAAATTTATCAAGTCATACAGAATGGAGCGGGCAAGGGATATGCTTGAGAATAGTATGGCAAAGATTGTAGATATAGGTGCGATGTGTGGTTATCAGAATGTATCCTACTTTTGTTCGAGTTTCAGGGAGTTTTATGGAGTGAGTCCTCAGAAATTCAGGGAGAGCGGTCTTACAGGAGAAGAGTAGACATACAGCAGACTTGGAAAATGGCGATTGTAGAACTTGTTAAGCAGGGGGATCGTAGATGAACAAAGGTGAAGTCAAGAAGAGATTTCGTGATATGAAGCTGACCGGTAAAATGGTTGTTATTTATCTGCTGGCCGGACTTGTGCCTGTTATGATAATACTGGGTATAACATACATGGAGATGAAAAAGATCCTGTGGGACCGGGAGACAACGATCCTGGAATCTTATGTCAGCCAGACCACGGATTCCATGGACAATGAACTGGAGATATATAACAATCTCTCTAAATATATATCGTATAACCAGTCGATTGCAAAGATACTGAGCGCGGATCAGTCAGCATACCAGAATTATGAGCAGTTCAGTACGGTGATCGATCCTCTGCTGGCATCGATCATGTATTTCCATGAGGATGTAAATCAGGTCACGATATATACTGATGCCAGCGATGTGAAACATGGATCAACGGTTGCACCGCTAAAAGACCTGGCGGATGGAACGCATGCATATGATGATCTGGATAACAATATACACTGGCATATTGACCTGGAAAGCCGCACTGCATTTTCAGTCAGCCGGATGGCTATGCTGGAGCAGAAAGGCGCCAAGGGCGTTTTGTATGTAGGCGTGGATTATGACAGTGTATTTCAACCGTTTTATACAGAGACAATGTTTGATAATTATGGGCTTATCATAGAGGATGAGTATGGACATATGATATTCAACAAGAATACATTTGCCGATGAGCAGTCAGCGTATGAATTGGATGTGGATAAATTCGATGTTCTGAGAGAGATGGATAATTCAGGGTATCAGTTTATAGATAAGACATCCAAGGCGACCGGCTGGAACATATGTGTATACAAACCGAACAGACTTATAATCTCGTCGGTTCGTCCGATACTTATAATAGCGGTGGTGGCACTCCTGGTAAGTATGTTTGCAGGTATATTATGCATACATATGATATCAGAGTTTATAACAAAGCGAATAAAAAATCTTCAGAAGACTATGAAGGCCACCGAGACAGGAAATCTGGGCATGGTTATAGAAAATGACAGTGCAGATGAGATCGGTGATCTTATAAATGGCTATAACAGTATGAGTAAGCGCCTTGATGAGACTGTCAATGAGGTATATCAGAGCAAGATCAAGGAAAAAGAATACGAGATGAGGGCACTTCAGGCTCAGATCAATCCGCATTTCCTGTACAATTCCCTGTCTATGATCAATTGGAAAGCCCTTGAGGCGGAGCAGGAAGACATAAGCCGGATCACCTTGTCTCTGTCCACATTCTACAGGACAGCCCTGAACAAAGGAAAAAACATCCTGCTTGTCAAAGATGAGATAGCAAATATCAAGTCTTATCTTGATATCCAGCTTGCAATGCATGACAACAGCTTTGATGTTGTGTACGACATAGATGACAGTATTCTGAAGTATGAAACATTGAATCTGATACTTCAGCCACTGCTTGAAAATGCGATAGGACATGGAATTGACGTCAAGACTGACGGCAGAGGAGAGATACGCATAGAAGGGAAGGAGAATGGAGATTTTCTTGATTTCACTGTGTCAGACAATGGCGTTGGTATGACAAAAACCCAGGCAGCTCTTATACTGTCGAAATCATCAAATGGATACGGTGTATCAAATGTAAACGAGAGGATCAAGCTATATTATGGAGAGGAGTACGCGGTGAAGATCGAAAGCACCCCGGGGGCAGGCACGAAAGTAATGCTCCACTTCCCAAAGAGAGTAGAAAACTAGAAAAATATACAAAAATTGTATCTTTTCATAGAAATGCCATGAAAAGGCGAGAATACAAAGAATGGATGTACATTTTGAAGCTTATTAAAGCTCAAAAGGTACATTTTTTATACTTTTGTGGACATAATAACAATGCATAACGGCGGATCTCCACGGAACACTCCGGAGCGGCGCCAGCCCATTAAAAAAATTCAACATATCTAAAAAATCCAACATGATTCTAAAATCATTGATATATACGGATTGGAAACGTTTTCTTATAATAATGACATAAGGTAAAGGTACTGCAAAGGTGTTAAAAACATTCAATCAAAACTATATTTTTAAGGAGGAACGGTTATGAGAGTTAAGAGATTTGCAGCAGTTGCACTTGCGGGTGTAATGGGAATGTCAATGCTGGCAGGATGTGGAGATTCAGGAAAGGACGAGTCAACAACAGCAGCAGCAAAGAGTGATGCATCAGAGGCTACAGATGCAACAGAGGCAGCTTCAGAGGAAGATGCAATCAAGACAACACTTACAGTTTGGGGACCAGCTGAGGATCAGTCACCTGATTACGGCGAGTGGTTACAGACAACATGTGAGGCATTCAAGAAAGAGCATCCAAACTGGGATATCACATTTGACTATGGTACATGTAGTGAGGGTGATGCAGGAAAGACTGTTACACAGGATGTTTCAGCGTCAGCAGATGTATACATGTTCGCAAATGACCAGTTACAGACTCTGATCGATGCAGGTGCTATCTCAGAGCTCGGCGGAAGCACAGCAGATTACGTTAAGTCAACAAATTCACAGGCAATCGTAGATTCCATCACAGTTGATGGCGGTATCTATGGTGTGCCATTTACAACAAATACATGGTTTATGTACTACAACAAGAAGACATTTACAGAGGATGATGTAAAGAGCCTTGACACAATGCTTGAGAAGGGTAAGGTTTCATTCCCACTCACAAACTCATGGTACATCGCAGCATTCTACCTTGCAAATGGCGGAACATTGTTCGGTGATGGAACAGACAATGATGCAGGAATCAACTTCGGTGGCGACAACGGCAAGGCTGTTACAGACTACCTTGTAGATCTTGTAAACAATAAGAACTTTGTAAACGATGAGTCAGGTGTTGGTATCTCAGGAATGACAGATGGTTCAATATCAGCAATGTTCTCAGGTTCATGGGATTACGCAGCATTACACGATGCACTTGGCGATGATCTCGGAATCGCAGTTCTTCCAACAGCCAAGATCGGCGGTGCGGACAAGCAGCTCCTCTCATTTGCAGGATCAAAGGCAATCGCTGTAAATCCTAACTGCGAGTATCCACAGGTTGCAGTTGCACTTGCACTCTACCTTGGAAATGAGGCATCACAGGAGTCACACTACACAGCAAGAAACATCGTTCCATGTAACACAAGCCTTCTTGAGAGCGATGCAGTTAAGGGCGATGCACTTGTAGCAGCTCAGAATGCAACATTCGATACAACAGCATTCATCCAGCCATTTGTTCCTAAGATGGGCAACTACTGGACACCAGCAGAGAACTTTGGTAAGTCTCTCGTGAATGGTGAGGTTACACATGACAACGCAGCAGATATGACAGAGTCATTCAACACATCACTTAACACTGATGTAGCACAGTAAAAATACTAGTTATATATTTCAAAAACAGGTGCTCCATTCATCTACAGGTGATGGGGCACTTGTAATAAGAAGAGATAATGATTTACTTTGAGACGGAGGTGTTAGGATGGCTCAGGCTATAACAAATAAAAAAGGTAAAATAAAGAAAATACGAAGATCTGATTACCCATATACCGTTGCACAGGCAGCGGCAAATGGAGACATAGCTACCAGAATTTCATTTCTGATCTTGGGGTTTGGAAGCATAGTCAGAAAACAGTTAGTAAAAGGATTTTCGTACCTGGTACTTGAGGTACTATTTATATGGTTTATGATAAAGCACGGAGCATCACTCCTGGTGGATCTCTTCCATCTGGGTGGTCAGGAACAGCAGAAGGTCTGGAATGAAGCAAAGGGTATATTTGAATATACTCAGGGTGACAACTCTCTGCTCATGCTCCTGTACGGTGTGGCAACACTGTTTATAATTTTCGCATTCATCTGCCTTTGGGTAGTAAGTATAGAGAGCGCATACAAAGCGTATTGCCTGTGGGATACAGGCAAAAAGGTTCCAAAGTTCAAGGACGATGTGAAGAGTCTGTTTGACAGCAATCTTCATGCATTCCTTCTTCCTCTTCCTGTACTTGGAGTTGTTGTATTTACGATATTGCCATTGGTTTTCATGATATTTATGGCATTTACAAATTACAGCAAGCTTGATTCACATACAGTTATATTCAACTGGGTTGGACTGAAGAACTTTGCAAAGATATTGAACTTTAGTGATGCAATAGGAAGTACATTCTGGTCAGTGCTTGGCTGGACGCTTGTTTGGGCTGTGGCAGCCACATTCAGTAACTACTTCCTCGGAATGATACTCGCAATGGTGATCAACAGAAAGGGAACCAGGGCAAAGGGTATGTGGAGGGCGATCTTCATGCTCTCAGCAGCGGTTCCACAGTTCGTATCACTTCTTCTGATGAGAACGATCTTCAGTCAGAATGGTATCGTCAATACATTACTTATAAATAACGGAATAATCGACAATGCTATTCCATTCTGGAGCAATGCAACACTTGCCAGAGTCATGGTAATTGTCATCAATATCTGGATAGGAATTCCATTTACCATCATGCAGGTCACAGGAATTCTCCAGAGCATACCGGAGGAGATATACGAGGCTGCGAGAGTTGACGGCGCAGGTCCGGTCAAGATCTTCTTCAAGATCACTCTTCCATATATGTTGTTTGTCACAGCACCATATCTGATAACAACATTTGCAGGAAATATCAACAACTTCAACGTTATCTACCTTCTGTCAAATGGAGCGCCTACCCCGGTTGGAAAGACTGCCGGAAAGACAGATCTTCTTGTCACATGGCTCTATAAGCTGACGGTTGATAATCAGTACTACAACTTAGGTGCTGTTATAGGTATCATGACATTCATAGTTCTCGCTGTTGTGTCACTGGTAACTTACCACAACACCGCATCATATAAAGATGAGGAGGGATTTCAGTAATGGCTAAATCAAATAACGAGATTAAAGCAAGAAGCAAATGGACACTGGGAGACATCGTGGTCCATATCATACTGGCAATCCTTTCGGTTATCTGGGTACTGCCGATCGCATGGATAATCATGATAAGCTTCAGAGGTGAGAAAGGACAGTATGTTTCAACTCTGCTGCCAAAGTCTCTGACTCTGGCGAACTATACAAAGCTTTTTACAGACACAGGTATCCTGAACTTCATGCAGATGTTCAAGAATACTTTGATAATAGCAATTTTCTCATGTATAATATCAACAGCGTTTGTGCTTGCAGTTTCATACTGTATGTCAAGAATGCGTTTCAGACTGAGAAAGCCATTTATGAATGTGGCACTTATACTTGGAATGTTCCCGGGATTCATGGCTATGATAGCTGTGTATTACATCCTTAAGGTTCTGGGACTTTCAGAAGGCTCACTCATCAGGGTTGCTCTGGTACTTGTATATTCAGGCGGTTCAGGACTTGGATTCTATATCGCCAAAGGCTTCTTTGATACTATACCAAAGTCGCTGGAAGAAGCAGCGTACCTTGATGGTGCTACAAGATGGCAGTCATTTACAAGGATCATCATACCGCTCAGCCGTCCGATCATAGTTTATACGGTTCTGAATTCGTTCCTTGCACCATGGATTGATTTCGTGTTTGCAAAGGTTATATGCAGAGCCAACAAGGACTACTATACAGTATCCATCGGACTTTGGAACATGCTCGAGAAAGAGTATGTGTACAACTGGTTCAACTCATTTGCGGCTGGCGCAGTGCTGATATCCGTACCGATTATCATTCTCTTTATGGTAATGCAGAAGTGCTACAAGGATAGCATGTCTGGAGGCGTAAAGGGTTAAGGATAATATATGAAATTATTTGCAAAACCTAAGTGGAATGAGGAAAGCATATGCCAGCAATGAAGTATCTGAAAAAAATAATAACATGTGTGCTAACAATTACCCTTATAATAATATGTGGCTGCCAGGACAATAATCCCCCCTCCAACCCGTCTGAGGCGACCACAGATGCAGAATATGAGTCTGCCATGCATATTGCGGAGACAACGCCGCTTGGAAGGTATCCGGAACAGCTCACCTATACCCTGGGCAAGCTGTCCGGTGCAAATAATTCAAATCTCCCGCAGGGAGAAACGTATGAAAATAACGCATACACACAGATATTAAATGAAATCTTAAATGTGCAGAACCAGGATATATTTGAGGCTGCTGATGATCAGTATGATGACAATGTATCCATGGTGATAGCACAGAAGGATCTTCCGGATGTGATGATCGTCCAGGATATGGATGAGCTGCAGTATCTGGTGGAAAATGACATGATCGAGGATCTCACAGACAGTTATAACAACTGTATGAGTGAAACGATAAAGAACATATATAAGAGTTATGGCAGCAGTATCATGGATGTGGTCACATTTGATGACCGTATCATGGCCATACCTGAGACAAATATATCAGATGGACCAAATCTGATATGGCTTAGAAAAGACTGGATGGATAAGCTGGGACTTGAGGCTCCGAGAACACTTTCGGATGCGGAGGAGATCATCAGGCAGTTTATTGAGAAAGATCCGGGAAATAATGGTGTAGGAAGTACCGTAGGGCTGGTGGTAGACACAAGTCTCTGCGGCGGTTGTGGTTATAGCAGTGAGTACACGCTCGACATTGTATTTGCCGCATATGGGGCATTTCCGAAACAGTGGATAAAGGATGAGGACGGCAATGTGGTGTATGGTTCTGTACAGCCGGAGGCAAAGAAGGCTCTGGAGCATATACATGAGATGTACGAGGAAGGGATTATGGATCGGAATTTCCTCATGCGGACAAGCAGCAACATAATAGAACTCATAGTGAATGGACAGTGTGGTTCGTTCTTCGGACCATGGTGGGCGCCAAATAATCCTCTGATGGACGCTGTAGCGGCCGATCCAACAGCAAAGTGGGAACCATATCTGCTTGCCACAGAGGAAAACGGCTCAACGAGTTATCACACTCAGGTTCCGTATGGCAACTTCGTGGTTGTCAGAAAGGGATATGATCACCCGGAGATAGTGTGCAAGATAATAAGTGTGCTGTTCGACTATGTAAGATATGAGGACAAAGACAATCAGGCTATAAAGGATTACTACAAACTCAATGTGGATCCTACAGCAAGACCACTTGCAATGAATGTGGACTACAACAATGCACTTCAGATATGTTATGGCGAGCTGAACCATGTGTTCTCTGGCGTAAGGCAGCCGGATGATCTGAATCTGCTGGAACAATCTTATTATGAGGCATGTGATTCATATCTTAAGAATGAGGATAATGCGTCATCGGAGGACTGGGCGGCATATACATCCCGTATAACTGCATGCAAGATCCTCAATGATGCGCGTACAAATAAAGTCGAATCTCTGTACTTTGGTGAGACTGAGACCATGGTGTCAGACTGGTGGCACCTTGAGAATCTGGAGAACAATACTTACCTGAAGATAGTTACAGGTGAAGCAGATCTGGATGAATTTGACAGTTTTGTGGACAACTGGTATAAGTCCGGTGGAACAACGATCACCAAGGAAGTTCGAAGGGAGTGCCGCTAACCCCGGTAGACATAGAAGACAATAAAATAAATCATTACTCGCTATTTTTTATAGAACCTGACGGCGTCAAAACCGTCAGGTTTTTGCTTTTCCGGACAGAGGGGTCAGGGGAAGAAGGGGTCAGGGGACGGAGGGGTCAGGGGAAGAAGGGGTCAGGGGACAGAGGGGTCAGGCACCTCCGTCCCCTCAGGGTATGAATATAATTGGTGTAATAAGCACAAGGATGAGATTGTAAAAAAAGCTCAAAACGTATATACTATGTATGCAGTATGAACTAGAATATCCGGCACAATACTAAGGAGAATATATGATAAGAGCAATTGTATTTGATTTAGATGATACATTATACGACTGCCTTCACGAGAATGATAAGGCAGTGGATGACACCGTGAGATACGTGGCAAATGAACTTCTTCATATAGATAAAGTGACGGTGATGAAAGCCTTTGAAGAAGGCAGAGACATGGTAAAGGATCAGCTCTCTGCCTGGGATATGGCGGCGCAGCACAACAGGGTGCTGTACTTCCAGAAGATGCTGGAGATCCTGGGGGTATCACCATTCAGGTATGACCTGCAGGTGTATAATTATTTCTGGAACAACTTTCTGAACAGGATATCAATATTCCCTGGGGCATTGGAGTTTATAGATGATATGAAAGCCAGAGGGATAAAGATAGGTATCTGTACAGATATGACTGCTCACATACAGTTCAGAAAGATAGACAGGCTGGGACTTACGGGCAGACTTGACGCAATGATAACAAGCGAGGAGGCTGGTATAGAAAAGCCGAACCGCAGGATGTTCGATATGATAGCCACAAAGCTGGGCGTAAAGAACAATGAGGTCATCTATGTGGGGGACAGCTACAAGAAGGATGTCATGGGAGCAAAAAATGCCGGAATGACACCGGTGTGGTATCTGTCGCTGCAGAACAAGACGGACGAGGATGTGCTGGCTGTGTCCAGCTATCAGGAACTTAAGAACATAATTAATAAGAAGGCATAGAGGAAAGGAGTATACACTTATGGGTTTTTTAACAGGTAAGACAGCGATAATAACAGGAGGCGGACGTGCAGTTCTCAGCGATGGAAGCTGTGGATCCATCGGATACGGAATAGCGACAGCATACGCCAAGGAAGGTGCCAATCTGGTGCTTACAGGTCGTAATGTCCAGAAGCTTGAGGATGCAAAGGCAGAGCTTGAGAGCAAATATGGTATCAAGGTTCTTGCAGTCCAGGCTGATGTAAACGCAGGTGCGGACAACGAGAGCGTTGTCAAGAACGTTGTGGAGCAGGCGGTTAAGGAATTTGGAAGAATAGATGTGCTCATCAACAATGCACAGGCATCTGCATCAGGTGTTACCATCGCAGATCACACAACAGCACAGTTTGACCTTGCCATATATTCAGGCCTTTACGCTGCATTTTACTATATGCAGGCATGCTATCCATATCTGAAGGAGACAAAGGGCTCAGTCATCAACTTTGCATCAGGTGCAGGTCTCTTTGGAAATTACGGACAGTGCGCATATGCGGCTGCAAAGGAAGGCATCAGGGGTCTTACAAGAGTTGCAGCTACAGAGTGGGCAGCAGATGGAATAAATGTCAATATAGTATGTCCTCTCGCATGGACATCACAGCTTGAGAACTTCGAGAAGGCATATCCGGATGCATTCAAGGCAAATGTAAAGATGCCGCCAATGGGACATTTTGGAGATGTAGAGAAGGAGATCGGACGTGCATGCGTGGCACTCGCGTCTCCGGATTTCAAGTACATGAGTGGTGAGACGATCACACTTGAGGGCGCAATGGGACAGAGGCCATAGTGCATTCAATATATCAAATATGGCTTATGCTATGATAATAGAATATGATGTTGATGCGGATCCTGATTCGCGGCTTGCATAAAAAAATGAGCGTAACACAATAATACCCAGATGGGAAATGTGTTATGCTCATTTTGTTTAGCCGACTCAGTCATCAACTATCTTGAAAGGAAGTAAGTACAATATGAGTAAGGCGGCACCTAGACCAAACAGGAAAACGGAAGGGAATGTAGGTGTTCTCTTCATGGCAATGTCAGTCACGGCATTTTCTGGATTGTCTTTTTTGTAGTATACCTTGACGGATTCTCCCATGCTAAAGTAATTAGTACCAGTGTATACGGTCTGGGTATATGTCTGGTCATCAATGGTGTATTCGACGATTGTATCATAGGTTACCGTATGGTTGCTGGCTTTTCTGTAACGACCGGAATAATAATCATACTGTTCAGAATACTTTACATATCCGGTTGTCTGTTCACAGCCAATACTTTGAGTCCATGCAATGATATCCGGTACGATATACTTCAAGCAGCCAAGTCCACCCAGTATCAAAAAAACGATCGCCAGGTACAGTGCCTTTTTGTTTTCCGGGTTTCTCCGGTAGTCTTTCACGATTCTCGTCATTAGAATAATCCCCCTTAAAAATAAAAACTTGTCATCCTCCCCAATTTGATGACCAGTCACATTATAATATAAAAAAAGTATTAATAAAATGTAATATTACAATATAATATGCTGAGAATTATCTCAAATAACTTACTTTAAAATAATTTTAAATATATACACATCTCAAACCAGATGACCGCCCGTTTGTCATTAATGAGACACAAGGTTTCTTAAAAAAATATGAAATATCTGCCATCCGCCTTGAATAACCTTACCTGGAGTACTTATAATAGAACTTTATTAAAGAAATCATGAGATGTCATGGGCAGCCGATGCAAAATGCTGCGTGGTGCATAACATTTGCCGACCATATACACAGGAAGAGGTGTTTTATTTGGATACAAACTCAGAAAGCAATCTGGATACACGGGGAGTCCCGATCATGGGTCTTACCTCGGAGGAAGTAAGGGAACGGATTGACAATGGACTTACCAACCACACGGATATAAGTACGCAGAAGACGGTGGGACAGATCGTCAAGTCCAATCTGCTCACGTACTTCAATCTTATATTCCTCATACTTACAGTGCTGCTATGTATCGTTGGATCATTCAGGAATCTGACTTTCCTGCCGGTCATCATAGGCAATACGGTTATAGGAATATTTCAGGAGCTGCGTGCAAAAAAGACTCTTGACAAGATGAGCATGTTAAATGCGCCGCATTCGATAGTTGTGAGAGACGGAGAACAGCAGCAGATACAATCAGAGGAACTGGTTAAGGACGATATCATCATTCTGTCTGCTGGTAATCAGATATGTGCTGACGCTACGGTGCTGAGCGGCAGTATATCGGTAAATGAAGCCTTGCTCACCGGTGAGTCAGACGAGATCAAGAAGAAATCAGGTGATGGACTCATGTCCGGAAGCTTTGTGGTGTCCGGACAGTGTTATGCCAGGCTTGACAAGGTGGGCAATGAGTCATACATATCACAGCTCACAGCCCAGGCGAAAGCCATGGGTGACGGCGAACAGTCAGAGATGATCAGGTATATCAACAAACTTGTAAAATGGGTTGGAATCATCATCATACCAGTGGGAATCATATTGTTCTGCCAGGCGTATATCATGAATGGAGAGACATTCAAGAAGAGTGTTGTATCAATGGTTGCGGCGGTTCTCGGAATGATCCCTGAAGGACTTTATCTGCTCACAACTGTTGCGCTTGCGCTCAGCACAATAAGACTTGCGAAGAAACAAGTGTTACTGCATGATATGAAGAGTATAGAGACACTTGCGAGAGTCGATGTGCTCTGCGTGGATAAGACCGGAACCATCACGGAACCGGGTATGCAGGTTACAGAGCTGGTGATAAGCGGCAGGTGCGACGCTGAAGAGATGGACAAGAGAGCATTTGCACATCTGCTGGCGGATTACTCGGCAGTCATTGAGGACAACAATGCCACAATGGAGGCGATCAGAGCTTATGTGGATAAGAATGAGATAGAGAAGGGCAGCAGGACACTTCTCAAGACACAGCCATTCACATCGGCGAACAAATACAGTAAGGTGTCATTTGTCGAGGGAGACTATATGCTTGGTGCTCCGGAGTTTATAATGAAGGATAGGTACGATGAGATATCCGAAGAGATAGAGGAGTACCAGAGCAAGGGATACAGAGTCCTTCTTATGGCGGAGGCAGCAGATGACGGCGGGGCAACCCGATCTGTCAGAGAAGTATCTCCGATTGGATATATAGTGCTTTCAAACCCAATAAGGGAAAATGCCGAGAGTACGTTTACATATTTCAAAGAGCAGGGCGTTGCTATAAAAGTCATATCCGGAGATAACCCTGCCACAGTATCAGAGGTGGCAAAGCGTGCAGGCATCGATGGAGCGGAGAACTATGTGGATGCTTCCACTCTGGCGTCTGAGAAGGATATAACAGAGGCTGTGGATAAATATACAGTATTTGGAAGAGTTACGCCTAAACAGAAACAGCTCATAGTCAGGGCACTCCAGAAACAAAAACACACAGTTGCCATGACTGGTGATGGTGTAAATGATATACTTGCAATGAAGGATGCGGACTGCAGTATAGCGATGGCATCTGGAAGTGAGGCGGCTGCACAGGCGGCACAGACGGTGCTCCTGGATTCGGATTTCGGACGTATGCCATATGTGGTGTTTGAGGGAAGACAGGTGGTCAACAATATACAGAGATCGGCAAGCCTCTTCCTTGTTAAGAATATATTCTCACTGCTGATGGCCATATTCTCAGCGATATTTGCGATCACATATCCGCTGGAGCCATCACAGATATCACTCATAAGCATGTTTACCATAGGATTACCGGGATTTTTGCTGGCACTTGAGCCGAACAGGAATCGTATAGAGGGAAACTTTATGGCAAATGTCATGCTAAAAGCATTGCCTGCGGGACTCACGGATGTGTTGTCGGTCGGAGCACTTGTAATCTGCGGACAGGTATTCAATCTTCCGAGTGAGGATATAGCCACAGCCGGCACAATGCTTCTTGCGGTTGTCGGATTTATGATAATAATCAAGATCAGCCATCCGTTCAACAAGATGAAGTATGGTGTACTTCTTATCAACATAGTCGGACTGCTGTTCTGTGGACTTTTCCTCGGCAGGCTGTTTGCCATAGATTCGATATCCAACATATGCTTCCTGCTCATGGTGGTATTTGCATTTGCTGCGGAATCCATGTTCAGGTATCTGACATTGTTTGTTGAGAAGCTCAGCAGCTTCTTTGGAGACGAGAAGAACAGACGTAAGATCAGAAGAAAGATAAGGAAATATAACATTTTTAAGTAGAGAATTGTCAAAAAAAGAATATAATAAATGTAAAGATATACTCATAAGAAGCAACATTGTTTTTTATGAGTATGTTTGTTTATAAGGACGATATGAAAAAAAAGGGGTCAGGCACCTCCGACCCCGGGAAAAGAGTGAGAGGAGGAATAAGATGGCGAATACAACGAAGAAGGTGCTTGAAGTCTCGCTTAAGAAACTGCTCAAAGAGAAGCCATTTGACAAGATAACGATAGCGGATCTCACTGGAGACTGCGGGATAAGCAGGATGACATTCTATTATCATTTTCAGGATATATATGAGCTTGCCGAGTGGGTTTGTATAGAGGATGGAAAGCAGGCGCTGAAGGATAAGAAGACCTACGATACCTGGCAGGAGGGTATGATACAGGTGTTTGAGGCTGTGCTGGAGAACAAGCCATTTATCGCAAATATATACAGGTCGGTGGATAAGGCTAAGATAGAGAACTATCTGTATAAGCTGTCGTATCAGCTCATAGCGGATGTAGTAGATGAGAAATGCGCAGGAGATAATCTTTCGGAGGCTGATAAGCAGTTTATCGCAGACTTTTACAAGTATGGATTTGTGGGGATTATGCTTGACTGGGTAGACAAGGGGATGAAAGACGATTATCATAAAATAGTGGAGCAGCTTAGCACCACGCTTCGTGGAAATATAGCAAATTCTATTCATAATTTTGAAATCGAGATGTAAAAGCAGAAGGCAGACCAGGATAAAGGAACCTGTTACTACGGGGATATACGGGGGAGTGCTTATGAGTCGAATGATAGATAAGAAAAGGAAATTGCCGGGGATAATACTGATAACGGGGGGAATCGTGCTGGTTGCGATGGTCATCCAGGCGGTCATACTGAGCTTTATCAATAACAGGAGTTTTGACAGAACCTCGCAGGTGCTGTTGGATCAGGTCAGCAATGTAATCGAGAAGAATAAGACAAGTGAGGATGAGCTTATAGACTCCCTCAAGGAAGATTATATGGTCAGGGCTAAGGCTGTGGCATATATAGTTGATGCAAAGCCTGAGGTGGCAAATGATGTGGATGAGCTCCGCAAGATCGCTGCACTCATATCTGTTGATGAGGTGCATTTGTTTAATACGGATGGTGTGATATATGCCGGTACCAATCCCGAATACTTTGGATATAGTTTTGATTCCGGGGAGCAGATGGCGTATTTCAAGCCTATGCTGGATGATAAGACTCTCACCATGTGTCAGGATGTCACTCCAAATACATCAAAGGGTAAGAATATGATGTATGCCATAACGTGGAACGACGATGGCACCAAGATGATACAGGTTGGAATCGAGCCGAGACGACTTCTGGATGAGGTAAAACAGAATGAGATATCCACGGTGGTTGCCAATATGCCTATGTATGATGGACTGAGTGTTGTAGTGGCAGATGGCGAGTCGGGAGAAATATATGGATGTTCATATGAACCGGTAGTAGGGCTCACTCTTGATGAGATCGGCATTTCGATGACTGATGATGTGCTGCCGGACGGCGAGGACAGTTTTACAGGCATAAGAAAGATCAATGGCTTTAGAAACAGATGTGTATTCCGCAGATCCGGAGAGTATGTGATCGGTGTTATATATAGAATGGATGTGAACAGTCGTAGCAATACGGCAATCATGGTTATCATGGCACTGTATCTGTGCTTTGCCGCTGGTCTGGTGGTAAGCATGGTGATGAGGGTGATCCGTGCGAACCGGGAGAGAAATGAACAGCTGGCAATATTGACATCAATGTCGGGGATGTATTACAGCATGCATATGCTTGATCTTCAACATGATACATTTGCACGCTATAGCGCAGGAGACCTGATATTGAGGGCTGGTGAGCGGGCAGTAGGGGCGAAGGAGCTTATGAGGGAGATCGTCCATAAGGTGGTTGTGGATGAACATCAGGCAAGTGCTCAGGAATTCATGGATCTGGATAGTCTGGGAGACAGGCTGATCAAGAAAAAGATCGTGTCAGGTGAGTTCATGGTGACGGAGCTTGGATGGTTCAGAATGTCATTTATATCGATAGATGTTGGTGAGGATGGACGTCCTTTAAAAGTTATATTTACCACCAGAAGCATAGACGAGGATAAGAAACGGGAGCAGAAGCTGATAAGACGATCTTATACAGATGAGCTCACAAAATGTTATAACAGGAGTGCATATATAGATGATGTCAGGGAACTGCCGGGAGATTCAGTGTATGTGTATGTGTCCATGGATGTAAATGGGCTTAAATCAGTGAATGATACCCTGGGACATGCGGCTGGAGATGAACTGCTTCAGGGTGCTTCCGAGTGTATGGAGCAGTGTTTTGGAAGCTATGGTAAGGTGTACAGGATGGGCGGTGATGAATTTGCAGCTATCATCTTTGTAAATACCAGAAGGCTGAAGAGAGTGCAGCAGGAGTTTGATGACGTTGTGCGTGGATGGTCTGGACAGCAGGCGAAGTCCATATCGATATCATGTGGCTATGTGTCAAGTGATGAGAAGGACTGGGAGTCATTTGATGAGATAGTGAAGGCTGCAGATGAGAGAATGTACGAGAATAAGGAGGCATATTACAGGCAGAAGGGCGTCGACAGAAGGTATCGCTAGAGTACATATGCAATATAGAGTTATACAAAATGAGTGGAATGATAAAAATTTTATCATTCCGCTTTTTTTGTAAATATGAAATAAAAATTGGGCAAGCTATTATAGGGACATGAGATAGAAATAAACGGCAGACTGAAAGGAGAATTGCTTATGTCAAAGAAGAAATTAGGAATCGGGATAGCAGCGTTGGCAGCAGCCGGTGCAGGAGCAGCAGCTCTCACAGCAAAGAACCATAACAAAGCAAAGGTACAGAATGAGAAGGCTATGGCAGAACATGCAGAGTACCGCAATACGGAGCGCGGAAAACATGAGAAGAACAGCAAGGGAATCTATTATACAAATGGTAACTATGAGGCATTTGCCAGACCGAGAAAGCCGGAGGGCGTGGATGATAAGAACGCATATATAGTTGGAAGCGGACTTGCATCACTTGCGGCTGCATGTTTCCTTGTCCGTGATGGGCAGATGCCGGGCTCACATATTCATATTCTTGAGGCTATGGATATAGCGGGCGGTGCGTGCGATGGAATATTTGATCCTGCCAGAGGCTACGTCATGAGAGGTGGACGTGAGATGGAGAACCATTTCGAGTGCCTGTGGGATCTGTTCAGAAGTATACCTTCCATAGAGACACCGGGGGTATCGGTGCTTGACGAGTATTACTGGCTGAACAAGGAGGATCCAAATTATTCACTGTGCAGAGCCACGGTGGACAGGGGCAAGGATGCGCACACAGATGGCAAATTTAATCTGAGCCAGAAGGGATGCATGGAGATCATGAAGCTCTTCATGACAAAGGACGAGGATCTGTATGACAAGACGATAGAGGATGTATTCGATGAAGAGGTATTTGATTCAACATTCTGGCTGTACTGGAGGACGATGTTCGCATTTGAGAACTGGCACAGTGCACTGGAGATGAAACTCTACTTCCAGAGATTCATACATCACATCTCAGGACTTCCAGATTTCTCAGCACTCAAGTTCACAAAGTACAACCAGTATGAGTCGCTGATCCTTCCGATGGTGAAGTATCTTGAGGATGCGGGCGTGACATTCCAGTATAACACGGAGGTTACAAATGTCATATTTGACATGAGAGACGGTAAGAAGATAGCAAAGACCATAGAGTGCATGGTAAACGGAACTGAGAAGGGTATTCCGCTCACTGAGAACGATCTTGTATTTGTCACAAATGGAAGCTGCACGGAGGGAACTATCTACGGAGACCAGAATCATGCGCCAAATGGAGATGCAGAGGTCAGGACAAGCGGCTGCTGGAGCCTGTGGAAGAATATAGCTGCACAGGATCCTTCATTTGGACATCCAGAGAAGTTCTGCTCTGATATATCGAAGACAAACTGGGAGTCAGCCACAGTCACAACGCTGGACGACAAGATCATCCCTTACATCGTGGATATCTGCAAGCGTGATCCGAGAACAGGAAAGGTTGTCACTGGTGGTATCGTGAGCTGTCAGGATTCAAGCTGGCTGATGAGCTGGACCATCAACAGACAGGAACAGTTTAAGACCCAGGATAAGGATAAGGTGTGTGTATGGGTATATGGCCTGTTCACAGATGTTCCGGGCGATTATATTAAAAAGCCTATGAAGGACTGCACAGGTAAGGAGATTACGGAGGAGTGGCTCTACCATCTGGGAGTGCCTGAGGATGAGATCGAGGAGTTGGCCACAAACAGCGCAGTCTGCGTGCCAACTATGATGCCATATATCACCGCGTTCTTCATGCCTAGAGCAAAGGGCGACAGACCAGATGTAATTCCAGACGGATGCACCAACTTTGCATTCCTCGGACAGTTCGCCGACACCCCTCGTGACACAGTATTTACCACAGAGTATTCAGTGAGAACTGCCATGGAGGCTGTGTATGGACTCCTCGGTGTGGACAGAGGTGTTCCTGAGGTGTGGGGAAGTGTGTACGATATCCGTGAACTGCTGGACAGCAGCGTGAAGCTCATGGATGGCAAATCTCCGCTTGAGATAAATCTTGGACCTTTGAACAAGCTCAAGAGACCTATACTTAAGAAGATCCAGGGCACGGTGATCGAGAAGGTGCTGAGAGACCACGACATCATCAAAGAGGGTATGCTGTAGGTTGATGTTAATATAGAGTAATAAGAAAGTTCCATGTGTCTGCACGGTGCAGATGCATGGAACTTTTTATGTGGTGGAGACACTGAGGACGGAGGGGCCTGACCCCAGTGATGCCCCCAGTGAGGACGGAGGGGCCTGACCCCAGTGATGCCCCCAGTGAGGACGGAGGGGCCTGACCCCAGTGATGCCCCCCAGTGAGGACGGAGGGGCCTGACCCCAGTGATGCCCCCAGTGAGGACGGAGGGGCCTGACCCCAGTGATGCCCCCAGTGGGGACGGAGGGGCCTGACCCCAGTGATGCCCCCAGTGAGGACGGAGGGGCCTGACCCCATATGTCCCCCCGGGGACATATGGGAAATGAAATTGACTTTTTCAATGTATATAAATATACTTTTGGATATAAAAGACATAAGAGATATAAGAGAGAAGTAAACATGAATAAGATAGAGATAAACGACAAATGGATGCAGAAGACCAGTGTTGTGTGGCTCGGTGCTATGCTGTGTTGCCTGCTGTGGGGAAGTGCATTTCCTTGTATAAAGATAGGTTACGGACTGTGGAATATAGGGAGTGCAGACACAGCGGTACAGATACTGTTCGCCGGTATGCGATTCGTGCTGGCGGGAATCCTTGCGGTGATATTTGGAAGTCTGCTGGAAGGAAGATTCATCAGGCCGGAGAAGGGCTGCGCCGGCAAGATAGCGTGGCTTGCGATGCTGCAGACTGTCATACAATACCTGTTCTTTTATATAGGTCTCGCGCACACAAGCGGAGTCAAGGCATCTATAATAGAGGCGGTAAATGTATTTGTTGCGATAATCGTGTCGGGATTCATATTCCATCAGGAAAATGTCACTGCGAAGAAGATGCTTGGCTGTCTGGTTGGATTCGCGGGAGTTGTTCTCATAAATATGAACGGAATGAATTTACAGATGAGCCTGTCAGGAGAGGGCGCAATATTTCTGTCGACAGTGGCTTATGCGTTCTCATCGGTATTTTTGAAGAGATATTCGGCAAAACACAATCCGGTCATGCTCAGTGGCTATCAGTTTATAGTTGGCGGAATTATCCTGTCGGCTGCCGGTTTTGCCATGGGAGGCAGACTCAGCACTGTATCCACCGGGGGAGTTTTGATGCTCATATATCTGGCTCTTGTGTCGGCGGTGGCATACTCTTTGTGGGGAATGCTGCTCAAGTACAATCCTATATCAAGAGTTGCAGTATTTGGATTTATGAATCCGGTGTTCGGAGTGATACTGTCGGCGTGGCTGCTCCGCGAGGGCGCGCAGGCGCTTGGTCCGGTAAGTCTGGTGTCGCTGGTTTTGGTGTGTGCAGGAATATACATAGTGAATAAGTAGGGACGTTCCTTTTGTACCGAAGAGTGTCCCCGTGTAATGATAACAATAAGACAGAGGGACACTCCTCGTTACAGAAGGAACGTCCCTGGAGGACTGGGAGGATAATATATGAAGATGACAACACTTTGTTACATAGAGAAAGATGGAAGATACCTGATGCTCCACAGGACAAAGAAGGAGAAGGATATTAATAAAGGCAAATGGATCGGCGTAGGTGGACATGCCGAGGAGTGGGAGAGTCCTGAGGACTGCCTTCTCAGGGAGATAAAGGAGGAGACAGGACTCACGCTCACATCATACAGATTCAGGGGGCTGGTTACATTTATCAGCAATGAGTGCGAGAATGAGCTTATGTGCCTGTTCACCGCAGATGGATTTGAGGGGGATGTCCAGATATGCGATGAGGGTGATCTTCAATGGGTAGATAAAGAGATCGTGCCAACACTTCCGACGTGGAGCGGGGATGCGATATTTCTGAAACTGCTGCTTGAAGGGGAGAAGAGATTTTTCTCACTCAAGCTCGTATATGAGGGAAGCGAGCTGGTGGAGCACAGGCTGGAATTCTATTGATAATACATATGCGATATTGTGAAGGGGAATATAATCGCGGAAAACAGAGCTGAGATTTCGTCAGGAACAATCATTTTGAAAGGGGTTACAGGATGTCAAAGGGGGCTAAGAAAGGGAAAAACAACGGAATAGCGGTATTGGTGATATTTATGGTCATTGGATTCGCCATGGCGATAGGCGGTATAGTGATGACAGTGGATAGAAAACATAAGGACAGTTATTATGGCACTGCCACAGGAAAGATAACTGATATATCGCATCATACGGACAGCGATGGCGATGATATGTATGCGGCTGTATATACATATTATGTGGACGATATAGAATATACATTTACAGATGATACATCGTCCAGCGCTCGTCCTTCTATAGGAAAGAGAGTGGATATCAGATACAATCCGGAGCACCCGGAGATCGCATATGTAGGGGGAAGAGTATGGATGGGAGTCATACTCCTGGGCATGGGTATATTGTTCGTTCTGGCAGCGACACTTGGATTTGTAAATGGCGGTGACGGACCACGGACCGCCGGCAGGAAGCTTGCAAGCGGACTGCTCCTGGGATTTATCGTGTCTTGCATGGGATGGGGAATAATTCCTCTTCTTGGAGATGATGTACATGTCATAAGTGTGCCGGGAATTGTTCTTAGCCTATTTGGCATTATGGGAATAGTCGCGATGGTAAAGAGTGTGAAGGATTATATAGCGGTGAAGACTGGCAAAGCACCTGAAGTGCAAGACCACAGCAGATTTTCTCAGTACCAGTATGAGGCAAATGCGCGGATGGCGATGTCCTGGGATGGAAATGGTGCAGTGGACAATCCGGTCACGGATTTCTATAGAGAACATAAAGAGGGCATAGACACGACCATAAGGACTGTACAAAAGGGAAGAAATATTGTGGGAAATATCATCATGATTGCGGTAGGGGGGATGTTCACATTTTCCGCCCTGCTCATGATAGGTGGCAATATATTAGTCCTCATGGCAAACAGGGATTCAGGCACGGTATCTTTGCCGGCTTATATAATGCCAATCGTGATGGAAGGAATATTTCTGGCAGTTGGAATATTTGTGATAGTAAAAGGAATAAAAGGTTTGATTTAGGGACGTTCCTTTTGTCACGAAGAGTGTCCCTGTGTAATGCTTATAATAAGACAGGGGACACTCCTCGTTACAAAAGGAACGTCCCCACAATAATTGCAAGGATTGACAAGGGTGAGGAGATATTGGATCAACTGAAGGTAATTGCTATAAATGAGAATATAAAGCTTGCCAGTATCAATGCTCTTGGAGCTATCAACGATTTTACGGTCGGAGTATATAAGATAGATGAAAAGAAATATTACTCCAACAGCTTTAAAGGATATTATGAAATTACATCGCTTACAGGAACAATCAGTACAATGGACGGAGAATATTATGCACATCTCCATATGAGCGCCGGAAATGAGAAGGGTGAAGTGTTTGGCGGACATCTGAACAGAGCTGTTGTCAGCGCAGTCTGTGAGATGGTAATTTCAGTAATTGATGGAAAAGTTGACAGAATTTATGATGAAGGGACAGGGCTTAATATATTTAAGTTTGATTGAGTGCGTTGAATATATAAGATAAATCGGTATTTGTAAATGAGGAGAATTTATGATGTTACATTCATATCCGTTATTAATATCTATATATAAGGGCGAGGGGCGAATGTTAATTGTTCCGCTTATTGACCATATTGCAGGATATTCAATTGATTCAGATTGGTTCATAAATTTATCAGATTTGGACAATGCTGTTTCTGTCGGTGAAGGTGTAAAAAGTGCTCTTGATTACATAAGAAACAGTCCTTTATCTTCGCTGACGCCTAATGAGCGAAAAGAAAATGCTGCATGGAAGAAAAATACGAAATATAGAAGCCGAGTAGCTTTTTGGAAAAATAATCATTATGTTCGTGTTAAAATCACTGAAGATAATCAGTATATAATACATTCGATGAAAAAATCACATAAAAGACAATATGCATATGATGAAATCATCAAAGAATTTATACTATTTGCTGATGCAGATGCTGAGGAAATAGGCAAAGCGGTTATTGAGTCTTTTATAGAATCAGAACGATATTACAACATGGGTTAGAGTTTGGTTGTAATAATATATTACACATGATATTGGGGGCTTATGCTGAGCCTATAAGTACAAATTACAGGAGGGTTCAAATGGGATTATTTGATAGATTTAAGAGAACATCAAAGGAAAGTTTATTAGGATATTTGCAAAATAGCATTTCAGATAATTCTAGTCTGGAACACATAGTAAGCGTGTTTGAAGAGATGTGTAATATGCCACTTAAAGAAGATATGATTTTATTTGAAACAGGAACCTATTCTTTTACAGGAAAACCTATGTTTAATTTTTCTTTGGTTAGACAATTTCCTAATGATGAGGAAGAGTATTATCAAATTCATGTGGATGTGCTATATATTCCAACGGAAGAAAATAAAGATTTTCAACGAACTATATGGAATGAGGATATTGAAGAAGATATATTCAGCTATATCAAAAAGACTCCTGAGTTTAAATTCTGTAAAGATAAGGTATTCAGCAAAATAGAAATATATTTGGATGAAACCTAACGTGAAAATTCCTGTTTGTTAAACTGACGAGATTTAAAATAATACAGAGATAAGACAATGCACGTATTTTCTAAAACAATCATGCAATATTGTGTGATAGAAGTCCGGGAACACCCGGACTTTTTCTTATATTGACAGGATCGACATGTGTGGCTATAAAAAAACGTAACAAATTTATGACCAGTAATGGAAAAATGTGATATCACAGCGATACAATGTCGGAAAAAATGCAAAAACAAAGTCAATAAGGTCGGAAAAAGTGTTGAAATAATGCTGGAATAGACCATAAAAAATGTGGTATACTATCAGAGAAAGGACGGTGTGATAATGTTTCGATTTGCAATGAATGATCTGTTACAGTGGAAAGGAAAGAAAAATAGAAAACCTTTAATTATAATGGGAGCCAGACAGGTGGGGAAGACCTGGTTGATGAAGGAATTTGGAAAGAACTGTTATGAGAAAACAGCATATATTTCTTTTTATAACAACCAACGTATGAATGCAGTATTTGAAAATGATTTTGATATTGAACGAATCATAATGAATTTAAATATTGAGTCAGGAGTAACAATTACTCCAGAGAATACATTGATTATTCTTGATGAGATCCAGAACACACCAAAAGCTTTAGGATCCTTGAAATATTTCTGCGAAGAGGCACCAGAATACCATATTATAGCTGCTGGTTCGCTGCTTGGGGTGGCAATTCATGAGGGGGTGTCGTATCCGGTTGGTAAAGTTGACCTGTTGGATCTATATCCGCTTAACTTTAGAGAGTTTTTATATGCTATGGGCGAGAAAAAACTGGCAGATGAATTAAAAACAAAGGACTATTCCATTATTGATAATTTCTCTGATAAATACCTTTTCTGGTTAAAAAACTATTATTACACGGGAGGACTGCCTGCGGTAGTTGATGCTTTTCGACTAGACAAAGATTATACAGAAGTAAGGCAGATTCAAAGCAATATATTAAGACAGTATGAAGGGGATTTTGGAAAGCATATTGAAAGCAGGGTGCTGCCAAGAATCAGAATGGTGTGGAATTCTATTCCAATGCAGTTGGCAAAAGAAAACAAAAAATTCTTTTTTGGTCAAATAAAAAAGGGGGCTCGTAGCAGCGAGTTTGAAATAGCAATCCAATGGCTGCTTGACTGTGGACTGATTTATAAAGTTAATCGTGTAAATGAACCTCAAATGCCTCTAAAAGCATATCAAAGTATGAATGCGTATAAATTGTTTATGCTGGATGTCGGATTGCTGGGGGCATTAAGTGAGTTGCCGGCGACATCTATATTGGAAGGAAATGATATTTTTAT
>CAKQTZ010000005.1 GCA_934277375.1 uncultured Coprococcus sp. | reverse complement strand
GTAAATCCTATGTCAGAAATCATACTAGCTTGTATTTTTCCTAACCATCTTTACTGTTATTGGTTTGTTGGATCTTTGATATCATCTCTAATCCGACGTTCTTGAAATTCTTGTTTGGAATTTCAGGGTTGTCATGTTGTTAATTTTTCAAGGTTCTTATATAGCTCTGATACTAAGTATGTCTAACGGAGAAGGAGGGATTTGAACCCTCGCGCCGCTATTAACGGCCTACTCCCTTTCCAGGGGAGCCCCTTCAACCGCTTGGGTACTTCTCCAGTATCAAGCGCTTGAACTTTCATTATGTATGAAAGCCAGCGGAGAGAGAGGGATTCGAACCCTCGCGCCCTTTCGGACAAACGGTTTTCAAGACCGCCTCGTTATGACCGCTTCGATATCTCTCCAAGTTGTTTTTATTCGCCGCCATCAACCGGCGACTTGTACATATTATCACTTTACCATCTTTGTGTCAACATCTTTTTTTAAAAAATTTGAAGCAATTTTTAAATCCTCAGGAGTGGTGATTTTCAGGTTCTCATACGCCCCCATTATCACCTTCGTTCTGACGCTGCTATAACGCTCCACTATCATTGTGTCATCTGTTATAACCTGACATTTGTCATATGCCAGTCTATCATAACAGGTAAGCAGAAGTCCCCTGTTAAAACTCTGTGGAGTCTGAACCTGCCACAGTCTGGATCTGTCAGGAGTATCCACTCCCATCTGATCCTCATCTACTATCTTGATGGTATCCTTCACAGGTACACCCACTGTGCATGCAGAATATATCTTTACCGCATCTATGGAATCTGTGATGATTTTCTGGGTTATGCACGGTCTCGCACCGTCATGGATAAGTACATACTTCGCACCATCCGCCGCAATAAGTCCATTATGTACGGAGTCATAGCGCTCCGCCCCACCAGTCACGATCTTCCTGACTTTGGTGATGTTGTACCTGTCTACTATGTCATTTCTGCAATATTCTACATAGTCCTCACCTGTGACAAGGATTATGTCATCAACCAGACTGTCCTGAAAGGTCTTGAGCGAATAATACAGCACAGGATAATCCCCCAGCATCATAAACTGCTTAGGTATATCGCTGTGCATCCTGCTTCCCTTTCCGGCTGCAAGGACTATTGCCGTGACCTTTACTTCATCCTCTGTATCAATGTTTTCTATATTTGATCCATTGTAATCGGCATTATCTACATCGCCCATGTTCATCTTCTCCCTAGTAGTAGTCTGACACCATCACACACTTGACCAGGCTGGTTATCTCTCACCCAGCCTAAGGTTTGGTATGGCATTCAGATCCCAGCCATGTCTTGTTCCATTTATGTATTCGTAGTATCCCGCTGCACCTATCATGGCCGCATTGTCCGTGCACAGTATCGGCGATGGATGATACAATGTTAGCCCCGCCTTCTCACAGGCCGCTTTCATGCTGGCTCTGAGAGCAGAATTGGACGCAACTCCACCAGCTATGGCTATCTTATCCATATGGTATTCCTTTGCCGCAGCAACCGCATGTTCTGTGAGTACTTCCGTTACCGCTTTCTGGAATGATGCTGCCACATCGGCCTCATTTATCTGCTCATCTCTCATATGCGCCTGGTTGATATAGTTGAGTACTGCAGACTTCAGGCCACTGAAGCTGAAGTCATAGGCTGATTCTGCCACTTTTGCCCTTGGAAATTCTATAGCGTCAGGATTGCCCTCCTTCGCCTTACGATCTATCTTCGGTCCTCCCGGGTAACCCAGTCCTATAGCCCTTGCTACCTTGTCAAATGCCTCTCCTGCCGCATCATCCCTGGTTATTCCCAGTATCTCAAACTTGCCGTAATCGACCACCTTTACAAGATGTGTGTGACCACCTGACACAACAAGGCACATGAACGGGGGTTCAAGATCCTTGTTCTCTATATAATTTGCCGCAATATGCCCCTCTATATGGTGCACACCAACAAGTGGTATATCTTTGGCAAATGCTATAGCCTTGGCTGCTCCCACACCAACGAGAAGAGCACCAACAAGTCCCGGTCCATATGTGACCGCAACCGCGTCTATGTCATCCAGTGTGCACTCCGCCTCTTTGAGTGCCTGCCTTATGACCTGTGTAATCTTCTCTATGTGCTTTCGCGAAGCTATCTCCGGCACAACGCCTCCATACAGTGTATGGATATCTATCTGTGAATATATTATATTTGACAGTACGTTTCTTCCATTCACAACAACCGCTGCGGATGTCTCATCACACGAGGATTCTATAGCCAGTATCTTTACATCTTTCTCCATAATTCATCTCACCTTTGCCGATCTATTCTACTCCTCCGAGAACTTGAGCGTTGTTGTTGTTCTGTCCTTTGCAGCGATAGTCCTCGGGAATATCTCTCTTATCTCATCCATAAATACCGCCGGTTTTGCCATCGACGGACTGTAATGTGTAAGCCACATCTCACCCACATCAGCCTTTGCTGCTATGGCTGCAGCCTCCTGCATCATCATATGCTTGTGCTCTATGGCTTTTATCTCTTTCTCCTTCTCGCCGTACATTCCCTCGCATATGAACAGATCTGATCCGACTGCATACTTCTCTATAAGGGGGGTCGGTCTGGTATCTGTGCAGTATGTGAGTTTCAGGCCCTTGCGGTCAGGACCAAGCACCATATCAGGAGTATATATGTGTCCATCCTCCTCGTATGTGTTGCCCTTCTGCAGACCATTCCAGTATTTCATCGGAATCTCGTTCTCTCTCGCTCTGTCCACGCTGAATTTTCCAGTTCTTGGAAGCGAGAGGGAATATCCATAACATGTCACATTGTGATTCACCCTGAATGCATCCACCCTGAGATCCTCCCACATAAAGCTCTCCTCAGCTTCCGAGAGTTCCTGGAACCTGATCTCAAACGGAAGCTCAGGTGCTATAACCCTGAGGGAATTGACTACCTTCTCAAGTCTCTTTGGACCAACCATAAGAAGTGGCTCCGTTCTCTCGGCATTGCCTATCGTGAGCAGCAGTCCCGGCAATCCGCTTATATGATCTGCATGAAAATGCGTGAAGCAGATCACATCTATCTGCTTAAAGCCTATCATGCCCTGCTGACGCATCGAGGTCTGGGTTCCCTCTCCGCAGTCTATCAGCATCTCGTGTCCGTTATATCTGACCACGAGAGATGTAAGTGCCCTGTATGGCAGCGGCATCATCCCTCCTGTCCCCAAAAGACATACGTCTATCATCTTCTATCTCCATTTCTAAGGCAGAGTCTCTATGCATACTCTGTCACATCATCTATCCTTGGAGGTATGACACATTCATTTACAAGTCTGTCGTAACAGTCCTCACACATCCTGAGTGTGTATTTTTTGCCATCCTTGTGCGAGAAATACCCCCACTCCTTCTGAATAAGGACGTAATCCTCCTTGTCGTGCATATCTCCAAATACAATTATCCTTCCACACCTATTACATCTGATCTCACTCATATTTATCTCCTGTCCGACTGCATGCAGCCCTGTTATGAGTCTGATTATAAGCCAGATCCTTCACAGAATATACCGACAATGTTTTCCAGCCGTACAAATGTGGGCTCCACACACTGTATATCCTGCATATATCAATTACTATAACTGTTTTTGCATAACCAGTCCATCTTCCACCGGTGAGTCGTAGTATTTTTTTCTTGTAGAAATTTTTATAAATCCAAACTGCTCATACATAGCTATCGCAGCAGCGTTGGATTCCCTGACTTCCAGAAATATGCTCTGCACATTTCTGGCCTTGCAGTCATCAATCATGGTCTCCATCAACTTACAGCCGATGCCACGGCGTCTTAATCCGGCATCCACTGCTACCCTGAGCAGATCTGCGCTGTCACACACTGCCGAATATATGATATAACCGGCGATTTCTCCTTCAGAAGTCTCAAGGATCTTAACATGATCGTATGTCCCCTGTATAGATGAGGACACCATCTCCTCATTCCACGGATGTGAAAATACCTCAGCCTCCAACGCAGCTATTCCGGCCAGATCTTTCATGTCTGCCAGACTCAGACGTACATGTGAAGAACCATGATTCACGGCCTCGGCATTGATTCCCAATGTCACATCTTTGTAGTCCCCGGATCTATTCATGTCCGTCATTCTCCAGTTTTGTCTTCTCAGCTCTCTCCCGTTCTGCCTGTGACTGTCTGAGATATTCAGGGGCAAATGTATCCCCCTCCTCATACTGTCCGAATGCGTATCTCACCTGGGCTGCAGCTGCCACTGAGCCCGCTCTCTGCTTGTTCATATGTGCAGGTGCAAATGCATAGTCTGCCGTCATCTTTTCTTTTATAACGTCAGCATAAACATCTATTCCATCTCCCACAAATATAACCTTTTCCTCTCTCTCATTGAGCTGGTCTATAAGGTCAGCAATATCCATAGGAGTCTGATCCATTATCGTCTCAAGACTGTCATCGCTGCCAAAGCGGTACAGACCCGTATACACCTGTTTTCTTCTCGCATCCATGATAGGGCAGATGAGTCTGTCAGTCCCCCACACATTGTACGCAAGGCCTTCAAGTGTCGGCACAGCAATAACCGGTATATTCCACGCAAAGGCAAGCCCCTTGACCGTTGCTGAGCCTATTCTGAGTCCTGTAAATGATCCCGGTCCGGCAGCAACAGCCAGCGCATCAAAGCTCTCTTTGTCCGTCTCTGTCATCTCCACAATCTCATCCAGCATAGGAAGCAGTGTCTGGGAATGTGTCTTCTTGTAGTTGGTTGTATATTCAGCTATCAAATTATCGTCCTGGACTATGGCAACGCTCGCCACAAGTCCTGAGCTGTCAAATGCTAAGATCTTCATATCTGATCATGCCTCTCTTCTATCGTAATACGCCTGTAATCAAGTCCCTTCGAAAGGTCCTTCTCTATGTCAATTCTAGTGTATACGTCAGGTAATATCTCCTCGATGAGATTTGCCCACTCTATAAGGCATACTCCATCGCCATACACCATCTCATTGTAGCCTATCTCATCCATCTCGTCCACATCGCCGATCCTGTACACGTCAAAATGATACAGAGGCAGTCTGCCCTCGTCATACTCCTTCACAATAGTGAAAGTCGGGCTGTTCACCACCTCAGTGATTCCAAGTCCGGCTGCCACCCCCTGGGATATTATCGTCTTACCAACTCCCAGATCTCCATATATACAATACACCTGCCCCGGAACTGCATTCTGCCCAAGCTGTACTCCTGCGTTGTATGTTTCTTCCCTGCTATTACTCTCTATGACCATATTCTCTCCTGTCTGTCATGCATATGTGTTTTCTCCGGTCTTCCGGAACTATTCTGTTACTTCTAAAGGTCAAGTGTGATCTTTTTACCCTTTGATTCAAATGGTCTGTATGTAACACCAGCCATATCAAACATTTTCTTGGAGGCTATGGTGCTCTCCGTCATCGCATACTTGTCAGACATATATACGACTTCCTTTATGCCGCACTGAATAATAGCCTTGGCACATTCATTACATGGGAACAGGGTAGAATATATGATCGCATCCTTGAGATTGCCACCTCTGTAATTAAGAATAGAGTTCAGCTCTGCATGGCATACATAGAAATATTTGTTGTCAAGCGGATCTCCGGACTTTCCCCACGGCATTGTGTCATCATCGCAGCCAGTCGGCATACCGTTATATCCCATGGACAGAATTCTGTTGTTCTTGTCCACTATACACGCACCGACCTGGGTTGACGGATCTTTACTTCTCTCTGCCGACATCATCGCAATACCCATAAAATACTGATCCCACGATATGTAATCTGTTCTCTTCATACCCTGACTCCTTTCAAATTCTTTTATGTTTCCCCTTATACGAGGGCAGACGCATGATAGGCGCTTCGCGCGGCGTCTGCTTCATCATAAGGAATCCCCCGCCTTAACGGCGGTTCCCCCTTATACGGGTGCAGACGCATGATAGGCGCTTCGCGCGGCGTCTGCTTCATCATAAGGAATCCCCCGCCTTAACGGCGGTTCCCCCTTATGATAATATAAGCCGGAGTTTCCCCCGGCGTATATTATAAGATCCTGCTAAACAGGACTATATATGATTCTGTTAGAATTAACGATCGCCGAGTGCGAACTTGTCATGAATTGCGTTCATTGCGCGCTCTGTGTACTGCTCGTCGATAAGAACTGTAACTCTAATCTCTGATGTTGATATCATTCTGATGTTGATATTCTCATCATAGAGTGCCTCGAACATCTTAGCTGCAACGCCGGCATTTGACTGCATTCCTGCTCCAACTATAGAAACCTTTGCAACATCCTTGTTTACATCTATACTCTCTAACTTACCAATATTGTTCTTGATGAGCTCTGCTGCTCTGTCTGCATTCTCATCGCTGCATGTAAATGTGATATCCTTTGTTCCATGTCGTCCTACTGACTGCAGTATCATATCTATATTGATGTCGTTCTTTGCAAGCAGGTTGAAAAGCTTAAACGCAACACCCGGTGTATCCTCCAGTCCTATAACTGCTACTCTTGCTGAGTCTGCATCTGCTGCCACTCCACTAACTAACATCTTCTCCATTCCAGTATCCTCCTTAACTATTGTACCCTCTGAAAAATTGAGACTTGAACGAACAACCAGCTGAACGCCAAACTTCTTTGCAAGTTCAACTGAACGGTTGTGCAGAACACCTGCTCCAAGTGTAGCAAGCTCAAGCATCTCATCGTATGTTATCGTATCCAGCTTACGTGCTGTCTTTACCTTACGTGGATCTGCTGTATATACTCCATCCACATCTGTGTAGATCTCACACGCATCAGCGTTAAGTGCCGCTGCAAGTGCAACAGCTGTTGTATCTGAACCACCACGACCAAGAGTTGTGTAATCATCATACTTGTTTATTCCCTGGAATCCTGTGACAATAACTATCTTTCTCTGCTCCAGCTCATGTCTTATTCTCTCAACATCGATTCTCTTCAGACGCGCATTACCGTATACTGAAGTTGTGTGCATTGCCACCTGGAATGCATTCAGAGAGATTGCAGGAACCTTAAGAGAATTCATAGCCATAGCCATAAGTGATACGGACATCTGCTCACCTATTGTAAAAAGCATATCCATCTCTCTCTTAGGCGGATTCTCATTTACCTGCTTGGCCATATCTATCAGCTCATCTGTGTATTTACCCATTGCAGACAAAACTACGACTACGTCGTTTCCCTTCTGCCAGTCCTCAATACATCTTTTGGCCACGTTAAAGATTCTTTCGGTATTTCCAACGGAAGTACCACCAAACTTCTTTACTATTAACATATTGTCCTCCTGATCGCTCATTTGAAAATTTGTATATTTAACTCATCGCCAAAGTACACCGGCGAAAAGAAAATAAGCCTTTTGTAAAATACCGCAATTCCACAAGGATTGCAAGACCTTTGAATGATATTGTACTAATCCAGCACTCTGAGAGCACTCTTGACACCAATCTTATTGCAACATGCCTCAAATTCGCCCTCTGTGATAACTGCTGTAACAAACGCTTTCTCATCGAGATCAGAATCAACATACTCTACTTCACCAAATACCGCCTTGATGGCAGCCTCATCCTTCTCATCTGTCCTTACGAAGAACTTGCTCTCTGAGTCTGCAAATGCACCCATCTCAAGTTCCTCATTCTCCCAGATGATAGGAACATTTCTACCTGCATTCTTAACAGCATCTATAACATCCGATACAACTGCAGATGCTGTTGGAAGCTTTCCTGCTCCCTTGCCGTAGAACATTACATCGTCAAGAGCATTTCCGTGTATAAGTATACCATTGTATACATCATCTATCTTTGCCAGCGGATTGTCATGTGGAAGCATGACAGGGGCAACATACGAATAGAGCTTGCCATCTGTCTTTCTTGTTGTTCCAACAAGCTTTACAGAATAACCCATCTTGTCCGCATATTTGAAATCATCTATTGTTATCTTTGTTATTCCCTCCATATGGATTCTGTTGTAATCCAGATTTTTTCCATATACGAGAGATGTAAGTATCGCTATCTTTCTACATGCATCTCCGCCCTCAACATCAGCCTCAGGATTACGTTCAGCATAACCAAGTTCCTGTGCCTGCTTAAGTACCGTTGCATAGTCTGCTCCCTCTTTATCCATCTTAGTGAGGATATAATTGGTCGTACCATTGAGTATTCCTGTTATCTCTGTAACATCATCAGCAGTTATGGATGTGCTTAACGGTCTTATAACAGGAATTCCGCCGCCTGCTGATGCCTCAAAGAAGAAATTGATATTGCCATCTCTGGCAATCTTTATAAGCTCAGGTCCATGCACAGCCACAAGCTCTTTGTTGGAGGTTGCCACACTCTTGCCGGCAAGCAGGCACTTCTTGACAAATGTGTATGCAGGCTCAACGCCTCCCATAACCTCCACAACAACGCTTATCTCCTCGTCGTTTAATATATCTTCAAAATCATGGGTAAGAATGTTCTCGACAGGATCCCCAGGGAAATTCCTGAGATCAAGTACTCTTTTTACGTTTATCTCCTGTCCAGCCCTCTTGTTAACAATATCATGGTTGGTGTTAATCACTTCCACAACTCCTGAGCCCACTGTACCATAACCTAATACTGCTATATTCACCATGTTTTTTATCTCCTTCTTATCTCCTTTTTCTGCATGATAATGCAAATTTAGTACGTCACTACTTTATCAGTATAAAGTACCGTTGTCAAAGACTAATTTCATATTGCTCGTCGGCACTCATGTGATTTTACACTTCAACTCTGTTTATCCATTTGAGGTACGATGTCATAAAACCGTCAAGATCTCCATCGAGAACCGCTGATACATTGGAATTCTCATATGCCGTTCTCTTATCTTTTACCATGGTATATGGCTGAAGCACATATGACCTTATCTGGCTTCCAAATCCATTATCTGTAACCTCACCTCTGATATCTGATATCTTCTCCAGATTCTCCTGCTTCTTCAGAAGGTACAGCTTGGATTTCAGCATCTGCATAGCCTTGTTCTTGTTCATGAGCTGCGATCTCTCATTCTGACACTGCACCACTATACCCGTAGGATAATGTGTGATTCTGATCGCCGATGATGTCTTATTGATATGCTGACCACCTGCTCCACTGGATCTGTATGTATCTATCCTTATATCTTCATCTCGGATATCAACCTCAAGGTCCTGCTCAATATCAGGGATAACATCACATGATGCAAATGACGTCATTCTCTTTCCCGCTGAATTAAACGGGGATATTCTGACAAGTCTGTGTACTCCCTTTTCAGACTTGAGATATCCATATGCATGCGATCCGTTTATCTGGATAGTCACTGATTTTATACCAGCCTCGTCACCTTCCAGAAAATCGAGCACTTCCACACTCATTCCATGCTTCTCTGCCCATCTGGTATACATTCTGTAGAGCATACTAGCCCAGTCACACGACTCTGTTCCGCCTTCTCCCGAATGGAGCGTAAGGACCGCATTGCAGTCATCGAACTCATCCGTGAACAGAAGATTGATCCTGTAGTCCTCAAACTCCCTCGTGAATATGTCTATCTGTTCTCCTATCTCCGGCACAAGACTCGGATCATTCTCCTCCTCCGCCATAAGAATCAGTGTATCTATATCCACATAGTCATTCTCAAGCTTTCTGTAGTTGTCGACAAGATCCTGAAGCCCTTTAAGTTCCTTTGACACCTCACGGGATCTATCAACATCATCCCAGAACCCTGGCTGTTCCATTTCATAATTAAGTTTCGCTATTCTGTCTGTTTTATTCTCAATGTCAAGGGATGACTTAACCTCCTCCAAAGGTTCTCTGTAGGAGGTCATCCTCATCCTGTACTCATCTAACTCTACCACTCAGTTTCTCCCATATCACATATTATGCGTTCTTGCCGCAACAGTTCTTATATTTCAGGCCGCTTCCGCATGGGCAGAGGTCATTTCTTCCTATCTTTTTAGCCTTCTTCACCGGTCCTCTGGACACTGTATCGTCCTTATTAGTTCCTGTGACCTTATTGACCTCTTCTCTTTCAATCTTCTGTTCAACCTTAATTCTGAACAGAATCTTTACAGTCTCTTCCCTGATAGCTGCAGTCATGTCATTGAACATGTCGTATCCTGCAAACTTATACTCAACAACTGGATCTCTCTGACCAAGTGATCTAAGTCCTATTCCCTGTCTCAGATTGTCCATATCGTCAATATGATCTGTCCACTTTCTATCTATGGACTTGAGAAGAATGACTCTCTCAATCTCTCTCATCTGCTCAGGATCGCCTATCTCTTCTTCCTTCTTGGCATATAACTCCAGTGCCTCATCATATAATCTGGACTTAAGTTCATCTATTCCGCCCTTGCTGAATTCATCATCTGTGAGCGCAACAGGTTCTTCAAATGGAATAACAGTTCTTATCATATCGTCGAGCTCTGCCTGATTCCACTGCTCAGGATCTGTCTCATGTGAGCACACCTGATCAACTGCCGAATTGATATCATCCTTGATCATCTTGAGAATAACATCATGCATGTTCTCACCGTCAAGTACTCTTCTACGCTCTTTGTATATGATCTCTCTCTGCTCGTTATTAACTCTGTCATACTCAAGAAGATTCTTTCTTATGGCGAAGTTATTGCCCTCTATCTTCTTCTGGGCCTTTTCTACGAAGTTAGAGATAGTCTTATGCTCTATCTCCTCGCCCTCAGGTATCTTAAGTGTGTCATATATTC
The DNA here is from genome assembly GCA_934277375.1 of uncultured Coprococcus sp. GTDB lineage: Bacteria > Bacillota > Clostridia > Lachnospirales > Lachnospiraceae > Coprococcus. Next base: position 270,507 of record CAKQTZ010000005.1, on the reverse strand, counting down.
CCATAACACGCTCTGAACCGAAAAGTCTCATAAGATCATCCTCAAGTGACAGATAGAATTTGGATTCACCCGGATCTCCCTGTCGACCTGAACGTCCACGGAGCTGATTATCTATACGTCTGGACTCATGTCTCTCAGTACCTATGATCCTGAGTCCACCGAGCTCTGCCACTCCTTCACCAAGCTTGATATCCGTACCACGTCCAGCCATGTTAGTTGCTATAGTAACAGCATTCTTCTGTCCTGCATCAGCAACGATCTCTGCCTCAAGCTCATGGAACTTTGCATTCAACACCTTATGAGGAATCTTCTTTTTAGTCAGCATGTGACTGAGTTCCTCTGATGCATCAATATTTATGGTACCCACAAGGACCGGCTGACCTTTTCTATAACTAATATTTATCTGCTCAACTATAGCATCCAATTTTTCTTTCTTTGTCTTAAATATTGAGTCAGGCTGATCAATTCTCTGGACAGGCTTATTAGTAGGTATAACCACTACATCCATTCCATATATCTCTCTGAACTCCTCTTCCTCAGTCTGGGCTGTACCTGTCATTCCGGCCTTCTTGTCAAACATGTTAAAGAAATTCTGGAAGGTGATAGTTGCAAGAGTCTTACTCTCTCTCTTAACCTTTACATTCTCCTTGGCCTCTATAGCCTGATGGAGTCCATCTGAGAATCTACGACCTGGCATGATACGTCCTGTGAACTCATCTACGATGAGGACCTCATCATCCTTAACCACATAATCTCTGTCTCTAAACATGAGATTATGTGCACGAAGTGCAAGTATTATGTTATGCTGTATCTCCATATTCTCAGGATCTGACAGATTCTCAATATGGAAGAACTGCTCAACCATCTTCACGCCATTTGCAGTAAGCATAACATACTTGTCCTTCTCATTTACGAGGAAATCTCCATCTTCATCTATCTCGGTCTTCATGAGCATATCCATCTTGGATATCTCGCCATCTCCCTCGCCTCTCTTCATCTGTCTTGCAAGATAATCACACATCTTGTAAAGCTCTGTAGATTTGCCGCTCTGACCTGATATTATGAGAGGTGTACGTGCCTCATCGATAAGCACCGAATCGACCTCATCGATAACGCAATAGTGAAGGTCTCTGAGAACAAGCTGCTCCTTGTATATAACCATGTTGTCCCTCAGATAATCAAATCCGAGTTCATTATTTGTAACGTATGTAATATCACAATTATATGCGTCACGTCTCTCATCTGTAGTCGAACTATTAAGTATTATTCCGACCTTAAGACCAAGGAATTCATGCACCTGCCCCATCCACTCAGCATCTCTCTTTGCCAGGTAGTCATTGACAGTAACTACATGTACCCCCTTACCTTCAAGTGCATTCAGATATGCCGGGAGTGTTGAAACGAGGGTCTTACCTTCACCAGTTCTCATCTCTGCTATTCGGCCTTGATGCAACACTATTCCACCTATTAGCTGCACTCTGTAATGTTTCATGCCAAGCACACGATAAGCCGCCTCCCTAACTACAGCGAACGCCTCTACCAGTATATCATCAAGCGTTTCACCTTTAGCCAGCCTGTCCTTAAATTCCTGTGTTTTTGCTCTAAGTTCTTCATCCGAAAGTGCCTGCATTTTATCATCAAGCGCCTCTATTGCATCGACTATAGGAGTTATCTTCTTAAGCTCCTTCTCACTATGTGTTCCAAATATTTTTTCAAACAAACCCATTGTTGTTGTTGCCCTCCTAGCTATCATTATTCAGGGTACATTCTAACATCTTATGATATTTATATCAAGCAAAAAGGAGACCTTCACCAACTAAAGATCTCCTGTAAATTCGTATATTCTATTGTATGAAGTATCTGTTTTACCAGACCTTTACCAGATTATCTTATCTATCCGAAGCCGTCATACGCATCTGCGCTGTGACAGATCTTAGTACTCTGGCTCTATAATTCCGTATGTGCCGCCCTTTCTCTTATATACGACATTAACCTCGTCTGACTCTGCGTTTCTGAATACGTAGAAGTTATGTCCTAACAGATCCATCTGGATACATGCATCCTCAGGATACATAGGCTTAACCTCGAACTTCTTGGTTCTTACGATCTTGATATCGTCATCATCCTCGATATCCTCGTCAACAAATGCATCATTCAGGTATGCTACGTTCTGCTCCTTATCAATGAGCTTCTTGCGATGCTTGGTAACCTGTCTCTCAATAACCTCTACAACAAGATCTATTGACACATACATGTCATCACTTACCTGCTCGGCTCTGATTATATGTCCCTTCATAGGGATTGTTACCTCTATCTTCTGTCTATCCTTCTCTACGCTGAATGTGACCTGTGCGCCAGTGTCAGCTGCAAAGTACTTCTCAAGCTTTGAGAGCTTGTCCTGTACTGCATTTCTAAGTCCTTCTGTAACTTCAATATTCTTACCGCTGATTATGTAATTCATGATGCCCAACTCCTTCTTTTTTGGATATAATCCAAATTGATACAACTATTATAACATATACTGTCTTTTTTTCAATATATTTGCCACATTTTTATGTTCAACATGACAACTTTATTTGTGTAAAAGACGCACTTTTCGCCATATTGCACAAAAGGGTGCATGTCACCATGCCCCCTTTTATATCTAGTATACATAATATATCCGTTTTTGTCTACTGTCCTATAAGTCTTACTGCACACATAGGATCTCTGTAAAATGCAGATGATATCTTTATTCCAGTTTCTTCTGTACTTGCGTGAACTATCATGCCATCGCCAATATATATAGCACAATGTTCTATAGAGCCATCACCATAGAAAAGAATATCTCCAGGTTCAAGACTCGATGTATCGACTCTCGTTCCATAATCAGACTGCATTCCTGCCGAATGTGGCAATGAATATCCAAACTGTGCATATACTGCCATAACAAAACCTGAACAGTCGGCGCCATCAGTTAAACTTGAGCCTCCATATACATATGGGTTGCCAACAAACTGTGTAGCGTAGTTTGCAAGATCTACTCCTGTCTGGCCGCTTGGTGCCGCCGCATCAGCAGTCTGGTCATCTGCTGCATCCTGACTGTCATCTGTCGTCTGATCATCTGCTGCATCCTCGCTGTCATCTGCCGTCTGATCATCTGCTGCATCCTCGCTGTCATCTGCTGTCTGATCATCTGCAGTATTCTCGCTGTCATCTGCCGTCTGATCATCTGCAGTATCCTCGCTGTCATCTGCTGTCTGATCGTCTGTGGTGTCCTCGCTGTCATCTGCTGTCTGGTCATCCGAAGCATCCTGACTGTCATCTGCTGTCTGGTCATCTGAAGCATCCTGGCTGTCATCTGCTGTCTGATCATCTGTAGCATCCTGGCTGCCATCTGCTGTCTGATCATCTGCTGCATCCTCGCTGCCATCTGCTGTCTGATCGTCTACAGTATCCTCGCCGTCATCTGCTGTCTGATCGTCTACAGTATCCTCGCTGCCATCTGCTGTCTGATCATCTGCTGCATCCTCGCTGCCATCTGCTGTCTGATCATCTGCAGTATCCTCGCTGCCATCTGTTGTCTGATCATCTGTAGTGTCCTGACTGTCTTCCTGTGAATCAGCAGTCTGCTGAGAAGCTATCTCCTCCTGTACCTGCTCCATGCTCTTTGCCGTATCAAGATCATATGTATAATCAATATAATCTGCACTCACATATCCACTTGTCGAATCATCCAGTGCAATCTGTATCCATCCATCATTCTGAGACAATATGTCAAAAGTCTGTCCCATTCCCACCTGAGTTACGCAATCTGAATCAGCATCTGCGTCCTCTCGCACGTTTAACGTATCAGTAGAGACAGTTGCTTTCTTACTGCAATTCGCCTCAGCATATTCTCCGGCATCATCACCATATACCAGAAGGTCATTTCTGATGTACCCTTCACAGTCTCCTGATACTACCTTTGTCCACTCAGAGCCTTTCTCCTCAACAGTTGCCACTCCATTGCTTCCTATGATTCCTATAACATCCGAATCCGTTCCGGCCTCAGATCTTATATTCACATAGTCCGTGGATATAGCTATACATTTGCCTTCGAACTCAGGATACTTTATCTTGTCCTCTTTCTCTGCAGTGTCTGCTTTCTTTGCCTGCTTACTATCTGTCGTCTTATTATCCGTCTTAGTATTCGTCTTTTCCTTAGTAGTATTTTTTTTGTCAGTCGTCTTTTCCGTCTTCTGTGCAGCCTTGTCTCCAGCAGCCATCGTGCTCTGTGTTTTAACGGCAACCGTCTTCGCATCTGTAGCCGTGGCATCTGCATAGCTGCCATCATTATTTTCTGTTATATGATTTATATACCTGTCCAGTGCCGAAGATACTCCAACAGTTGAATCATTGTAAACCTGTCCGGCGCTGACCGTGCCGAATGAAGTAGTTATAACAAATCCAGCCGCAGCAGCAACAACTATAGTTTTTTTCAATGTACCAGATTTATACATTATAAAACCTCCTGTGTCTTGATCACTGCAAATTATATTACATTTCTGTTACAAATCCATTGTATTATAACAACAGCGATTACATTTGTCAACACAGGAGGTCTGTTTTAATACGTTTTTATTTAATTTTTGTTACGAATATATTACATTTAGTTTGATATTACTACTCCATCCTCACCGTTTACCGTTACTATCGATCCTGATTTTAATATCTTGGTCGCGTTCTGAGCGCCCAGAATAACAGGTATATCCCTGCTGAGGCCGACTATGGCTGCATGTGAATTGCCACCATTTTTTTCACACACTATTGCTGATGCAGTTTTGAGTTGATCCATAATCCTGTTGCTGGTCTCATTTATTACTATGATATCTCCATCCTTGTAATTTCTGATCAGATCTTCCTCTGTATCACATACGCAGAGTGGTGCTGTGGCACTTCTCTCATTTATAGAATATCCCTTTACAAGAATATGTCCTACTACGTGCACTTTTATAAGGTTTGTTGTTCCTGTAACCCCAAGTGGAACTCCCGCTGTTATTACGGTAACCTCTCCATCCCTTACATAACCATGTCTCTTAGCAGCGTCAACAGCATGTTCAAACAGATCATCTGTATTGTTCTCTTCACCTATAACAAGCGGCTGTACACCCCATGACAGATTTATCTGACGTGCCACCTTCTTGACCGGTGTACATCCTATTATCGGACACTTAGGTCTGTATTTTGAAAGCATTCTGGCTGTTTTTCCTGATTTTGTTACGGTTATTATGGCTGCAGCAGCAAGGTCTATAGCCGTAGTACATGTGGCATGTGATATAGCACTTGTTATATCCGGATTCTGGACTGCGTCCCTGTTGAAGAATCTCTTATTGTAATCAATATCACGCTCTGCACGTTCTGCAATAGTCTTCATGGTGTGCAATGCCTCCACCGGATATTTTCCGGCAGCCGTCTCTCCTGACAACATGATCGCACTTGTTCCGTCATATATGGCATTTGCAACGTCTGTTGCCTCAGCTCTGGTTGGTCTTGGATGTATCATCATCGAGTCGAGCATCTGTGTTGCCGTGATCACCTGCTTGTCAGCATTGTACACTTTCTTTATGATCATCTTCTGAATGATAGGCACATCTTCAAGAGGGATCTCAACACCCATATCGCCCCTGGCAACCATGATTCCATCTGAAACTCTTATTATCTCATCTATGTTGTCAACGCCCTGCATATTCTCTATCTTGGCTATTATGTTAATGTTGTCGCATTCGTACTCATCAAGGATCTTTCTGATCTCAAGAATGTCGTCCGCTGATCTTACAAATGATGCTGCGATAAAATCAAAATCATTCTTTATTCCAAATATGATGTCCTCTCTGTCCACATCACTTATATATGGCATGGTAAGGTTGACTCTTGGAACATTCACACCCTTGTGATTTGACACAGGTCCACCGTTCTCTACACGGCATACTATCTCCGTGCCTGTAACCTTCTCTATCTTCATATTTATAAGACCATCATCTATAAGTATAGTGTCTCCCGGTTTTACATCGTTGACAAGATTCTTATATGTTATAGACACTTTAGCCTGATCGCCCACAACATCCTCCGTTGTGAGTGTAAATGTCTGTCCTTCAACCAGTTCTACTCTGCCTTCCTTAAAATCTCCGACTCTGATCTCCGGACCCTTTGTGTCAAGCAGCGTTGCCACAGGCAGCCCCAGTTCTTCGCGAAGCTTCTCTACTCTATCCTTATTCTTTCTGTGCTGAGCATGATCTCCATGAGAAAAATTGAATCTTGCAACATCCATTCCCTCAATCATCAGTTTTCTGAGGACCTCATCATCGTCTGTGGCAGGACCCAATGTACATATTATTTTCGTCTTTCTCATATTCATAAGAATACTCCTCCTGTTGTTTTATATTTTATTAGCCGCACTTACCAATGGCTTCATAATTATATCATACACTTTTTAGATTTTATATGAATTTTATTATCCTTTACATGTATTTTTTTATTTATTTGCTCAATCTTTACCATATTGATCCAGCTGTTTTTTTGTAATATTATCGTAACAACAGCTTCTAATTTGTTGACTTTTGATACATATGATTATATTATGTAAACTATAAAAGATCTTAGGGAGGATTATATGATTACAAAACATTTTACCAAGACAATACTGGGTTTTACACTGGGACTCAGTATCTTTTCTTTTGCAGGTGGAATGCATAAAACTGCCTATGCATCAGACATGTCTGACATAGATTGCACATCCACGAAAGCAGAGATAGAACAGGTCGTAAATGACGGCAATTTTGACTACACTGAGCTTACCACCGAAGAGACAAAATACATATACAGTCTGTATAACAACGACCCGGAAACTATAAGACAGCTCCAGAAGCAGTCTGACTTTGTCAACGCATCTGACACAGCATCCATCGCATCATATGGGGAATCACATTCATCCATGTTTAAGGGTTACAAAGTCGTACGTGGTATAGACGTATCAGAGTGGAACGGAGATATCAACTGGAAAAAAGTTAAGGCTTCCGGTATCTCATTTGCCATCATACGTGTGGGCGGCCGCTATTACGGTTCAGGTGATTATTACATAGATTCAAATTACAAGGAGAATCTCAAGAACGCCACCGCTGCCGGTCTTGATGTGGGTGTATATTTCTATTCACAGGCCATATCAACTGCAGAGGCAAAAAAAGAAGCGACATATACCATGAAACTCATATCCGGCTACAATATCAATCTTCCTATTGTTATGGATTATGAATACGCATGGGAAAATGGTGGGCTTGCCGGAAGACTGTACGATGCCCATCTTTCAAAAGCCCAGGCCACAAATGTCATCAAAACATTCTGCTCAACTGTGGAATCCAAGGGCTATGTGGGAATGTTGTACGCAAGCAAGACAGTCATCACAGACGACATGAACGGATCTAATATAGCTAAGTCCTATCCTGTATGGACTGCGCAGTACAACGACACTGATACCCTGACCAGCAAGCATACATACTGGCAGTATTCTGATATTGGAGATGTTCCAGGTATATCTCATGCCACAGATATGAACTATCGATATATCACTACTCCTGCTGCACCAGCTTCTCTTGCGCAGACCGAATCCACAGATTCTACCATAACTCTGAAATGGAGCAAGATTCCGGAAGTATATGGCTATCGGATAGTACGCTACGACTCCAGTCAGAAAAAATATATATCCGTTGGAACAGTAAAGGGAGCCGGAAAGCTGACATTTACCGATAAGAATCTTCAGGATGGACAGAAATACACATATAAAGTAAGAGGATATTATAAACTGAACTCCGGATCAGTCTACGGAAAGCTTTCCCAGGAGTGCAGTGGAATAACAATCGCAGATACCATTGAAAACTTTAAAGCTTCACAGGCCTCATCGTCATCCATAAAACTGACCTGGTCCGCCATTCCTGCTGCCACAGGATACAAGATATACAGATACAACTCTTCAACAAAAAAATATGACAGGATTGCATCCGTTACACCGTCAACCAACTGTTCATACACAGATACCCATTTATATGGCGGAACAAAGTATACATACAAAGTAAGAGCCTACACAGATTCGGACTTTGGAACTATATACCATGTCATGTCCACCGAGGCATCTGCCACAACCGGCCCCGGCCCTGTAAGTGGTCTGAGAGAGAGTTCATCGACCTCAAACTCCATCACAATGAGATGGAACAAACAGAACAATGTAGATGGTTATATCATTTGTACATGGGATGATGATTCCGCAAGCTGGACAAGACTTGCAAAGATCTCGGCTCAGAAGGACACAACATACACGCACAACAAGCTGGCATCAGCCACGCAGTATAACTATGCAGTACTTGCTTACTACACAAAAGGCGGTAAGCTTTACTATACTGATATGTCCCCAGCCGCAACAGGCTGTACCGGTCCTGCTTCACCTAAGATGGCAAGAACAGATAAAAGGTCTGCAAAATCCATAACGATTGTATGGAGTAAAGTCAACCGTGCTGCCGGTTACTACGTTTATAAATATGAGCCTTCAAAGAAAGCTTATGTAAGACTCAAGAGACTGGATGGAAGCACAAACAGATCGTACACATTTACAGGTCTTAAGGCCAATACATCATACAAATTCGCTATACGTGCATATACCAAGACCGGAACGCGTACCAACTATAGTTCACTTCTGAAATACAGTACACGCACAGCACCAGCTACATTTACAAAATCATTCCAGTATACAACCATCGGATCTAAGACTTACCTGAAGTGGAGCAAGATGAACGGTGTATCCGGATACATAATCTACAAATACAACTTTAAGACCCAAAAGTATACAAAGGCTAAAAAGATTACCAACCCTGCGACCACGCTGTGTGTTCTGCCTTCTCTGTCAAAGGGATATGGTTACAGAATAGTCGCATATACTATATATAATAACAAAGCTTATTACGGTCAGACGTCAGGCGCTCCCGTGAAAAATAAGACATTGCAGGGAACTATCATCGAAAGCAGAGTAAGACTGAGAGCATCCGCAGGAACAAGCGGCAAGATTAAAACAGAGCTTGCCAGGGGTACCAAGGTTAAGATTATCGGTTATGCCCGTTCAGGCTCCGACGACTGGTACAAAGTAAGCTGCACAAAGAATAACAAAAAGCTCACCGGATATGTATTTGGAGAGTTTGTAAGGATCAAATAGTAACAAAATAACATTATTAAAAATATGGGGTGAATGCTCGCAATAGCATTCACCCCATATTTTTAATAATGAATTGGTAAAACTGTTCATTCATATTGCTTTATTTAGTATACAAAATAAATTTTCCTATTTTCGGCACTTTATTTATTAACCACGCAAGTACCAAGCTCGCAGCTAAATCCACAATCCAAACTAACATCACTTTAGCAGATCGCATCATTTCTATATTTGAGAAGTAATTTATTAATAGCATCCTTATCATAAAATGAATCAGATATATTGCAAATGAATAATATGAGATCTGTTTAACCACACTATAAAATCTTACTTTTTTTATTCTTGACCCCAGTTCAAACAGCAATGTTGAAGCAATTAGAATCAACGGGAAATCATACCAAACATTATATCGACACCCTCTTGAATATGCCCATATTTGAAACGCTACTGTTCCTCCCCAGGCAACCAGGCAACAGCCTATGGCTATAGGTGTTTTAAGTTTTTTAAGCAATCCTTTTTTCAGCATATAGCCCAATACTAAATACAATCCGTATGCACCGCCACTATACCCCAATGACATCTGCAAAGACAAGTCCTCTCCACTGAAAATATCATTCATTACTTTTATCAGTGGAAACACAAACGCCCATATTGAGAAAAATGCAACAGTATACTTAATCATGTTCATATCTATATTTTTCAACACTATAGCTACAAACGGAATAAGTACATACATTCCAAGAATCATAGGCATATACCACACATGTCCCATATTGATCTTATGTATAAACAACATATCTTTTATTATAATTTGTACCGGGACATCCTGCTTTATAATATACTTCAAAAATAACTCATATATTAAAAACCATATTTCTGTGCATATCAACAACTTGAACCAATTATTTTTCCAGAACTTTATAATAGTATCTCTTTCGTAAGTTCTATCGAGCAGAAGATATCCAGAAATCATCAGGAAAATTGGCACACCAATTCTTCCTAAACTAAATCCTCCAAAAGCAATTATCTTTGATGTCATAGGCATAGCAGAGACGCTTTCTAGCTTCAACTGGTATATTCCCTCTGTAGCATGACAAAGTAACACTGCTAATATCGCAAAAGCCCTGAGTAAATCTATCCATTCTATCCTCTTTTTTTCCATTTTTTCTCCCACAAAGCATGCCGCAATTATTGTGCGTACAACGCTTGTCTCCTCAAATAAAAATTCGTCAAATAAAAACTTTTCTTACATAACGCTATCTCACAACTTTGAAGGATGCCTTTACATATCCATCAGCATATAAAACGAGTTCTCTTCCATTGCTTCCCCACATGAGCTCCTCCTCAGCGTATGAAGGTTCAACGAATTTTACATCCAGTCTCTTGAGATCCTCATGTGCACAGGCAGCGGTGCGGAGAAGCAGCATTCCCTGAACCACGGGATGATCGGTGAGATGAATCTTATTCTCGTCACCTGTCTCCTTACTGAATGCATATACCTCTTCCTTTGTAAATGTGTGGAACGGCTTTTCATCCTCGTACTCAGCCTTCTCCACTCTCTTGATCTCCTTCTCCTTGTCTGATGCCTTTACGAGTGTGATGGTCATCTTCTCAACAGGAGTCTCATCTCCCTCCACCTTTCCAAGTATTGAGAGTATGTACATAAAGGCATTCTCCTTTACATCGCCATACTCATATGTGATGCTGTCGGCAGCCTCCGCCTTCTCTCTGTCCACCGTGTAGGATATCTTGCCTATGAACGCCCCCTGGTATGTGGAGGCATCCATGTCTGTCATCTTTGTTCCAAGTCCCATGATTCTGTCATAAATCTTCATAATATATCTTCTCCTTTTCCATCTATAACTACAATTCCGTGACATTACATGTCACAAATATACCAACTTACTCCCTCTGTTGAGTCATATCACAGACATGTCACTCTGTCAAATGCGCTCTGTCCGTGGTAAATCCTTTTCTCTGTATCATGTCAAAGTCAAGGTCAAATGATGTGCCATCGGTGGTCAGGAAGTCTCCACTTATGACCGCATTTGCCCCGGCGGCAAGTGCAGCCTCGCCGTTGTCCTCATATCTTCCTCTTCCAGCCGCAAGCCTTATCATGACTTTTGGCATGATAAATCTGTATACTGCTATCGTTCTGACATACTCCTCTTCAGTGAGAGGCGTCTTATCATAGAACGGCGTCCCCTCCCTCGGATTGAGGAGGTTCATCGGAACCGAATCCACGCCAAGCTCTCTGAGTTCAAATGCAAGTGCCACCCTGTCCTCAAGTGTCTCGCCCATGCCGAACAGACTGCCACTGCACACCATGAGTCCCGCATCCTTTGCAGCGCGTATTGTCGCTTTCTTCTGTTCCTGCGTGTGACTGGTACACACCTCCGGGAAATATGCCGGAGAGGTCTCAAGATTGTTGTGTATCATCGTAAGTCCCGCATTCTTGAGCTTCGTGAAGTCCTCCTGATCCAGCAAGCCAAATGATGCGCATATATTAATATCCACGTTGTCGTGTATATCCTGGACTGTTTTCTCGGCAAGTTCAACCTCTCGCTTTGAAAGTCTCCTACCCTCAGCAACAAGGCAGTACCTGAAGCTTCCCTTATCATAGTCAATCGATGCACCCTCAGTAACCGCTTCATTACCAAGCAGATTTATCTCCGGTATATCCTTCTTCGCTATCCTGGACTGTGCACAGTATCTGCAGTTCTCTGTGCATCTGCCCTCCTTCACGCTTATGACCGAACACACATCGCACCGGTCTCCGCAGAAATGCTCTCTTATCTCATTTGCTGAAGCCGCCAGTATATCCAGATCCTCATGTGCAAGCTTCAGAGCCTCGTCATATGTGATCTCCGCTCCACCGCTTAGCACGCGGGTCTTAAGTTCCTCTACATACTCTCTGCCCATATGATTCCTACCTCTCTTCTGTAAAGTTCTCCAGTTTCATCTCGTCTTCAGCCCTTGTGTATTGTAACTTCTGGTATCGGCCGGATGTACTCGGTATGTTTTACCGGACATCTGCCTACCCGTATGTATATATGGAAAGAGCCTGCCACTGGCAGGCTCCCCCATCTGTATATAACTCTCTATGTCTTTCACAGATATTTAGTCTCAGCTATTTCAGCTTATATATCTGCCATGTAGTCCAAACTATAACAGAAGGATTACAGTGCAGCCTTGATCTGCTTATAGATACCCTCAGCATCAAGCTCGTACTTGTGAAGCAGTTCCTTTGCAGGACCTGACTCGCCAAATGTATCTCTCACACCAATCCTTGTCAGCTTTGTAGGACACTTCTCAGCAAGCACCTCTGCAACAGCACTTCCGAGACCACCTATGATGGAGTGCTCCTCAACTGTGAACACTCTTCCTGTCTTCTGAGCTGTCTCAGCAACTATCTCCTCATCGATAGGCTTGATGGTGTGTATGTTGATAAGCTCTGCATCTATACCGTCAGCAGCGAGCATATCCACAGCCTTCACAGCCTCAGATACACAAAGTCCTGTAGCTATGATAGATATGTCTTTGCCGTCCTTGAGCTTAACACCCTTGCCGATCTCAAACTTGTATGTGCTCTCATCATTGAGGACTGGAACTGCCAGTCTTCCGAATCTGAGATATACAGGTCCAACATACTCATATGCAGCCTTGACCGCTGCTCTGGCCTCTACATCGTCACATGGGTTGATGACAACCATGCCCGGGATCTCTCTCATGAGCGCGATGTCCTCACAGCACTGATGTGTTGCGCCGTCCTCACCTACTGAGATTCCAGCGTGGGTTGCACCGATCTTCACATTCAGATGTGGGTAGCCGATGGTATTTCTAACCTGCTCAAATGCACGTCCTGCAGCGAACATTGCAAATGAACTCATAAAAGGAACGTATCCGCATGTTGACATTCCGGCAGCAATACCTGCCATGTTCGCCTCTGCGATACCACAGTCAACGTGTCGCTCAGGATAAACCTTCTTAAATATAACTGTCTTGGTTGCCTCTGCAAGGTCTGCATCTAAAACTACAAGATTGTCATGCTCCTTTGCGATCTCTACTAAGGCATTGCCATAGCTCTCTCTGGTTGCGATTGCTTTATTCTCTATCATAATGCTGCAGCCTCCTTCTCAAGTTCTTCCATGGCGATCTTGTACTCTTCTTCATTCGGAGCCTTTCCATGCCAGCCGGCCTTATCCTCCATGAATGATACACCCTTGCCCTTGATCGTGTGGGCGATGATCGCTGTAGGCTCACCCTTGTGGGCACGCGCCTCAGCAAATGCCTTGTCAATCTCGTCAAAGTCATTGCCATTGATATTGATAACATGGAAGTTGAATGCCTTGAACTTCTCATCTATAGGATATGGTGAGCATACATCCTCAACCGTTCCGTCGATCTGAAGATTGTTGTTATCTACTATAACGCACAGATTGTCAAGCTTTCTATGTCCTGCGAACATAGCTGCCTCCCATATCTGTCCCTCCTGGATCTCTCCGTCACCGCAGAGACAGTATGTTCTGTAATCCTTGCCCTGCATCTTTGCTGCAAGTGCCATACCTACTGCAACTGAGAGTCCCTGACCAAGTGATCCTGATGACATATCCACACCTGGAGTGTGCTTCTTGTCAGGATGTCCCTGAAGGTAAGATCCAACATGTCTGAGTGTCTTTAAATCTTCTATTGGGAAAAAGCCTTTTAACGCGAGTGCTGCGTAGTAGCCCGGAGCTGTGTGTCCCTTTGAGAGCACAAATCTGTCACGATTCTCGTCCTCAGGATTCTTAGGATCCACATTCATCTCCTCGAAATAAAGATAAGTAAACAGGTCTGCTGCTGATAATGAGCCGCCTGGATGTCCGCTCTTCGCATTGTATACACCTGTGACAATGCCCTTGCGAACTTCTACAGCTTTTTTCTGAAGTTCTAATTTGTTCATCTCGTTCTCCTTTTAACTGGATACTGTATTTGTATCATACAGAGCCATTATAACATAATTTCTTTCAATTAGAAGTAAGTTTTTACATGCATTTTTCAAGAAATATTACAAGGCTTTTTCAAGGTTATCTGTGCATTTCGACCAAATATCCCTGAAAGGTTGCCCGGCAGATCATTATGTTCTCTTTGTCTGCCTCGCAGCGCACCTGTCACGTATCAGCCGCTGATCCACTCATACAGTATGCCTGCCATCTCCCTGACATAGTATGTCGGAAGCAGCCACCATGCGGTACTTCCGGCTATGGAACCCGTCTCTATACCCTGCTTTTCCGCAATCCTCTTTGCCCTGTACTCATGAAATTCATTTGTCACAATATTCATTCCGTCAGGCAGGCCATTCTGCTCTATTATCTGAGCCGAAAACTTTATATTCTCCCTTGTGGATGTGGACTTGTCTTCCATATATATTCTCTCCGAAGCAATTCCGTGCTCTGTAAGGTATTCATACATGCACTGAGCCTCCGACATGCTCTCATCTGCGCCCTGTCCGCCGGACACAACACATACGGCTTCCGGGTTCTCCTCAAGATAATCCTGTGCTGCTATAAGTCTCTCTCTCAGCATAAGACTTGGACCGCCACCTCTCACTGCACATCCGAGAACTACGACCGTGGCATCCTGTCTCGGCTTTACATGAGCCGCATAGACCATGTTATATGTAATCACCACGGCCAGTGCAAGTGCAGCCGTGATCAAAACAAGTATGATGCTGAGGCATATCCTGCCCACCTTCTTATCCCAGAACTTTCCGAGACAACCATCTACCATTTTCCTTAACATGCCGTATAGTGCAAGAAGTGCAAATACCCCTGTTCCCAGTATGGTTCCTATATTAACACGGCACCCCCTGAATATAGGGTATATGAATATCAGCACTCCCAGTACACCGATTATGCAGAATACAACTCTCCATATAGTATAACCGAGTGTGTACGATGCTGTACCGTCATTGTTTGCATCTCTGCGATGCTCATTTTTCTTTTTATCTGTCATCTATTCTATTCTCCCTGCTTTTTCTCTTTTCAGCTTCTTAATACCATTCACGCAGAATACCAGTGACATGACTGTTGCTATAGTCCAGCCTATCGGCCAGGCCAGCCATATTCCCGTGGCGGAACCGATAACTCTTGACAGCACTATCGCCAGCACTACCCTGAGTATCAGATCCGTAAACGTCGATGTCATGAATCTGCCCATCATGCCTGTTCCCCTTAGTATTCCATCCGCTACAAGTTTTGCCGATACTACAAAGTAGAATGGCGCCAGTATCCTGAGATACGTGACTCCCGTGTCAAGGGCAAGTCCTGTCCTGTTCTCCATAAATGGATACATGCCATAACGGCCGAAGAAGAAGTACAAAACCGCAAATGGTATGCATAGTCCCCATATGAGTTTTATTCCAGCTTTAAGTCCCTGTCCTATCCTGTCAATCTTACCCGCGCCAAGATTCTGTGCGGTATAGTTGGATATTCCATTTCCAAGTGTTGTAAATGACGTTATGACGAGATTGTTGAGCTTTACAGCCGCCGCATATCCCGCTATGACAGAGGCTCCAAACCCATTGATAACGCTCTGAATTATTATATTTCCGACTGAGATAAAGCTCTGCTGAAGTATGCTCGGTATGGCTATGACTGCTATCTTTCCCAGCATGCTTCCTGAAAATACACGGACCTTCCCCTCAGTGCGAACTGCCGCCAGACGTCTGAACACAACTATTATCGCAAGCACAGCGCTCACGCCCTGACAGATGAATGTAGCCCACGCAACTCCATTTACCCCCATCTCAAATGTCTTTACAAACAATATATCAACGGCTATGTTGGACACCGATGAGATGGCAAGGAATATGAATGGTGTTCTCGAGTCGCCCAGCGCGGAGAATATTCCTGTCGCTATGTTGTAGAAGAACAAAAATGGCACGCCCAATATGTATATGTTCAGATAAGTAAGCGAATCCCTCATCAGCTCATCCGGGGTGTCAATAAGTGCCAGCAGTCTCTCGCCAAGCAAGAATCCAACCAGCATGAGAACCGCCACAAGTACCGTGCTTGCTATGAAAGTGGTCCAGACCGCGGTCTTCATCTCGCTATATTTCTTTGCCCCGAACAGCTGGGATACTATGACCGAACAACCTATATTGCATCCAAATGCAAATGCTATGAAAATAAGTGTTATCTCATAGCTGTTGCCGACCGCCGCCAGAGCATTTTCTCCTATGAACTGCCCCGCAACAAAGCTGTCCGCTATGTTATAGAGCTGCTGAAATATCACACTTCCGAAAAGTGGCAGGCAGAATCTCCAAAGCACGGATTCAGGTCTTCCCACAGTAAGATCTTTGTTCACTTTTTTCCCTTCTTTTCTATAATTTACTCCTGTTTTCGGTTTTATTCTAAACTCGTTCACCCGGCATTACAATAGGCAAAATAGTAAACATCTTCGGCTGAACACCCGTTTTTTTGTACTTATTCCCATATGATATCTATATGTCATACACACAAAAATGGCAGTATATACCATTATGGACATATACTGCCGTATCTTTTTATATTTTAGGATTCTTGGGAATTACAGTATATCTATGTATTCCCCTGACAGTGCCTTGTTCATGGATCTGACAGCACAGAACTTACCGCACATACTGCATGTATCGCTGTACTCGTCATCAGGCTTTCTGCTGTCCCTGATCTCCTTTGCAGTCTCAGGATCTATGGCACATGCAAACTGTGCATCCCAGTCGAGGACACGTCTCGCATCCGCCATCTTGTCATCTATATCCCTCGCTCCAGGTATCCCCTTTGCTATATCTGCCGCATGGGCCGCTATCTTGGATGCGACGATTCCCTGCTTGACATCATCAACATTTGGCAGGGCTAGGTGCTCTGCTGGTGTGACATAACAGAGGAATGCTGCTCCGTTCATGGCTGCGACCGCTCCGCCTATGGCACTTGTGATATGGTCATAGCCAGGTGCTATATCTGTGACAAGAGGTCCAAGTACGTAGAATGGTGCACCCATACACAGAGTCTTCTGAACTTCCATGTTGGCTGCGATCTGATTGAGCGGCACATGGCCAGGGCCCTCAACCATAACCTGTACATTATGATCCCACGCGCGCTTTGTCAGCTCTCCAAGTCTGACAAGCTCCTCTATCTGACATACATCCGTTGCGTCTGCAAGACATCCCGGACGACATGCATCTCCAAGTGATACTGTCACATCGTATTCCTCGCATATATCAAGGATCTGGTCAAAATACTCGTAGAATGGATTCTCGTTACCAGTCATGGTCATCCATGCAAATACAAGACTTCCTCCACGGCTTACTATGTTCATCTTTCTCTTGTGCTTCTTTATCTGTTCGATCGTCTTTCTGGTTATTCCGCAGTGGAGAGTCACGAAGTCAACTCCATCCTCCGCATGGAGACGTACCACATCGATGAAATCCTGTGCTGTCAGTGTGGCAAGGTCTCTCTGATAGTGGATAACGCTGTCATATACAGGAACTGTTCCTATCATGGCCGGACACTCTGATGTGAGCTTCTGTCTGAACGGCTGTGTGTTGCCGTGGCTTGACAGATCCATGATGGCCTCTGCTCCCATCTCTACCGCACTCATGACTTTCTGCATTTCAATGCTATAGTCCTTGCAGTCTCTTGACACGCCAAGATTGACATTGATCTTTGTTCTCAGCATACTTCCAACGCCCTCAGGGTTTAAGCATGTGTGCTTCTTGTTGGCAGGTATCGCTACCTTACCCTCTCCTACCAGTTTCATCAGCGCCTCAGTGGACATATGCTCTTTCTCGGCAACTTTCTCGATCTCAGGAGTTACTATGCCTTTTCTTGCAGCGTCCATCTGTGTTGTGTAATTTCTCATCTGTTCCTCCAATCTGATCCGGCTTTATACATCTGTTCCAGATCTAATATTTGTTTCTCTTACACTTTTATAGTGACGGAAGGTGGTGCCCCCAATCAGCCACTTTAGGAATATCCCACTTGCGTGGGTCCCTCCTTATGAATAAAGGAGCAGACGCATGAGAGGCGCTTACGCGCGGCGTCTGCGTGCTTCACAAGGATTCCTCCCACTTACGTGGGTCCCTCCTTATGAAAATAAAAAAGAGACGAGGAATGCGTCTCTTCTTTCTTACATCATTATGTATGTATCAAACGTATCCCTACGGCGGCATTATCCGCATCAGGTTGTGGGTCGAAGCATTCAGCCTCCTCTCAGCCGGCTAACTCGCCAGCTCCCCATACTTATATCCAATTCTCTGACAATAAGTATACCGCTGTCAGATCGTAACATCAACATATTTTTCTGTGATGTTACACCATATGCTGCAACTCATTACTGATCTGCATCTTTTCTAAGGTCATAATAGTGCGGAATGATATCCTCGTAATGTCCATCCGGCATTCTAAATCCTCCCGGTATGACTCCCAGCGGAGTAAATCCAATCCTCTTGTACAGATGAAGTGCATGTATATTTGATGCTACTACGGCATTGAACTGGAGCACTCCAAAGCCTTTCTTCTTTGCCATGGAGATACAGTCAAGCACAAGCTTTTCTCCTATGTGTTCACCGCGGATATCGCGTCTCACGGCATAGCTGGCGTTACATATATGTCCGCATCTTCCCACGTTGTTCGGATGAAGTATGTAGAGTCCCACCACCTCACCGCTCTCTGTGTTCTCAGCTATTCCTGTATATGTCTGCTCCCCGAAAAATGCATCGCCTGATTCCAGTGTCAGATCCTCTTCCTGTGGAAATGCCACTCCGTCATCAACAACCTGATTCCAGATCTCTGATGCTGACTTTGCATCAGCTGCCATGTACTCTCTTATGTTTATATTCATCTGTGCGTCCTCCTATTATGATAAGATTTCACTTATGTTCTATTTATTCTTTTGTCATTCTGTCTGCATGCTCACTGTGAACATAAAAATAAGTTCAGTGTGATATTCCAATTATCTCCTACATATCCACAGCCTGCTTCACTTCCCTCTTTTTCCAGCTCACAAATCCATACATATCATTCGCAAAGAATATGACGAAGTTTACAACTACAGGAATGTATGCCGGATTCTCAAGCGACGCGAGAACCCACAAAACTATCAAAATCACATCATTTGCCGCATATCCCACGGCGTAGTATGACGATCTCAGCATGGTGAGCGCAGCCGCCAGGAAACTTGTGACTATGGATATTGTACTGAACACTATATTCGGCGTGTCAAGCAGCATAAGTATATAGTAGAATACAACCGTTACAAGCACCGTGCTGACAGTGAGCCATATCACATGTCTTCTAGTCAGTTTCTGTATGGCAACCTCACTGCTGTTGCCCTCCGACGGATTCTTGAACCACGTTATGGCGGACCACACCGCCATCGGCATCGTCATCCCGAGGTAGGTTATCATCTCACCCCAGTAGCGGAACCTAAAAGATATGATTCCATACAGTATACTAAAAACCACCATCAGTATCTGAGCCCACACATTTCCCTTTGCCGCAAATATAAGCGATGTCACGCCTATGAGGGCCGCTGCAAGTGTGAGAATGTCCAGATCTGCAGTGAGAAGATTCGATACCAGCACTATAATGAGGGAACACAGCCATATCAGCCATTCCCGCTTAGTCAGTTCTTTTATCGGATTGTTCATTTTGTCTTTACTCCTTCTGCTCCTTGCACACATCCAAAGCCTCTGTATTCCAGCACTTCTTCCATTTCCCTTCTAGGTCTCATATCCGGATTCTCTGCAGCATAGCCAACCGAGACAACACTTATGAGCTGATCCTCCGTTCCTATACATTTTACAAGCTCCGGGTAGGCAAAGCAGGTATTTGCGATCCACAGCGTTCCAAGGCCGTGGGCTGTCGCCTCAAGCAGCAGGTTCTGAATCGCCGCGCCTATGGAAAGGCTGTCGCATATCTCCGCAATTCTGTGGTCTGTGTCTATGTTCTCATACGGAGTTCTGCCATTTGTGTTTAATACAGCTATAAGAACAGGTGTCTCCCTCATGACTCGGAGCGTATTGTCCGCGTCCGCGTGGCCGCATGTCCATCCTGGGAGTATGGTCTGACCTGCCTTTTCTCTTGCAAGCCCCGCCTCCATGGCATCACAGATTTCTTCTTTCGCAGCGTCTGTGTATACTATAAACTTCCACGGCTGCCTGTTCTTTGCCGATGGAGCTGCAACCGCAGCCTCGATAAGCTGTCTTATAATCGCCGGCTCCACTGGGATATCTTTAAACTTTCTAATGCTGCGTCTTTTTTCTATGCTAGCTCTTACTTCCATATTTATGCCTGCCTCCGTCTATCTCCGTAAATATATGTATGTAAACTGTCTATTATCAAAAGCATCATAGTTGCTGTATATCTATAACCATGCACTCCTCAGATGCCTTAAATCCCATAGACTCATACAGCGGTCTGCCGCTTTCTGTGGCATCAAGGCTTATCTCCGTGGCGCCATGTGCACGCGCATCCCCTATAAGCATATTCACAAGCTGCCTGGCGATTCCCCTCCTTCGATAGTCCTTTTCTGTATATACATTCATGAGATGCGCTCTCTTTCCCGAAGGATGAGAAAATGTTGGCATAATTTCAATATAAGACATACTGGCACACGCCACACATCTTCCGTCATCGACAGCTACAACAGTTGTCTGATCGCCCTCAAGGAAATACCTTCTGCTGCTCACCACCAATTCATCGTCAAATACATAATCAGCTGGAAGATCATTGACTATCCTAAGCATAGACAATCTGACATCCATCAGCATATCTATATCATTTGCATCTGTCACTCTATACTCCATAATACCCCCTTATTAATCCTTGACATTTGCTAACCTCCTGTTATAATAACACAAGTCGGACGGTATGTTGAATATTAATATACCTTGCAAGGTGTTCTGCAGATGCAGGATTCCCGGATGGAACATGAATCGCGATACAAATATATCAGAATTTTCATGAGCCAGATAAGATACTTTATCTTATCTGGCTCTTTTTTTATGCGGCTAGCAGGTTAATGTGTACCCACGATCATGTGCTTTTACGATTTTCAATTATAAACTATTTTTGTTAAGGAGATTTACAAATGAATCTGTTAAAAGACGATCTGAAAAAACTTTACTTCAAATTCCTCATTTCTTCCCTTGGAAGTGCCATGGTCATGTCCATATACACCCTGACTGATGCCATCGTCATTGGCAAGGGTGTTGGAGCTGATGCCCTGGCCGCTCTGAGCATCACAACGCCACTGCTGTGCATACTTATGTCAACTGGAATTCTCTTTGGCGTAGGTGGCTCGGTACAGAGGAGCGTGCACAGAGGAAGCGGCAACGCAATGAAATCTAACCGTTACTTCACTGTGTCATTCATGATGATCGCGGCAATCACCGCACTGCTATGGATACTGTACGGAACATGTATGCCATCACTGCTTAGACTCATGGGAGCAAATGCCACTCTATACCCATATGCCATGTCATACATGCACTATATAAATATGTTCCTGCCGGTTGCAGTATTTTCCAACTTCATCGCTATATTTGTGAGGGCTGACAATGATCCGAACCGCGCCATGGCAGGCGTACTGCTGGGCGGAGTGTTCAATATCGTGATGGACATTGTACTGGTATTCCCGCTGAAACAGGGAATCGGTGGAGCCGCGCTTGCCTCTGTAATCGGTATGCTGATCCAGGTACTTGTCGCCTCATCGCATTTCCTCAGCAGAAAGAATGAGCTGCGTTTCATAATGCCACACAGGATCCTGCACAGCATGAAGAATATTGTGACAGCCGGTATTCCAAGCTTCTTCAATGAATTTGCAAATGGTTTCATAGTGCTGCTGTTCAACATACAGATATTGAAGTACTGCGGCGAGAATTCCCTGTCCATATACAGCGTCATCTCCAACTGCGTCATCCTGTTCAATTCTCTGTTCACAGGAGTTGGTCAGTCTGTGCAGCCTGTGATCTCGACCAACTACGGAGCAAATAACATAGGCAGAATAAAAGCCATAAAAAGAATGGCTTACACAACCATCCTGATCATGGGCGTGCTGTTCTCACTTCTTGGAATACTTTTTCCAAGGGTGCTCTGCAGTGTATTTATAGATATGAATGCAGGTCTCGGTGTCATAGCTGACCTTGGGGTCAGGGCATACTTCTTTGCATTTGTGTCATTTGGTATCAACCTGATGACCTCCTACTATCTTCAGGCCATACTGAAATCCGGGCAGTCGCTGTGTATATCACTGCTCCGAAACATCATACTCAGCAGCGTGTGTATACTGACGTTCCCGGTTTTGACCGGCGGCAGCAGCTTGTGGTTTGCTGCACCTGTGACCGAGGCTGTGACGCTTACCATCAGTCTGGTATTTCTAGCGCGGGAATCCCAAAGGTAGGGTGTCCATTACATGTGTATGCAATTCTGGCGATATAAGGTATAATGGATGTGTTGACTTTAACAAATAGGGATTAGGGGGTATAAGACGAAAATGCACGAAATGGATTTGATTGAATTCCTTATTAAAGAAGGACACGCTGATATTGCAGAAAGTATTAAAGACTACCGAAAAAATACTATTAAAATGTGTGTGAAGGATGTGGAAAATGTAATTGCAAAAGGCTCAAGTAAAATCGGTGGCTTTCCCGATCTTCCGCCGGAAATTCCATATCCCACAATGTCGGGCTATTCCTGCAAGCGCGGAGATGCCACTGAGCGGTACGAAAAATCAGCAATGCAGCTTGTTGCTCAAATCAATCTTGCGGACATTGCCAACTTGGATATTGAAAACAGGCTTCCTCACACGGGTATTTTATATTTTTTCTGGAGCGGAGAAATCGACTCAATTCACCAGACCAACAAATGGGTTGAAAGCGTTGCTGACGCCCCCGAAAATTCGGCTTATCACAAGGTGATCTGGTACAACGGCGACCTGTCAAATTTAAAGAGAACTGTGCCGCCTGTTCCATATTATTCAAAGTATTTTACAGAAGCTTTTGAGGAAAAGGCTGTCGAGTTTGAACTCACCACAGATTATCAGCCACTGGGAGATGTGCTTGACTGTGACCTATTTGACCGTCTTGAAGAAGTTGCTCCAGATTATGATATCGAATATCTTTCGTATGACGGAAACAAATTATTCGGTTATCCTACGGGTGGTAATATTCCTGATGTAAACGCAAAAACACATCTGCTGTTTCAATACGGTTACAACGTTGGCTGTCTATGGAATGTCTTTTGGATCATTTCAGATGCAGATTTAAAGAACCGCAATTTCGACAAAGCGATCTTTAGTTTCGATTTGGACTAATAACTATAATTCTAAACAGGAGCAGAACACCCCTGCTCCTGTTTTCTAAATTCAATGTTTTATACAGAACTCACAGCCACCGCTCTGTCCAATACAGTCTCTGCAATCAGAATCCACCTCAAACACATCTTCACCCGCGATCAGATATGTTCCAACAAGACTCATCTTCGGCGACATACATTCTCCGTTCCATGACACGCCTACCTGTGATGCATCCATAAGTCCCAGCAGTCCAGGTACAGCATCCATGCCCATTCCATAATATCCCGGACCGAATGACGGACTGCAATACTTCTTCTCATATACACTGTTCTTTCTCTCAAGATATCCCTGTAGCCATCCCCTTATGACATCCATGCATGCCACCTGAAATGCCTCCATGTAGTACTGTTCAAGAACTGAACCGGCGCGTTCAAGATCAACCTCCGGCGCATGGAATGAGTAAAGGTATCCCTTGAGGATGCTTCCAAGCTCCAACTGCTCAAGGACATTGCACTCTATCTTTTTATTTCCGAATTCCAGGTATCCCTTGTGGACACATTCTCCCGCAAATGGCTGCAGCAGAACAGACACTTCCAAGGGATTCGAAGCGGCCTCATTGCAATCCGAAGCTGCTCCCTTATGGTTCGAAACGACTTCCGTGCAGTTCAAAGCTGCTCCCTTACAGGCTGAAACTTCTCCAACGCAATTCAACGTTTCTGCAACTGATCCAATCATGACCCTGTCAACTACGCGGTCAGCCACAAGTCTGTGTTCCGCCCGCATATCCTCATCCATATCATCTATGTGTGTGATCTGCACAAGCCTGTTCTTGATCCGGCTTTCTAGCTTTCTCAGATCGACCCGCAGCAGTTCTTCCTGCCTCTGCAGCCGTGCAATAACTTTATCGTACATCTCAGGTCTGTGAACCGCCAGGCACGAACTGCAATCCTTTATCCTTTGACCTCTTCCATTTACTATATAAGATGGCTTGCCCAAACACTTTTCATCCAGATAAAGGGGACAGTAACAGAAAAGGCAATTGAAACTGTTTTCATCTTCCACTTTATGACATGGGAAGAATTCACATTCCCTGTTTTGAAAAAATTTATAGTTGTTCGACATAATAACCTTTTTTCCTATCATAAAATAAACTGCAAGAAAACCATTTCCTGCAGTTCATTTATCTATGCTATATTGTTATAATCTTCAAATGACATACTCATGACATCCTTATACTTTGCATATTCCTTCTTGTTATAGAAGTCCTCTTCCGGTGCATCGTACACACCAAATTCCTTAAACCATTCGTTCTTCAACGCATTAAACAGGACTTCTTTCTTTGGTCCGGTTATGGTATCGAGATGCCACAAACTGAAATGTAAAGCATAATTGATATAATCCTGCTCAAGCTCCCAGAATATCCCCTGATTCACCAAAGCATTCTTGAGGGCCGCAAGCGCCTCATGGAAGCAGTTCCATGATTTCTCTCTTGTATTTGACAATGAATTAGGATTATTTCTTCTCTGATGTGCCAGTTCCTCATCCAGTATCTCTATATTATCTGCAAATGCTATCGCCGAGAACACAAACAGCATATCATTCGATGTTCGGAGTTCCTGGAATTTCAGATGATATCTCTCCACAAATTCTCTGCTGAACAACTTGTCCCACGCCCATCCTACAAACACCTTAAATACATTGCCCATTATATTATGGCGGTTTATAGGTCTGTATGGAGGAAGCTCCTTCTCCCTGAGCGTCCATCTGACATGAACTATCTCCTCGAGATCTTCTCTGTACTGATCCGCTCTGAACACGATGAGATCGGCACGCGTATCATGTGCTTTACTCCACGCTTTCTCTAACATATCTAACTCAAAGAAATCATCGGAATCCAGAAATGACAGATACTCTCCCGTTGCAATCGCAAGACCTTTATTCCTTGCTGCTCCTGCGCCGGCATTCTGCTGCTCTATAACCTTGACTCTGGAATCTTTAGCCTCATATTCTCTGAGTATATCTAACGAGTCATCTGTGGAACCATCATCCACACATATTATCTCTATATCTTTAAGTGTCTGACCGACTATGCTGTCCATGCATTGTCTAAGATACTGTGACACATTGTATACTGGCAATATAACTGATACTTTCGTACTCATACCTACACCCCTCACTAATGCTGACCCTTAAAAAGCATCTTGATCTTCCTTGGTATAAACAGGATAAACGCTCCAAGCTTAAATGTAGGAGTCTGTTTTACGATCACAAGATCCTCTCTGGCCTTTGCAAGTTCCGTTCTTGTATTGGTGAGTGCCTTCTTCGTATTTGTAAGGTCTGTCTTGGTCTTTGCAAGATCTGCCTTTGACTTCTTAAGCTCTGCCCTGACTTTTTCAGTGGCTGCCTTAGATTTCTTAAGCTCTGCCCTTGTATCAAGAACAAGCTTTCTGAGTCTTCTAACCTCTCGTGTAAGATGCCTCTCATTCTCTGTGTATCCAAACTTTATAGTATAGAAGTTGTCCGGATCTCTCATTATATGCTGGATATTCGTCCACTCAAGAGTGGTGAATACCGACTGATCAAGTTCATGTTTGTCCATGGCACGCTTGAGTTCGCTGCTGAGATTTCTGATATATTCCTTCTTGAATATCTCTGCTATACGTCTGACTGTTGTCATGGAATTATGATATCTCTTGAGCCAGTACATACCGCCAAATCTATTCCAAAGCTCAGGGTCTTTGAGAAGAATTGCCTTTATATGGTCATACTCAACATTGATACAGTATACCTTCTCCGGATTGTTGACTGATGAATTCGGATTGTCTCGTCTGTTCATGTAGTATGGCTTATCTATTATCATACCTCTCTTGGCATATATAAATGTCTGGAACCAGAATCCATTATCCTGGAATGATGCACCTGGAGTTGTATTGTGCCTTATATGGTACTTTTCTATAAAACTTCTCTTATATATACCACTCCATGTATTCATGATATAGCGAAGTGCCTCAGGAGTCTCACTCGGATTGAATACTTTATTATAATCATCTGGATTCTTACTCAAATGATTGTATGCAAGCTGCATATCACCATTCTCATCGCTTCTCTTGAATCTATAAAAATCAGCCTTAACAAAATCAAGATCATTCTCAACAGCTTTATTATACAGATCCTCATACATATTAGTTGGAACAAAATCATCAGGCTCAACGATTCCTATATACTCTCCTGTAGCCTTATCCAAGCCTATGTTCATTCCTATTCCATATCCGCCATTTTCCTTATCAACCAGAATTATACGATCATCCTTTGCTGCATAACTCCTTAGAATCTCAAGTGAATTGTCTGTGGAACCATCATTTATACATATAATCTCTATATCCTTAAGAGACTGGTTCACCACACTCTCCATACACTCTACTAAATACATCTCCACATTGTATGTAGGGATAATAATTGATACTTTGGCCATGTTCCCTCCCATTTATCTTTCGATAGAACTCTATTTTTTTGTGTTGCCTATATCTGTATCTGATGTCTTTCTTTTCACGTGTCACGGCATAAATACACAACATTCGTATCATTATAACATATTTTTCGTTTTAATTTCAACATATTATAATCATTTAGAGTTTTATATCATTGTTACTTGTTGGCTTCTTCATATAGTTTTCTTTAATTCCGCTATCTCCTTTTTCTGAGCACGAATATTAGCCTTAAGTTCCTTTATCTGCAGACCTCTTTCAGATTTTTCTTTGTACGTTGCCTGAAGTTTTGCATTCAACTCAGATTTTTCTCTATACGTTGCCTGAAGTTTCGCATTCAACTCAGATTTTTCTCTATACGTTGTCTGAAGCTTTTCATTCAGTTCGGATTTCTCTCTATACGCTGTCTGAAGTTTTTCATTTATCTCTGTCTTATCTCTGTAGGTCTGCTGCAACCTGGCATTTATATCAGACTTCTCATGATAGGTCTTTTCCAGCGTGCTTTCAAGATTTCTGCACTTGGCATTATAATTATTTCTCTCCGCAGCAAAAACACTGCACAGATATTCAACATAGCTTACGCCGCCGTGCTTGTCTTCCCCACGTATTGCCAGGCCCAACGCATTTTTCCCATAACGGGAATCAATCCATGCATTTACCTTGCTGAACTGTATGTCATTCTGCCCTGATTTCTCATTCTGGTGATACAAGCCGCCTTCCTGAGAGCCTGGAACAAAGCGCAACGTTTTAAATGGCATAGCCACAACAAGTGGAACCCCGGACATTACCTCCATAGCCTTAAGCCATATGTCATCTGCCAACAGACAAGTATCCATGATCGCCTGCTTGTCAAAAAATTCTTTTTTAAACAAATCCGGTGGATACAGAACTCCGCCAACTCCCGTGGCAAATAGCTCCATGGATGGTTTATACAGACAGGAAGACTCTTCTTTTATCCAGCAATTATAAGGAAGTATCCTTCCATCATCATCAACTACCGCTATGTGAGCCCTTGTTGCAGAAACGGCTTCTGGATACTGTACATAAGAATCCCAAAGGTTTTCCAGTATATTATCAGCATATATCACATCATCATCTATAGTAATCACAACATCCCTGTTGTATTCCTGCAACGCATAGAAATATTTTTTATGGGGCTTCAGATCGTCACACCATCTTATGGTGATCTGGTTATTGTCCTTCATATTCCTGATACGATCAGGCAAATCTCTGTCCTTCCCCGGAAATTGATCTTCAGCAAGCCACAGTACCACCTCATCCGGTCTGCAAGACTGATTCCATATTGAGCTCACTACATCCGCCACCCCGGCAATTCTGGCGGGATAAGATGTAAGCGATACTATCAGTTTTCGTGTTACCAGTTTTTTCATCGTATCGTAATCATATCTCCTGATTACGTCCAGCACTCTCCAAAGGTGCATATCTCTGAGTTGTGAAGCTGTAACATTCACATACTCTTCCCCATTAAATATGCCATGTATGTACTTATAATACTCCATAACATTTTCTGTATCAAAACACTTTACAGTTCTCTTATATCCCCGGACATAATTTTCTACCACGAAACGTACTACAGCCATCCGTATATGATCAATGCACTCTGCTTCGGTCACTTCACTGATCACTGCGTCGACCATCCATATCAGGTCGCTGAATTTCATCATCGCATAATCAGTTATTTCATAGCTGTCAAGGAGTCTGTGATCTGCAAATGTCGCCTCAGTATAAAGTATCTTCCCGGCATGCACTGCTCCTGCTGCAGCATATGCTATCCCATAATAATCAGGAGGACAGTCTATCCGTGCCAGCTTATCAGCCACAAACTTTTTCTTATACATTTTATTACATAATACAGGATCCAATATACTCATTATACAGTCAGGACAATCCTGCCATGAAAATTCTTTCTTGCCATAAGCAATCCAGTTCTTCCTGACGCCCTTGGCAAGCTTCTTTTCTCCCTGTTCATCCATATAATAGTAATCACTTACCATAACATCCGCATCTGTCTGGGACATAGCTGTATGCATCTTCTCTATAGCTCTGTCATTCAGCCTGTCCTCTGCGCTCATGAATGCTATATATTCTCCACGCAATCCATCTATAACCGGTTTCAGTCCTGAGCCTGAACTTATATCAGAATATTTCACTATACTCACCCGGTTATCTTTATCCGCATACTCTCCAAGTATCTGAAGAGACTCATCTGTTGAATCCAAATCCACACATACGAGCTCCATGGCATCAAATGTCTGATTTATTATCCTGTCAAGAGTGTCATACAAATATTTTTCAGCATTATGAACCAGCATAACCACTGATACAATTACATTCATAGATAAACCTCCTTACCATTTTTCAATATTGTAGTATACATTACCAATTTATATCACACAAGGAAGTATAAACATTATATTTTCTACAGAAAACGACAAGGACAGAGCACAATAACTCCCTGTTCATTATGCCCTGCCCCTTATTCGTACACATACATTTTCTAATTGTTATGCATGCGTTTTTTTATCTTTGATATTATTCCCTGGCCCTTTTTCAACTCTTCTATCTCTGCCCTGAGCTGTTCATTCTCATTTGTGAGCTCACCCAGTCTGCTTATATGCTCCTTACGCTCACTTCTGAGTCTCTTTAACGCCGCTGCCTTGTTCCTGTTATCAGCGCGGACTCTGTCGATCGTCTCCTTCTGTTCCTTGATCGTTATTCCTCTTTCAGATTTTTCCTTCTCAAGAGCCTTAATCTTTATTCCTCTCTCAGATTTTTCCTTCTCAAGAGCCTTAATCTTTATTCCCCTCTCAGTTTTTTCCTTCTCAAGAGCCTTAATCTTTATTCCCCTCTCCGCTTTCTCTTCATAGGTTTTCTTGAGCTTTGCGTTTATTTCAGATTTCTCTGCATAGGTTTTCTTAAGTTTTGCATTTATCTCAGATTTCTCATCGTAGGTCCTCATCAGTTTTGCACGGATCTCTGATTTCTCAGCATAGGTCTGCTTAAGTTTTTTATCCAGCTCCAGTCTCTCTGTATTGATCTTCTCTACTTTGGTCAATTGTCCAACTATAAGTTCATAGAACATAAACTCCTGTTCATCAGGCAGCGCCAGATAAAACAATTTCTCCTGTTGATCCTCTATCTTCAGATAAGTGCCATTTGCATTATTTAATATCTCATGAAGCTTTCTGAGCGCCAGTGATCTGGCTGGCTCCTCTGTCAGATTTTTGCTGACATAATCCATCACTTTCATGTAACATGCAAAGTAGCCATAACAATGTCTGAATCCCAGTGACTGGATAGTGAGTGATCCCTCTCTCACTCGTCTGTTATAAAATGGCTCACTCACATGTGTTGTTCTGTTTGATAACAATGTGCACATAACCGTATAATAATTATCCTCGTGCAAAATGCCCTCTGGGAATGTTAGATTATTTTTCTCTACAAAAGCTCTGCGCACGATATACATACAAGGCGACATTCTAAACTCATCGTTCAGTACTACATTCACAAAATAATCTGTTCCATCATATATTTTGTCGCAGCTTCCATCACTGTGATAGCCTTTTTTGTACCATGTATATAGGTTTTCCAGCTCCTCAGTCTCATAAAAACTTGCACCGTCAAAGAAAACC
Organism: uncultured Coprococcus sp.; assembly: GCA_934277375.1. Classification (GTDB taxonomy): domain Bacteria; phylum Bacillota; class Clostridia; order Lachnospirales; family Lachnospiraceae; genus Coprococcus. The sequence continues at coordinate 239,842 of CAKQTZ010000005.1, read as the reverse complement.
ATATCCAGATTATCTGACTTTGCGGTATTATACAGATACTCATATGTATCCGGCTCTATAGTATCATCACTGTCAAGATAGTGTATATACTCTCCCTTTGCCACCTCTACGCATCTGTTGCGGGCGGCGGAAAGTCCACTGTTCTTCTCCTGCAGCACCTTTATGTTCTTATATTTGTTGGCATACTCAAGCAGTATATCCAGACTGCCATCCTGTGAACCATCATCAATACACAGTATCTCTATCTCCTTGAGTGTCTGATTGATAACACTGTCAAGGCATTCTGCAAGGTAATCTTCCACATTATATACTGGTATAACAACTGTCACCTTCGGCTCGAAGTCAAGTTCTTCATCTACTAAACATCTGCTCTTTTCAACAACGTGGTGTGTTACCACCTTGTTACAGTATTCAAATGCCGGTTTTACCGCCTGTAATAAGTCGTATGCAGTCTGGCTGTTCTGTGTCCTTGCATTCTCTGTTTTCGCATACAGATCCATAGCTTCAAACTGTTCTGAACAGATATAATTATATAACTGTTCCCTCGTCCTGCTGGACTGATCCGGCTGGAACATCAGACCTAATATGCATAATATTGCATTGTCTATGTCTATCTGCTGAGCGCCTTCTATCTCCGAATATGTATCCCTTATCCTCTGCACAAACTCCTCTATATTCTTTGAGGTTAGATCAGGATACAGACTGCACAGCAGTTTAACCATCGCTACGTTTGCTTTCTTAATCACTGTCAGCTCTCTGGTATATCGATGTGATTCTGTTGCTTCATCCCAGAGATCAAAATCAGCAATACCATTTGCATAAACAAGCAGACAATACACCTTGACATTGTTCTTTTTGATCTGTGAAAGCATAATATCTTCGTATGTTTTCTCAAGCTTGCTGAGCATGGTCTGATGCATTCTTTCAAGATGGTACTGTTTTGATAAATTCAGCACATCTGTAACGCCCTTCAACATATCAACACTCTTGACTTCAGTCCACTCTATCTTCTGAAAACTACCCTCTCTATACACATATGAAGGCTCAGCTATAAAGTAAAACTCTCCAGCTTCAACCATTGCCCGGACAAAAAGAGGAGGATCCTGGAATCTTCTATAATTTGGAAATGTGATGTCATTGTCAACTAAAAGCTTTCTTTCAAACATGAAACACTGGTAGTAGAACGCATACTGAAGCTCTGAATATTTTACGATTCCACCTTCAGGATATTTCTTCATAAGCTGTCCTATAGGATCTGCTGACAGTATTGATTCTCCATCAGTTTTCAGCACTACTCTTGTTCCACCACACACTCTTACATTATTCGTCTCTGCAGCATTCACAAGTTTTTCCAGCACATACTCTGCAGGATACAGGTCATCACTGTCCATAAACACAATGTATTTTCCTGACGCAAGACTCATTCCATGATTTCTGGCCGGTCCCGCTCCCAGATTGTCCTGTGACGCAGCAATTACACGCGCATCCTTTTCTGAATACTCAGCAAGTATCTGTGCAGAACTGTCCTTTGAGCCATCATCCACACATATGACCTCTATCTCTTTAAGCGACTGGCCTAATACACTGTCCAGACATTCTGCCAGGTGCTCTTCAGCGTTGTACACAGGCATTATCACAGATACTTTTACCTCACGCTTCTGCTCAACTGCACTTTCCATATTATTCTCCTTTTCTCTCCATTCAAAGTTTATCAATACAATTTCATCCCACTAAAAACATATGCACTATCCGGGTCACCCGAATTATCTATATAACCACCATTGAATATAATGGTCACATCTCCTTTTATTTTTGAAATATCTATAATATACTGCTTCCAGTTATTATCTATATCATGGTAACTCTCTGACAGCTCACTTATTTTTTTGCCTTTGTCATCATATATATATACGCCTGGCTGTCCATTCTTATTTTCCAGTTTACCATAAAAAACAAGATAATTGTACTTTCCAATGTCTTTTACAGTTATTTTCGCACCTATATACTGCACATCATACACATATTCTGCAACTGACTTAGAGTCCTTAACTTCCCTGTCCAGACTTCCATGACATTCTACCCCCGGCTGTCCGTAATACTGATCCGACACTTTATCCGCCGATTCAAGTGTCTCAGAATCCACCATAGTCATGAGATCCAGCGGTTCCACGCCGGTAATTTTGTTGTTTAAAAGTGCCGCAGCATAATAATCATTTTCATAATCATTTTGCTTGTTCAATGTGTCGAAGTCAAATGTAGAATATATATCGATTTCATCCTGTATATATTTTTCATAATTCTCTTCAGTCAGAATGTTTCTATCTGTCTTCATATAATTGAGCATAAGTGTATTTACCCATGAAGCGTAATGGAGTACATCCTTGTAATTATTCAGGTCAGTTGTAATAGTAGTCATATTCCCAAATGCAAACAACCTGATATTATCATGCTTAAGAATCTCCTCCATCATAATCTTCTCGGCCTCTATATACTTATAAAATTCACCCTTGCTTAGATTATCCCTGTACCACACCACACTGTATGGAGGTATAAAATAATAAAATTGTACATTCTTATATTCATCAGCCAGTGATGTAATATTTTGTTTCACAGACTTCAGAACTTCCTCTTTCTCTTTGTCAGTCAGATGAGCCTGTGTCACATCTCCCACCGGATTAACTCCATTTGGGCACACGGCATTCCTGCCAAAAGTATACCTGTCCATCCAACTGGAATAATCATCAAAAGAAGTTATGCCTGGAGTGAAATTATCGCGATCATTGGACTTCATCATCTGATATGCCCTGCCGAGAAGTATGTCTCTGTTAAAAATATAATTCACATCATTGAATATATTATCATCATACAAATATGTTGGGAATTCTCCCAGATCATCACGCATAAAATCCTTGTCCATCAAAAGCATGCTCATGTCCAAACTTCTTACTATCATTTTGATATCAGGATTGTATGTCAGGGCTTTCTCTTCAGCGTCATTTATCTCTTTATACGAACCACCAGAATATGGAATCTTTATTGATTTTACGCCAAACAGCTCATCCAGCTCAGTGGTTTTAAAGTTCTGGGTCATAGAAGTACCTGTTATGATCGCATCATAATCCATATTTCTGGTTATTCCATCATTTTGCCCACGTTCGTTGTTTAGTACATAGAAATACGATTCTGTAAGTGGCTTATGATAATGCATATATGGATCTATCTTTACAACCTCATACGCCGCTACGCTGAGCAGTCCGACAACTATCACCACGAATATAGCAAGTCTTATTCCTGTTTTTCTATTCATATCACTGCCCCCATTAGAAATTGAAATATACAAAAACTGACTCTCCTCCGAGACATAATATTCCCCATACAAATGCAACTGCTGCAATCGCCATTATCACAACGTTGTTTTTCTTTATACTGCGGTAATTATTCTCTGGAATCAAGCATATTGCCATACTGAATACTATAAATATCAACATAGGCAGTCCCCTGACCGCCGTGTCTATATTCTCCAGATGTAATATATCAAATAAGAATGAAGTCTCCGGTATCTTAAACTGTCCTATAAGGTTGTCGCTCACCGACATATCCTGGAAGGTGAATATCTTCTTTAATAACTCAAGCCATTGTGTTATTGACTCTGACCTGAACAGGAGCCATAAAAGATTGACAACAGTGAATGTTGAAAACCATCTCACAACCTCGCTCAATCTGCTCTGCACCTTGTCAAACAAACGGTCAAATATACTGAATGCGCCGTGCAATATACCCCACAATATAAACGTCCAATTTGCCCCATGCCATATTCCACTCACAATAAACACGATCATTGTATTAATGTATGTACGTGCACGTCCACGTTTACTTCCTCCAAGTGGAATATACACATATTTTGTCAGGAAACCGGTAAGTGTCATATGCCATCTCTTCCAGAAGTCTCTTATTGACAGTGCCTTATATGGCGAATCAAAATTTATCGGAAGATCTATATTGAGCAGCCTGGACACACCCACTGCCATATCACAGTATCCACTGAAATCAAAATATATCTGAAATGTGTAAAACAGTGTTATAAGTATCCAATCCATGGAGGTTGAGCCATCGATATTGGAATATCCCCACGCCACACCTTTGGCAAATGTATCAGCTATAACAAGCTTCTTAAACAATCCAAAACTGAATATTTTCAGGGATTCAGTCACATTTTCCCAGTTTACCCGCTTAAGATCTTTGTCATTGAACTTTTGGATTATATCGGCAGGATCCGCCAATGGTCCCATTAATATTTTAGGGAAATATAAGATATACAACAAATAATCTACGAAATTAAGGTGAATGTTTTCTTTATATATATTAACAACATACATTATCTGCTGGAAGGAAAAGAAGCTTATTCCCAATGGAAGGATCAATTCCTTTAACTGATAGTCTTTATCTAATAATTGATTCACATTTGTTATAAAGAAGTTACTGTATTTGAAATAAAGCAGCAACGCCACGTTTATCACTATATCTATTGCAAGAAATGCCTTTTTGCATCTTTTCACTTTGGATATACACAGGCTGAAACAATAATTAACCAATATGCTTGCAGCCAGAAGCACTGCCGCCTGCCATCCACCATATATATAGAAAATCGCACTGCCTATTATAAGAATTATTTTGCCAAATGAATATCCTATTTTATTACCAAGAAAATAAAGGATAAAAACCGCAGGCATGAACAGTAATATAAAAATGTATGAATTGAATTGCATTTCCCCACTCCTATTGCGAACTGCATAGCAAATGACTATACATATCCGCCTCTCATTTTTTTCACAGATAACATAAGATGTACTTAAATTTCTATACACCCTCTGTGACTATACTATTAATAATTGTTAATTTCAAGACATATTACTTTCCATATCGCTTTATTCTTATTGATTAAACGTAAAAAGCCGGATTTTCGCATCTTATCGACGCTATGATCCGGCCTTAAATGTTCTTTAATTTTTTTCTTCCATTCTGTCTTTCAGCTTATGTAATATTCCTCGTTTTGCAAGCAGCTGATCTACCTCAGATCTGAGCTGTTCTATCTCTGACTTCAGCTTTGTATTCTCCTTTGTGAGTTCTTTTATCTGAACTCCACGCTCTGTTTTTTCTGCATAGGTCTGCTGAAGTTTTGCATTTATCTCGGATTTCTCCGCATAGGCCTGTTTCAACTTGGCATTTATCTCGGATTTCTCCGCATAGGTCTGTTTCAACTTGGCATTTATCTCGGATTTCTCCGCATAAGTCTGTCGCAGCTTGGCATTTATCTCGGACTTTTCCGCATAAGTCTGCTGGAGCTTTTCCTTTAACTCCTCGTTTCTCTCATACTCACGCTCACGGCTTTCCTTTATCCTGGCATTGTCATCGCGCATATGCTGAAGTTTCATATACATATCTGTCTTCTCCTCATATGCAGCCTTTAACTTTTCATTTATAGTGTATTTCTCCTCATATGCCTGTCCAAGTTTTTTAGCCATGTCATTTTTCTGCTTCTTAATGTCCGAAACAGACACAAACTGCATCTTAAACAAATAGTATTCCGCTGTATTCAGATAGTAATAGTAATTCTTTTCCGCTGCTGGCAATTCATCATATATTCTCTGTGTACTTGAACAGATGCCATATATTATCTCATATATCGCAGGGAGTTGTTCCTTTTCTATATCATGCTTAGCCAGTATATTTTGCAGAGCCATGAAAGATACAAAATATCCATAACAATGATTCCAGTTATGCTTTACCGTCATTATGGAATTTCTGCGAACGCGGCGCACATAAAATGCCTCAGACACATGGCTTGCTCTTTTAGCATTTAAAATAACCTGAAATGTGTATATATTATCCTCATGATATATGCACTCTTCAAATCTGATACCACTTTCCCTGATAAACTTTCTTGACGCTATCTGCATGCATGGAGTTACTCTATAATCGCCATTCAACTGCATCCGGCATAACATATCAAGTCCTGAATATACTTCAGGATAACTGTTCTTTCTGATATAATAGCCATCGCGTATGCTGTTATCGAATTTGTCTTCTTCGTATCTGATCTTTCCATCATAGAATAGTACATCAAGAGCGTCCCTTTTCAGCTTAGTATACAGGCATTCGAGTGTACCATTCTCCAACAGATCATCACTATCCACATAGCAGATATATTCTCCCGTGGCAATATCAATGCCGTGGTTTCTTGCCACCGAGGCTCCCCTGTTGCCCTGTGTAACTACAGTTATCCTGTTGTCTTTCTCCGCCAGTTCCTCCAATATTTCCATGGTATCATCCGTTGAACCATCATTTACACAGATGATCTCTATCTCCTCAAGCGTCTGATGCATTATACTTTCAACACATTCACCAATATACTCAGCACAGTTATATACCGGAATTACCACCGACACCTTAGGAACTATCTCTGAGCTTCTGTTTACCACTATACTGTAATTAGCAGTATCATTCAGCTTATGTTCGCGATCAAGGCACCATTTTTTTCCGTCAACAAATGATCTGACATAAAAATAGTTGTCAATATTTGTGTAGTATTCCTCCGGATGCTCCATCAATCCACAGTTATAAAAATCAGACTGTATTATAGCCTCCATGATTTGCTGAACTATCATATTATTCCTGTATGCCTTGAGATTGCTGCAACATACCGAAAGCACTCTATTTACATAATCCCGTTCAATATCACTATATACATTCCTTTCCATCAGATCGTGCAGAAATCCATCCTCTGATTTTATGAATACGGTTATATCACCTGTATCTGCGGAGATACCACCTTTTACTAAAGCTTGTCTGATGTTTATAATATTATCCCTGACTGCACATATCCTTTCAGCCACTGATAGTGATGTATATATCATGAATGCATCATCTAGCTCCATCACATTCTTCATCTTTATGCGATTGTCATATAAAAATGCTTTTCTGTATAATTTGTTAGAACATTCAGGGCATGTAACAGACCATAATCCACCATCTGCGTAATCCTTTCTGGAGAAAGGTTCTGTATCCGGCAGTCCCTTTTTATCAAGATGTTTACCCGAATTTTTTAATTCCCCTGTTGTACTATTCTGCGAATTTGTACCTATCAGAACAATGTCAGCCGAGTTGTCCACTGCCTTATCATACGCTATTTTTAGCGCATCTGTGCCCAGTATACAGTCTGGTGACATAAAGATGACATATTCACCGGATACGCTATTCATGACCATGTCCCACGATCCGCTCTGAACATGATCATCCAACGTTACACAGCTAATCTCCAAACCGGATGCTTTGTACTTCTCTATTATGCCCCTGTCAAATTCTGTCTGTTCCGTACACACACATATTACTTCAAATCTCGGCTGTTTCTGATTTGAAAGACTCTCTATGCACTCTGTCAATTTGTCATTCCCATTTGCTGTAGGAATGACAATGCTTATATCATATTTATTCATATATTTCCCTGTACCCAGTTATTGTATTATGTTTGATCTATACTTCTACGCCCTGTTCTTTGCAGCTCCCATGAACATAACAATAGGAACGATGATTCCGATGATCATCATGATAACTGCCACTGCCTTGCTGTCTCCGCATACAATGGCTGTTATGCCACCTATGATCGCAAATACTATGAGCAGCACAGCCCAGACAACTATGCCCGAAGCCTTTGCAACCTTGTTGCTGCCTGCTATACCGAATATACCTCCGATGACCGCCGCAAGTGACACGATCCCGACCACAACGCCGCAGGCAACTGCCTTGGACGATGGATCATCCGCAAGCACAAGCTTTGCTATGTCATAATATCCTGCATTTACTAATCCCCATATGAGCATGATGAGCGATGACGCTGCCACCATACCTTTTCCTGGTAATTTCTCCATACATATACTCCTCCTACTTCCTGCTCCACACATAACAGAATGCCTGTGTCCTGGCAGCAAATTTCTCAGTCTTAAGAAGTTCCCTTACCTCAGCCTTTGTATACCAGCCAGGTGTGATCTCCTCAAGTGTCGATGTGCTCGGCTTAAACTCGCCTCTCGCCTTACCCACCACGCACATATTTGTCTCATTTGAAAATCCTACTGCACTGTAGCTTGTCCCAATCGTGTCTGTGATCTCGTACAGTTCAAGTCCTGTCTCCTCCATAAGTTCCCGCTTTGCGCTGATCTCTGGGGTCTCACCAGGATCTATGAGTCCGGCAGGGAAATTGTATACCCATTCTCCAGGAGCCAGTCTGTATTCTCTGTCTATCAGAATCTTCTCATCATTCTCATCTGTGGCTATGATGACAACTGCATCCGCAGCCTTACCGTGAAGTCCCTCGAAATCTGTGATATCACCGTTTCTGCTTATCATCTCGTAATTCTTCAGGATGCCATCCACGGTCTCGTACTTCACATCATATCTCGTGATGAACTTGCCCTGTTCCTTCTTCTCAATTCCTACAAACTTCATATTTTTCTCCACTAATTCCGTTCACTAATTCGCAGATTTGATTTCTGTCAGAAACTATTATTTGCAAAGCTCTGCAACAACCTGATTGATAACTTTGCCATCAGCCTTGCCCTTGAGTTCTGCCATGACTGCCTTCATGATCTGTCCCTTGTTCTTGGTTGCGATCACATCTGCAAACTTTGTGGTGAGTATCTCTCTGACCTCATCCTCTGACAAAAGCTTTGGTGCATACTCGTTGAACACATCATATCTTGCCTTGTACTGCTCAAGCAGATCTGTTCTGTCTGCAGGGCATGTGTCGATCTGCTCCTTAACAGACTTGATCTCCTTGAGGATAACGCTGTCAACTATGTCCTCAGGTATATTGTCTCTGCAGCCATTATCTATACCAACTTTTTTAACTGCCGATACGAGAGATGATATGCTGTCCTTTCTCTCCTTATCTCTTGCCTTCATTGCTGCTATCATGTCCTTCTGTAAAACTTCAAGTGTCATTTTTTATTCCTTCTTTCTTTTATTTGATATACATCTGTATATTACCACACTTTAAGTATCTCACTGAGATTCTTCTGTATTCCGGCTGCGACCTCCGGCTTATTCATGGAGTACACATGTATATGCTTTACTCCATTTGCCATGAGATCGATGATCTGGTCTGTTGCATACGCGATTCCTGCCTGCCTCATAGCCGCCTCTGTATCGCCAAATGCATCCACTATACTCTTGAATCTCTCAGGCACATTGCAGCCTGAAAGTTTCACCGCATTCTTGACCTGGACACGCTTTGTGATCGGCATGATACCCGGTATGATCGGAACGTTTATTCCCGCCTCCCTGATTCTATACATAAAATTAAAGAAAATGTTGTTGTCAAAGAACATCTGTGTAGTCAGGTAATCGCATCCAGCATCGACCTTCTTCTTAAGTCCCGCTATGTCATCATGCTTATTTGCTGAGTCGGGATGTACCTCAGGATAGCAGGCACCGCCCACACAGAAGTCTCCTGTCTCCTTGATGAGCTCCACCAGCTCGGATGCATGCGAAAACTCAGTAAACACCTGTCCATCATAGTTCTTCGGTATATCTCCGCGAAGGGCAAGTATATTCTCTATCCCTGCGCTCTTCATCTCCACAAGCGCGTTCTTTATTCCATCTCTGCTGGCACACACGCATGTGAGATGTGCTATAGTCGGGACATCGTACTTCTCCTGTATCTCCCGCGCAAGCTGTATGGTGTGGCCCTTTGTACTTCCGCCAGCGCCGTAGGTTACACTCATATAGTCAGGCTTTAGCGCCGCTATGCCAAGTGCGGCAGCCTCAACATCCGCAAAGTCAGTATCTTTCTTTGGTGGGAACACCTCAAATGAGAGTGTCGCCTTATCCTGTGTAATCAAATCTCTTATCTTCATGTACTACCTCTGTATATTTGTCTATTTCTGTTTATTTCAATCTGGTCTCAGTTATATCCGGTCTCATCTGTATCCGGTCCCGGCAAATAATTATGCTTTTTTGCTTACAGCTCTTCAAGCAGCGCCGGAATCTCCATAAGCGTTTTCACCTCATAGTCAGGATGTATATCCGCTGCCTGCTGCCCGTCAGGGTTGAACCATATTGTCCTTATCCCGGCATTTATTCCGCCCTGTATATCAGATGTCAGGCTGTCTCCTATGATAACCGACTCATCCACCTTTATCTCTGGTCTCCTGCCAAAGCAATAGTCAAAGAATTCTCTGGACGGTTTCTCCGCTCCGGCATCCTCAGATATGAATATATCCTCAAAATACTTGCCTATACCGCTGTCCAAAAGTCGTCCGCTCTGTACGTTTGATCCGCCATTTGACACAATGTACATTCTGTATCTTCCGTGCAAGGTTTCAAGCAGCTTTATCGTATCAGGGAACATAAATCCCTTCTGGCTGAGCTGATTCTCATAGTAGGCTGTCGCCTCTGCAGCAGAATAGTCAACTCCCAGCTCTGCAAAAAGTATCTCGTATCTGCTCTCCTTAACCTGCTGCCTTGTGAGCAGCCCCTGTTCAAGCAGTTTCCATCTTGATTTGTTGATCACGCTGTATCTGGATATGACCTTTTCTGTAGGCTCCACCCCAATATGCCTAAGCATATTGGAGAGTGCCCTGCTCTCACTGCGCTTGAAGTCCAGCAGTGTCTCATCCAGATCAAACAATATGTTCTGTACCATATAACTTCCTTATATCTTCCTTATATCTTCCTTATATCTTTCTTTTCAAATTCATATGCTGACTTATCAGTGTCTGTCGTTATGATTCTGCATTTTATACATTACTCTTATGCGCAGCTACCGGATTTCTCCAGCACGCACATTCTTAAATATTATATTCCACTCACCTGATAATAGCAATAGAGCCGGTTACAAATCTTCTGCTGTAACCACCATCCCGCTTTCTGGCAATCCCGCACGATCCGCAACCGGCTCTGTTCCGTCTATTTTATTAAGTTTATTTCCGTTTACTTCATGCTCTTGCTGAGTCCGCTCATTGCGATCTCTGACAACTGTTTTCTGTAGAGAAGTGAACTGGTCAAATACTCTATAACACCACCCAAAATGATGGCCGCATATCCAAGAACAGCAAGTTTTACAAGTCCAAGGCTTATAACCTCTGATATATGATGGTGACACAGCCAGGAACTGATTGTTGACATGCAGGTCATTATCACCAACATAAACACGATAAAGCTTGCCACAAAATATTTGTAACATACACCACAGAATATCATAGCTCCGAACAATATAAATATGATCATAAACAATGTATCCTGATACTTTTCTGTATTCTCCGGGTACATTCTGATAAGTATATATTTCTCCGCAACAAGTATTGTGAGAAGTACAAGATACACAACTGTGCTGACGATCACAGGCATTCCCACCTCCAGCTTTCTCTTCATCACGCTTGACTGCACATAGTCCGATGCATTCATGTATATTATCATCTGGTAGGCAAACATTCCAGTCAGCATAAAATAGAAACCGCCCAGAATATTAGTTCCGTGTGATGACAGTTCGACCACAAACCCTATTGCAGTGAACAAAATAAGCATCATCACATTTGTCTTTAATTTATATCCATATCTGAGAAGTTTAAAACCAAGTATCAAATCTTTCATCCCTTAATCCTCCTTGTCTGATATATATCATTCCTCCCGCCGGCAGGCGGGGCGGATAGTCTAAGCCGTTTCCGGCCATGAACAACGATCTGTTAATCCACATCCAGATATGATGCCTCAACTTTACGGTACATATGTCTGCGTGTCACATATATTCCAGCCACCATCAATACCGCCAGTGCTGTCACTATCAGCCATTCAAATCTCTGCATTTTATGAGATGTCGATATGTATATAACTGCAGCCCCTGACACTCCATATGCCAGCATGGACAGCACACTCACAACCTGGACATTCTGAACATATCTTGTAACATTCAGCGCCCACACCGACAGATTTGCTGTGAGCAGCACCGACAGACAAAGCGGTCGCACTGGATTTCCCACCATAATTCCATATGGCACAGCCACCATCGCCATACATATCGCAATTCTCACCGGGCGGACAAGCAGATCTGCCATAAGTGCATTCTGCAACATGGCTTTGCCATTTGTGGATGTCTTCAGATAGTCCATTCCAAGGCACCCTTTCACACATATTGCACCAAATCCCCAATAATCACCAACAATCTCAATCGCAGTCATGAACGCGGCACCAAAACCAAACATGACCTCTGTAACATAACCGTTTCTCACCACTGTATCGACCAAAGCCAGTATGATTCCCAGTATAACCGGTATCAGAACATTGCACGCTAACCGGTATTTTCCGTTCGTAATGGCTCTGTAATCCTTTATCATCCTCATAATTACGCTCCTATAAATACCTGAAACACTCTAAGCAGTTTTACTTTAATACCATTTTTGTATTATTCTTCATGACCGCAACACTTATCTGAAACAGCGATGGTATCTCCTTGCTCACATTCATGCCGGCAAGCTTGTCCAGATTCTCTGCAAGACAGATTCCCTCAAAGCCATACGGATTCTTAGTCATGGTATAAAGGATCTTTGATGCCGCCTCCGCATCCTGGGCATCTCCCTTTATCAGTATGTATTTCTCCTTCAGGTCCTCCACAAATCCGCATTCGACCACATTTCCATGTTCCATGATGATCGCATAATCAGTGATGCTCTCCATATCGGATATATTGTGTGTTGAGAACAATACACTCTTCTCCCCCGCTCCGTCATTTATATAATCGCCGATCATCTGACACAGCTTGTCTCGCATAAGAGGATCAAGAGGCGATGCCGGCTCATCGAGCAGCAGCAGGTCTGTATCCCTCGCCATAACCCCGGCAAGCATCAGCTTGGTTCTGGTTCCATCAGAGAGTGCTGAACACTTTTTCTTCAGAGCAACACCGTCCGGGGAATCAGGAAATATCGCAAGTTCGCGGCAATATCTTTCGAACTCATTCCTGTCAAAATTGTCAAAGAGCAGACTGCTTATCTCCTCCACATCAGATACAGTCCACTGTGGAAGGTAGTATCTTCCTGTTCCCGTATAGCCTATCCTGTTCTTTACATCCGCCCTTCTCTCCTTCTCCTCCGATGAATACTTGTCAAAGAAGGTCAGCTCACCTTTGTAATCAAGCCTTATTCCTGAAAGCATATTGAGAAGTGTCGTCTTTCCCGCTCCATTTTCACCGATAAGTGCTGTCGCAAACCCCTTCGGCACCCTCAAATCAGGTATATCCAGTGTAAATGTCTTAAACTTTTTGGAAATATTCTCCCCTTTTACAGCGCAGTCATAATTCATCATCCAATCCTCCATTAAACCTTAAACTCTCTTCACGTCTTTCTTTTTCCCTATTGTCTGTCTGCTTTGTTCTCTGTCCTCTTTGTTCTCTGTCTGCTATGTTCTCTGCCTGCTTTGTTCCCTGCCTGCTTTGTTCCCTGCCTGTCAGATCGTCAGTCCTGTACCATAAGCAGGGCATCAAGCATATTCTTTAATTCATCGTCCGACAAACCCGCAATACGTGCCGCAGCTATGGCCTCCGTCAGAGATGCCTCGACCTTTCGAAGATGCTGCTCTATCAGCATCTCACTGTCCTGTGCATTCACATAAAAACCCTTGCCCTGTTCAGCCGTGACCAGCCCTTCCTGCTCTAGCAGCTCATATGCTTTCATGGTTGTGATAACACTTATCTTCAGATCCCGCGCCAGCCCTCTTATAGACGGCAGATACTCACCCTGGGCATACTTGCCAGCCAATATGTCCGACTTGAAACTGTCCGCTATCTGCTGATATATAGGCACCCCTGAATTCTGAGAAAGCCTCATATACATACCTCCCTCAACTTTGAACACCAGCCCATTAATAAGTGCCTTCGGCAAGGGCTGGCGCTGCATATCAAGTTTTCACAGAAAACTTGATACATCAACTGTTTATATGTTATATATACACTATGTACAGACGCATGTCAACTGTTATTTTATTTTGCTATATATGACTATATATTTTTTTATTTCCACACAAAAATCCCCGCCGACACTGATCTGTTCAGTACCGGCGGGGATCTATCCGTCATATTATTCTATTGTTCAAGCGGACATGTTATCTGGAACATCTCCTCACATACCTTGTGGACAAGTCTGGCGGTCTCCGTATCTGCCAGCTTGTAATATACCTCCTTGCCCTCTCTGCGGCTCACTATAAGGCCGCTGCCCTTGAGCTGCTTCAGGTGGTGCGATACGGCCGGATCACTCATCTCCATGGCCGCCGCTATATTGCTGACACATTCCTCCAAGTGGCACAGCATCCAGAGTATCCTGAGCCTTGTGCCATCGCTGAGCTGCTTGAATATATCTGCCATACCGCTGCAGTCATCAGCAGACGGCATGCAATTTATGATTTTGTTCTCATTGTCACAGTGACAATGAGGCAGATGTATTTCTCCCATATATATTCCTCATCTTTCATTATAAAATCCAAAATCTGCTGTTTTTCTCTCAGGTATTCATCATTTCTATTCCGTATCACTCTTTGAAACTAAGTGCTCTTGTTGCATTTAACACCGCAAGGATCATAACTCCAACATCAGCAAATATTGCCCACCACATATTGACAAATCCAACTGCTCCAAGTGCAAGGCACGCAAACTTGATCACAAGTGCAAACACGATATTCTGATGAACTATCCTGAGTGTCTTCTTGGATATCTTCATGGCTGTGGCTATCTTTGCCGGATCGTCATCCATGAGGACTATATCAGCTGCCTCTATAGCTGCATCCGAACCAAGTGCTCCCATCGCAATTCCTATATCTGCTCTTGAAAGTACAGGGGCGTCATTTATTCCATCCCCCACAAATGCAAGTTTTTCTTTTTCGCCCTTGGCTGCTATGAGCTTCTCAACCTCATCGACCTTATCACCCGGTAGAAGTTCACTTCTGACCTCATCAACGCCAAGCTCTCTTCCCACTGCGTCAGCAACCTTCCTGGCATCTCCAGTAAGCATGACAATCTTCTCCACGCCTGCAGCCTTGAGACCACGTATAGCCTCCTTTGCATTTGGCTTTACAACATCAGATATCAGGATGTAGCCGGCATATCTGCCATCCACTGCCACGTGTATCTCTGTTCCAACCGATGCAGGAACCGCTGCCTCTATGTTCATCTTCTTCATGAGTTTGACATTTCCCGCTGCGACCTCATGTCCATCCACGACTGCTGACACACCGTGTCCGCTGATCTCCCTGGCATCCGTTACTCTGTTGTTGTCGATCTCCTTGCCGTACGCCTCCTTCAGACTCTTGCTGATAGGATGGTTGGAATAGCTCTCGACAAATGCTGCCTTCTCAAGCAGATCAGCCTCGCTCATACCAGAAACCGGATGTATCTCTGTAACCTGGAACACACCCTTTGTCAGTGTTCCTGTCTTGTCGCACACAACGTATTTCGTATATGAAAGCGCCTCAAGGTAGTTGGAGCCTTTTACAAGGATACCCTTTGCCGATGCTCCTCCGATTCCACCGAAGAAACTCAGTGGTATGGATATTACCAGTGCACATGGGCAGCTGATAACAAGTGTTGTCAGAGCCCTGATGATCCACTTCGACCACGCAGCAGGATTGCCCATGATAAGATTGATCACCGGCGGCAGAACTGCAAGTGCAAGTGCTGCTATACATACAGCCGGCGTGTAATACTTTGCAAATCTCGTGATGAAGTTCTCTGATCTGGACTTCTTCATGCTTGAGTTCTCGACGAGATCAAGTATCTTTGATACAGTTGACTCTCCAAACTCCTTGGTTGTCTCGATCTTTATAAGTCCGTTGAGGTTGACGCATCCACTGATGATCTCATCACCCACATGAACCTCTCTAGGGACACTCTCTCCTGTGAGGGCACTTGTGTTGAGCGAAGATGCCCCCTCAACTACCTTTCCATCGATAGGCACTTTCTCGCCCGGCTGTACAACTATGACTGTTCCGATCTGAACGTCGTCAGGATCTACCTGCTCCAGCTTGCCGTCCTTCTCTATGTTCGCGTAATCAGGGCGGATATCCATAAGTGCTGTGATGTTCTTTCTGCTCTTGCCCACCGCATAGCTCTGGAACAGCTCACCTATCTGGTAGAACAGCATAACCGCTGATGCCTCCTTGTACTCACCGAGCACCATGGCGCCAACCGTAGCTATAGCCATAAGGAAATTCTCGTCAAATACCTCTCCATGTATGATTCCGAGAAATGCCTTTTTAAGTATATCGTAACCGATGATGAGATACGGGATCAGGTAAGCCACTATCTCTATGCATCTCCACATAACCGACGGATTCTCAAGATCCACCATTCCAGTCTTGCCAAGCACCGTAAACGTGACAGCCATGGCAACGAGAAGAACCGCCGATACTATGATTCTTATAAGGACCTTTTTCTGTTTCTTTGTCATAACATCCTCCTGTCTGATATAATGCATATTCTTCATATATCTTATATGAGACAAAGCAGGAATCGGAATGCTGATACATTTCAAAACCTGCTTTGCAATACCCTGACACATGACGGATTGTGATTACATGAATATCTCACAGTCAGGCTCTACCTTCTTACATGCCTTAAGAACGTTCTTCATAACCTCTGCCTCGTCTGCTCCATCCTCAAACTCAACACTCATCTTCTGAGCCATGAATGCCACGGCTGCATCCTTAACACCTGCAACCTTCTTTGTTGCATCCTCCATCTTTGCTGCGCAGTTTGCACAATCAACTTCGATCTTGTACTTCTTCATAGTAGTAGTCTCCTTTTCATAATATTTTCTTATTCATTTCTGAAAATTAGTAAGCTATCATTTTCATCTAACTCTTTCACAAGGATTTCATTATTCTCGTTGAATCTATGAACATTTAAACATATATTTAATTATATGTCAACACATAAAATAAAATTCTTATTTTAAACATAAAAAATGGACTATATCCAATCACAAATCTATGCATGATCCGATATAATCCTTTTTTACATAACTAAATATCTGCTGCCTATTCTATCTTACCGTTTTTTCATCGTAAGTATCAAGGAAGCTGTGTCTCACGCCTCCCTGCTTGTACTCTATAAGGGTATCGATATTGACATTCTCCACACTCTTGAATATATTGCCCTCCACAAACGGATTCGTCTTCTTGAGCGTTGCTATAAGCTGCTTGATCTCCTGACGCTTGGACTTTGTCTCCTCATTGTTGCAGGTGGTACATGTGTCCGTGAACTTACATGCACACTGTATAAAATGAAGCTCATTGTAATCTCTCCACGCTTTGATGTCGTCCTCCCTCACCATATAGAGAGGTCTGATGAGCTCCATGCCCTCAAAGTTGGTGCTGTGGAGCTTCGGCATCATAGTCTGCATCTGCGCTCCGTAAAGCATACCCATGAGTATAGTCTCTATGACATCGTCATAGTGATGTCCGAGAGCTATCTTGTTACATCCCAGCTCTTTGGCATAGCTGTACAGATGGCCTCTTCTCATCCTGGCACAGAGGTAGCACGGCGACTTCTCTACGTTATACACTGAATCAAATATATCCGACTCAAATATCTGGATAGGAATGTTCAGCATCCTGGCATTGTCCTCTATGACCTTGCGGTTTGCCGGGCTGTAACCCGGATCCATGACTATGAACTTGAGTTCAAACGGGAACTTATTGTGTCTTTTCAGCTCCTGAAAACACTTCGCCATGAGAAAAGAATCCTTACCGCCCGATATACATACGGCAATCCTGTCGCCCTCTTTCACCAGTTCGTACCTGTTGATTGCCTTTGTGAAGTTACACCATATCTTCTTGTGGAACTTCTTGCGGAGGCTCTTCTCCACATCGGCACATATGTCAGTCTGTTCCTGCTTGCCCATGGTGTAGAGCAGCCATGATATATAGCCTCCTTTAAGGCTCACTGCATCATATCCCATCTCTGTGAGACTGTCTGCAAGAGGAATACTGTTGGTTCCATGGGTACAACAAATGATGAGTTTCTTCCCTTTTGAATTATCCCTGGGCATATATTCCTCTGCAGGAAACAGTTCACCTGCGGTCTCTGCCAGATGATCCGGCATCAGACTGTCCGCAGGAACTGCCATTGCACCCGGGATAGCTCCGTGGGATATCTCAACTTCATCCCTGATGTCAACCATCAGATACGAATCCTTATCCAGTTCCTGTATATCTTCTATTGTGATTTCTCTTGAATTTTCTAATGCCATATCCCTGTCACCATTTTTCTTGCTAATACAAATAGATTATTTTATATATGATACTGTCTGCCGCATATGGCATCGCCGTCATCCGCAGCTTACTCCTTGCCATCCCAGCAGTATGTACAAAGCTTGCACTTCTCAACTCCGCACGCCTCAAGCATATCATCAAGTCTGTTGAATCTGAGTGATGTGAAATGCAGTTCCTTGCAGATCTCGTCAACCATCTTTTCGTACTTCTCTGAATCAGGATCTGTGTACTCCTGAAGTACCTCATCTGTCACATTTCCATTCTCAAGTCTCTCGATAACTCTTCTTGTTATCAGATCCATCTCTGATGATGATCTTGAGAAGTTCAGGTATTTGCATCCGTATACAAGTGGTGGACACGCTGGTCTGATGTGTACCTCCTTGGCTCCACTGTCAAACAGATACTCAGTTGTCTCTCTGAGCTGTGTTCCACGCACGATAGAATCGTCTATGAGCAGAAGGCTCTTGTCCTTGATAAGATCCTCAACTGCCAGAAGCTTCATCTTGGCTATGAGATTACGCTGGCTCTGTATGGTCGGCATAAACGAACGTGGCCATGTCGGTGTGTACTTGATGAATGGTCTTGAGAAAGGTATTCCTGATTCATTGGCATAGCCGACTGCATGCGCTGTTCCTGAATCCGGAACTCCGGCTACGATATCCGGCTTGACGTTATCTCTCTTTGCCATGCTGGCTCCGCAGTTGTATCTCATCTGCTCTACACTCATACCCTCGTATGAACTTGCAGGGTAACCATAGTATACCCACAGGAATGTACATATCTTCATGTCCTTACCCGGCTGCACAAGCGTCACGCAGTTGGACGGAGTGAGTACGACAACCTCACCAGGACCGAGTTCTTTATAGTCATGATAGCCAAGGTTCTTGTAGGCAAAGTTCTCAAATGACGCACAGAATGCACCATCCTTCTTGCCTATAACCACAGGAGTTCTTCCATGCATATCCCTGGCTGCATATATTCCATTCTGGTTCATGAGCAGGAGTGACAGAGAACCGTCTATCTTCTCCAGCGCATATCTTATTCCATCTATCAGATTATCCTTCTGGTTGATAAGGGCTGCCACCAGCTCTGTGCTGTTGATATCCCCTCCGCTCATCTCAAGGAAATGTGAATGTCCCTGATCAAATATCTCCTTGGATATCTCGTCAACATTGTTGATCTTGCTGACAGTTGTCAGGGCATATGTTCCGTGATGAGAACGCACTATGAGTGGCTGTGGCTCATAATCGGATATACATCCAATTCCATAATAGCCCTTCATCTTCTGCATATCTTTGTCGAACTTTGTTCTGAATGGAGCATTCTCGATATTGTGTATGGATCTGTCAAATCCCTTATCTCCATACACTGTCATGCCTCCGCGCCTTGTTCCAAGATGTGAATGATAGTCTATTCCAAAGAACAGATCAAACACACAGTCATCTTTTGCCGCTACTCCAAAAAATCCACCCATTGTTTTCCTCCTGAAGTGATAAAAATTTGTCATTTTCGCAAACATATCTATATTAGCATATGACTGGCATGGTTTACAATATTATTTCATGACATTGTTATACATTGATTTTGTGATTTCCGCCGGCAACCAGCCTAGGAAATATGTCGTCCTACACAATAGACGGAGAAAACCCCAGAGGTGGCACCCTCTGGGGTTTTCGCTTGCGCCTATATTGTGTAAAGCACAATGATATACTCTTATTACCTTTTATATCTGTCGGTATTATAACATATATAAATTCTGGTTACAACATCCATATTTACATAAATTTTATAACACATTCATTATCAACTTCACTATCCCCACGACGAAAATCAAAACCGCCAGTCCGAAAAAGAATACCTCCATCTCCCTGTACACCTTGTTTGACTTCTTCTCATAGGCTGTTCTCTTTTCCCTGGAGTAAAGCAGTTTATACTCACTGCCAATCGTATGTTTCTTTCTGTTTATCTCCTGATTTACCATATAAGAATCCGGTTCACCGCTATAAGGATCGATGTATTCCACTGTGGGCTGTGCATATCCCGGCAATTTTGTCCTGCCGGTCAGGGTATCGTATCCTATGATCTTTCCGGTTATCTCCATGTCATACATATCATTCTCTTTTATGCGTTTTGACCTCATTGCAAATCCCGCTATAGCAAATATCAGCACGCATGCCAGCACCTTGATTGTATCCACAACCACCCACACAGGATCATTTTTGTCTAAAGCTATTACCCCGCCATCCTGCAGACTATCTACTGCCGTAGATATACCGATAAGCAAAAGTGCCATGCCGCCAGCCAGAAGTCCTATTCCGATATTCTTAAAATTCCAACGGTCCTCATTTTTCTTTATCCAAATTGCAAGTCCGATCAAAAATATTCCCACAATACCTATAAGCCCTGATTTCACAAGCTCAACAATAAATTCAATATTGTCTATTATGTAATCCATAGATTTTCCCCGTAATTTCCTATATTCTGATCCATCTTATCATCTCCGAACCACGAAAAACACACTATAAAAATCAACTAAACAGATTCTCTTTTGTGAGCACCTCATCGAGTACGTCAAGATATATCCCGAGCTCATCCCTGAACTTCTGGCGGTATTTTTCAAGACGTCTCATTCCAAGTGTCCTCTTGATCTCAAATGAATCCCTTCCGGTGTTCAGCGTTAAGACTACATTTGATCCGGCAAATTCTATGTTCGTGTAGCCATCCGCATGCTCGTCAAGTCTCATGACACGCTCCATAAACTGTGGTGTCAATATATAAAATGCAAGCTGCCCATCGGATGCTCTTATCTCAAACTGGCTGTTAAATGCCTCGTTCTCGGTCTCGATAATATTGCGGGAGCTTCCTGCTCCAAACAGGTTGTCAAGGAATCCATGTTTCTTGCGTGGCTTCTTTCTCTCCCGTATCTGCACCCAGCCGCCTATATCCTTGCCAAGTCCCATGATCATGACCTGCCCCTCGAACTCGGTAGTTATGTGTGTATGTGTGTGTCCATCACTGTCTCTGCTCTCCGACTTCCACTCGAGCAGTAGATCACAGAATGTAAATTCTCTTCCCCTGTAATATCCTGTTGTGTAGTCTGATCCCTTTATCCTGTTAAACTTTGGAAGTATTGAACACGCCTTGACATAGTTTCTGTTAATGTATCCATTTGGTGAATACTGCGTTATATCTATACGCTCCGAAAGAACATTCTTCACTATGTATTCTCCCTCAAGCTCCTTTGTCCTGGCAGTGAACTTCTTCAACTGCTTATTTCCTATAACAAGAATAAGAATATCCACTGCTCCCGCCGCCAGCAATATTATTGCCTTGTCCGTTTTGCCATCCACCAGCATCAACAGCCCGGCCGGTATCAGGAATGGCACTGCAAATACCGCAAGAACAACGATAATATTTGCAAATTTGCCAAATCTCTGTCTCCACGCCAGAGCGGATACGATCTCCCTGTCACTCATCTTGTTATTCCCCCTCCCCGTTTAGAACTGCATTTTAACATCCTGTCTCTTGTACTCCTCAGCAACAAACAGCTCTCTCTTTACAGCGCCCATGCCGTTTGCAACTATACTGTTTGGAAATACAACAATCTTGGAGTTGTATCTGTTTACATTTGAGTTGTACAGACGTCTTGCCGCCTGAAGATGCTCCTCCACATCGACAATAGCCTTCTGTAGCTGCACAAATGTGTTGTCAGCCTTGAGCTGTGGATAATTCTCCGCAAGCACCCTTATATCCCCAGCAATCTTATCCATGGCTGCATTTGCCTGATTCTTCTCATCTATGGTCATGCCTTTTCTGAGCCTTACCATATCTGTGAGCACCGACTTCTCGTACTGCTGATAGCCCTTCACTGTATCAAGCATCTTGGTCAGCACGTCATACCTCTTTGTAAGTGCCACATCGATCCCTGACTCGCTCTCATCAACCTTAAGCCCCGCCACCTTGATACTGTTGGAAGTGCTTATGTACCATATAACTATCAAAAGCACCACAAAAACTACTGCTCCTACAACCAATTTTGCCATTTTTGTTCCTCCCTTTTATTTAACATTAATCATATTCCGTATGCACAACACGGATTTAGTCACATTATAAGCTATAATGTTCCTTCGTAAAATACCTATATTATGACTATAATCAAATGTAATGACCTATATATGAGCGTCTGTCACCTGTACACATCTGCATAAAAAAAATCGCCCTATACTGATATATAATATACCAGTATAAGGCGAATTCAAACTTAATTAAAAAGATTTTCCCTGAATCCTAGCCGATGCTCTTAACGCTTTCACCCTCTATCAGGGAATATGGCACTATCTCATGTTCACCAGCCGCTGCATAATTTATATGCTTGAGCATGATGTCAACACTTCTCGATGCCATGATCTCTGTATTCTGCTTTATTGTTGTAAGTCTTGGTACACAGTATCCTGCCATCTCTATTCCATCAAATCCTGTAACTGACAGCTCTTCCGGAATATGTTTGTCCATATCAGCAGCCGCCCGCATGACGCCGATCGCTATCATATCACTGAGAGCCATGACTGCTGTAACCTCCGGGTGGTCCTTCAATAGACGTTTTGTAGCCTCATACCCCGCCTTCATAGAATATCTGCACGGAATATATGTAAACTCCGCCCTGTCATCATGCTGCCACTCGTCTATAGCCCGCTTGCAGCCTTCATATCTATTGAAACTTATCTGTTTCTCGGACACCTGCCCTCCGATGACTCCTATGTGCCTGTGACCTCTTTCAAGAAGGTACCTTGTCATATCGTATGTAGCTGCCGTGTCATCTATCGTTATGGAGGATATGTTTTCATCCGCAAGAATATCTCCACCAGTCGTGATTATGACTCCCGGAATCTCAAACTCTTTCACACGCTCATCAAAAAGTGCAAGATTGGCACCCAAAAACATGATTCCCTTCGGATTCACGCTATGAGTAAGTTTGATGGCATACTCGATCTCGTCACCATCCTCATCTATGTACTCCACTATGACATCCTCATCATATCCAGCAAGCAGGTTCTGTATCCGCTCTACTATATCCGCAAACAGCATGTTCTGGTTTCCTTTTATGATGACTACAACCGCCGATTTCGCTGACATCTTGAGGTGTCTGGCGTTGACGTTCGGCTCAAAGCCGTTTTCCTCTACAACCCTGAGTATCTTCTCCCGAGCAGCATCACTGACTCCTGTCTGATTGTTTATCACTCTGGACACGGTTCCGATACCATAACCTGATATACGTGCAATATCCTTTATTGTCATAAGCTGTATCCCACTTTTCTCTTTTATTCCCAATAATTATATTATCCCGCTATGTGGAGGTCAAGAAAATACTCAACTTATCATTTCCCGACAGATATTTTTTTAAGAGTACTTTTTCACATCTTACTTCTCCCGGTCATCAGTGTAAGTCTGCCTATCTCCTCAGCAAGATCATCATCCGTATCATCAGATATCGTTCGCCACCTCCAGTTATCGCCAACTGTGGATGGCTTATTCATCCTCGATTTATTATCTAGTCCCAAATAATCCTGCATCGGTATAATACAGAGATCCGCAATACTTCTCATAGCAAGCGTGATAAATGGGACATTGATCAGACGGTCTGGTGTATAATGAGCTGCCATATAATCCCGTGCCATGTCTCTGGCTCTCTGATCTATACTGCTCCACCAGCCAATAAGGGTCTCATTGTCATGGGTTCCCGTATATACAACACAATTTCGTATATAATTATGTGGAAGATAGTCAGATGCCGCCCCGGTGTCTCTCACATCAAAGGCAAACTCCACAACCTTCATTCCCGGGAATCCGGAATCATGAACAAGTTTTCTGACCGAATCAGTCACAAAACCAAGATCCTCGGCAATGACATCTCTCTTACCCAGTGCTTTTTCTATATTCCTAAACAGATCCATCCCAGGACCCTTTTTCCACTTGCCATTCACAGCTGTTTTCTCCCCATATGGAATGGCATAATATTCATCAAAGCCTCTGAAATGGTCAATCCGGACTACATCATAAAGCTTATAGCTGTGTCTCATTCTGGCTATCCACCAGCTGTAACCGGTCTGCCTGTTCAGCTCCCAGTCATATATTGGATTTCCCCACAGCTGTCCGGTCTCCGAAAACCCATCAGGCGGACATCCGGCAACCTCGTATGGACGTCTGTCCTCATCCAGCCTGAAAAGCTCCGGATGTGCCCATACATCTGCACTGTCCATGGCTACATAGATTGGGATATCTCCTATGATCCTTATATGGTTCTTGTTGGCATAGCTCTTTAGCGCATTCCACTGAGTATAGAACAAATACTGCATGTACTGCTGAAAATGTATCTCCTCTGCAAGCGTAACCTGCATTTTCTGCACTGCATCAGGCTGTCTGTTCCTTATATCCTGCGGCCACTCTGTCCACGGAATTCCGCCAAATGAATCCTTTACAGCCATAAATAATGAATAATCATATATCCAATCACTGTTCTCGTCCATGAATAAGGAAAACTCCATGCTATCAGTCATTTTCCATCTTTCATAGGCTTTCCTGAGAAGACCGTATCTTCCATTATATATTTTGCTGTATTCAACGTATCTGTCATCCTCACCCCAGTCCATCTCACTGCACTCGCGGTCTGTGAGCAGTCTCTGATCCACCAGTGTATCAAGATCTATAAAATATGGATTGCCCGCAAATGTCGAAAATGACTGATACGGCGAATCCCCATACCCGGTGGGACCCATGGGAAGTATCTGCCAGTAGCTCTGGTGTGCAGACCTAAGCCAGTCAACGAAACGATATGCCTCTTTTGAAAAGCTGCCAATTCCATACTTTGACGGGAGGCTTGATATAGCAAGCAGTATTCCTGCTGATCTTTCCATCTGAAATCTCTCCTTTTAACCAATTTCAGGCGGCTGCGAATCTCACAACCGCCTGTTTTTTACATTTAATAATATTATATTACTATCCCTTTACAGCACCAGCTGCAACACCCTTGATGATGTACTTCTGTGCACAGAGGTAGAATACAACAACCGGAATGATAGCCATAACAAGGCACGCCATGATCGCTCCCATATCTACTCTTCCGTAGCTGCCCTTCATATACTGGACAACTATAGATATCGTCTTGTATTTCTTGATGTCGAGTACCAGATATGGCAGAAGGAAATCATTCCATATCCACATAGCCTCAAGTATTCCTACAGATATGTAAGTAGGTTTCATGATAGGGATAACAACCCTGAAAAATGTCTTGAGCGGCGTACATCCATCTATCATCGCAGCCTCCTCGACCTCCAAAGGAATGGACTTGATAAATCCGCAGAACATGAATACTGCAAGACCTGTTCCAAATCCAAGATACACGATCACGATTCCCCATGGGGTAGTTAGGTGAAGTGCATCCGCAGTTCCAGCCAAAGTAAACATAACCATCTGGAAAGGTATTACCATAGAGAACACGCAGAGCAGATATATGATCTTTGTCGCTATATTCTTGACTCTGGTTATATACCAGGCTGTCATAGAGCAGAACAGCAGAATTGCTGCTACTGAGAGAACCGTTATCACAACTGTCCAGCCCACTGCCTTAATGAAATCATACTGTGTTATAGCCGTTTTATAATTGTCCAAGCCTATGTAGCTGTGCTCATTTGGCAGTTCAAATGTCTCCAGATTGATAAATGTCTTGGCTTTCAGCGAGTTTATAATTACGATTATTATAGGTGAAACAAATATTATGGAAATAACGGTAAAGAATAAAGTAGCCAGAATTCCCTTCAACGTTGGTTTTTCTTTAACTCTGTATACAGGCTTTTTATCCGCTGTATTTGCTGTTTTCTGTATCTTCGCCATTACTGCTGCACCTCCTTTGATCTTGTAAGCTTAAGCTGTATGAGTCCTATCGCTACTACTAGTATGAAGAATATTACTGCCTTGGCCTGTCCAACTCCCTCATATCCTACTCTTCCATAAAACGTCTCATATATATTGAGTGCAAGCATCTCTGTCTTATGGAGTGGCTCGCCTCCTGTGAGTGCCAGGTTCTGGTCAAACAGTTTGAATGAGTTGGTTATTGTGAGGAATGTACATATAGTTATGGATGGCATCATGTTCGGGATCGTAACCCTGAAAAGTCTCTGTGTTCTATTTGCACCATCAATCATGGCTGCTTCCTGAATGTCTTCAGGAATTGCCTGAAGTCCTGCAATATAAACGATCATCATATATCCTATCTGCTGCCAGCACACCAGTATAACCAATCCCCAGAAACCGAGGACTTCATTGAGTTTCAGGGCTGTATCAAACTTTGAGAATATGGCATCAAATATAAGCTGCCATACATATCCAAGTACGATACCACCTATAAGATTCGGCATAAAGAATATCGTTCTGAATATATTAGTTCCTTTGATCTTCTGTGTAAGTGCCAGTGCCACAAGAAATGCAAGAACATTTATAAGCACAAGTGTGACAATCGCAAATAATGTTGTAAACTTAAATGCATCCGGGAATGTTGAGTCCTTGAATGCGTCTATATAATTCTGAAATCCTACAAATTCAGCGTCCCTTATGGTCGTGAACTTACAGAAGGACAGATATATTCCCTCGGCAAATGGCACGATAAATCCTATAAGAAACGCAGCCATTGTCGGTATCAGGAACACCGGCCAATATCTTTTTATCGTTTTCTCCATAATTTTTTTGATAACCTCCACTCTGTTGCATATCAATTTTCTTTCCAATGTCTTCTGAGTCTAAAAATGGATATGTAGACATATTTGCATATGAATACATATCCATCTCTAGTCTGACACCTCTGGGTATGAGCTGCCTTTGCAAAGCTGTTAGCCTTCCTGGTGTCCTGCAGCTTGCAGGACTTTATTCATATTTTAAGTTGGTTTTATTTTGTGATGTTTTTTTATTTTGGGGTTGTGTACTATTTGTTTATTTTGTTTACTTTGACTTTGCTGCAGCAGCCTCTTTAGCCCATCCATCTACAAATGCGCTCTTTACAAGATCCCAGTTGGCATCTGTCTGATCTGCCGCATATGTTGTAAGTGCTGATCCAAGGTCGTTCTTCCACTGCTCTGATGGCATTGTTGTGAAGTTCCAGCTTACAGGTGTCTTGCCCTCTGCTACATACTCATTTGCGATGTTTACAAGAAGGTTTGTTGACTCAAGGTTCTTCTTGAATGGTGTTACAAATCCCATTCCATCGGCTCCTGATGGCATAGCGCCCTTTGAACCACAGATTGCCTTAAGTGCGGTGTCATTTGTAGCACACCACTCCATGAAGTCAAGAGTTGCCTGGATATCTTCCTCTGAAGCCTTAGCATTTACACACCAGTAATTCTCACTTCCTGTACAGAGTCCCTGATTCTCCTCACCATCTGCTCCTATATAGATAGGGAGCATTCCGAGGTTGTCATCGCCAAGTGATGATACATCTGCGTATGCCCATGTACCATTCTGATAAAATACTGCCTGTCCTGAAACAAACTCTGCAACCGCATCATCACCAGTCTTTGTGCTGAGCTGCTTTGGATTGGTTGTTGAATTGTTGATGTACAGATCCCATACATTTTTGTAATTATCAAGATATGTACCCTTGATCGCATCTGTAGTATCGATTCCATCAGCCTTGTATTCATAGTAGATTGGAAGATTTGCAAGATGTGTCTTGAATCTCCAGTCTGATGAGCCATCCATTCCAGCTGATGTGAATGCTGAGAATCCTAATTTGTCTGAATGGGCTGTTATATCCTCTGCCACCTTCTTGAGGTCTGCAAATGAATTGATATCATCCTCTGTGTATCCAGCTTTGCTTAAAAGCTCTTTGTTGTAAATGATTCCGTATGACTCTATAACATATCCGATTCCTGCGACCTTATCGCCATCCTTAAGTGCAAAGTCCTCAGAAGTGAGTTCTTTATACACCTGTGATGATCCAAGATCATAACAATAGTCCTTCCAGGAAGCAAGACCAACCGGTCCATTTACCTGGAACATAGTAGGAGCTTCTGACTTACCCATCTCACTCTTAAGAGTAGTCTCATACTGACCAGAAGCCGCTGTAACTACCGTCACATCAACGCCAGTCTCTTCTGTGTACACCTTAGCAAGCTCCTGCCACTGTGCATCCTGCTCCGGCTTGAAGTTCAGATAATATACAGAGCCCTTTGCATCTGCCTTCTTTCCTGCTCCATCTGAATCTCCTGAGCCACATCCTGTCAACATGGTACCTGCCATCATAAGTGACAGTCCAAGTGCCGCAATACCTTTCTTGTTCATATTGATTCCTCCCATAAAATAATAAAAATTTTCCCTTCAGGCATCTCTTATACGAGATGCTTAATGGTTACCTTGTTTTTTTCGGAAACGTTTCTGGAATCGTTTCCATCTGATGTATATTATATTAGTTGTTTATGTACAAAAAGTCAATACTAATTTCAATTTTTTTATCACTTTTTGCATTTTCTATATGTGGCTCTCCCTCCAGACTACATAAAAATGTATAATTTTTGTCATATTCTATCCTTTTTGAATACTATAAATAGAACAACTACTAAATCTGAAAGGACTATCCTATGAAATGCTACAATAATTGTTCTCCGAACAGACCTGACTGTCATGACAACATATGCACTATAGATATCCGGGAGAAAGCGTTACAGAACCACAATTACCGTGAAACCGTATGGACCGGCTGTTTCATGCAGATGACCGTCATGTGTATACCTGCCTGCTCCGATGTAGGTTTGGAAATCCATGAAAATACCGATCAGATCATCAGGATCGAACAGGGACAGTGTTCAGTCAGGATGGGCTGCTGCCCAAACGAACTGTGCTTTCGTCAGAATCTTTGTGCGGGAGAATGCATCTGTGTACCGGCCGGAACATGGCACAACATCATCAACATCGGCAATAATCCACTAAAGCTCTCATCCATCTATGCCCCACCACATCATCCCAGGGGAGAGACACAGGCCACCAAAGCCACGGCTATGGGAATGGATTGCTGATATGTTTTCATGTGATATGAGGTAGAACGCATTGCCGGATTAATTGTCCTGTTGTCTTAAGCATTCTTCTCTCCTCCACCAAAAAAGACACCAAATGCTGCCTGCCCGTCTGATATTGGGCAAGCAACATTTAGTGTCTTTGCTGTTTCGTATTCTACCATATTTTTATATGAATGTTTTAACACGCCGCATTATCTATATTTTTCACATGCGTGCTGCAATATATTGTTATTGTCATATTATTTTTAATTTCAGTCAGTTAGCATAGATATATTTATAGTAAATATCCCGTCAACAACCTCCGCGCTAACTTCATGTCCCAGTTTGTCCGCAAGACACCTTACTATATAAAGTCCCAGCCCTGCGCCCTCCATCTGTCTGGACTTTCCACGACAGAACGCATCGAATATCGTATCAACATCTATCTCATTGTCCGAGTCTATGTCATTTTCAAATATGACTTTAACCCGGTCGTCCTCACACACCAGCCTCACAAATATCCGGCTCTTGGCATATTTCCGCGCATTCGAGAAGAAGTTTGCAAATATCCGGCTGAGCATGGTCTCATTGCTCCGCACTGCGACCGGCTGCTCAGGTATGTCAAATGTGACATTTACCCCAGACTCCTTCACCCAGTCATACTGCTCAAATGCCTGGGATGTCAGAAGTGCCGCCACATCCACATCTGCAGTCTCTATCTCGTCATCCTTCGCCTCCGCTGACGACACTTCAAAAAATGCATCTGAAAGCACTCGGAGATAATCTGTCTTTGCAAGGGCAATATCAAGATACTCCTGATCTTTTCCCGTGATATATCCGCCCTTTTTCATGAGCTGCATATACCCCTTTGCCGCCGTGAGCGGTGTTCTGAAGTCGTGGGATATCCCGGCTATGACACTTTTCAGCCTTGCCCTGTCCTTCTCCACCGCCAGTTTTTTCTCTTTTATCTGATCCGAATAGTCATTTAACGCATTTGCAAGCCTCAGGATATCCCTGTCGAAATACTCAACATGTATATCCTGATCCACACCGCCGTCAAGGCGCGCCTTCAGTTTATCCGCAAATATCCGCATCTGCCTCTTGTACTGTATCACCCGTATAAAAAGGACTGCCGCTATAATAAGCAACAGTCCGATCACAATCTTATAATAGATATCCATACCCTATCTGCCCTTATCTGTCAGACGCCAGCACATTTCCAGCGTCATGTGCTGTACGTCATCAGTTGAACCACTTTTTTTCATAGCTATTATAGGATAACACATACCAGATGAGTATTTCAATAACTCCTGCCACCACACAGATTATCACGTCCTGAGATGCGATATCCGGCATACCGGAGCATGTCAGGCCACCTCCCACAAGACAGTAAGTTGCCTTTGATACTGTACCGCCGCCCTCATTTACCATGTCTATCATCAGGCTTCCGAATGCCTCTAGTATCAGGAATCTGAGGAACACCACAAACATTCCTACGGCGGATTTGAAGGTTGTCATGATGAGCACCGAACAGCTGAGCACTCTGATACATATCACAGCAACGATTAATATCCTGAGCGCAAGATACTTCGTATCTCCATAACCATTCTTCGCTCCGAAATACAGTATAGGAGAGATCATCAGCGCTATGCTGATGACCGACATGAACGGCACAACTGTAAACAGCTTGGAAATCAGCAGCCTAGACGTCCTATTGCCCGCCATAACCTCGTAACAGAGCACCTTGTTCTCATATGATGTCACGTACATGCCTGCGATGATCAGCGGAAGATACGTCATAAGCAGAAGATCCTTCTCAAGAAACATTCCAAATGCCTCTACTCCCGAGCTTGCACTGTCAAAACCGACATCCATGTACCCCAGATAAATCATAAATACACACAGCGCAACCGCCCACACTGACAGATGATAGGTTTTCCTCACACGGTACCACTCCGCTCTCATAAGTCTGTTCATACTATCTACCTGCCTTTCTGAGCATCTTGCCAACAAAGCTCTTCGGAGCATTACTATCATCACCGGATGATGATACCCTAGACAGGAAATACTCCTCCAGATTCTCCCCCTGTACATGAAACTTGAGTATAGTAAGTCCTGATGCCGTTATCGCTCTTGACACGGTCTTAAGTTCTGTCAGCATATCATAGATACGGATGTCTCCGTTTTCCATCACTTTGTAACCTGATATTCCGAGATCCTGCTCAATGACCGTCACAAGTCTTTCCGTGTCATCCGTCGCCACTTCTATGTAGCTCCTGCAGTTCTCATCCAGTTCTTCCTTGGAAATGCATTCCACCAGCACACCCCTGTCGATTATGGCAAAATCCGTACAGAGCTCCGAAAGTTCGGCAAGCAAATGGCTGGAGATAAGTATCGTTATCCCCCTCTCATCCTTCAGTCTCTTAAGAAGATTCCTCACCTCCACGATTCCCTCCGGGTCAAGTCCGTTCACAGGCTCATCGAGTATCATGATTTCCGGGTCTGGCAGCAATGCCATGCCTATTCCAAGTCTCTGCTTCATTCCAAGTGAAAAATGCTTCACCAGCTTCTTCCCGGTATTTGCCAGCCCCACAAGTTCAAGTATCTCATCTATCTTAGATGAATCCGCCACTCCCCTGAGCCGGCTGATGTACTCCATATTCTCCCTGGCTGTAAAACTCTTGTCCAGATACGGAGCCTCGATCATAAAGCTCGTTCTCTCCCTGTTCGCATCCAGACCCTTGCCTGAGCCAAACAGCTCTATCTCTCCCTCAGCAGGATCTATAAGTCCCGCTATCATCTTCATTATGGTGGTCTTGCCCGCTCCATTTGGTCCTATCAGGCCATATATGTGTCCCTTTTCAACGTCCAGCGAAAAATTGTCCACAACACGCTTATCGCCATACACTTTGGTCAGCCCCTTAAGGCTTATCACGCTCGCCATATGCTGCTCCCTTCCCCGATTTACACATCTGATGATCGCGTATGTAAAATCATATCCAGCTCTTTTGATCCCGCGATCACCTACGCTGTCTCTTCACATTTTATATATTACCTTCTATGCATAAAGAAATGGTAAATTCAAATGTAAAGAAAAGGTTAAGAATCATTCCGCAAGCTTGTATCCCATGCCCCAGACGGTCTCTATGTACTCCTGGTCATCATACTTTTTTATCTTATTTCTGAGATTGCTCATGTGAACTTTGAGGACATTGTCCTCCGGATAATATGTCTCATCCCACACACTCTCGAACAGATTTGCCTTTGAAAAAAGCTTGTTCGGATTTGTCAGCAACAGCCTCAATATTCCATACTCCTTTGCAGTAATGTCCAGCTTATTGCCATTTACCGTGACATTCTTTGCCTCATCATCCATGGTGAGGTACTTGTAAATATATGTGTAACCCTGATGCAATACCTTAGTATTCTTAGTGTTGATTTCATTTCCCGATGCTACGCCAACATTTGTATTTCCTCTTTCAGGATTTAATCTGTCTCTAATATCCATACTTGCTACACTTTTTTTGTCATTTGAAGAATATCCATCTATCCCCTTGATGCCGCATGGATATCCAGAAGATTTTCTATATATACAGCGGTTCATCACCGCCTCCACCCTTACAAGCAGCTCATCCAGATCAAACGGCTTTGTGATATAGTCATCAACGCCAAGCCTGAACAGATCTATCTTCGTCTGAACCGTATCCTTAGCCGAAAGCACAATAACCGGAACATCAGAAAATCCCCTGAGACTCTGCATGACTCTGTCGCCACTCTTCATCGGCAGCATGAGATCCAGCAGACATAGATCGATGTCCGGTGTGCTTTCGAGAATAGACAGCCCCGCTATGCCATTTGTGGCTGATATCAGCTCATAGCCACTTTCTGTCAAATATTCGCAGATAAGCCGGTTTATTTCTTTGTCATCTTCTATGACAAGTATCTTGCGCATAAACAAATTCCTCCTATTGTGAACACCTACTTATCTACTACTATACTTTATTGTTTCCTCCGTGTCATCACTGCATAAAAAAATCCCGAAATATCGACTCCTGTCGATACACCGGGATCGTATACATCTTTTATGAATATGATGAAAGGAACTGTTTTGTCCTCTCCATCTTCGGATTGTCAAATACCTGGTCAGGCCTTCCCTGCTCAAGTATGTATCCATCATCCATGAATATGACCTGGCTTGCAACATCCTTTGCAAATGCCATCTCATGGGTAACAATTATCATGGTCGTCTTTTTGTCTGCAAGGTTTCTGAGAACCTTAAGTACCTCTCCTGTGAGCTCCGGATCAAGAGCCGATGTAGGCTCATCGAAACACAGGATGTCTGGCTGCAACGCAAGCGCCCTTGCTATGGCAACTCGCTGACACTGTCCGCCTGAAAGCTGGTGAGGATAGTTGTTCATTCTTTCCTCAAGTCCCATCTGGCGGAGAAGTTCCTCTGCCTGGACTCTTATCTCGTCAAGTATATTCTTCTTGTTTACTTTGAAATCCGGTCTCTCCTTTGCCAAAAGCTCCCTCGCAAGCATTACGTTCTGAAGCGCTGTGTACTGTGGAAAGAGATTAAATGACTGGAACACAAGTCCAAAATGCAGTCTCTTCTTGCGCACCTCTGATTCCTTGAGTGTCTCCGGCTTGTCAGTGTCAAGCAGGATTTCATCTTTTACACGGATAACTCCATTGTCCGGCATCTCTAGAAAATTCAGACAGCGAAGAAGTGTTGTCTTTCCACTTCCTGATGATCCTATGATAGAAAGAACCTCGCCCTGATCCAGAGAAAAGCTTATATCCTTGAGCACATCTGTCTTGCCAAACTTCTTTTTTATATGTTCAACCTCTAATATCGCCATGTCCGCTTCTCCTTCCTATCTAAAAAAATCAAGTTTCTTCTCTAATTTGCCAAGTAAAACTGTGATTATGCCATTCCATATCAGATAGTAGAATGCGCAGAAGAAGAGTGGCCATATTGCACCTGAGATTCCCTGTGAACCCTTCATGAATGCCTGTCCTGCCCAGATGATCTCCTGAAGTGCGATGATACGGGCAAGTGAAGTATCCTTGACCAGAGTTATGATCTCGTTGGACATTGCCGGAACTATCTTCTTTATCATCTGCAAAAGCTTGACCTTGAAGAATATCTGCTTTGGAGTCATGCCGAGCACGAGTCCGGCCTCCTCCTGTCCTACAGGAATACCCTGAATACCTCCACGATAAATCTCTGAGAAATAGCAGGCATAGTTCACTATGAATGACACTGATGCCGCAACAAATCTTCCGCCTTCGCCGCCGCCCCATATCGGATTGTGAAATACAAGTCCCGGAAAAAAATATATGATGAGCAGCTGTATCATAAGTGGTGTACCTCTCACTATCCATACGATGAACTTCATAAGATAGCTGAGTGGTTTAAACTTTGACATGGAACCGAGTGCTATAAGAAGTCCAAGCGGAAATGCACCGAGCAATGTCACGAAGAACAATTTTAATGTCTGTATAAATCCTGTATTAAGAGCTCCAAGTACGACCGGGAGCTGTTCAAAAAACAAATCCATAATAATTTTCTCTCTAAGTGATGGTAAAAATACTAATTATATCTTATCTATTACTTTGTAAGTGCAGCCTGTACCTTATATGTCTCAGCACACTTCTCCATTGAGCCGTCAGCCTTGCTGTCTGCAAAGAACTTGTTGAGCTCAGCTACAAGATCTGAGTCCTTTCTGAAGCCAACGCCATACTCCTCACTGTTAAGACCTACAGTGTATGTGAGCTTGTCATAACCTGTTCCCTCGCCAACCATAGCTGCTGCCATGAGCGAATCAATGATTGCTGCATCTGATGTTCCAGCTGCAACCTCCATGAGTGCATCTGCCTGTGCCTTTACTGCTGTATAGTTGAGCCCAAGCTCCTTAGCCTGATCCTCTCCTGCGCTTCCTGCCTCTACAGCAAATGTAAGCTCCTTGATGCTGTCAACTGTCTGATACTTGTCTGCCTTATCATTTGGCACGATAACTACCTGAGCATTGTTGCAATATGCGTCTGAACATGCCATTGAGCTTGTAACCTCATCTGTGAGTGTCATACCATTCCATACACAGTCGATGGTCTTGCCGTCAAGCTCCATGATCTTGTTGTCCCAGTCTATCTCCACGAACTCTGCCTTTACGCCAAGGCTCTCTGCAAATGCTGATGCCATATCTGCGTCAAATCCGATCCAGTTGCCTGACTCATCCTTGTAATCCATCGGTGCGAAGTCTGTAACGCCGACAACGAGAGTTCCCTTATCCTTTACATACTCCAGATCACTCTTTGACTCACTCTTTGATCCGTTATCAGATCCGCCACATCCAACCAGTGAAAGTCCCATTGCAGCCACTAAGAGCAGTGATAATAACTTTTTCATACTTTTTTTCCTCCTGAAATATACTTAAATATACTTGGCAGATGCATGAAACACACTACACCGGGCATCTGCATGATAAACAGCCCTATTAGGGCACAACACGGTAACATAGTAACAGTTTATCATAGTAAAGTCAAACCTAAGATTATGGAAAAATTCATAGCTTTTCACGTTCCAAATCTCCAAATTAATCATCAGTACCTACCATTCACATGGGCTTTTTCACCTCAATTTATAGTAGTATATATACGACAACTCATTTACTTGCAATAATATTTGTAAATTTGATCCATACTTTCTTCCAAATAATATTTAACCTTTCTACACGGAACACCATTACTAGTTTTATTTCTTAAAAACTCCTTACATCCCCCAAAACAAACTGGCAATAATTTACACTGTTCACATTCATTCCTAATTGACATATCAGACCAAGCTTTATCATCTTCCGTAATACCAGTATATATTGTTCCTAACTTGTTAGCTTCATCTGTTGAGTGCAATGAGCATTTGAAAAGATTGCCTCGCGCATTTATTACAACACTATTATTTACACATGCTACACAGTTCTCATGTAAACGTTTAGGTATCACATCGCAAAAATTATGAATTAGATTTGCATTATATAGTTTTTCATGAGCTTTTGCATACAATTCTGAATATTCTGATTCAACAAAATATTGCACTCCTTTCCCTCGAAGCGGTGCTATATCTACGAAAAAGTTTTTTTCACCCGAAAATCTTTTCAAATCATTTATTATAAGATCTAACTGATTTTCATTAGATTTATCGACATTAATCCTGCAAACCACGACAATCTTATTTTCCAATAAACATTTTATATTTCCAAGTAACCTTTCATATTCGCCTAGATTTTTAATTCCTTTTCTCTTTCCATGCGTTTCTCCGTATCCATCAATAGTCAAATGAATGCTAGTTATATTCCAATCATTTCTGGCTTTTTTAATCAAATTGGGATTTAGCATAATTGCATTAGTAGTAATCATAGCATTAAAGCAATAACCTTCCAGCTTTAATTTTTTTGAAACACTATCGATTACATTTGATGCTAATAGCGGTTCTCCTCCAAACCAGCGAATAATTGTTCTGTGATCTGTATTGATTTTCCGCTTTAAATATTCAATAAGCCCTTGCTCAATCACAGTTGACATTTCAATTTTTTCTTCATTCTTTTCAAAACAATACTGACAATTTGCGTTACATTTTTGAGTGGGATATATTGTAAAAATATCTGCATTTTGAGAATTCAGAGCAGATTGTCTAATATTTTCTTTTATTTCCTCTAATTCATCATAATCCTTCAACACAATAAGTCCTAAATCTAGCATTCTGCAATCAAACTCAGTAGATATATCATCTATCTTCTTCAAATTATCACACTCATCTTCGTCTAAAACTACAATTGCATTTGAGTTAGTATTTATAATCAGATATTCAGAATTATATTTTTTTATAATATTATATTTTGATTTCTTTGCTTTTGTTATTTTATTTGTGTTGTCAACATTATTTAAGTCACTATTTCTTAATATTTTCATGCCTTATCCTATTCTCACTCTCGGATTTTTTATTTTATTAGATACGCCATAAAAAAACTTTTCATTAATATCCTTTACGTTTTGAAAAATTAAATGTGTTTGTAAACAAGATTCTCCATTAATCTGACTCATACTGCCATCAATAATTGAATTTGATATACAGCCTCCTTTACATACACTATAAAATTCACATTCTTTTTGACAGTTTTCTTTTCTTTTATTGACTATAGCGACTAGTTTCTGATAACCTTCACTTTCAAATAATCTATCAATTTTATCAACTTTATCAATGTTCCCTAAAAGAAAAATTTCATCATATGGTCTTCCACACGGATATATGTTTCCGTCTGCATTCAATGCCAATCTGTGATATATACATGAAGCACCGAACTGCATACAATATTGTGAGTCAAATAATCGCGTAAATTCTTCCAATGTATTAACTCTTATTTTACACTTCTCGTCCTGAAGCCAATATTCATACAATCTCATAAGAGCTGACACATATTGTTCTGCGTCCATAAGAAATTCTTCTTCTGTCTTTGCATTCCCACATCTAAAGATTGGCAAAATCTTATAGGATATTCCTTGATAATTAAACCACTCATATGTTTGTATCAAATTATTAATACTTTGACTACTTTCAACACATAATACACCTATTCGTAATCCCTTTTCTTTACAACGTTTTATAACGCTTAACACTGTATCTGTTTTTTCTCTCAACACATCATTATGAGGACCATCAAAGGATATACCAACATTCACCCTATTTTCCATAAATAAATTAATCCATTCATCATTTAATAGAAGTCCATTCGTCTGAATTGTATTTTTAAAGCTAACAGATGAATTTTCCTGCAGCTTTTTTTCATACTCAAAGATACTACGAATATATTTTATGCCACATAAAGTAGGCTCCCCACCATGTATTAATACATTTATGTTTTCATATTGTTTTGCCGCCAAACTCAAAAACTTGTAAACACTATCAATGTTTAATATTTTACTATCAAACCCTTCTTCGGCATGATAACAATGTTTGCATTTCATATTACACCCATTTGTTGGTTTAATTGTCAATGAAATTTTTCTCATCCTATCTCTCCTCAAAAATCAATATAATTTACCAATAAAAAAGATGTACATCAATTGATTACCATTTAATCAATGTACATCTTTCCCAATAACTTACTCCATCCAGGATTCTTCGCCTTCGCACCAAACTGCCCATTCTTCAATACTAGCAAGATCGCAAGATTCTTGATTTAATGACTTGAATCTTTCAATTTCTCTTTCCATTAAGATTCCTCCTTTTTGCCATCAAGCATTATCTATTTGATTAGTATAGCATTTCTTTTCTCTTTTGTATATAAATAGTTTTATCATCTTTAATATATACTCTTGGAAATCCTTCAATAAATGAAGGTGCCAATGACATTGTATAGGAACCTATTTTCTTAAAGGCAACATAATCACCAACCTGAATTCTTTGATTATTTAAAATTGTAAATCTGTCTGTTTCTTTGCAAGTAAACCCGCATAAATACATTTTTTTATACTCTACTTTGCTTTCAGATAAAATTTCGATTTCTAAATACGTTTGTTTCTTGAATAACGGATCTGTATGAATCCGGCTTCCATCTAATGTTACATAACAGTTTTCTCCAATTAATTTTACATCTATTACTTGGGTTATATAATCTATACTACGATATACCAAGCTATTCCCAGGTTCTAAAACAACATATACTCCATTCATTCCTGTTTCATTTAATGCATTCTTTATCCCCACCATATAAGAAATAGCTGTTAACTCTTCATAAACACCTAACTTCATTCCTCCGCCCAAATCTATAAAATCTAGACATATATTATTCTTTTGTGCTATATCTTTTGCAGCATAAATCATTGATTTATAAATATCTACTGAACGAGAGTTGTCACTTCTATGCATTTGAAATCCGCAAATTTCAACATTACCCAAACTCCTAATTTTTTCAATTATATCCCTAAATTTATCACTTTCTACATCAAATCCAAATCTTGAGCATACTTCGTCTGTTTCATTTATTTCTTTACAGTATCTTGATAGTTTGTAATTTAAACGAAGTCCAATTCGATATTTTTTAGATTTTGGTAGTTTCCCTAGCCATTCTATTTCTCTTATCGAATCAATATTAACAATTGCGCCATTCTCCATGGCATCAGTAAAAGACTCATAACTCTTTACTGGACCATTAAATATAATTTTATTTGTATATCCAATTTTCTTCGCCAAGCAATATTCATCTTCCGACACTACTTCTGCCCATAGTCCTGCACTTTTAGCGCTTTTAATAACTTCATTATAATAATTTGTCTTATATGAATATGCAACAATAGTTCTAGAATATACTCTTTGCACATCATATACAAATTCGATCATCATTTTATTTAACTCGTTTTTATGTATAACATAACATGGAGTCTCTACTCTTTTATCAATGGACATCTCGAATCTCCCATTCCCAATTTTCCCCCAATATTATATGAACATCCAATACACCCACCCCTACAAATATCAAAATATTTACACTGTAAACATTTGCTAGCTGGATCAATGTTATAATTCACAAATACATTTGATTTTTCATTACCTAAAATATTAATTAAGCTTTCATCTTTTAAATTACCTAAAGGAAAATCTTTCAAACACGTACAAGGATAAACTGTAAAATCTGGATATATATATATCTTCTGTTTACAACTTCCACAGTTAGTGATACTTCTATTTTTTATTTCAGCTCTTTTTTCTTTTGAAAGTTTATCAATAGCAGAAAAATCAAATAACTTTTTAATCTTTAATCTAAATGGAGATTTAGATATCAGCAAATCAACCAAACGATTCCATTCTGTTACATCAACACATTTTTCTTTAGAACCACATCCAAATGGCAATTGAGGTTCAACCTTCCAGTATTTCATATTTTTTAACTCGTATAAAACAGGTATAAGATTTATTATTTTATTATAATTGCTTTTATTAATTACTGAGGCAACGTTATAACTTATTTTACTATGATCAATTATTTTTAGATTTGTCAATGTTTTCTCATATGTTCCCTCTCCTCTCAGTCTATCATGTTCTTTTTGGGTTCCATCCAATGATATCTGGTAATGAATTCTTGAATTTTCCACTATTGTTTTTTTATCTAATTTTAAACCATTTGTATTAACTGCAACATGGTTGAAGTTTTCCAAACAACATTGAACAATATCTGTGAATTTATCATGCAATAATGGTTCTCCTCCAGTAAGCAAAACTTGATCCTTGCTAAAATCATTCATTTTCAAAATCAATTTAAATTTTTCTAATGAAAGATTATTATTATTTTTTTCACCTCTAATGCAATAGTTACATCGAAGATTACAATTTTCTGTTAAAAGCAAATAAATCTGCATTTTTTTACTCCATCGTTAAAATAATATTCTTTTGATTTTTATAATATTTCATTAAATAATACGATTCACTCATCAAATCACATATACTACCATACATACAACATTTGCATTTATCAAATTGAAGTCTTTTTTTTAAATATTTTCTCTCATTCAAACTATGTGAATAATCAGAAAAAACAAATCGTATATCATTAGTTTTATTCATATCTATATTTTCAAGTAGATGGTCTTCCATATAACATGGTGGAAAATCTAAAAGGAGCAAATCATACTTTTCCTTTAGCCCATTAAAACACTTCCTAAAATATTTTCTTTCCCTTATGCATTGTGGAGGATAATAATTATTTATTTTTGATTTTCTTGTTTCGTTAAGCCTTGCAAGTACTATCTCCTTTGGATATATTCCATTATTTCTCAATAATTTTTCTAGATTTAAATTAGTCTCTATCATTTCATCATTAATAATAAATTTTATAGAATATAATACCCCTTTTTCTTGCAAACTCTTTATTGATTCTATTGTATTTTGATACGATCCCTCAACTTGTGTTATTTTATCATGCAATCTTCCATCGCCATGAACAGGAATTACAAATTGAATATTATCACTGTTCGGAATAACTATGTCTTTTAGCCTTCTCCCGTTTGTATATACAACAACTCTACACTCTAATTTTGATAAATATATAAGAAGTTGTTCAAAATATATTGAAAGTGAAGGTTCACCTCCGTTAATTACAACGGTATCACCAGAATCAAGATTACACGATTCTATTTCTTCCACAATCTTTCTAAACGCTATCTCTTTTTTACTATCACCAACATTGTAGGAAAAACAAAACACACATTTATTGTTACATATATAATTGATGTTATAATAATATACCGTATTCCCCATAATCAATTCACCTCTTCTTTAACATTTAGAATTGTTTGTTTTTGATTACTCTGTTAAGTATAAACTCCTGTTACTACTTTGTCATTATAAATCCAAGCTAAACATATCCATCCCTGCACCGACCATATCTGTAAATCTATGCCCCAAAATACTTTTATCTTACTATCCATTGACATAATCCATTCATGGATGATTCTTTATCATATTATA
This sequence comes from uncultured Coprococcus sp., assembly GCA_934277375.1. Taxonomy (GTDB): domain Bacteria; phylum Bacillota; class Clostridia; order Lachnospirales; family Lachnospiraceae; genus Coprococcus. The sequence goes on along the minus strand of CAKQTZ010000005.1, from coordinate 197,980 downwards.
AGTTCACTTATAAAAATATCTTAAATTAATTGAACTAATCTCCTAATTATTAGAAGCAAATCCAGATGATTTCCACAATAACTATTTACTATATTAATTAAAAAAATGAGACTGTAGCTATTTATCTATATGTTATAAGTACATATCTTGTATTCTAATTCTAATCAATTTAAGACTACCACTTCTCAATATAAAAACCGGCAAAAAATGCAATCCCTGTAGGTTCTCTAAAATCTTGCAATGCGTCCTCCAATATTATTCCATCAATTCAAATATATATTGTTCACACCTATAGGCATTAAGGTATATTTACATCTCCTCTTTCTTTACGTTTTCTAACAATTCTCTTTGAAGTTTTCTTATTATCATAAACATACATAATATCACACAAATCAAGAAGTTCTTTTATGTTATAAAGGGGGTAATATCTTTCAATAATCTTATCCTGCAACTGGTTTTTGCAAATTTTTGCATTATCTATCACTGCCTTAACTGCCGCAACAGCCATTTTTCCATCCTATTATCCGATTCCGTTAATATATTTTTTTCTTCACATGAAATAACTTTTTCTTTCTCACCACTCTTTGTGCTCACAGCCATCATATAAACGTCTCTTCCCTAACACCTAATATTCTATGTTCTTATCTTCTACACATATAACACTTTACAGAAATATTTTATCATAATTCCATAAAAAAACACTCCAGAACAAAGTTCTGGAGTGTAATACACCGTCTTGTAAAATTGATTATCTCTTTGAGAACTGTGGAGCACGACGAGCGGCCTTGAGACCGTACTTCTTTCTCTCCTTCATTCTTGGATCTCTTGTAAGGTATCCAGCCTTCTTAAGGATTGGTCTGTACTCAGCATCAACCTCAAGGAGTGCTCTTGAAATACCATGTCTGATAGCTCCAGCCTGACCTGTGAAACCACCACCACATACGTTAACGAGTACATCGTACTTACCCTCTGTGCCTGTAGCAACGAGTGGCTGCTTTACGATAACCTTGAGTGTATCAAGGCCAAAGTACTCATCCATATCCTTCTTGTTTATAACGATCTTACCAGTACCTGGAGTGATGTAAACTCTGGCGATACTGCTTTTTCTTCTTCCTGTTCCATAGAACTTTGTTGTCTTAGCCATCTGTTAATCTCCTCCTTCTTAGTACTTAATCTCTAATACTTCTGGCTTCTGTGCCTGATGCTTGTGATCTGCACCAGCGTATACGTGAAGCTTTGTGATCATCTCTCTGCCAAGTGGTCCCTTTGGAAGCATTCCCTTAACTGCAAGGTAGATAACATCCTCTGGCTTCTTAGCCATCTTCTCACGAAGAGTTGTCTCTTTCATACCACCTACATAATCTGAGTGGTTGTAGTATACCTTCTGATCTAACTTCTTACCAGTTACCTTGATCTTGTCAGCGTTTACTACTATTACATAATCACCAGTGTCAATGTGTGGTGTAAATGTTGGCTTGTTCTTTCCTCTTAAAATGCTTGCGATCTCTGATGCAAGACGACCTAAAGTATGTCCTGTAGCGTCAACTACATACCACTTTCTCTCTATTGTTGATGGGCTTGCCATAAAGCTCTTCATCGTGGTACCTCCTAAATTATTCTTTTATAATCTTCTTTACTAATGTATATTCAGCACATTCCTTACCGGGGCATTGGTTCGAAACGCACTTATAAACTTCGCATACTTTGCAAGTATATTATAATTACATTTTGTTGTCAACTACTTTTTATACTGCAAATGCGAGTTTTTCCATATTTTTTAATTGCTTATTCCAGCCTTTCAAATATACACGAATCTGCAGTAATAAGCAACTATTTTCATCAATCACAGACTTTTTTCATGAAAAAACAGTATCCGATGACACATCTGCATCACCGGGTACTGTTTTATTCTGTCTATTAATAATCGTCTCGCCTTAGAAATCCACCTCTGTATCATAGTAACAGCACTTCAGCAGCTTCTCCATCTCCTCCTGGCTTGGCTGTCTTGGGTTGGAGCCTGTACATGCATCAAGTATAGCATTTGCAGCGATCTCAGGAAGTCTCTCAAGGAATACGTCCTCCGGAACAAAGCCCTGCTCACATGGGTAGCTGTCAGGTCCATAATTCTTGATACAATGAGGTATGTTCAGATCATCATTCATCTTGCGCAGATATGCGATGAGAAGAGCTACCTTCTCGTCAAGTGTCTCTCCGCCAAGGCCCATGAAATCTGCTATCTCGCCGTAACGTGCCTTTGCTGTCTCATCCTTTGCATTGAAAGCGATAACCTTCGGGAGATACATCGCATTTGCTGCTCCGTGGATGATATGTGCACCGTAATCGGCAAATGCTGCTCCGGTCTTATGTGCCATTGAATGTACGATTCCAAGCAGTGCATTTGAGAATGCCATACCTGCAAGGCACTGCGCATTGTGCATTGCGTCACGCTTCTCCATGTCTCCGTTATATGATCCAACCAGATCTTTCTGGATCATCTTGATCGCATGAAGCGCCAATGGGTCAGTGAAATCGCAGTTTGCTGTCGATACGTAAGCCTCGATTGCATGTGTCATGGCATCCATACCTGTGTGAGCAACCAGCTTCTGAGGCATGGTCTCTGCCAGCTCCGGATCAACGATCGCAACATCAGGTGTAATCTCAAAATCAGCTATAGGATACTTGATTCCCTTCTCGTAATCTGTAATGATAGAGAATGCTGTAACCTCTGTTGCTGTGCCCGATGTAGAAGAAATTGCACAAAAATGCGCTTTCTTTCTGAGCTCAGGAATTCCAAATACCTTACACATATCCTCAAATGTTGCATCAGGGTACTCATACTTTATCCACATAGCCTTTGCTGCATCTATAGGTGAACCACCGCCGATGGCCACTATCCAATCCGGCTCAAATTCAAGCATGGCTGCTGCGCCTTTCATAACCGTCTCTACTGAAGGATCCGGCTCGATTCCCTCAAATAACTTAACTTCCATTCCAGCTTCCTCAAGGTACTGCACCGCCCTGTCGAGGAATCCAAATCTCTTCATGGATCCGCCTCCGACACAGACCATAGCTCTCTTACCCTTGAATGTCTTGAGTGCCTCCAAAGCACCTTTTCCGTGATACAGATCTCTTGGTAATGTAAATCTTGCCATTGTTCGCCCTCCTAAATCAAAATAAAAACCAATCATATTACCTTTATCGAAATACTGCCTGACATGTCTGCCAGCTATCAGCATTTCAATGTAAGTATAACACGATTGGTTCTTCTTAGCATCTGTTTTTTGTGCATTTTCAACAATGTTTTTCATCTGTTTTTCAATGTTTTACTAGATCTTTTTCACTTTTTACGCTTATTCCTAGATTATATCAAGTCCGCATTTATTCTTGTTCCTTGATTATATCAAGTCCACTTTTCCAAGTTATTATATACAGAATATATCCACGCTGTTTTATAAACTGCAAACATATTGTTTGCAATTTTATCTTATTCCGGCAGATATTATACACCCACAGCAGCTTACATTTACAGATATTTTATCTCCACAAGAGTAAGCCCCTTGGCCTCGGCTTTCGGACCAGCTTTCGTCCTGTCCTTAGCCTCAAGTATTGACTCCATACAGTCCTCCGGCCAGATTCCAAGACCTATCTTCATCAAAGTTCCCACTATGATGCGGACCATATTGTACAGGAAACCATTGCCACTGATCCTTATATGTATCATGTCGCCCACCTTGTCTATGGTTATATCTGTTATTGTACGGACTGTATTCTCCACCTGAGACCTTGATGAACAGAAGCTCTTGAAATCATGCTCCCCAACCAGCACTGCCGCAGCCCTTTTCATCTTGTCTACATCCAGCGGATAATATACAAATGTAGAGTACAGTCTCTCCGTCGGCATATCAAATCTTCTGTTTAATATCTTGTATTCATATGTCTTGATCGTGTCACAGTATCTCGGATGAAAATCGTCAGCCACCTGGCATGACTCCTGTATCCTTATGTCTTCCGGGAGCCGCTGATTAAGCGCAAATGAAAACTTCTCTCCAGGTATTCCTGATTCAGTGTCGAACACCGCCACATTTCCCAGTGCATGTACACCTGAATCCGTTCTGCTGGCACCTATAACCTTTATATCCTCATGACAAAGCTCGCTGAGTGTCTTATTCAGGACTTCCTCAACCGTTATTCCGTTTATCTGAACCTGCCATCCACAATAATTTGTTCCATCGTAGGCTACGACCAATTTTACTCTCTTCATATTCATACTAGGGATGTATCTGACACATCCGTATCCTTTTCTATATTATCGATGTATCTGACGCATCCATATCCTTTTCTATAATTATCAATGTATCTGAGTTACTCTCCTGCCTCTAATACATTCTCAGGCAAATATACATACAGCGCAATTCTTAATCAATCCCGATCGTCATTGACTCTGTAATGTTTAAAACACATCTATATACTATCATGCATCCCAGATACACCAACACTATAGCATAACTTACATAGTCTGTTCCACTGTATTTTAACGGATTCATGCGGCTCCTGCCCTCACTGCCGTCAAAACATCTTGCATCCATGGCCTGGGCAAGATCCGTGGCCCTCCTTATAGCTGACACAAATAGTGGTATAAATACCGGCACATAGCTCTTCATCCTCTTAAATATATTTCCACTCTCAAAATCCGCCCCTCTGGATAATTGTGCTTTCATGATCTTATCCAGCTCTTCCATGAATATCGGGATAAATCGCAATGCGATCATGAGCATCATGGCCATTTCAGACACCGGAACATTTATCTTCTTCAGGAATCCCAGACTGCTCTCCAGTCCATTTGCCAAATTCATGGGTCTGGTAGTATATGTCATGACCGACGAGCCTATTATTAAATATACAAGACGTATTACCACAAGCACCGTTGTCAATACACTGTTGTCGGTTATCCGAAGCCTGTGCCAGCTCCACAGCACACGTCCATCTCCATTGAAAACACTGAATATTGCTGTGAATAAAATAAATATCCATATAACCTTAAGGCCCTTACATATATATGTGATTGGAACCCGGCTCACTGCCACATATATGCAGAGAAAAACTGTTGCAGCAAGTACCATGATCCAGTCTCTGCACAGAAACAGCGATATAGCATATACAAATGTAATGGCCAGCTTGGTTCTGGGATCCAGCTTGTGGATCACAGAATCCCCACTATAATATTGTCCTATTGTAATATCTCGAATCATCCTTAAATCTCCTATCCGGGCACCCAGACATATATCTTCATGTTACGTCTAAACTCATGCCTTATGCGTCTTCATATGTAAACACATAACCTGCACACGCATCATTTAATCTACACTGAATAGCCAGTAGCTCTCTGCATTTTAGCTCCATCAGGAACATCTATACCATACTGTTCAAGTAAGCTCCTGTCCTCAAAGAATTCACCTGTCCCTCCATCATACACGATCTTTCCGCAATCCATAAGCAGAACTCTCTCTGACATCTCATACACATCCTCCATATCATGGGATACCAGTATGATCGTGACATTCTTATCCCTGTTGAGCTTTCTGATGAGGTTCCACAGCTGTTCCCGGCTCTCTCCATCAAGCCCACATGCAGGCTCATCAAGGATCAATACGTCTGGCTCATATGCCAGTATTCCCGCTATTGCCACCCTCTTTTTCAAACCACCGGACAATTCGAATGGAGAATACTCCGCATATTTCTCCGGAACTCCCACTAGCTCCAGCGCTTTTCTGGCAGAATCCTCCGCTTCGCTCTTTGACATACCAAAGTTCAGCGGACCATACATTACATCCTTTAGCACGGTATTCTCAAACAACTGGGATTCAGGGAACTGGAATACATATCCTATCCTCCTGCGGATATCCTTGATATTCCTGACACGCTGTACATCTGTACCATACAGATATACTTTACCGCTCTGTGGCACTATCAGCTTATTTATCAACTGAAGCAGGGTACTCTTTCCCGAACCAGTCTGCCCTATCACTGCAACCACCTGACCTTCATATATCTTAAGATCTGCATCAGAAAGCGCCAGAAATGTCTCATTGCCATTTACATATGAATATGAAACCTTCTGGAGTTCAACTATACATCTGCCTGTATTATCTGTAGCACTACCACCCGCCGCCTTGTAATTCTGTTCAACTGACTTATCTTGATTTATCTGCATCTGTTGATTCTTGTATTTGTAGCATATATCTATTGGTATTCCAACCTTGCGCTTCATATCAACCGGAATCTCCAGTCCATAACTCTTAAGCCTGTCAACATCTGTGAATACATCCCCAGGCTTTCCCTCTGCCACGATCCTGCTATCATCCAGTATGTATACCCTATCCGCCTTAAGAGCCTCTGCGATCCTGTGGGTTACCATAATAATCGTTATTTTTTTCTCTCTGTTTAATCTCTGAACGAGCTCCAGCATATCTTTTGCCCCCTGGGGGTCAAGCATGGATGTCGCCTCGTCGAGCACAATGCACTCAGGTGTCAACGCCATGGCCGATGCCATCGCAAGCCGTTGCTTCTGTCCTCCACTAATTCTTGACGTGTTGGCATACTTATAGGCTGTGAGACCTGTAAGCTCCAGCATCTCATCTATCTTATTCCATATATCCTCACTTGCGATACCAAGATTCTCAAGGCCAAAACCGATATCCTCGGCAAGAGTGTTTCCGACTATCTGATTATCTGGATTCTGAAACACCATTCCTACCTGCCGTCTGATGGATGTAAGTTCCGTCACCTGCGCCAGATTCTTACCACCTATAACGATCGAGCCCTCATGTGGCACAAGAAGTCCATTCAGATGTCTTGCAAATGTTGACTTACCTGAACCATTTCTCCCAAGAATTGCAATTATCTCACCCTTATCAGCCATAAAATCCACATCTTTTATAGCCCAGTTTTCCCCTATCTTATTGCCATCTTTGTCCTTTATATTAAATTTATGAGATAATCCTTTTACATTTATGAAACTCATAATTTTTCCAATCTATATCTATGAAATAACACAATATCCCATCAGTTTTATTAAAAAAAGGACCGCCGTACATGAACGTAAACAAATACGTCTATGTACTGCAGCCCTGTTTATTGATCTGTATTATATCTATCGATTATACTAACTCGAGAATAACTTCAAGAGCCTGATCGCCCTTACGCTGACCAATCTTGATGATTCTTGTGTAACCACCCTTACGTCCTGCGTACTTTGTACCATACTCATCGAATAACTTCTGTGTTAAGTCGATCTTCTTTGTACCGGCCTTCTTACCAGCAGCATCTGTAGGAACTTCAACAACTGGATATAAAACCTTGAGCATCTCTCTTCTGGCATGAAGTCTTGAAGGCTGATCCTTCTTAACCTTCTTCTCAACTGTGTCGTATACAGTAACCTTCTTACCATCTACAACTTCCTTGATTCTCTTGCCATCTTTATCCTTCTTAGCAACCTTAGCCTGAACTGTAACCTCATCGTAGTTGTCCTTCTCAGCAACTGCTAATGTGATGAGCTTCTCTGCGATCTTAACAACTTCCTTAGCTCTTGCCTCTGTTGTCTTGATCTTTCCATGATACAGTAACTGAGTTACCTGGTTACGAAGTAATGCGTTTCTCTGTGCGCTTGCTTTTCCAAGCTTTCTATACTTTGCCATTATAATTATCCTCCTATACCCTTCGTGGGTCTTCACTGTGCTTACTATTATTCAGCTTGAGTGGTATGCGAAAACTAATTATTAGTCCTCGTTCTGATTAAGTGATAAGCCTAATTCCTTAAGCTTAGCTAAAACTTCATCCAGTGACTTACGACCAAGGTTACGAACCTTCATCATATCCTCTGGTGTCTTATTGATAAGTTCCTGAACTGTGTTGATACCAGCTCTCTTGAGACAGTTGTATGAACGAACTGACAATTCAAGCTCATCGATATTCATCTCAAGAACCTTTTCCTTCTCGTCTGTTGTGCTCTCAACCATAACATCTACAAGACGTGCGTTCTCTGATAAATCTACGAACAGCTTCAAGTGCTCTACCAGAAGATTAGCAGCAAGACTTACTGCCTCGTCTGGAGCAAGAGCTCCGTTTGTATATACATCAAGAGTTAACTTATCATAGTCAGTAACCTGACCAACACGTGTATTCTGAACTGTAAGGTTTACTCTTTCAACAGGGGTGAAGATTGAGTCAATAGCTATAACATCAATAGGTGCATCTGCTTCCTTGTTCTTGTCAAGGCTTACATATCCACGTCCATTGACAATTGTAAGCTCCATCTCAAGCTTTGCGTCCGGACCACTAAGGTTTGCGATTACAAGATCTGGATTAACTATCTCGATATCTCCATCAACCTTTATGTCTCCTGCCTTAACAACGCGCTCACCAACAACATCGATGTATGCCTGCTTTGGCTCAAATGTATCTGAGTTATTCTTGATAACGACATTCTTGATGTTCATTATAATCTCAGTAACATCCTCTTTTACACCTGGTATTGAGCTGAACTCGTGTAAAACGCCCTTTATCTTAACGTGGCTTACAGCTGTACCTGGTAATGAAGAAAGCATTATTCTTCTAAGTGAGTTACCAAGTGTTATACCGTAACCTCTCTCTAAAGGCTCGATTACAAACTTGCCATACTTGTTGTCATCTGAAGTCTCAACGATCTCGATTTTTGGTTTTTCAAACTCAAACATCTAAGCCCCTCCTTTACGGGTTTTAAAATGCTACACTCCAAGTTACAAAATGTATAAATAAAGAACAAATCTTACTTAGAATATAACTCGACGATGAGAGTCTCATTTACAGGAACATCGATCTGCTCTCTGCTTGGCTTCTCTACGACTTCACCTGCGAGGTTATCTCTGTCTGCTGTTAACCAGCCTGGTACGAGAACGCCCTCTGTTGCAGCCATGATATCCTTGTATCTCTGAAGAGACTTGCTCTTCTCTCTGATCTCGATCTTATCGCCTGGCTTAACTGAGTATGAAGGGATGTTTACACACTTGCCATTTACAAGTACGTGCTTGTGATCTACGATCTGTCTAGCCTCTCTTCTTGTTCTTGCAAAGCCTAATCTGAAGATGATGTTGTCAAGTCTAAGCTCAAGTAATGTCATGAGGTTAGGACCTGTTAATCCCTTCTGCTGCTCAGCCTTTGCATAAAGGTTACGGAAAGGCTTCTCAAGCACACCATAAATGAACTTAGCCTTCTGCTTCTCGCGGAGCTGAAGTCCGTACTCACTCTGCTTTCTATTTGATCTGTTTGGTCTTCTGTTTGACTTCTTATCTATTCCGAGATACATTGGCTCCATGCCTAAAGATCTGCATCTCTTAAGAACTGGGGTTCTATCTACTGCCATCTTGTTTGTACCTCCTCTAATTAAACTCTTCTTCTCTTTGGTGGACGACATCCGTTATGTGGAACCGGAGTAACATCCTTGATACTAACTACATCTATACCACATGCTGAGAGTGCACGAATTGCAGCCTCTCTACCTGAACCTGGTCCCTTAACAAATACATCGATTGTCTTGAGTCCGTAAGGTGCAGCAGCCTTTGCAGCTGTCTCTGCAGCCATCTGAGCAGCATATGGAGTTGACTTCTTAGAACCCTTAAATCCTAATCCACCAGCGCTTGCCCATGAAAGCGCATTGCCTTCAGCGTCTGTTAATGTAACAATTGTATTATTGAAAGATGACTGAATATGAGCCTGTCCGTGCTGTACGCTCTTTCTGACACGCTTCTTAGCCACTTTTTTAGTTGCCTGCTTAGCCATTAGCCTAAACCTCCTATGGTTTTTTACAAATATATTCTATAAATATTACTTCTTCTTATTAGCAACAGTCTTCTTAGGACCCTTACGAGTTCTAGCGTTAGTCTTTGTCTTCTGTCCACGAACTGGAAGTCCCTGTCTATGACGCTTACCACGGTAGCAAGCAATCTCCTGTAAACGCTTAATATTGAAGCCTATCTCTCTACGTAAATCTCCCTCTACTACCTGAGTTGCCTTGATAACCTCGCTGAGTCTTCTAACCTCATCGTCAGTCAGATCTGCGCAACGTGTATCAGGATTAACGTTTGCTTCCTTAAGAATACGCTGTGATGAAGGAAGTCCGATACCATAGATATAAGTAAGACCAATTTCAACACGTTTCTCTCTTGGTAAATCAACACCTGAAATACGAGCCATTATAATAACCTCCGTAAAATCTTCTTTTAAGCTGAATCCGCAAATGTATCCCATAGCAACGCTATGGGGTGAAATGCATACACCGCAAACTTCAACTAAGTTGTATATTTCTATAATTGTATTGGCATATCTCCGTATGCCACAGCCGCTTTTAAATAATACAGTACATTAGATATATGTACTGACGCACGAAAATAAGTATACTTTCGGATGGGCTATCATCCATATACTTCTTTTCCTTTTTTGATTAACCCTGACGCTGCTTGTGCTTTGGATTCTCGCAGATAACTCTAACGATTCCCTTTCTCTTGATAACTTTGCACTTATCGCAGATAGGTTTTACTGATGCTCTAACCTTCATTAGAAACTCTCCTTTCAAAAAAAGTCCGCTACGAATTAGCATTCTATCATTTCCATTGATAAAATGCAATAGGGAATTTCATTTTTTTATTATTTATCTCTCCAAACGATTCTTCCCTTGGTCAGATCGTACGGAGATAACTCTATTGTAACTTTGTCACCTGGAAGAATCTTAATATAATTCATTCTCAGCTTTCCACTTATATGAGCAAGAACCTTGTGTCCATTCTCAAGTTCAACCTGAAACATGGCATTTGGAAGCTTCTCAACTACTGTTCCTTCTACTTCGATTACATCTGCTTTTGACATTTTCTAAAATCCTCCTATTATATATAAATCAACTTATGAGTTTTCTATGATATAATGAAGCACGCTGATGCGTGACGACATATTCCATATATATCTACAGCTCAATTCCATCGGTCCTTGAAAGTATCTCAGGATCTCCATCCGTTATAAGTATTGTATTCTCATAATGTGCTGCCAGCGACTTGTCTGCAGTCACAACGGTCCAGCCATCGGATAACCACTTCACTTCATAATCACCGAGTGTGATCATCGGCTCTATCGCTATCGTCATTCCAGCCTTAAGCTTCGGTCCCCGTCTTCTCGTTGCAAAATTCGGAACCTCAGGCTCCTCATGGAGATTCCTTCCGACTCCATGTCCAACAAGATCTGTGACAACTCCAAGTCCACACTCATCCGCATATGATTCAACGGCAATTCCTATATCTCGTACATGATTTCCTGCCCGCGCAGCCGACAGTCCTTCAAAGAAGCTTTGCTTTGTCGCCTCTATCAGATATTTTGCCATATCTGATATCTCACCCACGCCGTACGTTCTGGCCGAATCTGAGTGATACCCTTTATAAATAACTCCTGCATCAAGGCTCACTATATCTCCATCCTGAAGCACCCTGTCCTTAGATGGAATTCCGTGTACCACTTCATCATTCACCGATACACATATAGATGCCGGATATCCCTGATAATTAAGAAATGACGGCTCACAGTGATAGCTTCTGATCACCTCTTCGCCAAGCTTATCTATATCATATGTAGTCATTCCCGGTTTCAAAGCCTTCCTCATCTCCTCATGAGTTATCGCCAGTATTCTTCCGGCCTCTCTCATAAGTTCAATCTCTTCCTGGGATTTTATGGAAATACCTTTCATTTTTACTCACCCAGAATATCAGTGATAGCAGCAAATACATCCTTCATATCAACAGTTCCATCAACCTCTTTCAGGATTCCCTTTGCCTTGTAGTAATCAATAAGCGGCTGTGTCTGCTCATGATAAACATCCAGTCTCTTCTTTACTGTCTCCGGCTTGTCATCATCTCTGAGTATAAGGTCAGCACCACATGTGTCACATTTACCCTCTACCTTTGTTGGGTTGTATACGATATGATATGTTGCTCCACATCCCACACATGCACGTCTGCCCGACATTCTCTCGATGATATTCTCATCTGGTACTTCAACATTGATAGCGTAATCTACTGAATCACCTATTGCTGAAAGTGCCTTGTCAAGTGCCTCTGCCTGTGGAATAGTTCTTGGGAATCCATCAAGGATATATCCCTTTGCACAGTCATCAGCCTTGAATCTATCTATTACCAAATCAACAACTAACTCGTCTGGTACAAGGAGTCCCTTATCCATGTACTCCTTTGCCTTTGCTCCCAGTTCAGTTCCGTTCTTTATATTCGCTCTGAATATATCTCCTGTTGAGATATGTGGTACTCCATACTTTGCAGCGATCATCTTTGCCTGTGTACCTTTTCCTGCGCCCGGTGCGCCTAACATGATTATCTTCATATATTAACCTCCGATTATTTTGAACTATGTCCCATTTTTTATTCAAATACTATTTTCTCTATAATACACGAATAGGAAGTGTACTATACGGCACACTCCCATTCGTGTTATTGCCACGTCATATTTTAGTCTAAAAGGAATCCCTGATAGTTTCTTACCAGCATACGTGACTCAATATTCTTTATTGTCTCTATAACAACACCTACAACGATGATAAGTGATGTTCCACCAAATGAAACATTTGCTCCAAAGAAACCACTGAAGAACATTGGTATACATGCTACTATGATAAGTCCTACAGCACCTATGAATATGATGTAGTTTAAAATCTTATTAAGGTAATCCTGTGTTGGCTGACCAGGTCTGATACCAGGTATAAATCCGCCACTCTTCTTCATATTGTTTGCGATCTCCATCGGATTGAATGTGATTGCGGTGTAGAAATATGCAAAGAAGAACACAAGTAAAATATATACGATCAAACCGATCGATGCCCATGGGTATGATCTGTTGAACCAATAGCTCTGACTCATTCCCTGGATAATCTTTGCTCCAACTCCTGATGTCTTGATATTGAACAGATTAACTATAATCTGTGGAACAGACAGTATGGATGATGCAAAGATGACCGGAATAACACCTGCAGTATTGACCTTAAGTGGAATATGTGAGGTCTGGCCTCCCATTGTCTTTCTTCCTCTTACTGTCTTAGCATACTGTACAGGGATCTTTCTCTCTGCGCCCTGAAGAGCACATACAAATACTACCGTGAGAGCTACCACTGCAAGGATTACAAGTCCTACAAGTGTAAGTCTTACGAAGTCTCTGCCCTTCATGAACTGTGTGTATAAATTCTTGAAGTCATTTGGCATTGTTGAAACAATATTTATCAGCAAGATTACTGATATACCATTTCCTACGCCCTTTTCAGTAGCTCGCTCACCGAGCCACATTACTATTGCACTTCCGGCAGTAAGTATTACTACTATACAAAATACTGTCCAGAAATTGTAATTATCTATGACTCCCTTGTTACCAAATCCTACTACAAGACCAGCACTCTCAAGAATAGCAAGACCTACTGTCATGTATCTTGTGATTGCGGTGATCTTCTTTCTACCATCTTCTCCGTCTTTCTGCAGCTCTTCAAGTGCCGGTATGGCAATGGTGAGAAGCTGTATGATGATGGAAGCCGTAATGTAAGGTGTTACTGACAATGCAAAAATAGACATCTGCTCAAATGAACCTCCGGTGAAAGAACTGAAAATATTCAGTGAATCACCGAGGGCATTCTGCATATATTCTCTTATTGCATCCGCACTTATTCCCGGAACGGTAATCAGACTACCAAGTCTGACTACCACGAGAATGAAGAACGTATATAAAAGTCTTCTTCGTATATCCTGTACCTTAAATGCACTGATTAAGGTTTTGAACATATTACATCACCTCTGCTTTTCCGCCAAGAGCTTCAATTTTCTCAGCTGCTGACTTTGAAAAAGCATTAGCCTTAACATTGAGCTTTTTAGTTAACTCTCCATTTCCAAGAATCTTAACTCCATCACGAGGATTCTTAATGATACCTGCCTCTACTAATGTCTCAACAGTTACGTCTGAGCCATCCTCGAATCTCTCAAGAGCTGATACATTGATTGCAACGATCTCTTTATGATTGATGCAATTAAAGCCTCTCTTAGGAAGACGTCTATATAATGGCATCTGTCCACCTTCGAAACCTGGTCTAGGTGATCCAGAACGTGCCTTCTGACCCTTATGTCCCTTACCTGCAGTCTTGCCATTTCCTGAACCATGTCCACGGCCTACACGGAAATTAGCACTGTGCTTTGAGCCTTCAGCTGGCTTTAATGTAGATAAATCCATGATCTGCGTATCCTCCTTCTCTTATACTTCCTCAACCTTTACCATATAACTTACCTGCTTAACCATTCCAAGTGTTGCAGCGTTATTTGGGAGCTCAACTGACTTATTAACCTTCTTAAGTCCAAGAGCCTCTACTGTCTTTCTATGCTTTGGTACAGCGCCGATAGGGGACTTTACCAAAGTTACCTTTAACTTATCTGCCATCTTCTAATACCTCCTTAGTTAAGTATCTCATCAACAGATTTTCCACGAAGTCTTGCGATATCCTCTGGGTTCTTGATCTCTGTAAGGCCCTTGATTGTTGCAAGAACTACGTTCTGCTTGTTGTTTGATCCTAAGGACTTTGTACGGATGTTCTTGTAGCCTGCAAGCTCAAGTACGCTACGGGCAGGACCACCAGCGATGATACCAGTACCTTCTGGAGCTGTCTTCAGGAGAACTGAAGCACTGCCGAACTGTCCATTCCAGTCGTAAGGGATACTACCAACTTCATTTACAGGAACTGTAACTAAATGCTTTGCAGCATCCTCCTTACCCTTACGGATAGCTTCTGGAGTCTCAACTGCCTTGCCAACACCAACGCCAACGTGGCCATTTCTATCACCTACAACTACGAGAGCTGCAACTCTAGAATTACGTCCACCCTTAACAACCTTTGTTACACGCTTGATGGCAACAACTTTATCTTCTAACTCTAACTTACTTGCATCAATTATTTCACGCTTCATACGTTGTTCTTCCTCCTTACTAGAATTCCAGACCAGCTTCTCTCGCTGCATCTGCTAATGCCTGAACCTTACCGTGGTATACGAAACCGCCTCTGTCATAGATAACAGTCTTGATACCCTTCTCAAGTGCTCTCTCAGCAATAACCTTACCAACGTAAGCTGCTGCATCAACATCATCTGTCTTCTCAAGCTCATCCTTAATAGCCTTCTCTGTTGTAGATGCTGCTACTAATGTCTTACCAACTGAATCATCAATAATCTGAGCGTACATATGATTATTACTTCTGAATACAGCTAAACGTGGTCTCTCTGTTGTTCCAGCTAAACGATTACGAACACGCATATGCTTCTTTACACGAATTGCGCTTCTTGATTCTTTATTAATCATCTTATCTCACTCCTTTATTATTTCTTACCAGTCTTACCAACTTTACGTCTGATAGTCTCATCCATATACTTGATACCTTTACCCTTGTATGGCTCTGGTGCTCTCTTCTCTCTGATCTCAGCAGCGTACTGACCAACCTTCTCTTTGCTGATTCCGCTTACTGTGATCTTGTTACCGTCAACCTTTGTCTCGATACCCTCTGGATCAACCATCTCTACTGGATGTGAATAACCAAGAGCAAGAACAAGCTTATTGCCCTGCTTCTGAGCTCTGTAACCTACACCATTGACCTCAAGATCCTTTGAGAATCCTTCTGTAACTCCAACAACCATGTTGTGAAGAAGTGTTCTTGTAAGTCCGTGTAATGATCTCATCTTCTTTAAGTCGTTAGGTCTTGATACTGTAAGTGTATCGCCGTCTAACTTTATTTCCATTTCCGCAGGGAGAACTCTCTCAAGAGTTCCCTTTGGTCCTTTAACAGTCACTTTATTATTTTCTGCTATATCTACAGTTACGCCTGCAGGTACAGCGATAGGCATTCTTCCGATACGTGACATTTTGCCGTCCTCCTTTTACCAAATAAACGCAAGTACTTCTCCACCTACGTTCTGTTTTCTAGCTTCCTTATCTGTTAATACGCCCTTGTTTGTGGAGATAATAGCAGTTCCAAGTCCACCTAATACTCTTGGAAGCTCATCCTTGCTTGCGTATACTCGAAGACCAGGCTTAGATATTCTCTTAAGACCTGTGATGATTTTCTCGTTCTTATCTGCGCCGTACTTCAATGTGATCTTGATTGTCTCGAACTTTCCGTCCTCAACAATGTCTACAGCCTTAACATATCCTTCTGATAAAAGTATGTCGGCAATAGCTTTCTTCATCTTTGAAGCAGGGATTTCTACTGTATCATGCTTTGCTGTATTAGCATTACGAATTCTTGTAAGCATATCTGCAATTGGATCGCTCATTGACATAATAAATTTCCTCCTTCTTACTCTTACCAGCTTGATTTCTTAACGCCAGGAATCTGTCCCTTATATGCTAACTCACGGAAGCAGATTCTACAAATTCCGTACTTCTTTAAAACTGAATGTGGACGTCCACAAATGCTGCAACGTGTGTACTCTCTTGTTGAGAACTTCTGCTTGCGCTGCTGCTTTACTTTCATTGATGTCTTAGCCATTTCTCGAATCTCCTCCTTTATTATTTGCTATAAGGCATGCCGAACAGTGTAAGTAACTCACGAGCTTCCTCGTCAGTCTGAGCTGTTGTTACGCAAATTACATCCATACCTCTAACCTTATCTACCTTATCATACTCGATCTCAGGGAAGATAAGCTGCTCCTTAATACCGAATGCGTAGTTACCTCTACCATCGAATCCGTTTGGATTGATTCCTCTGAAGTCACGTACACGTGGGAGTGCAAGATTTACAAGACGGTCAAGGAACTCATACATCTTCTCGCCACGAAGGGTTACCTTACATCCGATAGGCATTCCCTCTCTCAGCTTGAAGTTAGCTACTGACTTCTTTGCACGTGTTACAACTGCCTTCTGACCTGTGATTGTCTCAAGATCCTTGATAGCAGCGTCCAGAACCTTTGCGTTCTCTCTAGCTTCACCAACGCCCATATTGATAACGATCTTATCGAGCTTTGGTATCTGCATTACATTCTTATATCCAAATTTCTCAACCATGGCGCTCTTGATTTCAGCGTCATACTTTTCTTTAAGTCTACTCACCTAAGACGACCTCCTTCCAATTAATCTATCTTCTCTGTCTTGCCATCAACCTTGGCTACACGAACCTTATCCTTACCAGTTCCTTCAAAACCAACTCTAACTGGCTTTCCCTTGTAAAGATACATTACATTAGAGATGTCAAGTGGGGCTTCCATCTCGATGATTCCACCCTGCTGGTTAGCCATGCTTGGCTTGCTATGCTTAAATACTTTGTTGATTCCTTCAACTACTACGGTACCATTCTTCTTATCTACTGAAACGACCTTTCCGCTCTTGCCTTTGTCCTTACCAGCGATAACCTGTACCATATCATCTTTCTTGATCTTCATTGTTGCCATAGTCACACCTCCTTATAATACTTCAGGTGCAAGTGATACGATCTTCATGAACTTCTTATCACGGAGCTCTCTTGCAACTGGTCCAAAGATACGTGTACCTCTTGGATTCATATCGTCTTTTATAATAACAGCAGCGTTCTCGTCGAACTTGATGTATGATCCATCCTTACGACGTGCGCCATGCTTTGTTCTAACTACAACGGCCTTAACTACATCGCCCTTCTTTACAACTCCGCCTGGTGTTGCATCTTTAACAGAGGCAACGATGATATCGCCGATATTCGCATATCTTCTAACTGATCCGCCTAACACTCTGATACAAAGTAACTCTTTTGCACCTGTGTTATCAGCAACTTTAAGTCTTGTTTCCTGCTGAACCATTTAATTTGCCTCCTTACTTTGCCTTCTCGATGATTTCAACAAGTCTCCATCTCTTATCCTTTGATAATGGTCTTGTCTCCATAACCTTTACTCTATCGCCAATCTTGCACTCGTTATTCTCGTCATGAGCCTTCAGCTTGTATGTTCTCTTTACAATCTTACCATAAAGAGGATGCTTAACATTATCTACGATAGAAACAACGATTGTCTTATCCATCTTGTCACTTGTAACTATACCAACACGTGTTTTTCTCAGATTTCTTTCCACAATAATTCCTCCTTCCAAGATAATTAAGCATTAGCCTTCTGGGCTATAACTGTCTGTATTCTTGCTATATTCTTTCTAACGTCCTTGATTCTGCTTGTGTTGTCAAGCTGATTTGTAGCATTCTGGAATCTCAGGTTGAATAATTCCTTCTTTGCAGCTACTAAATCTTTCTGGAGATCGTCAACGGACTTGCTATTTAATTCGTTCATAAAATCCTTAGTTTTCACTGCCTGCTACCTCCTCTAACTCTTCCTTTGATGCGATCTTACACTTAAGTGGAAGCTTGTGCATAGCAAGTCTGAGAGCCTCTTTAGCTACCTCTTCAGGTACGCCCTGAACCTCAAACATAACTCTGCCTGGCTTAACTACTGCTACCCAGTACTCAAGTGCTCCCTTTCCTGAACCCATTCGAGTCTCAGCTGGCTTTGCTGTAACTGGCTTGTCAGGGAAAATCTTGATAAATACCTTACCACTACGCTTCATATATCTTGTCATTGCAATTCTGGCTGCCTCGATCTGATTTGACTTGATCCATGCTGGCTCTAATGCTACAAGACCATACTCACCGTTTGTAATCTTATTGCCTCTAAGTGCCTTACCAGCCATAGTTCCTCTGAACTGCTTACGACGCTTTACTCTCTTTGGCATTAACATTATTTATTTCCCCCTTCCTTTACTGTCTTTGTTGGAAGTACTTCACCATGGTATATCCATGTCTTTACGCCAACCTTACCATATGTTGTATCTGCTTCAGCAAATCCGTAATCGATATCTGCACGGAGTGTCTGAAGAGGAATTGTTCCCTCGCTGTAGAACTCTGTTCTAGCCATATCAGCACCGCCAAGACGACCTGAACATGCACACTTGATACCCTGTGCGCCTGACTTCATTGTTCTACCCATGCAAGACTTCATAGCCTTTCTGAATGCGATACGATTCTCAAGCTGTGCTGCAATGTTCTCTGCAACGAGCTGAGCATCAGCATCTGGCTTCTTGATCTCCTTAACGTCGATAAAGAGCTTCTTATCTGTTAACTTCTGAGCGTCAGCCTTGATCTTCTCGATTCCAGCTCCACCCTTTCCGATTACTACACCAGGCTTAGCTGTGTATAATACGATCTTTACATTCTTTGCTGATCTCTCGATCTCGATCTTTGAGATGTTAGACTTGTAAAGAGTTGTCTTTAAGTATTTTCTAAGGATCTGATCTTCTGCTAAGTTCTTAGCAAACTCGTCATTTCTCTTGTCAGCATACCAGTTTGAATCCCAATCTTTGATAATGCCGACTCTTAAACCATGAGGATTAACTTTCTGTCCCATATTTTACCTCCTATTTCTCGTCAAGCACGATTGTGATGTGGCTTGTTCTCTTCTCGATTCTATATGCTCTACCCTGTGCTCTTGGATGAACTCTCTTCATTGTAGGTCCCTTGTTAGCATAACACTCTGCTACATAAAGGTCCTCCTTCTTCATGCCATTGTTGTTCTCAGCGTTAGCAATAGCAGACTTCAAAAGCTTCTCTATAACGCTTGAGCCATATCTTGGGTTGTATTCTACGATAGCAAGTGCTGTCTGAACATCCTTACCTCTGATAGCATCAAGCACAAAACATGCCTTGGTTACTGATACTCTTGCGTATGAAACCTTAGCTGATGGTCTTGTATCTTTATTCTCATTTCTGAGTCTCTTGTCATGGGATCTATGTCCTTTAGCCATTTTGAAAAGTCCTCCTTTCAAATATTCCTGATATTATCTTCTACCCTTCTTTTCGTCCTTACCATGACCTCTGTATGTTCTGGTAACTACGAACTCACCGAGCTTATGTCCTACCATATCTTCTGTTACATATACTGGTACGTGCTTTCTTCCATCATGAACGGCAAATGTGTGGCCAACGAATGATGGGAAGATTGTTGAACGTCTTGACCAGGTCTTTATAACTTCTGTCTTATTAGCAGCGTTTAAAGCATCTACCTTCTTAAGCAGATGTGCGTCTGCGAATGGTCCTTTTTTTAATGAACGAGCCATATTTCTTCCTCCTTAACTATTTAACATTCTTACCGTCTCTACGTCTTACGATCAACTTATTAGACTGCTTGTTCTTCTTTCTTGTCTTGAGACCCATTGCTGGCTTACCCCATGGAGTAGAAGGACCTGGACGACCGATAGGTGCTCTACCTTCTCCACCACCATGTGGATGGTCATTAGGGTTCATGACTGAACCACGAACTGTTGGTCTAACGCCCATATGACGCTTACGACCGGCTTTACCAATGTTAACAAGGCCATGCTCGATGTTTCCTACCTGTCCAACTGTTGCTCTACAGATAATTGGAACCATTCTCATCTCACCTGATGGAAGTCTGAGTGTTGCATACTTTCCTTCCTTAGCCATGAGCTGTGCTGCGTTTCCTGCTGAACGAACCAACTGTCCGCCCTTGCCTGGGTAAAGCTCGATGTTGTGTACCTGAGTACCAACTGGAATATTCTGAAGTGGAAGACAGTTACCAACCTTGATCTCTGCCTCTGCGCCATTCATCAGCACATCGCCAACTGCAAGCTTGAAAGGTGCAAGGATGTATCTCTTCTCTCCATCTGCATAGAACAGAAGTGCAATATTTGCTGATCTATTTGGATCATACTCGATTGCAGCTACTGTTGCTGGAATACCATCTTTGTCATTTCTCTTGAAATCTATTATTCTGTACTTTCTCTTAGCACCACCGCCGTGATGTCTTACTGTTATCTTACCCTGATTGTTACGACCAGCTGTCTTGCTTGTTGAAACAACAAGTGACTTCTCTGGAGTAGTCTTTGTGATCTCTGAGAAATCAAGGCCAGTCATATTTCTTCTGGAAGGTGTATATGGGTTATATGTCTTAATTCCCATTGTTGTTCTCCTTTCGGTTCAATTTATTCTCACGCTTTGATTGCGTATACAACTAATATTCTGAATAACTATACTTCGCAGTTATCCACGGCTAAATCTTAAAGTCCCTCGAAGATCTCGATGTCCTTGCTGTCAGCTGTGAGCTGAACGATAGCCTTCTTGTACTTTGCTGTATTGCCAAGTGTCATTCCACGTCTCTTAGTCTTACCATCGTTGTTCATTGTGTTGACCTTTGCAACCTTTGTTCCTTCGAACATCTTCTCTACAGCTTCCTTAACCTGTGACTTGTTTGCCTCTGGATGAACAAGGAATGTATATTTCTTCTCAGCCATAGCATTCATGCTCTTCTCTGTGATCACTGGCTTAAGTATAACGTCATAATATTTGATATCTGCCATTATGCGTACACCTCCTCAATTGCTGCAACTGCATCCTTAGTAAGGACAAGCTTCTCATACTTGAGAATATCGTAAACGCTAAGTGAATTAGCAACTGTTGTCTTAACTGTTGGAATGTTGTTTGCTGAAAGAACAACGTTATTGTTCTTATCCTTTGTTACTACAAGAGCCTTAGGAGCTGCAAGCTTTGCAAGGATCTTTGCAAATACGCTTGTCTTTGCCTCCTGAAGATCAAGCTTATCAACTACTACCAGCTTGTTCTCAGCTACCTTTGATGAAAGTGCTGACTTCATAGCAAGCTGCTTCTCTTTCTTATTCATCTTTACTGAATAATCTCTTGGCTTTGGTGCGAATACAACTCCGCCGCCTGTCCACTGTGGAGATCTTGTTGAACCCTGTCTAGCATGACCAGTTCCCTTCTGTCTCCAAGGCTTTCTTCCACCACCGGAAACTTCTGAACGAGTCTTAGCGCTCTGTGTTCCCTGACGATTGTTGGCTAACTGACCAACTACAGCCTTATGCATTATATGCTCATTTATTTCTACACCGAACACTGCATCGTTGAGCTCTAATGTCTCAACTTCTTTGCCTTCGATGTCATAAACCTTAACTGATGCCATTGTTGTCTCTCCTTTCCAA
This sequence comes from uncultured Coprococcus sp., assembly GCA_934277375.1. Lineage (GTDB taxonomy): Bacteria > Bacillota > Clostridia > Lachnospirales > Lachnospiraceae > Coprococcus. The sequence continues at coordinate 175,918 of CAKQTZ010000005.1, read as the reverse complement.
AGCCTTACTTACCAGACTTTACTGTATCTTTAATCATAACCAATGACTTCTTTGGTCCTGGAACTGCACCCTTAACCAAGATTACATTGTTCTCAACATCTATTTTAACTACCTCAAGGTTCTGGATTGTAACTCTTACATTACCCATATGTCCAGGCATCTTCTTGCCCTTAAATACTCTACCTGGAGTAGTTGCAGAACCGTTTGAACCTGCATGTCTGTGATACTTTGAACCATGTCCTGAAGGACCTGACTTAAGGCCATGTCTCTTAAGACCGCCTGCGTATCCCTTACCCTTTGACTTAGCAGTAACATCAATCTTGTCGCCAGCAGCAAATACATCTGCCTTGATCTCTGCGCCAAGCTCGTACTCAGCAGTGTTCTCAAGTCTGAACTCTCTGTAGAAAGCCTTTGGTGTTGTTCCTGCCTTCTTAGCATGACCAACCTCAGCCTTACCAGCACCATGTGGATTTCTGATAACTTTCTTTCCTGATACGTCCTTTGTTGTTACTCTTTCTTTCTTCTCGCCGAATCCAACCTGAATTGCATCATAACCGTCATTCTCAACTGTTTTGATCTGGGTTACAACACATGGACCAGCCTGTAATACTGTAACAGGTGTTAATACACCGTTCTCGTCGAAGATCTGTGTCATTCCGACTTTTTTAGCTAATATAGCCTTCTTCATTTCTGTTTCCTCCTAATTTAATTCACAGCGGATTGCATGTTGCAATCATACTAAATTACATCCGAAGATGCATTAGGTACTGTTATTTAATTGTTCTTGCGGTTTGTTTTGAATTAGTCCGCATCTAATTGTGTTTCTTTTGAATTGCTTCGTTTGCTGTCTGACTTTGATTATTTCATCTTAACATCGATGAACACGCCAGCTGACAGATCGATCTTCTGTAATGCATCAATTGTCTTCTGAGTTGGTGCTACAACATCGATAAGTCTCTTATGAGTTCTCTGCTCAAACTGCTCTCTTGAGTCCTTGTACTTATGAACTGCTCTTAAGATTGTGATCTTCTCAATCTTAGTAGGCATTGGAACTGGTCCGCTTACCTTAGCACCAGTCTTCTTAACTGTATCAACAATCTGTGCTGCTGCCTTGTCGATAAGTTTGTGGTCATAAGCCTTAAGTGTAATTCTCATAATCTGATTTGCCATAAAAAAAGCCGCCTCCTTTTCGCACTTAATCTTAGTACAACAAGTGGTGACTGTACACTCTCCCGTGTGTGTCCTAAGCTAAAACCCAGAACCATCACGTCGTTTCTGTCCTTCTGACAGACGGTTATATTGTACAGTGACTTGTCGCCAGTTTTGTAAATTGACATTCGCTCCACGAAAAACCTGCGTCATATATGTACGCAGCAACCTCCGCTTCTCAGCTATCATGCCACAGCAAATCTGATTATATACTAGGCATTTCTTTAAATCAAGAGTTTTTTTGAATTTTTTAAACTTTTTTTAATCACTTTCACCGTCTGTCATACGCGCCGATATATCAGACATCCTCCGGAGTCCCGGAGCTGAGTTTGAATGTTCTTTTCATCTTTATCCCTTTATTGTTCCATATCTCAAATTTCGGAAAGCTGAGCACAAATCCATACTCTGTGTGATATCCGTAATTCTCAATAACAAATCCCGGGAACCGTTCCTTCAGGGCCGCCAGCAGCTCCGACATATCTTCTATCTTGTAATCCCTCGCAGTCATATATTCATATGCAAATGCATCCAGCTCATCTCTGTCATCCACAACCTGGATATGTATGTTACCCATGCCATCTCCGGCAGCGCAAACACCCGGAACATTATTTTTGATAAATGTTGCCAGATGAGTGTATCCATAATTTCTCACATCAAAGTCAGGATATTTTCTTACCAGATCCGTATGCACATGCTCCATATCGGCATCAATACCAATACCTTTATAATAAGAAACAATAGAATATATACATTCTGCCACCCCTCTTACATCAGCCATCTCAGCCGTACAAGGTCTGCCAGCCAGGATATCCACATATATATATCTGTCTGCTTTCCTTACAAGTTTTCTGTCTGCACAGCAAGGGCCCATCACAACACTCTTCATCTCCATAGTCCTAAGTTTATCGAGGAGTGGGATAACCGCATTGTTTCCGGTGGCAATATACACTCTGTCCACTTTACAAATAGCAGCATCTGCCATAGCCGAAACTGCCAGAGACACCATCGCTGAGGTCTCAGAATCCTCCTCACAGAGCTGTATCCGCCTCTCCTTCGCCATATTCCTCAGAGCAGGATCATCCATTCCACCCTCAAACATCTTGTCCAGTACAACCTCATCAGTCTTCTGTATTTCTTCATATATAAATGGTATATCCCCGATATCTATACTGTTACAGTCAATATATAGTGCCGCCCTCATATTTCCTCCTTATGATAATATGCCATACTCATATTATATCCACTGGTCAATCGCTATTTTATATTCTGCTATCCTCCGACAGCATTTCCATAAGAGTCTGCCTGACATTAAGTTCGCGGCACAGGTTCTGCGCATCACGCACAGCCCTGTGTTTTTTCTCCTGGGATATGTTCTTCTTCACAGCACGTATGAGCAGATTCTTAGGTGAATGTGCGATATCTATAAATTCCATGATATCTGTCTTATATCCGCACGCCTCGAGCATGAGTCCCCTTATGGAATCCGTGGCAAGAGCCGCCACACGCTCTTTTATTATGCCATATCTTGTCAGCGCCGCCAGATCATCCGAATGTATCTGTTTATTGAGTTCATGCTGGCAGCACGGAACCGACAAGATATAATCAGCTCCCCAGCATACGGCATTATAGAGAGCATAATCAGTAGCCACATCGCAGGCGTGCAACGTCATAACCATATCTACGTCCATGTCCGTCTTATACCCATGTATATCTCCAAGTTCAAACTTCAATCCTGTATATCCAAACTTTTCTGCCAGTTCATTGCAGTCTTTTATCACCTGTTCCTTAAGGTCAAGTCCTGTTATATGAACGTCCAGCCCTTTAACCTCATGGAGATAATAATAGACAATAAACGTAAGATATGATTTGCCGCATCCAAAATCTACTATATTAATGGAGGGTTTATTGTAGTCCTTGACAACATCGTCAACAATCTCTGCAAAACGATTTATCTGTTTATATTTATCGTACATGGAATGTACAACTTTTCCGTCCTTCGTGAATATGCCAAGATGGGTAAATACCGGTATATCCATCCCCTCTTCAAGAATATATTTTTTCTTTCTGTTATTTCCCGTGACCGTTATCATTTTCCGTTCTGTCCTGCGCTTGTTGACAGTTACCTTTCCCTTTTTTGAGATTTTTACATCCCACTCCTCCTGGGCTGAAAATGTGTTCATCTGTCTGAACCCGTCCTGAAGGATCTGTGGCAGTACCGTTCCCAGTTCATCTTCATCTATATTCTGATGAAATACCTGCTTGTCTGTATATCTCTCTATCTGAAAGCAGCACCTGCCGCCGATCAGCTTCCTCTCCACCACTATCTTCCCGTATTCTCCCCGTCCTCCGCTGAGTACGATCTTATACGGATCGGTATGTACCGCTCCCTCTATAACCTGATTTATCTCTTCCATATCATCTGTCTCCGATACTCTTTATTTTCCTTCATACTGTTAATTTTGTATTGCGCCAAATAAGCGCCGTCACTAATACAGCAGCCTTGACGCACAACTCTTATACAAGTATAATCTATAGGATATATTTTTTGAAGTTATTTTTATAAGGAAGGATTACATATATGTGGATAGCAGACGGATGGAAAGATTATGAGGTTATTGACTGTTCTGACGGCGAAAAGCTTGAGCGCTGGGGAAAATATACCCTTCTCAGACCTGATCCTCAGGTTCTGTGGAGCACCCCTAAAAAGAATCCCGCATGGAATAAACTGAACGGACATTACCATAGAAGCAACAAGGGCGGCGGAGAATGGGAGTTTTTTAGTCTACCAAAACAGTGGACCATAAATTACAGAGATCTGACTTTCAATCTTAAGCCTTTCAGTTTCAAGCATACCGGTCTGTTCCCAGAACAGGCTGCCAACTGGGACTGGTTCAGCGAATTGATCAGGAACTCTCCTAAAAAGGATATCAAGGTTTTGAATCTCTTCGCATACACAGGTGGAGCAACATGTGCCGCAGCCAAGGCCGGAGCCGCTGTCACACATGTCGATGCATCAAAAGGCATGGTTACCTGGGCAAAGGAGAACGCCGTTTCATCAGGTCTTGCAGACGCCCCTATCAGATGGATTGTTGACGACTGCGTAAAATTTGTAGAACGTGAGATAAGACGGGGCAACAAATATGATGCCATCATCATGGATCCTCCTTCATACGGAAGAGGTCCTAAGGGTGAAATCTGGAAGATAGAGGAAAAGATACACTCATTCATAAATCTCTGCAGCAAACTGCTATGTGACAAGCCTCTTTTCTTCCTTGTAAACTCATACACAACAGGACTTGCGCCTGCTGTACTCACATACATGATATCCACCGAGGTAAAGAGCAAGTTCGGCGGACACGTTGTTTCCGATGAGATCGGTCTGCCCGTAACCGAGACTGGTCTTGTTCTTCCTTGCGGTGCTGCGGGAAGATGGCAGAGATAGCGGATTACGATCAGCAAATACGCCACACAAAAGCTGGCATATAATTCCTATCGAGAATTATATGCCAGCTTTTATTCTACATTATATCACACCGTTACATCTGCATATTCAAGACGTATAACCTTTTCAAGATCCTTTGGTGCTATCTCTATCTGATAGCCTACCTTGCCAGCACTCACATACATCTTATCAAGCTTCTGAGCACTCGCATCTATCGTAGTCCTGAAGAACTTCTTCATACCGATCGGTGAGCAGCCTCCATGTATATATCCGGTAAGGGGAAGAAGATCCTTTGCCTTGAGCATATCTATTGACTTCTCACCCACTGCCTTCGCCGCTTTCTTGAGATCAAGCTCTTCTTTTACAGGAATTACAAACACATAATTTACCCCGGACTTCGCAACAGTTACCAGTGTCTTGAACACATATGCAGGATCTTGTCCGAGTATGGCCGCAACCTTCTCACCATTCGTCTCGCCGGTCTCCACGTAACAATAGTGGTTATAATTTATCTTCTTGCTGTCAAGTATGCGCATGACATTCGTCTTTTCATCAGTCTTTGCATTCTTATTCTTATCTTTCATACTTCAAAACCATCTCCTTGTCATCAAATGCACCAAGCGCCCCAACCTTATCAATTGAAGATTGAGGCGCTGTACGTATATCTATAGTATTCTCCGGCTTCATCTGCCACACAACATTATCTTTATCTGTCCTCCATCGGAAGATATTCTCTGTGGGTTCCCACATACTTATATGCAGGTCTGATGATCTTGCCCGCATTGACAAGCTCCTCTATTCTATGCGCTGACCATCCCGCAATACGCGCAATAGCAAATATAGGGGTAAACAGCTCAATAGGTATACCCAACATCGTATATACAAATCCACTGTAGAAGTCGACATTCGCCGATATCGGCTTGCCACTGCGTCTTCTTGCAGCAAGCAGCCTTCCTGATATCTGCTCAACAGCTTTATACAGTTCAAATTCCTTTGTTCTTCCCTTTTCCCTGGCAAGTCTTTCTGCGTATCCCTTGAGAATCCTTGCTCGAGGATCCGAATTGGTATATACCGCATGTCCCATTCCATATATGAGTCCTGAACGATCAAAGCCCTTCTTATCTAGCAGTCCCGTAAGGTACTCCTCAAGAGCTGCCTCATCATCCCAATTCTTCACATGGCTCTTGAGATCATCAAACATCTGCTGAACCTTCAGATTTGCACCGCCGTGTTTTGGTCCTTTGAGTGAGCCAAGCGAACTGGCAACCGCTGAATATGTATCAGTACCAGAGGATGATACCACATGAGTTGTAAATGTTGAATTGTTACCGCCACCATGCTCTGCATGGATCACAAGGCATATATCAAGGACCTGAGCCTCAAGCTCTGTATACTTCTTATCTGTCCTGATAAGTCTCAGAAAATTCTCCGCAGTGGAAAGTCCCGGCTTAGGATTGTGGATTACAAGACTCATATCATGAAAATAATGTTTGTAGCCCTGATAGCCATACGCAGCAATTAAAGGAAACTGTGCTATGAGCTCCATACACTGCCTGAGAACATTCTCAATGCTGATGTCATCCGGATTGTCATCATATGAGTATAATGTAAGAACGCACCTCTGCAGGACATTCATCATATTCTTGCTTGGAGCCTTAAGTATTGCATCTCTTGTAAACTTTCTCGGCAATTCCCTGTAGCACTCCATCATCTCAACAAATCTTTTGAACTGCTGCTCGTTCGGAAGCTTTCCAAACAACAGCAGATATATCGTCTCCTCAAAGCCGAACTTGCTTCCATGAAAACCTCTCTCGAGATCCTCCACATTATATCCCTGATAATACAGACGTCCATCTGTCGGAACTCTCTCTCCGTCAACAACATCATATCCTATGACATCCGATATCTCCGTCAGACCTGTAAGCACGCCTTTACCTGTCGAATCTCTGAGTCCACGCTTTACGTCATAGTTGACATAGAGGTTCTGGTCTATCTTGCCAGATTCTGTACAATAACCTGTAAGCTCATCCAGTATTCTGTTATATTCCTCGCTATTCTTTTCCAAACCTCATGTCTCCTTCCTTTTTCAATCCCTGCATCCTCTCCTGGAATGCATCCCCGTTTCACCGGTATTTTCTCTAACTCACCACAGTTTATCAAAAAAACTCCGTTTTCGCAAGAAAGACAGCAATAAAATTGATTTATTCCTGTCTTTCTGCCCAAAATATTATATTTTAAATCTCAATGATGTACCTCTCATATGCATTGATAATAGTTGTTTCACCATATTTTGATTCTCTTACAAAATCCCTGCCGTAATTGATATGGACATGACCATGCACGAAATACTTCGGCTTGTATTTGTCCATCAGGGTCAGGAAACATTTGAATCCCGTATGCGGAATATCTTCCGAATCATTTATCCTGTATGCCGGTGAATGAGTTACCAGAATATCAAAGCCCTTTTTCCAGGTTATTCTTGCCCTCAGCTTCCTTATTCTCTTCCTCATAGCCCGTTCGGAATACTGATGATCAGCTCCTCCGTATTTATACTCCATGGAACCGCCAAGTCCCAGTATCCGCACACCCTTATATTCGTATAATTTCCCATCTATACAGGTACAGCCTCCTGGCGGCGTATCGTTGTAGCACACGTCATGATTGCCATGCACATACAATATCGGCACACTGCTGAACGTTGCAAGGAACGACAGATAATTCGGCGACAGATCGCCACACGAAATTATCAGATCTATGCCCTCGAGCTTGCTTTTATCAAAAAAATCATACAAATACTTGGATTCTTCATCCGCCAACAACAAAATCTTCACGTATCTACTACCCCTGTACTACCCATATCTTCTGTATATTACTTTACCTCTGGAACAGACTTAAGCTCAAGACTCTCAGGTGTATCAACGCCCTGCAATGCTACAACCGTCTTGGCCTCATCCACGAGATCGTCGTCTGCTGGAAGCATTCCCACTACATTCTCCGCCAGCCAATCCATCTTGAGGATATCCTCATGAAGCATCGCGCCATCGTCTTCATTTCTCACTATACCATTCTGTGATGTGAGTTTGCCACTGAACGGAGTGATAGCTCCTTCTCTTATAAGGTTAGTCATCACAGATATGAGCTTCTGTGTTCCTGCTGGAAGATGCTTTGAACAGATAACGTCAACTATGCCGGCAGACATTCCCCACCAGTAGCTGACCGCATTGCCCGTCTCGTTCTTCTCCTCCTGCTTCCAGTTACCCTCCAGTATGGATCTGAGGATTCTCTCATAGAACGCTCCCCAGTTGTAGAAAGGCATTGCAAGATTCACAACATCTCCGTTCTGATCATAGTGATACAGTCCGAAATTACGAGATGCATCGTCCGGCATGATCATATCTCTATCGGATATATATGTTATTCCATTCCTCTCGAAAAACTTCTGTGGATCTGCATTCTTGACCTTCGTCCACTGCAGATATATCTTCGCCCTTGGGTTAACCATCCTTGCTCCTATGGCAAATGCGTTGATATTCGCCGTCGTACCAAATATCGGATAGTCGGCCACATAACCAATCTGTCCGTCCGCGCACAAGCTTCCAGCTATCATGCCTGTGATGAACTTAACCTCATACATTCTGGCATAATAGGTACGGACATGGCTGTTTGCAAGACTCAGCGAACAGTTAAGTATCTTGATCTCCGGATGGAGCACTGCGGTCTTTAGCGCTTCAGGGAGCATCTCCGGGCCTGTAGTGAATATAACATCATACTTATCATCCACAAGTCTGCCAAGACATTCTGTCAGCTTAGCCGGTGTATCGATATTACAAAAGGTTCTGCTGTCAACAGAAGCTCCGAGCTTATTCTCCATATCCATTCTACCCAGTTCATGGCTATATGTCCATACCGAGTTGGCAGGAGTCTTATCATATACAAATGCAACCTTAAGGTTGGACGGTCCTGTCGGCTTGATAACCCTGTCAAGTATGGACTTCTTCGGCTCAACCGGATCAAGCTTTGGAAGAACTGTCTTATCCTTCTTCTCATTTGTAAGAACTATCTCGCTCCATATCTTATCCACACTGTCCTTAACCTGCGCTGCAGTCATCGCCTTCAGCGCTTCATAACCATATACATTCAGGAATACCAGCATGGCATCGTCTACTGTGATGGTCAGATCCTCATTTCCCTTCTTAGCCAGATAAGCCTTCTCGAACGCAAGATGTGCTGAATTGAAGTCCAGTCTTTCATCCTCCGTAAATTCTGCATCCCTAGTGGTCCCTATAAACTCTCTGAGCTTATCATATCCGCCAAGCTGTGAGAAATGCACGTAGTTTATCCCTGTCTGCTTATGGAAATCTATAAACTCAAAATATATCTTATTCTCAAGTGAGTCTGTTTTTCTCGGTATCTTCCTTGTAACCATAGCCGGAACCGAATCCGCACCAAAGTACTTGAGAACACTCACTCTCTTATTTCCTTCTACTACATAAAACTTATTCATGTATTCATATACCTTTATAGGATCATGAATACCTTCCTCTATGTGAGACTCACATAAGGATGCCCACTTCATTCCAAACTCTGTGTGATAATCCAGAATAGGCATAAAATTACCTGCAAACGCCGTCGTCCTCGCCGCTGTAGCTGTACCTACCACTCTGTCAAGTGATATTGTCTGGAGTCCGAGATTGACCTCTCCAACCGTGTCAGAAGGTGATATTATCTCATCCAGAACCGGAAGATATGGATATTCATTTTTTGCTACTGCTGCCTGATATCTCTTTTCACCAAGCTTCTGTGCCTTTAAATATTCGTTTGCTGACATACTCTCACTCTCCTTATTCAAGACCATATAGTAATACTATAAAATTCAATATTCAAGATTTTGTTTACTGCCGGTCCCCTCAAAAATGTGTCCATGTGAACATTTATATGGTACAAATGGGAATTTTTCATAATGTCCCCATTATCTCCGCATAGCGTTTTGTGAAATATGTATAAATCATCTTGTATGTTATGCATAATTGTCTCTTGATTTTTTTCGTAACATACTGTATTATAATAATAAATTCAGAAGTTTTCACATATTTTCGAACTAGCATCGGTGTGTGTGAATACCAATATATTTTAAGGAGTCTGGCTAAAACACTTCCACCAGGCTCCTTTTCATTGTAGCATCTATTACATTCTTTTACAGTATACCAAATCAATATTCATTGATTTCACCTGCATCATTGTTCATCTTCCCTGTATCTGTCAAATGTAACCTTTACGTCAGTCCCCTTACCAGGTTCACTGTCCATATCAAGCTGTGCATTATTGCGGGCAACTATATGCTTTACTATAGCAAGACCAAGACCTGTGCCACCTGTGGACTTCGATCTGCTCTTGTCCACTCTGTAGAATCGTTCAAATATCCTCTCCTGATGCTCCTTCGGGATTCCTATTCCCGTATCCTTCACCCTGAGTATAACCTTGCCGTCTACTGTCTTTACAGATACATCCACGCTTCCATTCTTATTGTTATATCTGATGGCGTTGTCTGTGAGGTTGTACACGAGCTCCTCCATCATCATCTTGTTCGCATATATGTATCCATGACTTCCATCATAACTGAGCGTCACATTATTCTTCTCCGCATTTATCGCCAGCATGTCCGTAGCTGTTCTTGCAATCGATGCCAGGTCTATCTTCTCCATAATCGGTGCATCCTCAGATACATCCAGCTCAGACAGCCTGATTATATCGTTGATAAGCGTCAAGAGTCTGTTGGAGTTCTTGTGGATCTCAGTCGCAAAATGGTGCACATCCGCCTCAGTCGCCATCCCCGTCTCTATCAGTTCTGAATAACCGGATATGGAGGTGAGTGGTGTCTTAAGCTCATGTGATACATTTGCCGTGAACTCCTGTCGCATCTGTGAGCTTTTCACTATATCCGCATGCTGCTTCTGTATCATATCTACGAACGGCCGCATCTCCTTGTACGCAACTATATGCGCGTCATCGTCCAGGTTATTCGCCATCTGTTCAATAGGTTTTATAATGTTTCTTGTCAGATAATGTGTAACAATTATGGTAGCTGCCACCAAAATAACCATAATTACCAGAATCGCCGGCACTGCTGCAAGGAACATGCTGAGGACATTATTTGATTCTCTTGCAATCCGCAGCACCCTTCCTGAATTCAGACGTATAGCATAATAATAAGTACTCTTATTCAAGGTTTCGGACTTTCGTATCTCCTGTCCCTCTCCTGAAGCAAAGGCTTCAGCTATCTCAGGTCTGTCCAGATGATTCTGCATAGTCGTCTCATCAGCACAACTGTCATACATGACGCTCCCGTCATCATTTACAAGTGTAAGCCTTATGTCCTTATTGTTTGTATCCTTGTACTGTGATATATCATCACCGTCAAATTCTCCGGTGCTCTTTAGCACTCTGGCGTAATTCTGAAGGTCTCTTATAATCTCAGATTTATATACCTCATAAAAAATCATAGTGGAAAGTGTCATTGTAACCACAATTGCCACAAGTGTCAAAGTAATAAATTCAAAATTTATAACTCTCTTTAATCTGATATCATTGTTTTTTCCCATATCAGTCTACTCCATCTTATAACCTACATTCCGTACTGTCTTTATCATATTCCCAGACTCACCAAGCTTCTGCCTGAGCGTCTTTATGTGCATATCCAGAGTTCTGGATTCGCCCTCGTAATCCGTTCCCCATACATCCGACATAATGGTATCTCTGTGAAGGACTATTCCCGCATTCACCATGAGGAGCTTTAGCAGCTCAAACTCTTTAAATGTCAGCTCACACAGCTCACCGTCCACATGCACCTCTCGTCTCTCTGAATCAAGTGTTATATCACCGAGTACCAACTGCTTATCATCCTGAAGTGCCCTGCTTCTCCTGAGCAGAGCCTTAACTCTGGATATGAGCTCCATGACGCCAAACGGCTTGGTAAGGTAATCGTCTGCTCCAATATCAAGTCCCTTTACCTTGTCGAGCTCTGTTGTTTTGGCCGTGACTAAAATAATAGGAACCCGCACAGTATCCGGTCTGCTTCTGAGCTTCTTCACTATCTCAAGGCCATCCATATCAGGCAGCATGATGTCCAGGAGAACAAGATCTGGCACCTTCTCTGTGATTCTCGAGAAAAATGACTTGGCATTTTCAAATTCCTCCACCGCATAACCACTGTTCTTCAGTGCGAACATCTCAATTTCTCTTATATTTTTATCATCTTCAACTATATAAATATGTACTGCCATCTCTTTCTCCTTCCTTATGTGATGTTTTGTTTCTAACTAACCTTAAATCGCATTAGTATGATTTAAATTATTGTGAAATGCCTGCCTTCCGCACGGCATCACTTCAGCTTGTACATCTCTCTGTAATATGTGTACATACTCTGGAAATCTATATTGGAATCCTTCTTCATATTATCCAGATATTCATGTGTATCAAAGTTATCTGATTTTAACTGAAGCATTGCCACCGCCACGTTGGAACAGTGGTCTGCAACTCTCTCATAGTTATTGATAAGATTCTCCAGTGATATTCCGAGCTCAATGGTACATTTGCCCTTCTGAAGTCTCTTGATATGCTGCTTCTTAACCGCGCTGTTGAGCTCATTAATGGCTTCCTCAAGCGGCTCCACATGGGACGCCTCCTGAAGATCCTCTTTGTCGTAAGCCTCCACAGCCATACTGACTATATTCTGAACGGCATCCTTGTATACGCCAAGCTCTGACTTTGCTTTCTCGGAAAACACCGCGCCCGTCTCATTCATCTTCCTGCATATATCCGCTATGGTTATGGCGTGATCAGACATTCTCTCAAGGTCACCTATGACATGAAGTCCGATCGATACCTTCTGGCTGTCCTCATGAGAGAGCTCCTTGCTGCTGAGCTTTACCATGTAAGAACCGACTTCATCCTCATAAGTATCTATGATGCCCTCAAGATCCTCAACCTTATCCCTGACCGCTTCATCATAATTATCAACCAGAGACAGTGCCATATCAACACTGTTCTTTGAAAGCTGAGCCATATATTTTACAACCTCTATGCAGTGTCCAACAGCAAATGCCGGTTTCTCAAGGAATCTGACATCCAGACGCTTGAGCATCTCCAACTCTGCAGGAGTATTCCTCTCCACCTCATCCGTATCTCTGACAGTGAGCGTTGCAAGCTTCTCAAGTCCACCTGAGAACGGAAGCAGAAGTAGTGTCGCCGCCATATTGAACACACTGTGTACAACAGCTATACCAGCTGCATTCGCAGAATCATTCAGGAACTGGAAGTGTACAAATGAATTGACCGTGTAGAACACCACCATGAACACAACTGTTCCTATGATATTGAAGTACAGATGCACAAACGCAGCTCTCTTGGCATTCTTCTTGGTTCCTATACATGATATCAGTGCCGTTACACAGGTTCCTATGTTCTGACCCATGATGATAGGAATCGCCGTCCCAAATGATACAGCCCCGGTTGCACACAGCGCCTGAAGTATACCTACAGATGCCGAAGAGCTCTGTATAATAGCTGTTATGAGCATTCCCACAAGCATTCCGAGGAATGGATTGGAGAACATGGTGAGTATATTCGTAAATTCCGGTACATCTTTAAGCGGAGAAACTGCACCGCTCATCATCTCCATACCGAACATGAGCACTGTAAATCCAAGAAGTATTCCTCCTACATCGTGCTTCTTCTCAGACTTGGTGAACATGAGAAAAATAATACCTATTACTGCGAGTATAGGTGAAAAGGATGAGGGTTTCAACATATTAATAAATATATTGTCGCTCTGTATTCCTGTAAGGCTGAGTATCCATGAGGTTACTGTTGTTCCTATATTTGCACCCATGATGATACCCACTGCCTGTCTCAGCTTCATGATGCCTGAGTTTACAAGTCCAACCACCATAACTGTGGTGGCCGATGATGACTGGATCACACCTGTCACCGCTGCACCCAGCAGAACGCCTCTTATAGGCGTTGACGTGAGCTTCTCCAGTATCTTTTCCAGCTTACCACCCGCCGTCTTGGCAAGACCATCTCCCATAACGTTCATTCCATACAGGAACATGGCCAGTCCCCCCAGAAGGGATAACACATTGAAAATATCCATATCTTTTGTCTCCTTATTACATTCCGGACATACCGACATGAAGTTTCATTCTGTTTCATCTAACTCCATATTATGTCCCGGTTACTTCTGCATAAGGACTTGTATACACAATATCCCTTTTACAGCGTCTGTTTTACCAGAATCTATTGTAAAAGGGATATGTAAAATGCGTGACAGGCATATGTAAAATCTGTGTAAATTTAAAATCTGTGTAAAATCTCAACAAATTTCCAATTAAAATTTTATATAATTCCAGTCCATTTTCTTTAATTTATCTATTGCCCAGAGGCTCATTTATGAGCAGATACACCGCACTTCCAAGCATTCCTACCAGGAACATGCCGTAGCCGCCACATATGAACATCAGCTTTGCAAATGAAACCGCTCCAAGTGCAGGGATCATGTGAAGCAGCAATGCTATAACACATCCTGCAAGTCCGCATACCACCATGCTGACCGCTATGAATAGTTTTATATTGCCTATGCCTGTTCTGTGTGACAGTTCATTTATCTTTGTACATATCCACTTCATAGAAATCACCTCTTTTCGTCCATGACTCAACCATCAGTCTACATGTTCTCCGGTTATTGAGAATAGAACCCACTCTGATATATTCGTTGCGTGATCGCCAATCCTCTCAAGATACTTGGCAACCATAAGAAGGTCACAAGCCTGCTCTCCGTCATCCGGATTCTCATGTATCATTGTGATGAGTTCATTCTTGACCTTGTCAAAAAGATCATCGACGACATCGTCATGCTCTATTACGCTCTTTGCCTTTTTCTCATCTGCGTTGACATATGCCTCTATACTTGACACCAGCATGACGATTGTCTCTTTTGCCATCTGCTGGATATGCTCAAGCTTCTTTATATAAGGGGTGCCAGCCATGCACAGTGTGAGTTCTGATATATCTGATGCATGGTCACCTATTCTCTCCATATCAGTTATCATCTTGAGCGCCGCCGATATATTTCTCATATCCCCGGCAACCGGCTGCTGAGTAAGGAACAGCTTGAGGCACAGATTCTCAATCTCTCTCTCCTGATGATCGATGGCGTCATCTGCCTCGATTGCTTTCTTTGCAAGCTCTGTGTCCTGAGCCACGAGAGCCTTGATCGCCGTCTCGATCGCCTGCTCGATCATAGTTCCCATCTCTATCATCTCTGCATGAAGCTTTCTAAGCTGCATCTCATATTTGTCTCTCATCGTGTCCCTCCTAACCAAATCTACCAGTTATGTAATCCTCTGTACGCTTATCGGCCGGCTTGCTGAACATCTTTTCTGTCTCCGTGTACTCAACCACCTCTCCGAGAAGGAAGAATGCTGTGTTGTCTGCAACTCTGGTTGCCTGCTGCATGTTATGCGTAACCATGATAATTGTGTAATTATTTTTCAGTTCAAGTACCAGATCCTCTATCTTGGATGTTGATATAGGATCAAGCGCCGATGTAGGCTCATCCATAAGAAGTACATCAGGCTCAACAGCAAGTGCCCGCGCAATACAAAGTCTCTGCTGCTGGCCACCTGAAAGCCCCAAGGCTGACTTCTTGAGTCTGTCCTTAAGCTCATCCCATATGGCTGCCTGTCTGAGCGATCTCTCAACTATCTCATCAAGCTTTGCACGGTTTCTGATACCGTGGGTTCTCGGTCCATATGCTATATTGTCGTATACACTCATCGGAAATGGATTTGGCTGCTGGAATACCATTCCAACTCTCTTTCTGAGAAGGTTGATGTCCATTCCACTGTATATATCCTCGCCATCAAGTCTCACATCACCTGTTATCTTGCATCCCTCTACCAGATCATTCATTCTGTTGAGCGACTTGAGGAATGTTGACTTACCACAACCTGATGGTCCGATAAATGCTGTAACCTCGTTGGCTGGAATATCCATATCTATACCTTTTAGGGCATGGAACTTTCCGTAGTAGAGGTTCAGATCTTTAACGCTGAACTTAACGTTATTATTCATCTATTTTTCTCCATTCTTAACATCAAGCACGAAATAAAGCATTGCGCTATCTTTTTCGTGCTCAGAATTTTCTTCTTTAATTGCAGAAGCTTGTACGCTTCTGCCGGATATTGTAAGCACCTGTCAAAGCTCTGATTCCAAAGCCCCGGCACGTGTTAATTTGCTTTATCTGCTGCAACCTTGCCTGCAATCTTGTCTGACGCGAAGTTGATAAGCACTACAAGTACAAGAAGCACTACCGCTGTTGCATAACCCTGATCTGTGTGGAGTCCTTCTTTGGACAGAAGGTACATATGAACCGCCAGAGTTCTTGTTGAATCGGTAAGCTTTGTCGCCATCTTGGCAACCGATCCTGCTGTGTATATGAGTGCTGCCGTCTCGCCCACGATACGTCCTGTCGCAAGTATGATTCCTGACAGGATTCCAGGAACGGCACTTGGAAGCACTACCTTAAATACTGTTCTGAGCTTTCCAGCTCCCAGTCCAAAACTTCCTTCTCTATAAGACTTAGGCACTGCCATAAGTGCCTCCTCTGTGGTTCTCATTATGACCGGAAGAACCATTATCGCCAGGGTTAACGCACCTGATATGAGTGATAATCTAAGCCCACACGCATTTGTGAAAAACAGCATTCCAAATAGTCCGTATACGATCGAAGGTATTCCTGTAAGTGTCTCCGCTGTGATCCTCACTAACCCCACCAGCTTATTGCCAGACTTTGCATATTCCACAAGATATATGGCTGCAAATATTCCTATAGGTCCTGCTATCAGAAGTGACAGCAATGTCATATAAACCGTATTGATAAGAGCCGGTACCAGCGAACAGTTGTCCGATGTATATTCCCAGCTGAATATGTCCGCATTAAGATTTGGTATTCCTTTTACAAGTACGTACACAAGGAGAAAGCCTATAGAAAGCACTGTGAGCAATGTTGCAAGATGTACCAGGATAAATAAAATGAACGAACCGGGGTTTCTTTTATACTCTGCAAGCTTTTCCTTCCAACTTCTTGTGTTTATTGCCTCTATCTTATCCACATCCACCTTAGATGCAGGATCATCCTCCGGAGCTGTCTTTTTCGTACTTATTACAGTATTTTTTGATCTGTCATTACCACATGCAACAACAGTTTTTATTCCATTTAACTTATCTACTCTCTCTGCCATCTATGCCACCGTCTTTCTCTTTATGATGGAGAACAGGAGGTTGATAATGAGTATGAATACGAACAGTACAACGCCCGTTGCTATCAGAGCCTGTCTGTGCAGATCCGTCGCATATCCCATCTCCATTACTATATTTGTGGTGAGTGTTCTGACTCCTCTTAATATTCCATCAGGCATGTGTACCTGATTTCCTGCTACCATGATGACCGCCATGGTTTCACCAACGGCACGGCCAACACCCAGAATGACTGCTGCCATAACTCCTGACTTAGCCGCTGGAACTACTGTCTTGAACACGCTTCTCTCATGTGTTGCTCCAAGCGCCAGAGCTCCTTGATAATATTTGTCAGGCACCGCTCTGATGGATGTCTCTGATACACTGATGATCGTCGGAAGAATCATCATACCGAGAAGTACCGAAGCCGTAAGCATCGTATTACCATTTACTCCGAATATGTTTCTCACCATCGGTACAAGCACACACATTCCAAAGAATCCATATACTACCGAAGGTATTCCAGCCATCAGATTGATAAATGGCTTTATAACTTTATATAATCTGTCGGGACAAAACTTTGCCAGATATATCGCTGTCAGAAGTCCTATCGGAACTCCTATTATCAGTGCTCCGGCCGTCACATATATACTTCCTAATATAAAAGGAAGAATGCCGTAGTATCCATTTGTAGGCTTCCAGATCTCACCAAGGGTGAAATCCCCGAAGCCTATCTCTTTAATGGCCGGTATTCCATTCACAAACAGGAACACACATATGAGTGCTACCGCCGCGATGGATACCAGTGCCGCTATCAGGAATACTACATGCATAATTATTTCTTTTACTTTATGCATAAGCTGATTACTTTACGTCCTCCCACTTTGCTGCTGAACCTGTGAAGATGTTCTTTACCTGATCTACTGTGTAGTCGTCAGCAGGATTATTGTTGTTTACGATAACTGCGATTCCGTCCATAGCTATTACAGTTGCCGAAAGGCCAAGTGCTGTCTCTGTGTCCTTGAGTTCACGTGATGCCATACCTATATCGCATGTTCCATCTGATGTTGATGTGATACCTGTTGTTGAATCGCTCTCCTGAAGCTCAATGTCAGCATTTGCGTTGACTGCCTTGTAAGCCTCGATAAGCTTCTCCATAACAGGTGTTACTGATGAAGAACCAGCTACAACGATCTTGCCCTTTGGATTTGTTGAAGTAAATGCTCCGCTGTTTGCAACCTCAATATACTTATTTGCTGAGATGATCTTCTGTCCATCCTCGCTCATGATGTAGTTGATGAAATCCTGTGCCACATCACTTATCTTGTCCTTTGTAACGATGTTGAATGGTCTTGAAAGTGTATATGAACCATTGTTGATATTCTCCTCACTTGCCTCAACTCCGCCAATCTTGAGTGCCTTTACTGTATCGTTGAGTGCTCCGAGAGATATGTAACCGATTGCATAATCATCTCCTGCTACTGTTGTGAGTACGACCTCTGTGCTGTTGCATGTGATGGCATTTGTTGTTGTGTTGTCGACCTTATTGCCATCTGCATCCTTCTCCTCAACTCCTGTGAGCTCTACAAATGCTCCTCTTGTTCCTGAGCCTTCCTCTCTTGATACTACTGATATATCCTGTGTTGCATCGAATCCGCCATCTGCACTCTTTGATGAATTATTTCCACAGCCTGCAAGGCTTCCTACCATAAGTGCTGCTCCAAGTGTCACTGCTAATACTTTCTTTAACTTAATCATTTTTCGTTTTCTCCTTATTCTTTCAACTTCTGCCGGTTATCTCTTGAACCGGTCTTTGCAAATATTGTATTATTGGGACATATCATTCTTCGCTTATGCCCCGGAAAAGAACTCGCGCGCCTTTCGTTCTTTTCTTTGCACTATAATAAAGGGCATAAGTAAAATACATAACCAGCGCAATGTAAATTGAATGTAAAGTCGGCGTTAATCAATGCATGTTAAAATGTACATTAAACAAGCTGCCATGACTTATAATGAACAACCAGAAAGCGGGATCAATATACATGATAAATACCAATTTAGAAGTAATAGGATATGTGAGATGTGATTATAAAGAAAAGTTCGGCATTCCAAGGCAGAGCGGTCTGACAGACTGCGCCACCGCTTTTATAGAGATGCTTCCACCGTACAGTCAGGCAGAGGCTTTCAGAGGACTTGACAAATTCTCACACATATGGCTGCTGTGGGACTTCTCCAGGGCTCACAAGAACGGTTTTACCGCAACAGTAAAACCCCCAAAGCTGGGCGGTAACCAGCGGATGGGGGTTTTTGCCACCAGATCACCATTCAGGCCGAACAACATCGGACTATCATCGGTGAAACTTCTGGATATTATATATAATGAAGAAACTGGCTGTGTACACGGGCTTGTGGTGTCAGGAGCCGATATACTGGACGGTACACCGGTGTACGACATCAAGCCTTATCTGCCATACACAGACAGCCACCCGGACGCCACAGGCGGCTGGACAGATTCACTTGATATTCCGGAACTGTCAGTACGTTTCTCTGACGATATCGCCGCCAAACTTGAAACGATATTTTCAAGTACACAGATCGAGGCCCTGAAAGAGATACTTGCACAGGATCCAAGGCCGGGCTATCAGGATGAACCGAATAGAAGATACGGGATGCTGTACGGTGGATATGATGTGAGATTCACCATAGAGGATGGTATTCTCATGGTGTGCGAGGTGAAATGAAATATAGTTCATCATTTCTCCACTATCTTGCCATCCCGAAGATGAACAATTCTATCACTATATGATGCCACGCTTTCATCATGTGTAACCATGATGATGGTTTTTCCCATATCCTTAAGCATCAGCATATATTTCATCAATTCTTCCGAATTTCCAGAATCCAATGCACCCGTAGGTTCATCTGCCAGGATAAAGGGATTATCAGCAGCTATGGCCCGGGCAATGGCCGCCCGCTGCTGCTGACCTCCAGATACCTGATATGGATATTTATTCATCAATGATTCTATCCCAAGCTTTGCTGCTGTATCAGCTATTATTTCTTTACGCTTCTTTCTTCTTACATTCTTAGCCAGCAGCGGTATCTCTATATTCTCATACAGGGTAAAATTCCTCATCAATTCATAATTCTGGAAAATAAAACTTACAGTATTCTTCCGCAACTCTACCAGTTTCTTTTTTTCGATACCGTTTATCTGTGTTCCATTCAGCATGTAGCTTCCCTCATCGAAAAAATCCATCAACCCTATACAGTTAAGCAGTGTGCTTTTTCCGGATCCAGATTCGCCCATGATCGATACAAACTCTCCTGTCTCTATATGTAAATCAATCTCCCGCAGCGCCTCTACTTTAAAGTCTGTGCCTCTATATGTTTTCTTCATTCCAGCTATTTCTATCATAACTGCTCTCCTCTCAGTAGACTACTTGGGCTTATCCTGGTGATCAGCGAATATGAAATAACAGCAGAAATAAACAATATAATAATATATATAACTGTGATACCTGTATATATCTTCAGACTATACATAGAGCCGCTATACATTTCTCCGTGATTACTTACACAGATATACGCCAGCGAAAACACCGCTGACCCGATAAGTTTGAAAATATTCTCAAACAAGATTATCCGGAATATATCTGCGTTGGTAAACCCATTTGCCATCAGTATGCCAATATCATGATAATCAGAAACCCAGCTTAATATAGATAAAATACTGATAATCGAGGCAACCGCTCCCAGCATAAGTCCCGCTAACAAAAAGCAGAATTTGAATTCATCATTATTATCTCTGAGTGATCTCTTTTCCAGGTCTTTTATCGAATAAATATCGATGAACACACCACTTTTCTCTGCCTGCTTACCTATAACCTCTATCTCCTTATCGACCGCATCTTTCTCATCTGCATCTACGCACAGAAAAACATCTCCTGCCAAAGCCGCGCAGTCATATTCATCATACTCTTTCAAATCAAGCGGCACGATAATGTAATTGTCCAGCGATACAACATTTGATTCGTTCAGGATCTCTCCATCTATCCATTTCTGATCACCTGCCAATATATACTTTACTACATATACAGTGCCACTATAATTATCGGTCAGCTCATCTCCTATATTAATATAAGAACCGAGACCAGATCCTACGGCGATCTCCTCTCTGTCTTTTTCATCGACCGTGAGATTTATTTCATTGCCATTATCATCGCCAAACCCCAATGTCCTGATCAGTTCATTATCCATACGCATTGCCTGAAAGACTGTAGTGTTATCCCCTTGATTTTCTGTATCAGTAATTTCATCACTTATCCCGCCCATGGCATAATTATCAGATTTTACCGAAAGTGGAATACTCGTGGCCTGATACATTCCAATGTCTGATTCCTCATCTATACATAACAGGAAATCAAGATATTCTTCATAGTACGAAAAATCAAATGTAACATACGTGGACTCCACCTTATACAACTTGTCTCTTGCATTTCCCAACAGTGTTCTCTCTTTATATATATCCGAATATACACTCATATACACAACAAAAGTATTGAACACAAGAATCATTCCTGTGATCATTATTATCATAGAAACCATAAATAATCTGCGTTTGATAAACAGATGGGATAAACTATAATATATTGTATTTTTTAAGTTCATGTATTTCCTCTTTTTTCAATAAGTCCTGTGCTTAACTAATTATTTTGTACAACTCCCTTTGTGATAAATACATAAACTGTTCTGCCACATATAATTATCATGGAGAGTATGAACAGCAATGCATATATTGCTATATACCTGAATGACAAATACAACCTGTACTCCATCATCACTTTTTTCAGGAAAATTTGCAGACACAATACTATTACAGAAAAACCCACCATGCTGACCGCCATTATTGAGCAGATCGAACAGACCAGACGCTTTATGATCTGACTGCCTGAAAATCCAAAAGCTTGGCATATTTTTATTTCATGCAGTCTTTGCGTAAGCCAGAATCTGACTATCAGCCAAATGCATGCCAGCGAAAACAAATATATATATACACAGTATTGCTTTTCATTATACAAAGGTTCCACGCTAGTCAAATATTGGTCTGCTACATCCTGCGTACCGGATCTGACTACATCATAACGTCCATTTATATATTTATCATACACATCGTCAACATCTTCCACATCACTTTCTAATGCGATGTTCAGCACGATGGAAGGATTAACGACATACTTTTCAATATTCGCCCCAAGACATCCTGCATATAGAAGTATACTTTCGTCAAATATAGCACTTTTTTCTGACCCTAAAACACCTATGACCTTATACTCATCTCCCGCAATACTGTAATACATCCCATCACCTGCGATGCGCGCATACTGCACTAGATCTTGTCCGATCAATGCTATTTTTTCCTTGTTTTCAATCATGGTATCAGTTGCATATCTGCCCTCGACCAAGGGCCACTTTTCCATGTATGACGAAACTATAATATCTATAAATCTGGTAACATCATCCATGTCATCATGTACCATAACTCCGCATATCTTCATATTACATTTCACAGAATCAGGTAATTGCGGCATATCTTCCATAGAAACTACAGATCCCGTCATATTTAACTGATTTGAGTACATGTAATTATTTTTTTCATTTTGTTCCTTTATTATATTACTGAATATCTGTACACCATAATGAAGTGCTAACATAGATACAACAAAGCAGGATACCATGGCGATGCCAGATATTCTGTATCTAAAACATTCCCTGATGATGCATCTCATCTGTCTCATGATATCCTCCTTTGATGTATTTATATTTTTCCGGGCCGATACTACTCATCTTCCAATCCCAGTCTGAATGCTGCTTCTATCAATAACTGTTTAAATTTTGTGCGATACACCTCATAGCGCCCTTCACAAATATAATCTGAGTCTTTGCTCAGTGCAGTTTCATATAAATAGTATGTACAGTATTCCTTATTCTCAAATGTTATAACACCGCTGTTATTCTCTCCCTCAGCAATCACAGACCTTACAACATCCTGCCCATCCGCATCTCTTGTAACCTTAAGCTCTACGCCGCCGGATTTTATAATATAAGAATAAACAATACGTGTATTTTGGGAACACTTGAGTTCTATACCCTCTAAACCGCTTCTCTCAACTGATTCACTGTTATATTCACCTGACCACCCCTGTGTCTCGCACCAGTCTCCCTGCGCGAAATATATTCCAGCAGCAACACAGGCCACTGCCAATATAATAATAACTGTTATCTTTTTCTTCATTTTATGTACCTTGCAAACTTCTATTTTCGTCTTGTTAGTGCGCGCTATTTTTGTCTTATCATTTATGTTGCGTCTCCGCAACACAATCCATTAAATTTCCGCTGAACGACGAATATACTGCACCCAATGGATGAATATTGCCAATTTGCGGCATTGACTATCTATTGCGTGAAACTTTATAATATCTCTAAGACTGGGTTATAAGGAGTTCGGAGTTATGCTAGAGAGATTTGTCGATTTTTACTGTTTTGCACTTGACACCATTGTTGAAATATTCTGTTTATGTCGTCTTTACTCTATAAAAATACAGAATACCAGACACTCTCTTCCCATCATCCTTATGTATCTGTTAATGGGAACATTTTTACCATACTTTATTCCAGACCCTTATTGCACGATTTTGCTATTTCCTATAAGTTACGCTACATACAAGTTAATATTCCGCAAAAATCATATCGAAACTCTGCTTGGATATCTCATTACTTATTTATACATTGTATTTATTCAGGAACTGTTTTCATTGTTCCTTGACGCATTAAATATTGGCAATTTAAAAATACAGCCTGTAATCGGACAGACCGGCTCCGTGATCATCGGAATTATTTTTATGATAATTGTACCGGCGCATAAACTTTATATATACATCGCTCAAAGCAATATTTTCATAAAGTTCACCATCATTTACATGTCACTGCTGTACATGGTCGAAGTATTTCTGTCCAAGTTCACAAGCTTTGATACACTTACTCTGATCCCGCTGCTTATTTCATTTGCCGTGATCGTCTTTGTAACTGATTACCTGCTCATCAGGCAGCAGCAAACCATCACCAGACAGCAGGAAAGCCTCGCAAGTTACGAGACATACGAACCAATGATGGACGATCTCATACAGAACATAAGACGCAGGCAGCACGACTATGCCAATGAGTTAAATGCCATACAGATGATCGCCTGCTCCCACAATGACTATGAATCTCTATCCAGAGCTTTGAACAAACATATAGATGACATGACCAGGGATTTCCACCACACTGATCTTATAAAACTTAACACGAAGGTGCTTGCCGGATTCCTGTACAGCAAACTTGAAACGGCAAGAAAATCTGGAAAAGACATTGATTTCGCCATCAAAAACTATGACTTGAACTCCCATATGCCGGAATATGAGCTTATTAAGGTAGTAGGAATACTGCTAGACAATGCCCTTGAAGCAACAATTGCCCCTGATTACATTACGGTGAGCATAGATAGTGACGGTTCGCGGATATCATTTGCAACTGTCAATAAAGGGCCTGAGCTCACATCGGAACTCAGGTCAAATATGGTCAGAGCCGGATACACCACAAAAATGCCTTCAGGCCCTTCCAGGCAAAAGAGAGGGAATGGCCTTGCTAATGCAAAGCATCTTCTTGACAATTATGACGGAGAATTATACATAGAGAATCTGCGGGGAAGTGGAGATACCCTTATCAGATTTGAATTTATTGTTTGAAGGGAGAGAAATTATGAATGTACTTATTGTTGACGATGAAAGCGATCAGCGTGATGGGATCGCTTCCGTTCTGAAGAGGAACTTCGAACACACCAGATGTCTTATGGTCCCCGGCTACAACAAGGCAGTGGCAGCACTCAATGATAAAAATACAGATATTGATATCATACTTCTTGACATTGAACTGAATGATTCCGATGGACATAACGGCATCGACATCGGCAGATACATACGGACTCAGCCGAGATTTGAATACACCCCTATACTGTTCATAACCGGATATGCTGAAGAGGCAGCGCACGCTATCCATGTCACCAACTGCTTTGACTTTCTTGTAAAACCATTTAGATCAAATGAGCTGGTCGAATCAGTACAGAAGCTTATTGACAGAAAAATAATAACAGAAAAACCTGTCAGATTCCGCGATGTCGCGGGTGTTTACTTCCGGTTGCTGCCATCAGAGATCGTTTGTATGAAATCGGTGCGGCGCAACATAAATGTATTCACAATCTCCGGAGAGTTCACCTCCAACTCGATGTCTCTCACCGAGCTTATGGATGCTCTACCGGATTCATTCATAAGATGCCATAAGAGTTATATTATAAATTCACAATACATTGCCAATTATGACTCATCCAACGCTCTGATCAGACTAAGAAATTATCCAGATGGTAGCATTCCAATAGGACGCACCTACCGCGCTCCTGTAGACGATCTCCTTGGAGTGCAGAACATGATCTGCTAACACAACGGAGGACGTCGATGTACTTATGAAAAGACATGTACATCGACGTCCTCCGTTTTTATGTGTATGTATTATTCCGCGAATTGCACTCCCGGCGCATACAGATAGTAGCCCTGACCATATGCCACACCTATTCGTGCCGCGGTCTCAAGCTCTGCTTTAGTCTCTATTCCCTCTGCAACCAGCTTGATCCCATTCTCCTCACAGAAATCAGCAAAGTGTTTCACAAAGCTTCTCTGATACTCATTTGAATCTATATCCTTTATAAGTTCAATATCGAGCTTAATGTACTCCGGATGCAGTAGGCACACTCTGTTCATCCCTGCAAACTCAGCACCGAAATCATCTATGGCTATATGAAATTCTTCGTCCCGATAATGATTGACGGTCTCAGTGAATGTCGCCTCCTTCTTTATCCTGGTTCTCTCAGTCACCTCAAATACTACATCGTCAGGTGTCAGACCATACTTTTTCATCATATATCTTGTGGTTCCGCTGCGGAACTTCGGATCAAGTATGACATTTGGATCAACATTTAAAAACAGCTTTTTCCCAGCCGGCATATACACCGCCTGCTTCAGGGCATTGCGGCGGCATACCGCCTCGAGTTCCCAGACCTTTCTGCACCTGCATGCCAGCTCAAACAGCTCACCTATTTCCATGCTGGACCCCCCCAGTACTCTGGACAGTGCTTCATAAGCAAATATATGGTCACTTCTAAGATCTACTATAGGCTGAAACACTGGGTATATCCGTTTATTTTTTATTATATCCTCAAGCTCTCTAATCTTTATCTTCTTATTCTTCATCAGCATCCCTCACTATGTAATACATCTACTGACGTGCTCTCTCATAGGCATCTGCATACTGCTGCTCCTGTGAGTTTATCTCCTCTGCATCACGGTTCTGCTTCATGTAGGTGCCATCAGGCTGCTGGATGCGCGCCTGCATGTTGTCCTTCATCATAAGCCCAAACATGTCTCTGATACGCTGCTTGATCTTCTCATCGTATATAGGTGTGGCAACCTCCACACGGCGGAGAGTGTTACGTGTCATAAAATCTGCTGAAGCTATATATATCTTGTCTCTGTCAGGGGTTCCGAACATATATATTCTTGAGTGCTCAAGAAAACGTCCGACAATACTTCTTATATGTATATTCTCCGTCTCTCCGGGAATTCCCGCCAGCAGACAGCATATTCCTCTGACTATAAGTTCAACCTTCACTCCCGCCTTCGATGCCTCAACCAGCTTGTCGATGATCTTCTTGTCGGTGAGAGAGTTGATCTTAACTCCGATATAAGCAGGCTGACCGTCCTTTGCTATGGCAATCTCATCATCTATCATCTTGATGACAGGAGCCTGCAGGCACTCAGGAGCCACAAGCAGATGATCAGCATGGCTGACTGTATTGCCAATAAGAATCGACTGGAACACTTTCATGGCATCCTTGCCAATAGCCTCATTTGCAGTCATGAGTGACAGATCTGTGTAGAGTCTCGATGTCTTCTCATTGTAATTGCCCGTTCCTATCTGTGTTATGTACTGGATCTTACCTCCGTCTTTTCTGGTTATGAGGCAGAGCTTTGAATGAACCTTGAGTCCGTCAACGCCATACACAACATGGCACCCCGCATCCTCAAGGGTACGACTCCACTCTATATTATTTTCCTCATCAAATCTCGCCTTGAGCTCCACAAGTACTTCAACCTGTTTACCATTCTCAGCAGCTTCAACAAGGGCTTCCACAACCTTGGAGTTCTTCGCAAGACGATATAAAGTCATCCTGATTGCATTTACCTTTGGATCTCTTGCTGCTTCCTGAAGGAGATTCAGGAACGGTCTGATGCTCTCATACGGATATGAGAGAAGCACATCCTTCTCAAGTATCTGAGGTATAAGCGGCTTCATCACATCAAGATCCGGTGACTGCTGTGACACTCTCTTCTCAAAGAACAGCTCCTGTCTGTCCCTGAGCTTATCCTGTATCTGGAATACAAATGACAGATCCAGCGGAGATTTTGAATAAAATACATGTTTCTCGTCAAGCTCACAGTAATCACATACCTCCCCAACCATCTTCTGTGATATATCTCTTGTAAATTCTATTCTGACCGGAGCAAGCTTCTTTCTGAGCTTAACCACCTGTTCCATCTGATCTCTGTAGTTGAGATCCTCATCGTACACCTTGCTCACATCGATATCTGCGTTTCTGGTGATCCTCATGAGGGTCTTCTCCTGAACCTTGTAGCCCTTGAAAAGTCCCGGTGCATAGTGAAGGATAAGCTCCTCTAAAAGTATATATGTTCCCGGCACACCCGGAAGTGCCACAAGCCTTGGAAGCATGCCGCTCTCACAAGGTATGATACCGAGCTTCTTCTTGCCCTTTCTCTCAAGTATGGCAAGGGCGTATATCTCCCTGTTCTTGAGGAATGGGAATGGCTGTTTCCTTCCAACGATCATCACTGAAAGCAGCGGAAGTATCTCCTGCGCAAAATAACTGTCAAGATACTTTGCATCAGCCTTTGACAGATCTGCATAACGCACCAGTCTAAAGCCCTCCGTCTCAACATCTTTCATGAGGTTCTCATATATATTATCCTTGATGGCATTGAGCTTTGTGACATTCTCAAGGATCGCATCAATCTGCTCCTGTGGGCTGAGCTTTGTCTTGTTCTCCCTCTGATCTCCGGTCAGAAGCTTCTGATCCTCCAGAGAACCAACTCTCACCATGAAGAATTCATCAAGATTTGA
The DNA here is from genome assembly GCA_934277375.1 of uncultured Coprococcus sp. Lineage (GTDB taxonomy): Bacteria > Bacillota > Clostridia > Lachnospirales > Lachnospiraceae > Coprococcus. Next base: position 147,687 of record CAKQTZ010000005.1, on the reverse strand, counting down.
CTGATATATTGCCAGAAATGACAATTTCTCGCAAAGTGGTGAATTCTCATTCTGTGCCTCCTCCAGCACACGCTCGTTGAACTTGAGCCATGAAATCTCTCTGTTGACGTATACTCCTTTTATTGTGCTTACATTTGTTTCCTGTGACATATCTTCTTGTTCTCCTTTTCTGTTCTTTATCTTTCTTATCAGTCTGATCAGCCAGTTTACCAATTGCCTGTCCTCTTTCTATATGTTCTAATCTATGCATATATAACAAGTTGGATAGCCAGCATGACTATCCTCCTGTTTAAAGGAGCAGCCGCATTATATTCTCACGCATAGCTCTCCTCATGAAATTATTTTAAATCTCCCCACTCTGTATACTTCTTGTCATATATCTTCTTCAGCATATCCACCGATATATCATCCATAGGATTCCCGCTACTTACGATCACTGCTATCGCATCACGTCCAAATACATATGACGTGAGCAACTCGCTCTCGTACGGCTGAAGACTTCTGGATGACATTCCAAGGTCACATCTGCCCTGAAGTGCATCATTGAGTCCCTGTGTCGAATCCGACTCTGTGACCACAACCTTTGCTGACGGATTGATCTTCATGTATTCCTCTGCCAGCTTAGATACGATCGGAGCTGCCGATGTGGAACCATGTATCTCCACCGTACCACCAGACTTGTCTGACAGGAATGTCTCACTCTTCTTTACCGGAACACAGTAGTCCGCAACCACTGCCTGCCCCGCTGACTTCACATAAGCCATGAAATCCTTTGCCACAGCCGACAACTCTCCGTTGTACACCAATATATAGTCCCTGCACAGAGGATATTTATCCTTCTCTATAGATGCCGCATCCGGAGCTACACCATCGACATCCAACACCTTTACACCACTGTTATTTTCCGCACTGTAAGCTATATAACCTATCGCATTTTTGTCAGAAGCTACTTCCGATATGACCTTATCTGTGGAATCTGCAACAGTGTTTGTTCCCGTAGCATCGGTACCTACAAGATTGTCAAATTCCGCCTTAGTACCGGAACCTTCCTCTCTGGAAACCACGTTTATCGTACCCATGGATGACATATCCGGAACGTCCACTTTGGCGCCACATCCTGTGAGCAACAGAGAACCCAGTGCAGTCATTGCAAGAACTCTGCCAATCACTTTCCAGTATCTGCCCCTTTTGCAGCTCCTGTCTATATTACTGTCAATATACGTTCTTTCACATTTGTATTTTGTCATGCCTGAGCACCTGCCTTCACCATGACCTCACTGTCGCTATCCATATTCTCTATCTCAAGTTTGTCAAATGTGAAATCGTCGATTGCCTCTTCCGCAATGGATATGCAGTTGTCCGCCATACGATCCATACTGTAAAGCAGTGCCGAATAGTCCGCTGTCAGGCTTCTCACACATGTATTCTTCTTAACTCTCGCGAGATGAGCCTTGCCTGCCTGTCTCTGAAGCTTTCTTATCTTCTTCTTGTCTGCGGCAACCTTATCAGGAGTTTCGCTGTCCCCAGTAATTATTGCATTCATTGACTCACTGAAAAGCTTCTCTGTCATATCCATACATGCTGTCAGGTCAGTTATCGCAGCATCCGACAGCAGTTGTCCATTGTCCAGGATCTTTTTATACAGACCATCCACCTCATCGCACCGGTCTGCTATACGCTCTATATTGTTGCTGACTACCATGAGTCCTGCCGCCTGCTCTGCCTGTTTCTCAGTAAGGTTACCGCTTGATATCAGCTTTGTGATGAAATCAACTATTATATCCTGAAGCTCCTTGACCTTATCATGCTCATCCACATATTTGTCACGGATATCTGTAATATTTCTCTTCTCTATAGCATTTTTCATAGACTCTATCATCTTGCCCGCATGAGCTGACAGCCTTGATATCTCCTTTGCGGCCATGTAGATAGCTGCCGCCGGCTGTGACATAGCTTTATCATCGAGGTACTTGGCTACAAAGCCCTCTGAATTTTTCTTGTCCTCACCCCTGATGATGAACTTCACTATCTTCACCATAACAGGTATAAGTGGCAGCCAGATAAGTGTACATGCCACATTGAACGTGGTATGCGCATTTGCGATCTGCCTTGATATGATGTCAAGTTCATCGCCCTTCGGTGATATCCACTGTACAAATGCAGCCAGCGGTCTTATAAGGAACATGAAAAGTATGGTTCCTGTGATATTGAATGTACTGTGCGCGATGGCTGTTCTCTTGGCATTCTTGGACTGTCCTATGGATGCCAGAAGCGCTGTGATGGTGGTTCCGATGTTATCGCCGAACAGGATAGGTATCGCCCCTGCCAGACCTATGACACTGTGTATTCCGTCAGGTCCAGGCTGTGACGCAAAGTTCTGAAGTACCGCAATGGTCGCCGAACTACTCTGTACAACCAGGGTCATAACTGCACCAAGTACAACTCCGAGAACCGGTATCTCTGACACCTTGCCCATCAGATCCACAAATATCGCACTGCTGGCAAGTGGCTTCATAACACCACCCATGACCTCGATACCTTCAAAGAGAAGTCCAAATGAGAATATGACCATACCAACATTTCTGATCTTTTCTTTCTTGAACACAAAGTTCATAATGAAACCTATGAATATAATCGGATATATGTAATTGCTGATCTTGAACGCCATAAGCTGTGCCGTCATAGTCGTTCCTATATTTGCTCCAAATATTACTGATATAGCCTGTGGCAGACTCATGAGTCCTGCACTTACAAATCCGATAACCATGACCGTGGTCGCTGAACTGCTCTGGAGAACTGCGGTAACAAGTGCTCCCGCCAAAGCTCCCATCAAAGGATTCCTGGTAAGAAATCCCAATATTCTCTTCATCTTCTCTCCTGCTGCCTTCTGGAGTGCATCGCTCATGCTGTTCATTCCATATAGGAACATGGCAAGTCCTCCCAGCAGGCCAAACACTATCTTAACTCGCTCGTCCACTGTGTTTCTTTCCTCCTTATGTAAATCTCATCTTAATCAAGCATATCCACATAAGGAAAGTGCCGCTATCCACATGCAGTAAACGAAATGTAAAATCTATGTAAAAAGCAAGAAAAGCCAGTCAGTATACTTTTCATATACCAACTGGCTTTTTATTATTCTCTATAGACTTGATGCTATAATACCATTTTTGTTTCAATTTTACAATATTTCAAAGCGTAAAGTTTATGTAAACGAGCGCTACGCTGACTCCACCTCATATGTGAATCCGGCATCTGTGATTGCCTTGATCGTATCCTCCATGCCCTGTCCGTTCTCTGTGAGATAACCCGATGCGAAGATAGAATTGACCACTGTGAGAAGTCTCTTCTCCTCACCCTTGAAATATCTCTCCCTGCCCGCAGCACATCTTATGTCCGCCTGCGGAACCATGAGTCTTGCAAGACACAACACCTTCAGGCAGTACTCCGTTGTGAGTCCTGACGTATCAATGTCGCCGAGTGGCGTCCCCTCTATGGGAAGAAGGAAGTTGATCGGGATTGCCTCGGGATTGATCTCCCTGAGCTCTAAGAGCATGTCCACCACATCCTCCTTGCTCTCACCCATTCCTATAATACCACCGCTGCATATCTCAAATCCCACGCTCTGCAGCATCTTTATATTTGCAACTCTCTGGTCAAATGTGTGCGTGGAACAAATGTGGCTATAATATGCCCTGCTGCTATTCAGGTTGTGATTGATCCTGTCAAGCCCCGCATCCCGCAGTATATGCGCCTGCTTCTCCGTCAGGAATCCGATGGAACAGCACAGATGTGTTCCGCTCTCCTTCATCTTGCGGATGCGGACTGCAAGCTCCTCAATCTCCTCGTCCGTGAACTTCATTCCGCTCAGACCTATACAATGTCTGGACAGATGGTATTTGTCAGGATATGTATCCCAACGTGTTTTCCCTTATACTTCTCGCGGAGCTCCCCGGTGCGGGCAACAAGCTCGTCTCCCGCTTAGGCAGGTCTCTCCTTATGAAATGTATCACCAAAGAGCATTTTATCAGCTTATTTTATCAATAACAACAAGATTTTATTATTATCATAAGTTGACATAATATATTATCTATCCATGGATGGCATTTTGTTGTACATAAAAAAAGAGGTCTCCACACTCTGATACGCATCCCAAATTCCAGATATATTTCAGATGCATTTCATTTGGAAACCTCTTTTTTCAGCTATATTTCTTATATATTATTTTATCGATTTCTACTAGTTGTGCTCAGGCACTACAGCATAGAACACCAGATCCTCATCGCCGTTGTTCTTCAGGCTGTGACTGTGTCCCGGTGGGCAATAATGGCAGTCGCCCGGATTGAGTATCTCCATGGTGTCGTCATACTCCATGGTACCCACTCCTGATAAGATAAATATGATCTCGCTGTTGGTGTCATGTGTGTGAAGTCCTATAGAACTTCCGGCTGGAAGTGTCGCCCTCATGATCTTGTTGTAATTGCCTACGTGCATGCGTGGCTTGAATACGCCTTCGCCGCCCTTAAAGTTCTGAATATTCTGCTCCTCAAGGGAATCGAATGATATCTTCATCTGTTGTCCTCCTTACGAAAAATACAAAAAATCCTGCAAACGCATGAAACGCGCTCCGCGCGGCGTCTGCGTACTATGTCGTCAAGCTTACCACACTTTCCAGAAGTCTGTCACAGGCTTCCTCTATTATGTCTTCTTCTATACCCGAGTAATTGATAACCAGTGTGTGGCTGTCCTCCTGTTCTTTTCCGTGGCAGTACTGGCTAAGGCTGGATATGTTGATGCCTGCCGCAGCAGCCCTGTCCACCATCTCTTTATCTGTGTACGACGTGTCAACCTCCATAAGGAAATGAAGGCCTGCATTCTCTTCCTTTATCGTTACCTGCGGATACAATCTGTGGTTCCTGATACAACCAAGTATCCTGTCCCTGCTGTTTCTGTAAAACTTTCTCATCCTGTTGATGTGCTTTTCCAGATACCCCTCCTGGATAAATCTTGTGAGTGTATACTGATCAAAATTCGACACCGTACACGCATAAAAGCTTAGTACATGATTATACCTTACCATGAGCGGTATTGGCAATACCATGTAGCTTATTCGTATGGTTGATGACAAACTTTTTGAAAATGTATTCATGTATATGACCTTATCCGAGGCATCTATACTCTGAAGTGCCGGGATTGGATTGCCCACCAGACGGAATTCACTGTCATATTCATCCTCGATGATATATCTGCCCGGCTGCTTTGCCGCCCAGCCTAACAGCTCATATCTTCTGCTTGCCGGAGTGACAGTTCCCGTAGGGAAATGATGCGATGGCGATATATGCACCACATCAGCTCCGGCTCTCTCTAGTGAATCTATGTTGACACCGCTCTCGTCCATGTCTATGTAACAGCATTTTACCTGATATGCATCGTATATGTGCTGTATCTTCTGGTATCCAGGATTCTCCACTCCGTATATGCTGTCCCTGCCGAGGAGCTGTATGATCAGACCATACAGATATTCCGTTCCCGCGCCGACTATGATCTGGTTCGGGCTTACAGACATCCCCCTGAACTGATAGAGATAATCCGCAATGGCTTTTCTGAGTTCAAATATACCACCAGACGGTGATCTCTTCATAAGCTTTTCCCGGTCATCCATCATCGTCTCCCTCATGAGCTTCGTCCATGTCGAAAATGGAAAGTTCTCACTGAGGGTAGAATTGTTCACAAAGTCGGCAAAGTACCTGTTCTGGTCAGGGGCTTCCACGTATTCCCTGATTACATGAGAATGCTCCGCCACATAATCTTTCGGGCGTATTCCAGACATGTATGAAACGTCCGGTCCATCTGAGGTCGTGGTCTGCACAGAATCAGCTTTTACAGCATCCCCCCTTGTGCTATTCTTATATACACCAATATCATAGGATTTGCTCACTCCCACAACATCCGCATCCTCGGCCTTCACATCACACACATAGAACCCGCTCTTCGGCTTAGAATAAATATACCCCTCCGCCAGGAGCTGGCTATAGGCATTCTCCACTGTTACCACGCTCACATTCAGATGAGCTGCAAGTGTCCTCTTTGACGGCAGCTTCTCATGGGCTTTAAGATTTCCCATCATTATGTCATTTTTTATCTCTTTGTACAAATGCTCATAGAGGAAATCCATCCCTCTGTCGTCAAATGAATATGTAAGCATCCACTACTCTCCCAATACTATATCAACTATCTTCTGTGTGTCATGTATGACAAATGGTGCGCCAAGCCCAAGGATGAACGTCTCATCCCTGAAGCCCCAGCCGACCATGATGACATCCGTTCCTGAATTCCTTGCCGTAGCAAGATCCACGTCAGAATCTCCTATATACACGACATCCTTCCTGCCAAGTCCAAGCTCCCTGAGGCACTCCTCCACCATGTCAGGTGCCGGTTTCTTGGCTATGCCCGACTTCTCACCAAGTGCGAAATCAAACATCCCCGGAAAATAGTCTACACACAGATCCTGAACAGCAAAATCTGCCTTGTTGGACACGACCGCGGTCTTCACACCTGCTGCCCTAAGCTTTGCAATGGCATCATGTATTCCGTCATAAGGTCTGGTCTTGATGGCACTATGCTCTTTATAATAAGAAGCAAATGTATCAAACACCTGATCTATCGTTGCCACATCAGTTCCCGCCGGCACAGCTCTCTCAATGAGCTTTCTTATGCCATTACCAACAAATCTTCTAACCTCATCTATAGTTCTCTCCGGAAATCCGTGATGAGCAAGCGCATAGTTGGTACTGTCCGTCAGGTCCTCCAAAGTATTAAGTATTGTTCCGTCCATATCAAATATCGCTGCCTTGTATCTCATGTCGTACATCTCCTTGTCGTATTTGTATTTATGCTTATTCCCATTATAATCTGTGAGTTAAGGTTGTCAATCAACAATGACGCCACAAAAACCAAGGCTCATATGTCGGGAAATATTGTTCTTGCAGCATTCGTGTTGTATTGTGTAAAAACCGTCGCAACATTCGTGTAATTCAGTGTTGATTTTATAAATAATTTCATTGATTTTTACACGTTATTTGTTATACTATAATTATCATCTTTGGGAGGTATAAAATATGTATAGGAAAATTTTCAACTTTTTGGAATTATGGAAAAATAATGAGCATCGCAAACCACTTATTTTACAAGGTGCAAGGCAGGTCGGAAAGACATATTCTGTTCTTGAATTTGGCCGTACCCATTATGAAAATGTGGCATACTTTAATTTTGAAACCAATCCAAAGTTAAATGAAACCTTTGATGGAAATATAAGTCCTGACTATCTGATACCTATCCTATCACATATCGCAAGCCAGACCATAATCAAAGAAAAGACTCTGATAGTATTTGATGAAGTACAGCTTTGTGAAAGAGCACTAACTTCTCTCAAATACTTTTGTGAAAGTGCGCCAGATTATCACATCATAGCTCTTGGCAGTTTACTTGGAGTTGCCGTAAACAGAGCTAAATTCTCTTTTCCCGTAGGAAAGGTCGATATGAAAACACTTTATCCTATGGATGTAGAAGAATTTATGCTGGCTCTTGGTGAGGAAGCACTTGTGGAACAAATAAAAAAATGCTTTAACTCTGACACTCCACTACCTTCTGCTTTACATGACTCCGCAATGGACCTTTACCGTCAATACCTTGTTGTCGGCGGTATGCCAGAGTGTGTGATGCAGTTTACACAAACTAAAGATTATATTCTTGTCCGCCATACGCAAGATACTATACTTGCAAGTTATCTGAATGATATGAGCAAATATAATAACTTAAATGAAATTAAAAAGACCAGACTTACCTATGATAATATAACTGTCCAGCTTTCAAAGAAAAATACCCGTTTTCAATACAAACTAATCAAAAAAGGAGGACGGGCTTCTGAATTTGAAAATGCCATTGAATGGCTTTGCCTATCTGGTATAGTATCTCAAGTTTACAGAGTCCTTCAAATAAAAAAACCTTTAGAAAACTATCGCGATATTGATGCCTTCAAGATTTATGTGTCTGACTTGGGGCTGCTTTGTGCCAAGAAAGATTTAGCCGCAAATGATATTCTTTATATGGTTGAAGATCTCAATGATTTTAAAGGAGGAATGGCCGAGAATTATGTAAATGTACAACTTTCTATTAACGGTTATCACACTTACTATTGGCAATCCGAACGAGGGGCCGAAATTGATTTTATTATCCAGAGAGATGGTCAGCTCATCCCTATTGAGGTCAAATCTGCTGATAACACAAGGGCAAAAAGCTTAAAAGTATATATGGATACCTACAAACCTGCTTATGCTATTAAACTATCAACTAAAAACTTTGGATTTGAAGATAACAAAAAAATAGTTCCTCTTTATGCTGCATTTTGCATATAAACATAGTATATATCATCTCTACTCATCAAAAAATCCGGCGCAGGAGAGAGGTTCCTGCGCCGGACTTTTATATACAAATGAAAGTAATTATCTATCGTATATTTATTCAATTGTTATATACTTTGACTTTGGCTCCTCTGGTTTCTTCTCAATCTTTGGAACTGTGAGCTTAAGCACTCCGTCCTCGAACTTAGCCTTGATATCTTCCTGAGTCAGATCCTTGCCAACATAGAAGGTTCTGCTGCCTGAGCCACTGTAACGCTCCTTGCGGATGTACTTGGTCTTCTTATCCTCCTCTGTGGTCTCACTCTTTGTAGAAGCGTTCACGATCAGGTATCCATCCTTGAGCTCTATCTTCACATTCTCTTTCTTAACTCCCGGAAGATTCATCTCAACTGTGTAGGCATCCTCGCTCTCGCTTACATCAGCCTGCATAAATCCATTCATCTGTGTCTGCTTTGGTGCTGCATATGTCCTCTCAGGATATCCAAAGAAATCATCTAAAAAGCTATCTCCAATAATACTAGGCATTAACATAAGTCATCTCTCCTTCCAATATCTATCCCATCTGCCTTTATCGCATCAGGTTTGTATATGTTAATAATTTCGTTTTCTTTTCAAAGGATCGCTTCAAGGCTTATCGTTAATTTCTATTTAGAAGCTCTTTCCTTTGACTGATTATGTTATACCACTTCTGTTAGCACTCGTCAATACCGAGTGCTAATAAATTTTGTGAAAAAATTGTGAAGTCCACTAAATCAGGACTTCACAACCTCACACATATAACACCTTTTCATCCTCAAGCCTGAGACATGCAAGCCTGGCGTTCTTTATTCCTATGTTTCTCATCCAGCATCCACAGTCTATATCATAGAACAAAAAATCCCTTTCTTTGTCATACCTGCTAAATACCCGTCCATCATTATACGCAAATTCTTCCTCTTTGGTCGTAGGAGTATGCCCCGCCACTACCATGCCGTGCATGATGCCACCATCTGTAAATCCATCACCCCTGGCGTTCATATAGAACTCTTCCCTTGAGCTGTACCTGGCCTTCAGTTCCGGCGTATCAAGCCTCCTGATGTAGCCGGCATGAACTACTATACATTTTCTTCCAGACACTTCCGTTTCATACAGATATGGCATACTCTTTATCCGGTCCGCCCATGTGCAAAGCTGTGAGAAAGTATATCCGGATTCTATCAGCTCATATACCGTCTCACAGCGGTCAAACTTTACGCTGGCATCTTTTTTCGCGAGCTTTTTCATTGACCGGTACAGAGTTTTTGTATCCTGCAGGCTATCCTTATCAAGATCCATTTTGTAGCTGATAATTCTCATAGCCTCTATATTCTGTGCAAAGTCCTCATCGTGATTTCCCCGTAACAGAATGACATTTGACGGAACATTCATTATCCATTCCAGCACCTCTGCATTCCTTGGTCCCTTATCTACATAATCTCCCGCACATATCAGAGTGTCACTGTCCTCTAAATTTATCTCCTGAAGCATCCGGATCAGCTCGTCATAGCATCCGTGAATGTCCGATATTACATAACTGCCCATAAAAAGCCTCCCTTATATTATTCATACAGAACATATATTATACTTTTTATTGTAAATGTCATCATCTTTCATGAGTAAATTCTGAGTAAATGTCCCGTCAGACACAAAAGCCATCCGGACTTTTTCTGTCCGAATGGCCGTGTGGTTTTTTTAACAGTTTTGTTCAGTTACTTTTTATCCGCTCCCCAGAAGCCGAATTACATATCACCAAAGCCGCAATAACAAGCACAACGCCCAATACGCCCTCCATACTTAGCTTCTCATGAAAGACAACTGCACCAATGAGTGTTGCCGTCACCGGTTCTATGGACGCCACAATGGATGCCCTGGAATTCTCCACGTGTACAAGTCCAAGCGTATATAACAGATACGGTACAACGGTACACACTACTCCAAGTGCCAGTATCAGCCACACCAAGCTCCAACTCTCTGATACAACACCGATTATCCTGCCTGTGTCCGTGAAGAATACGGTCGCAATCGAGGTAATAATAAATGTATAGCAGGTTATAGTAAGTGAATGATAGCCTTTGTCTATGGCATATCTGCTGAATATAGAATATAAAGCATATCCAAGACCTGCTCCGAAGCCATATAGCAAGCCCTTGGGGCTGACATTGTCCAGTCCATCCAGAGCACCTGTTACACATACACATCCTGCAAATGTCATCACAAGGCTTACAGCTTTTCTGACTGTGAACCGTTCATGGAAAAGAAAGTACGACAGGACCATCACTATGGCCGGTGCCGTATATAGCAGCACAGAGGCCACAGACAGCGAAGACGCTGTTATACATTTGAAGTAACAGAAGTTAAAGAAGGCTATACTGGCAATTCCCGTTCCAAAGAAACACCAGATATCCTTTAATTTTATGATAAGAAGCTTTCTGTTAAATAATAACAGATACAAGATCATAGCCACCGCAGTGACTATCGCTCTCAGAAATACTATGTCCATAGGCCCAAGATCCTTTGCATTCAGAGTTCTCACAAACAGCCCAATACATCCCCACAGTATTCCCGCAAGCAATATAAATACATAGGATATTTTTTTCATAATTTTATATGCTCCAGATACATCGTTATGATGGATTGTCCCTTCTTAGTCAGACTCACCGCACCGCCACGCACACACCAGTCATATATGATTCCACGCTCAAGTGAAGCATAGTCCTCGGCGATCTCCTCAGCAGATTCTTCTCGGGCAAACTCTCCCGCGTTCTGACCATCCCGGATAATCCTGGTTATCAGTTTATAGTAAAAACGGGTCTCCGACAGCAGCTCCTGCTGCTCTGATTTTTCCTCAGCATATATATGTCTTACCAGTTCAAATGGCACCATATTCTCAATGAGGGTGAAAAGCTCTTTGTTGAGATAGACCAGCTTGTCAAAGCACGAAAAATCAGGATTCATGTTGACCATGAGCTGGGCGTATTTCTCATCGAACAGATCACCCAGCGTATGTTCCAGATCATCCTTCTTTTCGAAATACTTATTGAACGTTTCCCGGGCAACACCGGCGCGCTCTGATATAGCATCCACACTGGTTGAATCGTAACCGACTTCATGAAACAGCTCCCAGGCCGCCACAACGATCCGTTCTCTCTCGCTCGGCTGATGCTTCTTCTCGTATTTGCCGAGAAGAAAGCCATATCTGAGCGGATCGTCCTCATCTATGACCCATTCGTTCAGACCTGTTATATATGCACTTCCTGTTATCTGTGGAATTATACCCTTGCCTCCTGCGATGTCCACCTCCTGGACCGCCACGCCCCTGAACAGCGAACCTGTAATGCTCTCATACACGAACTGCTGCCCGATCTCCAGTTCTCCTTTTGCAGTCAGTGCCGCAAGCTTTGCACTGGTTCCCGTACCGCACGGTGATCTGTCCACCTGGGCATCGCCAAATATCACACAGTTTTTCATATCCGCAAGGTGATTATCTGTATGTGCATAGAATTCCACCAGATCAACGGTTGTTATATCCAGATATGGATGCTTTATATCCACAGTCTCATTGACCACTCTTCTGATCTCCATACCCAGTTTTATTATCTCATCCACATTTTCTCTCTCAAGAGAAAGACCTATCTGCTCAGCATTCACAATGGCAAAAAAAGATCCGCCAAATGAAATGTCATATTTTATCGTTCCCCATTTCTCTGTCGTGATCTCCAGATCTCTCTTATATAGAAATGATGGCACATTGAGAATACTAACCTCGACAGCCCTTCCATTCTCAACGCGGACCTTTGTCCTTATGACTCCGCTCGGAGCATCGAGAACAACATCTGTATAGGGCTCCGACACTGGAACCATTCCCGTCTCCACCAGCATGGACGCCGTACCTATGCTCCCGTGTCCGCACATATTCAGGCAGCCACCGCTGTCCATGAATATAACTCCATAGTCTGCCTCATCATGTACGGGGCTTGTAAGCACTGCGCCGAACATATCCCTGTGTCCTCTCGGCTCCAGCATGAGCGCCTCGCGAAGATAGTCATACTGCTGCGTTAGTTGTTTTTTCTTGTCCATCATCGTGCCGCCTGTGAGTTCAGGGAAACCATCATACACAATTCTGGTAGACTCCCCCATGGTATGGGAATCGATCGTCTTTATATTATATTGATAGTTTTGAAGTCTAGGAATCTTTCTCACATCGACCACGCTCCTATTCTCTGATCCTATTCTGTCTCTTTTCCAAACTTCTGTCTGACTATGGCTGCAAGCGCCTGTGCAGTTCCCTCTACTTCGAGAAGTGCACTGTTGATTATCACATGCTTGTGCTCAGGATCATCAGGAAGATATCCGGCAAAATGCCTGTGATAAGCTACTCTGGCCCTGTCAACCTCCGCGATCATCTTCTTCGCATCCGTCTTCGACATACCCAGAGTTCCAACGCAGTTTGCAAGGCGGTCTGCGTATGGCGCATATATGTATACATGTATGGCATTTGGTTCATCTGCAAGGACATAGTCCGAGCATCTTCCAACTATGATACAGCTTTCCTTGCCGGCCAGATCCTGTATGATCTGTGACTGGCATTCAAAGAGCGACTTCTGCTTCTCTACATTCTCTGTGCCAAGAGGAAACATCATCTGGAAGAATCCCGACTTCTTCTCCTCAGTTTTACTTATGACCGACACAGGAAGATTCATGCGTCTGGCCGCAGCCTCCACTATATCACGGTCGTAGAATTCAACTCCCAGCAGCTCCGAGAGACGCTTCGCAATGGGTCTTCCAAGGCTTCCAAACTCTCTGGTTATAGTAACTACAAATTTTTTCATATATGATACCCTCTTTCCTTTGAACGTCCGATCACGAAGCCAGGAATCTCGAAAGGAATGCCTTTGTCCTCTCCTCCTTAGGATTGCTGAACACTTCCTTCGGATCGCCTTCTTCGACTATATATCCGTCTGCCATAAACACAACTCTGTCTGCAACGTCTCTGGCAAATGCCATCTCATGGGTTACTATGACCATGGTCATTCCTTCCTTCGCCAGATCTCTCATTACACTAAGAACCTCACCGACAAGCTCTGGGTCAAGGGCTGATGTAGGCTCATCAAAGAGCAGTGCCTTCGGCTCCATGGCAAGTGCCCTGGCTATGGCCACTCGCTGCTGCTGTCCACCTGAAAGCATGTGCGGCTTTGCATTTGCCTTGCTCGAAAGCCCAACCTTCTCCAGAAGCTCCATTGCCTTTTCATGTGCCCCGGCTTTATCCATATGCTTTGTGAGGACTGGCGCCATCATGACATTTCCAAGGACCGTTTTAAGAGGGAAAAGATTAAATCTCTGGAATACCATTCCAACTTCCTCACGGAACGTACGTATATCCGCCTTTTTATCACACAGATCCTCACCCTTATACAATATCTCTCCACCGGTAGGTGTCTCGAGCTGATTTATACATCTGAGAAATGTGCTCTTACCGGAACCGGACGGGCCTATAATACACACAACCTCGCCTTCATGTATGTCCATATTTATATCCTTGAGCACCTCAAGATCATCAAACGATTTCTTCAAATGCTTTATCTGAATAAATGCTTCATTACTCATATCTCTTCACTCCTTCCTCAGCTCTTTACACGGCTTTCAACGATCTTCTGTATTATCATCAGCAACGAGAGAAGTATCAGATAAAACAAAGCACATGCCGTGTATGCCGGAAGTGTATTATACGTACGGGCTACATAATTCTGTGTCTGTCTGGTTATATCATTTACTGTTATAACGGACAAAAGTGCTGTATCCTTAACCGAGATTATAAACTGGTTAAAAAGTCCGGGGATCATGCTCTTAAATGCCGGAGGGATCACAACATGCCTGAGTATCTGACCTTTGGTAAGTCCAAGAGCAAGTCCTGCCTCTCTCTGTCCAAGCTCTACACTCTCCAGCGCTCCCTTGACGAGCTCCGAGATGAAAGCCCCTGCATTGAGGGTTATTACAATTATTCCGGCTGTCATACAATCTATGGTGAACCTCTCTCCTTTTATCAGTGTTACCAGTGCCGGAACTGCAAAGAATACATAGAGCGCCTGCACCACGATAGGGGTGCCTCTTATTATCCATACATATATATTTGCTATTCCTCTTGCTATTTTATTTTTGCTCTGAAGCGCATAGCCGCTCAGTGAGCCAAGTGCAAAGCCCAAGGCTATACCTATAAGTGCAACCTGCATCGTGACCTTCAGACCTCGCATAAGCATAGGAATAATGGTTGCTAGAAATTCACTGTTCATACACTCACTCCCATCGGGTGACTCTGGCAGCCACGCAGCCAAATGCAGCTGCGCAGCCACCGGGTCCGTATTTATTCTTTACTACTCACACCACTTAGCCTTAAGCTCATCCATCGTTCCATTTTCTGTGAGATAATCTATCGCTGCATTGAAATCATCTATGATCTCAGGATACTTCTCACATGTTGCAAAAGAGAATGCAATGGCATATGGAGCCTGGCCATTGTAGAATTCGTCTCCCACCATCTTCAGATGTATCTCTCCTGTGCTTATTGAGTAAGCAGTGCCGGGAACATCATATATGGTCGCATCTGCCTGGCCATCCTCAACAGCCTTGTAGGCAAGAGCCTGTGAATCGAATACCTGCAGGCAGCTCTCAGGGAATGCGCCCTCACCTGTTGCATACTCGTAAGCAAGTGTTCCTGACTGTACTGCAACTGTATAGTCCCCTGTCTTCAGATCATCAACACCTGTTATCTTGTCATTGTCCTCAGCTACGATAACCTTAAGTCCGGCATCATAATATGTCTTGGAGAAATTCATGCTCTTCTTTCTCTCATCAGTTGCACACAGTGCCGCAGCTCCAAGATCAAGCTGGCCCTGACCAAGAGCCGTGCCGAGCGGCTGATAATCCATATCCTGTATCTTATCGTCTGCGATCTCAAATCCCAGAATATCCTGAAGTGCCTTGAGCATCTCTACATCATATCCCGTGAGTGTAGTTCCATCACTTTCAAAGAAAGAAAATGGTGCATATGTGCCCGATGTACCAACCACAAGACTCACACCCTTCAAAGCATCCTTACAAGCCGGAGCACCTGAATCTGCTGCCGCATCTGCCGCTGTCTCTGCTTCTGTCTCTGCTTCTGTCTCTGCTTCTGTCTCTGCTTCTGTCTCTGCTTCTGTCTCTGCTTCTGTCGCCGGAGCACTTTCTGTTGTTGTCTCCCCGCTGCTTCCGCAGCCTGCCAGAAGACTTCCCATCATTGCCACTGCAATTGCCATTGAAAACACCTTTGAAAAAATCTTTTTCTTCATACTTCTTTCCTCCTTAAACTGTCGCTATTTGTCTTAAATGCACCTGCATGCTGCTGTGATCCCTCATACGTTCAGCTGTGAAAATCCCTGCCACATATAACAAAAATGAGGAGACAGAGCATCTGCATTTTTACCAGACGCCCTTGTCTCCTCTTTATATATGTCATATAACATTCGTACTCTTGGGACCGCTTGTTTAAAACATGCCTGTATTATGCCCCCATTCCCTCAAAAGGTAAAGCTGCAATTGTTAATTGCCTTCATGCCAAATTGTAATGCATTTATTTTTTAAATATTTCTTGCCGAATAATCTTATTTTATATATAATAAATTCAAAAATGAACGGCAAAGGTGTCTGTGATCAGTTTTGGTCGCTGGCACCTTTTTTTATGTCTATATCAGAAATGGAGGATTCAGATGGAAATTAACAAATACGCACTATTTGCCGACATTGCTGACACCCTTAACTTTACCAAAAGTGGCGGGAATATGGGGTACACGCAGTCCGGTGTCAGTCATATATTAAAATCAATGGAAACTGAGCTCGGATTTCCACTTTTTCTCAGGACAAAACAGGGGCTCGTTCTAACTCACAACGCAGAGAAGATTCTGCCATACATCAGAAAGCTTTTGGCGGCGAACGAGGAGCTGGATCAGGTAGTGAATGCCCTCAATGGTCTCGAGACCGGACACATAACCATTGCCTGCTTCGCCAGCATATCAAGGAACTGGCTTCCGCATGTCATATATCAGTTCAGGAACAAATATCCCGGAATAGAGATAGAGCTTCTGGAGGGTGGAACTGATGATATTGTGAACTGGATCAGGGAAATGAAGGCAGATTTCGGCCTGTTAAGCCACAGAAAGGTGAAGAATCTGGAATGGCTGTCCCTGGAAAATGATCCTCTCATGGCCATACTGCCCAAGGATTATCCGCTTGATGGCAGGAATGCATTTCCGGTAAAGGAATTCTCCGGGCATCCATTCATCATATCCGCGGAGGGTGTTGACTACGATGTGCACCAGGCTCTTGAGGATGCCAGCATCACACCTGATATACCT
This sequence comes from uncultured Coprococcus sp., assembly GCA_934277375.1. GTDB lineage: Bacteria > Bacillota > Clostridia > Lachnospirales > Lachnospiraceae > Coprococcus. The sequence goes on along the minus strand of CAKQTZ010000005.1, from coordinate 130,868 downwards.
TTTTCTTCAAAGGACGACCATGTGATAGTGTCCATGGTTGCGAGCAGGCTCGGACTCAGCATTCTTCCAGGGCTGGTCATCAAGGGAGTTGAACACGAAATTACTGCAGTCCCTCTTGAACCATATTATTCCAGAGAACTCGGCATTGCATTTTTGTCAAAAAAATCCCTGTCCCCTGCCGCAGTACGCTTTGTTACCGAGATGCAGGAGTGGGTTGAAAGCAGAGAAAAAGTGCCCGCGCTGTAACGCTGCGGGCACTTGATCGTATCAGGCGCATTTGCCGTGAAATATTCTGTGTTGATCATATTTATACATTATGTCTGTATTCATAAGGAAGAACCTTTGTCTGATTGTAGCTTGGGCAGTCACGTACCCACTCAAGAGATTCCTTCACTATCGCCGTCTGCATAGGAATATTGTTGGGTTCACCTGCATTTGAGCCTATAGGCACATGTGGTGCTGTTATTCTCGGAGCACCCTGCTGACGCGCGATCGGTGGCAGCGCGGCGATCACAACGCAGCTCATTCCGGCTTCCTCACAGCATCTTGTAACGATGGTTGCTGATCTGTGACAGGTTCCACATCCACCTGTACACAGAACTATGTCAACGCCCTGCGCCTTGAGCTTTGCCGCTATCTCAGGTCCGGTCTCATTCTTGAACTTTTCTACATTTCCGCCGCCTCCCATGAATGTGTATGTCTCATCTGCAAGGGAACCTATAAATCCTGCATCCACAAGCTCATGTAATCTGTCTATAGGAAACATGGCATTTACATCCTTATTGATATCCGAATTGTCAAAACCTCCATGCGTAACCATGAGCTGGTCTGACGGTGTATCAAACGGAATCGTCCTGTATGAAAAATCACCTGACGTGTTAAATGGGGTCTGGCTCTTCATATGTATTCCTCCGGCAGTGATAAATGCAACCTTGCACTCACTCAGCGGCTTTTTCAGCTCTGTAAATACCGGTTTTGGTGTTATTGGTACAAATATTTCCGACTGCATTCCTTCTATTGTTGTTAACATAGGCTTATCCTCCTTAAATCGATTCTACTGGTATATCCCGCTTTCCTGTCACCTGCATACAGCTGAAGTAAAACTCTGTATCCTGTCCGCATTCAAGCTCTACAGGTGTGAACATCCATCTTCTTGGAACCGCTACAGTTCCCAGGTCGTCCATGATCTGAACCTTCGCTGCGGTATCATTGACCTCTATTATCTTTCCTCCCAATAGACATGGCATTATCTCATGATCTGTAACCATATCCGAACTGTCATAATCATATGGATTCTCCACCACCTGGATATAGCTGAAATAAAATTCCATCTCACATCCCGGTGCAAGCTCCGTATCTCCTATTATGAGACGCCGTGGAACAGTGATAACTCCCAGTCTCCCGTGCAGATGGACTTTTACCTGGTCGCCATCGATCTCCTTCACAAGACCTCCCATTTGAATAGGATTTATCATATAGTCAGGCATCAGTGCAATGTTCCGTTATCAAGCAGCTTTGTCTCCGCAAGTCCCAGGAGCTTATTATTGGCATTGATAACGTCGTTACTCCACTTTTTAGGTGCCGGTTTGATCTCAACACCTGCCATCTTATTCTTAAGCATCTGAATTGCACGGGCTGCCACTTCTTTTGTAACACAGGAGCATCCTGCCACATTATTCTCAAATCCGCCCATGTCCATGTTCTCCTCAACCATGGCATCTGCGTATTTATTTCCCACAACCAGCTGTCCCTGGTATGCACAGAATGACACTCCAACTACCGGGATACCTCTCTTGCCGGCCTGACCTATATGCTGTATGAAATCTATATGATTGTTGCCAAATCCTTCAGTGGTTATGATACATCCATCGATATCCAGTGATTCAAGCAGTGAGCCAAGTCTCTCTGAAACCCACATCTTCTCGTCATTTACCTGAGGAGATCCAACAAACACAACTCCGATAAGATCGATCTCCGAATCTGCTGCAAGTCCTTCTACCAATGGCTCACGGATATAGTGTCTGGTCATCTCCTTTGTAGCAGGTCCTATACATGTGAGCGCATGTATCGAGCCATCTCTCACCTGGTTAGGCGTGAGCATGATCGGCACATTTCCACAGTCGACATTCTTCTGTCCGCCGAGGATTCCACAAGGCTCTGTCGGACAGATTACATTGTCATGCATGGCACCCTGTCCCATGATCTCCTTCACAAGCACAACTCTTGGGTTGCCTGTTCTTCTGACATCCTCGCAGATCTCCTCACGCACTACCTCTCCGTCGTACTTCTTAAGTTCATTTCTGACTGCCTGGATTATATAATCCTGGCATTTGTGTGCTGCAAATGGGCCCGGTCTTGTCATTCCTGTCAGCCTCTGTATAACTGCATGACATCTGATTATAATGTCATTCTCATCTGCGCAGCCAGGATGTCCAAAGTACATCTTTTCATCCAGATAGCCCTCCGATGAACCAAATTCATGAACCTGTACTCCATCCTCGTCAACTCCTGTGAGCATAAATACCACGCCGTCTGCAACCTTTGTGATTCCTTCGCCGAGCTCACCCTCTACCTTTGTTGCTATAGGACATACATCCATGATGGTCTCTGTGTACTGATGTCTCTGATCCGGATAGATGACATCCAGCGCAAGACTCTTGCACAGCGGATCTTCCAGAACGGCTTTATCAACAATGCTCTTGTCTATAGAGAGTACTCCGTCATTTATCTCCGTCTTATCTCCAAGCTCCACTTTGGTTATCTTTATATGCTTTTTGGTCAGTGTTCTTATGACCTTCTTTGTTCCAGTCTGAACTGTCCCCGGTCCAGCCTCCGGCTTGTCCTCTGTCAGCACAGTCGGTGTGTCAACACCTGCAGCTGCCATTCCAACCGGAACATCCAGCTTGAGTCCCTCTATCTTATCAGCCTTAGCTATCTCAATATGTATCATTCCGTTACCTCCCATTCTTGTAGTTATAACAGGTGCTGTACAGGATTCATGCTCTGTACAGTCTGACTCTTTCTCCGGCAGATCTGCTTCCGGTGAACCAGAAGCTGCTTCATTGACTCCGCTCAGCACATTTCTAGTGATAGGTGTCAGCGCCTCTACATCCTCAAGAAGTGTACTTCCAAGTACCTGTTCTATCCGGAGTCCATCCGGACTAAGCTCCAGAAGTCCGGCCTCTACCATGTCATCAAACAAATCCGGATCCTCAAGATCTGCCGCACTGATCACCAGACCTTTCTGTCTCCTGCAGCAGAAGATCGCAGGATCCTTAAGATGCTTTTCAAGTGTTTCCTTTGTGATTGACATATACACATTCCTCCTTTTAACTCAGTCTTTTATCCTTCTTATCAATTTATGATTTACTGCCCTGAGCGGACCATCGGTACTGTGATAAACCGCCAGCCCAAGCTTCGGGGCGCATGACATAACTGTATTGGAACAATCTGTGCAGTTTCCTATCAGCAGAGCATCCGCACCTGCTTTTTTCAGGAGCATAACCTTCTGCACCTGTCCGGGGCACTTTCCGGGATTCAGACATTTTCTTGTATTGCCCGTCTCCATAGCCTGCTTACAATACTGAACTCCAGCCACCTCGGATCCCATACTTTCAGCTATCTGCCTCATTCTCTCCTCGTCGGCACCGCAGGCACAAACCAGAAGTCCGATACGTGCAGGTCCTTTCGGAAAACACTCACTGGCTATCAGGCCTCCCGTTGTCTTTATGACAACCGAATCCAAGGTTGTTCTCTTTCCGGTGAACGGGCCGCCCATTATGAGTTCTCCGATATCCTCTGAGATTCCATTATTGTCTTCACCGCCTGCTTTCCTGAACATCTCCGCCACACTTGTCCCTATCGGAACATCCAGGAACACCTGGATCATCTTCTCTGACTCATTGCCGCGTATCTTGCCGCCAACCGTCATATCTTTGTCTATAAAAGGCTTTCTCATATCTACTATTTCCTGTATCCGGCATGTCGTCTCCGCATTGATTATCACGGCTCCTGCCTCTAGCGGGAGTGCCCCCACAGGAAGCAGCTCTCCCATAACTTCCCTGACGACTGCCCGTTCCTCTCCCATGGGATATATATCCGGGAGTGCATGCAGTGTTATGTTTTTATTTGTTTCCTGAACATACCTGGCAAGAATGTCTACGGCTTTCTCATGACATTCCTTTATGGCAATAACACCTTTATCGGCCTTCACAACATCCATTGCTATCTCCAGGCCTCTTATCAGCTGCTCAGGCCTGTTTTCTATCCGCGCTATGTTGTGTGACAATATCGGTTCACACTCAGCAGCATTCACAATGACTGTTCCTCCATTATCAAACGGCTTCGCAAGCTTTGCATAAGTGGGAAATCCTGCGCCTCCCAGGCCAACCAGACCGGACTCTTTTATCAGAGCCAGAGGATTCCCGGAACTTAATGGGACATAACCATCATCCTCCCGCTCCTTTCTGACTTCTATCTCTGTGTCATCAACTTTTACAACAGTCCCTGAAACACTCGAAAAAATATTGCTTCCAAGGCCTTCCCCCTGTAATGCAAGAGGCTGCCCCCTGCGAATCTCGTCTCCTTTGACGACACATGGGACAGCCTTATTTCCAATATGCTGTTTCAGAGGAAATCTATAAATCTCGTTCATGATCTCACTCCCTCCGTGTATTAAGTTGTTTCTGTTTCTTTTAGTGACAGTATATACACAGGCCCTGTATCTGTAAAACGACACATTTTTATAGGCATCATTACATATTGTCATGTGCACTGTATTATCCACTAAAAAAGCAAGCACCTGATTCTGATATAACCCTAATACTATGGTGCTTGCTTTTTATATTTATAAATTAAACCAGTCAAGAACCTCAACCTGTTCAAGATTCTCGTCCGAATGCTCTATCTCTCTGGAATATCTGTAAGAAAGTTCTATGAGATCATCCACCGACAGAGTCTCGCCATTTCTGAGCCATCTAGCCATGAGCAGCATATAGAGTTCAACCGCATGTCCCACGCAGGCATTCACCTTGCCAGAGATATTGTCATCGTACACCGCGCCGAGAAGATATATGGAGATGAAATATACTATGATCTGCTCTAGGAATATGTCCATCGTCATGCGAAGCTCACCCACGCACGCTTTAACATCTTCGAACTGATTATCTGTCGCATCATTCCACGCTACATCATCCTCTATAGCATCATTCCCAGCCGCATCCGAATTCTGTCCGGGCTGACCACCTGTAACCTCGCAGTTGCTTCTCCACCATGACTCAAACCTTCTCCTGTTCTCCGCAAATGTTTCTGCGCCATCACCAAACAGAATACTCTGTGACTCTATGAGCACATCCTCCCAGTCGTCATACAAAAGCTCCAGCTCGTCAAGCAGAAAACCAAACTGTCTCTGTAACAAGACATATTCATCATCTAAAAAGACTTCATTATTGATCTCCGTATTAGAATGTTCTGGGCAAAATTCTAATTTCCTGCAAATCTCCGGCTTATCCTGCTCCTCACACTCATCCCACATGACAAGGTCGCCCTCGTCATAGTGTCTCTGAGCCGACGCACCGATCTGAATCACCCGCTCTATTCTGCTCCGGATGTCCACACTTCTGTCCTGAATGACGCGCAGTATCTCCTCCCGTATATCTTCCAGATTGGAGTACAAGAAATAATCAAAGTCATCGAACACTTCGTCCTCATCGTCTTCCTCGGTCACAAATGTCACCTTGTCCGTGATGTTCATCAGTATACGTGCCACCTCTGGACACGAAAGTGATAACGATATCTCCCTCACATTCTCGAATTCCTCCGTGTGTCTCGGATACTCTCTGCATGTAGTGCAGAGGCTGTTCTTTCCCATATGTATATACATGTCACACAGCATGTCATCCCGCAGAAATGCACACTTTCCACTTCTGCCGTGCCTGAAAACACCCTCTTTCCAATTTACCTTACGACGCAGCTCATCCCTGTACTCACCATTATAATCCTCATATTTTTCCAACGAATCGTCATCTATCACTATCTGCCATTTGCCGCAGCATGTGTCCGGGCATTTGTCCGCTATACAATTGAATTTTTTATAATAATCCGGGTATGTGTAAATCATATGTACTCCTATAAATAATCATACCATTATTCCATTCATCGGCTCTGCAGCACGATCACGAACTTGTTACCGTCCTTTTGGGGAATAACGCTTAACATTCCGCCCTGTTTTTCTATGATCTCCCTTGACAGATAAAGGCCTATTCCAACACCATCCTTGTCACCGGAATTTCTGCCACGGTAAAACCTCTCAAATATATGTGTACGCTCATCCTCGCCTATTGGTTCATTCTCATCTGTCACACTGACCTCAACCGTGAGCCCTAGTTTTCTGACCGACAGGACTATCTCATTTCCATTTTTCCCATATTTTATCGCATTATCCAAAAGATTGAAACACGCTTCCGCAGTCCATCTTCTGTCATGCTGTATATCACATTTCACCTGTTCATCATATCTGATAGTTATACCGGCATTTTTCGCACTCACATATACATCTTTCACTGCCTGCAGCACAGTGTCATTTATACTCTGGCTTTTCACATCGAGATTGATAAGTCCGCTTTCCAGTCTGGATACCTTTATCATACTCTCCGAGAGAAATGACAAGCGATCCACCGCCAGTTCAAGGACTTGCAAGTACCTAGTACGCTCATCATCACTTATATCCGGATTTTTCAGAAAATCCGTGTACATCCTCAGGTTCGATATCGGCGTCTTCAGTTGATGGGAAATATCCGATACCAGCCCCTTAATATTCTCATGCTCCAGCCTCTCTCTGGAATTCTGAAGTTTCAGTGCATCGATTATCTTGTCAACCTTGCTCTGCAGCCTTGATACCAGTGAGTCCTCATTTTCCGGAAATACCTGCTGCCGTTTCAGCTCAGAGAGATTGTCCAGAAGATCCGACATAGCTGCCACGACCTCCGAAATAAAGTCATCATCCGCCTTCTGCAGCAACCTTATAACAACAAACATAACTGCACCACACCCCAGCGCGCCTATGGCCGCAAGTATTTTCCCTGAATACACATACTCGAATACTGCTAAAAACACAAACAAAAGAAGTGAGCATACATACAGCATCCTCACTCTCTTCTTATATCTACCATAGTTTTCAATATATTTATCCATATTATCTCTGCTATCTGCCCCTGCCTATGTCTCGCCGAATGTATATCCAATTCCAAACACCGTGATCACGTACTCCGGATTGCCGGCATCATTTTCTATCTTCTGCCGCAGTCTTCTGATATGCACATTCAGCGTGTTCTCATCCACATAATTTTCATTGTCATCCCAAATCTTCTGTATGATCATATCCCTTGTGAGAACGCGCCCCTTATTTTTTATCAGCAGTTCGAGTATCCTGTATTCCGTAACGGACAGCTTTATCGGTTCATCCGATATGTACACCTGCATCCGCTCAAAGTCAACACTCATATCCCCATAATGAAAACGTTCGCGCATTCCCCCATCCGGTACATTTTCACTTCTTCGAAGGACTGCCTCTATCCGCTGATACAGAAGTTCCACGGAAAACGGCTTCGCTATATAGTCATCGCAGCCGGCCCGGAACCCCTCTATCATATCAGCCTCCGTATCTCTTGCCGTGAGGAAGATGATCGGCACCTTTGTACTTTTTCTCAGTTCTCTGCAATAGTCAAGGCCCCTGCCATCGGGAAGGTTTCTGTCAAGCAATATCAGATCGAAGCCATGTTCCAGACAGCCATCCGCCTCCTTGCATGAGTACGCAGTTTCAACTTCGTATCCCCTCTTTTCAAGGAATAGCTTTACACCTCCACATATGATCACATCATCCTCCACGACCAAAATACGTTTCATACTTTCTCCTATCAATTACATACTGATTCCATATCATTTGCATGACTCCCGGTCTGCCAAATATCTATGATGCTTCTCTCAGCCGGCTTGTCACCGTATCTTTTGTCACAAGTCTGAACACCATCGCCGGAACCACAATGCATATAGCAAACAGCACAACAACGACTCCGGCAACAAGTGCATACGGATAATAAAATACTGCATAATCGGCTATATTCACACTTAGCCGGCCAGCTCCATACATCATAAGGCTTCCAAGCGTCACAATAAGTACTGTTGTTATAATACCATAAAACATGCCCTCGTACATAAGCATATTACGTATCTGCCTCTTTGTCATTCCAACGCTCTCAAGCACTGCCAGTTCCAGTTTTCTCGTATATACACCGGTGATCATAACATTGATATAATTCACCACTCCGATAAGTATCAATATGATCGACATTCCACCGCCTATCACCTCAAGCGACAGCATAGACTTCTTGAATTCCGAGCCCTCCACCGACTTGATATCACTCCCGGCTATGACTGGATTTTCCTTTACGATGCGCTGTACATATGGTGTCACTTCTGATTCTTTTCCTTTCTCCGCATCAGCAATGATGCATGAGATCTCCGCATCCGGGAACAGATCATCCATCACCGCATCACTCACAAATATCGCCTCCGGAGCTCCACCAAGTGTCCAGTAATATCCGGCGGTGATTGCTGACTGCTCTGTTCTCATCATGGCTGCACCGACTGAGATCTGTCTCTTCCTGCCCGTCTGGTCATTTACAAGTGTCAGAGTCTTATCCGTCATCCGCTCCGACGCTGATATGGAATCTACATAACCTATCAGACATACCTCTCCTTTTTCGAATGCATCTATATCAATCTTCTGTCTGGCAGTTTTGTTATAGAGCTTTATCATATCTGAATTGACCGATATCAGCGGTGCCCCATACTGTGCCTCACTGTTGGTCGTTGTCTCATAAAATGTCGCAAGAGATTCCGGGTCATCCTCGGTCTCAATAAACGGTGCATAAAGTTCAGCGTCAAATGGCAGTCTTACCTTTGCACTTCTGTTCGCCTCTACAGTACCCATACCCGGAATGCTTCGCATCTGATCCGCGATGTCTGCCATGGTCGCCTGAGGCTTAGAGTTGTCTGATTCTCCGTCGCTATATAGCACATAATCATTGTGAAGATAGTGCTCTATATAACTGTCCGCATCCATGCATGATATAAATGTATTCACACACAGAAATGTAACTGAACCCATGAATATCGATGCGAACACAAGAATACTTCTCTTCTTTTCACGAAACACATTCCTCCATGCCATCTTCCGGGGCCTTCCTCCACTGGTGGACTTATATCTTGTTCCCGATATATTCCCAGCATATTTCATAGCATCGATTGCAGATATCTTCCCGGCATATTTTGCCGGTTTCCTTGCACTTATAAATACAGTTGCAAATGCAAATACCACGGAGAATGCATATATTCCCGGATTGAAACTGACCGCCGATGAAAGTGCAGCTTCCCTGTCTATCGACAGCATGTTCATAGCAAGAGGAACAACACCAAATGACACCGCTGTTCCAAGGAGTACACCTATCGGAATTCCTATACAAGCCAGATATAGTGCCTGTTTTTTCACTATCTTCTGTATCTGGGACATCGTGGCTCCGATGGTCTTCAACATTCCATAGAATCTTATATCCTTTGTAACAGATATATACATTACATTATATATAAGAAGATATCCACTAAGGAGTATCATAAGAGCTATAATGCCTATACTTATAGCTATAAAAACACGGTTTGAACCATTTTCAGACTGAACATCATATTTCACGTCAAACTTCTGGTCCTGCCTCAAAGTAACATTTTTCTCAAGTTCATCCTGGAGTTTATCACCCTTGCCCTCCTTTGCGGAGATACTGACACGTCCATCTTTCTGCATATCTATTCCCTGGGAATCCACATATTTCTTTGACACCAGGCATACGCTGCTCTTGGCAAATCCTGTGTACCAGCCTGAGAGCACAAAATTTTTCCTCTCACCATCCATAACCAAAGTAACGTTCTGACCTACCTTTGGCGACGTGATACCCATATTGTCAAGTATCTGCTTTGTGAGCATTATCTCATTCTCGTCCTTCGGATAACTGCCATTTACATCGGTTATGGCAGGTTTCAGATTCTCATTAAATTCCGTGTCATCATAATATTGAAGCAGATAACTGTACTTGCCTGACTCCGTGCTTACCGTCTGTGCATCGATCTGTATTCCCGCCGCAAGAAGTGACGGACAGGACTTTATATCATTTATCTGACCTTCAGATGGATGCTCCATATATATAGAAGATCTTGTTCCCTGAAGTCTGAGCTGCATCTGGTTAAGATTTTTAGCTACGGAAAATCCCAATGTAAATACAGCCGTGAACATAAATGTTGTGAGAACGATCGCCAGAATAACAATTACATTTCGCACTTTATTCAGCTTTAACATTCGATGATATATCCTGCTCACCGCCGCCTGGTTATTGTTTCTAAGCATCCTTCTCACCCCCATTTGCCCCATCTGGTACTCCTGCTGAGAAGATCCTGCCATCTTCGATCCGGATCATCTGGTCTGCCATGGTTGCTATCTCTTCATTATGAGTGATCATCACTATCGTCTGTGCAAACTCTTTACCAGTCAGCTTTAACAGTGCAATGACATCCATGCTGGTCTTGCTGTCCAGATTGCCTGTCGGCTCATCAGCCAATATGATAGAAGGTTTTGCTGCCAGCGCTCTGGCTATCGCAACCCTCTGCTGCTGGCCTCCTGACAGCTGGTTAGGCATGGAAAATTTCTTTTCCGATAAGCCGAGCACTTCCATAATTTTATCTACATACGCAGTGTCTATCTTCGTTCCATCCAGCTCGATCGGAAGCACTATATTCTCGTACACATTTAATATTGGCACCAGATTGTAATTCTGAAAAACAAATCCTATCTTTCGTCTTCTGAATATTGTAAGTGCCTCATCGTCCATTTCAAAAATAGCTTTGCCGTCCAGTATAACATCCCCCGATGTGGGCCTGTCGAGACCTCCTAAGAGATTTAGAAGAGTTGACTTTCCACTTCCCGAACTGCCTATGATAGATACAAATTTCCCCTCTTCAACATCAAGTGATACATCTGTAAGCGCATGCACAACATTGTCTCCTGTTCCGTATGTCTTTGTAAGATTGTGGGTTGATAATATATTCATGATACCTCTTCCTTTTCATTTCTATTTCATTTTCTGTCATTTCTTTGTCTGATCTATTTGATGATTTTATTCTAACATCCACATCTTACAATCTTATTACGTTTAATATTAAGATTTAGTTGTCACTGCTTACATTATCAATATACTAAAAGGCCCTGCCCCTGTTAATAAGAGACTGAGCCTTTGATTTCTATCCGTTATTTATGACTGTTTCTATACTCCGCCTACAAGTTGGCTGCCAGCACCTGCTCCATAACCTGGAGCACTCCACGCTCCTCATTGGATGGGGCCTGGAATCTTGCAAACTTCTCCATGCCAGGCTGCGCATTTGCCACGATATAGCTGTAGTATACCGTCTTCAGCATCTCCGCATCGTTGAAGTTGTCTCCGAATGCCATCATCTCACTGGTATCGATACCAAGAAGTTCTCCGATCTTTCTCATGGCCATTCCCTTATTGATACCTTTATTCATGATGTCGATCCATTCTCTTCCGCCCACAGTGACTGAGAAGTTATCTCCAAAACGTGGCGTATAGATCTCTTTGTACTTCACAGCGGCATCCTTATCCGGAGCAAATATCGTAAACTTATTGGCCTCGACGTCAAGGCTTCTCATATCATCAACAAACACAAGATTGCTGAGAAATGCTTTGAAAAACTTCGCATACTTCTCGTATTTTTTCAGGACATATGCTCCGGATAAAGCACACAGTACAGCAATACCATCTGTCTCTTCCTCCACAAAGCGTATCATACTCTGGTACTCTTCCACATCCATCAGGCTCTTGTATATGATCTTGCCGCAGTTGGAGATAGCCGCACCGTTATCACCGATGACCACCATCTTATCCATCTTGTCTCCGAACATGTCCCTCAGGGTGTACATCGGTCTTCCGCTGGCTACGACAAAACGAATCCCCTTCTCATCCAGCCTGTCAATGTAATCAAAGAAACCATCCGGGAGTTTTCCATTCTCCATAAGCAGTGTATGATCCATGTCGGATGCTATTAATTTTACGTTCTTCATGTCTTCTCTTCCTTATTTAAATAATAATGCACTGTTCTTCTCCAGATCATACTCTCTGGTATAACCGTCATCATCGTACAGCATATAACTGCTGTTCTTGTAGCCGATCAGCTGCATTGTAGTCTTGTCGATATCAGCAACGCACTCCGCCACATCCACGATAGGTATACATTTGCCGTTTCTTACAAACAGGATGACCTCATTTTCCGGAACCTCCACGAAGTGATGTCCCGCAGGCATCTCCGTCTGCTCCACTGAGCCATCTGCCGTAAACCTTACAAGCATCATATCCTCCGGCAGATACACATATCTTCCGATGGCATTCTGCGTGTAAACCGGCGCGATCATGATCTCATTTCCCAGCATGAGCTGATCCTCAACATGGGCCGCAATCCTGTCATCCGGATATTCAAATGCCAGAGGCTTGAACATCATGTCGTCCGTCAAGGCAGCCTTCATGTACTCGCTGTATATATATGGAAGCAACCGGTAACGGGCACCGATCACATTCCTGAAATCCTCTATATGCTCAAACTGATAGCACTCCTGATTTCTTGTACCCTCACAAGAATGGTCGCGCATGAGCGGAGTGAACACGCCGAGTGCGAGCCATCTGAGAAGAAGGTCTCTGGATGTGTCGCATCCAAATCCGCCGAGATCCGCTCCCGTATACAGGAAACCGCACATATTCATGGACGGAAGCATCTTGATGTTGAGCAGGATGTGTGACCACCACGATTTGTTGTCGCCCATCCAGACGCCGCCATAACGATGCATTCCTATATAAGACGATCTGGAGAACAGAAGTCGTCTCTCATCCGGTGAGATCTCGCGAAGCGCCTCGCCTGCTGCCCTTGTCATGTTATATCCAAAGAGGTTGTGGACCTTGTCGTGACGCACCATCTCCCCATCCACATTGTGATACATAGATGCGTAATCCTTCGGATTGTTGGCAACACCTGCTGCCTTACCCGAGATGCCCCAGACATCGTCCACAGTCTCGTCCTTATCAATGAACTTCTTCATGGCTTCCTTCAGCTCGCTCACGCCCTCCGGGGTGAAGAAGATCGCCGGCTCATTCATGTCATTCCAGAAGCCCTCTATACCTGCATCCGTGAGGATCTTGTATTTTGCACCGAACCATCGTCTCGCCTCAGGGTTCAGCACATCAGGGAAATGTGTATATCCAGGCCATACCGCTGCAACGAAATCACTTCCATCTGCCCTCTTGCAGAAGTAGTTATTTGCCACACCCTCCTCATACACATCGTAACCTTTCTCGATCTTTACACCGGCATCGATGATTGGAATAAGACGGATATTATCCTTTTTCAGATTCTCCACATACTCTGAAAAATCGCCAAAGTCGTCATTTATGGTGAAATCCTTATAGCTGTCCATGTAATCTATATCCATGTAGACCATATCGATCGGGATGTGGTTCTCCCTGTATTTTCTCGCCACCGTCTCAAAGTCCTCTGGTGTCTTGTATCCCCAGCGGCTCTGTCCAAATCCAAATGCGAACTTTGGCGGTATATAACTTCTCCCGATCATCTTCCTGAACTGCTTTGTGATATCATATGGGCTGTCACCTGTTATCACATAGATATCCAGATCTGCGCTGTCGCAGAAAATGTGCAGCTGATCGCACTTCGTATATCCCACATCAAATGTGATCGTGGATGGATAGTCAAAATACAGGCCAAATGTCTGCGCACCCGAAACTATGATAAAGTTGTGTGATGCATACAGTGAGTATACATCCTCGTGATGATGCGGAATGTCTGTGTTGTTGCTTATGTATTTGTAGCCCCTCTTGTTGATTCCTCTGTTCGCCTCGCCGAGACCGTATACTATATCACTGTCCTCAAGACCAAATGTATACGAAAATCCGGCTGTTAAGTCTATATTGCCGTAATCTGGCTGTCCTTTTTCTGCTGCGATATCTACCACTACTGATTCTGTCTGAAAAGGCTTTCCGTAAGTGTACTTCTTTATCATGCTGTCACCTCTATGCATCTCTCTTTTTTCTTCTGTATCTCTTTTTCTTCTTCCTTACCGTCTTGCCGCGCTTTGCCGCCTGTGCCTTTCTGAATTCCTGTATCTGCTCGATCATGGCGGCATAATCCCTCTCGAACAGGATCTCACTTATCTCATGATGCACGATCTCCGCCGGAAGTCTGTCAACTATGAGGGTTCTCACAAAATCCTTGCTCTTACCCTTATACATCGGAAGGCTGTAAGTCTCCTGAATATGTGCAAGCTCCGGTCTCCACAGTACACGGATCGTACGCAGTAAATCAGCCTTCGGATTTGGCTGCATTTCCCTTACCACATAGAAATCGATCTTGTGAGTCAGCTTGTCTGACACCCCATCCTCTGGGCCTTCTGCATCTGACTTGCTGCCTGTATCCTGCTTGCTGCCTGTATCATATTCTTCAACAGATATGATCCCCCAGTAGTCCGGCACATGCTCTGCCACATGACCTGCATGTGTACTTCCCACCACCACGATATTCTGGTCAAAATACAGATCATAGTCTGCTACCTGACTCTCCAGCCGCGTGTATGTATCCGCATCACTTTTTATCTCTATACCGACCACTTTATCCGGAATGACCATCACGACATCCGCACGGGAGTTGCCCACTGTCTTTTCCTCAAGGATACGTACCTTTCCGTACCGTTCCTCCAGAAATTCAAACAGCGGTTCTCGTATATCTTTATCTAATAACATTTTCCCTCCTGAAATCAATTGTTTGAAGTAATCTTTATATGTATTTTTGTCTGCAAAGTCAAGAATCTACCGCTTTAGCTGAGAAAACCAGGGCAGACCGCTCATAAAGTGAGCTTTCCGCCCTGGTTTCTATGTGAACATAATATTATCAGCCCTTGTTCACAAGCTCTGTGAACTTCTTAAGCGCATCCTTCGCCTCCGGTGAAATATTCCTTGGAACTGCAATTCTCACGGTCACATAGTGATCTCCATGGGTATTGCCTCCCCTCGCCTGAACACCTTTGCCACGAAGCCTTATCTTGCTGCCCGACTGAGTACCCGGTGCTATCTTACACTTCACATCACCGAACATGGTGTGGACCAATATCTCCCCACCGAGAACTGCCGTGTCAAATGGCACAAGAGCCGTGGTGTATATATCCAGACCCTTTCTCTCATAACCTGCCTTGTCTCTTACATTGACCTTCAGCAGCATATCTCCAGGCTGACCCTTGCCGGTTCCGGGATATCCCTTGCCAGCCAGTCTTATCACACCGCCGTTGTCTATACCCGCCGGAATGTGTACAGTGAACTGGGAACTTCCTCCACGTCCATCATTGAACGACAGCGTCTTGTCGCAGCCATATACTGCATCATCAAAATCTACTGTGACGCTTGCCTCCATATCTCTGCCCCGCGCATTGAAGCTTCCCTGACCGAATCCGCCAAATCCGCCTCTCTGCGAGCGGCCACCACCGCCAAAGAATGAGCCAAATATATCGCCAAACATATCACCGAAGTCTCCACCCTCAAAGTGGAAGCCTCCGCCTCCGAATGGATCACCACCGGCAGCTCCGCCAGAGCCATCGAATGCAGCCATTCCAAACTGATCATACATCTTCCTCTTCTCGGCATCAGACAGTACCGCGTAGGCCTCAGAGGCCTCCTTAAACTTCTCTGCAGCCGCCGCATCGCCAGGATTCGTGTCCGGGTGGTATTTCTTCGCCAGGGTTCTATATGCTCTTTTTATCTCAGCGTCTGTGGCTGTCTTTGATACGCCGAGAACTTCATAATAATCTCTTTTTGAAGCCATGATTCCTACCTCCCGATAAGCCTATGTATAGTTTAACACTATCTGTCAAGTGATTCCATATTTTTAGCATTAAAATGCATACATAATATCGAGGGAATTTTAGGCAATTTTTTAACTAATAAGCCTTTGCTGTCGTTTTCCTTGTTTGCCGCCAGAAGCACAAAAAAGCACCCCCGCCGATGATCTCATCAGTGGAGATGCCTTCGTATGGCTAATGCTATTATCCTACTGCTTTACGTTGAAAGCTTTGATTCCAGGATATACAGCTGAGTCGCCAAGCTGCTCTTCGATTCTGAGGAGCTGGTTGTACTTTGCAACTCTCTCTGATCTTGAAGGAGCACCTGTCTTGATCTGGCATGTGTTGAGTGCTACTGCGAGATCTGCGATAGTTGTATCTGCTGTCTCACCTGATCTGTGTGATGAAATTGCTGTGTATCCAGCCTTATGAGCCATCTTGATAGCCTCAAGTGTCTCTGATACTGAGCCGATCTGGTTGAGCTTGATAAGGATACAGTTTGCGCATCCCATCTCGATACCCTTTGCAAGTCTCTCTGTATTTGTAACAAACAGGTCATCACCGACAAGCTGGACCTTATCGCCAAGTCTTGCTGTGAGCTTCTGCCAGCCTTCCCAATCCTCCTCATCAAGACCATCCTCGATTGAGATGATAGGATACTTCTCAACAAGCTTTGCCCAGTGCTCAATGAGCTGCTCTGCTGTATACTCTGTTCCGGCCTTTGGAAGCTTGTACCAGCCCTTGCCCTTCTCGCTCTTCCACTCTGATGAAGCTGCGTCCATGGCAATCTTGAAGTCCTTACCTGGCTCATATCCAGCCTTCTTGACAGCCTCGAGAATTGTCTCGATAGCCTCCTCGTCAGACTTAAGTGCCGGGGCAAATCCACCCTCATCACCTACTGATGTGGCAAGGCCTCTCTCCTTGAGGATTCCTGCAAGTGCGTGGAATACCTCTGCACACCATCTCAGACACTCCTTGAATGTTGGGGCGCCAACCGGCATGATCATGAACTCCTGAACGTCAAGTCCTGATGACAGAGCATGACATCCACCGTTTACGATGTTCATCATTGGAACCGGAAGCTTGTTTCCTGAGATTCCACCGAGGAATCTGTAAAGAGGAATGTCAAGTGAGATTGAAGCTGCTCTTGCTGCTGCGATTGAAACTGCAAGAATAGCATTTGCTCCAAGGTTTGACTTGTCCTTTGTTCCATCTGCCTTGATCATTGCTGCATCTACTGCATATATATCAGACGCATCCATTCCTGTAAGTACGTCATTGATTGTTGTATTTATATTCTCTACTGCCTTCTGGACACCCTTGCCGAGGTATCTTGACTTATCTCCGTCACGAAGCTCAAGTGCCTCGAACTCACCTGTTGAAGCTCCACTTGGTGCCGCACCACGACCTACTGTTCCATCTGCCAGATACACCTCTGCCTCAACTGTTGGATTTCCTCTTGAATCAAGGATCTCTCTTCCTATTACCTTTTCAATCTCAAGATAATTCATCATTTTTATATTTCTCCTTTCTTGTATCGCGCCAGTATAACCCCTGCTATCCCTCCGATTCAGCAGTTTACAGAGGGTACAGGAGCTCACATGATCTACGGTGTTAGTTTAAACTAACTTACATTTAAAATCAACATAAGTAATTGCTCACATTTTATCATTTAGCATTTTTCGTCATTATCCGAGTGCCACATCCAGCACCATCATAAGAGCGAAGCCCACCGCCGCACCGATGGTTCCTATATTGGTATGTTCGCCCGCCTGAGACTCAGGTATCAGCTCCTCTATGACCACATAGAGCATGGCTCCCGCAGCAAACGCAAGGAAATACGGAAGAAATGGCGTGACCTGAACAGCCAGCAGTGCCGTGAGGAAACCTCCGACCGGCTCCACAGCTCCAGACAGCGTTCCATACAGAAATGCCTTCTTCTTGCTCATGCCCTCGCCAACAAGCGGCATGGACACAATTGCGCCCTCCGGGAAGTTCTGTATAGCGATTCCTATGGACAGTGCAAATGCACCTGTGATGGACACGCCCATATTGCCCATGGCTGCGCCGGCGTACACAACGCCCACTGCCATGCCCTCGGGGATATTGTGGAGCGTGACTGCAAATATCATCATGGTCGTCTTCTGAAGCTTTGACCTGACGCCCTCCGGTTTGTCGCTCTCCAGATGAAGGTGAGGTATCACCGTGTCGAGCACCAGCAGGAACACTATACCAAGTGCAAATCCGATAAGCGCAGGCATCCATGCTGTCTTCCCCTGAGACTCCGCCATATCTATGGACGGTATGAGCAGCGACCATATGGACGCCGCGATCATGACCCCCGCTGCAAACCCGAGCAGAGCCTTCTCCACAAGTGGAGATATCTTATCTTTCATAAGGAATACCATGGCCGCCCCCAGTGTTGTTCCGGCAAACGGTATAAATAATGTTATGAACTCAGCCATTTCTTCACCTCTTTATAATATGTATTCTGTCTATACTATATTCGTATAACATCTTCATGTCACAAATTTTCGTCTTAAATTGCGACTACAATTTAATTTAATACGCAGACTTTGTCAATACAAGTTCCATTACTTGATAGAAGTTATCAACATCTATATTTTAGTTATGAAAAATTTGCTCAATTTATCCACATTTTATTTTTCAGAATCTGCAGTGCCAAAATGCATCGCATTACGACAATTTAAGTGCTATAATACCAGCGGTTATGCTATAATGAGCTTTGTGTTAGTTACGCTTGCGCAAACTGTCATAATGTGAATGCCCACATTGAGCCGGCTGGCGATATTATCTAACAATCACGACTATATCAAATGGGATATATTTGTATGCAGCTGGAGATTAATATGAAGGAAAAGAAAGTAAAACATATAATTTGTATTTGACATAATTATTTATAGAAAGCATAATAAGTGATACATTTAGTCGTGCGGATCCATAGTCCGTACAAATACAATAAAAGACACGTTCCAAGGGGAAAAGTATGAAAGAGAATTTACAATTTACAGCTTTATTGGATATTTTAAGCAGGCAGGATCTTATAACTGAATATTCGGAGGATTGCAAAGACATCACTCCTTCCCATATAACCATCAATTCCAAGGATGTGGTTCCAGGTACATTCTTCGTGTGCAAGGGTGCCTCATTTAAGGAGGATTACCTGAAATCAGCTATCGCACAGGGCGCCATCGTATATTTGTCACAGCAAAAGTACGACGACGTGGACATTCCTTATATTATTGTAAATGATATAAGAAAGGCCATGGCTCTTGCTGCCAGATGGTTCTTCGGCAATCCAGGTGATAACATGACCAAGGTCGGAATCACCGGAACAAAGGGAAAGACCACTGTTACATTTGTCATGAAGGATATACTGGACAAATACACAGACAACAGATGCTCCGCATTCTCGACCCATGAGATTGATGTGGGAACAAAGGTTTTTGAGACCACTCTCACCACACCTGAGCCTATTGAACTCCAGACATACTTCGACATGGCTGTAGATGAAGGCTGTACACACTGTATCATGGAGGTTTCTTCCCAGGCCATGAAGATGAAACGTATCTACGGAGAGCACTACAAGGTCGGAGTATTTACCAATATCGACTACGATCACATCAGTCCGACTGAGCACGCATCCATGGAAGACTATCTCGGATGCAAGGTATCCTTCCTGAAGCAGTGCGACAATGTTGTGCTGTACAGTGACACCAGATATTTTGAGACTATATATAATGAAGTAAGGGACAAGCACGTTGTCGTATACGGAAGCAAGGAATCTGTAGAAAAGCTCATGTCAAGGGACGATGATTTCTTCGAGAAGGATACTGAATTTGCCAGCATCCACAATGAGGAGCTCACAGACCACAACAGCTACTTTGAGCTTATATACGGAGGTGAGAACAGAGCGTACAACACCAACCTGATCGGTGATTACAATGTGGAGAACATCGTTGCAGCTATCATCTCGTCTCTGCTCATCGGAATTCCAAACGAACAGATCAGAAGAAGCATCAGAGACGTATATGTTCCGGGAAGACTTCAGGTATATCACTGGAAGGATCGCACATTTATGATCGACTACGCCCACAACTATATAAGCATGTACAGACTGTATGAGATGGTCAAAAAGACCATGAAGCCAAAGTCTATAACCGTTGTATTCGGCTGTGGCGGTGAGCGTTACAAGAAGCGCCGTGAGGATATGGGAAGACTTGCTGAGCAGTATGCCGACAAGGTTGTTCTCACCATGGAGGATCCGGGCTTTGAGTCCTGTGAGGAGATCTGCAAGGAGATAAAGCAGTACATCACTAAGCCTTGCTATATAATCGTTGACAGGGAACAGGCTCTCACAAGAGCACTTGACGAGGCTCAGCCTGGTGAGCTTGTCATCACCACTGGCAAGGGTATTGAGAGTACCCAGAGGATCAACGGAACTTTTGTACAGTGCCACTCTGACGCGCAAGTCATTGAGCACTGGCTGACGGAGCATCCGGAGAAGTAAGGAACGGACGGTAATCGGTCCTTCATCTGTATTCAGTTCATGAAAAAAGAGATGTATGTTGTGTATGTGCTATCACGTTCGACTGCTGTCGCTTCAGAATTTTCCATTTGCACTCGCTTACGACCGCGATAAGGGCGCTGCGGTCTTCAGCTCGGCAGGAAAATCATGAAGCTCGGCAGTTCTTCACTACCGATGGGAATACGGATATAGTGACCAGCCTTTAATATAGTTTGTAGACGGAGCAGACCAATTACCTGTGTTCCAACAAAATATTAGATACACATTTCTTCTATTATATTTTTTGATGCAGTTTAAGAGATGATTACCTATGTTTTGGCTAAACATTAGTGTAGCTGCTACGAAATATATAATTATTAAAGAAATATTTTCAAAGGTAAACCACAGGTTTATTGCCTTTCTTGCGGTTCAGCTTATAATGAATAGTAGAAACGGGGCGAAAGCGCTGTTATGCAGGTGACAGGAGTTGCCTATCAGTCTGACGTAAACTTAATAGTCGTAGCAGGCTGTAAAGTGATGATGCGTGTGATGTTCCGGGAAACAGTGCACGGCTGAGCTTCATAAGGGTTGTTTGTTTACCAAAACTCGGATAGGCAGAGATGCCGAAAGAAAACATTCAGGGAGTTCTACTAAGTAGGGCTCCCCTTTTTTATCTATTATCTTCCAGAACTTTCTCCCTCATCTCCAGATCAAATTCTCCTTTGCGGATCATGGCTATCTCCCGTTTGAATGGCTCGTAGCTTTTCTTGCTGTTTTCCGGGTCTTTGATGTATGGGGATTCCAGGATCTTTGGGACTTCCATGAAGTCTGGGTGGTTCATGATGTACATAAGTGGCTCAAAGCCGATCTTGCCAAACCCAAAGTTCTCGTGTCTGTCCTTAGCCGCTCCCGGGGCGTTCTTGCTGTCGTTCATGTGAAACACTGCTATCTGGTCTTTGCCGATGAGTCTGTCGAATTTCTCCATGACACCATCGAAATCATTTATTATGTCGTAGCCCGCATCACTGGTATGGCATGTATCGAAGCATACCCTGAGCTTGTCACTGTGTTGCACTCCATCATAGATTTGTGCAAGCTCCTCGAAGGTTCTTCCAATCTCACTGCCCTTTCCCGCCATGGTTTCCAGAGCTATATGGCATGCGGTGTCCGCGGTCAGGACTTCATTCAATCCTTTTACTATGCTTGCGATACCTTTGTCCACGCCTTCTCCAACATGCGAGCCTGGATGAAGAACTATATTCTGTGAGCCCATCGCTGCCGCTCTCTCTATTTCCTTCGCCAGGAATTCTACTGCAATCTCGTATGTCGCAGGATTTACGGTATTTGCAAGA
Organism: uncultured Coprococcus sp.; assembly: GCA_934277375.1. GTDB lineage: Bacteria > Bacillota > Clostridia > Lachnospirales > Lachnospiraceae > Coprococcus. The sequence continues at coordinate 108,985 of CAKQTZ010000005.1, read as the reverse complement.
TTGATTATATATGGCGCATGGACCACGAACTCTTCTATGCCGTGCAGTGCCATGAGTTCATGAGCCTCCTGTATCTTAAGCTCCGATATATCCTTGCGTCTTGTATTCTGTGGTGCACCTGTGTAAAGCATAAACGTATTTGCGCCAAATTCCACTGCATCCCTGACTGATCCCAACATCATATCTTTGCCCGACATACCTACATGACATCCTAATTTCAACATATTCTATCTCCTATCTATATTATTTTTTATAGTGTATCGTGACCCGCACCAGCTCTGTGCACTATCTCTCCCATCGCTCTATCTGGTTTGTTTATAGTTTACCCTATATGGACAGTGTACACAACACGCCAGACACACATATGTTTTTCTATTCGACATTGTTTTACCGTTTATTATGTGGACGTTCCCCCAATATTTTGGTAAAATTATGTCGATTAGCTAAAATTTTTTTTTACACTATACAAAGGGGAGAAAATCTACAATGCAATTAAAAAATGTACTGATCGTGGTGAATGATATGGAACGATCCAAGAAATTCTACAAGGACTTATTTGGACTGGATGTCATTCTAGACAACGAAGGAAATGTGATCCTGACGGGAGGGCTGGTTCTTCAGGATGCTTCCATATGGGCAGACTTTATAGATGCCCTTATCATTCCGCACAACAACGCTTGTGAGTTGTATTTCGAAGAAAAGAATATCGAAGAATTTGCAAAGAAACTGGATGAATCACCATACGATATCATCTATGTAAACCGCCTCATGACCCATTCATGGGGACAGAAGGTCATAAGATTTTACGATCCGGACGGTAATCTGATTGAAGTTGGAACATCATAATCATTACATAGGGGCGGGACCAGAATACGGTTCCGCCCTGTTTTTTTCTGCGTCTATTTTCCTATATCCATTCCATCTATTTCATGTTACAATTAATGACATATTACCCAAATTGGAGGACAAATATTTATGAGTAACACAGGAAGAACCTGTAAGGTTCACTACACAGGAACATTCAACGATGGAACAAAGTTCGATTCTTCATATGACAGGGGCGAGCCTATCGAGTTCGTATGCGGCGCAGGTCAGATGATCCCCGGCTTTGATCAGGCTGTTGAGGGCATGAACGTTGGCGATATCATCGACGTACATCTTCGTCCTGAGGATGCATACGGAATGCCAGATCCAGAGGCCATCATCAAGGCTCCTCTTGCAGATATGCCGGGCGCTGAGAATCTCGAAGTTGGCAATCAGGTATACCTTGCCAATTCCATGGGACAGCAGTTTCTTGTAAAAGTTATCGAGAAGGATGACGAGTCCATTACATTTGACGCAAACCATGAGATGGCTGGCAAGGAGCTGAACTTCAAGATTGAGCTTGTGTCAGTAGACTAATAGTAACGATACTTATGTTAGAAGTAACCTTTTCACACTTGACATCGGTTCCGACGGTCTGTCCCACCCACTTGGACGGACAGTGTGATCCGATTATATAAGGAGGCAGGAATCGTGAACATTTACATAGATGAGTCAGGCTCTATCAATAAATATGCCACAAATGATCAGTATTTCGTGGTGTCCATGATACATGTTCTCGATCCTGTTGCCCTTGAACGTGCCTACAAGAGATTCATTTCTTCCAACTATGAGATGCTTCTTGATCTGGACAGCGACAAGGTCGATGACATGACCGGCAAGATCACCAAGCACGGGGGCAGAATGTTCCGGGACGGTAAATTCCGTGAGCTCAAAGGCGCACAATTCGACAGAGACATGAAACACATATTTGTGGATTACTTCTCAAGGAAACACCACTTTGACGTGTACTATATCATGCTGAAGAATGAAAGCCTGCCAAACCGATTCTTTGACAATATCTCCAGAACGTTCAACTTCTCCATCAAGTCAGCACTGCTCTACTTCATACAGAGCGGATATCTTCCTGACGAGGACTGCTTTCTGCAGCTTGACGAGAGGAATGAGCGGGTGGAGAACAAATCTTTTCTTGAGAATTACCTTAACACCGAGCTGTCTTTGTCAGGCCAGGTCGCAGGGAATTTCTCAGTGAGCTACTTCGATTCAGCCTGCAACAAGTTTGTACAGATCGCCGATGTATTCTCCAATCTATTCTATTCACATTTGCAGACCGGACACTATACTGAGGAGCTGGATCTTATGAAAGAGCTGGGTATACTTAAGGGTGTTTACGAGCTGACATAATCAAAAAGGGATTGAACCTTGCGATCTGTATCGCGGTTTCAATCCCTTTTTTGAAATATTTTTAAAATACCAATTGCCTCCGAGCGATGCTCACACAGAACACTTACATAGATAAACGCACTATCGAAGGACTTACTGTTGGTACTTATATATTATCACATTTTGTCTCATAAAACAATGTGTCTGCGTTAAATCCATAAATTTTTTGAGACACTTCCAAAACGCAATTACTCTTTTGTCTGCTCTCTTCTGCTCCGTCCGCGGCCAAACGCCAGATATCCTATAAAGAGCACGAACAATGCCGCAACACCCATCCAGATGCACAGCAGCTTTGTTCCCTTCGGTGCAAATGTGTCGTAGTATCCCTTGAAATAGATAACCACGATTATAAGCGGCAGCACATATGACATATATTCTCTGAAATACTGCGGGAACGGCTTACCGATACCAGTATCCGCTTCAGCGACAAAGTTATCAAAGCCCCAGCCATTCTTTCTTGTACAGAACAGGACAAAAAGCAATGATCCGAGTGGGAGGATATTTCCCGATACGAGGAAATCTTCCAGATCCATGATATTTGTACCCTCTCCCATCGGAGTGATTCCTGAGAGCACATTGAATCCAAGCACAGCCGGCAGCGAGAGCACGGATATCCCGATCAGATTTATAATGAGTGACTTCTTCCTCTTCCATCCAAACATATCTATACTTATCGATATGATATTCTCGAACACCGCTATGACCGTGGACAACGCCGCAAATGACATGAATATGAAGAACAATATTCCCCACACTCTTCCGCCCGGCATGTGATTGAACACATTTGGCAGAGTCATGAACAGAAGTGATGGTCCCTTGTCAGGGCTGATCCCATACGCAAAGCATGCTGGCAGGATGATGACTCCGGCCATGAGCGCCACAAATGTATCAAGGTACATAACGCTCTTCGCCTCGCCGGACAATTTTCTCTCCTTGCCTATATAGCTTCCGAATATCTCCATGGAACCCATACCTACACTGAGTGTAAAGAACGCCTGAGTCATGGCGTCAAATAATACATTGCCCCAGCCTCTTGCATTTGCACGCTCAATGCTTGGGACGAGATAGAACTTAAGCCCCTCCTCGTTGCCTGAGAGCATGAGTGAGTTCACCGCCATGACTATCATCAGGACGATGAGCGCAAGCATCATGACCTTTGTCACTCTCTCCACTCCGTTCTGAAGTCCAAGTGAACATATACCTATGCAGCACACGATGACCGCAAGTGTGATCGCAACCATAAGTCCCGGTGATGCAAGCATCCCTAAAAATTTGTCTTCTATTGCTTCTACCGACTGTCCATGAAGCTGTCCCGAGCCCATGACGTACACATAGTATACCATCCATCCTGCTACCATGGTGTAGAACATCATAAGCAGATAGTTGCCGGCGTAGGCATACCAGCTGAATTTATGCCAGTTGCCGCCCTTCGGCGCAAGCTCCTTAAGAGCTGAACCAACGCTCTTGCCACTTCCTCTGCCTATCGCAAACTCACAGGTAAGGATAGGATATCCCAGGAGCAGCAGACACAGCAGATATATCACGATAAATATCGCTCCACCATTCTGCCCGCATATATACGGGAACTTCCATACATTTCCAAGACCTATGGCACATCCCGCCGACACAAGGATAAATCCAAGTCTGGAGGCGAACTTTTCTCTGTCGCCGTTGTTATTATCTTTACTCATACACTTTTTCCTTTCACAGATATCTGTATTATTTGTGTCAGATGTTTACTTCAAACTGTTACATTCTGCATTGTTTTTTCATTTATGCTGACACATACCCTGTGATTGTAACATACATTACAGCATTTGTGTGTTTAAACTTTTACAGTTTAAAGCAAAATTTTTCCCGTATTTGAACCAGATATAATACCGGAGAGTTTTTATTTTTTGCACGTTTTCAATCACATATTTTTCCATAAAATAAATCTATTAATTTACATATAAAGGATTACATTTTTCCATATTATATTTTATTATAATGAGTAGAATGTTCTTAATACTATTAAGACCGTTCTCCGTATTTTGAGACAGATTTCTGTGTGGGATTGCAGTACCTTACCTTATACCTTAAACCACCAGCGCATGGCTGCAAGTGCGCTGCTCATATTATGGAGGAAGGAATAGTAACGCATGCGCCGCGCGAAATGCATTTATATGCGCATGCTACATTTTTTAAGGAGGACATTTATTATGGCTACATGGCTTAAAGATGCAATTTTTTATGAGATATACCCTCAGAGCTTCTACGATACCAACGGCGACGGAATCGGTGATTTCAACGGAATCACTGCAAAGCTTGACTATATCAAGTCTCTTGGATGCAACGCTATCTGGATGAATCCTTGCTTTGATTCACCATTTTCCGATGCAGGCTACGATGTAAGGGATTACAAGAAGGTTGCCGAGAGATACGGAACAATGGAGGACATAGAGAACCTCTTCGCTGAAGCCCACAAGAGGGACATGCACATTCTTCTCGACCTGGTTCCAGGCCACACATCTGAGGAGCATGCATGGTTTACTGAGAGCAAGAAAACCGAGGCAAATGAGTACACAGACAGATATATGTGGACTGACGGATGGCTCTGCGGCGGTGCAGGTCTCAACTACATCGCAGGCGAGACACCTAGAAATGCAGCCTACATCGTCAACTTCTTCAAGTGCCAGCCGGCTCTCAACTATGGCGTTCTAAACCCAACTGAGAGATGGCACAAGAGCATGTACGATCCTGCATGTATCGCAACAAGAGAGGCTATGAAGGATGTATGCCGTTTCTGGCTTGACAAGGGCTGCGATGGCTTCCGTGTCGACATGGCAGATTCACTTGTAAAGCATGACGATGCGAACAAGAGCGGAACAGTTGCCGTATGGCAGGACATCCTCGGCAATATACACGCTGAGTACCCTGAGTCAGCATTTGTATCTGAGTGGGGAAAGGCTGAACAGTCAATCAAGGCCGGCTTCGACATGGACTTCTATCTCGACTGGATGGGCAACGGATATAACTCTCTGGTAAGGGATTACGAAGCTCACCTGAATGCATTTGCATCTCTTCCAGAGTCACTTGACGACAACACAGAGAACAACAGCTTCTTCAAGGCTGACAGCAAGGGAACCTGCGACCATTTTATCGACGAATACATAGGAAGATACGAGCAGATAAAGGACAAGGGTGCTATAGCCCTCATCACAGGAAATCACGACACCACACGTATCAGCTACGGACTCTCTGAGGATGAGTTAAAACTTGCCTACGCATTCTTCCTGACCATGCCCGGCAATCCATTCATCTACTACGGCGATGAGATCGCCATGAGATTCAGAAGCATGGCAAGCAAGGAGGGTGGCTTCACCAGAACAGGTTCAAGAACTCCTATGCAGTGGACAAGTGGTGACAACATGGGATTTTCTTCAGCACCTGCCGACAAGCTCTATCTTCCGGTTGATCCCGCAGAAGATGCCGCAAATGTTGAGGCTTCCGAGGCAGACCAGAACTCACTGCTCAATACAGTGAAGTCACTCACTGCTCTCAGACATTCACAGGAAGATCTGCTGGACAAGAGCAATCTTGAGATCATCAGCAGAAAGCCACTGGTATACAAGAGAGGAAATCTGCTCCTTGCAGTGAACCCTAAGAATACAGACACCCAGTCAAGAAAGCTTGCTGAGCTGACAGATGACGCAAAGGTTATCTATTCTATAGCAATAAACGGCACACAGCCAGATACCTTTGACGGAGTTATCACTCTCCCGGCACAGAGCTTTGTTGTGATAAGCTGTTAATTATTATTTCTAATCTTCATATTGTTTTAAACGGGGGCTGTGTCAGATTTAATATAAACTCTGACACAGCCCTCTAAGTCTCATAATCAAAAATTTCACAAACCATTATACTTATTAAACTTTCATCAAATTTTTTATGTCCTGTGGTCTTTGAGTCCCATTTGTGTTACTATCTAGGGGATTATAGGAAAAATTAAGGAGGCATAATTATATATGAACATGCAGGAAGCAACTTCTAAAATGAAGGCAGACAGCTACAAAATGGCTGCACTGTCAGAGGATACAAGAAATAACATACTGGAGCATGTTAAGGTCGCCCTCATCGCTCACAAGGATGAGATATTTGCGGCAAATGAAAAAGATATGGCAGCTGCGGAGGAAAACGGGATCGCAGCGTCAGTCAAAAAAAGACTGAAATTCGATGAGCACAAGCTTGCCGATGTGACAAATGGAATTGATGAGCTCATAAAACTCCCTGACCCGGTTGGGCAGATACAGCTTAAGCGTGAATTGGACGAGGGGCTGGTTCTTCAGAGAGTATCCTGCCCCATCGGTGTAATCGGAATCATATTCGAGGCAAGACCGGACGCACTGGTCCAGATATCATCATTGTGCATCAAGAGCGGCAACTGCGCAGTACTTAAGGGTGGCAAGGAGACTGCCAATACAAATAAAGCTCTCTTCGATGTCATCTACAGCACAGCCGTTGCAAATGGAGCTCCTGACGGCTGTATGCTCCAGGCAAGCCAGCACAATGAGATTGACGAACTTCTGTCCTGCAACAAGTCTGTAGACCTGCTCATACCAAGAGGTTCAAATGCATTTGTACAGTACATCATGAACAATACCAAGATTCCTGTCATGGGACACGCAGACGGCATCTGCCACACATACATAGACAGGGATGCCGACATTGACAAGGCTATTCCTATCATCATAGATGCAAAGACACAGTACACTGCTGCCTGCAACGCAACTGAGACTCTTCTCATCCACAGAGATGTTGCAAAGGAAATGCTCCCAGTCATGGCCAAAGCTCTCAGGGAACACGGTGTAAAGCTCCGCGGAACCGCAGAGGCAGCTGGGATCATCAATCAGGCTGAATGCAATATGAACGGACAGTCCGGAAGCACAGATGCAGATTCCGTCAAAGCATGCAGCAGCGCAGAAAGCCAGAACGGTATTGAGATCATGGAAGACGAGGATTTCAATACCGAGTACCTTGACCTGGTACTCTCAGTCAAGATAGTGAACGATGTCCAGGAAGCGATCTCCCACATAAACCACTTTGGTTCACACCACACTGACTGCATCGTTACAGAAAACGCTGACACTGCCGCCCTCTTCATGCAGCTTGTTGACTCAGCCGGGGTATATCAGAACTGTTCAACAAGATTTGCCGATGGTTTCAGATATGGATTCGGAGCAGAAGTCGGAATCAGCACCAGCAAGATCCACGCAAGAGGACCTGTGGGACTCGAAGGACTTGTCACATACAAATACAAGCTCTATGGTCACGGACAGATCGTGGCTGACTACGCAGCAGGCAGAAAACATTTTCATTTCAAGGACTTATAAAATATGAAAAATATTTTTAAAATTTTCAAAAATGATATAACGGGAATTAGAAAAAGCGTACTCACTATCATCCTTGCCGTGGGACTGTGTGTACTTCCAGCTCTGTATGCCTGGTTTAACATATTTGCCAATTGGGATCCATATGCCAACACTGGAAACATCAACATCGCAGTTGTGAACCTTGACAAGGGTTACACTGATGACGATGGAAACACTGTGAACATGGGTCAGGCCGTTGCAGATAAACTGAAGAATCAGACCAGCATTGGCTGGGTATTTCCCGCCTCAAAGGATGAAGCTGTAGAAGGTGTGAGATCCGGCACTTACTATGCCGCCGTCGTAATAGATGAATACTTCTCTTACAATATGTACAATGCTCTTACGGACAATTTCACAAATCCGAGCTTCACATATTATGAGAACGAAAAAAAGAACGCCGTTGCCCCAAAGATTACTGACACAGCAGTGTCTACACTGAAAACAAGCATAAACGAGACCTACATAAAAGCCATATCCGAGGAACTCATCTCCGCTATCGACGACTCTGATTCCGATCTGAAAGCCAAACTTACCGGGGATGATCTTGTAACAGCACTCCAGAAAGTCGATGGCAATCTGTCCGAATATCAGAAGACCATAAACTCAGTCATCAAGGCCAACAGCAAAATAAAGGCCAGCACCAAGATACAGGATGCCACATCTAAGGCTGACAACATTATATCGAGTGCTAATTCTACCATCGATGCCGGCATTAACAGCATCGACGCTGCCGGATCAACATACTATACCCTGAGAGACAATCTCCAGACCCAGCTTGACAATATATCCGGTAATGTTCAGTCTCTGGAGGAATCTGTAAAGCTTGCCAAGGTGAAGGGAGACGCAGATTCACTGGCAGCCGACCTGAAAAACATAAAAGCAAATGCTGACAAACTCAAAAAGGAACTTGACGGAGTCCACGACTTCGTCATCTCCCTGGATGTCACAAAAGAAACAAATATAGCTGATGTTGTCAACCTTATAAGCAATCTTCAGGTTGAGCTGGACGTTGTCTCATCGCTGTCTCTGGATACCATAGATGACATAGACCTGTCCGGTCTCGACAACGTAAGCCAGCAGCTTTCAGAAAAGCTCACATCGCTCGAAGATGCCATCAGTTCGGTTGGAACTTCATTTAATCAGAAGCTCATCCCCGACCTCGACAACATCATGCTCAATGTTAAAGAGTCACTGCAGAATACACAGAGTCTTCTGGACACTCTGCAAAAAACAATTGCAAGCACTGCGTCAGTATTTGACAATTACAAGAACACACTTGATCCGCTGGACACAAGCCTGACCGAATTATCTGATCTCATCACAAAAATCCGTGAAAAGCTGGCAGCGGCAATAGATGATGTCCATAACGTTTCAGACAGTGAACTCATGGACATGATCATGGCCTTCCTGAATGGGGACTCAGAAGCTCTTGCTTCTTTCCTGTCCAAACCAGTGGCTGTAGAAGAACAGTATTTCTACAAGATAGCCAACTACGGTTCTTCCATGGCACCATTTTACAGTATCCTTGCTATATGGGTGGGAATGACCATACTGGTATCACTGATGAAAACTCATGTAAATGACGAGGCATTTAAAGATGCCAAACCACATGAACTGTTCTTTGGAAGATATCTCATATTCTTCCTGTTATCACAGATACAGGTTCTGGTCATTGTGCTGGGTGATCTGTATATATTGAAGATACAATGCCTGCACCCATTTGCCTTCTGGGCGGTTGGGGCTCTGGCAGGACTGACGTTCTCCATATTTATATACTCTCTCACCATATCCTTTGGAGATATAGGAAAAGCACTTGCCGTCGTGATCATGGTTCTCCAGATTGCAGGAAGTGGAGGAACCTATCCTATAGAAGCTCTTCCGAACTTCTTCAGACAGATATATGTATTCTTCCCATTCCCTTATGCAATCAATGCCATGCGTGAATGTATAGGCGGCATGTACAAAAACAATCTGCTTATATATATGCTCCAGTTATCACTCTTTATCGTTATAGCTCTGGTTATCGGGCTCATAATCAGGCGCCCATTCATCAGGATTGTACACTATATTGAAAAGCGTATGGAAGACACTGAGATGATGTAGGAGGTTATAAGATGGAAACACTGGAAAATAAAGATACAATAACACAGCCAAATGACCAGATTCTCGATCAGGTCTTAGAGTTCAGAGACAGATCACACGCAGAAAATGTCCGCAAACTGAAGGCAGGTATCAAGTGCATATTTACCATACCTGCCTGCTTCCTGGTACTGATGTTTTTCACCGGGACATCCAAGATAATCTTCCTGGTTCTCTGGATCGTCAGCCTGTTCCTGATAGCAGCATATCTTATACATGTGGAATACTCAGACTACAAGATACAGGAGATGGTAAACTCTCTGCAGGACTCTGATGAAGAGATCAGTAGCCTTATCGATATAGAGCAGATACATTCCAAAGTATCTGCCCCTAAGAAGAAGCTTGACGACATCATAGCTGATGTGCGCAACGGAATCCAGGCTCAGACAGACACCCTGAATACGGAAGACGACACAGACGAGAACTCAGAAAATGCTGCAGTCGTCGAATCACCTGAAGATACAACTGCTGATACAGATGACATCTGCCCACCAGAGGACAGATCTGCTGATACAGAGGAAGTCTGTCCACCAGAAGACATGTCTGCTGACACAGGAGATATCACTTCGTCTGAGAGCATCATTGCCGGCACTGACAGTATGGATCCAGATGAAATCATCACAGATGATGCAGATGACGATATCCCACCGGAGAACATATCCCTGCCGGAGAGCGATAATCCAGCAGAGAGCATCTCCCCCCAGGAGCGACCTGGCGCATCAGACGCATCATCAGATCCCGACACATCGGAATACACAACTAACACCACGGAGGAGGTCTCAAAATCATGAAAAATATATGGCGGATATATAAATCTGATCTTCGCAGACTGACGACCAATGTTGTTGCTCTGTCTATTGTCATGGGTCTGTCTATCATACCATCCCTGTATGCCTGGTTTAATATCCTCTCCAACTGGAATCCATATGGCGAGTCAGCAACCTCTCTGATGAAGATTGCTGTATATTCAGAGGATCAGGGCGTTGAACTTGCAGGCACACACTTCGCTATAGGTGACTCAGTTGTGGAAAGCCTCAAGAACAACAACACCATAGACTGGATATTTGCTGATAACAAAACAGAGGCTCTTAATCTCATACGAAGCGGTGAATGTTATGCAGGAATAGTCATTCCTGAGAATTTTACTGAGAACATGCTGAGTATCGTAAATGGCAAGATCACAAACCCTAAGATCGTGTACTATGAGAACAGTAAGAAAAATGCCATTGCCACCAAGATTACCGGCAAGGTCAAAACCACTGTCCAGACAGAGATCAACACCAAAATTATCAGCACACTCACCCAGATTATAGCTGAATCCGGCGATTATCTGTCAGGAAATAATATCGACGGATCTGATCTTGTTGCCGGTTTTGAAGGCAAACTGAGCGAAATATCAAAGTCACTTGACAACTACATATATTTGATTGATACATTCTCTCTGCTGTCTGAGTCAGCATCAGGTGCCATAGACTCAACCAAGCAGTTATTTCCTGCTGTAGATAACCTTGCAAGCAGCAGTGCCGACAGCATCGGAGGCTTATCCGACAATATCGGAGTGAGCAAAAATCTCATACAGTCATCTCTGTCAATGATGAACACAGGGCTTGACTCCATAGTATCAGGGCTCGATGACCTTCAATTCAAGGTCAAAGACTTTAATCCCGGAACAGATGTCATAAACTTTGACAATTCCTTTGATGACTCTGATCTGCTCAACAATAATGTACTGGAGACTATCGATAATCTCCTGACTGAAAAGTCGCCAAAAATCGCTGCTGCCAAATCACAATTTGACAAGCTTAAGGAGGATCTGAAAACTCTGTCATCCGACAGCAGACTTACCGATGCAGACATCCGTGCCATAAAAGCTACGATTATCACAGACATAGATGCCTGCCGCGATGATATAACAGAGGTCAAGGAGCTTATAAATGGAGATCTTTCTTCTACTCTTGAGGATGCACTGACCCAGCTTCAGAGCTCACTGACCCAGGCTCAGAATATTCTGGCTGGCATGCCTGGCGGATTCAACGAGCTGACCACCACCATAGAGGAATATCAATCAGTCCTCAAAGATGGCACAGCCAATGTCGCTGTTACAGAAAAATATCTGAAAGAACTTAAGAACAATATAGACTCCATTGCTGATGATTTCAAAGACATCACCTCAAGCCAGAAATATCAGGAGATCATGAGTGCCATAAAAAATAATCCGCAGATGATAGTGGATTTCATAGCTTCGCCTGTCCAGATGAACACAGAAGCTATATATCCTATCGAGAACTACGGATCTGCCATGTCACCTTTCTACACGGTCCTTGCACTGTGGGTTGGTGCACTTATACTGGTTGCCCTGATACATGTCAAGGTAAAGGATAATGACGAACTGACCGGAGTAAATCCGTACCAGAAATTCTTCGGAAGATATCTCAACTTCTTCGTCATAGGTCAGGTACAGACCCTTATCACAGTATTTGGAGAACTGTTCTATGTTGGTATACAGTGCAAACATCCGGTGGCATTTACCCTGGCCGCCATGATGACGAGCTTTGTATTTACATTTCTGATCTACTCTCTCACCGTGGCATTTGGCAATATAGGTGAGGCCATAGCCGTTGTCATCATGGTAATACAGGTTGCGGGAGCAGGTGGAACCTTCCCTGTTGAAGTTCTCCCGTCAGTGTACCAATACCTGTACAAATTCATGCCGTTCTCATACTGCATGAACGCCCTCAGGGAATGTGTCGCCGGAATGTATCAGCACACCTACGGCAAATGTCTTGCCACACTGCTGATATATGTTGTGATATCAGCGGTCATCGGACTGCTGCTTGCTAAGCCTTGTGCAAAGCTTCTTGACAAGCTTGAGCAAAGCAAAGAGAAATCCGGTTTATTTATATAATTATCGTCTCAGATAATTACTGTTGCTTCAGGAGGCACATATGGAAAAACGCACATGGTGGAAGGACGCTGTAATATATCAGATATATCCCCGCAGCTTCATGGATTCCAACGGGGATGGCATCGGGGATCTTCCCGGAATTATAAGCAGACTTGACTATCTGGTGGAGCTCGGCATCGATGTGATATGGCTCACACCTATATACGAATCGCCAAATGCTGACAACGGCTATGATATATCGGACTACTACGCCATTATGTCCGACTTTGGAACCATGGAAGACTTTGAACATTTGCTGTCTGAGGCACACGCAAGAGGACTTAAGATCGTGATGGATCTCGTAGCCAATCACACCTCGGACGAACACCCATGGTTCGTGGAGAGCAGAAAGAGCAAAGACAATCCATACAGGGATTACTATATATGGAGAGATGGCACAGGCGACCTTCCTCCGAACAACTGGGGCGCTGTATTTGGCGGTTCAGCATGGAAAAAAGATGAGGCAGCCGGCCAATACTATCTTCATCTGTTCGCCGAGAAGCAGCCGGATCTCAACTGGGCAAATGAAAAGGTCCGCGAGGAGGTCTTCAATATCATGCGCTGGTGGTGCGAAAAGGGCATTGATGGTTTCCGCATGGACGCTATCGCCTACATAGGCAAGGAGAGCTTTGAAGATGGCGTAAAAGATTCAGGCTGCCTGTACGCTTCATTTGCAGACCGCACAGCCAACAGACCTCTGGCTCATGCATATCTCAAGGAAATGCGTGAAAAAATTCTGAACAGCTACGATATCGTCTCCATCGGGGAAACTGGCTGCGTGACGCCGGCTGATGCCATCAAATATGCAAACTATGACGGCAGCGAGCTGAACATGGTGTTCCAGTTTGACCATGTGGAGCTGAACAGTGATCCATTTATTGGCAAATGGAATGACAAAAAGGTCACTCTGCCGCAGCTCCGTGAAATATTAAACCGCTGGCAGACTGAGCTTGCCGGAAAGGCATGGAACAGCCTGTTCCTAACCAACCACGACCAGCCGAGATGTGTGTCAAGGTTCGGCAACGACTCCCCTATGTACAGAGCCAGAAGCGCCAAGATGCTTGCCACCATGGCATTTCTCATGAAGGGAACGCCTTTCATCTATCAGGGAGACGAGCTGGGCATGACCAACATATATTTTACCGGACTTTCGGATTACAGGGATATCGAAATATTCAACACATACAGACAATTTGTGGACAGCGGTCTGGTGGCGCATGAGGACATGATGAGATACTTCGCCCTGCTGGGACGTGACAACGGACGCACACCTATGCAGTGGAACACCTCCGCAAATGCAGGCTTCACCACAGGAATCCCATGGATAAAGGTGAACAAAAACTATCTTGAGATAAATGCTGAGGATGAAATGTCAGATCCGGACAGTGTGTTCTCATACTACAAAAAGCTTATCAGCCTCCACCATACCGAGACTACCCTGGTCTATGGAGACTTTATACCTATGCTTGAAGATAGAGATGAAATATATGCATATAAGAGGGTTCTGGATGACGACACCATACTTGTCCTGTGCAATTTCACTGACAGTACTGTATCATGCCCGGTTGAATATAACGCTGGAACAGAACTTTTGTCTAACTATAGTGAGCATAAGCAGGGGTATCTGTATCCATATGAAGCTATGGTTGTGAGGATATAATATGTGATGGATAGCGTTTTTTAACTTCACATTCGGGTGATATGTCATCTTCCTAGGATTTTCTTATTTTGAGATAATTTGCTCGTCATTAGCACAAAATTATCCCTAAAACAATTATTTGCATAAAAAAAGGATAAAATTCCCTTGTTCTGTCCCGAATATCACTTTTCAGGACATTCAGTGAGAATTTTATCCTTTTTTGAACATGTAATCATGCTAAAAGTTATAATATTTCTTACTTGAAGAGATTGTCGTTCTCAAAATAGTCAATCTTCATAGCACGGCGTACATCTGCAAGTGTCTCTGCCGCCTTTGCTCTGGCAACCTCGCTTCCGCTCTTTAAGATATCATATACATCCTGCGGTCTCTTCTCCCACATCTGACGACGCTCTCTGATCGGTGCAAGCTCAGCCTGAAGAACATTGTTCAGGAACTTCTTGACCTTTACATCACCGAGACCACCTCTGCTGTAGTGCTCCTTGAGTTCATCCATGCCACTGTAGTCTGGAAGGAACTCCTCAAAGTACTCTGGCTTGCTGAATGCATCAAGATAGGTAAATACTGAGTTGCCCTCAACCTGACCCGGATCTTCAACACGGATGTGGTTTGGATCTGTGTACATGGACATAACCTTCTTCTTGATCTCAGCAGGATCCTCAGACAGATATATACAGTTTCCAAGTGATTTGCTCATCTTTGCCTTGCCATCTGTACCTGGGAGTCTGAGACATGCCTCGTTGTCCGGGAGGACAATCTTCGGATCTACAAGAGTCTCTCCATATACTGAATTGAACTTGTGAACGATCTCCTTACACTGCTCGATCATAGGCATCTGATCTTCTCCAACGGGAACCTCTGTAGCCTTAAACGCTGTTATGTCTGCAGCCTGGCTGATAGGATAACAGAAGAATCCAACAGGGATACTTGCCTCGAAGTTTCTCATCTTGATCTCTGCCTTTACGGTCGGATTTCTCTGAACTCTTGCAACTGTAACAAGATTCATATAGTAAAATGTAAGCTCCGTGAGCTCAGGCACCATAGACTGGATAAATATAGTAGACTTCTCAGGATCTATGCCACAGGCAAGATAATCAAGTGCAACCTGCATAATGTTCTGTCTGACCTTCTCAGGATGCTCTGCGTTGTCTGTAAGCGCCTGTGCGTCAGCCACCATGATGTATATCTCATCATACTTTCCTGAATTCTGAAGATCAACTCTTCTCTTAAGTGATCCTACATAATGTCCCACATGAAGACGGCCCGTAGGACGGTCGCCTGTTAATATTACCTGTTTCATAACCTTCTCCTTTTCTTACCGTACAGCCTACTGCCTAAGCGTACGAAATCTTTAAAACTTTTATATTTCAAATACTGGTCATATCTTGATGTGCCTAATCTTACTCCGCCAGCAGCTTACTCAGCTCATACTGGAATGAATCAAGCTGATTGTTCTGTATATCCACAGCCTCTTTTATATCATAATCTATAAGTATGTCGTTCTTGATGGCCACCATGCGGTTTGCCTTGTTCTTCTTAAGTACATCAACAGCATACGCCCCCATAAGTGAGCCGTACATCCTGTCCTTTGCTGTCGGCTGACCGCCTCTCTGTATGTACCCAAGCACCGACACCCTTGACTCTATGCCTGTCCTATCCAGGATCATCTGTGCAAGCTCCGGTGCATCCGTTACGCCCTCAGCAACTACAACAAGATAACTGTTTCTTCCATCAGCATGCTTTGCCTTTATCGTATCTATGATACTGTCAAAGTCGCCATCCCATTTTTCAGGAATTATTATGGCATCGGCAGATGTCGCCATGCCTGCCCAGAGAGCTATATAACCTCTCTTTCGTCCCATGACCTCCACAACACTGCATCTTCCATGGGATACCGATGAATCCCTTATCCTGTCAATGGCCTCCATCGCTGTATTCGCCGCCGTATCAAAGCCCAGAGTATACTCTGAACATGCCACATCCCTGTCTATTGTTCCAGGAATGCAGATGGTATTGATACCCTCATCCTGAAACGCTATGGCACCACGGAGTGTTCCATCTCCACCGATGGCAACCAGAGCATCTATATCGTGATCTCTCAGATTCTTTGCAGCCTGCTCCCGGTACTCCTTCTGAAGGAATCTCTCGCTTCTGCTGGTGAAAAGTATCGTTCCGCCCTGATTGTTTATGTTTCTGACGTCCGCCAGTCCCAACGGCTGTGTCTCCCAGTCGATCAGTCCCTCGTATCCGCGAAATACTCCAACTACTTCAATTCCGCTGTTGATGGCTGACACAACCACCGCTCTTACAGCCGAATTCATGCCTGGGGCATCTCCTCCGCTGGTCAGGACTGCTATCTTTCGTATGTCTCTCATTTTTATGTCCTCTAATTATTCTTATACTGAAGCTCCTGCTTCTTGGCAGTAACCCTTGTATCCTTCTCAACTGAGTTGGTGATAAATGTGTTACCACCCACGACAACGTTGTCCTCGATGATGGTCTCGCCTCCGAGGATGGACGCTCCTGAATAGATGGTCACGTTATCACCGATGGTTGGATGTCTCTTGGCTCCCTTGAGCTTCTGGCCTCCCTGTGTAGAGAGTCCTCCAAGTGTCACGCCCTGATATATCTTCACATGCTCACCGATAATGGTGGTCTCGCCGATAACGATTCCTGTACCATGATCGATAAAGAAATACTTTCCTATGGTGGCGCCCGGATGAATATCTATTCCTGTCACGCTGTGGGCGTGCTCAGTCATAATTCTCGGTATCATCGGAACATCCAGCAGACACAGTTCATGTGCCATGCGGTACACCGATATGGCATACAGACCCGGATAAGAAAGTATGACCTCATCCTTGCTTCCAGCAGCAGGATCCCCGTCAAATGCCGCCTGTACATCCGTCTCCAGATAATCTCTTATCTGAGGTATCTTATCCATAAATTCATATGTTATATCCATCGCCTTGTCCTCAAGCTCAGCATCGGAAAGCTCTGGGAACTTCTTGCAATATCTGAGGACTATCATTATCTGTTTCTTCAGATGAAATATCACATCCTCTATGATAACAGACATGTTATTCTTCAGACTGTATATCTTATACAGCTTGTCGCTGTAATAACCTGGATACAGAATCTTCATGAGTTTATCGATAACATCAATAATGGCTGTCTTGTCCGGCTCGTTACACAGATCCGTCTTGTTGATGGCTCTGTCATCGCCGAAATCATCCAGTATCCTCTGCACGATTCCCTCAATTCTCTGTTTGTCTGATCTATCCATTACTTATTCAGATCCTTTCTAAATAATATCGCCCAATATCACCTGCCCAGACAGAATCTACCGCGATGATATCTTCATATTATAATATGTGCTTATGTCAGTAAACACACAGCTATTCTAACAAATTATGCACATTCATTCAATAGTGGGATTCTGCGTACAGATTATATGCAATCCGATTGCTGAAATTACTGATGAATACAACTATTCATAGGAATGAGATTAATCTTTTTTCTTTCTCCAAAACAATCACTACATCTTATACCCTTTTCTATATCGCAGGGGCGATACGCCATTTGCATTCTTGAAGCACCGTATAAAATAACCTACGTTCGAATATCCTGTCTTCATTGCGATATCCGTAACTGATATGTCTGTAGATTCTAAAAGATGTCTAGCAGCACCAAGACGCACATAATTCAGGTACTGTGTGAGTGTCATATGAAATCTCTCGCTAAAAAATCTTGACAAATATTTGCCCGACAAATGGAAATGTTCCTCAAGCTCCGCAAGCCCAATGTGATCCTGGTATTTTTCCTGTATAAATAATAGAATCTCCTTCTCAATTCCTCCCGATACGTCTCGTTTCCGTGTGTCCATCTGATCGTACTCAACAAGTAATTCCATCACCTGTAATAATCTGACTCTGACCTGGAACTGTCTGAAAAAAACAGACTTCTCATTCTCTTCTGCCAATTCATCAAGTAATCTTCCCAGCTTTATAAGCAATTCTTCGTTTCTTATATCCGGTACAAAACCCAGGGTATGATTCCTGAGTGGAAAAAACACCTCATCCTCCAACTTGTCCTTGGTTTGAAAAGATATAAATTCCAGAGGAAAAATAAACGTAAAATAATCCACCTGAGTATCAGGAGCGCTCATCATATGCAGCACCCCCGGGCTCACCAAAAATATCGCTCCGTCATTCCCAGTAAACTTCTGCCCGTCTATCTCGACATTTAAAGGACCTTTTCTGACATATATTATCTCCACCTCATCATGCCAGTGTACCGGAATCTGAAATGCATGAGGCGAGTAACGCATATGATACTCACAAAATGGATATTCTCTTGTTCCGTGCGGATGATTTTCCTTTAATTCTGCGTACATTATATTCTCCTGATGCCATATTTTTTACCTACAACTCTGTCATATTAACTCATATATGGAATATGTGCAACTTTTGATTGAAATAGTACAAGATTTGGGCGGTACCAATGCGATATTATACAATTTAGTTATAACACATGATTTAATACCCATCCACAAAGGAGTACTGATTATATGAAGAAATTATCCGCACTTTTTATACCTATATGTTTTGAAACACTATTCTATATGCTGTCCGGCATGGTGGACACACTCATGCTATCATCGGTGGGCGACTATGCCGTAGGCGCTGTCGGAACCGCCAACAGCTACATAGGCATGTTTATCATCATGTTCTCCATCATATCATCAGGAATGATGACAGTCATGACTCAGAACATAGGTGCAGGCAGACCTGGAATCGCCTATCAGGCACGCCAGCTTGGCCTTATATTTAATTCAGTCATAGGTGTGGGAATGTCCATATTCCTGTTCACCTTCTCCGGCAGCATTCTTGACCTGATAGGAATAGCCGGAAATCTCAGGGAACCTGCCATGAGCTATCTTGAGATCGTAGGCGGAGGGTGCTTTCTGAATGCACTGATTCCTATATTCGCAAGCTACCTCAGGGCATTTGGACATACAAAGCAGCCTCTCATCGCTACCATAATAGGTAACCTTATAAACTTCGCCTTAAATGCAGTATTCCTCTTCGTGCTGCATAAAGGGGTACAGGGTGTCGCCACAGCTACAGTCATATCCAAGGTTATCAACCTTGCAATTGTTATCGTTTTTTCCTGCACCCTTGTAAAAGCCGGAAGAAGACCCGAAAGACTCCCGAGCAAAACTGTCCTTTCCCAGATTATCAAGATCGGACTGCCTTCTGCATTCGAATCCGTTCTGTACAATGTCGCAATGATGCTGGTGGTCAAGTTCCTGAACCAGATGGATACTGACGGAATAAATGTCACGGCACGATCCTACGCAGCCCAGATAAGCAACTTCTCCTACTGCGTTGGCTCAGCACTTGCCCAGGCAAATGCCATCATGACCGGATGGCATATCGGTTCCGGCGATATAGAGGCATGCAAAAGAGATACCAAAAAAGCCGCCATCATCGGTGTGATCGTGGCGACCTGTCTTGAAACTTTATTTGCTGTCACAGCCCCATGGACCATGAAACTGTTCACTGACAACCCGGACATGGTACATATTGTCACAAGGCTCCTTGCTATTGACATTATCCTCGAGGTCGGCAGAGTTACCAACCTTGTCTACGGTCAGGCCCTAAAGACCAGCGGAGATGCGGTATTCCCAGCCGTCATAGCAGCAGTCTTCATGTACGTGTGTGCGGTCGGCGGTACATGGATGTTCGGCCTGCACTTTGGTCTCCTTGCAACCGGCGCCTACATAGGTCTTACCTGTGACGAATGTGTGCGCGCAGTGGGTATGGTCCTGCGCTGGCAAAGTGGAAAGTGGACGGAGAAGAAACTGGTGTGATAATGCGCCCTGTTTTATCACATCAATCCACCAATCATATTCACCACAAACGCAGCATCACCATATAGCTCACTGTTCCCAGCAGGATACTCAGAAGCGTATTGTGCTTCCATTTGTACGTTCCGCCTGTCACCAGCACGCCGACAAGACTCGGTATTCCAGTTGCCACTGGAGCCGACACAGCCCCCTTCAGGCAGTACACTATGAGCACCGCCATGATGGTCGCCGGAAGCACCTTACCAAGCTTCACCAGCATCTCTGGCATCTGCCTTTTTCCACCAAATATGACGAATGGAAGTGCCCTCAGTGCAAATGTTACAACTGCCGACACCGCAATTCCTATTAATATATATTTTGTATTCATGTTTTTTCCCTGTTCTTCCTACACTTCTTAAATCGTACTGTTTCAATTTTATCTGAGATTTATTTGCGCCTTGTATTCCACACCACAAGCACTGCTGACGCTATGATCAGCGACGGCAAAAGGAAATATTGCTGTCCAACTACCAACAAGCATAAAGCCGCTATCACAATTCCCGCTATCGCTGGGATATGGCTCTCCGCCTTCTCCCACTGATCGATAAATATGATGACAAACAGCGCCGTCATACAGAAATCTATTCCCGTCATGTCAAATGGGATGATCTGTCCCAGGATCCCCCCGGCAACCGCACCGATCATCCAGTAACATCTCGACAGAAATGCCACCCAGAACATGATACTTTGCTTCTCCTTACCGGTATCCGGCAGGGTGCAGTTCACGGCATAAGTTTCATCCGTCATTGTATGTATCATATATAATTTCCGCTTTCCCATACGGTTGAATTCATCCACAAATGTCAGCGCATAGAAACTCTGCCTGCTGTTCATCAGAAATGCAGTGAGCGCCATGGTGAGTATGGATGCTCCGCTTGAAAGCAGCGTCACAAGCACAAACTGGTACGCCCCCGTGTACACCGTCAGGCTGACCAGCAGTGAATAATACCATTTGAATCCGGCATTCTCCATCATGATCCCATATGCCATGCTGACGAACAAATAGCTGCACATGATCGGGATTGATTTGACAAATGCCTTTCTGAATATATTTCCCACGATTTTTCCTCCAACAAAACAATCGTGGTTATCCTAGTGTTTTTATAGGATAACCACGACTATTCTAACATATCGAATGTTTGAGGGGCAATAGTTCAATTTATATCCCAAATTCTCCGTTTTGTATACTTTTCTAAAGCTTTCATTAAATCTCTTTCAAGCCGCTTGAATTTCAGACTTCTCCCATGTATTCTCAATGAAAAGTATCTCCCGCGGGAATTGCGAACACGAAAAAATGAGCTGGCCAGCTTAGCTATTTACAACATTGTTATTTATGAATTTATGGGGTAAAATGGAGGTACTTATTTGAGAAATAACAACAAACCAAACGATAAACTTGACACTAGCCGTATCCAGTGGCACACAGGATTTGTTCATGCCATGCGACTGTATCTGAAAGACTATGAGGATGACATTGAATTCAACGAAGAGTTTCAGCTCACAAGAAAACCATTGAGCATAGACTTGACTGTAGTCAAGAAACCTAATGATCTTGTCATCAACAATAACACCGGCAGATTCTTCAGAAAACACAATATTCTTGAATACAAATCGCCTAAGGATGAGTTAAACCTCGAAACTTTCTATAAGGTACAGGCTTACGCGCTGCTATATATGATTTCGCCTGCTAACTGTGATACATACGGTGCTCCAGTCTGTGAAAATGATATTACTATATCAATTGTGCGTGCTGCATATCCGAGAGAGCTGATGAAAAATCTAAAAAAACATGGATACACTATACACGAAGATATTAGGAACATCTACCACATAGGAGGCGCTCAGTTTCCTATGCAGCTTGTCATTACAAAATCGTCATCAGATTCCGAAAAATCTGACAGAGCAGAAAAGGACATAATCTGGCTGAACGCGCTAACTGCTGATATTACAGAAGACACTTACAATGATTTTTTGAACAATGTAAACCTGCTAGATGGCAAACATAGTATATTCGCGGAATCAATATTCGCTATTGTATCTGATGCAAATGAGAAAAAAATTGAAACATGGAAGGAGGCACATTCTATGATGAACGATGCAATGAGAAGAATCATGGCTAAAGAACTTAAGGAAAGCAAGGATGAGGGTCTTGCCGAAGGGCGCTCCGAAGGCCAGGATCTCCTGACTGAAGCGATGATCACAGCTCAAAAAGAGAATATTTCTGATCCGGCAAAGCTTGAGGAACTTGGCTACGATAAGAATACCTCCATCTGTACTATAACAGCGCTTAAGAAGCTGGGGATTATCTCATAGCCCATCTATATATAAACGCTGCGCACACCGCCGTTATAAGCTCTGCTACCCAGAACGCATTCCACACACCGGCAGGTCCAAATCCACACTGTCTTGAAAGAATCCACGCTACAGGGATTATGACAACCACATATCTGAGCAGGGATATGAGCAGGGACGGAGTTCCCTTTCCCAATCCCTCAAGTGCTCCCGATGCAGTTACCGACACGGCCGACACTACAAATCCGGCACATATGATGCGCAGTGCTGTTCCACCTGCATTTATTGTAGACATATTCTCTGTGAACATACCTATAAGCCTCTCCGGGATGAGCAGGCACACAACTGTTCCAGCCAGCATGATTCCAGCATTTAATGCAAGCGTTATGGTGAATATCTTCTTCACCCTGGCATGCTCTCCGGCACCATAGTTATAGCCTATGATAGGACGCATTCCCTGAATGATTCCATTTGCCGGCATATACAGGAAGGTCTGAAGCTTGTAGTACACGCCCAGGATCATGACATAAGTTGCCGAATACATGCTGAGTATGGCGTTGAGTGCACTTGTGAGCAGAGACGGCAGTGCCATATTAAGTATGGCAGGTATACCTATGGCATAGAGCTTCTTCACCATCAGACCGCCCTCATGCAAATGCTTTATGCCAAACTTCACATTTATCGGTCTCCCAAAGTACACAACAAAATATATGATCAGTGTAAACACCTGTCCCAGGCCAGTTGCCAGTGCAGCACCTTCTATACCCAACTCAGGAAATGGTCCCACACCAAATATCAGCAGCGGATCAAGCACTATATTCACAATGCAGCCGCCCATCAGCCCCATCATTGTGACTATCATACGGCCAACTGACTGAAATACCTTCTCAAATGCAAGATCAACCGAAATAATTACAGAAAATCCAAATACTATGTCAGCATAACGGCAGCCAAGGTCAAGGACATCTCCACTTGCCTTGAAGGCTCTGAGAAACGATGGGATGATGGCAATACACACGACTGTCATCACTATTCCCTGTATAACAGCAAGAAACATGCCCCAACTAGCTGCACGATCTGCACGCTCATTGTCCTTGGCTCCAAGATATATGGCTATCACCGCGTTTATTCCAACACCAAATCCGATCGCCACAGCATTTACAAAATTCTGCAGTGGAAATACATACGAAAGTGCTGTCATCGCATCCTCACTTATCTTCGCCACAAAGAAACTGTCAACTATATTGTACAGAGCATTCACCATCATCGATATAACCATAGGCAGTGCCATGGACATCAAAAGTGGGAACACCAGCTTTTCTTTCATAAAATTCTCGTTCATAAAACCTCCAAATATATTTTCATTCAGATTTTCCCATCCCCCAGAAGGAGCAGAGGGGCCTGACCCTTTTGCTGTGGGGACGGAGGGCATAAATAAAGCCCCACAGCCTTGCGGTTGTGGGGCGAAAAGATGACTTGATCCGGAAAAATCCACCAACTTGTTTTCGTTTAAATTATTATGTGTGATTTTATATTTCAACCAGCATTAACTTCTTCTATCAGAACAGCCCGCTAATCATATACACCACAAATGCTGCAAGCCACGCCACAAGGCACTGCCAGATCACTACCATGACAGCCCAGCGATGTCCCATCTCTCTCTTGATGGAAGCAATGGCTGCTATACAAGGCGAGTAGAGCAGGCTGAATACGAGCAGCGATGCTGCAGCTCTGGTTGTGATGGCTGCGGTCACTGATCCGTTAAACAATATCTCGAGCGTAGATACCACGCTCTCCTTCGCCATGATACCACTTATGAGCGACGTACATATTCTCCAGTCTCCAAGTCCAAGCGGCTTAAATATCGGCACCAAAAGTCCGGCTATCGCAGCAAGTATGCTGTCCTGAGAGTCTGTCACCATATTGAGGTGCATATCAAAGCTCTGAAGGAACCAGATACATATAGTTGCAAGAAATATAACCGTAAACGCCTTTTGCAGGAAGTCCTTTGCCTTCTCCCACAGGAGCTGGCCTACGTTCTTCGCTCCCGGAAGTCTGTAATTTGGAAGCTCCATGACAAAAGGAACCGCATTGCCCTTAAACAATGTGCTCCGATAAACCATAGCCACAATTATTCCTATCGCAATTCCAAGGAAATAAAGCCCTGCCATAATAAGGCCGCCCTTTCCAGGGAAGAATGCGCTTACAAAGAACGCATATATAGGAAGCTTAGCCGAACAGCTCATGTATGGAGTGAGCAGAATGGTCATCTTTCGGTCTCTCTCACTCGGAAGTGTCCTGGTTGCCATGACGGCCGGAACCGTACAGCCAAAGCCTATCAGCATCGGAACTATGCTCTTGCCGGAAAGTCCGATCTTCCTTAGCAGCTTATCCATGACAAATGCGACTCTTGCAATATACCCGCTGTCCTCCATAAGTGACAGGAAGAAGAACAGGGTAACAATTATTGGAAGGAAACTGAGCACACTTCCCACACCCGCAAATATTCCATCCATAACCAGGCTCTTGACCACCACATTTACATTTGCTGCGGTGAGAAGCTTTCCCACCTGAACCGTGAGCGCATCTATCCCCATCTCCAGAAGGTTCTGAAGTCCTGCTCCGATCACGTTAAATGTCAGATAGAACACCGCCAGCATGATACCTATAAAGCATGGGATTGCGGTATACTTACCCGTAAGAATGCGATCTATCTTCTCGCTCCTGATCCTCTCTTTGCTCTCCTTTGGCTTGACTACGCAATTTTCACATACCTTTTCTATGAAATTAAATCTCATATCAGCTATGGCTGCACTCCGGTCAAGTCCTCGCTCTTTTTCCATCTGGATAATAAGATGTTCTATCGTCTCCTTTTCGTTCTCATCAAGTCCAAGCCTGTCAAGTATGAGATGATCTCCCTCTATGATCTTGGTAGCAGCGAATCTAAGCGGCAGATCTGCCGCCTTTACATGATCCTCTATGAGATGCGCCACCGCATGTATACACCTGTGAACAGCTCCGCCAAACTCATTCTCATCACAGAAGTCCTGTCTTCCGGGCTTTTCCTGATACTTGGCTATATGTATGGCGTGTCTTACAAGCTCATCCACACCCTCGTTCTTTGCCGCAGATATAGGCACAACCGGGGTTCCAAGCATTGCCTCCATCCCATTTACATCTATGGAGCCTGAATTGCCTGTGACCTCATCCATCATGTTGAGTGCGACGACAACAGGTATCTCCATCTCGAGAAGCTGCATTGTGAGATACATATTTCGCTCTATATTAGTAGCGTCTACTATATTGATGATAGCCTTTGGGTGATCATCAAGCACAAAGTTTCTGGACACGATCTCCTCGCTGCTATAAGGAGACATCGAATATATTCCAGGCAGATCCGTCACAGAAGTATTCTCCATGCCCCTTATCGGGCCGTCCTTTCTGTCGACAGTTACTCCGGGGAAATTGCCTATATGCTGATTTGATCCGGTAAGCTGATTGAACAGAGTCGTCTTTCCACAGTTCTGGTTGCCAACCAGGGCAAATGTAAGTCTTGTTCCTTCTGGAAGCGGATCACCATCCCCTTTGACGTGATATTTTCCTTCCTCGCCAAGTCCCGGATGTTCCTTCTCCTCTATGGTCTCAACCCTGGTGTGGGCTCTGGATCTTGTCTCTATCTGCTCTGCATCTATCTGCTCTGCATCAGCCAGTCTGAGTGTAAGTTCATATCCATGGATCTGAAACTCCATAGGATCGCCCATCGGAGCAAGCTTCACAAGGGTGAGCTCCGCACCGGGTATAACACCCATGTCAAGAAAATGCTGTCTTAGCTCTCCTTCACCGCCAACGGCCTTTATTCTGGCGCTCTGTCCTACCTTCAAATCTCTCAGTGTCATAATTGATTATCCTTCTTTCATCATTCGTCCAGATTCATCCACGCAGTCTTTCAGTACCACAAAATCGTCTGTCGAATGCCGTCTCTTTATGTTTATTGATATTTTTTCTCAATTATAGCACGATGAGTTCTATGCGCAATATATAGCTTCTGATTATCGTCTATATTTTCATGGTTTTTTCATTTGCATCTCTGTCTATAGAAGTCAGTTCTTTAAGTTCCCTCACCGTAAACACACCGCAGACAATCGCAGTTATTCCATCAGCTATTGGTCCCGCATACATGACACCATCAATTCCCATGAATATAGGGAATATGATGATGAGCGGCAGCAGAAAGAGTATCTGTCTTGTGAGCGACATGAACACGCCAAGTTTTGCCTTGCCTATGGAATTAAAGAAATTGGATGTCACCGGCTGGATTCCATTTACGATGGTCAGGAACATGTATATCCTGAAATATCTCTCGGAAAACTGGAAGTACAATTCGCTTCCCTCTCCAAATGCGCTGATGATCTGTCTTGGGAACAACTGGAATGCCACAAATGCAACAATTGACAGAGCTGATGCTGCTGCCAGCGCCAGAAGATAAGTCTTTCTCACCCTCCTGTACTTTCCTGCGCCATAGTTGAAGCCTATGATCGGCTGGGTTCCCTGGGATATTCCTATGACTATAGCCATAAATATCATGTTAACTTTACTTATTATTCCTGAACACGCAATAGGTATGTCTCCTCCATACACCGACTGTGCTCCGTATCTTGACAAAGTATTGTTCATGACAACCTGGACTATCGCCATGGCTATCTGATTGAAACACGCCGACGCACCGAATCTGAATATATTGCCGCAGGTCTCTCCTCGCATAACAAAACTTTCTCTTGTGAGCTTTATTGTCTTGAAACGGAACATATATCTGAGACTTATGGCAAATGATATGATCTGTCCTGTGATGGTTGCCAGAGCCGCACCGCGCATACCCATATCAAATCCAAATATCAGTATTGGATCGAGTATGGTATTTATGATGGCCCCGGCCAGCATAGATAGCATAGAATATCTTGGACTTCCATCCGCCATGATGAGCTTGCTCATTCCGGTATTCGCTATCAGGAACGGAAAACCTATCGCTGTTATCCTTGTGTACTCCTGCGCAAATGGCAGAACCTTGTCAGTTGCGCCAAACGCCTTCAGCATTGGTGTCAGGAATATTGTCGTCACAAGGAAAAGTGCCACACCGAATATCGCCATGAGACAGATTCCATTTCCCGCGGCCTCCGCAGACCTCTTCTCATCCCCAGCACCGAGCTTCAGTGAAAAGCTGGTCGCACTTCCTATTCCAAGAAGAAGCGATATGGCGGTGCACGCCGTGGACAGAGGAAATGCTATATTTGTCGCTGCATTTCCAAGCATTCCAACACCGTGTCCTATAAATATCTGGTCGACTATATTGTAAAGCGCGGTCACCAGCATGGATATGATACATGGTATGGCAAATCTGGTGAGCAGATGTGCCTCATTCTCATATCCAAGCGGGTTATTCTGATTTTCTTTTCTCTTTGTGTTATCAGATGTCATTTTTTATATCCACATTTTTCATTCCATATTTTTTTAGGTCAACACGGCCGTTCTCAACCTCTATACCATCAGCCCTGAGCCGGTCCGCCTGAACATTTGCCCCGCCGAACGCAAAGGCTCCCGCCAGCTCACCCCTGGAATTCACCACACGGTAACATGGTATATTCTCAGGATCAGGATTCTTATGGAGTGCGTTGCCCACTGCTCTCGCCATCTTCCTGTCCCCAGCCATCTCCGCCACCTGACCATAGGTGGCAACACAGCCCTTCGGAATCTTCTTCACCGCGTCATATATTCTCTTTGTCGGACTGTAGGTCACTATGTCATAGCTCTCCGCTATCATCTGTTTAACAGCATCATCCGGCACGCTTCCATCAAGGATGATGGTGTTCCAGTGCTCCTTGTTCTGATGCCATCCCGGTATGACCGACTCAAATGCCTGCCTCCAGAAGTCCCGGCTTTCCGGGTCGGCCTTCACATTCAGATTGATATATCCATCCCTCTCATACGTCCAAAGGAATGCCTTCTTGCTGCCCTTCACCCTGACAAGCTGCCAGTTCTGATCGTGAAATGGAGCCTCCTGATATGTGTCAGGAAATGATAGTCCGTATTCGAGAGCTTCCTCTCTTGTTGTCATGTATTACGCCGCCTTTCATGTTTTTAATGCCATGTATATTTCCTGCTATATCTGCATAATTTAATGATTTTCTCATATATCTGCATATTCCGATATACATATATTTCATCATCTGAATTTCCGTAAATACACCTTCTGCTCATCTGTTATGCGGTAACTCTCCACCGCCTTTTGTATAGTCTTTCTGTGCACCCAGTCGGACATGAGATGCTCTTCTATATATGGAACAACCGCATCCCACTGCTTCGCCAGCGCTGTGGCCATGTACCAAGCTATCATCATGTTGACATAATACTCGTCAGATTTGACGCCCGCCACAAGCTGTACATACGCAGGATCAAAGTTTTCATCAAGATATAATCTCATGAGCATTCCTATTCCATACCGTATAGTATAGGTCTCGCTTGAGGCGATCCAGCGCTTAATGACCGGCAGCAGTTCTTCCTTGTACTTTTCAAAACACTTCGGTGCCGGGAAATCACAGGTCGCCCAGTTGTCTATATATGGGAGAAATCTCTCTATCTCCGAAAGACATTTGCCATAATCCTTTATCCCGGTTATGAGCATCATGTGGAGATTATTTTCCTCGTAATAACAGTGTGGAAGTTCTTTTATAAACTTTTCTGCCAGTTCTGTTCCAGCTATGCTCTTTGCATATTTTCTGAGCACGGGAACTCTTATGCCTATAACCGTCTCCTTGTCGATGTCTGGCATAAGCCTGCTGTGAAAATCTCTGTATGCCATATCCTGTAGTTCGAACAGCAGCTGCTGAATCTCTTTCATATTTTATTTCACCTTATACTTTCTAATTTTTGCGTTGTTTTCTGCATAATACCTTTTTCTGTTTTAATATTTTTATAATACTATCTGAATTTCTTCACATGCTCCGATATAAAACGGAAGAGTTCAATATTGACTTTCTCATTCTTCTCCTCCGCCTCAAGATACTCCGGAACCGGAATATCCGTCTGAATCTCTCCGCATATATCAATACCCAATATTCTTGAATGTCTTATATCACCGGCATATCTTTCATCATTACGACAAGCGTCATAATTTCTTTCTTCACCCTGACCGCCAAGAAAGACACCGAGCAGGCGTTCAAGTCCATCGATTGACATATCCCCCTGACTCCAATTTGTCTCACAATCCTCTGTTCCGAGGACGTCTTTGTCTATAGATATGTACAGAGGCAGATCTGTTCTGATAAGTTTCAGCTTATTCTCAAGCAGACCACCGTGCAGGTCTTCGGCAGAAAATATCAACAATCTTCCGCTCTGACTCCCATTGTGACTTTCCAAAGTCTGATCTATATCCTTCTCCGGCGGCCCCACCATCACAAGCTGCCTGAGATTTTTATTCTGGCTCAAAGCCTGTCCCGCCCAGTCTCCACAGCTCATCATCCCAGGAACCATCGGTATCTGCATATCCGTGTGGTGATCATACATTACAAGCCCAAATGGCTCATCTATATGATCCGTTATTATCTTTGTTATATAATGATAATTTCCTGAATCAATATAATGTATACCCTGGATTCCGTACGGCTTTATCTTTTCCCAGATCCTTTTATATGCCTCTTTCGAGCAATACATATCTGTCTCTTCTATGTCCGAGCAGTCCATATATCTGAACCTGTCTATATCCTTTATATACTCGTCACAGTATACATGTGTAAAATCCAGGATCAGATTCTCGTTTTTCACCCTGTTGTCACCCATACACAAACTCCTACATATTTAACATGTTTGACATGCAAAAAATCTCACACCGATGTCAATATTTTACTGCTGATCACAATCTCAATACAAAATCGCCCGACTGTATTCTAACACAACCGGGCGATCTTAAGTAAATATTTTGGCATATGCCATCCTTACATTATTTATCTTTCTTTTTCCTTATGTGGATCTCAGGGATTGCCACCGTGTCATATGTCACAGACGAGTCATCCTCACCCACATTATCCTCATTGTCATCATGGCTCTTTGTGTTCACCTCAGGAATAGCCAGATTGTCAAATGACATGTTGAATCTGTGATGCTCTTTATGCTGTTCTTTTTGCTTTTCTTTATTTTTTTCTCTCATAGTTGGTTATACCCCCTAAAGTATGTTTATGAAAAATGTAATTACCAGGCTGTTCAGGAAGTCAGCAAATAAACTTCCTATAAGTGGGATTATCAGATATGCTTTGACCGAAGGAACATAGCGGTCGCATATGGCCTGCATGTTCGCCATGGCATTTGGCGTTGCTCCCATACCGAATCCGCATGTTCCGGCGGACAGAACCGCCGCATCGTAATCCCTGCCCATCACGTTGAACACAACAAAATATGTGAACAGCATCATGAGTATAAGCTGTGCCGAGAGCAGTATGATGAGCGGAAGGGCAAGCTCTGCAAGCTGCCACAGCTTCAGGGTTATCATCGCCATTCCAAGGAAAAGCGACAGGCAGATACCACCAAGGTTGTTGATCTCACCCATGTATATATCAAACTTGCCGGAATACTCTCCGATATTTCTGATGACCGCAGCCGCGATCATCGCACCTATATATATAGGAAATGTAAGTCCTGTCTTTGTGAGAAGTTCCGATATGATGGTTCCTATTCCTACGGCTATGATGAGCTGGAACACTGCTGCCGCATACATATTGGTATGACGCTCATGTTTCTTCTCATCCTCAACCAGTATACTGTCATCCTCGGCAACTGCTGTGTCCAGAAGCTTCTTCCTGTCTATGAGTCTCTTGCCTATAGGTCCGCCTATAAGACTTCCTGCGATAAGTCCAAATGTTGCCGCAGCCGTGCATATAGTGGTTGCGCCCTTGACATCAAAATCCTCCAGCACCGGGCCAAACGCTCCTGCAGTTCCATGACCACCTACCATAGGTATAGATCCCGTGCAGAGTCCGACAAGCGGATCAAGGTGCAGCAGCTTACTTACCCCGAGTGCCAGGAAATTCTGGGACACTATAAGCACCACAACCAGCCCAAGGAATATGAACAACGACTTTCCTCCGCTCTTTAAAACCTTAAGATTCGCCTGGAATCCAACTGACGTGAAGAAGAATACCATGCACACCTCTCTAAGTGTATCGTCAAATGTAAATTCTGCTATGCCAAGACTGTAACACACACAGGTCAGGACTGCGAAAAGCAGACCTCCTATGACCGGCGCCGGTATGCAGAATTTCTCCAGGAAATTAATTCTTTTCTTTAAAAACTGTCCCAATACAAGTACCAGAACTGACACCGCCAGTGTCTGATACATATCTATCTGTATCTCCATGTAAGACCTCTCTTATCTATATTATATACACATGCAGACATCCGTGATCAGATACTTTCTTCACCCAATATAATCTGCATATATCCTTTTCCGCATTCAGTATATTTATTATCATCAGCTGACAACTACTGTTCAGCCGGGATCTCTATCCCTTTTTTCTGATAATAAGCTTTAGCACCATCGTGAAATGGAATGGTCACATTCTTCACAGCCTCACTCTCGTCTATCTGGAAAGTGAGCGCTATTGAATACTGGATATCCTGTGAATGTTCAAAGAGAAGGCCTGTGAGCTCCTCAACTATTTCCTCATCCATATCGTCCCTTGCAAGAAGAACAGCCCTGACCCCAAGGGTCACAACATCCTGATCCTGGCCTTCGTAAGTTCCCGCCGGTATGGTGTAATCTGTATAGAAGCCATACACGGATTTAAGTCTGTCCCTGCATTTATCATCTATTCCGATAAGCTTCACATCGCACTCTTTAGACAGCTCCTCGATCACTGAAGTCTGTATACCTGCTGTACAGAAGAATGCATCTATCTGGCCTGATTTGAGTTCATTTGCAGCGTCCACATAATCGAGATTGACTGTGTCTACAAGGGATTCCACAAGGCCAGTCATCTGCAGTATCTGCTCTGCATTTCTCTGGGTTCCGGATTCCTCCTCTCCCACAGACACCTTCTTGCCCTGTAGATCGTCCAAATTATCTATTCCGGAATCTGCTCTTACAACAATCTGGCACGCCTCAGTGTACAGACTGGCCACGGCCGAGTAGCCTCTGTATCTTTTCTTGTCAGTGGCACCGGTTCCATTGTAGGCTGCATCCACCAGATCTGCCTGTGCAATCGCCATGTCCACATATCCATCGGACAGAAGTCTGATATTCGCCGTGGATCCCGAAGTGACCTTCACCTCAAAATCAAGATCTTCATCCTCCGAGGATGCTATCTGGGCAAACGCATTGGAAAACGCATAGTATCCGCCGCCAACTCCCGCGGCTCCAAGCTTCACGGAATCACTGCCGATGCCACACCCGGCCAGTGAAAGTGTAACTGCCATGATGGCTCCTGCCGCCATCACACGTTTTATCAAATTCCTCTTTATCATGTCGTCCTCCTTGCTCTTCGCACAGCACTCTGTCTGATTCTTCTTCTTTGTCCGTTTATTCATCACACGAAATAAAGGGCTTTTCAGCCCTTTATCACCGCCGTCCATTTATTGAAAATACATAATATTATTTTATCTGATTGCATTTAAAAGTCAACTCAGTATTACTATTTACTTATTATTCCCTGTCCGTGCTCTTTAAAGTATACCATCATCTCATGGGTAAGACTCAGGTGCTCCGGATAATCGGGGATATCCTCGCGCTTTACCCACTCTCCGGTTGCAAGCTCCTGTCTGTCTATTGTCAGGTGTCCATCACTGCCCTCCGGTATGTCCGCCTGACAGAAATACCCCATGAGGAGATTGCTGTCATAGCCCCACGGCTGCGACTTATAATATGTGATATTCTTAACGCTGATGCCGACCTCCTCCATGACCTCCCGTCTGACGGTCTGCTCAGCGCTCTCTCCTATCTCGGTAAATCCCGCTATCAGGGCGTATCTCTTGTACTCCCTGCCCGCATATGTGGTAAGTATTATCCTGTCGCCGTCGATCACTCCCACTATAACTGCCGGAGCTATGACTGGGAATATCAGCCTGCCGCAGGACGGACATCTGAGCATTCTCTCCTTCTCATCGTGTACAGTCCTCTCACCACAGGCGCCGCAGAACCTGTTGGTCTTGTACCACAGAGACAAATGCCAGCCGGTTGCCGCCGCAAGAACCGCAGTCTTTGGGTGACACGCCCTTGTCTTATACATGCTGCGGTATTCATATCCCAGAGCGGTCAGTCTGGTGTCTCCATTCCACAGAAAATATGCGGTATCGTCTATTGAAAACAAATAGACCAGATCATCTTTACATTTGGTAGTTTCCACAACATTTTCAAGTTTGTCAATTCCATCGGCATTTTTCTCATTGCTGATATCCTCTTTTTTCATGTCACGTCCAGTTATTTTCTGCAGTTCGCCGTACGTCATAAACTCCAGCCGGTTCTCATCATCCATAACCTTTGCAAATATCATTTTCTCAGAAAAAGAGAGAACCACATCGTGATCCTCTGGTTCTCTCCTGTTACTATATTGATTATTAAACCTCTGTGGTTCTATATCCTGTATCATTCCTGTATTCTCCGTTGCATACTAATATTTCTTCTTCATACGCTTTGCAAATGAGCTGTATGAAGCTGTGCACATAAGTATCATAAGAACATATAATGCAACTAAGATTATACATACAATCCCCGGAATTGACAACAGACTATATCCAGTCATGACCCTGTAAAAACATGGAACGATGACGCAAAGGAAAATGACGCACACTGGCAACAGCCTTGCCCTCACTATCCTGTTCATCATATCCACCCTGGATTCGTTGTCACAGAATATCTTCTCATCCCCGTTCATCTCGCTGGCTTTCTTCCTGAAGTAGCTGTATCCGCTATAGTCTGACAGATACTCCCAGCCGCAGTCCTCGAACATCTTTATGTACTCTACCTTGTCGCCTTTTCCTGCCTGACAATAATCCAGCTGGTATACCACATCCTCCGGCTCACACGCCTCGAATTCGTACACTCCGATACCCGATACCCTTTTGAGCTTCCAGCCATTTTTATGTTCCTGTCTCAGGAACTCAGCCTCCTTCTCATACTGCACTATGGAGAAAAATTTTATCATCTTCTTCGTTGTCTTATCCTGCTTACTCACTGTAGTTCCTCCCTTGAATTCCTATACAATCGCTCTATCCTCGCAAGCTCTATATCAAGGACCTCCCTGCCGAGATCAGTGATCACATATATCTTTCTCTTGTCCTCCTCCGCCACATATCTTATCAGTCCATCCTTCTCCATCTTAGACAGACTTCCGTACATGGTTCCCGGGGCAAGTATGATCTCATCTCCCGTCATCTTCCGAACCTTCTGGACTATTCCATATCCGTGATTCGGCGTCCTTAGACATAGCAGTATATAGAATCCGGTCTCCGTCATGGGTACATATACCTTCTTAATATGTGCATCCATATATAAGTGCTCCTTCCAGCGTGCAGACAATAAACAACTGTCTCTATTCTACACTTTTTTTCACCGGGCTTCTATATATCGCAGTGCGATATACGAACTATATCGTACTGCGATATATATGTCAATGATAATTAAATTAAAAACGACAGATATTTACCACTATATAGCAAATATCTGTCGCTCTGTCATTATGCCTGCTCCATGCAGGTATCCACATTATAACTATCTGTATCCCATATCATACTGCTATGACCAGACATTTCTCCTGTACTTCAAGCTCACCCGCTCTGACCCGGTCTCTTGCACTTGTGATATATATAACTTTTGCAAATCGCTCTATCGTATTATGCCTTATAATATGATCCACCACACTATACTCACCACCGGCAGCCACTGTTCCCAGAAGTTCCTGAAGCATTACATCATACTCAGAATACTCAAATATGTCTCTGTGAACCACCTTTGTCTTTTCAGTATCCATTCTGTAAACCGTATGCCCTGTGGCACTCTGCTGAAGCTCTTTACTTATAGTTGCCACAGCCTCAATGATCCTTGTATTCTCCTCCTTATCATTTGACGAAGCATAATCAAATGCAAGCATTGTCGACATATCATTTGGCCTGTCAAATTCCTTCACCATGATATCATCAAACTTTGCTGACATCTTCCAATGAATCTGTTTTATGTTGTCTCCTACAACATACTTTCTTATCTGAAGTATCTCTGACACATCATTTCCTTTCATGTGTTTGTAGTTGACATCACTGTCACTGGATCTGGAGCCTTCAAACTCCTGAAGAACCACTTCTGAATCGTCCGGATACTGATAAAAATAGCAGTCGCCATGGGGCCTGAGCTTTCTGCTGGTTATTCCAAGCCAATCATACACCCTGATGCTGAATATATCTATATTAATGCGCCCGCAGTACCTGCTGCTGACAGGTACCTCATATACACTGGTTCTCCTGGCACCGGCAGAACAGTGAACCTCTGCCCTATTGTCCGATGCAAAAACAACATTCTGGCAACCGAACACAACACTCACATGCGGCGCAGGAAATATTGACCTGTTCTCGACTCTGAGCTGTAGTTCTCTGTCATCCGACAACTCATTGAGTATCGTAAAGCTTATATGTATTTTCCCCGCCACATACAGATTTATCAACATCGATATACAGGCAGCCACAACTATCATACCCAGCACACATAACGTATATATATTGTTTGTCCATATATACGTCAGGATAAGCAATATAGTAATTACCGAATACTCTATCTTTGTCTTCATAATATATGCCTCTCTATACCTTATACATCAGCGCAGTGCATTCCAGAATCCCATCTTAAATCTTCCAACTGCATTTTGTTCCTTCACAACTGATTTCTTCATACTGGCAGCCGCATTTCTCACAATCTCTGCATCTCTGCTATCCGGAACATATCTGCTGAATTTATATCTTCTCATAAGGTCAAGTACATCATCAGATACATAATCCGCAAGTGTTCTTCCACTGTACCCTGCAAGCCGCTCCATATATTCTCCGGACACAGCGATTGATTTCTCACTGTCTGATGACCTCATGCCCTCACGTCTAATAATGGCTATAACGATACGCCTTACTGTCATCACTAAAATAAACAAGACTATAAGTATGATGATAACCACTATGACATACATGAGATACTGCATAGCCGAACTTCCGCCATCTGAATTGTCATCCTGCTGTTCATCCTCCTGAGGTGGAATGGTCTGAGGTGTACTTCCTCCGCCTGTACTTCCACTTCCTGTGTCTTCATCATCAGAGTAGTATCCCGGAGTCACCTCCACTGGTATAAATCCCACTCCTGCAGCATATATCTCGACCCATGCATGGGAGTCTTCATCTGTGACAGACACGTCCTTTCCTGATGCGTCAGGGTTTACAAGATATCCTTCCACATATCTCGCCGGTATTCCATAATACCTGAACAGCATGGCCGCCACCGTGGCGAAATGAGCCGAATACCCGGCTTTGTGTTCGTCAAGCATCTCTGTTACAAAGTCGCCATCTCCTGAGTATGGATCAGCCTCATTGCTATATGACATGTTTGACGCTGTATAATCACGCACCACCTTGATGGCATCAAACGGATTCAGCGTTTTGCCGGACTCAGGAGCATGTGAATCCAGATATGCCCTGAGTTCATCCGGTATATCCTCGTAGTATGTTCTCGCAAATGTGCCGTATACATTCTCACAGTCATGAAACGATTTATCACCAGATTGATCCTGATACCATCTTTCCCAATATATGTTCTTGTAGTCATTGTTTACGACATCTACGATATCATAAGAATATTCCACCTGTCTTCCAAGTCCCTGGGATCTGAAATTTACGTCATTTTTTGCGGCATACAGACCGTTCAGAGAGTCATATGTAACACACTCAGGAACATACTGGTACTTTCTCCTTGCTGTCTCATTTGTTACAGTCACATGTATCGTTTCATCGACAGCTTCTCCCCCGTTCAATTCAGACTGTTCTACATACGCCGCAAGATTCACAAGGGGAGAATATTCTTTTCCGGAAAACCATTCAAACACTCCTTCATATGTGCCTCCATATATATTGAGATCACTGTCTGTCCAGCCGTCCTCAGTATATTTTGATCCTACAAAGCCTCTTAGATAGAGCTGTTTAGGTTTATCCATCCTGATACGCAGCCGCTCCTCACCGGTTATCGCAAGATCTTCATACCTTGCAAATTTTCCCTCAGGGTAATCACTTTTTCCATATACTACGTTCTCTCCGTGATACTGCATACCAGTCTTCAGATCATCAATGATACTGAGGGGACTGTATGTCCACATCGCATATACCGCAGCCATAACCCCTGCTATAACGATCATCCCGATTCCGAGATTCATATACATACCCGGTGTGATTCTTCCGCGTACATTCCCCACGTACATCGTAAGCACCACACTTACAAGGCCAAGAACCAGCCATACCGGATGCCCGTCCCCCTTATATAGCATAGATATTGTAACTGCCAGAAACACTATCACTGATACGAGCAGATTCAATCTGATACTTATAAACAGCGACATGGCAGCAGCCAGTCCAAATGACATAACAGCCATGGCCACAGCCTCGTCCCTGACTGCCCTGGATCCATCAACCACGAACAGAAGATTTGCCATAGCCATATTCTTATTCACTGTGGTTAAAACATCATTTGCAACTTTGGAAAATCCATTTGTCACTAAATCCATACATATCAAGCAGACTACAGCCATAGCACATATTATGACTATATACCCGATCACAGCCGATCTGCGTTTTCTAAGCAAAAATTGGGATAATACCGAACCGGCAATAATCCCCGGAATAACAACTACCGGTTTTATGTCTATATTGAAACCACTGACAAGCCCCATCACTACACTGAGTGTAACGCAGAACGCAGCTACTGCCCTGAGTATCCAGTTATGTCTTGCAGCCTCTCTTACCATGCTGGTATCTATAGAAATTTCATTACCCATAAGCTACTCAACTTCCTCTATACTCAGATCTATATCTGGCAGATCCACAGAATCATCAGTTTCATCGTCCTTCTTTTCTGTGGTCTTTTTATCTTCAGAATCATCTCCAGACTGATCTTTTCCCTGGTCGTTACCACCTGAGCCATCGCCGGAATCATCACCACCGCCGCCAGAACCGTCTCCGGAGCCATCACCGTTATTATCACCAGAGCCTTTCCCGTTTTTGTCAGAATTGCCATCATCTGCATCTGCCTTACCAGAACCTTTTTCAGAATCACTGCTGCCTGATGTCTGATCTGAATCACCAGCATCGGAGGCATCTCCGCCATCCCCCTGGTCTATAGACACATCGATATCACTATCTTCAGCACTATTATCGGCTGAACCACCGCCCTGGCCTACACTTATATCATCCGGAGAACTGTCCTGCTTGTCTGCCGGTTTCTCTGTTCTCTCAGGTTTGTTCTCCTTCGCAGACTCGGTGTTTTTTTCTGTTGCAGCCTCCGTCTGTTCCTGTGTTTGGTTCTCAGTAGCAGCTTCCGTCGCAGTCTCCGTTGTAGCTTCCGTCGTGGCTTCGGTTGTGATCTCCGTCGTAGCTTCTGTTGTGGTCTCCGTCGCAGCTTCTGTTGTGGTCTCCGTCGCAGCTTCGGTTGTGGTCTCCGTCGCAGCTTCGGTCTGTTCCTGCGTTGTCATCTCAGTGGTGACCTCTGTTGTCGTCTCGGTGGTCGACACAGTTGTTACCTCCTCTGTCTCTTCTCCACTGTCCTTCTCCGTGTTATCCGAGTCTTTATCTGCCAGTTCAGCAAATTTGTCCTCATTCATTCGTTCCTCTGTATTCTGATTGTCTTTCATCGTGAACTCTGACTTCTGTCTGGAACATCCTGTTGCTGTCATAGCCATGATCAATGCTACAGTAATAACTCCATATATCTTTTTCCTCACAACGTTCCTCCTATCTCTGACGCCTTGCTCCTCCAACTGACGGTACTTTTGTATGTGCCAGTACATCCTTTACTATGTTCTCCGCAGCTTTTTTTTCACGTCTTGCGGAAGGCGTCAGTATCAGTCTGTGCATGAATACATCATAGATGACTGCAGACACATCCTCAGGTATGACATAATCCCGTCCATTCATATATGCACATGCCTTGGACAGATTTGCAAATGCCTTTGTTCCTCTTGGACTTATTCCACATTCTATCTTGTCATGATGTCTTGTCGCATCGACCAGAAGTGATATATACTCTGCTATCTCTTCGGATATATATGTATGAGCCACCTGCTTTCTCATATCTACAAGCTGTTCCATGCTCATCACTGGCACTATCTGATCTATAGGATTATCTCCGTGATCCTCCATGATCATGTCCATCTGGCTCCTCACATCCGGATATCCCATACTTAGCTTTACCATGAATCTGTCAAGCTGTGAATCCGGCAATGCCTGTGTTCCACCAGATGTGATAGGATTCTGGGTTGCAATCGTTATAAATGGAACCGGCAGCTTGTATGTATTTCCCTCTGCTGTCACAGTTCCCTCTGCCATTGCCTCAAGCAATGCCGCCTGGGTTTTGCTGGATGTTCTGTTTATCTCATCTGCAAGAAGCAGATTAGTGAACACAGGTCCTCTGGTAAACTGCATCTTGTTGGTCTCTTTATTAAGTATGGAATATCCAACTATATCACTCGGCATAGTATCCGGGGTAAACTGTATTCTGTCATCGTCAAGGCTCATTGCCCTGGCGAGTGACTTTGCAAGCGTGGTCTTTCCCAGTCCGGGATTATCCTCCAGAAGGATGTGCCCGGATGCCAGGATTACCATTATTACCTTAGATATTACTTCGTCTTTTCCTTTTATAGCTTTCTTAATCTCTAAAATCAATTGCTCTATCTGCTGGTTCATATGATCATATCTCCATAATTATGCTCTTTTGTGTCGATTGCTATCTTTTCCACTTTGCATACACCTTTGTTCCCGGCGCAAGCTTTGAGGCTATAGTTACCTTAACTTCCCTCTTGCCTTTCTTGTAGTACCAGCCGGCAAATCTGTAACCCTTTCTGACAGGTGTGTACAGCTTACCGTCCAGAAATGCCGGGCTTGTACGAAGTGCCTGATTTGCAACATATGCTGCTTTTGTAGTCTTGACCTTCTTCTTTCCTATTACGATTCTTCCACCTTTGGCATCAAATGTGACTGTCTTTCTGACATTGTCCACATCATAGAACGTCTTCCAGGCAGTTTTTCTTACCCTGCCCATGGAATCTCTGTATACTCCTCTTACCTGAATGATAATATATGGATTCTTATATCCGACATTTATGCTGTTTGGAAGTACTTTTGTTTTCCTGCCTCTGACGGTCTTGACTATCATTCCCTGTTTAAATACCTTAGCCCTCTTAAGACCTCTTGTATTCTTGGCATATCTGTACTGGAATGATGTAAATGCCGCATCATTCTTCCAGGAAACAGCCACCTGCTTTTTGCTCTTTTTAAGCACGGACGCTTTCTTGGTAATATCCGGCTTTCTCCATTTTGCAATCAAAGTTACGGCTTTCTTCACCTTTGTTGTTGACTTGACATTTATCGTTTTTTTGCCAGCCTTATAATACCAGCCATCAAATACATAACCCTTTCTTGCTGCTTTCTTACTGAGCCTGCCAAACAGTTCATTGCTCTTTAATGCAGTATTACTGTCATACACTGCTGAATAAGCTTTCTTACCTCCGTAGGTACCACCGCCCAGGCTGTATCTCACTTTATATACTCTTATCCATTTTATATAGAAAGTCCTCTGTGCTGTCACTGCGTATTTACCAGTAACTTTTACCTCTTTACTACCTTCCTTATAATACCAGTATCCAAATCTGTATCCCGGCCTTCTGATCTTCTGGCTCACCTTGTTGAACAGATCAGCGCTTTCCAGCTTATCGGCCTCTGAATATGTTATATCCGCCTTGCCCTTTCTTCCATAGGTCGCACCATTGTAATTGAATGTGACCTTATACGTCTTTGGTGTCACCACAGGATTATTATTATTATTTTTTACTTTATTCCACAAT
This sequence comes from uncultured Coprococcus sp., assembly GCA_934277375.1. Lineage (GTDB taxonomy): Bacteria > Bacillota > Clostridia > Lachnospirales > Lachnospiraceae > Coprococcus. Next base: position 67,254 of record CAKQTZ010000005.1, on the reverse strand, counting down.
GCATACAGTGTCATATCTCCACTGACAACGTATGAATCTCCAACCACATTATTCTGGCCGGCTCTGGTATCATACCATCCTTCAAATGTGTATCCTGAACGCTGTACCTGTGAACTTAATTTACTGTACTCCTGGTTTGTCCTTAATGCTGTACCTCCGTTATATGTCAGAGTCTTTTTGCTCTGATTTCCCTGTCTGCCACCATTAAAATCAAATGTCACGTTGTAGGATCTGACAGCTATATATGCGTATAAAGTCACATCACCACTCACTGTGTATGATCGTCCTATCTGCTTTGCTCCACGCTTGTCCAGTGCCCAATAGAAGAATTCTTTATATTCTGCGCTCTGGCTGGCTGAGAGAGTTACATCTGATGCACCAGGCAGATCAGAGAGTTTCGCTCCGTACTTATACTTCTTCCTGATCACAGTCTTATCTGTAGCACTGTCCGCTGCTCCCATATAATTGTAAACTACTGTATATTCTTTTATCTTCCATACAGGATGTATCTCTATTCCAGCAACAAGCGGATCATCATATACCGTATCTGCTGTTATCGGTGTTCCATCTGCTTTTGCCCAATAAAGGAAATCATAGTGCTCCAGCACAGGCGTTGGAAGCTTGTCCGCGTATCTGCTTCCATAAAGTACCTCTATCTCCATCAGGTCATCCGGAAGCTCTGCTGCTCCCTCTTTAGTATCAGGGATCAGACTTACTATGTATGGCAGTGGTGCCCACTGTGCGTACAGTGTGATGATACATGTATATTCGTCATTCTCATCTGTGACAGCGGCGTCCAGTACATTCTTATTCGACGCAGGACTCAGTGAATCGTCAAGCTGTATTCCACTTCCGTCCTCCATAGTATTCCAGCTTGAGAACTCATAGCCCGGCTTCTTTCCGGCATCTGCCTCTTCAAGGGCAACACCGGAACTGTTATATGCAAATTCCTTATCCGCAATCTTCTCATCTGTTCCTGTCACAAGACGGACTCTGTACTTTGCCGGCTTCCATATCGCATACAGCGTTATCTCCTCATCCTCTGTAGTTGTAAGATTCTCTGTATATGTCTGGTCCTCCTCGAACAGCTTGTCAACAGCAGGATCCTTTACTCCACGTCTGTTTGTGCACCATCCTGCAAACCTGTAACCGGTTTTATACAGCTCATCCTCCTTGTGTTCAGGGATAGTCCATGCCTTGCCATATGTGATCGTCATATTCTCATGCGGTGTGCCGCTTCCCGTGTTCGCACTGAACTTCAGAACATATGTGATCGGCTCCCACTGGGCATACAGATCTATGATCTCCTCCTTATCAGTGAGATCCTGTATCAGCGCATTCTCCTCATAAGCAGTTCCGCTGCCATCTGCCACGGTATTCCATGAAGCCAGTTTATAACCAGGATAATTTATATCACAGAGTCCCAGTCTGTAAGGCTTGCCATATGTACATACCAGGTCTGCCTGCGAGCCTGATATAAGCGATGTATCTGCAACATTCGCATTGAATCTTATCGTATATTTTAGAGGCGTCCACACAGCATACAGCGTAACCGCCTCCGGCTTATTCGTTATATTTATCAGTCTGTCGCCAGCTAAATATTCCACCTTTCCGTCAGGACTAGTCGACCATCCGGCAAATGTATATCCCGGATTCTCATATACAGATCCGTCATATCCCCTGTAGGATTTCGAATATGTCATGCATGCATCTGAATAATCGCTGCTGCCTGCCCTGACCCTGCCACCATTTCTGTCGAACTTAACAGTATAAGTAATCGGTCTCATATCCTCATATATGTTTAAGTACGTGCCATCAGTCGTGGTCAGATTATATATATCCGTTACAGGACTGCCATTGTACAGCCATCCCTTGAACTCGTATCCTTCTGCATCATAATGTGAAGCTGACACCGCATAACGTTTGCCATATTCTGCATTGTATATATTTGTCACACTTCCTGAAAACTCATCCACCAGCTCTTTCTTTTCTTCATCTACATACAATATTGAAGGCTTCCTGAAATTAACAGAATATTTTATTGGCTGCCATACTGCATACAGATTATATTCTGCTCCCGCTGTGGTGGTCAGGTTTGACACTGTGGCGGCATCATTGAATTTCTTTGCCCCAGCTGCGGATACCGCCCAGCCAGTACATTTGTAACCTGTTCTGGTAAATGCATTCACCGTCAGAGTATACTTTGTATTGTAATTCATATTCTGGACAGCCATGCTGCCGGTTCCGCCGTTTGCATTGTATTTTACCTTGTACGATATCGGTGTCCACTTGGCATACAGGATCACATCCCCGGCCGTGTTCCGCATATTTTTGATGCTTGTCACCTTGCTGCCGGTTCCATTCTTGTTCGTATACCAGCCCGCCATGGTAAATCCAGCACATGCAAACTTGTTTGCGGGCAAGCTGACCGTCTGATCATATTTGCATGACAGATTCGCCATGGTTCCTGTCACTGAATATGCCTGATTTGTATTTACATTTACAGGTGCATTCTTGTCAAACTTTACAGTGTATACTATCGGAGTCCACACTGCATACAGATTGAGAACACCTGAATCCGGCAGGGCATCCCCAGATATCTTAGCCCCTCCGGAATATCTTGTTCCTTTTCCATCTGTCTTCGTATTCCACGAACCAAAACTATATCCTGTTCTGGTAAATGTGTTTGAAGCACTCAGGGTTATTGAACTTGAATTTATTGATGCATTCTGTGTCTTTGTAGTGTTTTTGCCATCGTTGCTCCGATAATTTATCGTACAGTTCACTGCTCTGATTCCGATATTTGTCTTACCCTTTAACAGGTTTACTTTTGATGAATTGTATACATATATGTATTCTTCACCCACTTCATCAAAAAGCCCTGTGAAAGCTCCATCACCCACGGTTGTAAGTGCTGATGCTGTTGACAGATATATCTCAGTTGTTCCAATGCCCTTGAACGCATTCTTGCCGATGGTCTTTATGGTCTTAGGAAACACCAGCCCACTGGTTGAGCTGTTACCAGTCAGAGCATCATCTCCCTCAAAGGCTGAATCTCCAACTGCAGCGAGAGGCACAGATGAAAAATAATAAAGATACTTTAAATTCTCACATCCCTTGAATGCATTCTGTCTTATAGATACAAGTTTTGTCGAGTTTTTAAAATTTACCGATGTAATCGTCTTGTTACCCTGCCATGCACTCGATACGATATTTGTGACTGCATATTTTGTCTTTTTATATGTGATGGATGCTGGAATGACCACTGCCCCTTTGCTGACCCCTGCCACATTTGACTTTGCCGGTTTGATGGCACACTCAGCGGCAGTCGTGCTTGTCGCTTTCTTTATCCATACTCTCCAGCTGCCATCATCCGTGATCACGCTGGAATAATCATATGTGACCGCTTCTGCGCTCACCGCCATGCCGCTGATCGTGGCTGCCACAACCAGCATGGCACACATGAACAGCAAAACTCTCCTCATCTTATCTCCCATTTCTTTTCCTCCCTATTTACTGGTTTTCAGTGATAACACCCTGGACCATGCACTGTACACTTTCTGCCCGTTCTTAAGTGCATAAGATCTGGCACGGAAGTAATATGTAGTATCCGGTTTCAGGCCACTCACGAGTCTTGTATACTTTCCTGCGTATGTAACTGTATCAGACAGTGTAACTGCGCCCCCAAAACCTGAGGACTGCGCATACTGCATCTCATATCCAACAGTACCACTCACTGAACTGAGTGCTATACTTACCTCTACCTTCCTGGTAATTTCTTTCCAGTGGGCATAGAATGTTACATTGTCATATACCTTGTATAATGTACTTACCTTTGAGCCGCCGCTTCTTGACGTGTACCATCCCTCAAATGAATAGCCATCTTTCACTGTTTTTGGAAGGGCACCTATGCATTTTCCTGATATCACACTCTTACTGATCATCGTGGCTGCGCCTCCTCCGTTCACGTCAAACGTAACCGTGTACTGCTGTGCCTCCCATCTCGCATACAGTGTGACATTGCTGTCTATCTCCATCTTTGTTGTGCCTGTGTACTGTCTTCCTCCGTTCTTTCTGGTGTACCAGCCCATAAATACATATCCGGATCTCTTCGGAACCGGAAGGGCACCACAACTTTCTCCATACAGGACTGTCTTTGAAACCTTACCAGTTGTTCCTCCATTTGCATTGAACTTCAAAGTTATGGAATGTGTTTTCCACACAGCATACAGCTCAACTTTCTCGTTCTTGGCTTCAGGGCTGTAATCAAGCTCTGCTCCAGCCTCATACGAATCCCCGCTGCCATCTTCAGCCGTGTTCCATCTGAGGAATTCCGCTCCAGGTTTTATATACTCATTTTCCTGAATGGTGTGGATCTCGCCGGATGCAACCTCCACGTCATCCATATATCCTTCACCGCCATTGCCGTTATAGACAACTGTATATGGAACATTTGCCCATACTGCACGCAGCCTTATATCGCCATCCGATGCCTTTCTGTTGATCACATCTCCATCCTTGTATACAACCTTATCAGAACCAGTCAGTGCCCAGCCCTGGAATACAGATCCCTTTTTGGTAAATGTACATGCTGGAAGCTTCTTATTTCTGCCATCAGCGCAGATTATAGACTTCATGGTTCCCTTGCCACCACCGGCCTGAAACTGCACTTTATAAGTATCCGTCTTACTCCACACAGGTTTTAAAACCACATGGCAGTCACTGTCTGAGAACATATACAGAGAGTACAATATCTCTCCATCTATACTTCCCCCATCATCTATATCCTTGTCCGATATAAGCACATCCTCTTTATCCCCGGATATCAGTTGTCTGACTGTCCAGCCACCGAACTCGTATCCAGTCTTTGTAAATCCGCATGACAGTGATCCCGCATCAAGTTTTCCCTTGCTGCACACCACATTCTCCATGCTTCCTGTGGATGAACCGCCATCGAAACTGATCGTCAGATCCCTGTACACCACATTCGGCACCATATCCACAGACCGGTCGAGTGTTATCTTCTCTCCTATATCGCAGTCGTTCTTCACCGCTATTTCCGGATACATTATATATGCAGGTCTTTCACCCGCGCTATATATACGCCAGCCGGTGAGAGTGGATATCTCAGCCATATCCCTGGTTATCGTCTGAGGGATATTATCCGGTGATATATAAGTATATGTATAATAGTTTCTGAGCGGAGAAACCGATTCGTATGTAGGGATCTTAAACTGCCGTCCCATTACGCCTTCTTCCCTCATACTGGCCCATACCGTGAATCTTCCGTTCTTTATCTCGTCCTTATATATATACATGTCCGCCACAGCAGCCTCTGTCCACCGCGCATACAGGATTATGCTTGATGACTTGGTAAGTCCTGATACATACTGGTCAAACTCATATGCCGTTCCACTTCCGTCAGGCTTCGTATTCCACCCTGTACATACATATCCACTTTTTGAAAGTCCAGGTGAACGGCGCAGACGGATACTTTCGTTATATGCCACATCCTCCTGTCCTGTAACACTTCCCCTTCCGCCATTTACATCATATATGACATCGTATCTTCGAAGTGTGACGGTTCCATAAAGTTTTATCAATCCGTCCTTTGTAAGTCCCTTGAGCTTTGAATCCATGCTGTAGGATGTTCCTTTGCCATCCTCCCTGGTGTTCCAGGTATATATATATCCATCCCTGGCATCTGTGAAGAAAGACTGTATCGTGAACTCCGTTCCATATGCAAATGTCTTGCCCGTCTTTCTGTACCAGGAGCCGCCACCGTCTTTCATGTATAATTCAACGGTATAATTTCTGATTATTACATTGCCGCTTTTCAACGACTCATTATCTACGAGTGACTTTTTCACAGCCGCATTGTTTACATATATGCTTCCGTTCATAGAGCCCGCCGGCTTCCATCCTGCCCATCCGGCTCCTTCATCGGCACTGTATGCTATGGTTGCAAATGCATTCTTCCCCACTTTGATACTGTCGGCTGCAATATCCACATAATTCAGATTGGCACACGCGAGAAATGCCCGGTCTGATATAGTGCCCACGGACTTTGGAAGCTTAATATTTTTCAGTCCGGTACAACCGGCAAATGCGCTCTTTCCTATAATGCTGCACTTCGTTCCCGAAGGAAATCCCACCGATGCGAGCGCTGTACAGTTGGAAAATGCCATATCCCCTATGGACATAACCCCGGCAGGAAGTGTTATCGATCTGAGTTTCTTACAGCCATATGCAAAATATGACGGCAGGGTTGTCACCTTCGTCCCCGAGGCAAATCCGATGGTTTCAAGCCTGGTGCATTTGGCCAGTATATTAGTTCCAAGTTTCGTTATCTGCGCCGGAATGGTTATGCTCTTTAGACTCGTGCAGTCACAGAATGTCTTCGACGGCAGAGTGGTTACCTTCGATCCGCTTGCAAGAGAAAATCCGGTTATGGATTCATTTCCCGCAAACACGCCTTCACCGAGAGTCGTGACAGATGCAGGTAATGTAAAGCTGCCTATCGATGCGCCCCCATTTCCCTCTATCTCAGTGATCGCTGTATATTCATTCACATCACAATTCCAGTCAGTGACTCCTGAAAATGCATAATCTCCAATAGTTGTGCACCTGGATCCGCCCGCAAATGTAACCGTGGTTCCCTTGCAGCCGTTAAACGCATAGCTGTCTATCATCTTTACGGTATTCGGTATGATAAACTTCTTAAGACTGCTGCAACCATTGATAAATCCCTCTGGTATTGTCGCAACCTTAGCTGGTATAGACAGCGAAGTGAGACTTTCGCAATCCATAAAAGCTCCCATACCTATGGATGTACACTTTGAATTTGCTGCAAACTTAACCGTCTTAAGATTATTGCATCCCCAAAACGCAAATTCACCCAGGGACGTTACTGATGCCGGTATCGTTATCGATGTGATATCTGTGTCCTGAAATGCATCAGCTCCTATTGTCGCAAGTGTTGACGGGAGTGTAATGCTCTTTATTCCTGATGCTCCAAACGCATCCACCCCGATATATGTCAGCCTGCTCCCCTGTGAAAATGTTATGTTTGTCATTTTATATGTATCGGCAAAAGCTTCTTCTTCTATGCGTGTAACAGACGCCGGAATAGTGATACTTTTTAGGCTTATATCTCCACAAAACGCCGCATAATCTATCAACCTGCACTGGGAACCCTTTTCAAATGTCACCGACTGCAGCTTTGTCTGTTCATAAAATGCGCCCTCTGCTATCTTCTGAACTGACTTTGGTATTGTCACAGATGTGAGAGTCGAACTATTCTCGGCCGGGAAAATTGACACATACCTAACGTTGCCATCTTCATCTTCACCATCTGCGTATCTGCCATGATAAACGCAGCCAGCCTCCGTGACCTTATACGTCTTACCATTTTGAGCAGTAACACTGGCCGGCAAAGTTATCTTTGTTGCTTTCGCCTTGGCAACATAGGCACACAGCCTTGCTGTCTTACTGTTTTCGTTTATTATCTCGAACCGCCATTTTCCGTCTTTACTTGTATATGTCTTAGCTGATGATGCACTGACTCGTGCAGGATATGCTGCCATAAAAACTCCGGATAATAGCAGCATAAGTAATATCATGATCCACTTGAGTCCATTCTTGTAGTATCTGTTTTTCATATATCCCCTCCTAAATCATCTTTAATCCCCTTATTCATACAAAAAACAGTATACTACAGCCATAGCTCAATGCAAATATAGTAATAACGGCGAGTTTTTTTGTGCAATACGCACAAAACTTGTTTACAAAAAACACACAGGTAATCATGCTATATCACATGATTACCTGTGTGTGAAGCGAACCTGTACGCTATAAGTGCCGTATTTGACACTATATAAGCAAATATTCCCACTACAACCAGAAGCAGGAGCATGGTGATTTTAAGATTTCCCCTGTGATACCGACAAATGCATGTGTCTTACTCATTATTTCTTGAATATCAATCTCACTTCCACTCCCCCATCGCAGTTATCCATCTCACAGTCAAATCCATGTCTGTCCATAATGGTCTTCACAATTGAGAGTCCAAGTCCGGTGCCCTTGTGTCCGTGACGGCTATTGTCCCCCTTGACAAATGGCTTCCATACATCTTCCAGCGTGTCCTTATCAAGTGATTCGCCGGAATTGACAAATGACACTTCTTTGTCAGAGAGCTCCACCGCGATATGTCCGCCGTCGGTCACATACTTCACAGCATTGTCCATGATATTCTTTATCGCCTGATTCATGAGCATCTCATCTGCATGTACTGTACAGGCACCATTTACCTTAATAGATACATTCTTCTCTTTTATCCTCTCAGCATACTCTTCTGCCACTGAATTTACAATGGCTGTGATATCCACATCAGTCTTACGAAGCTTAGTGTTCACATCCTCAGCCTTTGCCATATCGAGGATCGATGCTATCTGGGCGTTCATCTGATTAACCTCATCGATTATATTGTCCGTATAATATCTGTTCTTCTCAGGATTGGTTTCATCCCTCAGGTTCTCCGCATTGAGCTGGATAACCGCGAGAGGACTCTTCAGATCATGAGCCATGGCATTGGATGTTGCACGTCTGTACTGCTCCATGTCGTAGGCCGACAAATATGTCCTGTACATTGCATAGGCGATGGCAAGGGAAAGTATCACGCACAGGATAATTATGCCTGCCCAGGTGCATATCACAAGTACTCCAACCAGAGATTTCCAGATATTTGTATGGAAGTCTGAAACAATATAATATCCATTACCTAGGTCAGACACCTCCGTGGTATGGTGTCCAACGCCGCATTTGTATTCTTTTTCGGCATATCCCTGGACGCCATCAGAGTCCACATCTGCGGCCGCATCTATCAGCTCATCCACATTCCCATATTCATCCATGTCTGTATAATATAAAGGTCCCCCAACAATATTTAACGATATCCTGAATCCCTTTGACATATCAAGTCTTACATAACCATCTGGAATATTGTCATTGGTCACTGTGTATACTGTATAGCCGTCTTTAAACTCTGTTGTCCCGTCTTCTTCTGTCTCCAGACAATCTTCATCACAGTCGATATAATTATACTTTCCAACCCAGTAATTGCTCCCTTTAACGTATATCTCCTGTGGCTGCATACCTCCAGCTGATGGAACTTTATACATTTCCTTGAACATCTCCCTGTCCTCTTCAGGTGTACATGAAAGGTAATATGTTTTTCCATCTGCATCATCTATTCCCATAAATACATGGTCTCCCGATGATGCAACCTTTGATGTACTGCCATCGGCATCCCTGCGATACACTGCCAGCACGCCGTCTTCCGAATCCAGATCACCTACCACAGCGAGGCGGGCCATCGAACAGTAATATTCCATTGTTCCGGCAAATGCGTTCTCAGCTGTCTGAAATTCATAATCCACATCATTTTCCACTTTGCCATCTGCCGCATTTCTAAAATCCTTCGCAGCTTCCTGCTCAGCTGTATTGATTACTTTATTAAGATGCTCCTTTGCATTGTCCACACTGTTGTTATGCATTGAGACAAGCATCTCAGTCACTATTGCTCCCAGCACTGATACCGCAAGCATAAATGGCACAAATACCTTCAGGAAGAACATGCCAAATTTCTGTTTCTTCCAGTACATTTTTACTTCTGATCTCTTTTTACTCATAATCTATTCCCCCAATATTCATAATCGTCATGCCTTACGGCATCGCTCCCATCAATCCATCCTGTATCCCTTGGCAAATACCGTCTTGATCTGTCGCCCCGACTCTCCAAGTGCCTGGCGCAGCTTCTTGATATGATTGTCCACTACCCTGTCGCTGCCATCATAATCATAGCCCCACAGCCTGACAAGCAGGTCGTCCCTTGTGATAAGCATTCCTCTGTGCTCCATAAAGTACTTCAGCATGGCATATTCCTTTGGTGCAAGTCTCACCTCTTCCCCGGAGACGTACACCTGAAGCCTGTCCGGATAGATCACGATGTCATACGCCTCTATGCTGCTCTTCTTCTCCCACAGCCCCTTGCTTCTTCGGAGGAATGACATGATCTTTGCAGAAAGCTCCGCCATGGAGAACGGCTTCACCACATAATCATCGCAGCCTATGTCATAACCATACAGTCTGTCCTCTTCCCTGCCACGTGCAGTCAGAAAAATTACAGGCACATAACTCTTTGCCCTGATGGCCCTGCATATCTCAAATCCGTCAGCACCCGGAAGCATGACGTCCAGTAACACCAGATCGTATTCGTTCTCATACACAAGCTCCAGTGCCTTATCTCCATCATCAGCCCAGGTGAAACAGGTCTCATATTCCGCTTTCCTGCCATTCATATAGTCCATTATCCCCTCTGCTATCTTCTGCTCGTCCTCAACAAGCAATATGCTATACTTCATATTTCCTCCCTATGGCAGCTTTGCAATCTGTATACCTCACAGCGCCATGCCACTCTATGTAAATCGTCGATATCTAAGATTCTGAACACAGTATACTTCAAACTTGTATCCTTTTTGTATCCTTTTTTATATTCTTCCTCCTTTGACCCAGAAGTGAGGACAAAGGGGCCTGACCCCCTCGGCGAAAGATGCCTGGTGACAATGGGGTCTGACCCCCTCGACGAAAGATGCCCGTAACAAAGGGGCCTGACCCCCGACGAAAGATGCCTGGTGACAATGGGGCCTGACCCCTTTGCCCCCTTTCACGTATAGAATAAAAAGACGAAAAGCTCCAAGTAATAGAAATCTTGTAACTTTTCGTCTTTTTTATTACGAGAACGATGTCATCTTGTGTTAAAACAAGTCCCGAAACACCATGTTAAGTCAATATATTCTTTGTCTGACAAATGTCTAGTTGTTTGACACACCTCCATCGGACTGCTGTGCCTCCAGGGACACGGTCTCACCGGACATATACTTTACATAATCCAGATAGTCATTGTTCCAGTCCGTGTACTTTGCCACGTCACGCTTGTCCTTGAAGTTGTATTTCTCTGAGATATATTTTCCAAGATATGCACTGACCTTCTCTGCTCCATTACAATTGAGGTGTCTTCCGCCATCTCTTGTGTCGGTGCTCCAGTCGATCGCATAATCATCTTTAAGTGTGTTCATGTCAATAAAATCTATCTTTTTGTCCTTGGCATACTTAACCATGGCATTGTGTCTTGCATAATTCCATGACTTCGCCGTCGGAGTCTCCATGAACATGATCTTGATCCCATTCTTCTCACACTTGTCTATAAGCTTATCCAGCAGCACCTTTGATACCTCTGGTATGTCCTCAACAGCCTTGGTTTTTACCATCTTGCTCTGGCCTGTGAAAGGTTTGACCTCCATGCTGAGATACTGTCCTCTTGATGCCGATCTGTATGTATAATCCTTGCTTCCGAACATGTCTGAAACACTCATGCTCTTCCACCTATTGTGGTACTGTGCAAGAGGCAGATACTTATACGCCATATTCTTCAGATTGTTCTCCACCTTTTTAAGTGTCGTCTTGCCGGTCCAGAGCATATTCACATCGAACACCACCAGCTTTGGCTTCTGACATGTGAGCACCTCATCCAGAAGATTGGATGCCCCGGTCACATTCTGGAACCCCTCAGCCGCCACATATGTTGGAATTCCATATTTGTTCCATATATACATCGGAGAACATGCACTGTAGGCATTGCTGTCTCCAAGCACCAGTACGTCTATCGAATTCTTCGGCTCTCCATAGAAGCCTCTTGCATTCGAGTTGGTTATTCCGCTTCCCGGATCACTTCGCTTAGGAGTAAACGCAACTCCAAGCACGCCCATGATCAGCACAGCCACCAGCGCAAATGCTATGGATTTTATTAAATTACGTCCACTTTTCTTCATAGATAAATCACCTCTAAAACTGTGCATATATAAATCCTGCTACCTCATAGCCCTTGCCATATGCTCCGAGTATGATCACTCCAAACAGCAGCACATAGTAAACTGCCCATCTGAGGGCTATATTCTTCGTGGCAAGCTCTGCTCTTATCTGGTGTCCCTTCTCCTTGTAAAGTCCAACCAAGAACAAAATGAGTGCACCCACTGCCAGCACTGCAAAATCTGCCATGTCAAGTTTCATTCCAAGAAGGGTTCCATTTGTCAGGTCAGCAAATGTAAATCTCCTGAACATAGACACAAACATGTGTCCAAATGCTGTCAGATCATCAGCTCTGAACATGAGCATTCCCACATTCACAAAAATGAAAGTTCTGACCACCTGAAGCAGTCTGTATACCTTTCCCTGGCGGTCAATATGCATTTTCTCATACAGCTTCTTGAAAAGAGGCTCCATGAGAAGTCCGATTACCATGATAGCCCAGTAATAAAGACCATACATGACATACTTCCAGCTTGCACCGTGCCATATACCAGTTCCAAACCACACTATGAACATCGCTATAGACATAGGAACAAATGTCGCAAAAAAGGAATTCATATGCTCCCTTGTCTTCTTACTCAGCTTCACAAATGACTTGGACAGTGAGACTGAATAGAACACATAGTCCTTGAACCATGCGCCGAGAGTCATGTGCCATCTTCTCCAGAACTCACTCACTGTCTTTGATATAAACGGCTGGTTGAAGTTCTCTGAGAGTCCTATTCCGAACATCTGGGCACTTCCCCTTACTATATCCATACAGCCTGAGAATTCCGCATAGAGCTGCAACGTGTAGAGCAGCATTCCCACTACCACTGGAAGTCCTGTGTAGCTTGCGTAATTGTCAAATATCTGGTTCACATACATATTTGCACGATCTGCAATAACTATCTTCTTGAAGAAGCCCCACAGTATGAGCTGGAGTCCCATGGTCATGTTCTCATAGCTGAACCTGTGGCCCTCGTACATCTGATCACCGACCAGATCGAATCTGGCAATAGGTCCCTCAACGATGTGTGGAAAAAATGCAAGGAAAAGTGCAACCTTGCCAAACTTGTCCGAGGCCCTGTATTTGCCTCTGTACACGTCAACTATGTAACTCACCGCAGACAATGTGTAGAACGAGATTCCAAGAGGCATCATCCTCTGATACATTGGATTCTCCACATTTATATGTATAAGCCCAAGCACATCAGTACACACCTGTCCGATGAATACCGAATACTTCAGGAACACAAGGATTCCTACATTCACAAGCACCACACATACGCAAACGCACTTTTTCTGCCATCCGATAAGTGTTTTGTACTCTTTTTTGTTTTCCTTCGGCAGAGCTTTCCTTGCCATGCTGCAGCCATCGTCTATCTTGTTTATCAACAGGCCGCCCACATATATGGTCAGCGATCCGAACAGGATAAATATGATATATCTGCCTGAATTTATAAAATAAAACAGATAGCTGAATGCCAGCAGGACCTTCCATCTGTGCTTCAGCGGCACTATATTGTACACTATAAACGATCCGAGCAATATAAATACCAGATACGATATCGACGTATATGACATATTTCTCACTCCTCCAGTATTTTTTGACGGCAGTCAGTCCCCGCCATCTTCCAATATCTATATCTCGCTCTTACTCGTCTTCAAGTCTCTGGATCATATCGTATATGGTCTGGACTGTCTTGAAGTTCTCCGGTGTGATATCAACAGGGGAAATGTCTACGTCAAACTCGTCGCTGAGCTGAAGCACCAGCGTAACCATCGTGATGGAATCCAGCACGCCATGTCCAATAAGATCTGTCTCGTTCTCATAATCAACTCCAGGTTTTACCTCATTTAAAATCTTTAATAATTCTTCCATAATCTCATATCTCCTTATAATAAAAATTATCTATATATTATAATTTTCACGGCAATACCAGCGCAGCACATAAAGTGAATTTCATTAGTGCTGTATTAACATTACCAAATCAGTGGAATTTGAGACCGCCGGTACTTAGGCGGCTGCCATGGCGGGCACCTTAGTACCGCTGCAGGTCGAAATAAGTGGAAACGACCACTGATTGGTATGTTAAGACAGTACTAATGTCACACATGCTGCGCGTATTCCGTCTTCAGTCTCTTCCTGTCTATCTTGCCATTTGCATTGTGGGGCATGCTTGTAACCCTGACAAAACGATTCGGTTCCATGTAGTGTGGAACTCTCGCCTGAAATGCTTTAAGCAGCTCCGTCTCATCCTTCTTCTTACCCTCGTAGATAAACACGATCTTGTCAGCCGCATCATCGTATATGCAGGCATAGCTTCTGATGCCGTCTATGGCTCCCGCTGCCGCCTCGATCTCGCCGAGCTCTATGCGATAACCCATGTGCTTGATCTGGTAATCCTTACGGCACACATAAACTAACTCTCCATATCTGTTGTACTTCACCAGATCACCGGTCTTGTAGACCAGCTCTGGATAATTCGGATTGAGCGGATTCTGGACAAATGCCTCCCGCGTCTTATCTGCATTTCCAAAGTAGCCCAGTGCCACAAATGAACCTCTGGCGTAGAGCTCACCTTCCCTGCTGAATCCTGTCCCGGAATCAACCTCAGGCGACACCTCCCTGCCGTTCTCATCAAGAACGAACACATCACAATTGTTGCACGCACGTCCCATCGGCAGTGGCTCATCATCGGCAAATTCTCTGTCCACCACGTAATATGTACATATGTCGGTCGTCTCTGTTGGGCCGAACAGATTGGCATACATGGCATCCGGCAGATTCTGTATCCAGTAGTTCAGTGGCTTTGTCGGCATCACCTCTCCGGCAAACAGCACCTTCTTAAGCTCAGGGAGCTTCGCGTACTGGAACAGCTTGTAATTTGCAACAATCTGCAGCGCCGATGGCACCCAGTATATCGTGTTGATCCTGTATGTATTCATGAACTCCATCAGCTTCATAGGGAAGGTAAAATACGCCTTCGGTATGATGTACAGAGTGGCACCATTTTTAAGCGTGCTGTAGAGATCCGACACCGACATGCTGAAGTAAAATGGCGTCTGGCTTCCGAATATCGTATTCTCATCTATACCAAATGCCTCCGTGTACCAGCAGGTGTAGGATATCACATTCCTGTGCGATACCACGGCGCCCTTTGGAACTCCTGTCGAACCCGATGTAAAAAGTGCATACACAGGGTCCGTGTCTATCGCCATGCTTCTGACCATATCCAGAATGGACTGATCAGCATTTGTATCCAGCTCATCAAGATTCATTATCCTGAATACATCTCTGTTCTCATCCGCCTGACCCTGGCATCCATCCTCTGGCATATCACACCTGCTCAAATGCTGTGCCTTCTCCATATGCACATTGTCAGTCACGACTGCGACCGGATTCAATGTTCCAAGTATCGATTCAGCTCTGGACGCCGGCATCTCCGCATCCAGTACCACATAGAAGTTGCCACTATAGACAACTCCCATGTAGGCAGCCACGCTCTCCGGCTTCTTGTCCAACAGCACAGCCACAGGCTTATTCCTGACACCGCCGGTCCGCTCATATATCCACGCACCGATCTGTCTGGAGAGACTCTCCATCTGACCATATGTAAGCCCGCCATTCTCATCGGCAACCGCCAGCTTATCCGGATATTTTAAAGCAGAATTCTCTATAAATTCCAATATATTCTTCAATTTATTTCACCTCTTCTAACCACCGATTCTACATCCCTCTCAAATCGAATAGATTATATGACGACCTTGAAATGTAATCAACTTAATATGCCATTCATCTCACTTAATTATAAGTAAGAGTTGTTACAATACGGTTACGCTGTCACCTATCCATCAGCGTAATCCGCTCTGCAGCTCCTCACTACACCTGCTGATTATAGCCACCATCCCTTTAAGGTTCAATGAGGCAAATCTTTAAGAAAACATTAAAGTAAACAAAAAGAACCATATCGCACCCCATTGCACGATATGGTTCTACCAACAAAACTCAGTACTGTATGTGATTTATTTTTTGAGCAGATTGAGCGCCTGATCAAGATCTTCGATGAGGTCATCCGCATCCTCAATTCCCACCGAGAGTCTCACCTGTCCATCGAATATGCTCACCGCATGTCTCTGCTCAGGTGTCATATCAAAGTGGCTCATCGTCGGCGAGTGCTGGATAAGTGAATCAACATTTCCAAGACTTGTGGCAAGGCTGAATACCTTAACATTGTTCATGACTGTTCTGACTGCATCCACACCGCCCTTGATGTCGACACTCATCATACCGCCAAATCCACGCATCTGCTTCTTTGCCACCTCGTATCCCGGATTGTCCGGAAGTCCCGGATAATATACCTTATCCACCATGTCATGCTGCTGGAGGAACTTCGCAACCTTCATTGCGTTGTCACAGTGCTTCTCCATGCGGACTGCCAGCGTCTTGAGTCCATTGACCAGCTGCCATGCGCCAAATGGATCCAGTACCGCACCAAAGCACTGAAGGAACGGCATCCTACATCGGTCCATGAGCTCCTTTGGTCCAGCGATCACACCTGCTGTCACATTGCCATGTCCACCTATGTATTTGGTTGCTGAGTGAACTACCACATCTGCACCAAGCTTCAATGGATTCTGCAGATATGGGGATGCAAATGTTGAATCCACCACCAGCTTTATTCCTTCATACTCCTTCAGCATCTTTGATATCTCCTGTATGTCAGATATCTTGAGCACAGGATTTGCCGGGGTCTCCACATACACAAGTGATGTGTTTGGTCTGATGGCTGCTTTTATTGCATCCACATCTGTTGTATCAACGATGGAATACTCTATTCCAAATAAAGGAAGTATCTTCGTAAATAATGCAAATGTACATCCATAAATCACATCTCCAAATATAATATGGTCGCCCTGCTTTATAAGCGACATCACCGCTGTGGATATAGCACCAAGTCCGGATGCGGTTCCCACTGCGTCCTCACCGCCCTCCAGATATGCTATCTTCTCCTCGAATTCCCTGACGGAAGGATTGCCGAAACGGCTGTATACATACCCCTTATCTATGTGCTGGTTAAGATATACCGCCGTATCAAAGTCAGGAAGTATAAATGTTGAGGTCTGATATATAGGTGCCACATGGCTGCCTGTAACCGGATCTACATATCTCTTTGCATGAATTACATCTGTTGAAATTCCCATTATCATTTCCTCCTGTTATAAAAATGTTATTTGCTCTCCACTCTGTCTATATGCTTTGCAGAGTAGAGGAAGTAGAACAATATTATCAGAGCCACCAATATCACACTCGGTATAAGCGCCTTTATATTGCCTGCATACAGTGCTATAAAGAGCACGATACAACCCACAAATGCCAGCGGATATGTGATCTTTCTGAGTGGCATATGCCAGCACAGATTCTCCCATTCCTTTGGATACTTCTTCTTATACAGGCAACTGCTCGTAAGACATATGGTCATGTTAAGTGCACCACACACGCTTCCCAGTGTACATACTGTATTGTAGAATTCCGCAAGAGCTCCACCGACACTGCCTATAACCGCTATGATGATGGCGATGACTGCAGAGAACAGAACTCCAAACCATGGATTTCCCTTCTTGTCCGTCTTTGCAAATATCTGTGGGATAGCCTTTTCCTTCGCCATTCCGCGGAGAAGTCTTGATGCACAGAACACCTCACCTATCAGACAAGTCACTGCTGCGATCCATGCTCCAAGGTTGATTATGAAGCCTGCCCATTTGCCGAATACCATGGATGCCGCCGTTGTGAATGGAGATTCCATGGCGCCATACTCTGTGTAGCTCACCATACCTACAAGTACAACTATCGCAAGTGTGTATATTCCAATGAATGTGACAAATGCCCAGAACATAGCCTTTGGAAATGTCTTGATATCTTTTACCTCATCACCTGCTGTGAGCAGAGCCAGAGGTCCCATGTATGCATATATTCCCATTCCTATGGCCGCCCATATTCCCTTGCCGCCAAATGGGGAAAATGGCTTGTAATTTGCCGGATCGATCTTGCCGGTAAATATTCCTGCAAATATAAATACGATCATAATGCCTACCAGCACCGCCACCAGTGCAAGCTGTACTGTTCCGGTTATCTCACCGCCCAGCAGCGCTATCGCTGTGACCACCACGATGATTATGAGTGTCCAGATGATCGCTGATACCTGCTCATTGTCACCTATTACATAGAACGAATTCGTAAGACTTCCTGCTGCGATGGACACGGAGCCAAAGAATATGACGTTCATACCGACATATGCCAGGCCTGTGAGTGTTCCAACCGCCGGACTTATTACCTCCTTACTCCAGTGGTATATGGAGCCTGCTCCCGGCATCGCAACAGCCAGTTCGCATACCGCCATACATATGAGCATGATGAGCACACCCGCTATAAAATATGCAAGTGCTGCGGCAGGTCCGGCCGCCTGGGCCGCCTGGGATACAAGAAGGAATATTCCATCGCCAACAACCGCTCCTACTCCAAGTGCCCAGATCTGCCAGAAATTCAGTTTCTTAGGTTTGTTTTCCATACTACATCTCTCCTTTTCTTTTTGTTTTTATTTAAACAAATCCGAAAAAAGCGATTTGTTAAAATCCGACAACACCTACCCCCGCATCCTCAAGGCCACTGCGGAGCACTCTCAGTATCTCCAGACTGTTCGGAACATCCGAATGCAGACACAGCACCTTCGGGGCTATCGGGAACTGCTTTCCATCAACATTGAGATATTTATTATCCAGGGCCATGGAAAGAGCCTGCTTCAGTATCTTCTGAGGATCCATCAGATCCTTGGTCCTTGATATGATCATATGCCCATCCGAATCGTATTCCAGATCCGGATATCCAACTGCTGCCACCCGGAGCCCTTCCTTCTCACAGAGCTCCGCCAGCACATTTCCCGCCTCTATCACCAGATACATGTCCTTTTTGAAATCCTTAATGGCATCCATGAACACCCTGGCAAAGTTTTCATTTTCTGACACAAGCGGATCCATCACACCATGTGGACTCACATGCGTTATCTCCCCTCCTGCCTTTTTCACAAATGCCTCCAGGGCTCCGAACTGATACATCAGATCGCAGTACAGCTCATCCTCGCTTATCTGCAACATTCTTCGTCCAAAACCCTGTCTGTCAGCAAATCCCGGATGGGCACCTATACTCACTCCATTTTTCACAGCCAGATCCACAGAGTTACGCATCACCACGGGATCTCCCGCATGGAAGCCGCATGCAAGATTGACCGATGTCAGGTATGGCATCAGAGCAGCTTCATCACACAGCCGGTAACATCCAAAGCCCTCCCCCATGTCAGCATTCAATATTATCTCCTTAACCATGAACATCACTTCCTTTCTATACATCCATCGCCTTCAAAGATCAGGTTCTGCCTGCGCCTCAGTTCATTTGCTTTCTCCTGGGTTGCATATATGAATCTGATCTTATCCCGTCCCGGGAATATCTGTCCCATCTTCCATACATCTGCATACACGACCGATATAGCACATATCAGGCCGCCACATGTAGGAGCTTCAACAGGGAACATGATAAGTGTATCTCCACTTACATTTACGCCGCCCGGCCCCGGATATCCGTGATCCGTGATATTGGACGGATGACCTCCGGCTGCCACTCTGTCCGGGTTCCATATTGGTTTCGGTCCCTTCAATCTGATTCCTGCCCTGTCACAGAACATCTGGGCTTTATACTCACTCTGATATATCTGCTCCATACCCTCCTCAGTTATAAAATCAGGAGCTGCATCAGGCCCCGGCATGGCATGAAACTCCCACGTGTCGGTCAGTTCCGGAATATATTCGCTCTTTATGCGGCATCCGATACTGTCATGGTTTTTGTCAGTGACAGCTCCCGGGACCAGCTGATCGCCATTTTTCAGGTTTCTTCCATCAAATCCGCCAAAGCTGCCGTAGACCGCCGTAGCCTTGCTGCCCAGATATTCCTGCGCATCCATGCCTCCTGCCATCATAAGATAAGTCCTGAAGCCTCTGGTTGTCGGGAGCATCTTTCCTGTCCTGAAAACATCACCGGCTTCGACGTGGACTGCCTCATACGGCGGAATCTGTGTATCATTTACATAGCCTTCTATGGTAGAACCACCATATGCTATAACCGATTCCTCCTCGAACTCCAGCGCAAATCCTCCTCCGGCGATCTCTATCCCCGCCTCGTTCAGATCATTTCCCAGCACCTTGTTGAGAAGCCTCGCCGTATAGTGATCCATGAATCCTGAATGTGATATTCCCACATCTTTATATCCTGTTCTTCCATACAGATCCTCGATAATAGACTGTATCCCTGCTGAAATAACCCTGGCCATATCATCCACCTCCTACACCTGTCTAAGTGTCTTCTGCGCATCTCTCTGTTTTCTCTGCAGCTCTTTGAGTTCACTCTTGTGGGCATTGTACTCCTTCAGCCAGTCATCCACGCTGAACACTATATCCTCTGTCCTGTAATCCCACTCGCCTCTGTCAACCTGTTCATATATACTGTCAAGCTCCTCCTCTGACACTTCATAATACTGGATTATATCCGTAGGTCTGATGAGAGCCGGACTGCTCTGGTATGCCGGATGCACCGATCTGGCCCTGAAGATTGGAGCCGTCCTGCCGATGAGCTGACAGCCTCCGCTGGACTCCACTCCGAATATGGTCATACAGTAATCCGCCAGATCAACCGTTCCCTCCGGAGTCCATGTTCTTGCCGGATTATATTTGGGACAGGCAAGGGCTGATGCCGGATCAAGTGGATAGCAGAATGGAAGTCCCGGGAAGAATCCCACCATGGATGTGAGCCAGCCTGTTCCAAGAAATCTCTGCTTCAGTTCCTCAACCGTAAGTCCATTGTAGGCTGCTATGTATTCCAGATTGCTTCCATCCTTACAGTAGAATGCATCCGGATTTACCTCTTTCACATATTTGTCAATGGAGTGCCTGACCAGGCTGTGATCAAATGTGAGCGGCAGATACAGCTTCCTGGCATTTATCACCTGTCCATACACATCAGGAAGCGCGGTCTCCACAGCAGATATCTCTTCTATGAGAACCTCAACTGATAATGTGAGAGGATCGAACTCATACAGTACTGACTCGCTTCCAGGTACTGTCTCTATGAGTCCCGGTATATTTCTGTCTCTCATCCGTCCATTTATGATGATCACTCTGAGACTTCTAAGGATTATATCCTTTATCGTCTTATTGGATGAGGCCTCATTATTGCCATACACAACCTCTAGGAATCCATCCCCGGCCTGTCTGAACACTATCTCCGGGCATCCTGGTCTTCCGGGTATTCTCTTAAGCACTGGATCATATTTACTCTTCATGATCACTACCTCCTTCTTGTCCAAATATTTTCACGGCTATGATCGCCATTTCAAGATTTGTTCTGCCCATCCCCTTAAGGGTGTTATCCGTCAGCAGCTCCTTTATGAGCTGTATTCTCTTATTTACTGTATTCCTGTGGATATGCATCTGATCTGCCACCTGCTTCACACTGCAGTTGCATTCAAAATATCTGTCCAGCGTCTCAACAAGCCCGGCATCGTTGTCCCTGTCATATCGCACCAATGCTCCCAGCTGTCTGTCCACGAATCTGTGTACATACATGTCATCTCTTGTCGTGAATAACAGCTGGTATATTCCTATATCCTCAAATCTCACAAGCTCCTCACCATCCATGCGGGCCTTTCTGACAGCGGCAAATGCAGCGTAATAACTCTGACTGATATATGCCAGTCCATCCATCTGTTCTCCCACACCTATTCTGGTCACTACACCGACATGGTGTCTTCTGAGCATCTTTGTAAACGATATCATGACCTTACACACGATCTCATCACCCACATCCTTCAGGATGACAACCTGATATTGTCCCATCTGAAATGATGCATACACTCCAAGACTCCGGAGGGCATATATAAGGAATCTGTTCCATTCCCTGATCTTCTGCAGTTCTATATACTGCCGCTTGTCCTCCGCATACAGAACAATACATGTATAAGCTGCATCAAATCTGAACCCCTGTTGTCTGAGCAGCTGCTCATGATTGTCTATCCTTGCCTTTCCCGACAGGACTGCAGCGAATACTTTATTTACTGTATTGCTGACATTTCTGTCCCTCTCTATCTCTGATATGTATTCTCTCTGGAGTTCTCCGACTCTTGTTGTATCTCTCATATGTATAAGTGGAAAATTGAGAGAGTCACAGCAGCTCATCACCTCCTGTGATCTGAACCTGTCAACATCCGTAGTGACTACCATCAGGCCACAGCTGCCCATGTCTGCCAGCTTCCGGACAAGCACTGTTTCGTCATCGCACCCTATCATTGCCGCCGATGTCATCACCAGGCATCTCTCGTACGCCGACTCTGGATCCTCATCGGGAAGCTCTGCCATGCTCTCTATCCTCAGAGCCCAGTCTATGATGTTGTTGAGTCCAAGACTTCCCGCTAGAAGCTCAAGGCCATATTCTTCATAGGTATTGCTGTATATCTCCTTGAATCCAACCGCCATCAGATATAGCCTCCTTCCCCTCTCAAGCTGATCTCACCCGCATACACGTTGTGGAGCTTTCCATCGTCCTTCAGCACACATAAGCTTCCATCATTGTTCAGGTGCTCAATTACTGCCCTCTCGCTGAACTGTCCGCGGGTGAGTCTCACCACATCACCCATCCTGATCATGCAGCGCTCTATCTCCTCCCTGTAACCATCCAGGCCATCAGAGTTCATGCATACGGTATACATTCTCTCCAGCTCGTCCAGAACAGAGTTAAGTATGATCCGGGGATCAAACAGCTTTCTCTCCAGAATATACATTGACGAAGCTTTGTCCTTCAGCTCACCACTGAATACCTTCTGGTTTACATTTATTCCAAATCCTATGACAAGAATGTTCTCTCCTCTGCCCTCGTGATATTCCGCCAGTATGCCGCATATCTTCCTGTTCCCCGCAATGACATCGTTGGGCCATTTTATCCATATCGGGGTATCCATATACAGCTCCAGTCCCCTCCTGACAGCAAGTGCCGTCACCATGGACATCACCGCCACCTGCCTGGGTGTAATACCATTCTTTATTCCAACGGAGCAATATATATTTCCCTCTGGTCCGGACTGCCAGCATCTTCCATGACTGCCTTTGCCGGAGGTCTGCCGCCGGGCTGCGATGGCTGTTCCATCCGGCGCTCCACTTTTCATCAGACTGTACACCTCATCATTTGTCGATGTGACCGTATCGTATATGTGCAGATTATTGCAAATATCGATCATGGGCTTCACTTCCTCTCAGCAGGTAAGTACTATCATCGGGGAATCCACCTCAAGCTCATCCCACTCCTCCACAAGTATCTCTTTAACTGTGCCAGTCTTCTCTGATTCACAGCTTATCTCTGTTTTCATACAGTTGATAACAGCCAGCTCCTGGCCTTCCTCAACCTTCTGTCCAACCTCAACAACCACTCTTGCTACAAGTCCTGGCATTGTCGCCCTCATTGTGTATTCCATGATCCATTCCTCCTTATGACAGATTAAATTTCTTCTTTATCATCTTTGTTAGTACATGTGCAGCCTCATCAACACTTCCATACAGACTGCTGTCAATAAGAATGTCTTTGTTGGTAAAATCCTCACTGTACTCCTTCGCATAGTGCATGGCATAGCTTCTTCTCGCCTCATCCACCGACGTGATGAGCTCCTTCGCCGCCTCCGGCTCGATATGCAGCTCCGCGATACAGTTCTGAAGTCTCACCTCATATGGTGCATATATGTATATACTGAAATGATTTCTCGCATTTCTGAGTACATAGTCAGAGCACCTTCCTACTATGATGCACGACTCTTTTCTGGCAAGCTCAAGTATCACATCACTCTGGGCTTTGAATATCCTGTCCTGCTCCTCCTCAGGAAGAGTTCCAAGCGGATACTTCATCTTCTCATATGAACCACCCTCTATGCTGTCCATAACCTCATCCGGCTTTATCTCCATGCCACTGTTCCTTACCGCCTGCTCCACGATATCTCTGTCGTAGTACTCTATCCCCAGCAACTCCGCCATCTTACGGGCGATCGGTCTGCCTAGGCTTCCAAACTGCCTTGATATGGTTATCACATAATTCTCAAGACCTATGTTCAGCTTCTCTCGCTCAAGGAATGCTGTGGTGAAATCTCCGGTGACAAAACTTCTGTCTCTCATGATGGCGATCTCCGTCACTATGGTGTTGGTCACCCCGCCGATCACGAATTCCTTCAGTGCACTGAGCATCCTGTCTATGCATTTCTGTCTGTCATCCGCCCTGACTATCAGCTTGCACAGCATCGGATCATAGAAAGGCGATACTCTGTAGCCCTCATATAATGCGTGATCCACACGGACATCCCCATCGGAGGTATCCGGGAACTTCAGTTCATCTATCACTCCGGGTGCTGGATTGAATGTCTTGGGATCCTCGGCATATATCCTGCACTCCATGGCATGTCCATTCAGCCTCACATGCTCCTGTGAGATCGGAAGCTTCTCACCTCTTGCCGTCTGTATCTGAAGCTTTACAAGGTCAAGCCCGGTCACAGCCTCTGTCACCGGATGCTCAACCTGAAGTCTTGCATTTATCTCCATAAAGTAATAGCTTCCATCCTGTGCCCTGAGATATTCAACAGTGCCTGCACCGCTGTATTTCATCTCGCGGATCAGCTTCGAAGTGTATCCATACAGCTTCTTCCTGTCCTCAGATGTCACCACCGCCGACGGTGATTCCTCTATTATCTTCTGATATCTTCTCTGTATGGAGCATTCACGTTCACCCAGACACACGACATGTCCGTGCTCATCCGCCATAAACTGGACCTCTATGTGTCTCGGATTCTGAACTGCCTTCTCCACGTACACATCCGATGATGCAAATGCCATCTCACCGATCCTCTGCATACTTTCGAGCTGTGCCTGGACAACCTCCTCGGACTCGAATGTCTCTATCTTCTGGATACCTTTTCCTCCACCGCCTTTATCAAGCTTCAGCAATATTGGAAGTCCGACCTTTCCTGCGGTCTCGTATATCTCGTTTATACTGTTTATGGGCCTTATAGTTCCCGGTGTCACAGGAACTCCGATGGATGAAGCTACATTCCTGCAATAACACTTTGATTCGATATTTTTCAGTATCTCCGGATCAGGTCCTATCCATTTTGCCCCCGCCCTGGCCACCGCTTCGGCAAATTCTGCTGATTCCGAGAGAAAACCATAACCTGGATGAACCGCATCAGCTCCGGTATCCTTCACAGCCTGAATGAGAACATCCATATTCAGGTAACTTTTTACAGGAGCCGATTTCCCAATATAATAAGTTTCAGTCGCATCAGCCAGATAATGTGCATCCCTGTCAGCATCAGAATAAACAGCCACGGTCTCTATTCCCATCTTCTGGCATGTGGTGATTATTCTTCTCACTATCTCACCTCGATTGGCTATCAGAACTTTCTTTATCTCCATCTGTCACGCCCCTTTTCTTTTTATATAATAAAAAAACAGCGGCAAAGATTGTCTTTTTAAGGACCTCTTTGTCGCTGTTAGGTGTATTCTAGCATCAAACCAGCATACTAACAACCACTTATCAGCACACAAAACCGCTCATTTTTGTACACTCAGCACACTGTCTTTTTTATTTTTAGCGGTATAACTGTTTTATCTTATTTTATTAATCCATATCGACTTATGGAATTTCTTTTATTCTGTATTCGAGGATATTTTCCTTTCAACCACCGGATCATGGCAGGACCTGCCATGCAAAAAAAGAGGCCGGAAATCTCCGGCCCCAGGGTTTAAGGGAAAAATTTTATGTGAAAAATTGTAATACACTTACTCTTCTGTGAGTCTCTCAAGAGCCTCGCTCTCTTCTGGAATCGATCTGAGTCCTCCTCGTTTTTCAACGCACAGGCTCGCAACCGCATTTCCGTATCTTGCACACTCTGCAAGCTCATCTATACTGAACTCCTCCAGTCTCTTATCCGCTCTGACAAGCTGTGATACAAATGCTCCCCAGAATGAATCTCCAGCCCCCGTCGTATCTACCACATGGCTGACGAATCCGGGAACCTTCCGGCTTCCATCCCTGCTGCATATCAGCACACCCTCACTTCCCAGAGTGACCGCAACAAGTCTGACGCCGCTTCCCAGAAGATACTCTGCTGCCTCTTCCGGATCGGAAAATGGTGTGAGTAGTGATGTCTCCTCGTCCGAAAGCTTCATTATATCTACAAATGGCAGGATACTCTTCATCCTCTCCATCGCATTTTCTCTGCTGTCCCACAGCGGTGCTCTGTAGTTTGGATCATACGATATCACCGCACCGTATTTCTTTGCCTCCTTCACCGCCTGGAAAGTGGTTGTCCTTGCCGGCTCATCCGTAAGTGACAGCGAGCCTATATGGAACACTCTCGTATCCCTGAGCAGCTCAGTATCAATCTCCTTGTAGCAGAGCATCGTATCCGCACCAGGCTTTCTGGCAAATGAGAATTCACGTTCTCCTTTCTCATCCAGAGTGACAAATGCCAAAGTTGTAAATACCGTGTCATCAACCACTATGCCTTTTGTCTCTATCCCTGCCTGTTTTGCAGTCTCAACCAGAAAATTGCCATGCATGTCATCTCCGACCTTACCAATGAAGGCGGTTTTAAGACCGGCCTTACCGGCTGCCGTGAGCATGTTCACTGGAGCACCGCCGGGATTCTGCTCGAAGAGCTTCATCCCGGAATCAGTGTTTCCAGCAGGGGTAAAGTCTATCAGGAACTCACCAAGAGCCACAACATCATATTTCTTTTCCATGTTGGATCCTCCTTGTGGATTTTACTTTCCTGTGATCTCTATGTCATAGAATTCTACTCTTGCATCCTGAGCCAGAAGTCCCGTCTCAAACTCAGGCTTTGCATATATTCTGTATGTGAACGCAACCTGTTCACCGACAAATGCCTCCACCATATCGTGGTCAACGATGATCTTTACATCTATCTCGCTGCCCTCTGTTATGTCAAATGTCTTCTCACACACTCTGACTCCATCAGGGCCCGGCTCAGTTGCAGGAGGCACAGCCTGACAGGACTGGACCCAGAACGGATCTACGCCCATCGGAAGATTTACCAGTGACACTCTCTGCATAGCCACATCAAATTCAAGAAGCAGGCATCCACTTGCCTCCTTATCTGACTTGAGCAGTATACCGAAATGGTCATATACCTCTCTAGGCATGATCTTGCACTTCAGCATGTAGCTCTCCTCGCTGTGTCCAAGGAAGCCGTATGTGCATGTGCTGACTGAATTCATCTCAACCAGTCTGTCTCCGTGAAGTTCTGCATTTCCGAGGACCGGAATGTAATCCCAGTCTACAGGATTCTCGAATACATGCTCATATTCCTTTGGAAGCTTTACATCAAGTCCTCCATCAGCTGTTGCAACTACCTCGTGTGGCACACAGAAGGTTCCGCCCCAGTACCACTCGCCTCTGTCACTTCTGTCTGCTCTGTCGTGAGCCCAGCCGAAGTAGAAGCGTCTGCCGTCATCATCCTGCATGGACTTGGCTGCGTAGAATCTTCTTCCGCCTATGCCATCCTTCTTTGGCTTTCTCCAAGGTCCAAATGGTGACTTTGCTACTCTGTATATTGTGTTTACATATTCTGAGAATCTTGAGTATGAGAGATACCAGTTATCTCCCATCTTGTACATCTCAGGGCACTCAGGACAGTTGGTGTGTCCTGGTGAATATATCGGTCCGTAGTATTCCCAGTTGACCAGATCCTTTGATCTGTAAAGGACGATACATCCTCTTCTTGTTATCGGCATGTCCAGTCTTCTCGCCGATATGAGGATCCAATAGCATTTGTCCTCCTCATTGTAGAATACATATGGATCTCTCCAGTCAAGCTTCTCGTAAAGCTCTATCATAGGTGTGATGACCGGATTGGCCGCATCCTTAACCCATGTGATCCCATCGTCGCTTGTCGCGTGGCATATGGTCTGCTGATACTCTGCAGTGAGGCAGTAGCCTGTATAAAATGCATGATATTTGCCCTCGCCGTATATGACTGATCCCGTCCACACTCCTGATGCATCCGGCTCATCGCCCTCTCCAGGATAGAGTGCTGTAGGAAGCTCCTCCCAGTGCACCAGATCCTCTGATACACTGTGGCTCCATGTTGTTCTGAGTCTTGCCGGGTACACTGTTGTTCCCGGAGGGGAAGTCAGTGAGAATATATGATATTTGCCCTCGTGGTAGAAAGGTATTGCATCTCCCGTGGAATCCGCGAAGGACATCTTTCTAAAAATCTCCATATTATTAATCCTTTCTATTGTTAAATAGTTGATTGCCCGATATTTCTGTCATAACCAACTAGTTTGCTGCCAGTTTCTTCTTCTTGAGAAGTTCAAGCTTGCCCTTCTGTCCATCAAGGAGTACCGCACATGCGATGATGAGACCCTTGATGATGAGCTGCCAGTATGATGACACTCCGATAAGGTTAAGACCATTTGAGATGATTCCGATGACCATGGCACCAAATACGGTTCCACTGATCCTTCCTTTACCACCTGTCATGGATGTTCCGCCAAGTACGCAGGCTGCGATGGCATCAAGCTCGTATCCGCTTCCTACTGAAGGCTGGCCTGAGTACATTCTTGAACAAAGTACAAGTCCTGCAAATGCTGAGAGAAGTCCAGATATTGTAAATACTATGATCTCTATCTTCTTGATAGGTACACCTGAAAGTCTTGCAGCCTCGCGGTTACCACCTATCGCATATACATATGTTCCAAACTTTGTCTTGCTGAGGATGAAGCTGAACAGTATGATGAGCACTACCATGTACACTACAGGAAGTGGGATCACATTGAACAGGTATCCTGTTCCGATCTCGATGAAAAGCTTGTTAGTGATACGTGTTGACTGTCCACCTGTGTAGACATAAGCTATACCACTTGCTATGTTCATCATGGCCATTGTGATGATGAATGCAGGCACCTTGAAGTTTGCAACTATAAAACCACTTATAAAGCCCGCTGCTGTACCAACCAGAAGTCCTGCTACTATGGCAACGCCGAGAGGGAGTCCCTGGTTAACTATAAATCCTACGGTCAGTGTTCCCGACATGGCTACTATCGATCCAACTGACAAGTCGATGTGTCCAAGTATAATTATCAGTGTCATTCCAAGTGCTATGTATGTGTTGATCGAAATCTGTCTAAGCACTGATATGATGTTGTTGGTCGTTAAAAACTTGTCCGTGGCAAGTGCTACCGCCACACACATGATTATCAGGACCACTATGATTCCTATGTTGCCCTTGACTATGGATGTCAGGGGATTGTTCTTTAATATAGAAGTTGCTTTTGAATTCTTCTTTGTCTCGCCCATATTATTCGATACCTCCTGCAGCGTATTTCATTATCTCTTCCTGTGAGAGCTCGTCCTTTGACAGCTTCTTCACGAGTTTTCCAGCTCTGACTACACATACGTTGTCGCACATGTTGATGATCTCAGGAAGCTCACTGGATACCATGATTATCGCTATGCCTTCCTTTGCCAGTTCATTGATTACTGTGTATATCTCAAATTTTGCATTTACATCCACGCCTCTGGTCGGCTCATCTAGAATAAGTACATCTGGCTTGGTCGCAAGCCATTTGCCCAGAACCACCTTCTGCTGGTTTCCGCCTGACAGGCTGCCCGCCTCAATCTCTGGCGATGCCGCCTTTATCCTAAGTCTCTGTGAATAATGGTCTATTACCTCGCCGCGCTTCTTCTCGCTTATTGCGATTCCATTCATATAGAATCTGAGGGATGAAAGTGTGAGGTTAAATGCCACGCTGTTGCCAAGTACAAGGCCCTGTTTCTTTCTGTCCTCCGGAACCAGTGCTATGCCTGCCTTGATAGCCTGCATTGGATTCTTGAAGTGAACCGGCTTTCCTCCGAGTATCACCTCTCCCGATGTAGGCCGTGTCGCGCCAAATACCGCCTCCATGATCTCACTTCGTCCGGCACCGACCAGACCTGAGAATCCCAGGATCTCGCCCTTGTGTACCGAAAAACTTATATCTTCAAAGACACCTGTCTGGGAAAGATTCTTTACCTCCAGAGCAACCTCTGCCTTGTCCATGTCGCAGTAATCTCTTGCATAGAAGCTCTCCAGATCTCTTCCTACCATCATCGCAACCAGCTCATTCGGGCTTGTCTCTGATGTCTTTTTTGTTCCTACGTATGCACCATCCCTGATGACGGTAACTCTGTCAGATATTCTGAAGAGCTCCTCCATTCTGTGGGAGATGTAGATTATACTTACCTTTTTCTTTCTGAGATTCTCAATAATCTCAAATAACTGCTCCACCTCTTCATTTGAAAGTGATGAGGTAGGCTCATCCATAACTATTATCTTGCCGTTAAATGAGACCGCTTTGACGATCTCCACCATCTGCTGCTGTGCGATGGTCAGATTTTCTACTATAGTGTCTGCTTTTATATTTACACCGAGGGATGATATCATCTCCTCTGCTTTTCTGTTCATCTCTGCAAAGTCCAATGTCCCAAGCTTTGTCCTTATCTCTCTGCCGAGAAACAGGTTCTGTGCCACCGAAAGATATGGAACAAGTACGATTTCCTGATGTATTATTCCTATACCATTTTCTCTGGCAGCCGGAACTCCGTTGATCTTGACCTCCTTGCCATTTACCTTAATGATTCCGCTGTCGGGCTGGTAAATTCCTCCGAGGACCTTGATCAGTGTGGACTTTCCTGCACCATTCTCACCGAGCAGTGCATGCACCTCTCCCAGTTCAAGAGAAAAGTCGATGCCACTTAAAGCATATATTCCGGAGAAGCTTTTCTTTATCCCTATCATTTCCAGAACTGTCTGTCCCATATTAAACCTCCAAGTTTCTATATTATATCTTTTGTCATCTTACTGTTATTTCCGTGATCACACCCGTGTTATGCCAAAGGGGGTCAGGGCTCGTCTGTCTATGGGGTCAGGGCTCGTCTGTCTATGGGGCCTGACCCCTTTCTGCCCTGACCCCTTTCTGCCCTGGGGGGTCTGACCCCTTCGGTACTCTTACTGCCAGTCGTTAACTGTCTTCTCTGCCTCATCCTTGAGTACAAGATGTGAATCAAGATATACCTTCTTCTCGTCGATGGTTGTGTCTCCGCCTACGTACTTCTGTGCTGCGTTGAATGCATACTCAGCGATCTGTACTGGAACCTGACATGCAACTGCTGTGAACTCGCCATCGAGAAGTGCCTGCTTGCCATCCGGTGAAGCATCAATGCTGTATACACCGATCTTGCCAGTCTTATTTGCTGCCTTAACTGCTGCTGCCGCGCCGAGCGCTGATGGGTCATTGATACAGAAGAATGCCTGAAGGTCTGTGTTTGCTGTGATGATATCCTCTGCAAGGCTCATTGATGCATCAAGTGCTGCCTCGCCATCCTGCTGTGCTACAATATTGAACTTATCCTTGTTATCACCGAGACCATCAAGGAAACCATTTACACGATCTACACAGCTCTCATTTGATGGGAAATCAAGGATCGCAATGTCTGCTCCATCCGGATAATCCTTAGCCATCTGCTCACCTACGAGCTGTCCTGCCATGTATGCATTTGTTCCAACGAACTGTGTTACAAAGTTCTCTATGTCATCCTCGATAACTGCTGTATCTACATTGAATATTGGGATTCCTGCATCTTTGATCTCCGCAAGACCTGATGTGATACCTGCTGAATCAACCGGGATGATGAACACTGCGTCGTATCCACTGTTTGCCACGTCTGATAACTGGCTGAGCTGTGTGTTCAGATCGTAGTCAGGATCAAGACATGTATATGATATTCCGTTCGCATCGCAGAGCTCCTTGAGCTTTGCATCGATCGAACTCTGGAATGTGTTGTTGAGTGTGTTGGTACAGAATGCAAATGACAGGTCAGATGACTTTGTGCTCTCCTGCTTTGTACCTGAATCAGATGAACCGCTGCCCGAAGCGTTTCCTGAACCTGATCCACAACCTGCCAGTAAACTAAGTGACATGCACAGGCATGCTCCAACTGCTAATAACTTTTTAAATCTTCTCATAATTTTTACCTCCAATATCATGCGTTTTATTTTGCTAACTCGTTGTCGAAAAACTGTTTACAACCGGTTTAATTTACGTAAATTTTAAACTGTTTTTCGTCCCTTGCATGTTTTGATGATATAGCCTTTGTCGGTTATTGTCAATATCAAGTGTTTTATTTATTGTTTATTTGTCATTATGCACAAATAACACTCGATTGGCTTATAGGCTTCGCAGGTCTTTTATTGTTTTTTACGTAAATATTTTACAAAATGTCTCTTGTATTCTTGTCCATTGTCTCCGGTACCACTTTCCCGGGAATTTTCTCTTTTGGGTACGGTTACAGCAACTTGGGCACATAATTTTATCCTTGGGAACTTCTCAGGCGAAAAAAATACAATATTCCGAGGTCTTGTGTATAAACGCAAAAAATTCGCCAGAAAGATACATTTTTCTCTCTGACGAATTCTTTATAGATAAAAAGATATAATTTCTAACTCTGTCCGACACGGACTAACTAAAGATGTCATATCACCCAAGTCTGTCTGGCATGGACTAACGAAAGATGTCATATCACCCAAGTCTGTCCGGCATGGACTCATGAAAGATTTCCTTCCATGCAAGCCTGAGCTGTTTCGGCTCGACCTGATACGGCTGAACTCCCACATACTTTGGAAGCTGTTCTTCACTTACCAGAGACTTGGCAACAACTGCCGCGGCCGCTCTTCCCTGCTCGTATGGTCTCTGTGTGCTGAGTCCCTTGACGATTCCTTCTTCCATGCACCGGGCTATGTCATGGTCAAGATCAGTTGTGAACACCGCCACATCCTCCCTGCCAAGCTCCTTGAGTGCCTTTATAGCCAAAAGTGCCGGGCGATCCCAGCTCACATACATTGCCTCAATTTCAGGATTGGCAGTTATCACGTCCTTGGCTACCTGATATGCATTGGATATCTCTCCAAAACTCCTGATCGTCACTATGTCGATATCCGGATAACTGTCCTTTATTATTCTCTCAGCTGCATTATCCCTGACTCGTGTTCCATAGAATGCCGCGCCATGAATAATGAAACCTGCCTTTTTTTTCTTATTTTCCTTACAATATTCTCCCAACATTCTTCCCGTGTTCGTTCCGTTCTCCGACTCATTTACTGATACACAGGACACATAGCTGTTCTTGGACATGCCATCCGGAACATTGCTTATGAACACTAGCTTTGACACCTTGGAAAGCTCCTGAAACTTTTCTCTGGTACGGCTGTCATCCGCAGGAATAGCTATAACTGCATCCGGTTTCTGAAGCCTTATTCCATCGAGCTGTGCATTCTGCAGTTCCGAGTCAAAATGTGCATCCATAACCGACACAACATCTATCCCAAACTGTTCAAGCTCCTCCCGGATCCCCTTCTCATGCAATTCTGCCCATGACGTTCCGGTATAGTGGAAAGAGATCGCAACCCTGAAATGTCCGGCCTTTAGTCTGTGTTTCTCTTCTTTTGTCAGCACAACCGAATCCGGTGCTGCCGCTTTATCTCCAAATGGTCCATTATCCAGCATCTTGGTGGATTTCCTGACAACCAGCTCCACATCAGCATAGCAGTCATGGGATATGACCATTCCTGTGTTGATCTTCTCAAACAACATCCCAACAGCCTTGGCACTCAGTCCCTTCACATCTCTTCTCAGTATCGTAAGAGGTGGATAAGTAAGTTCAGACCAGCTCTCATCACCAAACCCAACCACAGATATCTCTCCCGGACAGTCGATTCCCATATCTCTCAGCGTCTTCATAAGATAAAGAGTTATTCTGTTGCCCCCCGCAAGTACAGCGGTCGGCCTGTATCTGCGCAGGGCTTTCTGAATAGCCAGCATGCAGTCATCCTCTCCATTTTCCAACGTCACATCAACAATATTTGCATCGTTTGTATTTATATTGTATTTCTCCAGCGCATTTAAAAAGCCTCTGGTCCTTTCGTCCTTCGTCGTGCTGTCCGTGCTCTCCCGGAAGAACAATACATTCTTGTGTCCGCTGGACAACAGATAATCCGCACCCTTGAATATGGCTTCCCTGTCTCGGAACTCCACGGAATCTATTCCCTCACCGAGTATATTCCTCTCCACGCAGACAAACGGCATTCCTGACTGTATGAGCTTTGTGTAGTTGGATGCCACATCGCTCACCGGCGCATGTATGATACCGGCGACCTTCTTGTTCACCAGAAGTCCGGCCAGCACCTGTGCCTCCTCCTTGAGATCATTGTCTGTTATCGCCACAAGGAACTGATACCCCTGCACGCTGACAAGCTGCTTCACATAAGCAACCATGTCCCTGTATATCGTACTCTCTATATTTGGAATCACCGCAACGATAGTTGACTCCCGTCCAACAAGAAGCTTTCTCTCCTTATCTGCTATCTTGGCCTGGTATCCGGTCTCTACTATGATCTTCTCTATCTTATCTACAAGCTCAGGTCTTACATACCTTGTCCTGTTGATGACATGGGAAACTGTAGCTATGGACACCCCTGCCATATCCGCAATCTCTTTTATTGTAATCTTTGACTTGCCCATATCTCGTCCTTTCTCCCGTGTACATTAATTCTGCCAGTTGATATTCTCTCCCTGCAGGAGCGGATATCTGGCAAGCTCTGCGCCATCCAGGTCCTCTCTGTTCATATCAACAGCATTTATCTGGTGTCCCTCATAGGTATTGTAATAGTATATACCCTTATCAGCATTACAGCACGAAGTATATATGGTGATCTCATATTTGTCCGCTGCCACCTCACAGCAGCCCCTCTGCTGATCCACAGAGCCAAGTATGTGAAAGAACTGGCTTACACTCTCAGCCTCAGAATCCGCAGACATACTGTTCTGTTTTACAAATGCCACCCTGGCAAATCTCGACGTGGACGACAGATCCCCCGGAAGTCCTATGGCTCCCATGCCACGGCTGTAAGTATTCAGCCCCACCTCCGGTGCAAATGTGTTCACCGGCTGCTTTGGTGACAGCCCCATATACTGATTGAGCAGAAACATCTGCTGCGGAAATGGCGGGTTGTTCGTAAGAACCCCAACCGGATTCTCATACACATGCAGTCCGTCAGCCATACACTCCACAGTTATAGCCCCATTTCTGTCAGCAATGATCCAGTGGAGCTGTGCTGTAGGCAGCTGCTCGGAAAATGGTGTTCCTGTCAGGTTCATCCTATCCAATGCCACCCTTGCCTCGCCCACGCTGGCGCAGTTTCCGAGTATCCACGGAATGAACTCGTACTGGGCAACATTGTCCCTGTCACCGTTCTCATCCACTTCCTGATACGCAGCATTTCCAACGAAATTCAGGCCTGCCATTCCAAGCCCCTTCTCATTTATAGCATCATAGTAGAGAGGATAGTCACCTGCCACATGTGCCATGCCTATCATGGCATAATGGCTGTCCTTCCTGCCCATATATCTGAATTCAAACGGATAATTTCTCGGTGCCACTGTTATCTCATCGCCGTACGAGAATTCATAATCCAGCGTTCTTCCAAAATAGAAATCCTTTGTCTTATATGTCGCTGCTGTACACATATTTGTCTCCTTCCAAATCTCTTCAGATAATCTATATCGTCAGTTCAAAGCCATAACAGCTCTTTTCAAATCCATAATGTTCGTAGAATCCATGTGCCCCTGTCCTCGGAAATCCGGAATCAAGGGTGATGGCCTTGCATCCCCTCTGCTTTGCAAGCTCCTTTGCATGATCCAGAAGTGCCACTCCATAGCCCTTTCCGCGGTCCTCCTCTCTTGTTATGAGGCTTGACACATAGCATGTGAGTCCAGACATCCAGAATGTATTGAAATAGTCTCCATGGCACATGCCTCTGCAAATGCCTTCATCCCATAATAAAAACGCAAAGCTGCGTTCGTCATCTATGACGTCCATATATACTTTGCGTATTTCTTCCCTGTCATATGTATTATATGTCCATAATTTTTCTATAAAATCAAATACAATATCAAAATCCTCTGCTGCCGCCTTTCTGATCTCCATAATGACATTCTCCTTTCCATTGAACACCAGCCATGCAAAATTTGCCTTCGGCAAATGGCTGGCGCTACATGTCAAGTTTTCACAGAAAACTTGACACATCCCCGCCGAACCTCAGTCCGCTTAAACTGACTTTGCACTATCAACTAAGTTACAGCCGATGCTTACATTATAGAATATCAAAGTGATTATTAACAGACCACCACCCATAAATTTATTATAAAATATCCCGGTAAAAAGTGAGGAGGCAGATACGCACAACACTGTATCTGCCTCCTCACTTTTATATCTTCGTCTCCACATCCGGGAATTCAAGTACTATCTCGAATCCATTCTGCCACTTTGAATTTGCCGTCACTGTGATACCCAGGTCATGCGCCATCTCACTGACAAGATACAGTCCCATGCCCGTTGCATGCTTCCTGTTCTCACCCGAATCACCCGTGACACCCTTCTCGAATATGTATGGCATGTCACAGCTCTTTACACCTATGCCATTGTCACTTACGGACAGCAGCTTTTTGTCACCCGCCGTCCAGAATTCAAATGATATCTCCGGCTGCTCATTTGTATATTTCATGGAATTGCTCACAAGCTGACCGAGTATAAACTGCAAGCCTCTGCGGTCAATGTACACCTCTCCATTCTCAAGACACTTTCTGACCCGTATGCCCTTCTCCTCAAGCAGGGATCTGTAGTCAGCTATCACCTCATCCACGCATTCTTCCACATCTATGCTCTCCATGAGATAATCCTTGGAATCGCTTTTCAGTCTGGCGTAGTAGAGCATCTGATCCACATAGTTCTGCATCTGGCTAGTCACATTGTCCATCTTTGTCACGACATTATGCGGCAACTCATCTCGCCTGTTGTCCACCACAAATGTCAACAGAGATATGGGCGTTTTGATTTCATGCGCCCAGTTCTCAACATACTCCTGATAGTCACTGAGCTGTCTCCCACTCTGCATAACATCATTTCTCAGATCATGAAGCTCATCAGCAAGAATCTGCACATACTCCCGCTCCGCAGCCCCACACATACTCAGAAGTTCTATCTCATTCTGCTCATCCGGATTGCTCACAAACCTCCTGAACGCCGCAATGGTTTTCCTGTCTCTTATTCGAATCACTGCACACACCGCTGCAAATACAATTACACTGAACACGATAACAGCCACCCGTATTCTGGCAAAAGCCTCCGGCGTTACAAGCCACATAAAGAAACAGAATGCCACATCCGTCAGCAACAACAAACCAAGCCAGAAAATATTCTGTTTTATAACAAGTCCAAATCTTTTCATATTCTCTCCACTACTCAAGCTTGTATCCAACGCCTCTTACAGCTATGATCTTTGCCTTCATATCTAGTCCCGCCATTGTCTTTTTGAGTCTTGTAAGATTCACCTGCAGGGCATTTTC
The DNA here is from genome assembly GCA_934277375.1 of uncultured Coprococcus sp. Taxonomy (GTDB): domain Bacteria; phylum Bacillota; class Clostridia; order Lachnospirales; family Lachnospiraceae; genus Coprococcus. The sequence goes on along the minus strand of CAKQTZ010000005.1, from coordinate 29,751 downwards.
ATCTATATACTCCGATGTGCCCCACACTGCCTCACAAAGTTTCTCCTTAGACACGATATCTCCTCCGCTTGTCATAAGTGTTTCAAATATACGTCCCTGATTCTGTGGAAGCACCGCAGATCTCCCATCTATATACAGAGTGTATGTCTGAGTGTCCAGAAGAAACCCTTCTCCTTCGATCAGGTTCTGTCTGCCCTCGTACCTCTTGAGCACATTTGCCACCCGGGCCAGAAGCCGCTCACGGCGGCATGGCTTCGTGAGGAATTCATCAGCGCCCAGCTCCAGCGCATGGAGCTCGTCCTTTAGCTGGTCCCTCGATGTGAGAACCAGCACAGGGACAGAGCTCCGCCTCTTGATCTCCCGGCATATGTCAAAGCCGCTCCTGCCAGGAAGATTGATATCCAGCAGAAGAATATCCGGAGTCATGTCCAGTATCTGTTCTATTATGTTGTCAAATCCATCTGGCTTAACTGCCCTGTATCCTGCCTTTGTCAGCATATCCAGAAGTTCATCGCACATGAGGACATCGTCCTCAACCACCATCACACACTTCACCGTTTACTCAACCCTTTCCGGTGTCATCATCGCCATGAGATATCTGTTGCTTGAGCGTTTCACCGCTGTCATATAGATATATTCTACCACACACAACAGGATTATCATAACCGCAGCTATGATAAGTATCTGTTTCATACTGCCGCGCATGAATTCTGACAGGATTCCCGTGAGCAGGGCCCGCACGCCGAATATACTGCTGACAGCCGCCACAGCAACCGGGATTCCGAAATACCAGCCCACCTGTCTGTTTGCTGAACTGCAGAGCATTTCGTATGTTGCGCCGAGCTTCACAAGGGTTCTGTACCTTCTGCCGGACTTTCTCTGTCCCATCAGGAACTGAACACCGATTATGGTATTTGCGATTATGAGGAACACCACCGCCAGATAAAGCGTTATATATCCTGCAGCCACCGTGTAGAACATATTTCTTCCTATGTTCTGCAGATAACTCTCGTAATCAGCGTTTATACTCTCAAAATCTACACTATCAAGCTTCTCATTTTCATCCATTATGGCTTTCATGAGGCCCTTACCGTCCACGATATCCTTTTTGAGAACGGCATTTACATATAACTCGTAATTGTCATTTGTCAGTCTGGCAAATGTATCATCGTCCACGATAAGTCCGAACGACAGGGTTATCGATGAATCTGTCACGATCTTCGTGGTCTGGACCTCTCCGGTCAGATGATACTCATCTCCTCTTACATCCACCTCCGGACGCTCTGCCAATACCTCATTCAGTAAACCTCCGCGGTAATCAGTAAAGAAATCCGTATAGAGTGCCAGTTCATTTTCTCCGAGCTCCAAAGGCTCCTTTCCCGCAGCCTCAAGCACCTTGTTGTACGCACTCTCCTGGATCAGGTAAGGGTATGTCATGTATGACATGTTATTTATAAGCACGTCCCTGTCCTCTGAAGCCTTGAGTTTTTCAAGTGCGGATATGACATTCCCCACGTTCACAGCATCATCATGGGACTCATTTTCACCCATCTTTATATAACCAAGCTTCATATCGAATACGTTCGAGAAATCCTCCATCACACCTGCTTCCTCCAGCTTCGTGCGGATATTCCTGCTGTCCGCCTCAGCGTCATCCCCATATGAGGCAAATGTATAATCGAGCACATGGTCCATATTCTGTCTGGATATACATATGCCAACGCCCGCACCGCAGCAGCACAGAGCGCCGAGTATGAGTATCGAGCTTATTGCAAGCGTTCCAGATTTTGTTACTACATTTTCGTGTATCTGCCTGAACCCGAACACGGCAAGTGGCTTTGAGCCATTTGCACGTCTGGCAAGTGCATCAACAAAGAGCCTGAGACCGAAAAACAGCAGGAACATGCCAACAAATCCCAGTGTTATGGTGACCGCCATATATTTTACGCTGATCCACGAATAGCCGCCTATTCCCTGACAGTATGCAATGACCAGCGCAACAAGACCGAGGACTGCACTCACACCATACACAGGAGCCGAAAGCTGTCTCTTCTCTGTCTCCGGTGTATCTACAAGGAGATCGCCTATCTGCTTTCTTGCAAGCTTACCGCTCAGTATGAGAAATGCTGCAAGCTTTATCGCTACAAATCCAACTGTTGTCAGTATGACTGCCTGCAGTGAAAATGATACGTGATGACCTATAACGCCAAGACCTACCAGTCTGGCTGTGAGAAGGCTGACCACCTCAGACACCAGGATCGCTATAGGAAGTCCGATGAGCAGAGCCACTACGCTGCTGCCCAGATCCTCCGCCATCAGCAGGGCAAAAAGCTTTGATCTCCTCATCCCCATCATTATATACATTCCAAGTTCGTGCCTCCGTCGTTCGAGCTGGTATTTGCTTGCATAGTATATAAGAAAGAACAACATGACCAGTGAAAATACATAGAACACCGCCGCTATCTGAAGAAGACTGTTCACCGCATCGCTTTCAAGACTTCTCAGGAATATCATCACATCCTGATGGGACAGCGCCAATATGATATAAAATGCCACTATGGACACAACCAGCGAAGCGAAGAACAGACCATTCTCTTTCCTGTTTCTCCGGCTGTTCCTCATTGCGAGTTTAAAGAACATTTGCGCTGCCTCCTCCCATCTGCGCCATCAGCTTGAGTATCCTCTCATAAAACTCCTGCTGTGACTCTCTCTCCATATCTCTTCTGAGCTCATGGAATATCCTGCCATCCTGTATGAAGAGGATCCTCTTGCAGAAACTTGCCGCATTTGAATCGTGGGTCACCATAAGTATGGTAGTGTTGTCATCCCTGTTCAGTCCCAACAGTTTCTCCATGAGTGCCTTTGCATTTCTTGAGTCGAGTGCTCCGGTCGGCTCGTCCGCAAGAATGATCCCCGGATTAAGTATGAGCGCTCTGGCGGCCGCAACCCTCTGTCTCTGACCACCAGACATCTGCGACGGGAATTTGTCAAGCACGTTATCTATCTCCAGATATGATGAAAGCTTTTCCAGTCTGCTTCTGCTCTCATCCTCGGATACACCGTGTATTGACAGCGGAACCATAATGTTCTCTCTGCCTGTTAGATTGTCCAGAAGTTCAAAATTCTGGAACAGATAGCCTATCTCCCTGCCTCTGTACTGCGCAAGCTTCGCACCTTTAAGCGCCTGTATCTCTTTGCCCTGGAGCTCTATGGTTCCGCTGTCAGGCTTTATGACCGTTGCGATACAGTTCAGCAGTGTGGACTTTCCCGATCCACTGCTACCCATGATGCCAAGGAACTCCCCCGGCATGACCTGAAATGATATGCCGTCCAAAGCCTTAGTCTGGTTTGGCTTTTTTCCGTAATATTTTTTCAGTGATTCTATTCTTAATAAACTATCCATCTTCCTCCACCTTTCCAACAATGGGGTCAGGCCCATCGTTATTCACCGGTTTTTACTGTTCAAAAAAGCACGTATTTCATGGTTTTCTACCCCATTTCTGGGTAAATGGGGTCAGGCCCCATCGTTTTATCTGCCGTTTAGTCACCAACAAAAGGTAGGGCCTGACCCCTTTGTTGTGCATACTTTTGATAAAAAATAAAAGCAGCGCCGCTTTGATATCATAATATCAGAACGACGCTGTGATTAACACTTACACCTCGTGTAAGTTTTCCTCTCGGATAATCTGTATGTTTTATTGGATCTACTCTGCATCCTCAGTCTTTGGCACCTGGGTGAATCCAAGTCCTTTTAGCTTGTTCTTTACTCATTTTCTTTCTCCCCTGTATTTTTTGTCCATTTTACAACAGAAATGATTCTACCATGGTTCGTGCAATACATACATGACTTTTTGTCGCATTTTTCTATTTTTTTTAGTATAATATAAACGTTGTGGGCAGCTTCTGATAACACTTGCAGCTCACAGCGTATATCAAATAATATCGGGTGCTTTGTATTTGACAGCACCTAAAATATGGAGGGATAACTATGGCATGGTATGATGAGGCAGTTTTTTATCACATTTATCCACTGGGACTTGCGGGAGCCCCAAAACAGAACGACTACGGTGAGCCTGTTCACCGCTTAAACACCCTGCTTCCATGGGTGGATCATATAAAGGAGATTGGCGGATCAGCACTGTACATCGGACCACTCTTCGAGTCCGTTGGACATGGCTACGAAACTACAGATTACAAGAAGCTCGACTCCCGTCTCGGAACAAATGAAGACCTGACTGCATTTGTGGCTTACTGCCATGAGCAGGGCATAAAGGTCATCTTTGACGGAGTGTTCAACCACACAGGCCGTGACTTCTTCGCATTCAAGGACATCCAGGCAAACAGAGAGAATTCACAGTACAAGGACTGGTACTGCAATGTGAATTTCTGGGGCAACAACGAGTACAACGATGGTTTCTCATATGACAACTGGGGAGGCTACAACCTTCTCGTCAAGCTGAATCAGAAGAATCCTGCTGTCATTGACTATGTATGCGATGTGATCCGTTTCTGGGTAAGTGAGTTCGATGTGGACGGAATCAGACTTGACGCTGCGGACGTCCTTGATTTTGATTTCATGAAGGCACTGCGCCGCACAGCAAATGAAGTGAAGCCGGATTTCTGGCTCATGGGTGAGGTCATCCACGGTGACTACAGCCGCTGGGTAAACGGCGAGACTCTTCACAGCGTCACCAACTACACACTTCACAAGGCTCTGTACAGCGGTCACAATGACCACAACTATTTTGAAATTGCGCACACTGTAAGACGTCTTCAGAACATGGGAACATTAAAGCTCTACAACTTCGTAGACAACCATGATGTGGAGCGTATCTATACAAAGCTCACCAATAAGGCACATTTTGCACCTGTACATGTATTACTCTACACTCTTCCGGGTGTGCCTAGCATATACTACGGTTCAGAATTCGGTATTGAGGGACGCAAGGAATATGGCTCGGACGACAGCTTAAGACCAGCTCTCAATATAGAAGATTACAAGGATTCAGTAAAAACCAACCCTTGCACAGCACTCATTGCCGCACTCGGCAAGGTACGCCAGGCTGTTCCTGCACTGTCATATGGCAGCTACGATGAGCTGATGCTCACCAACAGGCAGTTCGCATACGCAAGGGATCTTGACGGAACACGTGTCATAGTGTCAGTGAACAACGACGATGCCCCAGCCGGAATGCACCTTGCAGCAGGAAACTGCACAGCATACATCGGCGCCCTGTCAGGCGAGAAGGTATCTGTACAGGATGGTCATATCAACATAACCCAGCCTGCAAACAGCGGAGAGATCTGGGTGCCTGAGGGAACTGACCTGGATGTGAAGCCGGTTAAGGTGGATACTAAGGTTGAGAGCAAGACTGAGCGCAAGACTGAGAGCGAAGCTAAAATCGTGGCTGATAACAAGGGCAAGGTAGATAGCGAAGCCAAGTCTGATGTTGAAGATAAAACTGCCAGTGAAGGTAAAATAGTTTCTGGAACAGATACCGATATCGAGGACAAGAATGAAGCTGAATCAAAGACAGAATCCAAAGACATTGTGACTGCTACAGAATCTGCAGATGCAAAGGAAATCGCGACTGACACTGAGGAAAATACAGCTACCTCCAATGAGGTAGAAGATTCCGCCAAGGAAGCCTCTATAAAGGCTGCCGCCGACACTCCAGTTGATCCAGAAACCATCACAGTTGACTGGAGCAAGTCTCCGGAATCCATGACAGTTCCTGAGCTTCAGGCTGCTATCCTGGCAAAGCTTGCAGGCAACGGACCTGTTGATGCGCAGATGAAAAAGACTGTCACTGACAACATCTGGCACGACTCGCTTGTGAACTGGTTGAAGAGTTTTAGATAAAATTACGTAGAAACAGCCAGGTGCATATTCTCCAAATTGGAGAACATACACCTGGCTATTTTTTATTATAAACATTCTTGCGATATCAAACAGCTTGACGAGCATATCTTCATTGTGGAATACAGCCTTGCAAGCAGCTCCGAGCTGTGAAGTCTCCATACGATAAAAGCACCGTCAAACAATACCAATAATCCAGTACCGGCAATTCTCCATTTGTCGCTGAGAAAAAGTGCTGTCGCCACTATTCCAAGAGTGTTTGTTATGCACGCAGTCCACACAAGGACATAAAACAGCCTAAGTTTCATATCTATATTGAAATCATATAATTTGTTCATCTCAGTTCTCCTCTCAGCCTCCATTTTGTTCAGGTGACTGTGATCACACTGCGCCATGATATTCATGCAACCGCAACCCTCCATCTGAATTCATATGTCACATTCTAGCACGATTTCCCCGTTTTTATATAGACAACTGTACTTTTTTCACCTAAAAATCAACAAATTGCAGCCTGCGGCCATCAAACCTGATATAACCATCAAAAAAACTGCTGACCATATCGCCTGACTGCTGAATATACCACTGTTTTCCAGATAAAATTCGTACGGATTTTCTGGGTTGATATAAAGATATACCACATCGCCTTTACTTATATTCAGTCCATATACATATGTCTGCTCATACACTTTATACTGCTTATCCCTGTATGTAAATTCAAATACTCCCGCCTCCGGATATCCTCTGCCGGCTCTCGTATTCTGTCTCATATCTGCACGTACATCATGGCATACAGCTTTCACAGTAAATGAACATCTTCGCTCAAGCGCTTTTCTCTTACATATCACAGAGAGCAGTGTTATTGCACCGACCACAAAGAATGCACAGGCAAATATCTCTGCATAAAATGCTCCAACATTGCAATTTTCTCTCCCCAATATCCGTTCCGGGAGCAATACTATCTTATCCGCAAAAGAGCCATCTTTCACAGCACACGCCGCCCATATCAGCGCCGATGCAGCACCGACAAACACAGATATAAACACTATACCGATGATGCTCCCCCGCTTTCGCTTCTTAATCGTCGGAATAAGAGTCTTTAGAATTATGACAAGAACTATCCCGGCAAAAAACTGCCCCACAACAAGCATAACAGCATCCGTTCCGATCTCACTTGCAACAAATCCGGCTATAATACTGGCAACAAACCATATGCCAAATATTACGCCTCCAATTTTCTCAGGCATAGAAACATTTTTTTCTTCTAAATTGTTATTTCCCATATACCCCACCTCTCAGCAAATATCCCGCAGCGATCCTACTGCTCTCTGAACTTGATCTCTCCAGTAGCTGCATCCATGCTATCCACGATGGCCAGTGACTCAAGGTGATAACCAAGATTCCTTATAACCTGTCCGCCTGTCTGGAATCCCTTCTCAACTGCTATTCCGATTCCCTCTACACTGGCTCCGGCTGACTTCACAATGGAGATAAGTCCCTGAAGGGCACATCCATTTGCAAGGAAATCATCTATGATAAGGATCTTGTCCTCAGGATTGATAAACTTCTTGGACACGATAACCTGGTTCTTGCACTTGTGTGTGAATGACTCAACCTCTGCCACATACACATCACCCTCTATGTTAATACTCTTCGACTTCTTTGCAAATACAACAGGCACGTCAAAATGTCTTGCCACGACACATGCAATTCCTATTCCTGATGCCTCTATGGTTAGTATCTTGTTGATCTCAGCTCCTTCAAATCTCTTCTTGAACTCCTCACCTATCTGATCAAACAGGCGGATATCCATCTGATGGTTAAGGAAACTGTCCACTTTGAGCACGTTGCCCTCCTTAACTATTCCGTCCTTCATTATTCTCTCTTCCAAAAAGTTCACGTTGTAATCCTCCTTGTATAACTGTCTGTCACGTATCCTCTCGCTCTACCATCAGCGCTTATGTCATGATTCGTACGCTACGACCTGATTAATGACATCATACATCAACAGTTTACGTTTTTCCAGCCTTATTGTCAGTATCGGCATACGTATTTATTTTACATTGATCTTCATCTAAAATCCCAGGACCACACCGCCGGCATGGACAGCGGCTTTCCAAACTCAGCATCCATAACATCCAGCTGATTACCGTTCTGCTCCGCTGCAGTCAGTCTGTCAAACATTGCCTCAGCACGGACAGGTACAGCTACAGACTCTATATTAACCCCTTTTTCATTTCTATCCCTTTCCACTCTCTGCGATTTTATCCTACTCCACCGACTTAAGCGATTCCGCCATATTTATCTTATCAAGCTTGACTGACATGACTCTGTTGACAAGGAAATTGAACACAAATGTCAGCACTATACTGTACACATAGCTCATCGGTGCTATATATGTATCAAATGCAACCATATCCACCTTGATCTGCCCTATGACAAATGCATGTAAAAACACTCCAAGCACAAGTCCCACAGCGATTCCGAATGTCGTCAGGACTCTGTTTTCCCTAAACACATATGCTGAAGTCTCGTTTTTGAAAAATCCCAGAACCTTTATGGTCGCTATCTCCCTGAGGCGCTCTGTGATATTGATATTTGTCAGGTTGTAGAGAACGATAAATGCAAGCGCACCCGCCGAGAGTATAACTACAATTACTATATAATTCAGACTCTCCATCATCTTGGATATCCTGTTCTTCATATCCTTGTTGATAGTCACTGATGCGGTCTCTGCATCACCCATGAGATCTGCAGATATCTCATGCGAATCTGCGCCTTCCTTAAGATTGAAATACACCGATTTGTACTGAGGTGCATCCCCCATCTGATCCTCATATGTTTCAGGTGAGACATACACATAGTTGTATACATGATTCCTGAATATGCCTGATATGGAGACTCTTATCTCTTTCATCTCGCTGTCTCTGACCGTTATTACATCGCCTGTTTTGAGGTCGTACTGATCTGCCAGCGCAGTATTGATCACAGCTTCCCCTTTGCCCGGATATTCTATCTTCTCACCATCTTTATCTGCAAATTTCATATACCTGTCAACATGCTCAGGTTCTTCCATGATGACCATGTTCACGGACTTTACGCCTCCGTCACACACCAGATCCCAGCTAGATTCACTGACGAGATCATAGCAGGATGTATCCTCCTCCAGCCGGTCTTTCAGACTACTGAAGCGCTCATCTTCTCCATCACCCGCAATCGATGTATTCAGCGTTATCACTCCATCTCCGACCTGTATCTCCCCATACTGATTGTCCGCAAATCCGCTTATGGAATCGTTTATTCCAAAGCCTGTAAGCAGCAGCGCAGTACAGCCGCTTATTCCTATTATCATCATGAAAAATCGTTTCTTATATCTGAATACATTTCTGACACTTACCTTTCTCAGAAATTTCAGTCTCTTCCATATAAATGGGATATGCTCAAGGAACACCCTTTTGCCCGGTTTTGGAGCCTTAGGCCTCATAAGGCTTGCAGCAGTCTCAGAAAGCTCATATCTGCAGGAAAACCAGGTTGTGCCAACAGTGCACATAAGCGAGGCTGCCAGCACACCAATAATCAGCGTCCAGTCTGTGGTTCTCTCAAGCGGCAGATGTATATACATCATATTATACGCATACCAGATAACCTCCGGGAATACATATGTACCTATAAGATATCCACCTGCACAGCCTACCACAGCCGCAGTTCCCGAATAGATCATATATTTTCCCATGATCGCCGCCTTGCCATAGCCGAGAGCCTTCAGCATACCTATCATAGATCGCTGCTCCTCAACCATCCTGTTCATGGTAGTCATACACACAAGCACTGCAACCAATATGAAAAATACAGGGAAAACCTTCGCAACTCCATTTACTATGTCTGAATCACTCTCAAAACAGACATATCCGATATTCGTCTCCCTGCCGAGTATGTAATAGTTCACACCATCTGCATCATCCAGCGTTATGTCCTTCACCATATCCTCCGTCATACCCTTTGCCATGAGGATATCCTTATACCTGCCTAACACACTGGTCTTGCATATTGACTCCCATTCGTCCTTCCTGTCATCTATATAGTCTTCGTACTCATCGGCATACAGATCAAACTTTCTGTCAAATTTCACATATACATCGGTGTAGCATTCACTGTCAAATGCTTCAGGGCTGACATATACAAATCCCGCGATCTTACCGTTTCCAAGGGTTGTGGTGCCTCTTTCAAAATTAATATAAAGCGGTGAGTTGACAGTTCCGACAACGGTGAACTTCTTCACCTTAAGGATATCCTGTGTACTGCTGCCATCACCTTCTGCTGCATCGTCATCTGCCACCTCTATGACATCACCTATCTTTATGCTGTCCATCTTGGCATCTACAACACATTCATCATCCTTTTCCGGCATGCGCCCGTCCACAAGGCTCAGTTTGTTGATGTTTTCCGGGACTGACATAGTCTTCAACACCCTGTCATTTTCACCATGGTTCTTATATAGGACATCCAGGCTGTAACCGCCCTCTGCGTACAGCACATCCTTCTCCCCGGCAAATGAATCCACGTCATCATCCGTATATCCCAGAGTTGACAGAAGATGCAGATCATAGAAATTTCCCTTGTCAAGGAAATTCGATATGGTATTCATCATGTCCGGCTTCGTCATCTTGAGCCCCGAGAAGAATCCCACGCCCAGAGCTATGATCGCCATGATGGCTGCGAATCTTCCAAATGTATTTTTTATTTCACGAAATGTCGTGCGTCTCATCATTGATTTCATAGGCCACCTACCATTCCAGATCCTCAACGTTCCTGATGTTATCATTCATAACCACTTTCTCCACAGTTCCGCTCTTAACCGTGATGACTCTGTCAGCCATGGCTGTGAGTGCCTGATTGTGCGTTATGACTATAACTGTCGTTCCCGTATTTCTGCATGTATCCTGAAGGAGCTTCAACACAGCCTTGCCTGTGTTGTAATCCAGCGCTCCGGTCGGCTCATCACAGAGCAGAAGCTTTGGATTCTTTGCAAGTGCCCTCGCTATGGCAACCCTCTGCTGCTCACCACCTGAGAGCTGTGCCGGGAAGTTCGCCATACGGTCCTCAAGTCCCACCTGCTTCAGAACCGTAGCAGCATCCAGCGGTTCCTTGCATATCTGGGCTGCAAGCTCCACATTCTCAAGCGCTGTGAGGTTCTGTACCAGATTGTAGAACTGGAACACGAATCCCACATCATACCTTCTGTACGCCGTGAGCTGTCTCTTATTCAGCGTTGATATCTCATTTCCATCCAGCTTCACGCTGCCGCTTGTCAGAGTATCCATACCGCCAAGTATATTCAAGATAGTAGTCTTGCCCGCACCGGAGGCTCCGACTATGACACAGAACTCTCCCTTTTCTATCTCGAAATTCACATCGCGGAGAGCATTGATCTCCACCTCACCTGTCTTGTATACTTTCTTTACATCACGAAATTCTACGTAGCTCATCCTGCACCATCCTTTTCTATCTTACTTACACCAATAGTTTCTTAAAAACACATTTTCACCTGTAAACTAATCAAAAACAAACGGAAACATATATGGCGGAATCTTTACAATATCCCCATAAACAGAATAATTCTTTGGATGAATAATATATGGGACTGATATTTTCTTACCATAAATTTCCTTAAAACGGCCAAGTGATATAGCCGAATAGTTCTTTGATGATTTTACCTCAAATGGATACATCTTAAAATTCATTTTACTTTCGTTTGAAAGCAGGAAATCTATCTCAATGTCATTTCTGTGCTTTTCTTCACTATACCTTGTATAAAAATATAGCTTTTTCCCCATGGCCACGATCATTTGAGAAATCATATTTTCATAGATCATTCCCTGATTAAGAGACAGCCTTTCATCCATGATCTGTTTATATAACTGCTGTTCCATAATCTCGTTTTCATTGAATGCAAGACTGATAAGCAGCCCTGTGTCTCCCATGTAACATTTTACATATGACTCATTTTTATTTAAAGCAAATCCAACATTGGGATCATTACATTTATAGCACAGGTTACATATCATTGAGTCATCCAGCCAAAAAAGCGGGTCATCATACTTTGCAAATGTTGCATTGCTCTCTATATCACTGAGTATAATTCTTTTTTCATGAGTTGACAGATACGCAGGGATATTTTCAAAAATTGCTGACACCCTGGAATTGTAACGTTTCGCTGACTTTTTAATATCATCTCGGTAAAGCGATATGATGTCCCTCTTTTCAACATCTGCGGCAGCAAAATCCCTGGCATTTTCCCTGAAAGCCACAACAGCCTGGGGCATTCCACCTACCAGCATATACTCCTTAAAAAGATGCATCGCCTTCTGATGAAATTTTAAATCCATCGGCTTCTTTTCTTTAAGATGCTCCTTGATATACTCCAGTAAAATGTCTTCATCCATATACACCATAAATTCTTCAAAATCCACAGGAAACATCTTCAGCTTTCGTTCTTCTGATGGAATGGTAATATTATCGACATTTTCCCGAATGGAGATCAAAGATCCGGTCTCTATATAATCATACCTTCCATCAGCAACAAGATATTTTATCGTCTCCCTCGCCTTGGGAAATTTCTGTATTTCATCAAAAATAATAAGTGATTCCCGTTCATATAGCCGTGTATTATACTCCAATGATATTGTCTGAAAAAAAATGTCAAGATTTGTTATATCATCAAAACATTCTGTAATTTTCCTGCTGGCCTTATTGAAATCTATTATTACATAGCTTTTATATTCTTTTTTCCCAAATTCTTCTGCCACTGTAGACTTTCCAATTCGGCGTGCCCCTTCAATCAATAACGCCTTTGTGCCATGCACAGTGTTCTTCCATTCAAGCATCTTGCTATATATTTTTCTACTTATCACATTCATCACCTTCCTCACCTATATATATTGTAACAACACGCAAAATAATATTCAATAATTTTATATGCAATACGCAAAGTATACTTTTCGTTTATTACATATAGTGCGCAAAGTGCAATATCCAGATAATCTATATAATACGCAATATATCGCAATCAGGCAGATGAAAATCAGATAAAAAAGTCCCCCATACCTGCCTCGTGCAGATACGGGGGACTTTCGTCTCATATCACTACTTATGCTTTTTTGACTTTGGTGTAGCTGGTTCTTCAGCTGCTACAGCGTTATGATTTGCTGTTGCATATACCTTCTGAACTGCTTTCTTTTTCTTCAATGGATGCTTTGGGTTCTTATCCATTTTGAACACTTCCTTTCTGTTTTCCTAAAATGTTATATAACAGAAATCTGCAGTACATATGCCGAACGGTCATCTGCACCACCGGTTGTGCTATCCTTTTCTTATCTTTGACTATGTTATAGTCCTCTATGCTAGCAGTGTCAAGAGGTGAGTGCTAATTATTTGTGAAAAATTTGTGAAGATTAAGTATTTACATATTAACTGGGAAAGCGTACTGCCCCTCGGCAAAGATACGGTTCAGATACACCAAATTCCCCCGCGATTCATTGACACCATTTTCTCAATTAGATATATTGTGGGTGTTATTAGCAAAAAGGAGCTGACAGCCATGCCGAGGATAAACGAAGGAAGAAAAAAATTTATAGCTTTTATCCTGATAATCACTCTCTCCTTTTTGTGCGTATGCTCACATTCTGACCATTCTTGCAGTGTCCATACCGGTCATACTGCAAATGCTGAGGGCACTCAGCTTTCAGAAAACCATGCCGAGTCATCCCTTGAAAGCGGGGACATAAAAACCCCCGATGCAAATCGGATTATAGAGGCAAACATAGTCTACAATGTAAGAACCGGCGAACAGCTTACCAGAAGCAGACAAAATGTCAAAGGCTTTGAAGAGCTTCTTGACTGTGCCAGTCTATATTCTCTCATGCAGACAGCATTCATGTCTGCTTATATCCCAATTTTAATTACCAGAGGGGAACTGACCCCCAGATATATGATAGTTGTGTATCTTCACCTATGTGACGGGAAGAAGTCTGTCCTTTTATCTTATGTATAAATTTGTCTGACAAACATACCACAGGCATTTGCAGCATATGCCTGAATATTGAAATCAAATTGAGATTAGTTCTAGATTAGTTTGAGATCAGTTTGAGATAGAAAGGAAGATTATTATGTTATTAGCATTAAAAGTATTTGGTATCGGAGCTGTGATATCATATGGTATCGCTGTGCTCATGAAGGTTACGATGGCATGCATAAGTGCCATGACAAAAGAGAAGGAGGTGCAGAAATAATGAATATTCTTGACCTCTTTCAGGGTATTGCGACTATGTTCGAGCAGTCGCCTCAGATAGTCATCGCCCGTATCGCGCTCATTTTACTTGGATTTTTACTTGTGTATCTGGGAATAAAGGGAACACTGGAGCCGCTTATCATGGTCCCGATGGGACTTGGAATGTCGGCGGTAAATGCCGGTGTCCTGTTCCTTGAAAATAACCAGACAGGAAATCTGATCATCAATCCCCTGCTTTCATCCACCGATGACCTGATGAAATATATGCAGATTGACTTTCTGCAGCCGGTATACACCCTCACCTTCAGCAACGGACTTATAGCCTGTCTTGTGTTCATGGGTATCGGAACGATGTGTGATATCGGCTATGTGCTTGAAAGACCATTTATCAGCATGACCATCGCCCTCTTTGCCGAAGCGGGCACCATACTTACATACCCTATCGCCAGGGCAATGGGACTCGATGCCGGTTCTTCAGCCGCAGTCTCCATCATCGGCGGCGCAGACGGACCTATGGTTTTATTTGCATCACTCAAATTGGCACCGGAGCTATTTGTCCCTATATCTATAGTGGCTTATCTCTACCTCAGCCTTACTTACGGCGGCTACCCATACCTCATCAAACTGCTCATACCAAAGAGCATGAGGGGAAAAGCCATCGTCAGGGAACAGAGAAAAAGCAAGATCACATCCAAACAGAAGCTCGTATTTGCAATCATCACAAATGCCATCCTGTGTCTGCTCTTCCCTGTTGCAGCACCACTTTTCCTGAGTTTCTTCATCGGTATCGTCATCAGGGAGACCGGCATAGCTGTATATGTCAAACTGGTCGGAGAAGAGTTCCTGTACTTTGCGACATTCTTCCTCGGTCTGATGCTTGGAGTTCTCTGCGATGCCAGCACACTTCTGAATGAACAGGTGCTCAAGCTCCTGATCCTTGGAATGCTTGCTCTGCTCCTCTCCGGTATCGGCGGAATAGTAGGAGGCTATATCGTATACCTCTTCAAACGTGGAAACTTCAACCCTACTGTCGGTATTGCCGGAGTGTCTTGCGTACCTTCAACCGCCAAGGTTGCCCAGAAAGCGGCGTCAAAGGCTGATCCTTCAGCATTTATTCTCGACTACGCCCTGGGTGCAAATATCTGCGGAGTTATAACGACTGCGATACTTACGGGAATTTATATAACGCTTTTGAGTTAGCTTACAAAGTTTTAAATACACAAAAAAGGTGGGAAGCGTATCGCTTCCCACTCTTTATTGTTCCTCTGTCATTGTCACATATGGATCTATAACAACCATCTATTCTTACAAATCCACAATGTCTTTATATGTTACAAGCGTAACATTCCCCATCGTCTCTGCTTTTTCCATACAGCCCTTCGTAAAACCAGTTTTCGAAAACAGGAAGTAATATACATTTGTGTAATGAAATAATCCACTACGGTCAACTAATGTATTCAGAACATCCAGATCCACCTTCTCATTTCGCCATTTGCATTCAGCAAAAAAGGCCGAACTGCTGTCCTGCTCTCCCATAATATCAATTTCTGTTTGAGTTTTCTTTCTTGCATCATTACCCCACCATCGGCCAAGCGATACAAATTCTATCGGCATTTCTCCTTTAAGAAGCAGTTTCCACAAATACTGTCTGCAAATATCCTCAAACACTCTGCCCATATAATCATTAAGCTGTGCTTCTATCCTCTTGTATACAAGATCCACCGCTCCTCTTGCTATAACTGATGTATTGTCCAGTACAAACCGATACCAGAAATAAAACATATTGTCTTCTATGGAATAAATAGATCTCTTTGAATCTTTCTCCCCATACGGTGTTTCTTTCTTGATAATCCCAAGGCTGATCAGGTTTTTGAGATATCCGGAACACACAGTTGTGCTCTCTCCAACCTTTGTGGATATCTCTGACATTCTGGAGTGACCTGTTGCAACAGCAGTGATAATAGCATTATAAATTGCAGGTTCTCTTACTTCCTGTTTTAAGAGATTCAACGGCTCCTCATACAAAAAAGACATTGGATTTAAATATATGTTTTTTATATTATCTTCAACGCTTAATTTATCGTTGATCTGAATGAGATACTGCGGTGTTCCTCCAACAATCCCATAGACATATGCTTTGTCTTCGTCAGTCAGCCCCTTTAAATACTTACAACACTCATCAAAATCAAATGGTTCTATCTTCATCTGGGCTGTTCTTCTACCATACAGAGGCGATTTGTATGAAAGAACCTGATCCTCCATATATGACATGGACGAGCCACACAAGATAATCATCAATTTTGAGTTATCCTTATATTTGTCAATCAACATCTGTAATGTAGACGCAAGACTCCTGGACGTTCTTGCCACATAAGGATATTCGTCTATAGCAAGAATAATCCGCTCTTTCTCTGCCAGCTTAAAAATATACTCCAGTGCTGCCTGATAAGATGCAAATGTTGTCTCTGTCTGGATTCCGCTGCTGAATTCTATTATGCTTTTACTGAAATTCTCCAGATTCTGTTTCTCATTACTTTCTACGCCCATAAAATAGATTGCCTTTTTTTCATTAATAAAATGATTGATCAGCGCAGTCTTTCCCACCCGACGCCGTCCGTATATCACAGCAAATTCAAACTTGTCCGATTTGTATAATTGGTCTAACCCCTTTAGCTCTTTATCTCTTCCAATAAACATCATTACACCTCCATTTCTACAATCTTATTGTAATACTCATTTGTATTTTAGTCAAATATACTTTACTAATCTATACTTTATCAATATTGTGATTTAAGCAGCTTACTGTAGAAGTAAAACCACCCTATAAGTCATACTTCTTCCTCATATCATCTATCACAACATCAGCATCACGACATTCACCTTTTTCAGCATGTTGTCTTGACTTCGCCAGTTTGTCTATCATCTGTTCCTCTGTCATTGCCACATATGGATCTGTAACAACCCTTTTTATCTCAAATGGAAATCCATTATTTGCAACTGCCTGGGTAAGAAAAATTCTTATAGCTGTCGTAGTATCTGTTCCAAGATCATGAAATAATTTATCTGCTTTTGACTTAAGATCCTTTTCTACCCTTACCTGTATTGTGCTCGCCATTCTCATGCGCCTCCTAGTATTAATAATATGCAACTTCATCGCTTCTTTATAAATTATAATACTTAATTTATGCTAATTCAATACAAATGTATTGTTTCAGTAATAGCGTTCCATATGCAAAGGTTACATATGCAAACACTATGACATCGGCATCCTTCATAATCCTCATATATTTCTATCATGTCATCCTGAATGAGATCATAGTTTCATTTTCACTCTATATATGATAATATGATTGTAGTTAGATGTATCTAACCATATAAATCAAATTAGAAACGACAATATAATTATCGAACGGAGAAAATACAATGAAGATAACAAAATGGGATGCGCAGGCAGCCGAGGATATCGGCCATGCGTTTGGATATTACGACTACGGGCAGGAAACAGGTATGGGAGTGTTCTACAGCAGCAAAGAGGCCGTGGCAAATTACATAGCCGGCTACGTCCGTATGGCATTTGAAGGACAAATGCTCTATGCAACCAGCGAACGCGGCGAGGGGTATATCGCCTACACCCTGCCGGGACAGAAAATGAATCTCAAAGCGGGCATGGCTATCCTCAAAGCTCTTTTTTGCAATATGAGCCTTAAAGAAATGATCCGCATGGGAAAAGCTCTGTCCAAGGGAGGCAGATCTCTTCAGGATCGAATGAAGAAAGGAAAAAAAGATTTTATATTCGTCGGCATGGTCTGCGTCCGCGAACAATACCAGGGACAGGGATACATGAGGAAAGTTCTGGACATGGCTTTCTCTGAAGGAAACAGATTACGCGTTCCAGTCATCCTTGAGACGGATGCCAAGTCAAAATGCGACAAATACATGCATCTCGGCATGGAGCTTGAGGGTGTGCGCGATATGGGTGCTTATGGCAAGATGTACGATCTGATCAAATATCCTGATTAATAAACAGAGAACAATACACTTTGGCTCGTTGCTCATGATGACGGAGGGGTCAGGCACCTCCCGGGTCCCTCCGTCACCTTTATTGCCCCTCGGAGTGCTCCGTCCCCAATACAAAACCATGATATTGACTAATTGGCTTAAATCCTGTAAAAATAGTATAGCCTACTAAAAAGATTTAAACATGGGGACGGAGGGGCCTGACCCCTTTGGGGAAGCCTTGGTCTCTTACTCCACCTAGATATATACGAAAGGATAGAACAAATGTACCAGATAATGACAGCCGATGAGGCAATGGATCTTATAAATGACGGAGATGTGATCGCACTCAACTCATTTCTCGGCATAGATACTCCAATCGAGCTTCACGAGGCATTATATAAGAGATACCAGAGGACAGGCTCGCCGAAGCACCTCACTGCCATATCCAGCGCGGGCTTTGGTGCGTGGGATGAGAACAAGGCGGCAGAGGGATACATAAGAGACGGCGCAGTTGACAAGATCATCTGCGGACATTTCGGCGCCATGTACAGCACCAAGAAGCTTGTCCTTGAGGACAGATTTGAGGCATACAATCTCCCACTCGGCTGTATCTCACACGCAATTCGTGCGCAGGCAGGCGGACTTCCGGGAGCACTCTCCAAGGTCGGGCTGGATATATTTGTCGATCCGAGACTTGAGGGGCCGGGAATCAACAACATATCAAATGACGACTCACTTGTAAAATACGTTGAGCTGGACGGTGAGGAATTCCTCTACTACAAGCTGCCGCTTATCAACGTGGCTATCATCAAGGGAACTGCTGCCGACCGCAAGGGCAACATCTCATTTGAGGATCTGTTTACCGCAGGAGATGCGCTGTCCATCTGTCAGGCTGTAAAGGCAAATGGCGGAAAGGTCATCGTGCAGGTTGACAGACTTGTGGCAAGACCTTCCAGACCGCACAATACCATCATTCCGGGATGTCTGGTTGACGCTATCGTTGAGATACCGCCGGAGCCAAGACATGCATCATACGAATCCCTGACAGGAAGTTTTGAGATTCCCTATTCACAGTGGCAGGACTGGGCTGAGATGCTTGCCGGTCGTACCAAGACAAAGAATATTGTCAATACAAGCGCAGAGATCATCGGAAGAAGGGCCGCTCTGGAATTAAAACCTGACGATATAGTCAACATAGGTGTTGGAATCCCGGAGACCGTATCCAAGTACGCCAGAGAGAACGGTATTCTGGACAAGATAACCCTGACCGTAGAATCCGGAGGCGTAGGCGGATTTCCTGCATCGGGCAAAGTGTTCGGCGCTGTCATCGGTGCCGACTCCATATATGACATGGCAAACCAGTTTGACCTCTACAACAACGGCGGTCTTGATATCTGTTTCATGGGCGGGATCGAGGTTGACAGGTTCGGGAATGTAAATGCCCACAAGGGCTCTGGCGCATTTGCCGGTGTAGGCGGTTTTGCAAATATCACCGCCAAGACAGCAACCGTTGTATTCTGTCTCACATTTGACACGAAGGGACTTGCCGTGGAGGACAATGACGGCATTGTGACGATAAAGAACGAGGGATCTATTCCAAAGTTCGTAAACGATGTCAGAAGCATCAGTTTCTCAGGAAAACGTGCGCTGGCAAATGGACAGAGGGTTATATACGTCACAGAACGATGCGTATTTGAACTCACTGAAAAGGGACTTAAGCTCATTGAAGTGTACCCTGGCATTGATCTTGAACATGACATTATAAGCAAGCTTCCTTTCAAAGTTGAAGTGGACGAAAGGCTGAAATAATAGATCATAAAATTCTGCTTTTTTATAGAAAGACCGGACAGATCACTCTGCCCGGTCAGTTCTACATAACAACCTAATTCACAAAATACTCTTTTCTGTTATGGTAATAGCGCATACAAATAAGGAAAATAACAACTAACCCTACCATCCCTGCAATATTTGCTTTCACAGAAAAAAGCTTTCCACCAAAATCCAGATCAATTTTCTTAAATATCACTATAGCGATACATGAATACACAATATTTCTTATGCCTAAAACCGCCAGGTAAATATTGAAAACCAATGGTCCTCTCTTCTGCCGTTTTGCCAGTTTGTGTCTTGCTATCAGGGCAAGCGGCGCACAAATAAAAGTAATAATTTCCACAATATAAGTTACTATCTTACCATCAGGAAACACGCCGGACTCAATACCAAGATCATATAGCCACTGGTACTCTCCTTTTCCTATAAAATATAGCACGCCATGTGCAATAGAAGCTGCTGCTGTTATAAACAGCGCTATACAAAAGAATCTGTGCCATTTCATACCATATCCTACATTTGACTCCATATTATGTACCTCCACCCAATATTCCGAACTTTATTTCATCAATTCATCTAAAAGATTTGTCACAACAACTAATTAATTTACGGCATCGCTGTCATCCTTCTGCAGCAGGTAAAGCGTCACTGTCATGAATGTGTCATCTTTTCCCTGTTCTACAAATATTCTGCAATCCTCAGAAACGCCTGCCCAGTACACCTGATAATCATCGTCTGTAATATCGTTGTAGTACTCATCGTCTGTATAGCCATTGCTCTTGCACAACTCTACATATTCTCCAACCTGCTCTTCATCAACATTATAAACTACATACTCTGAATGAACATTTTCACCTGGCGCTGGATAAAAATCAGCTCTGTCTCGCATTATATAACAATCACCATTTTCTGGCTTTGGTGCATATTTGCCAAGTTTTCCATCTTCCCAGCCTCCAGTAACTGAGCCTGCCCGGTTTATATCTCCACCTACAGTCAGTACGATACAGTCTTCTCTATAATCTATAGCCATATAATCAAATGCTGCCTTATCTGAATATGCCATAAAACCGCAATCGTACTCACTCACATCCTGGTTAAAGCCTTCCTTTTTATATTTGTCAACCAAATATGTAAAATCATCCTTTGTCACATTGTCTATTTTGTATGCACACTCAAATTCCATATAATTATTATTAAACAGAGTGACCTCACCTCTATCAGGTACAGAGGCAATATCACAGCAGATTCCCTTAGCCCACTCAGCGTAATTCGGATTTTCGGTATCAAGCTGAACTTTGTCTGCCATAACAGCATCTGAAGAGCCACCTTCTTTTATCATTTTTTCATAGTCTAAAATTCCTATTCCTTCAAGTTTGAGATACATCTGTTTCAGCTTCTCGTATGTATTTTCATCAGAACTGGAAATTTTATAATATTTTCCCCTTGTCCAATCCGTACAATACTGTCCATTTACATAGCACAACCTCTTGTCTCCCATGTAACCTTTGACTGATGTCGAGAACCCCAATGACACCTCATACGAACGTCCGAAAGTATCAAACGAAATATCTTCTTCAATCTCCTCATTCGAATCTCCGGAAAAAACGTCTGGAATATCCCCTTCGATCTCCTCATAATCCATCTCATTTACAAGATTTGCGATTTCCCTGACACGCACCTTATCAGTGGTATAATATTTGTTCGTTGATATCCTGTCTGCTGTCTTTACCCCGGCAAACACACCTGCCTTCTCGGTTCCCCCATCTGTACCACATGCTGTCAGCGAAATAGATGCTGCTAACATAAGTGCCAATAATTTTACCTTTTTCATATTAAATATTCCTCCCTAAAAGTACATAAAAGTGGATAACAAATTCCTTACTATTATTTTACAAGCTTGATCTGATCCAGTATGTAATGAATATCTTTGTCAGGCATGTTATCAAATGACATATCCCCTGCATTGCCATTATCTCTTATCATTGTATATGTTGTGATATCTTTTACTTTTTTTGTGCTCCCATAATCACTATACTCATAGTATTCTCTAACCTCGTCAGCCAGAGTAAATAATTCTCCATCCTTGTTGGTATAATCCCGCGCATTCTGAACATTGTCCATAGCAATTCTATAAAAGAAATCTTCGTCATCGACACCATTCATCTTATCCTGCATCAATGAATATGTATGTCCTTTATATTCTCCATTTACAAATATATATCTGGTCGCACAGCCCTCAGATAGACCATATGTATATTCCACGCTCGTCAGCTCACCAGGAATTGAATCGAACCACGCATCCATTCCCGCATCCGCTGCGGCATCATTATAATTTTCATAAGTATATGTCGTGTAATGGACTCCCTGCACGATCTCATCGTGCTTTTGTGTCCACTTCACTGAGTCATCTCCCGCTACTGTACCCAGATCCTCTACTTCATCCCAATAACTGTCGTCAGGTCCCAGATTTTCATCTGCCGTGTCATCTTCTCTCAATTCTTCCTCTTCACTGTCATCCAGAGTTCCCATTTCCATACTGTGATCGGTGATGAACACCTTTCTGGCAACCGTTGCACCGGCATAGATTGTCGCAGAACCAGCCACCAGCACCGCCAGAGTCACTGTGGCTGCCTTCATCAGTTTGCTGGTGTTTTGAGGAAAATTTATAATTTTACTCTTGTCATATGTAATCGCTTCTTCTATATATATGTCATCTATGTTGGTAAGTGCTTCCTCAACCAATTCTTTCTTCATACCAGTTCTCCTTTACAAGATACTGTTTCAGTTTCTCCCTTGTCCTGTGCAAATGTACATTCACATAATTGGTACTCAGAGACATTTCCTCCGCTATCTCCGGAATCTCCATGCAAAACCAGTACTTCTTGACAAATATAACTCTGTCTACTTCCTTGAGCCCACCTAAAAAAATGTTCAATTTGTCTGTAAGTTCCCGGACTGTGATATGTTCGTCGACCTCACCGCCTGCTGCCACGCACTCTGATATCTCATCCAGAGATGCGTCGTAGTAGGAATTTCTCTTCTCTGCGGTATTATGTCTGTATCGCTTGAGTGACAGATTCCTCACTATCTTGCAAATGTATGCCACAAATGGATCTGGTTCCTCAGGTGGAATCGTATCCCAGAGTGTCAGATATGTATCGCTGACACACTCCTCCGCATCCTCATTGTTCCTCAAGATCCTGTCAGATATTGATTTGCATAATTTTCCATATTTCTCGGAAGTAGCAGTAATTGCCTCCTCACGCCTTTTCAAAAATAATTCAATTATCTTCTGGTCGTCCATTTACAAAATACGCCTTTCTGTTGTGGTAATAGAGCATATTGAGAAGAATGTATACAACGCTTGCGATTATCCCTACAACGTCCTCTTTGACAGAAAAGAATTCTGCAGGAAATTCCATATTAATTCTCCTGAATATAATTATGGCAACACTATCATACACGATACTTGCTGCCCCGCTAACAATCAGATAAATATAGAAGAAAAGCGGTCCGTTCTTCTTAAATTTTGCCAGTTTCTGTCTCGCTGCAAATGCAAGCGGACCAGACAGGATTCTCAGTACTCCGACAATACATACAACCAGTTTGACGCTTGTGAATACGCCTGACTCCAGGCCCATACTATACAGTTCAGAATATTCTCCTTTTCCAAGTATGCACATCACCCCGGCCACAATTTCCAGAATAGCTATAATGCACAGAACTACACAGAGAAAACGATGCCACTTCATACCATATTTTTTCTTTGACTCAGGATCCACATAGGGCATGTCCTTTATATTCTTGCTATTATTTGACTCCATTTTAATTTCCTCCCAAATATTTAGTGGATATTACTCACTTTTTACAAACTCAACTATCATAAACGTGTCATCTTCAGCTTTTGTTATACTGATCATTCCATCTGACGAACATCCAGTCCAGTCCACCCGCTTATCATCAATAACATTAATATCTTTATAAACCCCTTCAGCTGAGAAACCTTTGCTCTCACATAACTCCACGTATTCTTTGACCTTGGTTGTATCAATATTATAAACTACGCATCTAAACTTAGCCGAATCACTCGAAACCGGGTAAATACCAGGTTTGTCAAGCGACAGATAGCACTCCCCACTCTCTGGTTTTGGCGCATACTGGCTCATAGTGCTGGCGTCCCAGCCGGCAGTAACTGAACCAGCACGATTTCTGTCTCCTCCCACGGTAATTACTATGCTGTCATTGCCGATGCCTATAGCAACATAGTCCATTGCAGCATTTTCTGAAAATGCCATAAATCCGCGATCATACTCCACGATGTCCTGGTTGAAACCTTCCTTTTTATACTTATCAACCAAATATTCGAAATCACCCTCTGTCAGGTTATCCACCCTGTACGCACACTCAAATCCTGTATAATCATTGTTCAACAGAGTAACCTCACCTCTGTCAGGTACAGATGCAATATCACTACAGATTCCCTTGTCCCACTCTGTATAGTTGGGATTTCCAGTATCATTCTGTACCTTGTCCGCAGTTATAACATCAGTGGATCCTCCTTCTTTTATCTTTTTTTCATAGTCCGGATAGTCAATCCTATTAAGTCTTAGCGCCAATTGTGCCAGCCTCTTATAAGTATTCTCGTCAGAACTGGAAACCCTATAATATCTGGCCTCATCGTAATCCATACAGTACTGATCGTCATAATATACTATGTGTTTGCTTGCCTTACCACATTCAACAGCTGTATAAAACTCCAAGTCCACAAATTTATCATATAATTCCGGATGTTGAAAACTGTCAATAAAAGAATATTTAGATATTACTTCCTCTGGTATCTCATCCATATCAATTTCCTCATAATCCATATCATTGACAAGTTTAGCCAATTCCTTAACTCGCATCTTTGCAGGAGAGGCAGAGAGAGTACCCACTGCCTTATTCGCTGTCTTTATTCCTGCAAATACTCCGATCTTCTTTGTGCCCCCGTCATTTCCACAGGCGGTCAGCGTCATGGAAGCCGCCAGCAGAAGTGCCACAAGCTTTGTCTTCTTCATTGTAAGTATTCCTCCCTTTCCTTGAGGCGAACATTTTACGCGCCCCTTCAACAATATACTTCCCTTTTTTCATGTAAAATTACAGTTATAAAAAAATTTTTTAATTTTTCATCTGCTCCTTCACCATCTGAAGTACCCGCAGCTCCCTCTTTATCATAACTTCATCAAAATAGTTCTCACTGTGATACTCATCATTTGCCCTTATCGCCTCATCAATTGGCAAGACTCTTAGCACAAATCCCGCCTCACGCTCGTATTCATCAAGCTCCTGGCCTATATTTGTATTTTCTACATCACATATATAATAGAAGTTCTCCTGCTCAAATATAGTATCAACCGATTTGTCACTCTTCTGTCTTCGAAGTACACTTCCAAATTCCCTTATGCTATCAGGTATGACCACAAGCCCAGTCTCCTCCCGGACCTCGCGGGCAAGAGCCTTCTTTTTATCCTCTCCGTCATGAATACCGCCCCCCGGAAATTTGTAATAGTGCTCACGCTCACTGTAGACAAGGGCTATCCTGTCTTCCTGCAGGATGATCCCCCTTGCCGACGGTCTGCGGTATACCTTGTAGTCCGTTTCATAGTCTTTTATGTCTATGTCAAATAACCTTCTCATCTCTTATTCGACCTCCGCCAGATCTTTCTCTCCTGGGCCTCCTTTATCAGCATGTCCCGGAAATCAGGATGGGCTATGGATATCAGTGCCTCCGCTCTCTCCCATGTGGAACGCCCCTCAAGGTTTATCACGCCGTACTCTGTTGCCAGAAAGTACACCTGACTTCTCGGCGAGGTGATGATATCTCCGTTGAACTGCGGTTTTACCCTGGAGTGTTTCACTCCATTCCTGTCGGTATGGGTGGAACTCATACATATAAATGCCTTTCCGCCACGGGAGCCCGATGCTCCGATCAGGAAATCGAGCTGTCCGCCGGTTCCGCTGATCTGGCGTGACCCGCTGCTCTCCGCCGCAACCTGTCCGTACAGGTCCACCGCCACACAGCTGTTTATGGACACCATATTGTCTATCTGTGATATGACATATGGCCTGTTCACATACTCAAGTGGATATGCGGCGATTCCCGGATTGTCGTCCAGCCACTCATACAGTTCATTTGAGCCGATGGCACAGCCAAATACGCCTTTTCCACGATCTATGTTCTTGTATTTATTTGTCAGCTTGCCCGCCTTGTACAGGGCTAGATATGCGTCCGAGCAGAGCTCCGTGTGCATGGCAAGATCCTTGAGATCCGACTGAGCCAGCATCTCGCCCACCGCATTTGGCATTCCTCCGATACCGAGCTGCAGTGTTGAACCATCTACTATGTATGGAATAAGCAGCTCCGCTATCTTCCGGTCAACCTCCCGCGGTGCCTGTGTTTTCACATCAGCAAATGGCTCGTGCTCCCCCTCCACGATCATGTCCACATCCGATATGTGAATACACTCGTCATATCCTCCGCGTATCTTAGGCATGTGCTCATTCACCTCAACTATAACGATGTCCGCCTTCCTGGCAATAGGGGCAGCCACACCTGTATTCACCGAGAAGTTAAAATAACCATGCTTGTCCATAGGTCCCACCGACACCATGACCACATTCACATGGAGGAAATACTCATAGTAAGCCGCATTGTTGTGGAACACCATCGGTATATAATAGCATTTGCCCTCATCGCACAGTTTTCTCTCATACTGCGAACAGTGCCAGCTATGATACACAAAATGCTCCTGACTGTCATCGCACTCTGCGACCTCTATAGGCCCAGCCATCAGATTGCCCCTGATCTTCACATCGTGCAGCTCATCTCTCCGCCTTGCCAGTGCCATGTCAAGTAGTACAGGTTTTCCAAGGGACGATGTGTAATCGACCCAGTCTCCATCCTTGACACACTCCACCGCAGCCTCCGGTGTACGCAGCTTTTCTCTATACATTTGCTGAAAATCGAACATATAAATCCCCCTTTATTGAATAACGTTTCACCGCTTGTCCTCCCTCAATAGTCTCAATCACTATTATCAAATAAATCAAATATCATTTCAACATTTTTAGAGATATTCCAGCCCAAAATAACTGTAATATTTTTTCGCCTACACTGGCATAATGCTCATTTACATCAAATAGCAGAACGCAAAAGAGCCCCCCGCATACCTGCACCTTGCAGATACACGGAGGGCTCTACGAATATTAGTCATCTGTTATTGAGTAATTACGCAGTTCTTACATTATTCGATTGCGATGTAATTACTCTTCTCTACTTTCTTCTGCTCTTCCTTCTTAGGAATCGACAGTTTCAGTACGCCATGTTCATACTTTGCATGAATGTCTTCCTGAGTAACTCCTTCACCGACATAGAAGCTCCTGCTCATGCTGCCGGCATAACGCTCACGCCTGATATACTTGCCGCTCTTCTTATCCTTCTCATCCTTATCCAGACCCTTTGCAGCCTCAATTGTCAGGTAACCATCAGCAAGCTGAACCTTTACTTCATCTTTCTTGAATCCTGGGAGATCCATATCTACTTCATATGAATCGTCTGTCTCACGGACATCGGTCTTCATCATGTTCTTTGCATGCTTGCCATACAGCGCACGCTCGGTAGGTGCTAACGCTTTACTGAACTCCTTGTCAAAATCCTTTCCAAATGGGAAATAGTCATTCATCCAATCATCAAATAAATCTTCTCCAAAAATACTAGGTAACATAAGTCATTTCTCCTTTCAATCTCAAACAAGTGTCGGAAATTGTGGCTTCTTATGAAGTCCCAAGGCACTTAGACTTTTTGTTTACTGTTACTTTCAAAATAATTGTCAAGATAAGCTTTCGGGATTCTTTCTCTTCTTTCTTATCCCTTTCCTTATCTTTGACTATGTTATACACCTAGTTGTTAGCACTGTCAAGGGGTGAGTGCTAACTTTTTTGTGAAGATTTTGTGTCCTCTCCCAGGGACGTTCCTTTTGTCACGAGGAGCGTCCCTAAATCTCATGCCCAGTCACAGCCTCAAAGTGGTATTTGGCAATTCCAAGATCTATCTTCGTGCAGATTCCTCTCGGAGCTTTCGCTGTCACCACACCCTCTCTCAGCTCAAACATGAACTTCTGCTGGTTCACCGCTGTCGGTGCCAGACACACAGCCTCCATCCCCTTTGTGAACCAGTCTGTCTCCACATCTGCCCTGCTGATTTCCGATACATTTTTGCTCTTGTGGGCAACACCCTGATTCTCACCATACCCAAGGGCAATTACTATCAGCAATTTCTGTCCTTTGCCTATGACTGCCCTAGTCTTACCATGTGACATTGCAACCCAGCATGTGTTAAGTCCAAGTTCCTGACATCCAAGCACCAGCTTTTCACCGTAATAGCCGGCCTTTTCCTGATCGTTCTTCGCACCAACTATCGCTATATAATTAGAAACATTTGTGAATTTGCCGTAATGCGCCATAAACGAATCAAAACAGTTCGGCTCATCGTAGACCGCCTGCATGCTCAATCCGCTCTCAGAATTTATCTCAGAGATAAGCCTGTCGATCTCCGCACGTTTCTCCTGCTCAATTGGCTTATCCTTATATTGCCGCACACTGTGTCTCTCCTTCATCAACTGTAACATATCCATATGTTGTTCCTCGCTCTCATTCTGATGTCTATGCCGAGTATACCATAGATTGTTTAACGTCTGAATCCCAGGGACGTTCCTTTTGTCACGGTGAGTATCCCGCTGAATAATAAAATAAGCCATTGAAACATCCTCGTGACAAAAGGAACGTCCCTGCTTACAAATAAGACTTTAAAGACTTAAAAACATTCAAATATCCATTTGCATACATATGTACACCATCAATGGTATACTCCGATTTCTGTTCACCATGTTCATCAACAAGGGCGTCATTACAATCAAGATAATGACAACCGTATTTTTCTGCTATTTCTTTTAATCGATGATTACATAATGTAAGATTTTCAGTAGTCCGGAGTTTCATCCATTGAATTGATTGTTCTGTCTGCCATGGCAGGTGAAGATTTGCAGGATAAAACGCCATGATAAAAATTTCCGCATCTGGAATGCGGGATTTGATAATTTCCATGATTCTGCAGATATTATCCATTAAATGTGACATCCACTGATTTCCAAATCATTCCTTTGTAATATCATTAGTACCGATATTGATAAATATCTTTGATGGCTCAAGATCTAAAAGCAATGTATCGATATTATCCAGAAACTCATCTGTATTCAATCCACCAACACCACGATTATATATCACTTGTTCGATCCACTGGCTTCGTGCAATTTCACAGACAGGAAACATTTCCATCAAGGATGATCCTGTAAAAAGAATTTGCCCTTTTAATGCTCCTTGGTTTAAATACCCGAATTTTCGGATTTTCATCCTTTGATTATCATCCATACCATTATTCCTTTCATTTGTCCGGTTGAATCCCGATTTTCTTAATTCTACGGCAATGAGCGTCCCCTGTCTTACTTATACATGCCACAGGGACACTCCTCGTGACAAAAGGAACGTCCCTAAATCTCAATTCTACAAACTGGAATTGTATATTAATTTTTCTTATTTAGTCTAATTTGGAAATCGTTGGCTTTAGAACATTCTTCATATGTAAGATTAGTTTCATTCATTAAAAGCTCAACGGCTTCCTCCTTTGTATTGTAATTAGATTTTTCTTTCATATATCTTAACAAATTGGTCATATATATTCTTC
>CAKQTZ010000004.1 GCA_934277375.1 uncultured Coprococcus sp. | reverse complement strand
AGCTTCATTATATTGGAAAGCAGGGGAAAGGACAAATCTGCAAAAAGGTACAAAAATAAGCGTACCACTATTTCTAACGATACGCTTTTTAGATTTATTTATTGCTTTTCCAATTTTTGATAAAAAGTAATTTGTCTTTCGAAAGTTGTAATACTTTATGTTTATTTATAATTTGTGCCGCTTTCTCATCATAAGAACTCAATTTATCAATAGCAACGAATATTTGCTTTTCACTTCTACTATATATTGAAATAATGTTTTCCATTGCAACATTTTCAATGTTTTTTAACAATGGCAAATCATGAGCTATAGCCGGCAAACGGGTTAATTCCAGCAATGAAAGATCAAATGATATCAAGTTAGCAAAAGCTGTACCTGTTCCAGTATCCCCCGCAGTATTAAACGAATATTTACTTCCGTGAATATTCAGTGTCGGTGCTCGCCTTCCATCAACATATATTTCTTTATTTAGCTCGTACATTTTGACATTTATTTCATTACATATTTCATCTAATGCCTTTTCTTTTAATTCACTTAAATCATCATTAGCCTGTGATATAGTCCCCTCCAATTGTTTCTTCTTGGTATAGTATCCATTTTCATCATTAAGCTGTTTTATTTGTGCCACCAAATCAACCACTTCATCTACTGCTAATTTAGGTGCATCTTTTATGGACAATTTCTGTTCAATTTACTTATCTATTTCTATTATCTGATTATTAATTTCCTCGATTTTAGCTTTTAATTCCTTCTCTACTGCTACAAGTTCACTCTTTAATATTTTATTTATATTTTTATGGAAATCCTCCACCTTATTAACCTGTTCTACATTAAAATCTGGAAAATAATACACAAATTGTTCTAACTCAGCACTAATTTTCACAGGTTTATTCTTTATATTATTTTGTGTTCTTAGCAATCTACTTTGATATGAGTTTAATTTAATAGTAAGTTGGCTTTTCTCCCTCTTAAGTTTTAATATTTCTTGAGAAACCATTGATTCTAAATCAAGCGATGTTGTTACAATTTCCTTCTTTATTTTTTCTAATCGTACGCTTAATTCTTCAATCTTTTTTTCATTTTTATTAAATAAACTTTTTGTGTTGACATTCGGCAAAAAATTCTTTTTTGCTGCATCAACCAATGTAGTTTTGTCACTTTTTAATTTTTCTATTTGCTCCTCATATGCTTTTAATGATTTATATTTATCAAACAATTTTAAAAGAGCTAATATAGATTTAGGTGCTGTTTCTTTTTCAAAATACTGGATAGGTTTTCTTTCATTTAAATTTTCCTTCCCATAAATTCTGAAATATCTACCAACAATATTTCTAAATGTTAACGATTCTAATTGACAATCATACTTTTCTTGCAACCATGCGGTAAATTCTTCCGTTGTTACACTCTGTAAAATTTCAAATTTCTCATTACAAATAGATACAAATTTGTATTCATTTGTACTTCTAATAAAATAGTAATCCTTATTATCAAAATTAAAAATAAATCTGAAATCATGATGACCCAAATTATCTACTACATCATGATTTTTACTTATATAATCATCGCCTCCAAAAACAAAGTCAATAATCATAAGCATAGTTGATTTTCCTATCGAATTAGAAGCAATATCATCTCCTACAATGGCATTTAAACCCTCATGAAATACAATTTCTTTCTGCAAAAATATATTACAACTAATTTTTTTCAACATACTGTATCACCTGCAACCCCTCATTATATTTTATTTTGCCAAGAACATATAGAACGTCCAGAGCCAATATATATTCATTTAAATCTTCAAAATGAGTTTCCACTTGTTCGTATAACCCAATTACTGAAAAATCTGAATCACTAATCTTTTCTAAAATATAAACCGTTTTTGCCAGAATACAATCTTGAAAGCTTATTAGCTTATTCGGCAATATCATGAAAACACCTCACAATCTTGTATAAAATATGCAATCACAATTTCACAAGCCCTTCTTGAATATGACCCTGTCTTTTCATTAAGCCAATCCACTAAAGAAGCATATACGAATTCTTGGTTAGGATTAATTTGCATAGTTTTGCAATAGAATCCCTTTATTTGAGCCGCTAGGGTATCAAATTTATATGGTGTTACTTTGTCCATTTCAATAAATATCTTATGAATATAGTCAAAATAATCTACCACATCGTTTTTAATGGTACGTTTTATTGCAAAAGGTAAGGTGTCGTTGGCTTTTTGCTCTATCTTCAAAGATTCATAACTTAACCGTACCAAGTCTTCCTCTAAAGATTCATCATTTAAATTCTTTAATATTTCCTTTATTTCTTCCTCTATATTAAAAAGTGCATATGTATTTTTTAGCTGTGCATCTTGCAACAATTTCTTTTTAAGTCTTACCCACGAGCGATATTCTTCTATAGTTCGTGGTGTATCAAATTTTTTATGACATATTCTACAGACCGCTATGACATTAGCCAGACTATTAACGTCTTTACTCAAACGTTCCTCGTCTTTTAACAATTCGACTTCCTCTGGACGAGGATTCGCAGGATATATATGTGCCACTTCAAACATTTTAATAATTTGTCCATTCTTGGTATTAGTTAATGGCTTTCCACAAATTGGACATCGCCCATCGACCTCATTAAATAATACCATTTTTTCATTATCACTAAAAATCCTTCGATTATCTCCCATGTTTACCACCTACATTTATAAAATCGTTACTATATTTAATCTTACCATATAGAATGGTAAATGTCGTTTTATAAATTTATAACTATGCACTAAAAATTAGCTACATACGCCAAAATATTTCAATGCATCCTTTATCGCTTCCACTTTCTCCGCTGTCGGATGCTTCCTCGGCTGTTTCAATTCTTCTACCGCATTAGGAGCATCATACATCGGCAATCCTAAATCTCTCTTTACCTCTGCGATATATGCGGTATGTACTTTGAAGCCATATTTCGCTTCTATGTACTCCTTTATCATTTTGTAGGTCACTCGTTTCCTGGGCTTGTATTCTTCGGCTCTTTTAGCGATATTATCAAGCGGAACTTTTCCCTCACCTTCGCCAAACTCAACTTTTACGTTGATATGTCCGTCTGGCTTTTTGTGGGAAAGCAGTACTACCGTCTCCACATGCGGGGTAAGCTAACACCGCATTATCATGTGCGGACACCTGTACTTTCTTACAAATTAACACCCTTGTGCAAAAAACTTAACTTTTAACACCCAAAATTTTTAACTATACTTCTGTCTAACTATTTATCTTGTACTCCGGCATTAGAAAATTAGGAATTTCATCTGGTTTGATCTGCTTATATTCCAGTAACTGTTCTAATGGTCTAAGCATTCCTAAATGCGGATCCCCATTATTCTCCTGCCCCAATAATTTTAATTTTTCATTATCCCTGACAATATCTTCTATCGTTTTAGAAAAATAATAGTTCTCAGTATTCGCAAAAATCAAATAATTTATATATTGCAGCTTCTTACTCGCAGACATACAATTCATCTGATGTAGAAGGCTTCTATAATTTCTATCCTTTTTATGATAAAATACTCCAACTACCGTTTCATGTTCAATAGGGAATACACATATGTACATTGTTTGCATATGAAGATTTGGATCCGTATTATAGATATCGTTAATCACAGTCCCTTCGATATCCTTATATAGTGTAATTGGCGTCTGAACAGCTATCGGAGCAACATAAGGTAATTTCTCCCAAAATACAATTTTAAACCCACCTTTTTCATTATTTTGGATAATTCGTTTGTAAACATCCATATCAAACATATAATCATTTATATCTAATAACTTATCTTCATCTAACAGTTCTTTGTTTATTATCGAACCTGACCTTTTTTGAAAAATATCAAAAAGAGCTATTTCCTCATTTCTTTTCGATAGCATTTGTAACATACTTTTTAATGCAATTTCCGCAAGCATTTTATCAGTGGGATCATTAAGCAATGCCTCTTTATTTTCATAGTCTTGAAAATATAAAGCATCACATTCTCTGCATATAAAATGGAAAGTTCCAGACTTTTTTATTCCCGATTCTAAATCTACCACATCAATTTCATCCATTAACATCCATGGTTCTAAAACTTTTCCTTCACATGCTATTGTTTTTAAGATCATTAGTGGAATAGAATGCGAATTGCAAAAACTTGTTTGTGGTTTTCCACATAGGATACATTTATCCGGTTTTGCATTTTCTCTCGCCTTCTTTAATAACTTATTGATATCTTTCCTCAATTCAATTGTTTCTATAAAACCCCGCCTCTTTTCTTAATGCACATTACATATCCACAATATAATATTTCCAGTTGTTTATGGATTTCCACTCAACCTGATACTCTCCATGAACATCTATACTTTCATCCTTTTTACCAGTTGGCTTTATAATAGTCCCATGAATTGTATTTCCATTTCTAAAATATGAATACACTCCATCAACCTTATTTCCAGAATAGAAATTCTTATCCTGCACAAGTGTCACACAGTATGCTCCATCGAATCCCGCCTCTTTGAGTTGTTCCATAAACTTTATATCTTTAATGAAGGAATACATCTGTTCCGGATACTGTCCATTCAGTGGATACTTTAATTCAATCGCATATTTCTCATTCTCATTATAAATAACAATATCTATCTCATGCTTCACTGTATCAGTTATTCCAAAGAACTTAGTATTTCTTTCAAACTGCACTTTATTTCCTGTTAGCTTTGCACGCAGAAAAATTCCTAATTCATGCTGCAAGCTAAACTCGTTATATACCTCGACTTCTTCGTTTCTGATTAAGTCGACAAATTCTTCAAGTAAACTAACTATATCCATTTTACATACCAACCTTTGCAATTCTCCAAGCTTCATCAAAAGAGCAATTATTCTCCCTAGCATACTGGATAAGTTACTTATTCAAATAAGGATACTTTCTTGAATCCACAAAACTCATGCCTGCTTCATGCCATGCTCTGTGATATAAAGCTTATAACTTTTCTTCATCCACATCAAATAATCCCATACTTTTCTTCTAAAGATTCTTCTTAATCTTTTCAATCAGTAGGATATCCGCAGGAAGCCACTTTACATCATATAATTCTTCTTTTGATAACCACCTGGCCGACTCTGCCTCTAACAACTTAAGCTCTCCTTCGACAATGTCACACCAATAACAATACATCGACAAATGGAATGTTGGATAGTCATGCTCAATGGTGTCGATTAAATCACCTACTTGGATTGTTGTCTCAAGTTCTTCTTTTATCTCGCGCACAAGGGCTTCCTGTGGCGTTTCCCCGGCCTCTATCTTACCGCCCGGAAACTCCCACTGACCTTTAAACTCACCATATCCTCTAGCTGTAGCAAATATCTTATTTTCATTCTTGATAACAGCTGCCACTACTCTTATTGTTTTCATCTACAAAATCTCCAGCAGTTTATTTTTCATGCAAACCTCATAGTTTAGCGTCTTCTCACCAACACTCTTGAAGGTAATAACAATATTTGGTCCTTCCACCTTTTTTATAAGCCCAACTCCATACTTTTTATGATTTACTGTTTTTGTCTCAATATCATTAGGCGCATTCACTATTTTCTTTGGTTCTGGTTTACTCACCTGCACCGGAAATACAGCACTACTACTCTTCACTTTTTTCTTCTTGTTTTCTTCTAAGAACTTTGCATACTCCGAATCAACATTTTTGCCTCTGTTCTTATAATCTTCAATATCTTTGAACACAAACATTGGAGGCTTTTTCACATCATTGTCCGGCACTGGTCTAATTGGAAACATCCATACCTTTCTGTCATTTCCATCCTCACCAGGCTGCATGTCAGTATATGGTTTATCAACAAGTTCAATTCTTCCGCAGTAAATATACTCTCCGGCATCTATAACCTCAAACAAGTGTACATCGACTCCATTAAAATCAGAATCCGCAAGCGTCGCATTCTGGGACCATCTTATATCCTGGTCTCCTAACTTACCCATTCCTGTATAATGAAGAACTCCACCTATCCATTTGTCATGGTAAATTCCTTTTGTATAGTCTGATACAATAACAAGCGTATTTGTAGTTTTGGAACGTCTCATACCACCCATATTTCCACACCTGAATTTTTCTACAATATCAGCATTTTTCAAAATCTGCCCTATCTCTAATCCTGGATTAAACATGCGTTACTCCTTCTCTTTTACATATTTTCCGCTTTTAATTCTCATATCGCTTGGCTTCACTGCCTCCGAAGGAATCACCCAAAATGAACCAATTTTAGTTGCGCCTTCAATTCTTCCTTCGGCACACAAAACCTGGATCCTTCTCTTCGTAATTCCCCATTTTTCTGATGCTTGTTTTATTGAAATGTATTCCATCTTCTTCCTCCAAAACATATCGGAAAACCACCTATATTCGTTGCCAATATTATATACCCAATCGCGAACAAAATCAATCTTGCAAAAAGCCAAGCAACCCACAGCAATCCCTATAACGCAAAAAAGTCGGTAAGCAAATCGCACTGATTCACCTACCGGCCATTTTGTCTTATAACTTAATTTGTTCTAATGCTTTTCTTCGCTTCTTAAAAACATTGTCGACGCTATATCCCAACAAGTCTGCTATTTCTTCCCAGGTCTTATAGCAAAGGAATCGTAATTCCAGCAAAGCCAGCATTTCTTTATTTTCAACTTTACCAATAACCTCCATAATCTGTTCTTTTGCCCCTACTAACTCCAACATATCCTGCACTATATTCTCCTGAAGTTCATCAATCTTCTCAATAACCAGCTCAATATCTGAATGAAAATCGGCGTTATGAACTGCACTCATTTCGTATTTGGTCCGCCTCGCTGATTTCGATAATTCGTTAAGGCTCTCAATTTGTTCTCTCTTTGCATTAATGCGTACCTCTACCTGATACGCTTGTGCTAAAAAATCTAGTACATCCTGCAGTCGTTCTTCCTCCTGTTCTGTTGCAAGTTTAAAGTCTAGCTATATGCGCACTATACATCTTTTCTCACACTCTTAATTTTCCACTCTGATTCTGGTTTAATTAAAGTTGATCGCCTCGATTTTTCTTTCTCTGGTTTTTCCCTGGAAAGTTGTGCACAAACTCTGCTACAAAATTTTCTATAATCCCACCCCTGAAAATCTTTACCACAATACTGGCATTTACACCACACCCATTCATACGAGTAGCCTCTGTTTTGAATTACATATTTTTCCCTACAAGATCGATTACAGAATTTCTTATTTGGAACATACCTATCAGCTGTTATCTTTTTCCTGCAATATGCACACCTTTTGTTTGGCATCTCATCTACCCTGAGCAGACAGCCTATCTTCTTACAATAATAGCGCACCTGATTTTTAGTAACTCCTAACCGTTTGGCAATCTCATCATATCTTAGGCCAAATTCACGCATCAATTCGATTTTTTCTTTCTCAAATTCTGTAAGCAATACTAGCACCTCCTTGTTAGGTTGGTGCTAGTAAAACTCTTGTACATTCTATTGTCAAGTCATTTTGCTCAATGTGTTGCTACTTCAAATTCTGTGCCATCGTAATACAAAATTCTGAGGTCCCCATTCTCGAATACAGTAATGTGGTCAACTACCTCCTGCAGTAAATCTGACCTACATTCCTTGATACTGCCCTCCTGGGCTCGCATCTTCATAAGTCTTGTTTTATATGCTAACAGCTCATTCCCTGACTCAATATTAATGTTCCATAGTGTTTTATAATCTCCGATTGACTCCACAATGGCATTCCAGGTCATTACAAATATTTTTTCCAAAGCACTCTCCATAATATATGGACAAGTGCAAACTCGATGTCCAAGATTCTTATTGGTAGAGCCACAACGCCACTTTTTCATCTTAGTTCCAGCTCTTGTTGTATACGATACCCTGGAATAAAGGTTATTACACTTTCCACATACCACCTTCCCTGAAAATGGATTTTTGTCAGGCATCACCGCGTAATTATTCGTAAAATGATCTTCACAATATTTCTTTCTACGTGACAATTCCTGCTGCACCGCGTTCCAGGTATTTACATCTATGATCGGCTCGTGATCTCCTTCAATATAATACTTTGGAATTGTACCATCATTCATTACACGCTTCTTGGAAAGAAAATCTGCAGTATAGCTTTTCTGCAAAATAGCATCACCCATATACTTCTCATTTCGAAGCATGGAGTCCAGGGTGCTTGCCTGCCAGTTGCATTTTCCATCCCAACTTTTTATCCTCTCCTTTTTGAAAATTCTGGCGATATAATCAACTGTTTTTCCGGATAAATATTCCTCATAAAGTCTTACCACGATCTTTGCCTGACTCTTGTTTACAACGAGCTTTCCATTCTCATCACAATCATATCCTAAGAAACGTTTGGTGCTCATCTTGTGTTCACCCTTTTCAAAGCGCCTTCGTATTCCCCAAGTACTATTTTCAGAAATACTTCGACTTTCATCTTGTGCTAAAGAAGATAAAATTGTTAACAAAACCTCTCCTTTAGCATCCAAGGTGTCGATATTTTCTTTTTCAAATCGAATCCCCACGCCCAGTTCCTTTAGCTCTCTTACATAATTCAAGCAATCCAGGGTATTTCTTGCAAATCTGGAAATGGACTTTGTAATAATAAGGTCAATCTTCCCAGCTCTGCAATCTTCGATCATTCTGTTAAAATCATCACGCTTTTTGGTGTTGGTACCGGAGATACCTTCATCTGCGTAAATGTCCACCAACTCGTAATCAGGATTTCTTGTTATGATTTCCGTATAGTATCGCACCTGGTTCTCATAACTTGATAACTGTTCTTCTTGGTCGGTTGATACGCGGCAGTACGCTGCTACTTTCTTTTTCAATTCTATCTGCTGCCCGTTCACCAGCATCGTAGGCTCTTTTGCTGGTATAACCGTAATGCTTCTCGCCATCTATCATTACCTCCTCTACTACCATTGGTTCCAAAAAAGAAAGACCTGTAAGTTCTGTATCCCTTATCCGGATACCCTTACAGGCCTCTTTCCCTTTATGAATATAAGTGGCGCATAACCACTCAACTTTTCGATTGTAAACATATCTTCTTCGCAGGTTCTTTCCACAATACGGACACACCAGCATTCCACTCATTGGATATCGTTTGGTATACTTATCACCTTTTCCGATATTCCTTGTTTCTCTCTGGTATTCCGCCATTTCCTGGGCCTGCTGCCATTCTTCAACACTAATAATGGCCGCGTGATCTTCTGTTACATAGTAACTTTGTACCTGGCCATTGTTTATTACGGATTGGTGGCTTCCTTCCGGAATATACGTTTTCTGGATATGAAAATCACCTTTATATTTTTCATTTTTTAGCATTCCCTTGATGGTACTTGCATGCCAGGAAGTTCCTGCTACGGTTGGTATCCCTTCTTCATTTAGTGCCTTAGCAATTCTATGACACCCCATGCCTGAAAGGTACATCTTAAATATTTGCCTTACAACCTTGGCTTCTTCTTTATTGATTACCAGGTCCCCTGTCTCATCCTTGTCATATCCCATGAAGCGGGCTGTATTTACCATTCCCTCTCCACGCTCGAACTTCTTTTTCAAAGTCCATTTATTATTCTCACTTATGCTGCGGCTTTCCTCCTGTGCGAAGGAAGCAAGCACCGTCATCATAAGCTCTCCTTCCGAGGAAAGTGTGTTAATATTGTTTTCCTCAAAAAGCACGCCGACGCCGATTTCTTTCAGCTCTCTTGTGTACTTAAGAACTGTAGTGGTATTTCTTGCAAATCTGGAAATTGACTTTGTAATAATAAGGTCGACCTTTCCAGCCTTGCAATCTGCAATCATTCTTTGAAACTCTGGTCTGTTCTCGCTTCTGCCGGTCATTCCCTGGTCCGCATAAACAGAAACGAATTCATATTCCGGATTACTTTTAATCACGCGCTCATAGGTGCTTACCTGGTTTTCAAAGGACTCGCCTTGCTTTAAGCTGTCCGTTGATACCCTTGCATAAGCACATACTCTTAGTTTTTTTTGCTTAGGTTTTAAAGGGTTTATTTTCCTAAGTTTCATGCGAATTCTCCTTCCTTTTTGGTAGTCCTATTAACGCTCTTGTTCCGCTATAAGTCAAGCAATTTAGCGGTTTCAAGGGTATAATTATCGGTATGACCGAACTGGTAAAATGCAAAAAAAGAACCCGGAAGGATTACTCCTCCCAGGCCCAAACTTATGATAACATTTCGTTTACTCGCTTCTGAACCGCACCGTAATCATACCCCTCTGCTAAGAGTCTACTCTTACGCTCAGATCCGTTTCCCCACTTGCCTGCAATGACCTCTCTTGCAAGTTCGTCGACAGACTTCTTTGGTGTCACTCCACATTTGCCATTCACAATATCCTGAACCTCAGCATAATTGTATCCGCCTTCTGTGAGACGATGCTTTCTCTCTTCACCATTTCCCCACTTACCTGCAAGTACCTCTTCTGCAATCTCTACTGCAGTTTTCTTTGCAGGCACTGGTTCTGATGTCTGGCTTTTTGTATAGCCATTGAGCCCGGCTGCCTTAATCTTGGCTGGATAGTCCACATAGCAATAGTCCTGATCGCAAGTCTGACCATTGATCTTATTGCTACGAAGTAGATTAGTTTCACCGCCAAACTGCCACATCTGCGTCTCTGCACCGCTGTTTGGCGCTGGCTTACTCTTTCCCCAGCGTGCTACCCAGTGACTGTATCTGGTAAGCTCCCCATCATTCATTTCACTGTTAAAAAATGACTCTGAGGAATAAATACCAACCCAGTATCCAGCAGCTTCCAGCGTCTGGCAGAACGTTTTCACGATCTCAGTAAGGCCAGCTTTATCATTCTTAGTAATCATTTTTCCCTCTACATCATAAAAGACAGGGTATTCATATTTTTTTCCACGAAGGATTGAAATAAAATACTCTGCCTCTCTCTTTGCCTGTGCTACGTTTCTGGCATCTCCATAGAAGTACGCTCCTACCGGAAGTCCTGCCGTCTCACACTTCTTATAATTGCTTTCAAACTTGCTATCCTTATAAAGTCCAGCATCACCGCCACCTGCCTTAAGAATAGCAAATTCTACACCTTCCTTATTCTTTGCCCTGACAAAATCAAAATCTCCCTGCCAATGGCTCACATCAATTCCAAATCTCTGACTCATAGTCTATTCCTCCTTTTCATCACTCTCTGCACGATCATGCAGTTGCTCTAATACGTCTTTGACTTTCTTTGGCACCGGAAGTCCCAGGTGAGAAGCATTTTCTAATAAACTCACGCCCTCATTGGAGATATAAAAGAAAATGGCTGCTGTTCGAAGCACAGAGCCTGTTCCAATTACATGCACATCCAGGATATTGGCAATTCCAACCATCAAGAAAATCAGTACCTTTTTGCAGATGCCGCGAAAGCCTACTTCACTGGATAATTTCTTATCCACAATGGCGCACATGACACCAGTGATGTAGTCGATCACAACAAATGCCAATAATGCGTATAGCAAACCATCACATCCTCCCAAAAAGTATCCAAGCCATCCTCCAATCGCAGCGATGACGAACTGCATCATGTTCCAAAATTCCTTCATAATAAAAGGCCTCCTTTTCTAAATTTTTGTATGAAAAAAGCAGCTACCCACAATGGATAACTGCTTGATTCCGAATATTGTTCTATTGTTTCTTTGTTTCCGTCAATGTGTAAGTGATTTTCATTGTCTTATCTGCTGTCTTAATTACCGGTGTAGCCAAGTTGTTTATAGTCGCCAGATACGGTGTATATAAATACAAATCCTTGTAATTTCTATATCCATTGTAACTGTACACCCATTCCCTCAGCATGTAGGTCTTGTACCTCGTCATCTGCTTTTCTCCCCAGGCACAATAACTCTGATAACCAATCGAGCCAATCTTCTGAGCAGGCTTTCCATCTTCAAAATACCAACCATTGATGACCATATCATCATCTACAACATAGGAATATTCGTTATTGCTGTTATAACTATAATCTGTCACCCTCTCAAGATTTGCGACATTCGTAGTATCCAGACGGTACAGTTTGCTATTGTCGCTCGATACGCACATCAGCCATTTTCCACTCATCCCTATGCTATAAAAATCATAAATACCA
The DNA here is from genome assembly GCA_934277375.1 of uncultured Coprococcus sp. Lineage (GTDB taxonomy): Bacteria > Bacillota > Clostridia > Lachnospirales > Lachnospiraceae > Coprococcus. The sequence continues at coordinate 302,729 of CAKQTZ010000004.1, read as the reverse complement.
TCCGTCACTGCAATTTTCTGTGTTGTGCATCTACCATTCTCTATCTTGTCCATGTAAAACTCATATCCAACATGGTCAAACTGTTCTGTGTCACGATACATATAAGAGTATTTCTGATTTGTCTTTCTTGCTATCCCGTACCAACAGCCATCTGCTCCATGAAAAAGATGATTTCTAATATTGGAATTATCATCACTCGGACAGTCATATTCCCCTTTTGACGGAGAGCCAGTTCTGTGAATCCAGTATGGATAATGCCCCAAATCAATCTCTGTAGTCTCGGACGCATCAAAAGCCTTCTGCGATATCAAATTTTCTACCAGTCCCGCATGAAGATATTCCTCCGGCACTTTCTTAAGCAGTACCCTCTTGGAATTATTTCTCGCTATCATCTCAAGACGATATCCATCTTTGATATAAGTTCTTTTATTTGGTCTGTAACTTTCATCACTGTAACTGTTATTCTGCGATGCCCACTGACCGATACGAACCAGATAATTATTTCCGTTTTCCTGTCCGATACCCGCAATCCTGTTTGTAAGAGCAATTGCTGATATCGTTCCATTTGCCTGTGAAGTTGCAAAATCCCAGACAAACTTATAACCGCCATCAACTCTTTTGCTTTCCGTAAGGTTTCTGCTGCCACGCCTTACATCCGTTGTGTTATTTGCATCACTAGAGGCATATCCAATAAGTGGATTGGAAAATGGAGCATAAATATTTTCTACCCGTTCTTCCAATGCTTCCTGATATAAAAGGATGCCACCAGTGAGTTTATTCACAATTGGTAGCATCCATTTTTCCCCAGACTCCCCATCAAAGGAAGTATTATCATATAACATTCCGAGTATATTGGAATTTAAGATATCTGAGATAGCATCTGTGACAAGGTTGGTATCCTCGTACACTTCCTTCTCCCCGGTATGCACATCTGTTAATTCTATTACACTTTTTCCTTTTAACATCGCTATTCCTCCGTATTCAAAAAATCTGTAATCACATTTGTGATATACCCATCGGCACCACTAAGTACAAACCTATATTTGAGCATTCCGGTTGTCGCCTTCTCTGCCCAAGCATCGGAGCTGATCGCTTCAATCGCTGCCTTTGACATTCCAGATGTTTCTTCTGTAAACTTAACCCAACTGTTATTTACATACCCAAACCATGTGACGCCATCATCAAATGACACAGCAAACAAACATTTCTCATCGCAGTCACAGACAACCTTCTCGATGCCAAGAATGGTGTAATGACTCATGTCAATATTCTCAGAATAAAGAACCTGCGGCTTTGGCACACCTTTATAATTCAGCTTCATATCCCGGAAACGGTTCGCTGAATCATGCCAATAAAGAATCGTCGGATTCTTGAGTCCAATCAAAATATTTCCATCTGGTAAATCTGGCAGACCATAGGTTTCAAATATGGAGGCCGTAAGTTCTGTATCCTCAATCGGAGTCAGTAAATCATCCGTAATGGTATAAAGCACACCATCCTCGTCTTTAAAAAGATATCTTCTGTTATATGGATCCAGAAATACAGGCGGCTCATATGACAATTCATATTCATTTCCAACATCATCCTGATGGAGGAATGACACTAATTTCCCCTTTGCGATTGGAAATGATATGTTCTTAGATTTCGTGTATAGAACACATTCTCCGATATTGGATGCAGCTGCCGGTACTTCTACAAAGTGCAGAACAATGTCACCCGTATCGAAAAACAACGCATCCCAGATAAGCCTTGTGTCTGCATTCCTGTTTCCATGAACGCTGTATCCCTCCCATCGGATACGAAGGAATTTATAATTTGCAAGCAATGTTCCTTCTTCTCTTCTGAGTGTCAATAAATCAGCATCTCTTCGGCTTATCTTGAGCTGCTCTGAATTCTGCCCTATACCAATCCAAGTATTACCACTAACATAAAAATTGGTAGCAACTGTCTCTCGGAATTTAAACCAATCAACCCCCGCTACCGTATCCGTTCCATCATCATTCAAGCTATTATCTCTTAGAATCTGCATATAATCTATAGTTTCAAATATATCTTCAATCATTACATAATCAGCCATTATGCACCTCCAATGTTTCTATTTCTTCAAATTCAGACAATCCCAAATCAAATGTAGCAACCGAACCATGGTTTAAACTTTCAACAGCCCCTGTCACGCGCTTTGTGTATTCTTTCTCCAGAACCACCTGCCCGGATACCATTTTCGTGTAATCCGTATTTTGTATATTCTTTGCTCTAATCTTATGCTTATTTACAAAAGCTGCTGTTTCAAATGGCAAAATCTTTATTTCTGCCATTTCCTGGAATGGCTCAGTGTTAATGGTCAAACTGACCACCCTTCCCCTGTCAATAATCACACTATTACCGCCGGACAGGGCATATTCTTTTCGCAGTTTGAACTGTTTATCATCTTCCACATAAGTTCTCTGATAGGCCATTTTATCCCTATCTGCTGTCTCAATCACATCCCTTACAATAGGCACAAAAAATGAAATATTATCATATAACTCTGGCGCCATAAGTCCTGTCATTGTAATAGAACCAATGTGCTGTGTAATACCTGTGTTCTTTGGCTTTATAAGGGCAGCCACAACCTTATCATGCAGGGTATTGGTAGGAAGTCCAGCAAGTTCTATCAGCTTGATCTCTTCATCCACAGTGATCCGCCCATCCCATCTCTCCTGCGCTCCAAGTCCCTGTCCAGAAATCGTTGCCATAGCATTCTGTGATTCTATGGTTGCTGTACCATTTGTAAGTTCTATAAGAACCTCAAATGTATGAAGTTCATTCGCCTGCATTTCTATAATCGGATAATACAGATTAAGCAAGTGCTTTCCACTTAGCCAAGTCTCTGATGGGTGGAACTGCTCCACTTCTTTTCCATCAAGCACATAATATGCTTTAAGCACCGTCTTACCGTCTTCATTCCAATTAACAGGGAGCGTGATTACTTTACTCTCCTTATCAATTTCGATGGTTGTCTCTGCTGTAACACTCCTATCTACAGACTTTGATTTCACATCCATAATGACCTCTGCATGAAATTCAGCATTGGTCTCATCCCCAGATGCAAATTCTATATTTATGATAGAAGTTTTTTCTTCTCCGGCTGTGATTTTTAAAGCGTTCACATAGGTATATATACTTAGCTTATTCTCACTAATGGAACTCTCAAGCCCTGCTATATTCTTATCATTCTTGCTCTTGGCACTTGATAATCTTGGATTTTTACCCACACACTTGATTGTCTGCTTTCCATTAATTTTTGTTTCAATGGATGTGATTGCAGACCTTTTTGTTTCATCTGCATGGCCACCAGTGAACTTAATGACATCTCCCAGGTCTAGCGCTGGATCACCAATCGTATCCGACTCAAATGGTACATAATTAATAATCGTAAGTGCCGACAAAATATTGTTGATGATCCTCTTTCGCTTTTCTTCCAAACCAAACTGCAATAATGGATTGACTCCTAAGTTCATTGTCAGACCATCATCCGGTTTTACCGAATAATACTCTGCAATATCCGTCTTTTTATTTGTGGAGCTTACTGCTGTGTACCTTGTCATAAAATCTGAAAATGTGCTCGTATATCGATGTCTGCTATCCACTGTCTTGCTGTCCTTAATTCTATATGGAATAAGTCTGAGCCTTCCAGCTCTATCTATCAAAGAAAAACATCCAAGTGCCTGCGCCAGATAATATAAAAAATCTCTCCATGTTTCGATATCGTTTTCCTGATAAATACCAAGAAATTCTGTACCGTTTGTAAGTGCTTCTATCTCTTCCTTTGTCTGTGCCAGCTCAACATGGCATTCTTTGGAAAGCAATGACAGAAAATCATATGGAAATGCACTGGATAAACCCTTATTGAAATTCTTCTCCAGATTAAGCATTGCATCATAAGCCTTTAATTCCAACGTCTTTATTTTCCTGTTTGCTTCTGCTACATAAAAAACTCCCATCGGTACTTCCTCGTATGTAGCATCATCAACTTTTAAGTGAAATGACAACGTGATGACTGCATCATCAAGGCTGTATCTGTCAATATCAGAAAACAGTGATATTCCCATTTCTGCAGCATATACAGAACCAAGTTCTATCTCTGATGATCCAGAACACTGTCTGCTGATATATCCGGATCCCTTTACGATATCCGTATTGCCAAATGTATACTTTTTTCCCTGTGCAGTAGTAATTTCTCCCGTCCAAAAGAATGAACGAGATGGCTCACATATAGCTTTTTTGTATTCTTCTGAAACTGGATACATCACAACCTCCTCTAATACTCAATCAAATCAAAAGATACCTTCCACAAACTCTTATATGAGGTATCTTTTTCAAGTGAACTCTTAAAACCACTAATATACATTTCTGTTTCTTTATAGCTAAGCGTTTCACTATCAAAATATCTTACTGTCATTCTTGGTAATTTACGAAGCAATGATAGCTTCTGAAGCCAGACCGCACTAACCTGAAAGCTAACCTGGATATTCACTACACCACTTCTGATTACATCTCTTTGTGTTGTTCCTGCTTCTGTCTCTCCTGATGAATCTGCCTCCACATCCTTTAATTCAGAGGAATAAGAAATTGGAAGCGGCAAATTCTCTCCATTAATTTTCAAATATTGAATAAATGCCATTCTACCTACCCCCACTTCTTAAATTTGCTCGCTGCTGCGCAGTAATAACAATTTCATCAAGCATGGTTCCACCAATATAAACTGGAATCACCGTATCACCACCACTAAACTGAAGTTCTGAAAAAGCGTTTTTTATTGCACTAACAATATTTGCTGCATTTGCAGATGATGCTTCAGAACTTGCATTGATAGCAGCACTAGCCGGATCCACCTTCGGACTTATAATCATATCATTGGATACTCCCTCAACAGCCTTTGCGACCATGCCTCTACTTTTCTCTATTCCTTTCGCAAGGCCACCCATAAAGTCAGGCATCCAGGTTTCATAATCTGTAAGAGGCCCTTCGTCCGGAACTGAGAAATGGAGAAAAGATTTAATCTTATCAGCAACACTCTTTACAGCATCACCAACTGCTCCAATACAGGATTTAATACCATTTACAATTCCCATAACTAGGTCCTTTCCCCAGGTAACTGCCTGAGAAGCAAGTCCGGTAATATGACTCTTCACATTGGAGAAACCATTTTTCACCGTGTTTAGAACATTAGTCATGGCACCTTTCACAGCATTTACAATTCCATTAAATACCGAGCTGACTGCTCCCTTAATCGCACCAAGCACAGTTGAAACCGTTGACTTGATGGTATTCCAGATCGTGGAAATCGTGCTCTTAATGGTATTCATAATGGTGGTGATAGAATTTTTCACTGCTGTAAAATCGCCGGTAATCAGTCCCTTAATACCACTAACAACAGCCTGAATGATCGTTTTGATTGCATTCCATACTGTGGTGAAGATGGTCTTAATGGCATTCATCACTGTGGTAACCACTGTCTTGATGGTATTCCAAACCGTTGTGATAATCGTCTGAATCACAGTAAGCACCGTCTGGATGATGGTCTTATAAATATTGAAATAGGTGGTTACAATTGTCTTTATCACATTAAATACTGTGGTAAAAATACCTTTTATCGCTTCCCATACCGTTGTCACAATCGTCTTAATGAGGTTAAAAACGGTCTCAATGATTGTCTTATAAAGATTGAAATAAGTTGTAACCAGGGTTTTGATAATGCCAAATACCGTCGTAAAAATGGTCTTAATGGCATCCCATACCGCCTGAAAAAACACCTTGATTGCATTCCATACCGTAATCGCTACCTGCTTCACATTCTCCCAAAGATCAATCCAGAACTGTCTGAAATCTTCATTTGTATTCCACAAATAAATAAAAGCTGCCACAAGTGCTGTAATCGCTGCAATAATCAGGAAGATTGGATTAGCAAGCATTGTGGTATTAAGTGCTGCAAATGCGGTCTTCACTGCTGTGATTGCTCCGGAAATCTTAGGAACAATCGTCATAATCGTTCCAACCGCGGATATCACTTTTCCTATAACAATCAGAACCGGCCCAAGTGCTGCGGCTATAAGCGCAACCGTCACAATCACCTTCTTGGTTCCTTCGTCCATAGAATTAAGCCAATCCACAAACTTCTGTATCCAACCTACGATTGATTTGAGCGCCGGCATCAAAAGTTCGCCAAAAGAAATAGCCAGCCCTTCAAGAGCTGACTTTAATATGGTTAACTGACCTTGCAAGTTGTCAAGCTGTGTATCCGCCATCTGCTGTGCGGCGCCACCACTGTTTGTGATGGAACTCTGCAAATCATCCCAGCTCTTACCAGTGTTGGCAAGAAGGGCATTTGCTGCTGCCAGGTCTGTCTTATTAAAAATCTTACTGATGATATTATCCTTCTCCGCAGAAGTCATACCATCCATGCTTGTATTCAAATCTCCAAGGATATCATTCATGGATCTCATATTTCCCTGAGAATCATAAACCTGTACTCCAAGAGACTCCATTGCATCTGCTGCTTTATCCGTTGGATTCTGTAAGGAAAGAATAATGTTTCTTAAATGCGTACCACCCTCGGCACCCTTAATACCATTATTGGCCAGGATACCAAGTGCAGTGTTAAGTTCTGCTGTTCCTCCTTTTACAGACTTCGCTGTTGCACCAATCGTAAGAATACCTTCACCAAGCTGGCCCACAGAAGTATTGGTTGTAGATGCTGTTTTTGCCATCTGGTCAACCATCGTTCCAGCTTCATCTACTCCCATTCCAAGGGCAGACATTGCATCAGTTACCATATCAGAAGCACTGGCCAGGTCAATTCCACCTGCGGCTGCCAGGTTCAGAACGGTCGGTAAGGTATTACACATCTGTTCTGTGTTATAACCTGCCAGGGCAAGATAATTGAGGGCCTGAGAACATTCCGTTGCACTAAATGCTGTTTCAGATCCCATTTTCTTTGCCAAGTTGGATAAGGTTTCCATTGTATTAACTGACTGCCCATCAACTGTTGACATGGAATCCTTTGTAATACCCATAGTCGCCTGAACCTGACTCATGGAACTTTCGAAGTCTGCTGCAGTCTTAAGAGAAGCAGCTCCCATACCGGTTACCGCCGCAGTCACCGGAAGTAACTTTTTTCCGGCTGATTCTATATTCTGACCTGTTGTTTTCAGGCTTTCACCAGTGGCGGCAATCTTCTGCATTGCTGTTGCTGACTGATTGGCCTGTGTCTCCAGGTTCTTCAAATCCTGTTCAGTTTCAATAATCTCCCTTTGTAGCGCATCATACTGCTCCTGGGAAATCTCCCCATTTGCAAGAGCTGTGTTTGCCTGAGCCGCTGCCTGTTTTAAGGTTACGAGCTTATTTTTTGTTTCTTCAACAGCCTCTCCTAAGAGCTTATGCTTTTGAGCAAGCAGCTCTGTATTTCCCGGATCCAACTTTAGGAGTTTATTGACATCCTTAAGCTGCGACTGTGTATTTTTAATTTCTCCGTTGACACCTTTTAGCGCGGTTTGCAACTTGGTAGTATCGCCACCAATCTCTACTGTAATTCCTTGAATACGACTTGCCACGCTTCTCACCTCCTAAAAAATGGCAACAAAAAAGGAGCATCTCTGCTCCCAAGAAAAAAGCACCAGCCGCTAAGCTGATGCCATTCATTAATCTTGTAAGATTACTATATTTTCACACCCCTGCTCTTTCGCTTGAGCCTTACATTCTTCTTCAGTTGCTGCGATGCCCCTGATCACATCATTTTGATCTGTCCAGTAAAATGAAAAATCCCCTTCACCAAACATTTCCTGTTTGACTTCCTCCAATATTTGCATTTCAACAACATCTATTCTTGCCTGGAATTGCTCGGCTTTATTAACTGCTGTACCTTCTTCATGATGCATATACATATCAATTACATCATAGAGATCACTCTTAAATTTTACAGCAGCATCACCCGTATCAAAATAAACTCCGAATCCATTTCCATAAACTGTTGTTATTTTGTAGCCCTGCTCTTTCAAGGCTAATGCAATAGCCATAATTCGTGAAAAAGGGATATCAATGATCGGAAAGAAATTCTGCAAATCCTGATCAATAATATCATAAAAGCCTTTTTTCTTGATGTTTCTAATGTATTCTGCATCTTCCTGATCCAACTGTTCTAAATAACTCAAAATACGTTCTTCCTCCTCTGTTATTTCCATTTGTCCAAATAATAAGTAGTCTGTTGTGACACAAAATATAGCTGAAAGATCTGCTAACATATAGATATCAGGCTTGCTGATTCCTTCTTGCCATGCAGATATAGTTTGTCTTGCCACATGCAATTTATCAGCCAGGTCCTGTTGTGTCATTTTATTTCTACTTCGAAGGATTTTAATGTTATCTCCGAATCGTACTCTTCTACTCATATGATACCTCCTGGTATTTGATATAAGAATTGTACCATCTATACACAAAAGAACCTAGCAAATCATTTTAACATCCGCCTAGAACTTATCGAAATCCTCCTGAGTTGCAAGAGTCGCATACTTGCATTCATCGTTCCTGCTCTCTGCGAACATATCATTTACCATTCCAATGGATAAAAGATCCAGGTCCCTAATACTGATACCTAGCTGCACGCATCGAAGCAAGAATAATGGTGTTGTCATTTCACGCTCAGTTGGGCGAAGTTTTTTTTAGCTTCGACTTCTGTTTTTACATTAAGCCCCCAAAGCTCAATGATCTGAGGAAGTACCTGATAAATTGAAAACGTGTTGAAATCATCAAGCCACTCCTCTGGAGTATCCGGCACATTGGCGTCTGCATGCTTTGCCATAATAAATGCAATGTTCTCGAACATCTCAAGAGAAAAGCTATCCAGGCTTGAGTTACTTGCATCGCCATCACCGATAGCTTTTTCCAAGGAACTCAAATCTTTATAAATATCTCTCTGAAATTTAAGTCTATAAATACGTGGAATGGCAGCGCTTGCTTTAAACGCTACCTCCTTTCCATCGATTTCAATTTTCTTAACAATGCTCATCCTTTCCTACCTCCTACTTACTTGATTTAGCAGTTGTTTCGCTTGCTGGTGCACTCTGTGGCTCATACACAGATTTGTACCAGTTGTTATAAACGGTCTCTGTGGTAGAATCACCAGTCTTTGCCTTCACATAACCGGAAGCAAGTGGTCTCGCTTTTACGGTAAGCGTTTCTGTCTGCACTTCCTTCTCATCCTCATTGGTCTTAGACTCAATGGAAGGTCTGGAAGCAGAACAATTATAAAGCACATGTCTGATCTTTCTCACATCACCATCAAACTCGAAAAGAAGTGCAAAACTGCCGGTCTCACTATTGGAATTTTCCACAAGCACCTTATTGGCATCCTGCTCCTCTTTCAAAATATCTGTCCTGAAGGACTCCGGAATCATAGCAAGCTCTAAGTCACCATCGTAGCCCTGGTTGTTATTGATTACATAGTATTCCACACCATCAGCATAGAAGCTTTCCGGCTCACCGGTTGGATCCAATGAAATGGATACTGCACCAGGCATCGCTACCGGATTTGCGAATGTTACAGTTCCGTCCTCGGCCTTTGTAATCGGCGCATAATGGACATTACAAATATTGAATTTTACTTTATTTTTTCCAGCCATTGTTATACCTCCATCTGGTAAAGCACCTCATACAGATTTTCCGATTCAATCCATACTTCGCTTTTTTCATAAAATAAGCCGCACTCATCGAGCACAGCCTCCACCTGTTCCTCAAGCTCTACCTCCTTCAAATCGGTGTAAAGCTCCACATTTACTTTTCGTTTCTTAAAGTAAACTTTCCCGTCAGCAGCAAAGTTACTACTGTTCGGATATAAAAATACTAAAAAAGGCGGCTCCGGTGATTCACCCTCCACAAAGTGGTCATAGGCAAATGGAAGTCCGCTTTTTTCTAACAACTCTATGATTTCCTGGTGCGTCACTGTTTCAGCCCCCTTTCAATCTTCTCCTGCAGGGAAGTCACACCATTTTCTTCCGCAGGAGCAATATGAGGTCTCGCAGCAACCCTTCCTCCACCACGCTTTGCATGGCCATGTTCCAGAAGGTGTGCGATCTGATATCGGTTCTTGGAATGAACCGTCATGGTAAGGGAATTGCTGGTTTCCTTTGTTTTCTTGGTGCCCCAGCTCTTTTTATAAGCACCAGTCCTCTTTGGCGCATTTTCCGATATTTCCTTTTTGACTTCCTTGCTGACCTGCTGCACACTTTGCTTTACCAGCTCTGTGGAAGCATCTGCATATTCTGTCAGGCCCTTCATCACAGCCTCTGCCAAATGGTCAACCGTTACTGTATTTCTCGCCATGCTATCACCTCTTTACCCTGGCGGCTCTAAGTTTCACCGTCTTATTCTGATACTGCACATTATCGACAAAAGAAATGTTATAAAGCGTTCTCCGAAATACAATTCGGAAATGCTCACTGTCCATATCTTTTATCTTTTCGCAATATCGAATTACAAAATTTACCTCATCCTGGGCGTTCACCTCGGAAGCTGCCCAGTATTCTTTCCCGGAAAGATTATTCACATAGGCATAGCAAGAATGACATTCTTTCCACACCAGCTTGTGATTTCCGTTCTTATCCCTGGCACCTTCACTTTTTTCAATCGTGATGCGCTCTCTCATTTTTTCTATCAAAAGTCCACCCCTCTCAAATTGGATAACATCGCCCTGAGAGTAAGGTTCAACTCCTCATGATCGGCTTCCTCCCTGTGCTCATATAAGAAGGCAACCACAAACATGACTGCAACACGAACACTGTTATCGTTTTCAAATTCTGTCATATCATCACATCTTAGGATATCCTGAATCTTACGCTGTGCTGATCCAATGAACGCCTCTATCAAAGCGTCGTCATCTTCAAAATCTACTCTAAGATACTTCTTCATTTCTTCAACTGATACAATCACGCTTGCTACCTCCCTTCTAAAAGATAGGCGGCACCACCGATAGCAGCACCGCCACTAAATTATCCCTGGGACTTAGCAGAACCCTTGATATCAAGAGTCTTAACAGCCTCAGCAAGAATGAGCTTACCATCCACGCGCTCAGATGCGAGGAATCCCACCTGACCAGTAGTAGCAAAAAGCTCATTTAATCTCTTAAAGCTACGTCCCTGACGATCCGCAATCCAGTAATGGCTGTAATCACCAAATGCCATGACTCTATTTCCAGCCGCAAGCTCCGGAACATAGATGGAAGTCTTATAAGGACGATTTAAGATTCTATCCGGTTCTCCTTCTCTTACCGAAGGCTGCCAGATATAATTGCCATTTCCATCCTTTAACTTTCTGATTGCCTTAACAGTAGAATCGTTAAGGATCCAGGTTGCCTTGTTACGGTATGGTGCTCGAAGGCTGTAGTAAAGATCCATCACATCATCAAAAGTGATGTTTGTACTTGTTGCAGTCACTCCGGTTTCAGCACCACCTGTTGCATTGAAGATACCGATTGGCTTTCCGCTACCATCACCTACAAAGAAGGCCTCCTCCTCTTTTGCACCGATACGACGAGCGAACTCCCTGGAAATATACTGCTCAATGTTGAAAACAGAATCATTTAAAAGCTCGTCAGAAATCTTAATCATGGTTGCGAGCTTATGCGCACCAATTGATGTCTGTCCAAATGCATCATCGCTTTCAGGGAACTGCTCTCCCTCGTCAATCCATGCTGCTTCTCCCTTAGAAGTAACAATCGGGATTTTACGATCTCCGCTGGAAGTTCTGATTACATGAGCAAGACTTCTAAAGAAGTTCTCCTCCTCCAATCTTTCCACCAGGGTTCTCTCATATTCATCTGGAGCAAGGAATCCACCCTCAGAATCTGTACCAATGGATAATGCGTTCTGCACATCAAAGGACATTTTATTTCTGATGGCTCCAGTCCAGAATGCATTCTTGTACTCATCGCTGGCTCTACCAGTCTTACCAGCAGCACCTTCCATCTTGGCGCTAGGCTTATTTGTGATCGGAGCGCTTGTGGCCTTAGCCATTTCTGCATCGATTGCAGCCTGGCGCTCAAGTCTGTCGATCTCCTTCCCAAGATTAACAACCTCTGCTTCCATACGGTCATAGGTTGCTGCATCCTCGGCACTCATCATGCCATTTTCGTTCTGCTTTGCGTCTAAGAAAGCCTTTGCCTGTTCCCAGGTCTTTGCTCTCTTTTCTTTCATCTCTAAAATCTTACTCATAATTTAAGATCCTCCTTAATGCCTCAAGAGATTTAATCTCTTTTGTAACTGATCTACGGGTACCTGGTTTTGCGGATTTGCCACAGAAACCTTATTCATAAACGACTGCGCTGCGTGCTTTCCTGAAAACATCATCGCCTGCTGCTTAAAAGGAAATTTCTTCTCCTTCTCGTCATCATCGTAATCTTCCTTGCCTTCCTCTGGATCCTCGCCCTCATCCGGCTTTTCCTTCTTAGCAGGTACTTTCTCCTCTTTTGCAAAGAGAATTTCATCTGCAAATCCAAGTTCCACCGCTTTCTTGGCATTAAACCAAGTCTCATCATCCATGAGCTTTGAGAGCTTATTCCTACTAAGGCCAGTCTTGTCGACATAGGCATTTAAGATGGACTCTTTCACTTCATTTAGCATGGCAATTGCAGCTTCCATATCCTTCGTATTACCAATAGCCATCGTTGCTGGATTGTGGATCATCATCATAGCCACAGGGCTAACCTGGACCGTATCACCTGCCACAGCAATCACCGACGCTGCACTGGCCGCCAGGCCATCAATCTTGACGGTTACATGACCGGCATAATCACGAAGCATGTTGTAAATCTGTGCTGCAGCAAAAACATCACCACCAGGAGAATTGATCCAGACGGTAATATCACCGCTATCCGCATACAGCTCATCTTTGAAAATCTGAGGAGTCACTTCATCGCCATACCAGGTTTCATCTGAAATTTCTCCATTCAAAAAGAGCGTCCTAGAAATTCCAGGATTGCCCTCGTTCTTTACCCAGTTCCAAAACTTACGTTTCATCGCTTGCCTCTCTTTCTATTATTTTCTGGTGGTTTTTCTTCCGGCTCAGGTTCCGATTCTTCCTGCTGTGTCTGTCCAGCAAAAATACCAGCATCAGACAGCTTGCACATATTTCCGTTAATGAGGTATAGATTTCCACCTTCCTCATCAGATAAAGGATTTAAGTCCTCCATCTCCCTGATATCGTTGGCAGATAACCACCCATTCTGTCTGCCAATGGAATAACCATTCATTCGTGACTGATAATCACCTCGAAGCAGGCCATCCACATTTAACTTAATGAAATACTTTCCCTTTTCCCCTGGAAGAAGAAGTGCCTTTTGTAAGCTCTGCTCCCATCTGATTACCCAAGGATCCAGGGTGTACTTTACAAACTCTAGCGACTGCTGCTCAATATTGGAAAAGCTCGACTTCTCCAAATCTCCAACCATGTGTGGTGGAATACGATAGAGCCTTGCTATTTCATTGATCTGAAATTTCCTAGTTTCCAAAAACTGCGCTTCTTCCGGAGGAATACCAATCTGCTGGTATTTCATTCCTTCTTCCAAAACCGCAATCTTATGCGCATTATTGGTTCCCCTATACACTGCGTTCCAGGATTCCCTCACCTTTGACGGATCCTTTAATACCCCAGGGTGTTCCAGCACGCCGCCAGGATTGGCCCCATTCGCAAAGAAGGAGGCTCCGTATTCCTCACAGGCAAGTGTCATGCCCACAGCGTTTTTTGCCATTGCAATCGGTGAATATCCAATCAGACCATCAAAACCAAGTCCCGGAATATGCAGTACATCTTCCTTTTTCAGTTTGATGTCACCATACTGTTTGAAGTTTGGATTCTCCTCTGTATTTCTGGAATACACGTAGTAGATTTCACCCTTCTCATCACGCTGCACATCCACCTTGTTTGGAAGCAGCGGGTAAAGAGCAAGCACCCTACCAGCTCCATCTCTAATGATCTGCGCATAGGCATTTCCCCAAATTAAAAGATGACTCATTAGCGTTTCTCTAAACACAAATGAAGTCATCTCCGGATTGGGCTCATCATGGAGCACCTGATATAGGCTGTGGTCATAAACCATCTCTTTACCGCCACCTTCTTTGTACTGGTAGATGTGAATCGGAAGTGATGCGACAGCTTCCGACAAAATTCGCACGCAAGCATACACTGCTGTGGTCTGCATTGCAGTCGTTTCATTCACCGGCTTACCGCTGGTTGTCCTTCCAAACAGGAATGAATAACCGGCATCTGCGGGCTTGTCCTGGGGCTTATCTCTCGCCTGACCAAAACCAAATAAACTCTTAATTCCCATAGGGCACCTCCTAATTCTTTACATGAAAAAAGCACCTCATTTCTGAGATGCTTATTGTTATTTCGATGTAGCAAATTTAAATCTTTCTCTAGCAGTAAGTACACTCTTACTCAACTCCTTTGTTCTTCCGCGATAGTACAAATTCAAGCCTTGCACTTCGTTTTCTGGAATTGTTGTGATGCTTACTTCTCTAGAACTTAATTCCTCTCCATTATACAGAGCTTCTGCAAATCGATTAAAATTATCTCCATTTGAAAGAAGTAAATCAAATAATACATAGCTTCCAGCAGGTATGTGTTTTTTCAACTCAATTGAGATTAAATGAATATCCTCAATTGGATTTAGATACGAGATTGGATAAATAATAGCCGCATACTTACCATGTTTTGTATAAATAATATTAAAGCTATTCATCCGATCACCTCCTAGCATCTAAACAACATATTTAGAATAGCTCACTTTCATTGTATGTATGATTTCATCAAGACGTGTAATCGCATCATCAAATGAACCAACTAATGTAGTGGTAGCATCACTATCAGTTGAATGCATATGTGGATGTCTCTTTTCGTGAAAGAAATTATACATATCTTCAAATAATTTAATGTTTTTTGAATCTAATGAACTACTATACGTTGTTTTCATTATAAAATCATCATTTACTGATGCCCTTGTAAAAAACTCTCCTATTTGTTTTCTAGGCGGAAGTACACAACCTTTTTCACTCATCATTTTAAGTGTAAAGCCTTCAAAAGTTCTTAAGGCCTGCTGAATAATATACGAATAATCATCCAATCCGTCAACCCTAACTTTACTTAAAACAACAGATGTGTTGAACATAGCCTTATGGGTTACTGTCATGAAATCATATACTTCACTTCCCATTATTTCCTTAAGTTCATCATTTAATTCAGTTCTATCAACGTTTAAGTTACACATCTCAATATGAGCATCAACTACAGCATCTGCATTTTCTTCTGATTCACAGATCAGCGATGTAATTTCATTAAAAAGATATAATGGCTTTCCTTGAATTTGAATGCGCTTTGTATTGTTGTAATATTTTATGACAACAACATCATTTAATGCAGAACGTAAGCGATACAACTCAAATTTAGGTTTTCCCGGCTCATCTTGCTTTGACTGTTCTTCAAAAGTGATATCGTCATACTCTTTCAATAAATCAAGCAGAATTCGGAAATCATCTTCAGACATCTTGATACTAAAACCGCCAGCAAAAGGAGATTTCGCCAAATCTGATCCTACTCTTTCATATATACTTTCTGCTATCAGAGCTGATATCTCCTGATGTTTACCAACACCAGGAAAAATCGTTAATGCTCCACCATTTGCCTTAATAAAATCTATTTTAATTTCTTGTCCATCATTTGTTATATTATAAGATATTCTCTGTTTGCTATCAGTACATTGTATATCATAATCTCCATCAAGATTACATTCGCACCATATATCAATCCATCCAGATATTTTTGAACTGTCAATTAACAGTTTCGAGTATTTGTTGGCCATTTTGCCACCTCCTCATAGAGAATTACAGAATAGATTACTATAATTATAGCACAATTGTCAATAACTTTTTCAAAAAACTAAAATGCCGCGTTCATCATAAACGCTACCTGCTTCACCTTGATTTCTGACTGCACGATCCACAGCCATAATCGCAGCCACGATACCGTCAATTTTCTCCGGCGATTTGGCCTTTGTAACCTTGATGTTCTCTGCCGCGTCCTGCTCTACTACTACATTTCCACTCATCCATCGAAGCACCGGATTTCCTCCATGCGCGATACGAGCTTCCATGAGTAATTTATAAAACTCCTTAGTGGCTGGGCTCATATCCTTGTAACCCTGGCCAAACGGAACCATTGTAAATCCATCATCCATCAGGTGCTGGGTAAGCATGGTGGCATTCCATCTATCCACTGCAATCTCCAAAATGTGATACTTGGTTCCCAGGTCCTCAATGAATTTTTCAATAAAGTCATAATTGACCACGTTACCTTCCGTAGCCATCAGATATCCCTGAGCACGCCATACATCGTATGGAACCGATGCTCGCCTTACCCTGATCGGAATCGTATCTTCCGGGATCCAGAAGAACGGTAAAAGAATATATTTTTCTTCTTCTGTCCTTGGTGGAAATACAAGCACCAAAGCAGTAATATCTCCTGTACTCGAAAGATCCAATCCTCCGTAGCACTCTCTCCCAAGAAGGCTATCCATATCAATGGGTTCATTTCCTTGATCGTATATCTGCTCCGGAATAAACCGGGTAAGACTGGATACCCACATGTTAAGACGAAGCTGCTTAAACACGTTCTCCTCGGCTGGATTTTGCAGAGCCTCCTTATAGGCATCTCGCACTCTGTCAATCTGAATGGTCTGCCCCAGGGAGGGATTTGCTTTATACCAGTTGGCTTCATCATGCCAGTCATCATCATCCGTAAGTCCAAAGACCACAGGATAAAATGTAGGATCTATCTTCCTACCCTCTAAAATATCAGTCGCCTTAGTATGAAGCTCATAGCAGATGCTTTCCTTCTCGGTACCTGCTGTAGTGATTAAGAAGAACAATGGCTGCTCTCTAGCATCACCGGATCCTTTGGTAAGGACGTCATACAAAGTTCTGGTTTTCTGTGCATGCACCTCATCCAGCACCAGGCCTGAAACATTAAGTCCATGCTTGGTACCAACTTCTGCAGATAGCACCTGGTAAAATCCCTGGTTGGAATAATTGACGATTCGCTTTCCAGCACTCATGATTTTGCTTCGTTTCATAAGTGCCGGTGTCATCTTCACCATCTGATTGGCTACATCGAATACAATGGAAGCCTGGCCACGATCCGCGGCTGCGCCATATACCTCGGCGCTTGGTTCATTGTCTGCATAAAGCAAATAAAGAGCGACTGCTGCAGCAAGTTCACTCTTTCCATTCTTCTTTCCAATCTCTATGAAAGCGGTACGGAACTGCCTGCAATTATCCTCACCCACGATGCCGAAAATATCGCGAATGATCTGCTCCTGCCAGGGAAGCAGCCAGAACCTTTTTCCGGCCCACTTGCCCTTTGTATGGCGCAGGTTTTCAATGAACTTCACAGCTCTATCAGCCTTGCCCTCATCGTAATGAGAAGTCGGCAGCATAAACTTTGTGGGCTGATAGTCTGTAAGCCTCGGATAATCCTTTGGCCTAGTTTCAGCCATCAGCCATTACCCTCAAGCAGTAAAAACTCCATCTCGTCCACGCTGCCTTCCTGGACTTCACCTGCTATCATTCTGCTTCTGGAAGATGGCGTCAGGCCAAACTCACTGCAAAACTTAAGCATTACCTTCAAGTTGGTCTGTGCGATAGATACCTGCGGCACCTGCTGCCAATAACCACTTGGAGTTTTTACAATTGTTCCATGTTTCTCTATGAATTCCTCGGCTTCCTTCCATCTTGCATAGGACTGACAATAACCTGCAAAGGCTGCCATATCCATTTCTGTAAGGGTACCCAGGTTCACCATTTTATCTGCAAGCCTGTCCCATTCCGTTTTCGCTTCATCGTTTAGCCAAGAAGGACACTCTGGTGCTTTCTTTTCCGGAACCGGCTCATACATATTAAGCGGTCTCTTTCCTGGATTTCCCTCCAGGACCTTCACCGCAGTAGGCTTTGGTTTTCTACCTCTCGTTGCCATTTCAAATCTCTCCTTTCAGTGCAAAGTAAAAGGGCCCCGGTTAAGGAGCCCTATGTAAATTCGTAGGTTGTTTTTAGTTGTATTCGTTTAACAAAATGCTATAAGCAATGTTTGTTTCCTCATCCACAGGCTCAATGTCCCAGCCCCTATCGTAGTTGGCTTTCCACTCTCCGTCGATCTTGATGGAAAGTTTGCTAATCTTGCCTCCGTTGATTCCGTAATCCTCGCTTGGTTCCTCGAAGGCTTTCACCCAGTAGTGGGCCACCTTCATTCCTCCGTCCTTTACCGGAATTCCAATTGTTCCTTCGTGCCATCCGTTTGCCATTGTTGTATCCCCCTTTTCTTTTGGTAGGTACATATTCGCTCTAAACCAAGGATATATCCAGTCAATTCTGCATCATAAACCTACCAAAGATATGCAAGGAATACAGGGATAAATTGTGTATATTATAACGAGCAAGCAGGCCCTGCGGCCCGCCTCCCGGAATTATCTTTCTTAATTTATTGCCATCTTAAATGCTGGAATTTTCTTCTTTTCTCCAGTCTGCCAATCATCGTAGCGGCTGTTGATTTCAACCAGGCCTTCAAGGTGACATCCTCTTTTTTCAAGTTCTGCGATTGTTTCGATCAGGCTTGAAAATGTGGAGCTGATGGTAAATTCGAAAATTTCAAATCTTTTCATGTTCTCCAAAATCTCATCAATGTCGTGATCCCAAATGACCTCGCTGAAATCTGGCAGGTCGTTTCCTGCATCAACACTTGTAAAGTATGCAGATCCAAATGTAGGATTCACATTAATGTCTCTGTACTTAATTCCTGCTTCTGCTGCTTTGTCTAAAACTTCAATTCTTCTCATGGCTTGTGGCCTCCTTTTCTTTTGGTAGGTACATATTCGCTCTTATCATTACATTTATCCAGTTAATTCTTACCATAAATGTACCAAAGATACCGGCGGCACATTGTGCATATTATTCTATGATTTTCCTGCAAGAATCCTCGCTATAAGCCACTCCTAAGCTGCTGCCACAGTCCCAGGAAACATGAATGGTGCCAATGTCGTCCACTCCAGTAACGGTTCCTTTACTTCCTGCTGGAATGTGGCGGTACGGATCATTCATCTCAATAAGCTCCACCCTGGTTCCCTTCGGATATTCCTTCTTCAATCTTTCTACAATGTGTTCTGGTATTCCAAACATACTAATCATCCTTTCCATGCGCTATCCCCGGTCAAATTTTCAAGCATCACTTGTCTGCAGGTTTTGAACTCATCCCCATTCAGGCCAAGCCTTATGAGAAAACACCGGAATGTGTACTTTTCATTCTCTGTTCTGGTCTTTTTCATGACCGCTTTTTTATGTATCATTGCCTGCTTGCAAAGGGCCAGTGTAAATTGCAGGTAAGCCTGCACCCGGTATGGCTCCAGAGTGGAATTAAATAATCGAAACTCCACAGTTCCCTTTGAAAACAGAGCATGTAAATTTAGTCCATGATATCTGGTACTATGATATTTTCCTTCGGAAGTTTCATACGGCGATTCCATATACCAGACCTTTTTAAGTGCTGCAAGACTCTCTGGCTTCTTTTCCAAAATCAAATCCACCAAATCATCATTGATGCGCTTGCAATATTTCATTCGATCCTTCGGTATAGAAAGGGCCTTATATAAAAGCAACTCTCTACTACCAATCAAGGTCACCAGGTTTACTATCGCCTGGGGAGTGAAGTTCTTCCCATCCACATGAATGTGAAGCCCGCAGCTGCGATTCACCCTGGCTCCGAGTTGTTGCATATTTTGCAACAACTGCTTGAGGCACTCCAAATCCTCATACTGCAGAATCGGTGTCACCAACTCACATTGTTCTTCCTCAGCATATGCTTCAATACTGGCATCCCTGACCACCCGCCATATCCGGTGCTTCTCATCTGCAATATCTCTTTCCTTAAACTCACCGCCTTCATAGAAAAATCCGGTTCCAAAGAAGTCGGCCACTATGGTCGCAGCCGCCTCTCTGGTAATCCCTATGAATTCAATTTCTATTCCAAACTTAAGCCTCTTCATCGGCATTTGCCTTCTTGGTCAGGTACTTCTGCTTGTGGGCTTCCTTCTGTTCTTCCGTTCTAAAAGCGCTGTGGCCGCTTAGGTGGGAAAGTAAGAGCTTTCTGGTTGTCTTATACTCTGTACCGTCCAGGCCCAGGCGTACCAGCCAAATACGGAAAGTGTACTTTTCGTTATCAACCGGTGTTTTCTTCACGCGGATGTATTTGCTTTCCAAGGCAAGTATGTTTATTTTTCCTGCCAGAGTGGTAAAAGCGGTAACCAGGTCACTATCGTCAGTTAATGGAAATCCGGTAAAGGTAATCTTGTCTGCTTCAAACTTGATTCCCTTTGTCATGTTGTCGCTTCCACATTCTTCCCAAAGGCTTATGAATTCCTCGGTTGTCTGTGACGGTTCCTCCATGATGGCTTCCATGAAGCGCTCGTTCACTTCAAAGGCTCTTGGTGCGTTGATGGCCTTGTTGATCAGCTCCGCTTTCGTGTAAAAAATGGAAACCAGGTTAATCAGGCTAAGTCCTGTGTGGCCTTCCATCGGAAGCGAAATCTCAAGCACCTCCCTGTCCTCATCCCAAGCTCCGTCGATCAGGCGCTTTGATGTGAGTGTAAGAAGAAGCTCCATTCTTGTTTCTATGTTCTCCACCACCAGGGTTCCGTCTCGAAGAATCGCCAAATCCTCATTCTTGTATGCGAAGGTTGGTGGTCCCTGGTACTTCATCTTTTCTCCTGTTGTCTCCTCAATTGCTGCAATCAGCTCTTTTCTGTCTGCTACTAAACACATAATTTCCATGCTGTGTTCCTCCTTTTCTTTTGGTAGTACATATATCACTCTACCGGCAAAAAATAGCAAGTTAATTCTGTGTATTATCTGAGGTTTTTTCAGGCTTTCCAGGCACTTCAGAATATGGAATTTTCACTCCATCACGAACCACGAAAACACCATCCTCGGAGCCGGTCTGCTCAATATATCTGCGAACAATCACATCCACAAATTTCTCATCCAGCTCAATGCCATAGCAAATACGATTGGTCTGCTCGGAAGCAATCAGTGTGGATCCTGAACCTAAAAATGGATCAAGCACAATGCAGTTGCTCATGCTGGAATTCTGGATTGGATATGCCATAAGAGCTACCGGCTTCATCGTAGGATGATCCTTACTGGCCTTCGGTCTATCGTATTCCCATATAGTTGTCTGCTTTCTGTCTGAATACCAGTTATGCTTGCCACCCTTCTTCCAACCATAGAGACAAGGCTCATGCTGCCACTGGTATGGGCTGCGTCCAAGAACCAGCGCGTTCTTCTTCCAGATGCAACATCCGGAAAGATAGAAGCCTGCTGCTACAAATGCCTTACGGAAGTTCAGTCCCTCAGTGTCAGCATGGAAAACATAAATGGAAGCGTCCTGCTCCATCGACTGTTCCATATTTACAAACGCTGCAAAGAGAAAATTATAAAAATCCTCATCAGCCATATTGTCATTTTTGATTTTTCCGGCGGTCTCCTCGACATTGACATTGTATGGTGGATCCGTCAGAACCATATTTGCTTTCTGGCCATTCATCAAAACATCATAAGTCTCAGGCAGTGTGCTATCTCCGCAACAAACTCTGTGTCTGCCAAGAAGCCACACATCACCAAGTTTAGCAATCGCGGGGTTGGAAAGCTCCTCCTCCATATCGAAGTCATCCTCTGTGATGTTCTTATCATGTACGCTGTTAAAAAGCTGCTCGATTTCCGGCGGATCAAAACCTGTAAATGCAACATCAAAGTCGCTTGACTGCAAATCCTTAATCAGGTCTGCTAACAGTTCCTTGTTCCATTCACCGGTGATTTTGTTAAGTGCAATGTTCAGTGCTTTTTCCTTGGTCTTATCAATATCGATAACAATACAATCAATGTCCTTATAACCAAGGTCTGAAAGAACCGTCACTCTTTGGTGTCCACCGATGATTGTCATATCTGTATTTACAATAACCGGTTCCACATATCCAAATTCAGTAATACTATTTTTGATTTTCTCGTACTCTGCATCCCCAGGCTTTAGTGCTTTTCTGGGATTGTAGGAAGTTGGCACCAGGTCAGCAATCTTCAATTTTTTAAATTCCATGTTGGTCTCCTTTACTTTTTTTGCATAATAAAAAGGCATCCAGGATTTCCTGAACACCTCACACATTCCAAAAACACATATTACGAAATTCGCTTTAGAATCAATTTCACTTCATCTTCCGACTTCTCCGCTTCCTGCTGCCTGCGTTTTATCTCAGCGGCACTCGGCTTCTCATCCGGATCCGTCCAAAAGCGATCTTTGACATAACAATCCCTGCCGCAGTATTTCCTGTTTGGATTACCGAAGGAGATAAATGTCCTATGGCAGTATGCGCATCTGCACTCGTAACGCTGCTTTTTGGATTGCGCATCCTTATCCGGATTTACTTTCCACCAGGCCCTTCTGCATTTTTCGCTACAAAAGAGCTTCACTCCCGAATGGGCATTACGGATCAGCGTCGCACCACAGTTCTTACAGTGGTTTGGCATTTCACGATGCAAATCATAATTCATCGTAACTAAAGCAGCGCTTCCAGCAAGGCCATGTGTCTTGCAGTAGTATCTGACATTCTCTTTTGTTACAGTTCCGATTTCATTTGCGATTGCCTGGTAGCCGAGACCTTTCAGTCTCAGTTCCACAACTTTCTCTTTTTCATCTGCTGTCATAGGTTTCTCCTTTCCGGCCAGGGCCATTTTATAAAATACCGGCGCACAGTTTACCCCGGAAATAAGCGATATTATCCGCAAACACTAAACCTTTACAGTGTATTCCCCGCGTACAGCTCCACTTACCCCTTTACAATTTCGCGAAAATGCGCGTTTGAGGGGGCATCGGTCTTCAGGAAGACCGCTTGTAGAGATTCATACCGCCCCTACCCTGGCGCAAAATACGTATTGCAGGGGAGAATCACAAACTAAAAATGATATTCTGGATAGCGATCCTCATTCCAAGTCTTCTTATCATGACATGGTTTACAAAGCGGCTGCCAGTTACTCTCGTCCCAGAACAGCTTCTGATCACCACGGTGAGGAACAATGTGGTCTACAACAGTTGCCTCGGTAATCTTCCCGACCTTCTGACACTCAATGCAAAGCGGGTGACTATGCAGGAACTTCTTCCTAGCCTTCTGCCACCGGGAGGTGTACCCACGCTTGCTGGCGCTCTTTCTATCACCTATATGTAAGGGCCGGTGCTCATCACAATAGCGCTGCCCATACGGGACCAGCTTATTGCACCTGCCATGCTTACACTGTGTTGGTGGTTGGTATGGCATATTAAAACTCCTTTCTTATTGAGGAGGTGTGGTACTCGAAAGCACCACACTGGTTGCACAAAAGAACATGAAAAAAGCCCTTCTACGGCGGTCCGTAGAAAGAGCCTCATCCATATCTTATTTCTTTGTCCATTATAATAATACTACAACAAGTCACTGTACTTCCATTGACTTTACTGTCATCTTGCGTTTATCAAGAATTTCTTCCACCGCCTTTACAGCCTGGCGATGTTTCTTAAATACGTTATCGATGCTGTAGCCCAAATCCACCGCTATCTGCTCCCAAGGCCTATAGCAAAGATATCGAAACTCCAGTAAAGTACGAAATTCCACATTGTCGATAGATTTGATCACTCCGGTAATTTCTGCCTTCAAATCTACCAAATCTGAAATATCCGAATTAATCTCATCCTCTAAATCAACGATCTTCACAATCACATATTCCATTCGATGGATATTCCTTGTAGGTGATCCTGGCATATCCGATACTGTCGATGTTGCTTTTGTCGCTAGTATATGAAGCTCCTTCACCTGCTCGATTTTGCCACTAATTCTTTGATCTATTCTATATGCTTGTGTCAAATATTCTTTTGCGTTCATATCAACCAACCTCCACAATGAAAATTTATTTACTGTGGCTTTGTTGCGTTGTATCTTCGCTCTAAATTCTATGTTCATTGCAGGGAGTCGATAACGGCTCGCACCTCATCTACAGATCGCACAATCTGTGCAATGCCTTCTGCAGCGAGGATTTTTCTAATAGTTGCTTCCTGAAGTGCAGTTGGTTTTCCAACCGGCGTTTTTACTTCAAACGCTACAAACCTGCCCTTAATGCAACAAATAATATCAGGAATACCTGCAGTTCCGTACATGCCTCCATGTTCCTTCCAGGAAAAACACCCTGGAACCGTCTTTAGGTACTTCAAGATCGCCCTGACGATATCTGCCTCTTTCATGAATCCTCCTCTCTAACGCTGACGCATTTGACGTAATTTTTCACATTATAATCAACTTTTTTCAAAAAATCGTATTATAAATATTTGGTATATATAGAAAGAATAAGGTTCAAAAACTCGTCGATTCCGTCAAATGGCTTTCACCATGAAACGAAACCTTTGATTTTTCTGGCTTAGGGCTGCCTGCTGCCCTTTGGCAGTTCCTCCAGGATTCCGTCAAAACACGTCGAAATGTCTGACGGAATCACTGAACTATTAAACCATAAATCCTTAATCCAATATCTCACCGAGCTTCAGTCCCTTCCAGGTCCGACGCTTGCCCAGGGTATCTGTGCCACGCACAAGCTGCGGATAAGCGGTCTCCAGTTCATTGTTAAAGCTCTTCTGCGAATACGGATTCATACCACAATTGTTGCAATAGGTCTTATACTGATTGTAAATTTCAGTACGGACTGCCTCAGCACCAGGTTCAATCATACAGCAATCCTTTACAAACGAAAGCACACTGTTGCTATCCTCACGGTAACGCTGCAGCTCCTGCAGGTTTGTCTCTGTAACTGAGAACTTAAAATTATTGTTCATAAGGCGCTTTAGTCCTTCCAGTGCCCATAGGAAAATCCCATCGGATTCTGTCCTGAACTTATTCAAAAGGTCCGGATCACGCTTCGCTTCTGCCACTGCATGTGCAAAACGGATAATCACCAGTCGACGATAGAAACCTTCGGACTTATCACCATAGTTACGAGGAATACTGTTACAAGAAAATAGCAGTCTCGCATAAGGTTGAAAGCTAAACGGATTCTTGTTCTTCTTCTCCACGGTCAGATAATCCTCACCAACCAGTGCCTTGAAGATACCATTATCATCAATGTTCTTCGTAGGAAGGTCCGCAAAGATATTAGCCAGCTTTCCAAAAAGCTCTGCTGTCTTGAAACGCTCGTTCAGGGCCTGCCAGGTAACATTGCTGACGTTCTGCTTACCAAGAAGGATATCGTTTAATACAAGTAACAATACACTCTTACCAGCTCCCGCCTCTCCTACAATGACAAAGCACTTCTGAGCTCTATTGACCGGAATCAAAAAGTATCCAAACATCTCCTGCACCAGCTTCACCTGATCATCCGGCAAAGACTCATGCATATACTTAAGGAATCTCGGACAATCAGAGCCTGGCGTATAATTCACCGCAAGCTGTACTGTCGAAAGATACTCCGGTGTGTGATTTGACAAAGTACCATCTATCACGTTCAATAGACCATTTTTGACATTGATGATATAGGGATTGGAATTTAGCTCACGCGCGTCCTTCTGCACCTGCATTCTCCACTGTCCCTCTGTATCCGTGATCTGGGATAACTTCGTAATCTTTGAAATCATATTACTGCGTACCATGTTCTTTGCTGCCAGTTCGTTAAGTTCCTTGTACACTCCTGCTTCGTAATTGTAATACTGCTCCGCCGCATAAAAGGCAGAGACTTCCTTCGACATATAATCGGCAAGCACACCTGGCATAAATCTAAGGCCATGCTCCGTCGGCTCATACCAATCCGGGATGTCCATTCCCATCTGAAAGCGCTTCGTATCCGCACTTGATGTGAACTTCTTATACAGATCCCGCTGTAATCCAAGTAACGGTTTCAGGTCATTCTGTCTCAAATTAAAGTGTGCTTTCAATTCATAATTGATCACGGACTCAGCTGTAATAGAATCCACATTAAAGAGGTACTCCTCAATGAAGGAACGTGCTGTCTGCATATCCTCTACAACAGAATTTTTTACAGTAAGCTCACCCAGAATCTTCCTAATTCCATCTAACTCAAGTGGCTGATAGGCCATTGCTGCAGGAGCTTTGCATGAGCACGTCCCCGCCTCATAAAGCGGACACTTAAACCCCTTCTCCGCGATTGCCTTGCAAGTCATAGGTTTGGTTCCACTCTTGATGTAGTGATTGATCTTCTTCTGCGTTTCTGCTTCCGAATAGTTCGGATACGGCTTTGACAATTCGTGGATCAAAGCATCTCCACCTGCGAATGGTGCAAGATTCGTGATCATTGCATACCAGTCAGCTTCAGAAAGCGACGCTGCATTCTCCTCGCAGTGCTTTATAAATTTGCATCCAAGTTGCACCACTTTCAGGCCTTTCTGTACGCCACGCATATTTTCCTGGGGAGCTGTTTCCACTTCCGGCAACACATCCATAAGCTGCTGCTGTGTATAGCGTCTCTCCGGGTGAAAGGAAATGCACTCTACCATAACAGGCTCCTGCTTCTGGTGATAAAATCCAGGTAACCTCATAACACGAGACTCATTCACACACATCGGATCCCCTTGAAACTGCTTCACCAGCTGATGCTGAATTGTACGAAACAGCTCCACACTTGCTTCCTTTACAAACCAGTACACATGAAGCGACTTCCTGGTTTTAATGATCATAGAAGGCGGCAGAGGGAATTCCTCCACCTGTTTCTGCTGTTCTTCCAATGACAACTCATCGCTCTCGACGAACTGTGCATTGATTCTTGTGATAGACTTGTCGTCCTGTCCTCCGGTATTTACAACAAAGAAAATACCGCGTCCCATCTGATTATGCTTTGTAAGTGTCTCCTCAATCGTTGAGAACTTTCCTGCTTCTACATCTAATTTGGTACCAGCAAACGTACCACTCTTTTTATCATCAAAGATGCGGAGGTGCACAATATCATTGGGATTATATAAACTATTGATAATATCCTGTGCTAAAATCTGCATACTATTCCTCCTCAAAATATCTAACCGGAATACCCAGTTTCTCACACTCTTACAATTCTGCTGCCATTCCCGCTGATATATTCTTGCCAAAGCACCATGCTTCCTCGCATCCAGATAACAGCGCCATACCGAATGCCGTCCCCAGAGCACGCTGCTCCGGGATCGTGTCATCCAGCATCTGCGGATATAACAGGTGCGATGCGATTGGCATAAACCCTGCATCAATCACCTGCTTGCAGTAACCTACTGCTGCCACTACATTCTTTGCAACATCACCTGCATATTTTGAAATGACATAAACCTTCTTAATCGAAGTAATATCTATGCCACTGTTCTGCCCATTCTCTTTATACATAGCTAATCCTCCAATTCTTCCATTGTTCCGAACGTCTTACCTGCAGATGCTTCTGCAATGAGAGGTAAATCAAACTCTGGAAATGGTTTCTCTTCCATACATACCTTGATAAAAGATATGGCATCCTCCAGCTTGTCCTCTGGAATGACAAAGGTCAATTCATCATGGATCTGCAAGATGGGTTCCAACCACGGACGCTCTGGTAATCCCGCAAGGATGCGACAGATTGCTAACTTCAAAATATCCGCTGCAGTCCCCTGGATCGGAGTATTAAGAGAACATCTCTCTGCAAATGACTTCTTTCCCCAATCCTCACTGTAAATGTCCGGAAGGTAACGTCTTCTACCAAGCCAGGTCTCCGAATATCCCTTTCTTGCAGCTTCCGCCTTTGTCGCCTCCTGCCAGCTTACA
This sequence comes from uncultured Coprococcus sp., assembly GCA_934277375.1. Lineage (GTDB taxonomy): Bacteria > Bacillota > Clostridia > Lachnospirales > Lachnospiraceae > Coprococcus. Next base: position 274,831 of record CAKQTZ010000004.1, on the reverse strand, counting down.
AAACCTTTGTATCCAGCTTTCAGATTATCGATAATCGCCGCACACTCCTCGAAGCTCTTATCCACTCCCGCTTTGAATCTTAGCGTTTGTTGCAGGCCTTTAGGGAAGAGCCCGTAGAATGTTCCGAAATTGCAGTTCTTCGCAATTGTTCTCTGTTCCTTGTATCCCTCACGATGCTTATCCTGAGCTTCTTCATATGTACAGCCAAAGATAACAGATGTCGTAGCGGCATGAATATCACCGCCTGTGCGATAAGTATCCATCATCACCTGATCCCTACAATAGAACGCACCAACCCTGAGCTCTATCTGTGAGAAGTCCAATGAAATAATAAGCTTGCCTTCTGGAGCTGCAATAAAATTACGAATTCCAATCGGATCATTTGTCTTACGCGGCATGTTCTGGGCATTAGGCTTCTTGCAATTCATTCTTCCTGTATCCGTACTCAGCGCATAAAAATCTGGATGAATCCTGCCAGTCGCATCATTGATATGCTGCAGGTAACCGTCAATATAGGTACTGGTGATCTTTCCCCACTTACGATAATCCTGGACCAGTACAAACAGCTCTGACATCTCCGGCATATGTTCATCGCACCACTCTTTTAAGAGAATAAGTGTAGAATCGTCCAGAGCCGGAAGACCTTTTTCAGTCTGCCTCAACACAGGCAATTTAAGTGTCTTATAAAGGTAATTCTTAAATGCGCCAGTGGATGCATTCTCACCAATATTGACATCTCCAATCATAAATACAATCTTATCTTTGATTTCTTCCCTTGCGCATTCTGCCTCAATCTTTCTCGACTGCATAAGTGGCAGATCAACAGGAAATCCATTGTGTTTCATGATTCCAAGATATACTGCTGTCTGCGACTCCATGTTCTCTACCAGCCATCTGTGTCTTGGCAGGAAGCGGTCAAACCAATCATTAAAAATGTTGTAGAGTCTGAATGCAAAATCAGAATCCGCTGCTCCATAACGAACAGTCTCATAATCCTGAGGATCCAGTTCATCAAAATGTCTACCCTTTGTTACGTCACTAAATGTTGGCAACTCCTCTCCGCAGAGCTTTGGTGCCAGTGTCTTTAATCCGGAATCCCACAATGCACGATAACTTGTATGGCTCTTAAGCGTCAGCTGCGACGCAACAATCGTATCGTATGTAGGTGCCTGGATAACAATCCCCTGATGGTATGCCATTGCTGATTCAAACGAAATGTTATGCGCAATCTTAACGATGGAACCACTCAGAAGGAATTCTCTAAGAAAATCAAAGAATACGGTAGTGTCCATATTTACACCAATCCGATGCGCAATTGGAACATATACTCCCGATCCCGGACCAACAGAAAACGAGCAACCAACAATATGAGCTTTCGCAGAATCAAGCGCCGCATATGGAACTGTACGATATTTCTCATCTGGACTTGTCTCAAAGTCGAATGCAATCACTCTTTTATCACCACTTATCGGCGCAAAATTAATATAATCACGTAATTCATCTATATTTGTTACACCCTTATAATCTGTGTTCATGATGTCCTCCTCTAAAAAACCTGGAAGGGAACTAACCTCCCAGGCCGACTTGAAACTAACTGCTAACTACGCCAAAGGCTCAATGATCTCACCAGTGTCCGGATCAACAAATGGAGCTGTCTCATCCTCTACCACATCAACAAGTGCTGCAGTTGTAAGGTTTGAACTGTACTCTTTCACCAGATCAGTCATTGCAGACATCGCTGTTTTCTCCTCCGGCTCTAATGCTCTTACAAAAGAAAATACAGCCTGTGAAAATGCAATACCGGAATTGCTGGTTGCCTTCTTAAGAGAAATCTTTGTGACCACCTGATTCAGGCGGCGTCCCTTAGAAAGCTGACGCTTCAAGTATTTTGTAAATTCCTTAAGTGATCCAGTGGGCAATGACAGAACCATAGGAAGCAGCTCACCTTCCTGAAGAATGTAGATCATGCGACGGTTCTTGCATGCCTTGCTCTGGCCTTCACCAGAACCGAACTGATTATAAGGACACTCTGCACAAGCACCACCAGGATTTCCAACACCCTGTACACCATCGAAACTTCCACAATCAGGTGGATTATTACCACCTGTGTACTTCTCCAGATAGTATGCGTATGCAGGATGCTGCAAAAGAATAACTCCTTCTACCTCCTTCACCATCTGTGTGTCTGAATCATCCTCTCCAGGAACCTCAAATGCAGTAGATCCACCAGACGGGATCTTAAAACGATCAAAGGTAAATTCCAAGCCCTGACAATCTTCTGTCAAAAGCTCCTTCAGGGTATCTAAGTTTGCGAGTACAGCGTAAGGAAGCTGCTTTGTTTCTGCTACAATAGCGTTTTTTTTCTCTGACATAATTGTTTCCTCCATGTATTCAAAAATTGATAGTTTACTGTTCTTTGAAGCTATGTTTCTTTAAAAATGTGATCTATATTATCCCTTTCGGACGCCAACAGATACTTTCTCATAAGTCGAGATCTTCTCTGTAAGCCAGGCTGGGATTTCATCGTTGTTCTCGGCCATCTGTTCTTTCACAAAGCTGGCCAGTGTATTTACATTTACTGTCTCGGTTACAATGGATCCATATCCGTTTTCCTTCAATGCTGCAAACAGCTCCTCTTTCTTTCCAGCAATCGGAGAAGCGTATAATCTTGTGTTGAGGTAAAATGTGCTACCATTACGAGTAAATTTCTCCACCTCGGATTCAGCCATTGCATCAGAAAGTGTGAGATCGGTCTTCTCTATCTCAGCATTCACTTCCTTGGTTCTGGAATCCAAATCCTTCTTCTCATCTTTCAGAGCCTTAAGTTTATCTGCTAAATCAAAAATCTGTTTATTTTCCATGGGATCACTCCTATTCTTTATATGGATTACGGCCAGCGCGATAGTCATCTACCAGAGTCTTGGCCAGGTTGACTTTGTTACGAAGTGCTCCGATTACCTTCATATCCACCGTATTTTTTGCGATGAGATAGATATAGTGACAGTTTTCTTTCTGAGAAACACGATGGATCCTAGCCTTGGCCTGCTCATAATTGGCCATAGAGTAATCCAAAGAGTAAAACACCATGAGTGATGATGCAGTTAAAGTAATTCCCAGGCCAGCTGCTGCAATCTGTCCTACGAACACCATGCAGTTTGGATCCTCCTGGAAGTTTTTGATCTGTTCATCTCGATTGGTGATTCCACCACAGATAACCGAATGTGCAATCTTCTTTTTGATCAGAAGATTTTGGATATCATTGAGCTCCGGTGTGAATCGTGCCATAATTACTACTTTTCTGCCTTCCTCCATAGAACTGTCGATTATGTCTGATAGTGCATCGAGCTTTGCTGTACTGACCGGAGAAGTATCTCCATAGTCATCAGTAAGATGTCCGCCAGTCACCTGGCACAATCTAAGCAGCTTTGTCAAAACATTTACTGCTGATACCTCTGATTCAGCTAATTCTGTGAAGCTCTGTTTCTCCAGCTCGTCATATATCTTGCGTGCTTTCAGTTCCAGCTCCACGGTTCGTATTTCCTCAGTAATCAAAGGTAGATCAAGACATTCTTCTTTGGTTACTCGGAACGCAATTGAATGCATTCTGGCCAGGTAGTCTTCTCGCATGGATTCCTTGAAGATTGGAACGTGTCCTCCATAGCCGCCCATATCAAAGTATCTATTGCGAAACACAAAAAAACTCGTTCCAAAAACTCCCGGTTCTAAGAATTTATACTGACTAAAAATATCCATTTCTTTATTAGAAATAGGTGTACCTGTCAGTAACAACTTATACTCGGCTTTAGCCCCAATAGCATGCATTCCCTTTGATTGCGCAGTTCTGGCTTCCTTCATTTTGTGTCCTTCATCTGCCACGACCAATGACGGTCCCCATTTAATAATGTCTTTTTCCATGCGCCAAGCGGTTTCATAATTTACAACTACAACCAGCAAGCCTTTTCCTCTAAAGTTCTTCAGAAGTTCCTGCTTCTTCTTAGCTGTACCCTTAAGAATGAGCAATGTGTATGGAAAATTTGCAAACTTGTCAAATTCCTCCTCCCACACGGAGAGAATTGATAAAGGTGCCACCACACACATCTTTGTAATCTTTTTCTTTTCGTACAAAGTACCTGCGATGCCGATTGCTGTGAGACTCTTACCTGTACCCATTTGCATAAGTAGCGCAACACCACTTGTCTTTCTTTTCTGCTCAGATATGCCAAACATCCGGCAGGCGAACTTAATCGCCTGCTGCTGATGTTTGTATGGAGAAACTTTAAGTGGCGCGAGCGTTAAATCCTTCTCTGCCATGTCATTTCCTCCTAATCATCATCTCTTGTCTGCCAAGGATGGTTGTAACCCTCCAGACGACTATAGACTTTGTCGCCAGAACTGTTATAAACATCGTGTGAATGATCATCCCAGTCGCTTTCGGTCTTGTAATGATGAGTTGTGCCATCGCTCTTTGTCTCGATCTTCTCGTCATATGAGCCATCGTTGCAGGTAAGATGGTATAAATTCTTACCTGTGTAGTTAACCTCTACTCCATTGTTGTCATCTGCTGACTGATTCCAAATACCCATCTGCGGTACCTCCTTTTCTTTTGATAAGTCTATTATTCCAGGTAGATTGCTCCTGGTCTTTGTACAGACTTTGTCGATTCTTTGTCACCGCATTTTTACTGAACTTTTAGCGTTTTTTGATTTATCCGATAGGGAGCGTATGATATAATAAAAAGAAAAAAAGATAGGGAGACTGACATGAAAAAATTATGTTTTGGATCTGTCTTTAAGATATTATCCTATTGCAAAATCAGATGTGCTGATCTCGATCTTGCATATAAACTTTTCAACATATATGACAGTGTAGATTCTGGTCTAGTTGGAAACCTTAAAGTATGTAAAAAGAACCTTCCAGACTCAGTTTTTAATCACTATAAAATTCAAAAGTTGGAAGATACGAAGTTAGAGTTATTAGAAAATGCTGAAAATACAAGAACTGATTGCTTACGACAAGAGGGCTTAAAGCAAGTTATTTTATCAATAGTAGATATTATTAGAAATGACGATAGTATCGAGCCTGGTAGTGTAATTGGATATGATCCTCAGTATAAAAAAATGAGACTTGTAAATGAGTCCCATTTTAGGTTTGACGACTTTCTTGCAAATATCCTGTACTACACTTTTACTGCACTCGAAAACAAAGATGGTGCAGATTATATAAATGGGGTTAATGAAGAATACTTCAAGTCATTTGAAGGATTAAAATCAACAATTACACTTTTAACAGAAACTACTCCGGAGCCAAATCCGGAGATTATAAGCAAGGTAGATATTTCACATCCATTCCGATACAACAGCAATACGACAACCCTGTATGGACGTAATAAAGAAATGCATATTCTTCAACGATTCGTTGAACATGACAATTCAGAGCCTATAAAGTGGATTGCTTTAACGGGGCCTGGTGGTTCTGGAAAAAGCAAACTGGCTCATTGCTTTGCTGCTACGCTCAATCAAGATGCATGGGATATCATAACATTTGACAGAAATGTGCCATTTACATACGAGCAGTTGACTGTTGAAGTGCCTATCAAAGAGAAGAATATTCTTCTAATTGTTGATAACGATGCTCCTGACAGCACACCTTTGGCTAAATGGATGTCTCGTCAATTTAACAAAAACATTCTTACAGATATACGAATCATCATTTGCCAACGTATTCCGACTTCAAATGATGCCAAATTCAATGCACCCTGGTTTGACAGCTTGATTTCTGTAGATGAGAATTCCAAGAATTTTGTTTATAAGTCAGAAAATGTAAAGTATGAATTACCAATGTTACCGCTTTCCCCACAGGAATTGGGCCAAATCGCAAAATCATATTTTACAAAGACTCTTTCAGAAAAGAAATCTACAGACGAAATTATATCTGCGATCCTTACAAAACTGGATAAAATAGACCATAGCTATCATCGCCCACTTTTTTTATTGCTTCTATGTGATGCCTTTATAAATGGCAAACTTGAAGATATTCACAACACTGATAGGCTGCTGGATTATGCTTATAATATTGAAAAAAGGATACTTCATAATCGGATATACAATGCTTTCAAGTTTACAAACACAGAAAATAAGCAATTATATCATTCGATAGAGATGGCGTATACCAATGCCATAATAGGTAACTTTGGTGGGCATACTACCACGCTTCCAAACATAACTGATCTCGTAAATACACCGGAAAAAATTATTCCTGAAGTATGTGATACCTTTGGAATAACGGTAAATGGTTCGATTCCAGTTATTGAACCCGATTTACTCGCTGAATATTTTGTATTACGTCATCTAAAAGATCTTCATGGCGTTTTATCAAACGAAGAATTTTGGATCCCATTCTTTCGAGATTTTAATTACATCCTTACAACCTACTATCTCGAAGATATGAAAGCCTTTTTCTCATTTGGTACATTCCTATTAGTCCTAAATCCTTATTTTTTACAAGGAATATTTCAAGCATTTTGTATTACAAATGACAATGAGGAACGTCAAAGATTATATGACATGATGAGTTCTTATATTTCAGACTTATACGAGTGGCTCAATAATGATGAGGCTGATCCTCTTATAAACCCTGGTAATGGTTTAATCATGATGATGCCGATGCTCTCAAAGGACATTGAAATGTACCAACGAAAAATGCAGCTTATTATGTCCGGACAGATGACTGTTAAGTCTGTCCCTAATTATGGACCGTATGACCTCTTGCTTAATCAGACAGCAGACATGCTCTGCCAGGGGATTCTGCACGAAGCACAAACAAATCCTGAAGATGTAGGACCTTTAATTAAAAACTTTAATGATCTAATAGAATTGTATCAAAAAAATGAGGAACGCCAAACTGAAATACCAGAACAACTTTCTGAAGCATTCATGATTACAGCCTTTGCATTCTTGGGTCGTGGATTTGAATATAGTGACGAAATAACAGGATCATTCATAAAAAATTGCTTACCACTACTTATACATATTCATGAGAAAAATCCTGGAGGCATTGAGACTCTTAACTATATGAAGACCTTAATGATCTTCTTTACCTGCGACGATAATGATTTATATCTTTCAAAAGATGAATTACTTAATAAAATTATCGAGCTCTATGAAAAATATGGTACTGAAGATGAGGTATATAAGGTAGTATTTTATTCATTCCTCATACAATGTAATCTGATTGATCCAAACAAAGAATAAAACAATGCCCGGTTGCAAATTAGTAACCGGGCATTTAGTATTAATATTCATAATCATAAGGTGAACGATACCCTCGCTGCTGTGCTACCACCGGCTTTGGCTTAGCCTTTGGTATGCTCTCCTCTGCAGCTTCTTTTGTGGCAAACAGCCTGTTCTTGTTTACCTTGATCCCACCGCCATTTTCAAATCTTATAATAATCAAATTTCCAGCCGGGCGCACCACCGTACACTCCCGGACTATCCTATTACTTTCTACAATATAGGCCTTATCGCCGGCTTTATATCCTGCTGCCATAAATGCCTCCTATAAAAGAAAAGGCCAGCTCAAATGGAAATCAAAGCTGGTCATCCTTACAACCTATTTTGCTGTTACCTTCTCTCGTAGAGCAATACCTTCCACAACGCCATGCACGTATGCCTCAGACGCTAATGCGCTATGTACTTCCGTAGCTGCGTCCAAGTATGCTCCAAGCTGCTGCTTCTGTATATCACTTAACCCTGCCTGCAAATATGATAACAGCCTACTCTCCTGCTGCTTCAATCTGGTGTATTCTTCAGACTGAATATATACACGAAGTGACTCATCAAAGTTATCCTTGATGGATTCCTCCAGTTCCATGTCAATCACACCTCCAATACTGGGATTAATATTGTATGGCCTGTTTAACAAAATATAAAAACCCTAGGTAGCGAACCTAGAGTTATTATATCGAACATTTGTTCTATTGTCAATTTCAAAATATAATTACAATGCTAAAATAGTGAAGCAAAATTTGTTAGATATTCGCTATGCGATGAATATAAAAATTTGGCTCCCAGCGCGGTCCTAAGCTTCATATTCCAGGCAGTTGCATCAACCTTATTAATATGCCCAGGATGCAACTCTTCCATCGCTTCCTTTGAAAAATAGACTGCGTATTTAGGACTAACTGGCATATAAAACTCTGTCAACATAGCATTGAAATATACCGGCATATTCGAAAAGAAAAATTCCTTTTCACTAAGAAGGAGGTAACACTGCTGTTCCTTTATTCGCTCCCGGATCAAATTTGTCACTCCGCTTTTTGGATGTACTGCAAACGCATTAAGAATATAATCCAATGCTAATTTAGAATCCTCATCTGTGTAATGCATCTTTGCCCCAGCATTAAGCATTAAATCCCCCAGCGTAGCATCTCCGGTCCGTTCAAATTTCATATCCCTGGTAGTTTGCTTTGTCATCGGTAACATCAATGGGTGCCTTGTGAGCATGACCGCAACCATATTGCATAACATGTTATGCTCTTTTCTTTTTATTCCACCGACTTCATCCAGTTTAAATCCTGCCTTTTCTATCCTTGGCAGAATAATTCCAAGGTTACTTTCATGCTCTCCAAATGCATCTTCTGTTGTTCTATATAACTCATCGTCGTAATCCTGGACCTCATACAAATTATCAATACAGTTAATGTGCTGTATCTCAAATGGTTGAATTTGTTTAAATCCATTCATCCCATAAACAATTGGCTTCGATGAGATGTAATCTACTTGCAGCATGCTCTGTTTCACGGACCACTGCTTCATATATACTTGTGGAACATAATGTTCACTGGTGTGACGTTCCTTTTGTTTTATTAACTTATTACTCATGATGCCACACCTCCTATAAAGTGACAATCTAATTTATAATTCCGTTACTCTTTGATCCACACAGTAATTCCTTTTCTTAATGCAACTTTACCAAATTTTGCCATTTGCTGACTGCTATTTCCTTTTTGTTGCTTCAACGTGTATATCTTTTTAATCTTAAAACCGAAATCTTTCGCCATAGATGAACTCATAAAATCTACAGGTATAACTTCTCCACCATATCTTACATTATCATTTACAAATGCTACCATTGCACCTTTTCTACATAACCGATATAACTCAGCATAAATAAAACCTAGTTCAGTAAAATAGCCTTCAACCATGCGTATAACACCTGTATTATTTAAATCTCCATTTTCTTTTCTTTTGTTTAAGGCGACAAGAACTTCTTTGAGTACGGCATTATTGTCTATTTTATCTTTGATATAATTAAATCTATCTTCTTGAGCAATAGATTTATAAAAATCTTTCATCTCATCCATTTTAGACTTGCTCTCAACTGTGCAAGACAATAGATCTTGCCTCATTTTCTTTACTTCTTTATCCCCCAATCCTAAATAAACAAGTTCTAACGCATATGTTCTAGTATAATCATAACGATTACAATATGGGGGCGATGTAATTACACCTTTTAATATTTCATCAGGTAACTTAGGAATTTCATACAAAACACTTTCCTGCTTAAAATAAATCTTCGCATCGCTTAAAATTGATGATGTTTGAACTGTTTTTATATCATCTAAAACGTGTTCTAATTCCGCTACTATTGTATCCTTAATATTTTCAATATGCTCACGTACATGTTTCTCCGGTAAAAGTTTTTGGCCTTTTTCTGCTCTTTTTTTATTTGCATTTATTACTTTTTTTGATCTGCAATCCCAACTTAAGTACTGTCCAGATTTTGTAGTATAACTACATCTTTCAAGTGAATTAATAATACACAACTCTAAAACATTTTTTGCCTGCTCCGAAAATGAATTACTTAAATTCCATTCTTTTATGTACGAAAGAAATTTTTCTGTCTCTTCCGGATAAGCATCCTGCGTAATAGTGATATATGGCGTTTTTTTATTGTATGAAGAAGGAACTTCCAATTCCGATACTTCTCTCACTAATTGTTTTATTTCTTCTATATCATATCGTTGTACATCACTTTTGGCTTTTACTACTACTGAGGATATAGGCATTATATCATAACCTATGCTATTTATACCTCTCATCTGACATACTAGGCCTGTTGTTCCAGAACCGAAGAAAGGATCCATAACCAAATCTCCGGCTTGAGCTCCCATTTCATCCAATAATAAATTAACTAAGTTTGCCGAAAATCCCTCTTTATATTTTAGCCAGCTATGCAGAACATCGCTTTTGCTCAATTGATAACTGACACTTTGCCTATTAAACTTTTCTGTAACATCAAGAAATCTGGAATATTCTTCTTCCAGTTTCTTTCTTTCACTCTCTTCACATAAATTTCCAGCTGAAAAGTTCTCTACTAAAAATGGCTCTATCGGCTCCTCAAAAAAACTTAACTGTTCCATTTTTGTCTCCATTATAAATTTAACAACCAGTTACAATACTCTGTTAACTGATTTATGTTTGTTAAATTTGCTGCATTACTTAAGGTTTTATTTTTTAATTGCTCATATATTTCTTCTGACATCGCAACCTCAATAGCTGCTCCAACAAAAGATGTTTGTATAGGCAATTGAATTGCCTCAAAACTTGTTCTAATTCTTTCTAATGCTGTGTTTGCAGTTTTCCAATGTTCATCTGCGCCGGCAGGATCAATTCCCCCTTTTAACTCTCCGAGCATTAATGCTTTTTCTGGCTTCTTTACGATTTTTCCTTTATCGTATTCCGCCATATTGCATTCAAACAAGCAAATATCTACATTCTTTTTTACAGTTGGTACATTCAAGTTAAATCCTAGTACTCTATCCCCTTTAGAATTTTTCCAATGTAACGCTTTCATATTTTTCTCAATCTCTGTATCATTGCAACTTTTATGCGCCCATGGAAATGATCCCTGAATATTTGCCATCCAGTCGTATTCAATTCCCTGAACATTCATATTTGAAAGTATAGCACGAATCAAGCGCTCCTCTCCTAAAGCTCCTATTCGATTACGCATGGTTCCTCCAACGGCATCCCCTTTGATGAGAAGATATCTGTATATAGTTTCATCAATGTAATCTGAGCCCGACGGTTTAAGAAAATTTTCTATTAGCTCTTTAATCGCCGCAGTCTGATCTCCCTCATCCAAATATTTCATTGACTTTTCTGATAACCCCGATGCCGTCAGTACAAAAGGTCTAATTTCTGGCATATCCAGGAATTCATCCGGCCCTTTTGTATTTGCTACCATTGCCTTAAATGCCAGTGCATTCTTCACATATGGATCTCCTACTTTATTCTTTTCCAATGCTATACTTAAGAACCCAGCCCTTGTCTGTTCATGCGTTGTAACCAAATCTCCTGCCGATGTAATAAATTTATTAAACATAAATCTCCTTCCGAAGCTACTGAATGTTAGCTCTTATAAATCTTATTTTCAAGTATTTTAGCAATTTTTCAGCAAATCAAATATATCTTCTATTTCTTTGCAATTATCGTTATAAGTTGCTTCATTCAATAAATGCTGCTTATCATCTAATTTTGTAACAAATGCTCGTCTTGTTACAGTTGAATCAAAATCCTCATAATCCATAGTCGCAAGAATAATTTGCGGTAACATATCAAGTTCACAAATCATTTTTATTATCTCATTACTACTTGCATGGCTCGCTTCTTTTGCTCGTGGTGAATCAACAATAAAAGGAAACCTGACAGATTTTACTTTTATCGCCTCCATAGTCTGAAATAGCCCTATAAACTGTGCCAGAATAATTTTATTTTCAAGTGTTCCTTGTGCCTTTATAGGCGATAATAATTTTATACTATCCTCATAGGCTACATTCCACGCACCTAGCTTAATAATATTTTCCCTAACATATTTTATATATGTCTCTTCAGTTTCTTTTTTATTGGGCAGCTTTCTGAGTTGTTTGCCTATTTCTTTAATTTCATCTTCTTTACGGCTCTGCTGTATGGCATTTTCCCCTAATTGGCTTGTAAAATGTTGCAAGGAATCATTTAATCCTCTCTGCCGAACATAAACACTATATGCATCCTGTGAATCATCATACGCACGTTCTTGAACTGCTAATTCCTCCATTAAGGCTACATATCTTTCTTTAAATCCATTCAACTCTGCTGTAATTGATTCAATGATCAACTGAATCTGCTGCTTCATATAGTCTTCATTCTGTATATTGTAATTCGAACGCACTATATCATATAGCTCATCATCAAAGGTATATCCACATCTTGGACAGGAATTAATACTTTTCTTCTTGTCTTGCCGCGAAATATTATTTTTCAGATGATGATATTCTTCTATTATCATCATTTGATGTTTATGCTGTTCAAGAACAGTTTCCAGTTCCTGAATTTTATTTCTAACACCACCTGCTTCATCTACAAGGTTTGCTATTTTTTCTTTTGGAATTTGTAAATTTTTTTCCAACTCTTCAACCGATTCTGCGGGTATTAAATTCTGGATCTCTGCTGATATCGATTCAATTGTTATCCTGATTTTTTCTTCCTGTTTTTTTAATAGTTCTATTTCATCTTTAAGTCTATCTCTATCTGCCATCAGAGAAATAGTATGTTTAGTATATATTCCTAAATGGTAATATAATGATTTTATTCTTGACTTTTTATCATACTGATCCAAACTTCCAAAGCTGTCATACAACCCATTCCAGCCACGATCCTGATCAATATAATATGGCATAAACGAAAACACTGGTGGTGCTAATTCCACTTTTTTCTTCTTATTTGATAAATAAATCCCAAAAGAAAAAATTTCTTCTAATGTCTTTGCCAAATCCTTTGATACACTATCAGTTATAAGGATCAATTCATTTTCTTCAAATACTGCGAATTTTTTTATATATCTTGCTATTCTGTATTTTTTATCATTAAAAATGAAGTCAACTATGTAGACCTTTGTATTTTTATCCCATACGTTGTCGTAAATAACTTCTGCCCCCAATGTATAATATAAGGACTTTAATAACGATGATTTTCCAACGTGATTTTCTTCACTTGTTATCACATTTAGACCTTGATTAAAACGCTGAAGTCTTGCAGTTTTTTTATTGATATCCGCAATAATTATTTGTTCAAAATACATACCTGCATCACTCCTTCCTTGCTTCATTTATCAAAATACATGTAGCCAACACACACACATATGTTTCGTTATATAACAACTGTAAGGTCTTATCTTCACTATATATCTTATCACATAAGTTTTTTAAATTATCTAGTAGCGTAAGACTGTTATCAATTATTATATCTTCAACTTCTTTTTTCACTCTTCTAAACAATTTAGTAAACGTTTCCGATCGTCCCTGTGAATCTGTCATAAGTCTTGTATATTCATATGTTGCTTTATATTTATCTTCTTTAAAATCAACAAACCTTTCAATCTCTGCAAATGTAGGAATTGAAATTACAATTGCCACATCAATAATTCTAGAAAAATCATTTTTTGACAACCCCTTTTTTTGACGCACCAAGCTGTATTTTGCATTTGCCGGAAGTTCTTCATACTGCTGTCTTTTTGTTAAAATATCAATCATAGAATTATAAACCGTCTTTACAGTTTCAACACTTATTTTAGGGTGTTTATTATATAAAAAACTACTCATCTGCTGTTCAACAAGTTCTCTATGACTTGCTAGTGAAAGTGTTGTTCTCATATGCACAAATTTCGATAAATCCACTTCATCTGGATCTATTTCGAATTTCTTAGCAATATCCGCACGAATCAAATTTACCGTTTCTTCATTAAATTTTTGAAAAGAAGTTTTTTCTGATTTGTATGTATACGTAGTTCTTTTTTGTTTTCCATTTTCATCTTGCACAGTAACGGTTGCTTTTAAAGGACAATTAGTAATTAACCCAAGTTCTCCAATGGTCCATTCACTTCGAGATAATTGTGCATACAACTTTGCCAACCAATCTTCTTTTATAGCAGTATTAATAGTAACTTTCTCTTCGTTCGATTTTACCTGATAGTAACTTACAAATTGAGGATCTACCTCATTATCAAAAAGTGTAATATCATCATAATAATCGAGAATTAATAAGTAGTCTAAGCTATCATATAATTCGATAGCCATATGAAGCGTTTCACTTAGCTGAAATTCAAAGCGATTATATGCCATGCTACCTGATCCTGTATCAATCTCAATATTTTTAATATCATCGTTTTTTTCTTTCGCCAACTGATTCACCTTCCCTTCTGACATTTTTCATATAATCCGCGCACAGCTCTAGTCCGATAAAATCTCGGCGCACAAAGCTATTTGCGCGGAATTTTTAACACCCCTATTAAAATCACTCTAAATTCTCATATTTTCCTGTTAAAAACACAGGTTCATATTTGGCATAAAAGCCCGCAACCACGCTTAAACTGGGGATTTTTGCGAGAGTAAGCATACCGTCTCCACATGCCCACTATGACAAAACTGATCAACAACCGCCACCTTCTTCGCCTCATACCCCTTCTCCTGAAGTATCTTCACATCTCTTGCCAGAGTTGCCGGGTCGCAGCTCACGTAGACGATACGCTTCGGCGCCATGTGGACCAGAGTGTCCAGAAGAACCTGATCGCAGCCCTTTCGCGGTGGGTCTACGACCACGACGTCTGCGTGGGAGCCATCGCCGCCCTTCTTATATATGTCGGGAACGACTTCCTCTGCCTTGCCGACGAAGAACTCGGCATTTGTGATCCCGTTGATCTCGGCGTTGTGTCTTGCGTCATCTATAGCCTGTGGAACGATCTCCACTCCGTATACCTTCTTTGCCTTCTGTGCGAGGAACAAGGATATGGTTCCTATTCCGCAGTACATGTCCCACACGGTCTCATCGCCTGACAGGTCCGCATACTCCAAAGCCTTGTTGTACAGAACATTTGTCTGGACAGGATTTACCTGATAGAAGGACAATGGGGATATCTGATATTTGATGTCGCCGATATAGTCCGTGATGTACGACTGTCCCCAGAGGGTTATGCACTTATCGCCGAGTATACGATTTGTATTCTCCCTGTTGACGTTCAGGCAAATGGATGTCATTCCTTCTATCTTAACCAGTTCATCTATCAAAGCCTCGCTGTGCGGAAGCTTGTTGCCATTTGTCACAAGACACACCATGATCTCTTTGGTGGTAAATCCGACTCTGATAAGGATATGTCTGACCAGACCTCTTCCAGTCTCCTCATCGTATGTCGATATGTGATTGTCCTCAATGAAGCTTCTGACGATAGCAACTATTTTGTCATTCACGAGCGCACCGATGGCGCAGCTCTCTGTGTCTATGATGTCGTGGCTTCTTCCAGCGTAGAATCCGATGACAACATTGCCGTTCTTGTCTCTGCCGACAGGGAATTGGGCCTTATTCCTGTAGTGGAATGGATCGTCCATGCCGTAGGCTGGCTTTTCCATGATGGCTTCCACGTTCTCCATCTTGCCGATCCTCTGCAGACAGTTCTTCACCTTGTTCCACTTGTATTCGAGCTGCTGCCCATAGGAAACCTGCTGCATGGTGCATCCGCCGCACCTCTTCGCCTTGTCGCACACCGGCTCCACGCGGTATGGAGATGGTGTGATGAGCTTCATCAGTCTTCCGTAGGCTATGTTCTTCTTCACCTTGACGATCTTCACCTCCGCCAGATCGCCCACCACGGCATCCTTGACAAATACAGTCATGCCCTGAACGTGTCCTATGCCCTCTCCGTCATTGCCTATGTCCTCGACGAGTACCTGGTAGTTCTCATTTTTGACAAGTGTGACCTTATCAACATTCGCCATATTCCGGATCGATGTTTTTACGCACGAGCCAACTTTCGATTCATCTGTTCCGGATGTTCTAACAACTGAACTGGCATTATTCACTGCCTCCCCAGTATTTTTTCTCTGCACACCATTTACTCGTCTGTTGTTCTTAGGGCTTCTATTGTTCCTAATATTTGACATACACTATCTCTCTTCCTATTGCCGTTATTAATTATCCGACGTCTTCCTTATATTCGACTGGAGCGCTCTGTTGAAGCCCAGCCAGCCATTGTTGTCCTTTGCCGCATCCAGCTCCTGGATAAATGTCTGGATCTTGGCGTCTGTGTTGTCCGCCATGGACAGTGCCAGTGCCTCGATGAGTGCCGGCTTCTTTGGTGAGCCGTACTCAAGCTCTCCGTGGTGGGCCAGTATGCAGTGCTCTAGCTCATTTGCCGCCTTGGCAGGAAAGTTATCTATAGTATTTATCTTGTCGCGGATCATCATCGTTCCCATGACGATGTGTCCCAGAAGCTGACCTGCGTCTGTGTAGTCGTTCTCAGGGAACTTGGAGATCTCATAGACCTTGCCAATATCGTGAAGTAACGCCGCTGTGATCAGCAGATCTCTGTTGAGCACCGGATAATATGTGGTGTAGTAGTCACACATCTTGGCAACTGCCAGCGAGTGCTCAAGTAAGCCTCCTATGTATCCATGATGTATTGACTTGGCCGCTGAATGGTTCTTGAATTCCTTGACAAATGCAGGATCCTCGGCGAAGAATTTCTTCAGGAGCACTTTGTAATAGTCCTTATCAAGCGACTCTACGAGTGCCATCAGGTCCTTGTACATCTGCTCTATATCTTTCTTGGTGCATGGCATATAATCAGCCTCAACGTACTCTCCCTCGTCTGCAATCCTGATCTTCTTGATGTTGAGCTGAAGTTCATTGTTGAACGATGTCACCTGACCATCAACCTTGATGAAATTCTTTGCCTCAAAGTGCCCTATAGCATTTGTCAGCTCCCAGACTTTTCCGGCTATGCTTCCTGTCTTATCCACAAGCTCCAAGTTGTAATATGTCTTTCCTGATTTTGTAGTTCCTGTCTGCTTGTTCTTGCAGAGATAGACATTCGATATCATGTCGCCTTCGTTGAAATCTGTTATAAATACCATTTTTCTTTTCCTCTTTCTATGTTTAATTATTATTGTATGCTTTAATTTTAATCATATATAAGAATACAATAGGCGGTTGTGAAAATCCAGTATTTACTGAACATTTCCACAACCGCCTATATTACTATATTTCCGCACATCACATCTTATCATACTCATGAAGCTTGTCTGAAGCTGCCTTCCCATTCTTCCGTGCCTCTTCCTTGTCAAGCTTTCTCACTCCAAACAGCCCCTTGATGACAAATGCGATTCCAACGCAAAGTGTTCCAAGAATAAGTGTGAGCTCAAGTCCTGACATATATCTCAGTGACACATTCAGTGAGATTATGATGCATACAAAGAATGCTATACAAAGTCCTGTGAACACAAGCCCTGTTCCCATGTTTGGTTTTACCAGAAGTGCGATAAATGCGATAACCAACAGAATTATAAATATTCCACTAACATTCACTCCGCCGCCTATGCGGAACAAGGAACTGAGAAGTCCCCAGTCAGATACGACTACATTTTTCAGGAACATCACTCCGCCTGCTATCATCAAAACTATCCCCAATAGAAACTGTAACAACTCTTTCATTCGCCTTTTCTCCTCTTATAAATGTATTGTATTCCGCCCAATCAGACGGGGCTGGCCGTCAAATTCCAAACCGTATCCATCACCCATTAACCGTATTGTAATTTATAATATCAGCTTTGTAGTCCTCCCGCAACCACCAGCGCTGATTAATAAGGGAAAATGTGCGTATTTCTACACCTGCAATATGTTGACGCTCTATAATTATAAGGGGTATAATCAATTATGTATGTGTATAATTAGAACCTTTATGTATATTTAATTATGCTTTTGTAGCACCTATAACAGCAAATTCTGATATTTAAGAATAAAATACTCTCAGGAATGCTGTGCATGCTGGCTCATCAGATCCACATATAATCAAGATACAAACTCTATATATAACACTATAGGATTTAGAATATAAAATAAGGAACACCGAAAATGAATCTGAGAACATTAAGAGTTATAGAATACAACAAGATAGTTGAGATGCTGACCACATTTGCCTCATCACCCATGGCGAAGAGGAAATGCCAGCGTATAAAGCCCCGCAAGGACCTCGCCATGATCGAGACGCTCCAGCAGGAGACAAGGGATGCTCTCCGCCGTCTGAACACCCAGGGCAACCTGTCATTTGCAGGACTTAAAGATATCGGGGCATCTCTAAAGAGACTTGAGGTTGAGGGAATCCTCACAACCGCAGAACTGCTTGATGTGGCAAGCATGCTGGACCTAGCAGCCACCGCCAAGAGATACGGCGAGAACGAGGGCACAAGCATGACAGATACGAGAAGGCGCAGTCAGGAGCAGATCGAGGAGGAGAAAGCTTCCAGCAAGATGCTTGGGCTGAGCATGAACCCGGATGGCACCACATGTCCTGACAGCCTGCGCACGAGATTTCTGGAGCTCATGCCTCTGGAGCATCTGTCCAGAGAGATCCACAGATGCATAATTTCCGAGAACGAATTTGCCGATGACGCTTCATCAGGGCTCAAGGCCGTGCGAAGGAACAAGCGCCTGACAAATGAAAAGCTGCACAACCAGCTTGCAAAGCTTGTCAGCGATACCAGCAAACAGACCATGTTCCAGGATAACCTGGTAACCATGAGAAACGGCAGATACTGTATTCCTGTCAAAGCCGAGTACAAGAACCATTTTCCCGGTATGATACACGACCAATCATCGACCGGAGCAACAGTGTTCATCGAGCCTATGGCCATCGTGAACCTGAACAACGAGCTGAAGGAGCTGGACAATCAGGAGCTTGCCGAGATTGAGAAGATACTTGAATCTCTGTCAGCGCAGACCGCAGCAGAGATTGAATACATAAAATACGATTTTGACACTCTGGCAGAACTGGACTTTATATTCGCAAGGGCATCATTTGCAAGAAGCTACAAGGGAACCGAACCGATATTCAACACCGATGGAATCGTCGATATAAAGCAGGGAAGACATCCGCTGCTGGAGAAGCACACCGTCGTACCTGTGGACATAAAGCTTGGTGAGGACTACAACCTCCTCATCGTGACCGGTCCTAACACAGGTGGTAAGACAGTATCACTCAAGACTTTGGGACTCTTCTCTCTCATGGGACAGTCCGGACTTCACATTCCGGCACTTGATGGTTCAAGGCTGAATGTATTTGACGATGTGTTTGCCGATATCGGAGATGAGCAGAGTATCGAGCAGAACCTGTCCACATTCTCATCCCATATGAGCAACATCGTGTACATACTGGATCACGTAACTCCGGGCAGTCTGGTCCTCTTCGACGAGCTGGGCGGCGGTACGGACCCTATAGAGGGTGCAGCACTTGCCATCGCCATCCTGTCACACCTGAACAACATGGGTGTCAGATGTATGGCGACCACACACTACAGTGAGCTCAAGACGTTTGCCATGAGCACACCGGGTGTCGAGAATGCAAGCTGCGAATTCGACGTGGCAACACTCCAGCCAACATACAAGCTGATGATCGGTATTCCTGGAAAGTCAAATGCTTTTGCCATAGCGAAGAAGCTTGGAATCGATGAGAGCATCATCGAGAGCGCCAAGGCCAATATCGACAGCGATACAGTTGACTTTGAGACCCTGATCGCGGATCTTGAGAGAAGCAAACGTGAGATCGAGCAGGACAAGGCTGATATAGCAAGACTCAAGGAGGATGCAAGACAGCTTCAGGAACGCGCACAGATGAAGGATTCTGAGCTTTCCGACAAGAAGGCCGAAATTCTGGCAAAGGCACGCCAGGAGGCATCCGAGATCATAGAGGAGGCGAAGGCTGAGGCCGATGCCGCCATAAGGAAATACAACAAATGGACCACCAACCCGGCAAAGGCCGACGCCAAGGCGATGGAGGCCGAGAGGCAGAAGCTCCGCGCGAAGATCAACGACCTCGGCAGGATGAACGAGGAGAAGCGCAAGACTGTAAAGTCAGACCACAAGGCATCCGACTTCAAGGTTGGCGATACGGTACACGTTATCAGCATGGATTCTGAGGGAACCATCACTGCACTGGCAGATTCCAAGGGCAAGCTGAAGGTCCAGATGGGTATAATCAGCGCAGCTCTTCCACCTACTGATCTTCTGCTGGTTGAGCATGAGAAGAAGAAACCGCAGAAGGCCACAGTCACAGGCGGCAAGAGTATGAACAGGATGATGAATATCAAACCTGAGATAAATGTACTCGGTATGACAGTCGACGAAGCCACATCCCTTGTGGACAGATTCCTTGATGATGCCCTTATGGCGCACCTGCACAGAGTTACCATCATCCACGGCAAGGGCACCGGAGCCCTCCGAAAAGGGATACATCAATTTCTGAAATCACAGCCACATGTCAAATCCTTCCGTCTCGGAGAGTTCGGAGAGGGCGATGCGGGCGTCACAATAGTAGAATTATAGAATTTGAATTAATTTGCAAGGCCGTCTCACGCAAGAGGGAAATTCCCTGCAAACCATGCATACGCTGCGTGAAGCGTCTTCAATGCGCATACTTTATCATCAGGAGGTTTATATATATGAGCAAAAATAATATTCTCATCGTTGACGACGACGAGAACATCGCAGAGCTTATATCACTCTACCTCAACAAAGAGTGTTATGAGACCGAGATAGCCGCAAGCGGAACGGAAGCTCTACAGTTATTTGAAGAATATTCACCTGATCTGGTTCTCCTGGATGTCATGCTTCCGGGAATGGACGGCTATCAGGTGTGTACAGAGATAAGAAAGACATCGAATACACCTATCATCATGCTCTCTGCCAAGGGTGAGGTATTTGACAAGGTGCTGGGACTGAAGATCGGTGCCGATGATTATATAGTCAAGCCATTTGACTCAAATGAGCTGGTGGCTAGGGTCGGCGCCCTTCTCAGGAGGTCAGCCATGACTGAGAGTGCGCAGAAGCAGCCACAGAGCGCAGCTTACGATGTCACAAGTGCAGACCATGTAGGTACATTTGTGGAGTATGACGGGCTGGTCGTAAATATCTCCAACTACACTGTAACCTTTGAGGGGCACAATCTTGAGATGCCGCCAAAGGAACTGGAGATCCTCTACTTCCTCGCCAGCAGGCCTAATCAGGTGTTCACCAGGGAGCAGCTTCTGGACAAGCTGTGGGGATACGAGTATGTGGGCGACACGAGGACCGTGGATGTACATATCAAGAGACTTCGCGAGAAGCTGAACAACAATCATAACTGGAGCATTGCCACTGTATGGGGCATAGGCTACAAGTTTGAATGGAGATCATAATGAAGAAAACAGCATTTGACAAGATAGTGGTTGGATTCGTAGTTCTGGTTGTGATGATATTTACACTGCTCATGGTATACAGTATATCAACGGCACAGAATTCTGTACTCTCAGAACGCAAATCCACCATGAAGAATGAAATTACAATGCTTGCCGACGGCCCCATGACCGATTACAGCAACGGCACTATAGACAGTATGCAGCTATACAGTGAACTTCAGCGTGCGGCTGATACCCTGAATATGGGAATCTGGCTTACCGATGACAAGAGCAACATCGTGTTCAGATCTGGCAGTTCCCAGTCCTCTTCTGACAGCAGCACCAAGAGCAGCGCATCTCACACCGTAAATGGCACTGACACTCTGAAAAGCTATGTAAAATCCGAGGATCTTCTGACATTCTTCTGCTACGAAGATACCTTTGGCGGATACTTCCAGGAGGATACCCTGGTTATCGGGCAGCCACTCTACTCATGGAACAATTACATGGGAACGATCATCCTGACATCACCTATGACATTCAAGCAGAATATCAAAAGCCGGATGCTTTCCACAACATTTGTGCCATTCCTGATCCTCATGCTGATCGCCATGATCGCACTGATGCTCATGTCGAACAGTCTGCTCAAGCCTATACGTGAGATCATCAAGACATCCAAGTCATACGCCCAGGGTAACTTCAACGCCAGAGTCAACGTGACGGTGAAGAACGAATTTGGCGAGCTTGCGAGATATATGGAGGAGATGGCGGACGAGCTGAGCCGTTCAAATGAATACAGGAAGTCATTCATATCGAATATCTCCCATGATTTCAGATCGCCTCTCACCTCCATCAAGGGTTATATAGAGGCTATGCTGGATGGCACCATCCCACTGGAAAAACATGAGAAGTACCTAGGCATAGTGTTGAATGAAGCACAAAGACTTACCAAGCTGACCCAGGGACTTCTGGAGCTGAACAACTTCGATTCATTTGACCTGCAGCTCGACAAATCAAACTTTGATATAAGGGATATCATAACACCGACGATCAACACATTTGAGAAAAGGTGCAAGGACAGGGGTATTTTCCTGGACAGCGTATTCCTCACTGACAACACCATTGTATACGCCGACAGGACCAAGATACAGCAGGTCATCTACAATCTGGTGGACAACGCTATAAAGTTTACACCTGAGGGTCGGCAGATCAGGGTTCAGGTGACTGAGAAGGACAACAAGATATTCACAAGTGTCAAGGATGAAGGCGTGGGAATTCCAAAGGATGCCCAGAAGAAGGTATTTGAGAGATTCTACAAGACAGATCCAAGCCGTGGCAAGGACAAGACCGGAACCGGACTGGGACTGGCCATAACCAAGGAGATCATCAAGGCTCATGGCGAACAGATCACCCTCACATCCGAGGAAGGTGAAGGAAGCGAATTTGTATTCTCCCTTCCTACGGAAAAGGATATGCAGGTGCCTATCAAGCCTGTACATGTCGAGCACACTGAACACCACTCCGATACAGACGTATCATCGTCCGGCGTGAAGAGTAATGGCAAATTCAGGATCAAGGACTCATAATATCTCATAGACTATAAAACCCCGGATATCGCTTCAGATGCAAATCTGCTCCGACATCTGGGGTATTTTTAATTGACGTTATATCTCTTCCCATCCATCCACACAGCTCTCACCTGTGAAATATCTATAGGCTTAGTGAAGGCCATCTCCACGCTCTGTATTTCTTCATCACCACCTGTCTCACTAATTCCATATATTACATTTTTCAGCTTTTTATTGTCAGTCATCTCAAGAACAACTGTCTCCAATGAATCACTGTCAGCTACCTCCGGTTCTGTAATGTCCATAGTTATTGATTTTGCATTTATTGTGCATTTGCCGATGCCATCCATACCTGATACATCTACGCTACGTCCATTCAAATCTTCCTGGAGCCTGAACTGCAAGGTCCAGGGACCATACACCCGCTCTTCTTCACAGTTTGTCTGACCATCTTCTGTATCTGCCCTGCCGAACAGAATAAGACTGTCACACTCCATGGTGATGATATCTCCCACATTATATGCATTTTTCCTATTCAGTTTATACAAAACATCCGTCATTGTCTGCTTATCCGTAAGTGCAATTCCATCTCCCAATGCCATGCTGCCTGAAAAGCTACTGGTGATATTCTCGTCATCGTCCATTATCATCATCCTTGCTTCAAAGTGATCATATTTATCAGCATCAAAGTCATCATATGTTACTACCATGGCAATATTTACCTGATCACCAGCCACCGCGGCCTTCTTGAGTTCAAAGCTCACCTTAGCGTCAGACCCAGTTATCACATCTACTTTGTTGTCATACTCGTTGTTAATATAGCTTTTATCTACATATTTTTCTGGAATATCACTTCCGGTCTCCCTGCTCATGTTGTCAAAGAACCATGCCAGCGAACCAGTCTCCGCTGCATACGTCAGTCCACCTCCCGACAAAACCAGAACTGCTGCCACAGCCGCTGCTGCGGTCCTCCATCTATGACTCCGTCCATTTACGCTCGTGCTCAGCTTCCGCCTGAGTCTCCTCACGCAGGCATCCTTCTCCTCATTCGACATGTCCATGGTCTCTATATTCACATTTATATCATTCATTACATCATATATATTTCTGTCTTTTCTGTTTTTCATGATCATCCACCACCTTTACCCTTGCTTCAATCGTTTCCTGGCTCTGGACATTCTGCTGTAAATAGATGACGAAGATACCCCGTAGTCATCTGCTATCTTCTCTACATCCTCATCATCCCAGTAGTATCTCAGAATGATATCCCTGTCTTCGTCTGACAGACCACCAAGCAGTTTTTCCATGCTGTCCGATATATCCTCGTTGATGATCTCCAGCATGTTATCATTTGCAAGCTTGTTCTCATAGTCTGATATATCTTCCTCCGAACATCTTCTGCTGTATCTCCTCAGGTAATCTATGGATCTGAATCTTGCAATCGCCGTTATCCAGTTTCTAAACGAGCCTTTGCTCTCGTCAAATCTGTCTATGTTGTTCCATACATCCAGAAACACATCGTCCATGCACTCTTCAATCTCCTCCGGCATTCCCGAAAGGTTCTTGTACACAGCAGCTTTTACCTGCCCACCATACTCCCGGACTACAAATTCCAGCGCTTTTTCATTATGCCTTCTCAACTTCGATATATAATTATCCCTAGTTACTATCTCATTCACCTCCCCTTGTCCTTCTGATATATATTCCGATCAAAATCTCCGATTTCTTGCAGCAAAAGCGATTTCAAATAAAAATTTTTATTAAAAAAGCTGTCAGTTCTTGTTTTATACTGACAGCTTTCTTGCTAATTGTTATATCTGTTATTCATTTCCTTTACAGCATCGCCGATCTGGGTTCTGAGTTCTGCGGGATATATAACCTCAACCGATGTTCCATACTGCATCGCCCAGTGTGCCATCGCCTGCCGGCTGCACACAAGTCTCACATAAGTTACATCCTCTGTCGTCTCCCTGAAACCATCGTATTGTCTGGCTATATTCTCATCGATCACATCAAAGTTTCTTCCAAACCAGTCCACCACATCCGATATAGCAGGCTTCTTCACACGAAGTATGATCGTAACCGGCTCGTCGGCAAACATATATATATGCTCAGCCATATGCTTTGGAAGGTTAAGACCGTGTTCCATGCCCTTTACTTCTGCACGGTTCTTCACCGGTCTGTCAACTATCTGTACCTGTGTCATCTTATCCACTCTGTAATTCGACAGATTGTCATACTTGTCATAGTTGCAAATGAGGTAATACTTTCCATCATTTGCAACCATTTGGTACGGATTGACTATGTATGGCTCCTCCCGTCTCGGATGAAGCTTCTTGTCCTCACCATAATTATTATATACAAATGATATCTGCTTCTTCTCTGAAATGGCATCGTCTATCATGCCGACATTGAACAGTGTCTGCTTGTTGCTGGTGTGCTCAAGTCCCGGAAGACTGCTGACGTGTGTCATCTTATTTGTGAAATACATATTTGACAGACCTGCTATCTTATCTATGAGCTGTCTAGCCTGGCCAGCCGGTATGGTCTTGGAGAACAGGATACTGTCTATCATCATCCGGAGCTCTGCATCATCAAACTCATGATTATAGTACCAGTTCGATGTGAGTATCTCCTTTGTGCCATCCTTCTTTTCCCGTTCTGTCTCGGTATACTCAATGTCATAACCATAATCCACCAGACAGTTCAGATTGGCCTTTACAGATTTTCTGTCCACGGTGATATCATAGTCCTCTTTGAGCTTCGCTATGATATCCTTCTGATCCATAGTGTGATCGCAGTCCGTGTATTTCTTCAGTATGTCCAGAATGCATATGTTCAGCATCTTTTTTCCACTTGTAGGATACGCCATGTATATTCCCCCTCTATCACTACATGTCCCAACTAAGACGATGTAGATTTCCTGCTTCCTCTAGACCTGGGAAATCATTCTGTCTGAGTGCTTCATACAGCACTATTGCCACAGAGTTGCCCAGATTCAGTGAACGAATGTCTGGGAACATTGGTATTCTGATGGATGTATCCTTATAATCAACCAAGATCTCCTCAGGTATACCCGCACTCTCCTTGCCGAACATGATGTATGCATCATCCTCAAACTTCACATCTGTATATTTCTTCCTGGCCTTAGTCGTCGCCATGTATATCTTTGCCCCGGGATTCTTTGCAAGGAAATCCTCGAAATTAACATACGTTGTCACATCCAGCTTGTCCCAGTAATCAAGCCCGGCACGCTTTAACTGTTTCTCATTTATCTGGAAGCCCAGCGGCTCAATGAGATGCAGTCTTGCACCTGCTGCCACACATGTTCTTCCTATGTTGCCTGTATTTGCCGGGATCTCTGGCTCGTGTAATACTATATTTAACATTTTGCTCCTCCTATAAATACCTTGGCGGTGTGAGGAATCTCCTCTCATCTTCATGCACTATCACTTTGTCACTATTCTCCGTCAGACGTCCTATGACTGAAGCCTCATATCCTGCCTCATAGAGCTTATCAGCCAGCAATTTCCCATCTGGAACTACGAAGAGTGCAGAGCCACAACCGTCTATCATATACGGGTTATCCCCGGTGTGTTCACATATCTCTATCGTCTCCTGAAGTATCGGTATATTGTCATGACATACCTCAAGCCCGCACTTCAGCGCATCGCCCATCTCCCAGAGAGCCGCAAAGACACCACCTCTTGATATGTCGTGTGAATATATGCAGCCATGGTCAAATGCTATATCAACCTGACCGCCAAGCAATATAAGCTGCTCGAGCTGCTCCACAGGTCTCAGATAGCTCTCCGAATACCTCTCAAAAAGCTCCTTCTGGTTGTCATAATAGAGCTGCAAAGTTCCTCCAACGCCGGTCTGTCCACACATGACAATGTCCATTCCTGTCAGGCGCTTTGATCCACACAAACCGGAATCACCATGTCCTGTATGCACCTGGCTTTCGTGAACGCACTGCATCTCCCGCATACATTTACATCTTCCCATCATTGTCAAACTTATAACCGGCTCAGCAACAGCACCGTTCACCTCAGTATGTCCCGTCACTATATCAACACCGTACTCCGCACATATGCCTGCAAGCTTTCTGAGCAGTTTCTTCATGCGTCGTTCATCGTCATCAGGCATAACTATGGTATCTACTGCCGCCCATGGCATATATCCGCCAATCCTTATACTGTTGTAAAGTCTCGCTATATCAAGTCTGAGTCCAATATATCCGCTGTCACTACACACACCAGCCGCAACATTCACGCTTTTAGCTGCTCCGGAGTCTCCGCTGTCCCCATCACGCAACAAGAGCCGGGCATAGTCATCTCCTATTCCGGCTCTCGTCACATCGTCGTGGACAGTACAGGGCAGACTCTTAAGTATCGATCGCACCGTCTGGTGCTCTCCAAACTTTCCTCTCATATCTACTCTCCAATTCGACCTGTTTTCCTATTAGAATGCTGAAACTAAAAGTGTAACAACCATAGCGATACACAGAATCACAACGATGATTCTCGATATCAAAGTCTTACCCTTCTTGCTGCTGAGATCTATCATCTTCCCACACTCCTTATCAAAGTATCTTACTCTACAAAATTAACTTAATAATAACAAAATATATATTATAGTTCAATATCAATTATTTATAGCATTAACTGTTGATTTTTCTATTTCAAAATGATATAGCGGTAATCGAATCAAACGAACCGTTTACACCTCTTGATATAAAGATAATCAATGATTATCACACTTTAAAAAAAGAACAGCAGAAAAGACTGTTAGCTTATATTGATGCACTAAAAAACTTACAACACCTAGAAGATTTATAAATCAGCAATCAACAAAGGGGAATACACAACCTATGGCGGAAACTTCAACATTAGTAACTTTTGAATCCATTTTAAACTGTGTGTACATAATCAGAGGACAACAGATAATGTTGGATCATGACCTGGCGCAAATCTACGGATACGAGGTGAAGATCTCAACAGACAGGTAAAACGTAATATAAATCGTTTTCCACAGGATTTTATGTTTCAACTCACCAAAGAGGAATACGACAATTTGCGGTGCCAAAATGTCACCGCAAACTATAATTCAATGTCCAGAAGTCTGCCATATGCATTTACTGAACAAGGAATCTATATGCTTGCAACCGTTCTCAAAGGTGATCTCGCCGAACAGCAAAGTGTATTTATCATGCGGGCTTTCAAAGAAATGCGGCATTTTATCATACAAAATCAGCAATTTGTTACACAATCTGAGATGAAGATGGTAACCGCAAGAATATCCGAATTGTCTATTCAACTTACAGGAGTAATTGACAATCAAAACAGAACAGCCAGAGAACTAGAATCCATTCATGGAAACATTGCTCGAATTAATGATAACTTTATATCAGATAAGGATTTTAAAAACTTTATTATTTATAAAGGTCAAAAATTTGAAGCAGACATAGCCTATATAAATATTTACCAACAGGCAGAAAAATCAATCTATGTAGTGGATGATTACATGAATTCCAAGACATTATGCCTACTCTCACAAAAGAAACCAGGAGTAGAGGTTATCCTTTTTACCGAAAATGGTCATGGAAGAAGAGGTTTTCTCACCACTGATATTATAAACGATTTTGAAAACCAGTATCCTCCATTAAAAATCAAACCTAACCCGGATTGCCATGATAGATTGATCGTCATTGATTATGGATTCCCTACCGAACGGGTATTCCACTGTGGCGCATCCAGCAAGGATGCCGGACATAAGTTATGTGCAATAAATGCCATATCTGAATCATCAATGATCCATCCCGTTATTGACAAACTATTATCCCTACCAGATAAAAACATATAGATCTATAAATGGGCTATCCTCACACAAGAGAATAGCCCATTACTTTTTTATAATCCCTGCCCCTTGAGGTAGTTGATAAACTGCTGTGCAGTACGTCCGCTTATGCCGCCATGCGCAAGCTCCCACTTGTTTGCCTCTGCGCAGAGCTCCTTCTCGTCCATGGTGATGTGCTCCTTCTCAGCAAGTCCCTTGACGATCTCAAAGTATTCCTTCTGTGAAGGTGCGCTGTAGCTGATCGTGACACCAAATCTGTTGACCAGTGACAGCTTCTCCTGAATGGTATCACTTCTGTGAATACCATTGTTATTCTCCATATCATTCCTGTCGTTCCATGTCTCCTTGATGAGATGACGACGGTTGGATGTGGCATAGATGAGCACATTGTCAGGTCTGATCTCAAGTCCACCCTCGATGACAGCCTTGAGATACTTGTACTCGATCTCAAACTCCTCAAATGAAAGGTCATCCATGTATATGATAAATCTGTAATTTCTGTTCTTTATAAGCGATATGACCTGTGACAGATCCTGGAACTGATGCTTGTAAATCTCTATCATACGAAGTCCCCTGTCGTAGTACTCGTTGATGATAGCCTTGATCGTGGTTGACTTTCCCGTTCCACTATCTCCGAAGAGAAGTGCATTGTTCGCCTTGCGGCCATCCACAAATGCCTCAGTGTTGTCCACGATCTTCTTCTTCTGGATCTCATATCCGATGAGATCATCCAGCATGACATCCTCTGTATTATTTATAGGTACAAACTCCAGATCCCCATGCTCACGGGTGATCCTGAACGCCTTGTTAAGTCCGAACATACCCACTCCATAAGCCTTGTAGAATGATGTCACTATGTCAAATATCTGATCCTCATTCTCAGCCTCCTCTATGGCTTTGCTGACAGCCTGAACCTTCTCGCTGACATTCTTGTTGTACATTCTCTCCTTCTTACCTATGGACTTATAGTTGTTGATAGTTGAGAAGCAGTCTATTCCAAGCGCCTTCTCTATCTTAGAAAAGTCAAAGTCAAAAAGCTTCTTGAATATTCTGAAATCATTCTTGGCAAAATAGTTGACTGTTCCGTCATTTGCGCCGACCTTCTCGCTTGTTATACTAAATGAGTTCTCATTGGTAATGAGTATAAATGCAAGATAGTTGTGCCACAGATTTTTGTCAAATCCATAGCTTGTCGCAAGATCCAGAAGTCTCTTGATCTGATCGTATATACGGGCACACAGCTCCGCATTCTCACACCTCTTCAGGTCAAAATCCTCAAATATTCCCGACAGCTTCATAAGTATGCTGTCCTCACCAAGATCTCTGTATAAAACAAGTTTCGCTATGTCTCTGTACATGTGTATATCCTTCTTTCTGAACGGCTATATGTACCACCACACAGATGCTGTCATATATACGCCGTTATTATTTTCTCTTCCTGTAATTCTTTTTTCTGTTACTGCCTGTGTTGTTTCTTTCTATATTGTTTCTTCCCGTACTGTTTGTTTCAGAACTGCCGCCTCCGGCTGCACTACCCGATACGTTTGACTCATTTGACTCATTCGTCCCGGTCTGCCCGGCATCCACATTGCGGACATCAGACGCGCATTCCTCATCCAGTCTTCCATTCCACCGCCCCTCGGGGATGTCGCATGCCAGATTATATTTCTTCCACGATATGCCCTTGTCTCTGAGACTCTTCACCACATATTCCTCTGACAATGCATACAGCACAGAGAAAAGCGGTACAAATATGAGCATTCCCAGAATACCCATCAGGTCTCCTCCAAGCATGACCGCCACAAGCACCCATATGGATGGGAGTCCCACCGAACCGCCAACAACGTGAGGATATATGAAGTTCCCCTCTATCTGCTGCAGCACGACAAATATGATCAGGAACACTATGGCACGCTTTGGATCCTCCACCAGGATCATAATCGTTCCGGCAAAGCATCCGACAAATGCTCCGACAACCGGGATCAATGCAAATACTGCTATGATGATGCTGACCGTAAGAGCATATGGAATTCGGAATATTGTCATCGTTATAAAGAACATAAGTCCAAGTATGCACGCCTCGAGACACTGACCCGAAATGAACTTGGAGAATGTTTTATCCGCAAGGACACAAGTCTGAATAAATCTGTCCGCTTTGTCCTCCCTGAACAGCGCATACAGGACACCCTTGACCTGCTTCTCCAGAGTCTCCTTCTGTGCAAGTATGTAGCAGGCAAAGAACAGTCCCACCAGAATATCAACCACAGCACCTACCACACTGCTGGCGATAGAGAATGTGGATGACAGTACGCTTCCTCCGCCATTCTTTACCACATCAACGACATTCTCGATGAGCGCATCCCAGTTGATATTAATGCTTTTTATCTTATCCACGATCTCTGGCTGATCCTTCATCAGCTTGATGGCTCTGCTCTGTATATCATCCATGGCTGATGGAAGCTTTTCTGCGAACATAGTGATGGTCTTGGACATCTCCGGTATGATCATAGTGATGGCAAATGTCAACACCGCGATGATGCACAGAAATGATAACACCAGACACACAGGTCTCTTAAAACGGTAAAACCTGCCGCCCTTATTCTTAAAAAGCACTCTCTCCAGCCCCTTCATAGGCACATTCACCACAAATGCTATGGCAAATCCTATGACAAATGGCATAAGTATATTGATGAGCCAGCTGAACATGCTGGACACTTTTGTAAAGTTAAACAATATATATGCAAATAATACAACGCCACACAGGATCAAAAGGATCCTTATATAATCTTTTTTGTTCCAATTCATTCGACACTCCCATGATAACCGGCTCTCCGCCGTCTAATCTTCATATATAATCAATCCGCACCTGCTCTAAAGGTGAATATCTCCAAATGCATCCGACAGTGAATATGTCAGTTTTTTCTTAGGTTTGTACACATCCATTATGGGGGCCATAATCCTGAAAAAGTTCTCTTCGTCCTTGGACAGTTTGAACACCTCAGCTGTATTCCTCGCATCCCACAGTGCATCGTGTTCCGCCCCTTGAAAATTTTCGCCCAGGTAGAAAACAGCGTCTGAGAGAGACATTCTCCTTGACGTTCCTATCATTCTGGCGTATTCCTTCTGAAAATCCTTCCACCTGGATATCAGACTCTCCAACTCAGGATGAGCATATGATTTGAGCCTCGCCTCCTTGCGGAGCTGTCTCAGATCGTTCTCACTCCAAGCATAGATAATGTCCGCATCAGAACACCACTCTATAAAGCTGTTTATAGCCTCGGCGTATGCTGGAGCACCTGCAAGCATGTCATCCGTTATCCCTGTAAGCTTTATTATACGCGACGCCATAGACCCATATGCCGGTTTTACATAAGTCTTAAACTCAGCAATCTCATGATATTCATCATCAAGCTTGACAGCTCCGATCTCTATAATCTCGTTTTTACATATCTTCATTTCCTGTTTGTGTTCTGAATCAATAAGGTTCATCTCAAAATCCACAAAAACATATCTCATATACAGTATTTCCCCTTATGTCTTCCGATAAACCCAATGCACCACCTACGAGGGGGCATCCGGGACGCAGCCTGTCTGCAATCATTTAATCATTGTAACACCGGAAGTAGAAAGCTGTAAACAAGCATATTAAGTATTTATAGGCATTTATTAATACTTAATTATATATTTTTACACGGATATGAGTTAAAATTCTGATATTGATATATCATCTTTATATACAAAAGGAGTCTGCATACATATGAAAAATATAATATTTGATATTGGCATGGTGCTTATCGACTTTCACTGGGAAAAAACCATGAAGGATCTCTGTATACCAGACAAAGTGATAGATATACTGGATCACAATATGATAAATCATCCCCTGTGGAACCACTTCGATCTCGATGATATGCCCGAATCAGAACTCATATCCGAGTTCAAGAAACTCAGTCCTGAATGCAGCAAATATATAGACCTGTTCATTGACAACCTGGAAGATGTAATTGACATGTTTCCAGGTGCAGATGAATGGCTCAGGTCACTTAAGGAAAAAGGTTACAACATATATCTTCTGTCCAACTATCCCAGAAGACTGTTTGCGCTCCACACTCCAAAGTTTCTCTTCCTTCCATACACAGATGGACGTGTCGTATCATACGAATGCCATATGACAAAACCAGACCCGGACATATACCGGTCTTTGTGTGAGAAATACAACATCAATCCTGAAGAGTCCATATTTCTTGATGACAGGCAGGCAAATCTTGACGCGGCGGCGGCACTTGGCTTTAACACACTTCACGTAACCGACCCATTTGCCACAAGGGATGAACTTGATGCAATACTTGGCAGTAATAACCAATAATTAACACATGATTTTTTCAAGGAGGCACAACCATGCAACCCATAACACAAACTTCCACCTCAGGGACAACAGGACACGGCGGATTGTGGCGCATTACTTTTTTTGTGCTGTCATTCATATATATGGAACTGCTTTTTCACGTGGCTGTATACCACTCAGTGGACAGCAACATACTCCACCCACTGGTATTTGCCATCGCCTGCGGTCTTACACTGTCCGCTCTCACGTCATTCTGGCACAGGCGTGTCAATGCCGCGGTGGCGTACATTCTATACAGTCTCTGCACTGTGTACTATATCACTCAGTTCATTTACTACAAAATATTCAGGACATTCCTGAGTCTTATATCCATCGGCGGTGCCCAGGATGCCATGAATTTCAGAACTGTATTATTTGACGCCCTGAAATCCAACTGGTACTTTATCCTGTTGTTTTTACTGCCACTCACATGCCTCATTGTCATGAACAGACTGTGGTTCACATTCGGCAAATGCCACATCGGACATAAGCACAGTGTACTTAAGGCTGCATTTGTCCAGCTATCTTCCACAGCCGCAGCATGGATCATCGCCATCTGTCTTCTATCTGTACACGGAACAGGAGCCTACACACCATATTCCCTGTTTCACGGGCGCTATGTTCTGGAACTGTCCATGAACAAACTCGGAGTCATGGTGACTACAGGTAGAGACTGTATTACCATGGTGAGCAAGAGCAATCAGGGCAAAACCTTTGAGCTCGCAGAAGCAGATATACAGAGCGGCCAGGAGACCGCAGGCGCAGCTTCTGCCACAGCAGGTACCAGCAACGCGCCTGATGATAAGATGGAAGATTCAGCCACAGATTCAATAAATTCCGATATTGACCCAGCTCAGGATTCTGAACCGGAACACATTCCGCAGATAGATGAGAACATAGATTTCAAAAGCCTGTACAACCAGACTGATGACGAAGAGCTCAAGAGTCTCACCGCATATTTTTCTGGAGTGCAGCCTACTTACACCGACGAATACACTGGAATGTTCGAGGGATACAATGTGGTGTTTGTCACCGCTGAAAGTCTCAGCACCTACGGAATATCCAAAGAAGCCACACCGACACTGTACAAGATTTATCACGAAGGCTTTGAATTTACTAACTTCTACAACCCACTGTGGTATCACAGTACCATAGATGGTGAATATGCCAACTGCCTCAGCCAGTATCCGGCATCCTCCAAATGGAGCTTTGAGGCGTCCGCGGACACCTATCAGCCATACGCCCTCGGCAACGTTCTGAACGCACAGGGCTACAAGAGCTACGGCTACCACGATTTTGATGCCACATACTACGACAGAACAAGAACCCATCCGAATATGGGCTACACCACCTTCAAGGCCATCGGAGCAGGACTGGATATTCCTGACCATGTTATGTATTCCGATCTCGAATGTATGGAGGCTGTGTACGGGGATTTCATTCATGATGACAAGTTCAACATGTATTTAATGAGTTTCTCCGGCCACCTGCCTTACAATTACGACAACCAGTACATATGTATGATCAACAGGGAGGAAGCTGAGAATGCCCTCTCCGGAAAAGGGTACTCAGATGAGGCCATAGCCTATGTTGCCGCCCAGATGGAGCTGGACAAGGCGCTGGAATTCCTGATGGATAAGCTGGATGAAGCTGGCAAGCTGGACAACACTCTGTTCATCGTAGCACCTGACCATTATCCTTACGGACTCAGCGATGGCACCTACAACGAGCTCGCAGGCAAGGACATAGAGAATGATGACTTTGAACTTCACCACAACCAGTTTGGCATATGGAGCTCATCCATGGAGAAGCCTGTAGTTGTCGACAAGCTCTGCTCCAGTGTTGACATACTTCCAACCGTGCTAAACCTTCTCGGAGCCGACTTTGACTCAAGACTCCTGGCAGGACGCAACATATTGTCTGATTCCGATGAGCTTGTGATATTCGCGGACCAGAGCTTTATAACCGACAAGGTCAGATATGACGCCAGCACAGGTGAGACCACCTACTTCGTTCCTGAGTCACAGATCCCTGATGACTACGTGGATCAGATGATCGAGGAGGTTGAGAATCGCCTGTACATATCTGACGAGATGATAAACACGGACTATTTTTCATTTGTATATAACAGATAGAAGGCCGAGACAATACCCGCCAGCACGTCGGCGGCGGCCTGGACAAAAGCCACTCCATCTACGCCATACATGCGCGGCAGTATGAATACCAATGGTATAAAGCATACTCCCTGCCGCAGGGCGGATATGAGGGTGGCTTTTCCATATGCTCCAAGGGCCTGATAATACATTCCGGTCACCAGACACACAGCAGCAAACGGCATGGACACGGCATGAGCCCGGAGTGACAGCGCCGCAAGCTGCAGAGACTGATTGCCCCCGTCCTGCAGGAATACACCGGCCAGCCCGGATGCCCACACCCAGGCAGCAACGCCCATGGCACACATGAATATAACCGCCGTTATCATAGTAAATCTCAGAGATGCCCTGACCCTGGATGCAAGTCCTGCACCATAGGCAAACCCGCACACCGGGGCAAATCCCTGTCCATAGCCCACCAGCACCGCAAATATGACTGCAAATATCTTATTTGCAACCGTGATGCCCGCCATGGCTCCATCTCCGTACTGCCTGCAGCTTCTGCTGATCATAACCGCTGCAAGGCACATGAGTCCCTGTCTCAGGAAGGACGGCAACCCTGTTCTGACTATACGCATTCCATACCTGAAGCTCCACATATCTGAGATATGCAGCCTTACCACGCTGCACCTTGATCTCACACATATATACATGATGACAAGACTTATCCCCTGTCCGACAAGGGTTGCTATGCCCGCGCCGGATATTCCAAGTCCGAGAACTCTCACCAATATATAATCAAATATCATATTCGACAGTCCTCCTGCCAGAATACCCAGCAGGGCAAGGTACGGCTGCCCCTCAGCCCGCAGGGCATTGTTCAGGACATATGCACCGCACATGACCGGGGCCGCCAGCATGATATATATCCCATACTGCTCAGCGGGAGCAAGGCTTGTCTCCGTGGCCCCCAGAAGTCTTACCACATCCTCCCTGAACACGGCAAATATAACCGCCATGACCGCACCCGACAGTATTCCTCCCGCCAGCGCCGTGGCAAGCGTCTGCTCCGCCTCACGCTTCTTCTGCTTACCGAGAAGTCTTGCTATCTCACTTCCAGCTCCCATGCCCCAGGTGTACCCCACAGCCTGTATCAATGCCATAACAGAGAACATGATCCCAACTGCGGCCACACTGCTCTCTCCAAGGTCTGACACGAAATATGTGTCTACAATATTGTAGGTAGTTGCCACCAGCATAGTGAATATTGTGGACACAGAAAGTGACAGTATGAGAGAAGGCACAGGAGTCTCAGCCATTTTGCTGTGATTCTCCTGTGCCTTCTTCTGTGTATCCACACTCTCAGGTATGTCCATTCCCGAAAGTATCAATCTGTCATATATTCCATTATCGGGTCTGCTGTGTGACCGCCGTCTGCTGCTGCACCTGCCCATGTGTGTAGTCCCTGCTTTCTTCCTTACTCTCACGCAGAAATTCCTTAACCTGCTGCAACTTCTCCTTTGCATCGTACACACCCAGCTCATACATGGCCTCGATCATCTCAGTTTTCTTCTCAAGCCTTGATATCTCTATGGTCTCGCTCGGTCTGATTATCAGCGTATCGCCCTTCTTTTCAAGCTCCTCCAGCTTGTCCAGGGTCTTGTTGTAATACAGGTGTCTCATGTGACATCTCTTAACGAACTCTGGATACTCCCTGTACCTTCCAGCCTCCAGCCTGAGCATCTTGTCCGGACCCTTGCGGTATCCCTCCGGTCTCGTCAGGATCACTATATTTCTCCTGTAGCCCATCCTTCTGAATGCAAATATCGGTATGCTGTCGGATACACCCCCATCAAGC
Source organism: uncultured Coprococcus sp. (assembly GCA_934277375.1). Classification (GTDB taxonomy): domain Bacteria; phylum Bacillota; class Clostridia; order Lachnospirales; family Lachnospiraceae; genus Coprococcus. The sequence continues at coordinate 237,834 of CAKQTZ010000004.1, read as the reverse complement.
AGCTTCATTCCGTCTACCTCAACAATATTGGACACCAGAGGAAGAGACGCCGAAGCCCTCACCTTATCCACATCCTCAGGCTTTCTCATGTCCGTACACTCCAGATACTCAGCCTCTCCTGTCTCCAGATTAGAACATCCCACGTAGAACTTAGTAGGATTTGCAAGGAATGCATCGTAGTCAAGTGGATCCAGTTTCTCCGGGATATCGTGGTAGCAGAACTGCTCACCGCAGATATCTCCTGTAGTTAAAAGGGAGTACAGGCTCATGTAGTGCTTGTTGTTCCTGTACTTTATATTATAGCGCATGTTGCGCCCTCTCTGTCTCGCAACATAGGAGAGTCCATGTATGGCTCCCGCCGACACCCCTATGACACCGTCGACCTCTATATCATTGTCCATGAATACATCCAGGACTCCGGCGGTATATATGCCTCTCTGGCCGCCGCCCTCAAGTACCAAACCTGTCTTTGCCATATCGATATCCTTTCATCCAAATATTTATCTGTCCATCTTTGCCTGAAAAATCCTCAGACTCCTGTCCAAAATCCCATTCATATGTGCTATTGCAGTTCCATAATTCGTCAACGGTATACTCTGCTTCTCTGCCCTGTCCTGACGGCTCTTCATCTCACGTTCATTCAGCATACAGCCTCCGCAGTGTATCACCAGATCATACCCAGCCAGCTCTTCCGGGAACTCTGTCCCGCTGACAAATGTAAATTCAGGCTCAAGTCCCGTGTATCTGCGTATCCATCCCGGCAGCTTCACAGTTCCTATATCATCACACTGTCTGTGATGGGTGCATCCCTCGGCAATGAGTATCCTTGGAGGTCTGCTGTCCGCATCTGTCCGCTGCCATTCACCCCTCAGCCTGTCCAGAACATATGCACCATTCACCGCCGCGTCAAGCTGCCCCTTGAACCTTGCCATCAGTATGGAGAACGATGTCAGATATATGTCATCCGGTACTATCTTCATAACTTTTGCAAATGCCTGGGAGTCCGTGACCACCAGGGAAACTTTTCCCTCCAGCCGTCTAAGAGTGTCCTCAAGCTCCGTATCCCTGCACACCACAGCAGTGGCTCCAGTCTCAAGCACATCCCTTATGACCTGCTGCTGAGGAAGTATCAGCCTGCCCTTCGGCGCCGCAGAATCTATCGGTATGACCAGCACTACCATGTCTCCAGGCTGTATCAGATCTCCTACCAGCCGTCTGGTCATGGTGTCAGTCACCGTAAGTCTTCCGATCAGTTCTTTCAGCTCCTCTATTCCCTGTCTGTGCTCTGCGCTGACCCATATAGAATTCTCTGCTGAATTCCGAACCTGCGAATCATCCTTAACGAGATCACTCTTATTGTACGCAATTATATAATTTATATTCTTCTCTTTAAAAAGTTCCGTGAGCTCCCTGTCCGCCGCCGAAAGTCCAACTGAGCCATCCACTACCAGCACTGCCACATCTATCTTCGCCAGCACCTGTCGCGTCTTCGAAACCCTGAGCTCACCCAGCTCGCCGGTATCGTCTATTCCCGGGGTATCTATGATGACCACTGGTCCAAGTGGAAGCAGCTCCATGGACTTATTCACCGGATCCGTGGTGGTTCCCGCCACATCCGACACAACAGCAAGGCTCTGCCCTGTCACTGCATTCACCAGACTGGACTTGCCCGCATTTCTGCATCCAAAGAACCCTATATGCACTCTGTTTGCCGACGGCGTATCGTTTAAACCCATTTCTGCTCCTCCTGTTCCCAGCACCAGTGATGTACACTTACATGTCCATCACCCGGCTCCGGTCCATAATTTCTCAGAACCGGAAATCTCTATCTCCATGCTTTATCCTGTCTAGTCTCTCTACTACTATCTGTCTGACTCTCTCATTTGGAATATTCTTCAGCTCGTCCTGTATGAGCCTACGGCCGATCTCAGCGGTCTCAGGTGAAGCATAATCCACCAGATATTCCTCCAGTGTCATGAGTGCATTTGGATGGCAGCAATTCTGTATCTGTCCGCTCTTGCACAGGCTCATAAATCTGTCACCGGTTCTTCCCTCTCTGTAGCACGCTGTACAGAATGATGGAATATATCCCTTGGTCATCAGCCAGTTCACAACCTGATCCAGAGTTCTGGTATCGCTGACATCGAACTGCTCTGACTTCTCATCCTCTGGCTCCGGCTCATAGTAACCGCCCACACTAGTCTTGGAACCACCACTTATCTGCGACACTCCAAGCCTTATGATCTCATTCCTCACCGTTGGATTCTCTCTTGTGGAAATTATCATTCCTGTATAAGGAACGGCGATTCTTATACATGCTGCAATCTTGCAGAATACATCGTCGCTTATTCCGTTGTCAAATGCCTCAGGGTCTATGTCGTCTGCCTTCTTGACTCTTGGCACACTAATGGTGTGTGGACCAACTCCATGAACAGCCTCAAGGTGCTCCGCATGCATCAGCAGTCCGGCAAATTCGTACCTATACTTGTCCAGACCAAAGAGCACTCCCAATCCAACATCGTCTATACCTCCTTCCATAGCACGGTCCATAGCCTCTGTGTGATATGCATAATCATGCTTCGGTCCATATGGATGAAGCACCTCATATGCCTCTTTGTCGTAAGTCTCCTGAAACAATATATATGTTCCTATCCCAGCTTCATGAAGTTTTCTGTAATTCTCAACGGTAGTTGCCGCTATGTTTACATTTACGCGGCGGATCGCTCCATTCTTATGCTTTATACTGTAAATAGTATTGATACATTCAAGTATATACTCTATTGGATTCAACTGTGGGTCCTCACCGGCTTCGATTGCCAGCCTCTTGTGCCCCATATCCTGCAGTGCTATGACCTCCCGTCTCACATCTTCCTGGGTGAGCTTTTTTCTGGCTATATGCTTGTTTTTAATGTGATATGGACAATACACACAGCCATTTACACAGTAATTGGACAGGTACAGCGGCGCAAACATGACTATTCTGTTGCCATAGAAGTCCTTCTTTATCTGCTCTGCCAGATCAAATATCTCATTTATCTTATCCGGCATCTCACACGCCAGAAGCACTGACGCCTCCCGGTGGGTGAGCCCCTTTCTGAGTTTCGCCTTCTCTATGATACTGTCTATAAGCTCCACATTGTCCTTGTTTTGATCCGCATATTCAAGCGTCTCCCGGATCTCACCATCATCTATGAAGTCCTCTGCCTTCATGGATCTCACGTCATACATTTTGTCAGCCTTCTTTCTTATATACTGTACGCCCTTCCAATCATATGCACCCAGTATTATTCCGCATTTTCCTCCGATGCCACTTCCGAAGTTTCTTCTGAATCTCCAGCATCTGAAACATCATCTAATTCCGTCCCACCACTTATCTCATCCGGCAAGAGCACATAATCAACATACCAGCCATCATCACACTTCAGAACAAACTCCCTGATATGTATAGTTATCTCATCTCCACCTTTACCTGTAACGATCCAGTCAGCCTCAACACTCCTGTACTGAGACACCCCTTTTACACCATTGTCGGCAAATGCCTGTTGCAGATCCTCTATGTTGCTTACCGCCTGTATATCGGTAATCTTGCACTTTACCTTATCAATCTCGCCCACATGCTCATCCGTATATTCTTTGAATTTACTTATATATATATCCTGTATATCACTTATTCCGAGTACTTTTGACTTTGACTCGTATTTCTTCACATATCCAGGTGCAATGAGTCTGGTCATGTCATCGCCATCGCCTGTGGCATATATCTGCGCTGTTTTCTCCGTCAGATTCTGCGCCTGATACGCAAATCTGTAATATATGACAAAGAATACCACACAAGTCACAACTATGGCTGCCCCCAGAACTGCTATCAGGGTCTTCAAAAATCTGTTTTTCTTCTCTCCGCTGTTTTTTCCCATTTTAATACTTCCCAATCCTTCTGTAATTTATCGTATATCACACTTTTATATTGTATTCACTATACCTGAGATAGTCAATAAGGGCAGATCACAATACATGATCTGCCCCTATATGCACATATATTATATTCTACCAGCAATTCATGGTATCCATCGTATCAAGCTTCTTCTGTATCCTGTCAACAACCATATCCCTGATCTCTGTAGTGGTCTTATCTGCTATCGCCTCATACGGAATAGGTTCAAGAAATGCAAGCTGTGTCGTCACTCGTCTCAGCGACCATCCCTCAAACGGCTTGAATGAATCATACAGTACAACCGGCACTATAGGGCACTTTGCTTTCTTTGCGATCTTAAAGCTTCCCGGCATGAACTCTTTGAGCTCATTGTAACTGTGATCATATCCTCCCTCAGGGAACAATATGTAACGTCTGCCAGCCTTAATCTCTGTGGATACATCGTTTATTACTTTTACCTGCTGCTTTATATCTTCCTTGTCAAGTCTCTGTGCCCTGAGCAGGTTCGTGAGCTGATCCGCTATGAACAGCTTAGATCTCTTGGCATCCATGACATAAGTAATTGGCTTATCATGGGAAACTATAACTCCCAACACGTCATATTTACCCTGATGGTTCGCATACATGATATATCCACCTTCCTTTGGCAGATTCTCCATACCTGTAGCCACCGTCCTGATAAATGCACGACGCCTCACATGATTACACATAACCTGTGCCATCTGATAGCATATATCCTCACCATATTTTTCCGGGTGTCTGGTATAATATGACATCTTTGGCACATAGTACATGATCAGAAACACACACGACACTATTACCCAAACAAATCTTAACATAAATACCTCTAACCAAATACCTTTAACTCAAAAATGTGTGCATATGCATGCACACGTCCTCTTTTTCACAAACTCTGTGATAGGGAGCGTCTGCATTATCATATGTCAGCGCTCACCATCTTGTAATTTTCGCAGTTTGAACATAGATTGTCAAGTCACTTTTTAGTGTTTATGGCTACTTAAGCAATACAATATCTCAATTATGTAACATATTTATTTACATTGTTCTACTGCACCTATACCCTTCTTGGTTTTCAGATGATACATATAGAATACCCCAGCCAGAATAAAGAGTACTATTGCCCCTGCCTGTATACCGGTAAGCGGGCTTGTGGTAGTCACATTCATTCTTGTATCTTCTATAAAAAACTCGGAAACAAAAATAACAATCGAGAATATCATATAAAATTGGTAATAGAACGACTTCTGTTTAAATATAGCATATCCAATTATTACTATAAGTAACATCATACATCCGGCCTCAATAAGCTGACTTGGATAATTGCCTCCCAGACTGGAAATATACACTCCTCCACAACAACCATTCATATAACAGGCTATCCTGTTAAACAAATGTTGTATAGCAAGGTACATGACCACAGAATTTCCAGCCTGTGCAAGACTTGACCGATCTTTCCAAAAGAAATGAAAAACGATCTCCATGACTACACACGCCACCAAAACCCGTCCAAGGAAATGAGTCGCAGTGCCATTTCCATTTCTGAACAATCCTTTTAAAATTCGTGCAAATGGCATACTGAGCCCCATGACCGCGAGCACTACGATGACTATCTTCCATCTTCTTTTCTCAGAAGAACAATACCAATCCAATAGCCAATACATAACAAATGCACCTATCACCGTTCCCAGATTAATAAACAATGTATAACTTTCTATAAGTACCGAACCAACATGGATATATGGCAACATAATATCATTCCTCTTTCTACTCTTAATCTTTCGCTCTGAATGCCCTTATCTGAACATCTTATCCAGTTCTCTGGCAAGCTCCTTCTTTTTCTCATCTATAAAGAAATGGTGCTGCCTTGCAAAAATGACCAGTCTGACCGGGCCTCTCATGTATTGCATCCATCGCTTCCATCTATGCTTACAATTCCATGTAAGCATATCATTTCTCCCAAAACACAGTAATATTTTTTTACATTCTATCATATGTCTCTCTTTAAAGAAAAGTGAAAATTCCCTGCTGTCCTTTCTGAACAATTCAATCATGCTGTCAGTTACCGCAATTTTATCTCTGTGAAGCATTCTGATAAAACTGGCAACACCTGATTCAGACAGTATTTCACCAGGTGTTCCAACTCTGCTTACTACCCGATCCGGAGGAAGTGCTGCACACAGGGCCAGGCCAGCCGGTATGATCCCTTCAGCCTGCATTTCCTCATACGCTTTAACCGCAAGCGCCGTACCTGTACAGTATCCTAAAAGAACAATCTTTTCATAGCTCCCCGCTATACTTATGACGTTGGTTGAATGGGTGACGCAAAAATCAGCACATTCTCTGAGTTCTGCTGCAAGACCAATATATGCAGATGCAGTTCCCGCCGCATATGGAAATGCCACAATAAGTTTTTTTCTGCCATTCTTCTCGAGCCACTGGACTTTATTCTTCTTATTGCGTACTATCATATTAACCGTCTTGTATTCATACAAATCCTCTGGCTCATATACATAGCCCTTCTTTTCCATTGCAATGATCACATCCATAAGTTTTAGAGAATCCAATCCCGCAAGGAATATGTTTTCATCAGCAGATATTCTTCTATGAATCTTCCTCTCCACAATTTCAAGTAGCAATTCAGCCTCTTCATTACAACATTCATTATGTATATATCTGGCGCTTTCAGCCTCTGCCAGTTCCGTCAGCTTCTTTTTATCCACTTTACCGTTAGGGGTTATCGGAAAACTGGAAAGCCATACATATCTTTGTGGAACACTATACACAGGAAGTCTTGCGGATATCTGGTCTACAATATCAGTCACCTCATTTTCCGCAGTATAACAGACTATGAGCTGGCCATCGTCATTCAGCACAATCACCCTGTCAATCTCTTTAATATTTGAAATTGCCCCTTCTATTTGCGCAAGGTCTATCCTCATACCATTGATCTTACATTGTGTATCTGTTCTCCCAATATAATACAGTAAACCGTCTTCCCTGAGCACCACTCTGTCTCCAGTCTTATAACATCGCTCTTTTTTTATCTCGTCATAATAAAAACTGTCCGTATCGTTATCTTTATACCCTGCCCCAACAAGCACGCCACCTATAACCAATTCTCCCTCTGTTCCCGGAGGCACACTTGCGCCACTTTCATCAATTATATCTACATCGCATCCCGGCAGCGGTTTTCCAATAGGAATAACATCCTCATCTCCACGGCATTCATAACTAGTCACATCTATTGTGCACTCAGTCGGTCCATACAGATTGTGTAATCCCGCAGCGAAACATTGACATACTTTTCTCACCATAGATGCAGGCAATGCTTCACCACTGGAAAATATATTTATAAGACTTGGAAATCTTTTGTTATGTATCTCCGCATGTGTAATAAACCTTTCCATTACTGATGGAACAAAATGTATAGTTGCTATCTGTTCTTTTTCTATAACGTCTGATATTTTTCTTGGATCCGCCCGGTCTGCATCCGGTAGTAATACCAGTTTTTCTCCAGATATCAGCGGCCAGAAGAATTCCCACATTGACACGTCAAATGTATACGCCGTCTTCTGGAGAACTGTGCCAGGATTACCATATTGCTGACTCATCCAGTTTACACGCCATGCCAGAGACTCCTGCGATATCATCACTAATTTAGGTTTTCCAGTGCTGCCGGATGTGTACATACAATACGCCAGCATCTGACCTGTTATCGCTGGAAGATCACTTTTTTCTTCAAAGTACAGTGCCTCCCGCAGATCATTGGAAGTAAATAATAGCCTACAGTCTTTTTTTATTTCCTCCACCCGTTTTTTTCTTTCTTGTATAGAAACAGGCAGAAAAGCGGCACCGGCTTTCCATATTCCAAGCAAGACTACAGGCAGATGTTCTGAAACCGGAAGCTGAATCGCAACTATATCAGACAATCCTACACCGTGGGCTGCCAGCCAGCTGGCTATCCTGTCAGACTGTTTCCAGACTCTGCTATAGGAAACCATCTTTTCTTCATATACAACAGCGCAGTTATTGTTTCCGGCAGCAATCTTTGATATCTGATCTATGAGCAGACCTCCTGTTATCTGGTCATATCGCCCTGCATTCAGTTTCCGCATCTGCTCTATGTCTGAATCGACAAGTATTGACATATTACGAATATCGTTCTTCTCCATCCCCTGTTCAATGACATGTAGAAACCGTGCAATCAGCAGATCGATCTCTTTTTCTGTGTAGTTTGCAGTCTGATACTGGACATAGATACACAATTCTCCATTCTTTTCACGGACATCCATTCTCAACGGAATTTCAAGCAAACCTTTTTCAAGCTCATAAATATCTGCATTCTCTGACTCTAACACAAATCTGTCACTCCGGTAGGATATTGCAGTATCATAGCAGTTGTATGCACAGTTATTTTCTCTCTGATATTCAGCAAATGAGGCAGATGAATACCTCATCATATTCATAAGTCCACTGTGTACTTCGCGGCATATATTTCTAAAGTCAGTTCCTTCATACTTTATAAAAAACGGCATCTGATTAGCCTTAAGGCCTGCCATATCCATATCTTTTTTTCTTCTGTTCAGCATGACCCTGCTTATACATACCAGTGGCGAACCTGTAATCCTGTGATAATATAGTCCCAGTGCAGAATACAATACAGTTTCTATTGACAATCTGTTATCTCTGACATAACTTTGCACTTTATGATATAGTTCATCTGACATCCTATACTTTTTTCTTTTTGCACACAGATTATTTTGAAGTGTAGACTTCACCTTCCAGTTATCAGGCATTTCTTCTGGTACGCAGCTGCGAAACCACTCGTTCTCTTTTTCCGAATTATGTTCCTGTTTAACCATCGATTCCAGATATTTTGAATCCTGCCCAAGCCGTTCAAAATTGCCGTTTACCATGCGCTCATAGTACCTGTCAAAACGGTCAAGTGTAAGTGCAAAGCTATAGCCATCCGCCAGTATATGATGAATCTTTATATACATTTTCAATGTTTTGCCCTTCCAGTACCGCATTTCACACAACGGATGGTCGATAAGGACAAACGGTTCATCAATCCACTGTATCAGCTCCTCTTTCGATGGCTCCTGCTCTATATCCCACTTTTCTATTTTAATATTAGATTTTTCTAAATAAGGCTGGTAATCCCCATGAACCTGTAAATGATATACAAGAATATCATTTACAGCGTTTTCCATTGCCAGCACAGCAACTTTAGAATTACCTTTGACATTTTGAACAAACATACCACCTATATTGCAAATCCCTGTATTTGAATATAGCATCTGTATGTCCTTTATCTGCATCTGTTCCCTTGTAAAATATAAATTCTCCATATCTGTACCTTAAAAAAGCAGACGAACAATTACTATTCATCTGCTTTTCTTTCTGTATTAAATATTTTATGTCAGTATTATTTTACTGTGAGCTTGTAATCACCGTTTCTATACACATCACCCTTAAACACCTTGATATAATATGTTCCTTTTCTGAGTCTCAGTGTACTTCTTATTGTAGAATTCACACCATATGAACGGATAGTAGTGAGGTTCTGAAGATTTGAATTGAACACCTGAACTGTGTAATAAATCTTCCTGTTTGCTATATACTTATGGTTAAATATAAATGCAGTTCTTCTTGTTGCACCTATTCTTATCTTATAGCAATCTACATCTTCTTCACTGGCAAGTGTACCCATAACGCTCTTTCTGAGCTTTATTGTATTCGCAGTGGTCAACTGATCGTTAAACTTTCCTGTGCGGTTGTTATACTCTGTCTCCCAGCCATTTGCAGCCTTGAACGCCAGCATAACTGAATAATCCACATCGCTGTACTTGTAATCGTATCCTGATACCTTTATGTAATATGTGCCCGGTGTTACACCAATCTTAGGTGATACCATTCCTGTTCTCGTACCCTTTGATCTGTATGATGTTATAACATCGGTTTTTGCATTCACCAGGGATACTTCCCACATCTCATCAGACTCAAGAATATTCTTATGACGGAAATTAAGTGTTACATATCCTTTTTTTGTAATGCGGACCTTATAGAAATCCACATCGTTATCACCAGCGATAACTCCGTATGCTCTCTTGTTTGGAGCAATGCCTCTTGCAGCTGCCTGAGAATCATTGGTCTTCTTAGTCTTCTGATTGTACTCTATCTCCCACACACTTGACTTCTTAAACTTAGGTGTGAGTGTGTACATTCCATCATTGTAATTATCGTCGCAATCTTTTCTGGCCCATACCTTGATATAGTATGTTCCCTTATCAACACCTAATGTATAAGCTGTAAGATTCGTATCTACACCTGTTGACTTAACCGTCTGCAGTACAGTCTCAAGATCATTCGCAAGGACCTCTATGGTCCAGTATGTCTTAGTGTCATAAAGATTAGCATGCTTGAAATTAACGTTCAACCTTCCTGCTGATGGAACGCTGATCTTATATATTATTGCCTCTCTCTCTGTTCCTGAATCCCTGACTGATTTGTTGAGTCTTACTGCCGTAACATTCTCTGCTGATGATGAAATTGTGGATGTAACAATTGCCACAAATAACATCATGACCATAAGAATACCTGATATTACCTTCTTTTTCATAGATAATCCTCCCTTTCTCGTTAAAATCTTATCCTTGATCACACAACTCTTATAACAGTCTATCATTTATCATTTTTAAAATCAACCAGTTATTTCCACCATATTATAAAAAATACGGTGTCATGCCACGTGCGTTTTACACATGTCACGACACCGCATATTTATTTACTATTTTTCAGAAAACGACACATAGACAAATCGCCTATTGCACGCAAGCAGGCATTTGCTGCTATATCTTTTCTGTCACCTTAAGTCTCGTAAGTGCACGGGCAAGGGATGCCTCGCTCTGCTTGTATTCCTTCAGACTCTCTTTCTGTCTGAGTCTCTCTTCCGCTCTGATCTTCGCCTCATTGGCTCTGACCCTGTCGATATCCTCCGGCTTCTCTGCGGAATCCACGATAAGGACAACTCGGTTATTTACTATCTGCACAAAGCCCTCGCCAACAACACCGACAACCTGTTCACCCTTATTCGTGGTGATCCTGATCTCGCCTATGCTGGTGGCTATGACCATGTTCTCATGATGTGCAAGAACCGCTTTCTCTCCATCTTCAAGTGGAAGAACGATCTTCTCTACTCGGCCTTCGAAGAATATCTTATTGCTGGAAATAACTCTCAGATAAAATGTATTCATCTACGCACTTCCTTTACTGACCTTTCTCGGCCTTTTCCTTTACTTCCTCTATAGTACCTACGTTGAAGAACGCCCACTCAGGATACTCATCCATCTCACCGTCAACTATCATCTTGAAGCCCTTGATAGTATCCTTGAGACTTACATACTTTCCAGGAATACCTGTGAAATTCTCAGCAACATGGAATGGCTGTGACAGGAATCTCTGAACCTTTCTGGCTCTGGTAACTGTGAGTTTATCCTCATCTGACAACTCCTCCATACCGAGGATTGCGATGATATCCTGTAACTCCTTGTACTTCTGAAGGATCTCCTGCACACGTCTTGCAACTTCGTAATGCTCCTCGCCGACTATATCAGCCTCAAGGATTCGTGAGCTTGACTCCAGCGGATCTACTGCCGGATAGATACCCTGCTCAACGATCTTTCTTGAAAGAACTGTATTTGCGTCCAGATGTGCAAATGTTGTGGCTGGGGCAGGATCTGTAAGGTCATCGGCTGGCACGTATACGGCCTGAACTGATGTGACTGATCCTTCCTTGGTAGAAGCGATTCGCTCCTGAAGCTCACCCATCTCATTTGCAAGTGTTGGCTGATAACCAACGGCTGATGGCATACGTCCGAGAAGTGATGAAACCTCCGAACCAGCCTGTGTAAATCTGAATATATTGTCGATGAACAGAAGCACATCCTGATGATTTACATCACGGAAATACTCTGCCATTGTAAGTCCTGTCTCTGCAACTCTCATTCTGGCTCCAGGTGGCTCATTCATCTGTCCAAACACCAGGGCAGTCTTGTCGATAACGCCTGACTCGCTCATCTCTGTCCACAGATCATTTCCCTCTCTTGAACGCTCTCCAACACCAGTGAATATGGAATATCCACCATGTACAGATGCTATGTTCTGTATAAGTTCCTGGATAAGGACTGTCTTACCAACTCCGGCACCGCCGAACAGACCGATCTTACCACCCTTTGAGTAAGGTGCAAGAAGATCTATGACCTTGATTCCTGTCTCAAGTATCTCTATGACAGGGCTCTGATTTTCAAATGTTGGTGGCTCTCTGTGGATTACCCAGTGCTCTGTGTCTGAGAGATCCTCCTTGCCATCTATTGTCTCACCAAGCACATTGAACAGACGTCCAAGTGTCTGATTTCCTACTGGAACTTTGATTCCCGATCCGGTTGCAACGACTTCCATATCTCTTGAAAGTCCCTCGCTGGCAGACAGCATGATACATCTTACTGTATTATTTCCAACGTGCTGTGCTACTTCCATAACACATCTTTTTCCATGATTATCTACTTCAAGAGCATCCTTGATGTATGGCAGATCGTTGTCTGGAAATTCTACGTCTACGACAGGTCCCATGACCTGTACTATCTTACCATTTTTCAAAACATCAGACCTCCTTCTTAATTTTTCTCTTTGAAGGTGTATGCGAAACCTTTAAGCATCGATGTTCCTAAGGCGTTTGTGTTGCCAATCCGGGGTCGCTCCCGCTCATTTCGGTCTGCAGCGGTACTAAGGTGCCGCTTAAAGCGCGCCACCTAAGGACCGGCGACCTCAAATCCCCCTGCTTGGCAACACAAACACCTCATCCACGATCAAGTTTACGAGTTTCGCATCCACCTATCTACATATATAAACTAACTTCTATCTCTTTGAGCACGGGCGCCGCCGGCGATCTCGGTGATCTCCTGGGTTATGGCTGCCTGCCTTGCTCTGTTGTATTTGATATTGAGATCATCCAGCATCTCCTTGGCACTCTTCGTGGCTGAGTCCATCGCCATCATTCGGCTGTTCTGCTCACTACAGAATGACTCTACCAGAGCTCCGTATATATATCCCATGACACAGTTTGGCACGATTCGGTCAAGCACCGCCTTCGGTGAAGGCTCCATGGTGATCTCCTCGTGGAATACATCCGCAGGAACGCCTGCGAAATCAGTCCTCTTCATAGGTAGGAGCTGTATCATCTGTGGTTCCACGACCACACTGCTCTTCATGTTGGTATATATGATGTATACTTCATCTATATCGCCGTTCTCATAGTTTTCAAGCATCTTGTCCGCTATGACTCTGGCTCTGTGAAGACTTGGATTCTGCGCTGTATACTGGAAATGTATATCTATAGGCACTCCCTTCTTGGCGAAGTAGTGTCTTCCCACCTGTCCGACTACATACAGCTCACTGTTCGGGTGGGCTGCAAGCTCCTGCTCGGCGATCTTGATTACATTGTGGTTGTAAGCTCCTGCCATACCTTTGTCGGCAGTGATCACGAGATAGCCCCGTCTTCTGTCTTCTTCCTTGATTCCCTCTCTGCTGTCGAAGTATAGATGCTCCATCTCAGGAACATGTCTGAGCATTCTGGCAAGGGCAACCTGAAGTGTATAGAAGTACGGCTCCGTGTTCTCAAGATCTGTCCTCGCCTTTTTCAGCTTGGAAGATGAGATCATATACATTGCATTGGTGATCTTCTGAGTATCCTTGATACTCTTTATTCTATTCTGGATTTCTTTGGTATTTGCCAATCAAATCACCTCTCAACGAATCTTCTGATTTCTTCTGAAATCTATCTCTCGATAAACTCCTTAGCGGCTGCGACTATCTTGTCCTTCAGCTCATCGGTAAGCACCTGCTTCTCCTCGATCTCATCCACGATATCCTTGTGGGCACTGTGGAAGAACTCAAGCATCTCAAGTTTCTTCTTCTTGACCTCTGAAATCTCTACCGGAAGGAATACCTTATTGGTAGCTGCTACCAGGATGATAACCTCCTCTGCCATTGACAGCGGATTACACAGTGGCTGCTTTAAAAGCTCCATAAGTCCCTTGCCGTACTGCAGCTGCTCCTTGGTGTTCTCATCCAGATCAGAACTGAACTGTGTGAACACCTCCATCTCTCTGTACTGTGCCAGATCGATACGGATACTTCCTGCGGCCTTCTTCATCGCCTTTGTCTGCGCTGCACCACCAACTCGTGATACCGACAGACCGACGTTGACAGCAGGTCTCATACCTGAGAAGAACAGATCGCTCTCGAGGAATATCTGTCCATCTGTGATAGATATGACATTTGTAGGTATATAAGCAGATACATCACCTGCCTGTGTCTCAATAATAGGAAGTGCTGTGATGGAACCTCCGCCCAGCTCATCCTTAAGCTTACTTGATCTCTCAAGAAGTCTTGAATGGAGATAGAATACATCTCCAGGATATGCTTCACGTCCTGGTGAACGTCCGAGAAGCAGTGACAATGTTCTGTAAGCAACTGCGTGCTTTGACAGATCATCGTACACGATCAGCACATCCTTGCCCTTATGCATGAAATACTCCGCGATCGCTGTACCTGAATAAGGCGCGATATACTGAAGTGGTGCTGAATCACTTGCTGTGGATGCAACGACTATCGTGTAGTCCATCGCATCGTATTTATTCAGGTTGTTTACAACCTTTGCTATGGTTGAAGCCTTCTGGCCTATAGCCACATATACACAGATGACATCCTTGCCCTTCTGATTCAGAATGGTATCTATCGCTATGGATGTCTTACCTGTCTGTCTGTCTCCTATGATCAGCTCTCTCTGTCCTCTACCTATTGGGAACATGGCATCTATCGAGAGGATTCCAGTCTGAAGCGGCTGGTTGACCGACTTACGATCAACTATGCTTGGAGCCGGATTCTCAATAGGACGATAATCAGTCGACTCTATGCTGCCCTTTCCATCTATAGGTGCTCCAAGGGCATCAACTATACGTCCGACAAATGCATCGCCTACAGGGATACCTGCACGCTTGCCTGTTCTGCTGACCTTTGTTCCTTCCTTGATTCCTGTATCACGACCGAACAGAATACATCCTATCTCTGTTCTTCTGATATCCTGAACCATACCTTTGACGCCATTCTCAAAGACGACGATCTCTCCATACATGGCATTGTCTATACCATATACGGTTACGATTCCATCACCTACATAGATGACTTTACCGACTTCTTTGTCCCTGGAGTCAAAATCATAATTCTCTATCTCTTCTTTGAGTATAGAAATAATATCCTCTGAACTAATTGAACTCAATTTATCACCTCATAACCAGTTTCTGTCTAAGGGATTTGTACCTGCCCAGAATGCTTCTGTCGTACTCGCGGTCTCCCGTTCTTATGACAAATCCACCTATCAATTCTTTTTTCTCCACCATGGAAAGCTGTACCGCCTTGCTTCCATACTCTTTCATAAGGAAGCTCTCGATACCAGCCTTCTGCTTATCAGTTGGCGGTGTGACATAATAGAGAGTTGCCGAAAGGATATCCTGCTGCTCTCTGGCATACTTCTCATACTCGTCAAATATGTCATGTATCATGTCAAATCCATCGTTGTCACACAGGGTCTTCATGAAATTCACCAGATCCTTGTTGTCAAATCTGTCAAATACCCTGTCAACGACCTTGCGCTTGTCTGCGTGGCTGACCACCGGATCTGCCAGCGCATATACCAGCTCCGGACTGCCATCCACCAGCGCCTTTATCTCCTCCACCATGTCCTGACTGATTCCAAGCTGATAGAGGACAATTCCGTAATTAATTGCCTTCTGTGTCACCTGAATCACCTACTTCATTCAAAAACTCGTCATACATGGCTGAACCTGCTGATGCTGCATCACCTTCACCGCCCACGATCTTGCCGGCTGCTGCCATTGCAAGCTCTGCGATCTGTGACTGCATATCAGAAAGTGCCTTGTTCTGCTTGATCTCTATGGTCTTCTCCGCATCCTTTATCATCTTGACTGACTTTGCATCAGCCTGATCTATGATACGGCTGTACTCATTCTGGGCCTCCACACGGGATTTCTCACGGAGATCCCTGCACTCAGCGTCAACCCCTGCAAGGGTATCCTCATACTGAGCCTTGAGTTTCATTGCTTCAGCCTTCTGACTGTTGGCATCCGATATGGTACCAGCGATCATATCTTCTCTCTTCTTGATGACATCGTTGATCGGTCCTATCAAGAACTTCTTCAAAAGAAGAAACAGAACTATTAAGTTGATAATGGTGAATGCTATTGTAGAAAATTCTATATCAATCATATAGCCACTCCTATCTTTCTGTTTCTATTATCCGCATCTCTTCTGCAACTCCAGATTTCTATTAGATATTTCTATTAAAATACCCATCTGACCTAAAATCTGATTATTTAAGAAGAATGATTGCGAGAAGTCCGATAACGAAACCGTAGATAGCTGTTGCCTCTGCAAGGGCACAACCGATGATAAGAAGCTTTGTGATCTTTCCGTCTGCCTCCGGCTGTCTGGCTACAGCCTCAACTGCCTTTGATGTTGCAAGACCGATTCCAAGTCCTGCGCCAAGTCCTACTAATGCTGCTATACCTGCTCCAATTGCTAATAATCCGTTCATATCATTTTTCTCCTTCTTATTTTCATTTTTAATTCAGATAATCTTTACTCCATCGCTTCCTGCATATAAAGCGTAGTCAGGAAAGTAAATACAAACGCCTGTAAAAATCCATCAAAGAAATCAAAGTACAGGCTGAGTGGGATAGGGACAATAAGTGGAACTACTGCCTCTATCAGCTTCATGATGACAAATGCTCCGAGAACATTACCGAAAAGTCGCATACACAGCGACAACGGCTTGATGACAAGCTCAAGTACATTAAGCGGTGCAACTATGGCAACCGGCTCTGCAAAACTCTTGACCCAGCCTTTTGTCCCCTTTCCTCGTATTCCTGCCACCTGTACGAGTATTATACTCATGATGGCAAGTGAGGCTGTCACATTCAGATCCTTTGTCGGTGGTTTAAAACCAAATACACCCATGATGTTGGCCATGCCAATGTACAGAATAACCGTTATCAGATACGGAACATACTTCATGCCCTCCTCTCCGATAACACCTTTGAACAGGTTGTTAAAGGTAGTTATTATGGTCTCCAGCACTAGCTGCTTCTTACCTGGATTCTCGACCTTGAGATTCCTTACAAGGATAATCGACAACAGCACCAGCACTGCCATAATGATCCATGTTACCACCACAGATTCTGTTACCGGTATTCCACCAAATATTGGTATTGTAAATACTGTTTTGCATTGGAGTTCATTGGATAACTCTTCTGCCAGATCCGTAAGACATCACTTCCTTTCACACTGTTTTGTTGTATGTCAAAATGCTATCCCAGGTTTATTATTGGTTTATTATTGAAATAGCATTCCTGGCATCTGTCTCTGTGAGCCCTGTAAGTACGTTCTCCGTGTTGATCCAGTGAGAATCAAGACCTTGTGCTTCCCAGTCCATATCCATGTCATCGAATATAACATATCCCTCTACAGCATTTGCAGTCACATAATCCTTAACCGCACATGCTCTGGTATAAACACCATACTTGTTCCTGAGCTCATCCCCTGAAGAAGTTACCCCATATACCTCCATTCCGGCATCTGCAAGCCTGTCTAACAATTCCCTTACATGTGTCTTACTGATATCCTTATCAATCACCTGTTTCCTCCAGTCACTGGTCATAACCAGCTTCGCTCCGGTGGCATCCACAATCATCTTGAGGTTTGCCACATTCTTTGGATTGATAAACTCCCCATGAGTCTCGCACAGAAATTTCTCCGAATTCAGTACGCCGTCTACATCAAAAAATACTACATTCATCCGGTCATACTCCCCTATCTTTTTACTCTTGAGCTTTCTTCGCTCCTTGCTTGCGTATTTTAGCACCATTCAAAAAAAAATAAAAGTCATATATTTGCCATTATAGTCAAATTTTAATCATTTTTTATTTTTGTATTGTTTTTCATAACAAAAATCGAATTATGTCACTTTTTTCTCAAGGAACCCGCATAAAACCTGGTGTATCGCCAGTTTATACTTTTTTTATATTTTTAACATTTACTTTATGATTAACATTCCGCTGCGTTTCACTAAGAACAGTCTGCGTATTCTTCCGGGGGCTGTATATCATCTGCTATGTATGTGGTATCGTTAGCAAATACGACTGAGCTTCGCTGCTTCTTGCTGAGGCAGAGACCGCAACGCCCTTATCGCGGTCGGCGCCGAATGCAGATAGAAGCAGGGAAGCGAAGGAAGTAGAGCGTGATGCCACATACATAGCAGATGATATACCCGTCCCCGGAAGAATGCGCAGCCGTCCGTCCTCCGCACCCACGAAAAAAGGCTATCTTCATATCGACGCCCAACGCTCGATATGCGATAGCCTTGTTCCCTCTGCCGAAATCCGCCACCCCCATTGTGACAGATCGTTGTAGAAAATGACCCCCTTGTCATCTCTCGATGTAACAGATATGTTTATTATACCATTATACATGCCAAATGGAAGAGCAGTTTCTACACTACGATATGACCATACTATTTGCGCAGGTGTATATTCATACACTTTTCTATAGACATTTATATTTCTTCTATATATAATAGTTATTGTGGATTTATTCTATATATCATTATTGAATGCTTATATGAAATTCTCAACGTTAATTCTATATAATATTATGAGGTATTACATATGGAAGATTACTACAATATAGGCCTGCGGCTCAAGGAAGTCATGGCAGAGCGGGGTGTCACAATCAGCCAGCTCGCAGACATGACCGGCATATCAGAAGACACTATCAAAGCGATACGAAGTGGCAAGACCAAAAGTCCTGGCATACAATTAATGATATCAATTGCAGATGCCCTTGGATGTACAATGGACGGATTTTTACACCGCCAGAGTCTGACGCCAGAGGAGCTGTATCTCCTCAGAAAATTTCGCACACTCAACACCCACGGTAAAAATATGGTGATGATCATGGCTGACTCCGAAGATCACATGCAGCGCGGCATGAGGGACAATGCAGATGCCAAAACGACCCGCAAGATTCCATGTATTTCCTCCATACATACGCTTGCATCTAATGCAGACTATTCAACGCATTCCACGGAATTCATAGACATCCCTTCTGACTATTTTCCCACCGCGGATTACTGTCTGAAACTGATGACCAACATGCTTCATCCTATATATATGAAGGATGACATACTGGCTGTAGAAAGAGGATTTCCTCACTTTGGAGATATCGCCGTTTTCCTGAACAAAGAAGGTGTGGAGATGATCCGGAAATACACCGAGCGTGACGGTTCGCCTTATCTGGAAGCCGTCAGCCACTGTGACAAATCACTGTATCTCAGCAGTGATATCATATGCCTAGGTACTATCCTGGGAATAATTCGGTTGGAGGACACAAGAAAACTTCCTCTGGAAGAATAGAATATGTCATAACAACAAATGCCAGAGTGACTGTGATATCAGCCCTCTGGCATTTGTTGTCCCAATATATTATCAGCATCAAGTCTGCTGGTCTATTTTTCCGCAGATCCTGTGATAAGCCATGGCGAAGGCTGTGTGACAAACATATTATCCTTGTTAGTTTTTGACACAGATATCTGTATGGCCTCCATGTTCTTTATTCCCAGTTTATCGAATATGATCTTGGCCTGTGCAAGTATTCCGAGATCCAATGTATATATGACAAACTGCATATCCGGATTTATCTTGAGCAATCTCTCCATATCAGACTCCAGATAATGGTTAGCAACTATAAACGCCAGTCTCGGCACAGGAATAGAAGCCAGCGTTTCCTCACTCATATCCGGTATGATCTGAACATTATGTACTCCAAACTTATCCACATTCTCTTCCATGGATCTTCTTGATCCATCATCAGGCTCAACAGCTATGATATTTCCCTCGCTGGCCACGATGGCAGCCTCTATTACTATACTCTCCGCCTGAAGAGCCAGTATAGTATCATGGGTATCGACGTCCAAAAGACTCATTATAACTGCACGGATCTCTTTTCCAACATAGTGCACAGTTCCCGCTGAGAAGAAATCATTTGCAATACCGTATCTCACTGATTCTCTGGTTTTCTCGTTCATGATGAATATAACTGTAGGTCCTGTTATCTTCCTGTTCAGCACCTTCTCAAGCTTATCATGGTGAACTTCTCCGCCAGGCTCCACCCCCTCTGCATACCACATGTCATACTCGCCAAATCCCTTCTCCCACAGCGTGTATAACAGATCCTCATGACTCTGATCGGCAAATATGAGGACCCTCTTGTGTGTGTCTATAGTCGGAACCACGTTCTTCTGCTTTCCGCATATATTAAGCATCTTAATCTTCTCCGGGCTGACCTTCATCATATCTGCAAAATATCCCAGCCAGCTGAGCATGTCTTTATTCTCGTACATAACCATAACCCTCCTTGTTGTCCGTCCAATCATTTTGTAACCCACGTATATCTCACGTGAACTGTTAGATATATTATGTCGTTCTATGCCTCAAACTTCTTTACAAGGATACTTGCGTTATGTCCGCCAAATCCCAGTGAGTTGCTGAGCGCATATGTAATATCCTTATGTACACCCTCACCCATAGTATAGTTGAGGTCCATCTCGCCCTCGGTCTCACGGAGACCAACTGTTGGATGGATGTATGAATCCTCTATGGACTTCACGCATGTGATAAACTCAACTGCACCGGCAGCTCCAAACAGATGTCCTATCATGGACTTTGTGGAATTGATATTCACATTGTATGCGTCATCACCCATAGCATACTTGATAGCTCTTGTCTCAAACAGATCGTTGTGATGTGTACTTGTGCCGTGTGCATTGATATAGTCAACGTCAGCAGGTGAGATTCCTGCCTCCTCCATGGCAAGCTTCATGGCACGGCCTGCGCCGCTTCCGTCCTCCTTAGGAGATGTGATGTGGTATGCGTCACATGTTGAGCCATAACCAACAACCTCTGCAAGTATCTGCGCGCCTCTCGCCTGGGCATGCTCCAGTGACTCAAGTACGACAACGCCTGCACCCTCGGCAATTACAAACCCACATCTGTCCTTGTCAAACGGTATTGATGCTCTCATAGGATCCTCTGCGCTTGAAAGTGCTGTCATCGATATAAATCCTGATACATTTGTCTCACAGATAGGTGATTCTGCACCACCTGCAACCATTACATCAGCCTCTCCTGCCTGTATATATCTGTAAGCCTCTCCTATGGAGTTTGTTCCTGTGGCACATGCTGTAACTATATCTGTACATTTGCCCTCAAGACCAAACTGTATAGCTACGTTGCCCGCTGCCATGTTCGATATCATCATTGGAACCATCATGACACTGACTCTGTTTGCCTTGCCCTCAACGACCTTCTTATGCTCCTTCTCTATAGTTGCCACGCCGCCAAGACCATTTCCTATACATGTTCCGATCCTTGTCCTGTCTTCCTTCTCAAGGTCAAGTCCTGCATCCTTGATAGCCTCGCCTGTAGCAGCTATGGCATACTGACAAAATGGTTCCATACGTCTTGCAGCTTTTGGATCCATATACTGCTTTGCATCAAAGTTCTTAACTTCAGCGGCAAGCCTGCACTTGTAATCACTGACATCGAACTTGGTGATCTCCCCGATTCCAACTGTATTCTTCTTTATATTCTCCCAGAACTCTTCTACACTGTTTCCTATAGGTGTGACTGCACCCATTCCTGTTACAACAACTCTCTTCATCTCATACCTCGTTTTTATCTTTACTCTTTCCTGCATCGCAGTTAAATTAATTTTACCACAATGTAATATATATAACAAGGATAAATAGTATTCAATACTATGTTGGAGCGTCATGTCATGTAGGACTATGTATACTATTTCTTTTCCAGAAGCCCCCGCTCAGCCTTGAGCGTGAGTATCCTCCTGACACTTTCATCTATCCGGGTCTCCTTGATATCACCGCTTTCAACAGCAGCCACAATAGCATCAATTGCAACTGCGGGATCTGCAGGCTGGAGAAGCATATCCATGCCTGCCTGGACCGCCATAACGGCAGAGTCACCCACACCATAATTGTCTGCTATAGACTCCATCTCCAAGGAATCAGTTATCGCTATTCCGTCAAACCCCATATCGCCGCGGAGCATCTCTGTGGCTATCTTGTACGATAAAGTAGCCGGAAGCTCATCTATATCCGGCACTATAAGATGTCCGACCATGACCAGCTCAGCTCCCGCATCGATTCCAGATCTGAACGTCTGCATCTCGTCCACCATTATCTGATCCTTTGTCCTGTTGACATAAGCACTGCTGTAATGTGAATCCTCCGCTGTATCACCATGTCCTGGAAAATGCTTGAGAGTGCACATAACACCGCCATCTCTGAAGCCCTTAACCGCACTTCCTACAAGCTCCGCTGCCTGTGCATAATCATCGCTGTATGCACGCCTGCCTATCACTGTATTGTCAGGGTTGGACCACACATCAGCCACAGGTGCAAAATCCACGTTGAAACCAAGTTCTGACATATCCTGTGCTATGGTGTGTGCATTCTCATAGGCCTTATCAGTCCCATCGTCCTTATAGTTATACATGGAATCAATATACGTTGTCCCCACTGTATCCATGAGTCTGTTCACCGTGCCGCCTTCCTCATCCGTGGATATAAACAGACCTATACTGCTATAGCTCTGGGAATTGGAGATCATATCTTTAACCTGATCCTTTGTCTCCAGGTTTTTCGCAAAATACACGATTCCTCCGACTGGATATTTTTCAAGTGCTTTTTTTGTCACATCACCGGCTACTGTAACCGTATCTTCACCTGTGAGCTCCTCCGGAGTCACGAACATCATCTGGCATACCTTGTCATGAAGTGTCATCCCCTCAAGGGTATCATCGACAAGTATCTGCCGCGCATCCTCTGTTGATTCAGTGGTTTTCTCTGCCTCCGTGGTCTCGAATGTGCGGGAATCTGTGTTACCCTCACCCTCTCCATCCGCAAAGGCCTCAATATTCTTCTGTCCCAGCTCTGTACGCTGTTCTGTTGTCTGCTCGTCTGAATTATTCTTTTTGTCAAGCTTGCCGCCAGCAAGCACCATTCCACAGATTCCGATCACTACACACACAATCATGATCAGAACCACATATATCTTTTTCATATGCCCCTCTATCCTACAACTGGAACACAACGACCAGCATCATTTTAAACTGCTCCTTGCCATACACTGCATGTGGATGCTTTGCAGGCATTACGATGGACTCTCCCTCATGGAGTTCATATTTTACTCCGTCTATTGCCACCTCGCCCACGCCGTCAAGACATGTGACAAATGCATCTCCGCCTGACTCGTGTGTGCTTATCTCCTCATCCTTGTCAAATGCAAACAGGGTTATACTCATACATACATTCTGGGCAAGTGTCTTGCTTACTACCTGTCCCTTCTGATAAGACACCTGATCCTTGAGCTTAAGTACCTCTGCCTGTTCAATATTCTTCATTATTCCCATATCTTACCTCCTGTGATATTAAATCGTTTTTTCTGTCACCCTGCATCATTATATCATGATTCGCACCTACGGTGCTTTCCGTTGCTGTCGCAACTATCATGATCCAATTCGCCGCTCGCCAATCATGCAAGCATGTTGGCTCCCTTGCGCTCATTATATCATGTCGCCCGTTCGATATAATGTTGAATTTTCAACATTCTCCATGACATACTGTGTTTTATTATATATATATCATATTATTAAATACATTACATATACTTTTCATAAGAAGGACCCGCTTAAGCATGAGGATTCCTTAAGCTTGCCCTATTTATTTAACACAATTTCTCCTAAACGTTCTATTATAAATATAGTTTTATCTTTTGTAAAAAAAATATCATTCAGCTAGTATTAGATAATGAGGGGTATTATGTTTTTCTTTTTAAAGGAGCTCTGATTATATGATAGGCGAACAATTAAGAACACTTCGCACCGCCAATAAGATGACACAGAAAGAGCTTGCCGGAGAGTTATCCGTTGCTTTCCAGACTATAAGTAATTGGGAGAACAACTCTATCGATCCGTCTGTAAATATGATTCTACGCATTGCAGAATATTTTAACTGCTCTACGGACTATCTTCTCAAGGGTGACGAAGCAAGTGTCAGATATATTGACACATCATTGCTGACCGAATACCAGCACGCCCAACTACTTGGAATTGCAAAGGAATATTCGAGATTGAACAAGAAGTAACTCAGACACGATATAAAACAGGGTATCATCGATCCATAGATTCGATGATACCCTGTTTTATTTTTTATATTATATATATTACAGACTCATTCCGCCATCTACCTTGATGACCTGGCCTGTTATGTATGATGCCTTGTCTGAAGCAAGGAATGATGCTGTCTCAGCGATGTCTGATACCTCACCAAGTCTCTTGACTGTGATATGGTCAAGCATAGCCTCCTTTGCCTTGTCTGAGAGTGCATCTGTCATATCTGTCTTGATAAATCCAGGAGCGATTGCATTTGCTGTAATTCCACGGCTTCCGAGCTCCTTGGCTATTGACTTGGTGATACCGATCACTCCAGCCTTGGATGCTGCATAGTTCACCTGACCTGCATTGCCCTCTACTCCGACTACGGATGACATGTTGATAATACGCCCGTACTTCTGCTTCATCATGGTTCTGTACACATGCTTGATACAGTTGAATGTACCCTTGAGGTTGATATTGATAACATCATCAAAGTCAGCCTCCTTCATGCCAAGCACAAGATTATCCCTTGTGATTCCCGCATTGTTCACGAGAATATCTATTCTTCCATATGTAGCAACTGCAAACTTCATGAGAGCCTCAGCCTCAGCGAAATCTGCAACATTCGCCTTGAATGCCACTGCCTCTCCGCCTGCTGCCTTGATCTCCTCAACAAGGCTGTTTGCACGCTCCTCTGAGCCGTTGAAATTTACTACCACCTTTGCGCCGTATCCGGCAAATGTCTTTGCTATCTCACGTCCGATACCTCTTCCGGCACCTGTTACCACCGCTACCTTGTCCTTAAGCATTCAGTTCCTCCAATTTCGCTAAATCGTCTACAGTTGCAATATTTATACTCTTTACCTCTCTGTTGATCTTCTTCATGAATCCTGTGAGAGTCTTGCCAGGGCCGACCTCAATAAATGTGTCAACGCCGTCAGCTATCATGTTCTCTATTGTCTGCTGCCATCTAACTGATGAGTACACCTGTCTCTTCAGGAGTTCCTTAACCTTGGCTGCATCTGTGATCTCCTCTGCATCTGCATTGCAGTAATATGGAGCAAATCCCTCTGCAACATCAATGTTCTGAAGAAAGTCGTAAAGCTTCTCTCCTGCAGGAACAAGCATCTGTGAGTGGAAAGGACCACTTACGTTGAGTGGGATAACTCTCTTAGCGCCAGCCTCTGCAAGTGCTGCTGATGCAGCCTTAACAGCCTCTGCCTCACCCGATATAACGATCTGTCCTGGACAGTTGTAGTTTGCTATCTGTACCTTGCCAGGTGTGTTCTCACAGATCTCTGCAATCTTGTCAGCATCCATAGCTATAACTGCTGCCATTCCACCCATTCCGAGAGGTACTTCGTTCTGCATGAGGATACCTCTTCTTCTTACTGTCTTGATGCCGTCAGCGAGAGTCATGGCTCCTGCTGCAACAAGTGCGCTGTACTCACCGAGTGAGAGTCCTGCAAATACATCAGCCTTGAGACCTGCGTTCTTCAGATGCTCATAAATAGCAACCTCTGCAGCAACCATGGCAGGCTGTGTGTACTCTGTCTTGTTAATGTCATCGTTCTCCTCGAAACAGATTTTCTTGAGTTCTATATCCAGGACGTCATCTGCCTCGTCAAATACCTTCCTGCTGTCCTCAAAGTTATCATAAAAATCCTTGGCCATACCCACATACTGAGCACCCTGACCTGGGAATATAACTGCTATCCTGCTCATTTCTTCTTTACCACCTTATGTTATATTTGCGCTGTAACCAGCATAAACCATTATAAAACAGCACCGAATAAAGCGCAAGTACAGATATAATATCCCCCACGGGGTCCACGGGGTCAGACCCCTTTGTTATTGGGGGCATTTTCTTAACGTTTTTGATGGGGTCTGACCCCATCTGTCATAAGTAGTAAATAAAATAACGTAAGCTGAAACTCTTTCAATAACCTGCCATCTGTTAAGGCACAAAAAAATGCCGCTCCCGCGACATCATACTGCTCATATATTATATTATCATCCACATATCGATCTTTGTCCAGCTCACTAACCTTGCTGTGGCAGTCAGGGCACTAGGTCCTGGCTGTCTCGCAAAGTTATGTCATGTCCGATACATGACAACTTTGAATAACTAAATGTATTCAAAACAGTCTAATCTGTTCAGTTAGCAATATTTCTACTTAACGATTACTCCTCAACACCCTTGCTCTTAAGGTAGTTAAGTACATCCTCAAATGTAGCTACATCATCGAGCTCCTCAGCAGGGATCTCAACATCGAACTCATCCTCAAGCTTCATAACGATCTCGTAAAGATCAAGTGAATCAACACCAAGATCATCCTTGAAGTTTGTGTCAAGCTTCATCTCGTCCTGTGAAACTCCTAACTGCTCCTCGAATATTGCCTTAACCTTATCAAACATGTTCTAATCCTCCTAAACTATAGTAAATGTTACCATTATCCTCACGGACGCTTATACTATAACCTAAGGCTACAGTAAAGTCAACACGAAGATTTACAATAAATATACGACGTTTATTACGCCTTCAAAACCGCATTTCTGCTTAGTTTTTTCTAATTATTTCCCACTTTCTGTTTTGATTGCACCTGTCTCATATATGAATTTTACTGTGCTGGTTGTTCCATCCAGAGTTCCGCCAAAACTCGTATACTTGGCATCATCTGAGAACAGTGCCTCTATATAATCTATATCATCCTGATAGTTGCCCGCAAAAAGCTTTGTGATCTTCTTTATTCCATCCTCATTGAACTGCTTCATTCCATCGCTGAGGGTCTTTGAACCGCTGACAAGATCTTCTGCTCCACTGTCAAGGGTCTTACTTCCCTCATTGAGCTCCGCTGCGCCTGAACTTAAGCTCTTTGCTCCCTCTGCGATCTGACCGGCACTTGTATCAAGAGTATTCGCTGCTGTCAGCAGCTCTCCACTGCCCGATGCAAGGGTTACACTTCCCTGATACAGAGTGTTCATATTCGTTGATATAGTTGCAGCACCGTCGCTGAGACTCTTGGATCCCTTTTTCAGAGTTTTAGTTCCCTTTATCAGAGACGATACACCTGTTGACACTGACTTTGTTCCTTTATAAAGCTTGCCCACGCCTGTTGATAATGCAGAAGCTCCTGTTGATGCCGTCTTAAGCGCTTCCTTGAGCTCTCCTGCTCCGGTATTGAGTGCAGAGGCTCCGTCAGCAACAGCAGTGGCTCCATCCGTAAGTGCTGTTGTCTGTGCTGTCATTTCCTCAGACGTAAGAGTTGCTGTGAGGTTACTTCCTATGCTGCTGATAGCACTCAGTGAGCCCTGAGCCTGGGCAAGGGCAGTATACTGGGCAAGCATACCCTTATATGCCTCAGCACCTCCGACAGCATCCGGACCCGCCGCAAGGGCTCCGGCCATCTTGTCTATAGCAGCCTGAAGACCAGCCTCATCTGTTATGCCATATGCAGATAACTGGGAGTATACTGCTGATGTGGCCTGATCCACAACAGTTGCCGGCATACTCTGCATTGTACTTATAAGTGTGCTGACTCCATCGCTCACCTGTGTGGCTCCATCACTCAGCGTCTTTGTGGATTTTGCAAGTGTTCCTGAACTTGTGTATATCTGCTTTACTCCTGTTGCAAGGCTCTTGGCAGCATCAACCGCACCCTGTGCTTCATCAGTGCTCTCATAGCCTGCCAGAAGTGTGTCCACTCCGGTTTTAAGAGCAGTCTCTCCATCGTACACTTCCTGCACTCCGGCATCGACTGTTGCTGCGCCTGTGGCAAGGGTCTGAGCACCTTCGTTAAGGGCTGCCGATCCCGTCTGGATCGACTTTATTCCCTCATCCAGAGAACCTATAGCTGTAGATATCTTGGATGTTCCATCTGCAAGCTGACTTGTGTATGTCTCCAGCGATGCCGCTCCATCCGCGAGAGTAGCAGCTCCGGTTGCCAGTGAATACGTTCCGTCCTTAAGCGTCTCAAGACCATTTGTTATCCTGCCTGAACCCTCTTCAAGCTGATCGGCTGAGCTTCCAAGCTGCTCTGCACTGTCTGACAACTCGTTGACATTCGCCTTGTCCTTGACTTCCTCTATGGCATCGCCCGCATCTGAATTAAGCAGATCACTTGCAGCAACTGTCATGGTCATGGCAAGCTCAAAATCTGTAACATCAGCGGATACCTCAACGTAATCAGGCACATCTATATTGTCTATGGCTGTCTGTATCTTCGTGTCGTCTATTCCTTCCTGCAGGCACTCCTTGAATCCAGGAACCGCATATCCCACAACTATCTGGTTACTTCCCTCTGATATTACCTTTCCATTCTTCACCTGTACATTTGAGAATTTGTCGACAGGAAGTATCACTCCTGACAACATGACAAATGGGGATATTACCTCATTGTTCTTACCGGCCACCTTAACCGTCTTCCTGGTATTATTTGTATAATCAAACCTTATCGTAACCTTACCGCTTTTTCCAGCAAGCTCCGAAGGCTCTACCTCCTTGCCGTCAAGCTTGTATGTGATCCTTACATCCACAGGAAGCTTCTCCGAAGATTTTCCCTGATAATAAATATCTGAACCATTTGCCGCCCATGTGATGGTTCCGTCCCCGTTGTCCTTATAGCCCTCATAACCCTTGACATTCTCGATATCTGTAAGGTTTGTCTTGTCATTGAGCCCCTCTGCACCATCGGCATTCTTCAGCCAGGTGCTTACTGTTACATCATTTGCATTCCCATTTGCATCTGCAAGAACGTATACCGTCTCCTCTTTGTCTGCATCATCCGCATCATCTGCCGATATCTGCGAAGTGAGCGCATCCTGCAGTGTATCTGAAGCGCTTGCTTCCGTAACAGCCTGCTCCTTATCCTCCGAAGCATCCTTCTTTGATGTATCTCCACATCCAGCCAGAAGACTGGACATCATAGCCGCTGATAATGCCACACATATATATTTCTTCCATTTGATCATAGTATTACCTCTTTCTATACATATACCGGATCGCCCTTTTCTAAAGGGTTCCGCACTCAACAGTTTCTTATATACCACCAGTACTTATGAATCAGTACCAGCCGCCTGCGCTTCGCCAGTTGAAGGTCCGTCCATCAGATTCTTCCTGTATCGGAACATGATGATCTTATCGAATAGCATCAGTGCCGATGGAAGCATCAATATTACTGCACACATGCTTATGAGAGCTCCTCGTGCCATGAGGGTACACAGTGAGCTGATCATATCTATATCTGAATAAAGTCCCACGCCAAATGTTGCAGCGAAGAACGAAAGTGCACTGACAACTATGGACTGAACTGACTCCTGACAAGCTGTGGCCACGGCATCAAGTTTCGTATATCCGCCAAGTCTGTTCCTCTTATATTTCGTCGTCATCAGTATCGCATAATCCACCGTAGCTCCAAGCTGGATAGTTCCGATGACTATAGATGCTATGAACGGAATCTCTGTACCGGTAAAGCACGGGATGCCCATATTGATAAATATCGCAAACTCTATGACAGCCACAAGGACTATAGGAAGCGATATCGATCCGAATACACAGAGGATGATTATGAATATTGCTCCGATCGACACAGTGCTGACTGATGCAAAATCCTTATCGGTTATATTTATAAGATCCTTTGTACACGGAGCCTCACCGACAAGCATATTCTTCTCGTTGTATGAATCGATGGTATTCTCTATCTCTGTACACTGATTGTTTACCTCATCAGAAGCGACCTCATACTCTGATCCAACGAGGAGCAGCTGCCAGTCATCGCTCTTCAGCGCCTCTGTCACTTCATTAGGTATGAAACTGGATGGGATCCCCGCTCCTATGATACTGTCAAGTCCAAGGCAGAACTTTACGCCATCTATATTCTCTATGTCTGACATCATGTTTCTTGTATCCTTGTCACTCTGATCATTTGTCACAAGAACCATATGTGTCGAATTCATATTGAACGCTGCTGCCAGCTCATTGTTGGCCTGCACACTCTCCAGACTGTCCGGAAGTGATGAGTCCAGCTTGTAATAGACTTTTGTGTGGTTATATCCATATACTGCAGGGATAAGAATGAGCACGAACAATACCAGGAACACCTTGTAATGCTTTGCTATAAACTTACCTACACCCTTGAATTCCGGAAGTATGACTTTGTGCGTTGTCTTATCTATAGCCTTGTCAAATGCAAGGATGAGTGCCGGAAGTATCGTTACACACGCGATAACTCCAAGCACAACGCCCTTTGCCATGATGATACCGAGGTCAAGTCCCAGTGTAAAGCTCATGAAGCACAATGCCACAAATCCGGCAACGGTTGTTATGGAACTTCCCACAACTGATGATATGGTATCTGCTATGGCATGTGCCATGGCCTCTTTCTTGTCTGAATATTCCTTTTGCTGTGCCTTATAGCTGTGCCACAGGAAGATGGAGTAATCCATTGTAACTCCAAGCTGCAATACCGCCGCCAGCGCCTTTGTTATGTATGATACCTGTCCCATGAATACGTTTGATCCAAGGTTGTACACGATCGCCATTCCTATACTCGTAAGAAACAGCACAGGGATCATGATCGAATCCATGGTTATCGCAAGTATTATGCTGCTCAGGATGACCGCTATGAGTACATATATAGGAGTCTCCTTCTCAGACAGCTTCTTTGTGTCCACTACGACCGCTGACATGCCTGAGAGAAAGCACTGTTTATCCGATATTTTTCTTATCTCCTCTATGGCATCCATAGTGCCATCCGCTGATGTCGTATCATCGAATATGATCGCCATCATAGTGGCATTCCTGTCATCGTTATTGAATGCATCATACAGGCTGTCCGGAAGCATATCCTTAGGTATCGACAGATCTGCAAAGCTGTCATACCAGATAACCTTAGACACATGATCCACATCTTCAATCTTCGACTTCAGTGCAGATACATCCTTGTCCTCCATCCCTTCAACTACATACAGCGAAAATGCGCCCGTACCGAACTGGTCAACCAGTATATCCTGCCCCACCATCGTCTCGATATCTTTGGGAAGATATGACAGAATATCATAATTTACCCTCGTTTTGATATAGCCGTATGCCGCTGGTATGAGAAGAACGAAGCTGAGAATCAATATGACGACCCTCGCACTTACTATCTTTTCACCTAGTTTTAACATCACCCTAACATCTCCTTTTTTATTCTGTCCTGAATTATACAATCTAAAATTTTTTTAATAAACTTCCCAAAACATGAAAGCGTTTACAATTCGTTACAAATATGCTAATCTGTAACAAACGTATGAACACATATTCAAAATTGGTTACTTTTCATAAGGAGAACCCGCGCAAGCGGGAGATCCCTTATGAAGCACGCAAACGCAGCGCGCAGCGCCTTTTCATGCGTTTGCTCCATTACTTTTCATAAGGAGGGATTCGGTAATGCCTAATCCAAACGAGGAAAAGACAGAAGACCGCATAATCAGAAGCTTTAAAAAGCTCGTAAACGAATATTCATTTGACAAGATCACAGTGACTATGCTCGCTGAGGATGTGGGTATATCAAGGCCTATATTTTATAGATATTTCAAAGACAAATATGAACTCATGGACTACATGCTGTACAATGAGGTGACAAAAGAGCTTGAGGTTCTTCTAGAACACAATATGATACTGGAAGCCATCAAATACCTGTTCACTCACATTATAAATGAGGCGAAGCTCTATAGAAAACTGTTCGACACAACCGGCCAGAACAGCTTTGAACAGGTCATGATAGAACAGTTCACCAATTTCTTCAATGACCACTTGAAGATCTTTGACACTGATCAGATTCCGGCAAATCCAATGCTGTCGCCACTCATCATCTGTAAATACCTGGTTATGGGTCTCACTGTAGCAATCAAAGGATATCTTAACAGTCCGGAGATAACAAACATAAATGTAGATCAGGCGGTGGAGGCTTACTATTTCCTCGTCTCCCACTCTATATTCGAACTTACCAAGGAGGACTTCCGCCCGAAGCTTCTTCAGACAACTGACAGGAATTACATAACACTGCCCCCACGTGCATAAAAAATACGCCACATCACAACATCCATGTGATATGGCGTATTTTTTATGCACGAACCAGTATCATAGCACTCATCTTCGGTGCCTTTATAGTGAGCACGTTGTGTTCTACCATAAAATCCTGTGGCTCTAAAGTGTATCCATCTTCATTTGTAAGCATAACCCTTCTCAGAATCGAATGGTTATATACTCCTATCTGACGAATGTGTAATTTCAGATCTACATCCTCATAGTTTGTGTTCATAATCACAACCACCTGCTTATTGTCAGTAAATCTTCCATAGCATAATATCTTATGTCCGCCATGGAGATAAAGCACAGAACCTGATTTCAACGCCTCATATGATTTGTGTATCCTTATCATATCCTTGTGAAACTGTATCAGTTCTTTGTCTTCGTGTCCCCACGGATAGGTTCTTCTGTTGTCCGGATCTGTCCATCCGCACACACCGGCCTCGTCTCCATAATATATGGTAGGAGCACCCGGCCATGTCATCTGGAATACAACTGCCTGTCTGAATATTCCCTTGTCCACACCCTGGTCAGCAGCATCAGCACCCATGGTATGGAGTCTTCCAACCTTTCTATTCGTCCTTGTCAGGAATCTTGAATGATCGTGATTTGAAAGTTCATTCATGGATACCTCTATGGACGGTCTGAGGAAACGAGCCATATGGTAATTCATAGCACCCTTGAACGCATCATAATTTCCAAGCAGATCTCCTCTGAACTCATCACTGTGTTTTTCAACACCACATAAGAACCATGTGATCGGCTCCATAAATGCATCGTAGTTCATGACTGTATCCCACTGATCGCCATGCAGCCAGCTCTTCGGATCACCATAATGCTCAGCAAGGATTATGGCATTCGGATTGGCTTCTTTTACATTTTTCCTGAACTCACGCCAGAACTTGTGGTTATACTCCGGTGAGTGTCCAAGATCAGCAGCGACATCCAATCTCCAGCCATCAGCATTGTATGGTGGCGATACCCATTTTCTTGCTATCTGCATAATATAATCCACAAGCTTAGGAGAATCCTCATAATTCAGTTTTGGAAGGGTATCATGCCCCCACCAGCCATCATATGTTGTATTGTATGGCCAGTCATTGTCATTGTAAAACTTAAAGAACGTATTATATGGACTGTCCTTCGCCACAAATGCACCCTTCTCATAACCCTCCTGATTCTCATATATGCACTCCCTGTCCATCCATTTGTTAAATGAACCACAGTGATTGAATACACCGTCAAGGATGACCTTCATACCACGTTTGTGAATCTCAGACACAAGTTCAGCAAACAGCTTGTTGCTTGCCTCGAGATTCTTCTTGTTCGTCACTCTGTTTATATATCTCGATGACTGTTTGTTCTCCAGACATCCATCTGGCAGACACTCTCCATCATCCTCCACTATGACACCAAAATGAGGATCTACATAATCATAATCCTGAATATCATACTTATGGTTTGACGGTGAGACAAATATAGGATTCAGATATATTACATCCACTCCGAGATCCTGAAGATAATCCAGTTTGTCCATAACACCCTGAAGATCTCCTCCATAGAATCTTCCAACGTCCATCGTGCTCGGTCTCTGGTTCCAGTCTTTTACCTGGACCGATCCCGTTCCTATATAAGCATACTCATTGTCGAGCACATCATTCGTCTGGTCTCCATTACAGAATCTATCCACAAAGATCTGGTAAAATACTGCCCCCTTCGCCCATTCCGGCACCTTAAATCCTGGGCAGATCTCAAAATCATACTCTCTGTCATTCTGTTTTGTCGGTCCTAATTTATCATAAAAGCATGTTACTTTTCCGGAATGTATCTCAAAATGATACCTTATAAACTCCAGCCCCGATGGAATCGTAGCGGTATAGAAATCAAATATCCTGTTGGAGCTCTCCTTCTCCATCCTTAGCTTTTCATCATTATATATAAGATATACCGAATCTACATTATCAGCGGTTGTTCGGAATCTCACCCTTATCTCCTGATCTATATCAGGCTCCTGTGGACTTACATAATAACGGCTGCCATCTGCAAACAACCCACCTTTGTTCAAAACCGGTTTAACATTGTACACATAATCATGTATCCTCTGACCATTGGTCTTTTTTTCAGCCATACAACATATTCTCCCTTGCACATACACATACTCTTTTATTTTAATACTTTTCATATAATTAAGCAACAAATAAACAGTAAAAGGGACCGGCCTTTCGTACTGCCGATCCCTTTTGGAGAAGGTATTTTGTTACTTATGGGGTGTAGCCAAAACTATATAATGTATTGGGGGTTACAATTATTATTATATACAAATCCCGTCAAAAGTCTGCCCAAACATTTTTTTATTTAGCTTGTGTCATTGTGCAAAATAACAACCAACTTCCCGAATTTGACTTGATTTTTACATTCTATTGTATATTTTAGACAAATTACTCAATACCATTTAGGCTACACTCAGAAACCACACTTTTTCAGATTGTTCACAAGACCCACATAAAATTCCCTCACATCAAATGTATCTATATTCTCCCTGTTGAGGTCTATGACATCTCCATGGGATATGCCCCGGCTGCCCTGCGGCCTGAGATATATAAAGTCTGAGCCCCATTTGAATGATTCATATCCCACAAGCCCGTCGTTCTCACCATCAAAATGTTTCACGAAAGCATTTGTAGTGTTGAGCGGAAACCGTCCACCTGAAGGTTTCTTCATACACGAACCAGTACTCTGTATGTATACCCCCTGTGGATCGGGCAGTTCCCTGTTCAGTGCTTCACATGCAGATGCCGTAAGATCCGTCACCGCAGCAATAAAATCAGGATTTGTGTCTCCCAGCTTTCTGAGCGCCGCATTATATGCATTTGCCACCGCCTGCTGCTGTTTTTCCGGTATTTTCCCCAGAAGATAATCAGCGAATTCACATCCTCTGTGAGGAGTATTTATCGTTGTGAGGGATGCCACATAAGGAGCCATGCCAAGCTTCGATATAGCATATCTGCTGTCAAGACCGCCTTTTGAATGTGCTATGATATTCACCTTGCCGCAACCGGTCTCCCTCACTATCTGCTGTATCCTGTCTGCTATCTCACGCCCAGAGTCAGCCACCGAAGCAGCGGACTGATGGTTGCCATAGAATATGGTTGCACCGTTCGCCTCCAGCGCCGCAGGGATCCTTCCCCAGTAATTCAGATATCTGAAATCCCTGAAGAACACACCGTGAACCATGAGTATTGGATATCTGGTTGCACATACCCTGTCCGCCTGTCTGTCCTTATCCCGTATCAGCTTCTCATTCTCAGTCCTTGCCTCATCTGCCGCCAGCCGTATCAGCTTGCCGAGAACTATCAGGTGCACCACAGGGATCCAGCCACACAGTATACCTATCACTCTCCACTTTATGCCTAGCTGCCTTGAGGAAATGTATATTCTGATTATTCCCACCCAGAATGTAACTGCCAGCACCGCCACAGCTGTGAGAATATACATAACCCAGTTCTTCCACGTCCAGACTCCCACATCTATCACATGAAGCAGCATAAGGATAAGAACTGCCACCGATATGGCTGTCGCCGTCAGAAATGCACACAGATTTTCACATCCCCTCTGACATCTCCGTATACTTCCTGACTGTATATTCTTCAATCCGAGAAGCGGCATGGCTGTCAGCACTATATATCCGGCTGTCAGCGCTGCCACTATCAGCGGCATCAACGGTATATTCCACTCCGGACACCTTGCCAGCAGATATGCATTTGCCAGCAGCAGCGGTATGACCGCATTTGTACATCTCTTTATGATCCTCATCACATGTTCTCCATTTTCCCTTTTTTTAATATCAGGCCCCAATATATGCCAAATGCCCGCAATCTGTATAATCTGCGGGCATCTGTACTTATTCCGGTCACCTGATATGTGACCATATTATATATTATTTGTCTGTCTGGACATTCTCTGCATCCTGTACTTTATCGGTTACAGTCTGACTGTCTCCGGTCTGCTCAGCCCCGCTGTCTGTATCATCTTCCTTTACGAACAATGCCTCAAACTCAGGTCTTGCTATTCTCTCCTTTTCAAGAAGCTTCTTTGCACACTTATGAAGCACATCTATATTCTCCTCAAGAATAGCCCTCGCCTCAGCGTAGCACTTGTCCACGATGCGCTTAACTTCCTCGTCTATAGCTGCAGCGACTTCCTCACTGTACACTCTGGAATGTCCCAGATCTCTTCCGAGGAATACTTCCTCCTGATCATTGCTCTCATAATTGATAAGTCCCAGTTTCTCAGACATACCAAACTTGGTTACCATGGCTCTGGCATATTTGCTGGCTTCCTTGATATCCTGTGATGCGCCTGTAGTTATATCATCAAGTATCATCTCCTCGGCTATTCTTCCACCCAGACTTACCTTGATTTCGTCAAGCATCTTCTCCTTGGTCATGAATACGTTATCATTCTCAGGAAGTGGCATAGTGTATCCGCCGGCACCCATACCGGTCGGTATGATCGATACCAGATGCACCGGTCCCACATGCGGAAGCATATGGAACAATATAGCGTGTCCCGACTCATGGTAAGCAGTGATCCTTCTCTCACTCTCAGGCACGAGACGGCTCTTCTTCTCTCCGCCTATTCCTACCTTTATAAAGGATCTATCCACATCTTCCTTTGTGATATATGCTCTGTTTGCCTTTGCGGCCGCAATAGCCGATTCGTTCATAAGGTTCTCCAAATCAGCACCAGCAAATCCTGCCGTGGTTCTGGCTATCTCATGGAGATCCACATCCTCAGCCAGAGGCTTATTTCTGACATGAACCTTAAGTATCTCTTCTCTACCCTTTACATCCGGTGTATTTACCGGAATCTTTCTGTCAAATCTTCCCGGACGAAGTATAGCTTTGTCAAGGATATCTACTCTGTTGGTAGCTGCCAGGACGATGATTCCCTCATTCACACCGAAACCGTCCATCTCGACAAGCAGCTGGTTCAGTGTCTGCTCACGCTCATCATGGCCACCGCCAAGTCCTGAACCTCTCTGCCTTGCAACTGCATCTATCTCATCTATAAACACTATACATGGAGCATTCTTCTTGGCCTCCGCAAAGAGGTCTCTGACTCTCGACGCACCTACGCCGACAAACATCTCCACAAAATCCGAACCTGATATACTGAAGAACGGAACCCCCGCCTCTCCTGCTATCGCCTTGGCCATAAGTGTCTTACCTGTTCCCGGAGGGCCTACAAGCAGAACACCCTTTGGTATACGGGCACCGACCTTTACAAATCTCTGAGGATTCTTGAGGAATGTAACTATCTCCTCGAGATCTTCCTTCTCCTCCTGAAGTCCTGCGACATCCTTAAATGTCACACTCTTGGCACTTTCATCAGCCTTTCTGGCTCTGCTCTTGCCAAAATTCATCATCTGGCCGCCTCCGCCGCCCTGGGCAGATCTCATGAACATCATCATGATGAGCATAAGTACAACCATGACGAGTACATATGGGATTATGACACTCCATATGCTTGTCTTCTCCACGTCCTCCAGACTGCACTTTGCAACAGGCTTCTTGTCCGCGTCATCGCTTATGCCCGCATTGTAATTATCTATCTTGGTCTGATATTTGTTGTAAATATCTACAACCTCATTGACATCCGCTGCATAAAACGCCAGACTCTTGCCATTTGTAAACTGTACCTGGACCACCGCTGTCGGTATCTCCGCATTCTGCCTGATATCCAGGGATGATATCTTGTCATCTGCCAGATCCTCTGTAAGATCTGTATAACTATACGTGGTTGTCACATTAGTGTCAGTCTTCATCCATCTGCTTATGAATATAAAAGCCACTATCAGTATCAACAGATAGATGATCATCCCATTTCTGAATCTTCTCTTGTTCATACATTCTCCTTAATTCCAGCCGTATGGCATAATTCCTGTCTGCCATACATGCTATATTTATTTTTACTGCTCGATAACTCCTATATATGGGAGATTTCTGTACTTCTGAGCACAGTCAAGTCCATATCCCACCACAAACCTGTCGGGTATCTCAAAGCCTGTCATATATAACTCCACAGGAATGACTCTCCTGTCCGGCTTGTCAAGCAGTGTTATGACTTTAAGGCTTGCCGGCTTTCTCTCACCGAGAAGCTTCACAAGATACGACAGTGTTCTTCCGGAATCCAGGATATCCTCAACTATAATGACATCCTTGCCCTCGATGGACTCGTCAAGATCCTTGTTCAGCTTAACTATACCTGATGATTTTGTTCCGTCACCATAGCTGCTCACAGACATAAAGTCCATAGTCACAGGACTTTTGAGTCTCTTTGCAAGTTCGCAGAGGAAAAATACGCTTCCCTTTAATATACCTATCAAATGTATCGTCTTGCCCTCATACGCTTTATCGATCGCCTCCGCCATCTCGTTGATCCTAGACTCTACTTCACTGCTGCTTATCATTACTCTTATCTGTTCTTTCACTGTCTTATCCTCCTGCGTCACCGCTTTATCACGTACTGTATCTCTGCAATACGCATTGTCCGTTCCGTAACTTTATAATTCTCACCCAGTCTGAATCCTATCGCCCACAATATCTCCGGTCCATCGGCGATCAGTGGTATGTCCGGCC
Source organism: uncultured Coprococcus sp. (assembly GCA_934277375.1). Classification (GTDB taxonomy): domain Bacteria; phylum Bacillota; class Clostridia; order Lachnospirales; family Lachnospiraceae; genus Coprococcus. The sequence continues at coordinate 198,803 of CAKQTZ010000004.1, read as the reverse complement.
GCAATCCGGCGGGTATCTTCATGTCAGTAAACAGCCGGTTCAGCTTCTTTCTGGCACCGTCAGAGTTGACTATCATATAATCTCCTCTTCGAAATGTCCGCAATTGCAAACACTTGTTTATTTTATCATAATCCAGATACTTCGTATACTCTTTTTTTGACAGATCCAGTTCAGCCGGTCTGTCATAAATCCTTATCACAAGCGTGCCTTCAAGGGTATCATACTCTCTGCCCACCGACATATCCAGCTCAACTATATCCGCAGTTTCCGCCTCCTGATATTTTTTCTCATTTTCTTCTGATATGGCTGCCGCCGACTGAAACACGAGTTTTCCATACTCAGCTCTCACTCTGCCTCCACCAGGCAGATCTATACCAGCTCCTGTGTCAGCAGAGCACAGCTTCATCACTTCCATGACATGGGCTCTGCCCACATCCTTCAGCCCCCCACTGGTCATTCCTATAAGCTGTCTCACTGCAAGCTCCTGTATGAGTCCGTCCTGTGCCAGCCATTCAGATATATCGATGCTGTACGAAACCGCTGCATCATCTCCTCCGGTCCACACACATTCAGATCTCCGGACATCTATCCCCTGTCCTTTGAGAAATGCATACACCATATTGTCCGTGAGCTGCTCATATCTGTCCGCCAGCTGTGCCATGGCACATATATGGGAAACAGCCTGTTCATTCACATCCATGAGAACAGGCAGCACCTTATGTCTTATCTTATTTCTTGTATAATCATCCTCATTGTTTGTGGAATCTGTGCAGTACGGGATGTTATTTCTACTGAGATAATCCTCTATCTCCTCCCTTGCACAGCCCAGGATCGGTCTGACCACATTGTTCCTGACTGGCGTTATTCCCTTCATTCCTCCAAGTCCAGTGCCTCTGGCCATGTTAAATATAACAGTCTCTGCCACATCATTCTGATTGTGCGCTACCGCTATGACACTTCCCTCACTTTCATACAGACCCCTGATCTGTTCAAATGCATCATATCTTGCCCTTCTGCCGGCCTCCTCCACAGTCAGCCCCATATCGGCCGCCATGCCTACCACATCTACATTCCGCGATATACATTCTATTCCATATCCGCTGCACAGATCCTCCACATATGTCTGATCAGAATCCGCTTCCTTCCCGCGTATCATGTGATTGATATGTACTACATGAAGAGTGATTCCAAGCATCTTCCTGTACCTCGCAAGAATGGTCAGAAGACTGACTGAATCGGCACCACCTGACACTCCGCAGACGCAGTGGTTCACACCGTCAAACATATTATATTTTCTGATATAATCAATAACCTTTTTCTCAAATGTATCCATTGAACTGTATAATTCCTTTTCATATGAGTCCCCAGGGCATCAACCCCGGTACAACTTGTCCGTGCACGCATTACATGCCACATTATAATATCACACACGCACCACATCCACGCAAAAATTATGAATTTTTAATACTCTTTTCAGATTTGCTTATAACCGCCACCATGACAGTCACATCATCGCGCATAAAAGAATTCTCCTGTCCAAGCATCTTGCCGAGTATCTCATCGACTATTTTCTTGCTGTCAGACGTACTCACATGTCCGAGTATCTGCACCATCCTGTCATCATCATCCATATCAGATATGCCGTCACTGACCATGACCACCACGTCTCCGGATTCGAGTTTTCTCTCGGTCACATCGCAGTCAGCATCGTCCAGTATACCTATGGGAAGTGTCGTACTCGTGATGGTCTCCACAGAATTCTCCCTGCCATCTCCCCTCACTATATATGTTACAGCAGCCCCTTGTTTATAGCTTTTCAGCACACCGTCATACATATCTATCATAACCATGTCAAATGTGGTAAATATCCTGCCCTGGTTTCTTCTGGACATACACCGGTTTGCAAAACTTATGCTATAATCCGGCTCAAATCCCGCCTCCAGCATCTCTTCCATGGTGTCAAGCATCATACAACTCTCACATGATGCAAGACTGCCACTTCCCATTCCATCTGACAGCATCATGACAAGCCTGCCATCATCATATTCTTTCACAGAAAAATTGTCTCCCGATACCGGAGATCCATATTTCTTGATTCTTCTTACATGATATTTTCCCTTGAATGCAGCACTCTCCTCATAGCACACAGATCTGTATTCATCGAAAAAAAGACTTGGAGAATTAAGTCCTGTCCTTATATTCCTTCCAAAGTACCCGCTGAGTATCTGTGCAACCTGCCGCGCAAGCACCATGCCGTGTCCATCCGTTCGTCCAGCCACAAAATACCTGTTTCTGCCTCCCCGCTCTCCAGTTGCCGTGACTCTCACATCCTCCATACCGATACTCTTAAGCTGCTGCGCAAGCTTTTCATCATTTATCTCCCGCGCAGCCCCCATCCTGCTTATCTGGTTTTTAAAGCCTTCCATGAGATCTCCGACCTGACTCAGGCTTATCCCCGGTTCATCGCTCCCCGCAAATGTGTAATCCAGACGACGGAATGTATTTGCCATATCTTCTATCTTGGCAGTTGCTAGTCTGTTCATCTCAGTGGCTGCCGCCTGAAGGCACTCCCCCCTGCAGCCGTCATCCATGACTCCCCCAATTATCCGGTGGGGAACTACCATAAACAACACCAGCGGCACCGCCATATTTACGCAGAATGCGGCAAGGCCGATGCTCCTGAGCATCATCATATCGTCCGCCACGGACGCCAGGATGATACCTATTATATAGAAAGCAGCTATCGTCACTTTTCTTTTCCCGGCAAGTGCTCTTCCTATGAGCATCACGAGCGCCAGCAGTATAATCCACATAAGCCATTCATTCTGCTGCTGTCTGACAGCCATCAGGCCTCCGGCTATAACGGCTATACCGAATCCATAGGCAGCGCCCGTCCTGTATATTACATACAGCAGGATAGCCAGAGCCGTCATAAGCAATATATTTATCCCATGTCCCATATCTCCCGGCATGACCCACAGGCACATTGCGGACAGCAGCAACAGGCTTATCATCTCCTGTCCTGCGTCGCCATCCCGCTTCCATGTCTCACCGCCATCGCCCCATATAAGTCTGAGTCCGGGCTTTATGATATGATACAGACATATGTACAATCCAGCCTCTATGGCACCAGCAGACAGAGCATATACCGGTCTGTCAATATACACGATAACATTTGCCATCAGCGTCATTCCCGAGAGCACGAGCTGTGCCCCCCTGTCAATAACATGGGGCGATCTGCCCGCCCGGCGGTTTCTGGAATCTGCATATTTCAACACAAACATTGCCCCGGCCATCAGCACTGCATATTTCTCTATAACCTGTACCCCCGAATACTCCATATCAGCAAAAATATATGTACATATGTAATGAAGCGGAACAACCCCAAGTGCCGCCATGGCAAGTCCGCACATGACACATATACATGGCAAAAGCAGAAGCCCACACTGGCCATATACTATAACCATCACAGGAACAGCAGCAGGTGCCATCCCCCACAACATTCCCATTCCCCCAACAAAACACACGTTCATCATTAGTAAATATCTGACATACCTCTCCACATTTTCCTGCATATCCGGCCTCCTTAATCATAGTGACATGAAGTATAGTCACAGCCAATAGCAAAAAAAAAGCGAATGCTGAAATCAGCACCCGCTTTTTTTTGACTTTATTCTTCTATACACAGTCAGCTCCTGACTATATATCTAATTCACCTTTGGCTTTACAACTATATCATCTGGATACACAAGTCCCAGCTGTGATCTGGCAACATCCTCAACATACTTGTCTGTCTTCATGTATTCCTGACGCTTCTCAAGCTGCTTATACTCGTCCTGTGCATTTTGGAGCTGTTCCTGAAGTTCTGCCTCCTGGACCTGCAGACTCTGCTTCTGAGCATTAAGATCCTTGGCTTTATATACAACCACTACAGCCAGCAATATAAGACAGCTTATAACTATGATCATCCCCATTCTGGTCGTTATTCTGTTATTCTTATTTGTCTTTTTCTTACCGACTCTCTTATTCATCAAAAAGCTCCCACATCATCGTATTTTTCGTATTTTTCGTGTTTTCTTGTGAAATTATACAAAAAATACACACACAAGCAAACATATTGACATAATTTTACTATTTAAGACTAATTATGTCAACGCACTTTTCGCTATCACTTTTTCACTTTTTCCGAATCGTTTTTCAAATGATACAATATATAGTCTCTTATTTTTGAAACCACCCAATTTATTGTGCAAAAAGAAAGAAAAAACCCCGAAAAAAAACCTAAAAAAATATATAATCTTATATCACCATCGCAGCATATATATTCCACCACCATAACAACTACACTTAATGCTAACCAAAGCAATATATCGCATAGACCTGATATCACACAGTGCCTCCTAAGGCTTCTGGCTATCCCATTGATCACCACCCCAACAATTCCTGCACATACGCCGACAACTATACAAAGTCCATATCCCTCAGCCTGATGTATAACCATATCGCTTATCATTTGAATAATCCTTTCAGTGAAAATGCGCTCTCCTTATCTCCTGAATATACAAGTCCGGTAAAAGAACCGGTAAGTTCCAGTATTCCCTTGTCAAGGTCCAATGCATTTGCCTGCATATTTTTTCCGGTTATCTTCAGCTTCCCCTGTTCTGTCACAAGCAGGACCAGATCCGGGTCAATGGATGTCACCTTGGTCACCCCTGTCATGGATATATTTTTTCTGTTATCCATGGTCATCTTATGAGACTTTGATACACCTGTTTCTCCCATGTTCACAAACCTTCTCAAGCTATTTAATAAACTATATGAACGTGCAAAAAAAATATGCCAGAATAACTTTCGTTTATTCCGGCATATTTTTATATGCGTCGATGTCCGGACATATAATATCTATACATACTCGAACATCTCTTTTGCATCTTCTTTTTTCGTTGAATCTGCGATCATGGTCACCCTAACCTTCACCGTCTTATTGCCAAATGCTATCTCGATAACATCGCCAACTTTTATCTCGGTTCCAGCCTTTGCCACCTTGTCGTTCACCGTAACCCTGCCTGCGTCACACGCCTCATTCGCCACGGTTCTTCTCTTTATTATTCTGGATACTTTAAGGTACTTGTCAAGTCTCATATCAAACCCATAAAGATTAGTTGATTGAATCCTTTAATGCCTTTCCAGCCTTGAACTTAGGTGCCTTTGAAGCAGCGATTGTCATTGTCTCGCCAGTTCTTGGGTTTCTACCTTCTCTAGCTGGTCTCTCTGATACCTCGAATGTACCAAATCCAACTAACTGAATCTTCTCACCTTTCTTTAACTCGTCTGCTACAACGTCTGTGAAAGCCTTTAATGCTGCCTCAGCGTCCTTCTTTGATAATTCTGTCTTCTCAGCAATTGCTGCAACTAACTCTGTCTTATTCATTAGATGATTCCTCCTTAAAATGTTTAATTACTCTATATGTTCTGCCATCACACACAGCTATGTCCATGACCGCATAACCTCTAAGTTCAACATGTATAGTTATACCTAAAATGACTATATTTGTCAAGGAAAATAAGGGATTTCAAGTCCGAAACCCCTTGATTTTACTCACTTTTTGCTCAATCTTATAGCAAAGGGCTAGCCCTCCATCTGTTTGCCGAGAAATGATGCCGCTATGGCCGCTGCTTTCTGCTCTATCTCGCCTATCCTGTGCTCCCTGTCCTTCACTATAACTATTACGGCTCCCACCGCATCTCCCTCAGATATAATGGTCTGAACCACCTGTCCATCACATTCCATATCATCAGCTACCAGGTGGATAAACTTTGCATCTCCACGGCGTGCCACAATAGCCTTTCTGTCATTTATCACGCTTTCAAGCTCTCTGTGCAGTTCCTTACCCAGAAGCTCCTTCCTCGGCATTCCCGCAACAGCAATAACCGTGTCCCTGTCAGTTATCGCCACCGGCAGGCCAAGGCTCTGCGATATAGCCTCAACATACTGTTGTGCAAAAGCAGTCAGATCTGCCATGGGAGAATATTTCTTAAGGACTATCTCCCCCTCCTTGCCTGTGAATATCTCCAACGGGTCGCCCTCTCTTATCCTTAGAACCTTTCTGATCTCCTTTGGAACCACTATCCTTCCAAGATCGTCAATACGTCTGACTATTCCTGTCGCCTTCATGATCAGTCTTAACCCTCCATTACATGTTAAATAATTGCTTTGGAGTTATTATGTGGAAACGTCAGAAATTTATACCTTATATTATTTCTGACAGAATTCTCTTAAGATCTGTCGCACCTATAGGTTTGGCAATATGTGCGTTCATGCCCGCATCCAGGGCCTTCTTCTTATCCTCATTGAACGCATTAGCCGTCATAGCTACAATAGGGATATTCGCAAGACGGCTGTCATCGAGTTTTCGAATCAACATCGAAGCCTTATAGCCATCCATGTTTGGCATCTGTATATCCATAAGAATAAGATCGTAATATCCAGGCTCAGCCTTCTCGAGAGCATCTATACACTGTATTCCATCACCGACTCTCTCCACCTGCAGCCCGGCATTGTCCAGTATTGTCACGGCTATCTCCGCATTGAGATCATTATCCTCCGCCAGCAATATCCTTTTTCCCTCAAATGTGTAATTCTCAGTACTCTTTTCAACGTTTCCTATATCCACTACATCCGTTGATATCCTGTGATCCAGTGTAACTGTAAATGTTGTTCCCACTCCGGGCTTGCTGGAAACCTGTATGTCTCCATCCATAAGATCCACTATCTTTTTTACTATAGCCATGCCCAGTCCTGTCCCAAACTGTCCGCTCTCTGTCGAGGTTTGTGCCCTGCTGAAGTCCTCAAATATATGCTCAAGGAAATCATCAGTCATGCCTATACCGGTATCCTGTATCTCCGTGCGTATCCTCACGTATCCTTCTCTGTCACACGGGATCTCTTCTATCCTCACTGCAACCTTGTCTCCGGAAAGTGAATATTTGTACGCATTATTGATGATATTCATCAGGATTTCCTTTATTTTTACAGCATCGCACCGTATATTATTGTGCTTCACATTCACATTCCATGTAAACTCAATATTTTTTTCTTTCATCTGGCTCTCAAACAGCCAGTACACGGAATCAAGGCTCTTAAGTGACACATCGCTCTCATCAAGCTCAGTCTTACCACTCTCTATTCTGGCCATCTCCAGGACATTATTTATAAGTGACAACAGATAATCGCTTGATGATCTGATCTTTGCAATATACCCTCTGGCCTTATCCTCATCTGACAGATTATCGCTGAGCAGGTCAGTAAAACCAATTATGGCATTCATAGGTGTTCTTATATCATGCGACATGGAATTCAGAAACACAGTCTTGGCATTGTTTGCCTTATTTGCCATATCAAGTGCCTCCTCAAGCTCATGATTGACTCTCTCAATAACCTCAAGCTTCTCTGCCTTTCTTATATCCTCCATGCAAAGCTCTGTATATACAAATATAGCAGAAAAAGTCAGCCCCACCAGAACATACGAGCCCCCTGCCACAACCTGAAGGACCGAGCAGATAAGCGCCGGTATAAACGCTATTGTTATGATGACCGCTGATCTCTTCTCTCTCTTGGTGATGGTATACACTATGGCACTTACAAGGGTCACAAACACATATGTATACGGAAGCACTATCTGCAGCGCAAATATGGAACCTCTGTGATAAGCTCCGGCATCATCCACATAAAACAGCCATCCGTTCCACCACGATGCCACGCACAACACCGCCATGAGCGTCAGCGGGATCACACACAGTACCTTCAGCGTTCTATTTCTCACAAAGAAAGAATTCTGTATACTCTCAAAGAAATAGAACCATTCATATGTGACAAATGTCTCTGCGATCATAAATCCGCAGTTGAGTACGAATACGATCATCGGAGACATGCGCACAAGTCCGGCATCCACCATACGAACCGGTATATTGATTATCTGGAAAACGATGACCCCAAATACGAAGTGAGAGAACAATCTTATGATATTATTGTTCCTTTGGTTAAGGCATCTTATGCCTATATAGAGCATAATGATCAGTATGGTGTATTCACACACCATTGTCTGTAAGTGCTGTGTCATATTTATCCCCCTTGGCAAAATACACTGAAATCCCCGTCACGACAATTTTCCCCTTACAATAAATATAAGTAATATTGATCACTAGGTCAATCTAATATTCTAAACCTCTCATACGATCACCATGTCTTTCTCATCTATACACCTGCCTTATCCCACACCCTGGACAGCATCTCTTCAAGCTTTGATATATTTACAGGTTTCGAAAGGTGTCCATTCATTCCACTTGCTATGGACCTTCTAACGTCATCATCAAAAGCGTTTGCACTCATGGCAACTATTGGAACAGTCCGGCAATACTCTCTGTCTATAAGTCTTATCCTCCGGGCAGACTCCAGACCGTCCATGACCGGCATCATTATATCCATCAGTATAAGGTCATAATATCCATCCTGAACATTCTCCATGATACCAACCGCTTCCTGTCCATCATGGGCTTCCTCAACTATCATGCCGCGTTCCTCAAGTATAGCTCTTATGATCTCCATATTGAGCATATTATCCTCCACAGCAAGGACTCTCCGGCCTGTGAAGTCCCCCTTCTCAACATAACTGTTTTCCACGATGTCATCCTGGTCAACTCTCTCTAGTTTCACTGTGAAACTGAAGATACTTCCCACACCCGGCTGGCTCTCAAGCTTTATATTCGAATTCATCATATGGACAAGCCTGTTACTGATAGCCAGTCCAAGTCCTGTTCCCTGTTTTCTCGCACTTGCAGAATCATCAGCCTGTTCAAATCTCTGGAATATTAGCTGTTGTTTATTCTCTGGAATTCCTATGCCATCATCTCTGACCTCAAAATATATATCTGAAGAACCATCATCCACCTCAGTCTCACGTACCGTGAGTTTCACGTGTCCTCCCGCATTTGAATATTTGGCAGCGTTGCTGAGCAGATTGACAAGAACCTGATTCAGTCTCAGTTCATCTCCATAAAACCATTTATGCTGTAGAGTAACTTCCTGTTCAAACTGGATATCCTTTTCATTCATCTTGGCATCCATAATAGATATTATATTATCTATCATGGATGGCACACTGCATTTTCCGAGAACAAGTTTCATCTTACCGCTCTCTATCTTGGACATATCCAATATGTCGTTAAGTATTCCAAGCAGATATCCTGAAGCACTGTCTATCTTCTTCAGACACTCTATCCGCTTGTCCTCACTCTGTCCCGGTCTCAGCGCCACCTCAGTCATTCCTATAATTCCATTCATAGGCGTCCTTATCTCATGAGACATACGGGCAAGGAAATCTGATTTTGCCTGAGCAGACATGTCGTGTCTCTGTATATTTACCCTGTTCTGGATTATCGACGCCATCTCATCAAATATCTTAGCTTCAGTCTCGTTGTCCAGAATCTTCTCGTCCATTCCCATAAACAGAATGCTTCCACTGTACTGTCCATTGTCCATCATGTGATACACAATACCGTGGGCATCACATACAAAAGCTCCGTACACAGGATTATCACTGCTCGAAACATCTATCGGACGCGCAGTCTGAAAATAGTTACCCGCCGTAAACCTCTCGTAATCACTGTCACTGCAGTGCACTATCCCATTCCATCCATCGTCTGACACATCCCGGCGCCATCTGTATGTACGGCTGTTTGACATATACTCTTTCATAAATCTTGTAACTATGATATCCGTGATATGGTATTTCTCCTCCAGCTTCAATGCCAGCAGATCCATCGACACTCTCACCTCACTGCCCCTGTCAAAAAGGTTGAGTGCTATGGACGACAGACTCATCTGATCCAGTCTGTCCACAGAATCTATGCTGCACAGTCTGGCCGGCTCAATATATGCCAGATTATCCGGTGGCAGCTCCTGATATACCATATCTCCGTGTCCACTATTCTTTGCCGCTGTAAGGGCGATCCTGACCTGATCAAATATCTCATTTGCCTTAATATCCCTATTTGCAGCATACGAAAGTCCTGACCTGAAATTCAGTTCGAGATAGTTATCATTTGTGAGATTTCCGATTTCCCGCCGCAGCTCATCCGCAACGCCTAACACCTTTTCTGTTTTTTCTCCAGGAATCCATACCAGAAGCTGATCCGCTCCAGCCCTTACAAACACTGGAACTTCTACGATCAATTTCCTGCAGACATCTATGATCAGGGCTGCCAGTTTCTCAACTACTATATCTCCAAATACCAGTCCATACTTCTCGTTGATCCGTGAAAACTTATCTATATCGATCATGAGCATGGTGCCGGCAGGCTTATCTGCCCTGGCAGCCTGGACTGCCCGAAGTCCATAGCCAAGTCTATAGAACGAAGTCAGCACATCATATATCTGTTCCTTCTGCTGTGCCTCCTCAAGGAGCTTTCTATGGTTGATATTATGTATACATCCCACCAGTCTCTCCTGATCACCAGATGCACCATGTGTGACTATTCCGTTGAGTTCAACCCATTCATATTCCTCTTCTTCTGTCATCCTGAGTCTGAACTGTACATAGAGTGTATCCTTCGCATTTCGGACAACTCTTAACAGTTCACTCTTATCCGCAGAATATACACAGTCATTATTGATAAACTCAGGATGGGCACTACAATCCCACACACCGTCGCTTACGCCACTGTTTACAATCTCCAGTATGCGCTCCTTCTTCTTATAAGTAAAGAACACATCCTGTGAGCTCTCAACGGCTATCCTGTATCTCTCCTTTTCCTCCAGAAGCTGTCCCTCTGTCTGCTTCTGCGCATCCGTAAGCTTCTCTATGACATCATGAAGCTCATCTATCTCCAGAATATTCGAGGTACGGAATCCATGTATACCATCAACTCCGCCGCGCACGCTCTCCATAAGCCTGTAAACAGGTTTAGTCACATATCTTGTGAGGAAAAGCACAAGTATGGCAGCTAAAACGACACTGATGATTACGGAAAAGATAATGGTTCTGAATATAGCATTCCCCATGCCATATACGGAGTCAGCAGTTACAAATCCGCACAGCACCCAGCTTGTATCTTCGTAAGGTACATTAGAACTGTACAGACCGAGTTCTTTTTCCACTGCATATATATCCTGTTTGCCGACCTTTGCCCCCCTCACTCTGGATATGGCATCCTTCTGTCTTATAAGGGTGAAGCTCCTGTCATCTCTGGATACGGCATCATACAGAGTTCCCTTGCCAACGATGGTCTCGTAGCTGTTATCAGCATTTTTTACTGCTATTGCATATCCGGCATTCAGATTACTGTCGAGACTGTTCACCGTGAGATAACTCTCCAGATAACTGACACTTATCTCTATTCCCACTATTCCATACACTGTACCTGCATACATAAGCGGTACTGAATACGTTATCATTTTGTGGTTATCGAGATAATCATTCTCCAGAATAAACGGTCTCGACCAATAGCCAAGATTGACCATGTCTATCCCCTGATTCTCCTGGGCTGCTATATACGGAGTATAAAAAAAATCATCGCAGCTTCTCTGGCCTGCCCCCGAAAATGTAAAATCCCTGGTCCATACGCTGTCAAGTGATATGGACTGACTGTGGGACAGCTTCTTGCTTCCCCTCTCCAGAAGAAGGTCTGTGTTCGATGCTGTCTTGGTCTGTGGATCTGAATCTCTGAGGAAAAAGCCGCTATACGCAGAAGCTTTCTGAATTGACTCGCCATTTGCAAGCACCAGAAATATTCCGGATGTCTGATTATACTGAAGTGTGTCCACCATGTCCGGGAATACCGCTTCCAGATACTGCTGCTGCATATCCCTGGACTTAAGGAATTCCTGCATGTTCATATTGTTATCCCGCAGCACACCTGCCAGATTGCTGTTGAGAAAACCCTCTTCCTTATATACTGATCTCCAGTGCTCCACCATATCATTTTCCAGTACAACCTGTCTGTTTTCTACGGTGTGGTTATCAAGATCTATGACATTTTCTGCCATATCTGACTTAATACCACTGAACACTACCGTGAGAAGCGGCACTATTCCCTGCGCTATGACGATAACGATGACCGGCACAAGAAATATTATGAACAACTTTTTCTTTCTCTTCACAGTGTATTCACCCCACATTCAAACACATGATTTCCGATCATGATTATTTCTGTACTGCTGCCTCCAAGGCACTGTTAAATCCATCATACCAGCTGTCAAATGCCTCATCAGAAGTACACTCATTTATAGCCTTCTGTCTCGCTGCTTCATCCTTTGCCGCATCGACCGTTTTTTTTGCATCATCGGCAGCATCTGCCATATTGTATGTCAATACGTTTCTTGCATCATATCCATTATCGAAGTTTTTTGTGGTGTAGAACTTGGTATTATCAAAATCACTCATTATCTTCTCTACGCACGCATATACCTTATCATTTACCTCTATATTGTTCTCTTCCACTATTTTGTTGAATTCATCTATATTATTTGTCTCCTTCTGAACTGGAAGATATCCTGAATCGCATACAAATCTGATGTTATTCTCTTTTTTTGTAAACCACTTGAGGAACTCACATGAAGCATACTCGTGTTCCTCGTCTGACTTCGTAACCGCCATACCAGCGCCCTGCTGGACTTTGTAATTCTCTCCGCCTTCCATGATAGGAGCATCCTCAACTATATAGTCTATCGGGTATGATCCGTCATCAGTCTCCACACTGTCTGGGAAATAGAATGTAGATGAAGTCGAACCGGTATACGCTATGATATCCCCCGTCTTCACATCGTCAGAACGGAATTTTCCATATGCCGCAAAATATCCCTTGACGTATGGAACATAGTAGTTATCCCACAATCTTTTGATCAGCTCCTTGTCAGTGTTGAAAGTAACCTTTCCGTCCTCGACCTGGAATATCTCCGTACCCATCTGCTTCATCCCTATTACAAAATAATTGGCAAGGGCATCTCTACCGTAGAACGCCTTTCCATCATCCGGAATCTTAGGTGTCTGTTCATCGGTCCATTTATAATACTTCTCTGCCACAGATACAACGCCCTCTATAGTGCCCAGCTCATCAAGGCTGCTGCCAGTTGCCGCCGCGAACTTGTCCCAGTCAGTTTTGTTTATCATCATGATCTCAGTCGACTTTGCAACGGGAATCAGATAGAGAGCACCATCCTGTGCAAAATATCCTTCCTTCACATATGAATCCACATACGCTCCCAGCTCACTGTCTGTAAAATACCGGGTGAGATCTGTGAGTTTACCCTTCTTCTGCACAGCATATGCAGTATCTGCATAGGAAGAGAATATATCTGGAAGCTCCTCCGCGCCGACTGTACCCGCCAGTGAATCGCTGACCGCCTGCTCAAGATCCGACACAGAGCCGTAGCTGTAGCTCTCCACATATATGCCCTCATCCTTACCTGTGGTCGCATTGAATTCCTCCACCAGATCATCAAATGTAGCCTGCTGTGTTCCATTGTAATAATGCCATACCTTAAGCGACACCGGATGATCCGGATCCAGCTTCACCTTCTCAGAACTGCCGTTTCCGGATCCCCCACATCCAGAAAGCATAGCCATAGCCAGTGTTGCTGCAAGTACCTTTACCAATGTCTTCTTCATAATGAATATCTCCTCTCCTGCTCAGCGCCCTAACAATCGACTTTTTTAAGCGCATCGATGGTCATGTCATACTGTTCCTTAACCTTGCCAAACAGCTCTGCAGATCCATCAAGCTCTCTTCCCCGCAGCTTCTCAGTAAGAGCCGAACTCACTGTATACAGATTCTTAAGTCCCAGGTTCAGACATACACCTTTAAGCGTATGTGCTGCACGGAACGCAGACTCAGCGTCCCCCTCTTCAATGGCTTTTGTAAGCGCACTATAGCTTCCGTCATCTATGAACTTAACTGCAAACCTCTGCACCAGGCTCTCACTGCCAAGTCTTCCTATAACATCCTCATAATCAGCTCCAATTGCATCATAGCACTCTTTTATATTCATAACTATTTCTCTCCGTTTTTCGTCTCGTATCTACCTGCCAGATTCTCAAAATCCTGTCTGCACTCCTGGAAGCATTCAATCAGCTTCGGTGAAAATGTTCCGCACTCACCGTCAAGTATCATCTGATAAGCCTTACCTTTTTCTATAGCCTTCTTGTACACCCTTTCACTCACCAGTGCATCATATACATCTGCTATGGACACAAGCTGGGCTGATATGGGTATCGCTTCTCCCACCAGACCATCAGGATAACCTTTCCCATCATATCTCTCATGGTGATGTCTGCATATCTCGTAGCTGACATGCTCATACTCTTCACTCCATGTTCCTGCTATCTGCCTGAGTATCTCACAGCCCTTTGTCGTGTGAGTCTTCATATACTCAAACTCTTCCTTTGTAAGTTTTCCGGGTTTTAGCAGGACACTGTCCTTTATGGATATCTTGCCTATATCATGAAGCGGACTTGCCGCCACTATCACTTCAATCTTCTCATGTGTCAGGCCATATTCAGGATACTTCTCAGCAGCCTTATTCGCCAGTATCTCGGTAAATCCCTTTACCCTCTTTATATGTTCGCCGCTCTCCAGATTCCTGTACTCGACCACAGTGCCCAGGACATCTACTATCTTCTCATTTGTCTCACGGATCTGACCGGCCTGCGTCTGAAGCAGTTTGTTCTTCTCCTCAAGATCCCTGGTCTGAAGTCTTACCTTATCCTCAAGATGATTCTTATACATGAACAGCTCCGCTGTGTTCTTAACCCGGCGTCTTACTGTAACACTGTCAAATGGCTTTCTTATGAAATCAGTAACCCCCATCTCAAGGCACTTCACCTCTACATCCCTTGCCGACTCAGCACTTATTACTATGACTGGTATCCTGTCCAGAAGTCCCGTGTCCCTCATGTAATCCAGCACAGCATAACCATCCAATTTAGGCATTATAAGGTCAAGCAGCATCTCTGATATATCCCCTGTATCTGCCTTCAGGATCTCTATGGCCTCCGCCCCATCAGAAGCCTGCAATATATCATATTCATTGCCAAGCGCAACTGCCAGAATCTCTCTGTTCAGTTCGATGTCATCGACTATCAAAACTTTTTCTCTCATTAATGATTCACTCCTCATAGTGTTTTTCAACCTTCCAAACACCCATATTAATTTTATTGGTTTTGACGGATATTGTCTATGGAATTAATTGCCATTAATATAGATTTTTTATCCAAAAATAGGTAAAATTGTCATAATAACATTTATTTATATGTCTATTTATATGTCAAAAATGCCATAAGGAGGATT
Organism: uncultured Coprococcus sp.; assembly: GCA_934277375.1. Taxonomy (GTDB): domain Bacteria; phylum Bacillota; class Clostridia; order Lachnospirales; family Lachnospiraceae; genus Coprococcus. The sequence continues at coordinate 183,461 of CAKQTZ010000004.1, read as the reverse complement.
TATATGGACAATTTTTTAATCCTACAGCAGATGGTCGCCATCGACCGTGCCCAGAACCGCGATGAACTAAGAACATCTATACAGACTCTTCTCAGGATCATCGGAAGTTACACATCTTCAGGACGAGTATATATATTTGACAGAGATGAAACTACCGGCCTTTTCCGCAATTCGTACGAGTGGTGCGCGGACAATGTCGAACCGTGGATAGACAATCTCCAGGACGTAATGCCTGAAGACATGCCATACTGGCTTGAAGCTTTTGAAAGGGGAGACAGTGTCATCATAGACAATGTAGAGGATGTCAGAGAGCTCATGCCATCCGAATACCAGCTTCTCAAGATCCAGAATATACATTCTGAGATAGCCTTCCCTATCTTCTACAAAAACCAACTCAGAGGTTTCATAGGCATAGACAACCCAGAGATGAATAAATCCGAATCATTCATCAACCTGCTGGGCGTTGTTGGAGGTCATCTCGGAAATGTCAGGGAGACACTGCGAATGACGCAGCTGCTTGAACAGAGGAACCGTTCTCTTGAGAGAAGTCTGGCTGAACTTGAGCGCGAGAAGAAATTCCTGTCGGTTCTGTCTACAGACTATATATCGGTGTACTGCGTAGATCTAAAACTAGACACCGCTGAACCATTGAAACTTGACTCAATAGCAAATGTCAACAAAGTTGGAAATATTGAGGCCGGAAGGACCTCATCATATTCAGAGGTCATCAAATCCTATTATGACCGTTTCGTTATCAAAGAAAGTGCACCGGACTTTTTGAATGTTCTCAGCACAGAGCACATACTGGATCATCTGGCAGCCCACGGCAGACTGTCATACCGCTACCAGACTATTCCTAACACAGCATGTCAGGAGTACTTTGAAGCCGAAGTATTCCCTTTCGACCTGACATCCAACTCCAAGGTCATAATGGGCTTCAAACACATAGACGACCTTGTAGCCTATGAACAAAATGCAAGAAGAAAACTGCAGGAAGCGCTGGATGAGGCAAACCTCAACAACGAGATCATCTCCGCCATAAGCAAGATCTACTTTGCAATATACAGGATAGATCTGACTCAGGATATGTACGAGGAAGTATCCAGCGACAACGAGGTACACAGACTTACAGGGCGCATGGGACGAGCATCTTCCAAGATGACTGAACTGTGTTACAGATTTGTCAGACCAGAATATCAGGACAAGATACTGAATTTCTTTGACCTGTCCACCGTCGCCGAGAGACTCCATTCCGAGGAAACTCTGGCCATGGATTATCTGGCAAATGACGGAAACTGGCACTCGGCAAGATTTATCGTCAAAAAGAGAGATTCCATGGGAAATGTGACAAATGTCCTATATGTGACAAGGCTCATCAGTGAACAGAAGAGACGTGAGCAGGACTGGATGTTCATAGCCGAGGAGGCCAACAAGGCAAATGAGGCAAAGACCGAATTTCTGTCCAAGATGGCTCACGATATCAGGACTCCTATGAACGCAGTTATGGGATTTGCAGATATCGCCCGTCATTCCCAGGGCAACGCATCCAAAATGGATGACGCGCTGAGCAAGCTCCAGACTTCCGGTACATACATAGAGCAACTGGTAAACAACATCCTGGATATCACCAGTCTGGAAAATGGCAGACAGCAGCTAAACCCACACGAAATCTCTGTGTCCGGACTCTGCAACACCCTGAGCAGGATATTTGACCAGGAGCTCATGAAAGGTGATCTGACCATATCATTTAACTGCCATGACATATCACACGAATATATTATCGCGGATAGTCTGAAACTGAAACAGATCTACGCTAACCTGTTATCAAACTCCATAAAATTCACCCCCGCCGGAGGCAGCATTGAATTCGAGATGTTTGAATCAGCTATTCCAGGCTCTGACAATATAAGGCTCACAGCCCGCATAAGCGACACCGGAATAGGCATAAAACCCGAATATCAGGCTGAGATGTTCAGCAAATTTTCGCGTGAAACCGACACCCGCATAAATAACGTCCGGGGAAGCGGTCTTGGTCTTGCCATTGTGAAAGAGCTCGTGGATCTGATGCACGGTAACATAGATGTCCAGAGCACCGTCGGCAAAGGAACTGTCATGGAGATACAGATAGATGTCCCATACGTTATAAAGGATGATCTGTGGACCGGATCGGATATAGAGAACAGTCCTGCCACCTCAGCCTGCTCAGGCATGCATCTTCTTGTGGCAGAGGACAATGAACTCAACTATGAGGTTGTATCTGAGCTTCTGGGTATGAACGGTATATCCTGCAGCCGGGCCGAAAATGGAGCGATATGCGTGGACATGTTTTCCAGCTCAGCACCGGGCACCTACAACGGCATCCTTATGGATCTTCAGATGCCTGTCATGGACGGAATATCTGCCTCCTGCGCCATAAGAAAGCTTGACCACCCCGATGCAGGCAGCATCCCTATCATAGCCATAACCGCAAATGCATTTGCCAAGGATATTGAGAGATGCCGTCTGGCAGGAATGAATGAGCATCTGTCAAAACCTCTTAATATCAGGCAGTTGATCAGCATTCTGTCAAAATTCCACGAATAACACAAAAGGAAGTGCCATCTCACATGTGCACTTCCTTTTTTCCCACCGCAAATATTACTTCTTGTTCATTATCGCATCTATCGACTTGATACATGCACTTCTGAGTCCCGACTCCTCCAGCGATGCCACACCGCATATGGTCGTTCCTGAAGGTGAACAAACATTATCCTTCAAAACTCCCGGGTGATTTCCGGTTTCAAGCTGAAGCTTGGCTGATCCAAGTATCATCTGTGATATTAGTCTGTATGCAGTAAGTCGCGGAATGCCGTATTTTACTGCCGCGTCAGCATACCCTTCTATAAACAAATCCACAAATGCAGGACCACATCCTGTCACAGCTCCACCGATTCCCATCAGTTCAGATGGAAGTTCCTCCACAATTCCCACAGCAGCAAACAGATCCTTGATCTGCTCTCTCTCCTCCGTCTCAAGTGTATTCTGTGTCTCAAACAGCATCACGCCTTCATAGACCATTGCAGGAGTATTCGGCATAACAAACTGGACGCGCACAGAACTGTCAAAATACTCGCTGTACTTCTTGAAATTCCAGCCAGCCGCAATAGATATGAGCGCCTTGCCGTGTAGTTTCTCCCCCACTTCCTGAAGCACATCATTTATCTGATATGGCTTACATGCCATGATGACAGTGTCTACAGAATCCACAAGCTCTGCCAGTGACTTACATGGCACAAAACCATATGTCTCAGCATTCTTGGATAACTTATCATAGTGAGGTGCATATGCATACACATCCCCCACAGCAATCTTTCCCGAACCTGTAAATCCGGCACACAATGCCTGAGCCATATTTCCCATACCTATAAATCCAAGTTTTTTCATCATCCTTCTCCTTCCTGTCTGTCTCCTCCAGCCTGTTCTGAACCTTATCCTGATAATATGACTTGACCGTTATCTCAGCCAGCATATTGAATCTTTTTCTCCTAATCCAAGCTCCCACAAGCTCAAAAAAGTGTACCACTGTGTACCCGCCACAGTTATCATTTGTTTCTATTGCAGCAGATTGCTTATAGTTGCCGCCACATCCTGATCTCCTATAAGCGATATATTGTTAATGCATATAAGGTCATCAACATTCTTACTCTTAACAAAATCCAGAATATTTACCTGTGAATACCTGTAATCTAGCACATATATTGTTGAATAGTGATCTACCAGATACGGTACAAATGCATTTCCATATGACTCTTTCATGACCACACAGGATGATCCATCTGTTACCTTAGGATTCTGTATAACCGCCATCGGCTTATCACCGCCGATAAATGTGGAATAGAGAGTACCCTTATCCCATCCATTCACGTCCATTATCACATTCCATTTCTGCTCTGAACCATCGTCGTTCCAGTACGTCATATCATTCGTTCCGACAGGTTCATATGCATATATGGTGTCAGGATTCTTCTTCATATCAGAGTTCTGTAATGTATTGTAAAAGCTTCCAAGGAATCCTTCAAAAGTGTCTTTCTTCCTGTCTGCAAGCGGAATCTCTGTTATACCCTTAACTTTACAGAAATTCTCATATGCATAAAATGCGCCATCTGCAGTCCAGTGATGATCCGTCCGGAAGAATATATATTCATCGTTATGTGCCTTAAGTGTATCAAATATATCAACCGTCTTAACACCCTGCATCTTGCTGTAATAATATTCTATCGCCTGTTTCTGATCTGAGCCTCCCAGCTTCTTAAGTTCTGAATCCGACAGGAGAACTCCCGAATTGTTAGGAATCAGTATATCATACACATTCGTCTGTCCTGAGAGCTGTGCCGCAGCATAGTTGAGTGCATCTATATATTCCGTAGCCGAATCCTGAACAAAATAGTACAAGCTGTATGCCGCACCATCCTTTACATACAGATTATCCTGTAACTGTTTCTGGAATGCAGCATCCATAGCCTTAGAATCCGGTGGATCAACCGACTGCACTGTACTGGTCTCCGTAGACTTATTATTTCCCGCCGTCTGACTGGTCGAAATTCCTATCTCAGGATCCTCCGTGACAGCCTCAGTCGCCTGTTCTGTTATCGTCGCCTTATCAGTAGTACCGTCTGGGGTATCTTCCACATCCGGTATCTCATCGCCCTTTGTATTCCCTCCAACCACCTGGGTTCCCGTCTGAATACCATACAACGACTTCAGGCTCTGGTCAGCTGACACCAGCTTGTCCCTCATAGGATATGTGTCAGAATACCACAGCGACACAGCCTCGAAATACGATCCATCCAGAAATGACGTGACTGTAAATGCCGGAAACTTTGCCAGTTCTCTTTTTTCCATAACTGATGTTTTTGGTCTCACAAAAAACAACAATCCTATAAACGCTCCCACAGCCATGACTGCTGCAAAAACCAGGACGCCCAGTGCCCTGAATTTTCTAATTTGCTGTTTTTGACTTCTTGTATATCTTCTCTTCATCTCTACCTACAATTCCCGTGGCTGCACCACGAACAACAATTTCTACGCCGTATATCAGAACTGAAAATACAGGAATGGATTGTAACTTGCCCCTGCCAGAGCAAAAACAGATATCAATACCAAAAGTGCCGGCAGGATCATGTCACATACATTATGTATAGTGAGCACCAGCGGATTCACCTTTCCAACAGCGATAGCCCACTTTTTAATCTTCTTTCCAAGATCTGTACATGCAACACATGCAAATATCAGGAAGAACAGATTCTTAAGGAATACTGTTCCAAGAGCCATATTGGCAAATCCCGCATTTCCTATGCCAAACATTCCTATGATAACTGTTCCGAGTTCAGCCAGATTCTCGAACTTAAATATTGTCCAGCCAAACAGAATAACCAGCAGCGTGTATATATGCGATGCCACAGGTCCAAGCCTTCCCCCGAGATAAAACTTCTCGAGAAGGAGAAATGCAAGATAATAGAGTCCCCAGAATATATAATTCCAGCTGGCACCATGCCACATTCCTGTGAGGAACCATACTATAGCCATATTTCTTATATACTTTGCAGTGCCGCACCTATTGCCACCCAGAGGTATATACACATAATCTCTGAAGAACGAGCTAAGCGATATATGCCATCTTCTCCAGAAATTGTTTACCGATTTTGCCATGTATGGATAATTAAAGTTTTCATCATAGTGGAAGCCTACCATACGTCCCATTCCTATAGCCATATCCGAATACGCCGAGAAATCCAGATATATCTGAAGCATGTATGCTATCATTCCAAACCACATGCCTAGTGTTGTCTGCTGTTTGAGGGCAGATACACCAGCCGGGAGCAGAGTATCCGCTATGTTAGCACACGAATTCGCCAGTATAGCCTTCTTGGCAAGACCCACCGAAAATCTCCTGACTCCCATATATATATCATTTCCAGTGATCTTTCTGTGGTCTATCTCATCGGCTACTGTCTCGTACCTCACTATCGGTCCGGCCACACACTGATGAAACAGGCTTGAGTAGAGGAGCAGTTTCCAGTACTCCTTCTGTGGACGCACATCATTTCTGTATACATCCACGACATACGATATGAGCTGAAACGTATAGAACGATATTCCTATTGGAAGCGTTATATTCGGAACAACCTTTGGAACCCCGAATATCGCGTTTATATTTCCCACGAAAAATCCCAGATATTTGAATATCGACAGGCAGAGCAGCATGATCACAATGTCACAGACAAGATAAAACTTCTCTGACCGCTTCGTATATCCTGCCCTCGCCTCGCTTATCTTAAGTGCAAATATCCAGCTGACCATGGTCTCCCCTGCCAGAAGCAGCAGATAACGTGGACCACCCCATGCATAAAATATCAACGAAAATATGAGCAGTACCTTATTGCGTTGCTGCGGGCTAACCGCAAAATATACAATAAGATTTGCTGTAAGAAATACAAATAAAAATATCAAACTTGAAAAAACCATACTTATTATCTCTCCTAACTTACAAGTCAATCATTTGGATCTCCCTGTGTTTGGATACTCCATTTATCATAAAATTCACTCTTCCATTACCAATCTTTATATCTTTTTCCTCTGCTCCGATATCTGTACCGATGCTGTTGATAACCTGAGTGTTTATATCTGAATTAGACAACTGAAGTCTGGCATTACGAGTGGAATTACCCATGGCATATGCATCCTTGCCCTGTGCCACTACCTTCACATAAGCATAACGGATGGCTATATCTGTGTCACCCTGTCTGCTTCCTATTCCATAGCACTCATTGGCCCTGATGTTCATGGTGACATTGATATTCTGCATTCTGACCCTGCAGAACTGGCCCGTTATGGTTCCTATAACAGATGTTATTATGGAAGCACCTGACATCTTACCCGATATATTCTCTATATCTATATCTGCACTTCCATTATATGAACCGATCGTGACACTCCTCGCTATTCCGTTGTATATCTCCATATCACAGTTCTCTATATGAAGCCTGCAATCGCTGTCGATACAGCCGATCACAACGCCTTCCTGACCTCTCTGGTCTATCTCGTATCTTCCGTGGCTTATATAGATATTACCACCAAGCCCCGAACCTATACCTATACCTTTCATGCCCGTGGCTGTTATAGACAGTGTTCCATCCTGGTTAAAATACAAATCTCCATGTCTTGATGAGAAATCGTTGCCAATTCCAAAATATCGTCCACCGGCAAGCGTGATCCTCAGATCTCCATCGCCCGCAATCTCCAGTCTGGAGCTCTCTGCAACCTGAATTCCACCGGTCCTGAGTTCATTATCACCGGTAAGCAATATCCTGACATCGCAGTTCTCTCCAATCCGTATACACGGATTGCCTTTCTCACCTCCCAGACTGATACTGTCAACCCTGAGTTCTCCCCTGAATCCATCACCGATGGTCACGAGCATATTGGACTTGAAGCCCGGAGTTCCTGTCATATTAACATATCTATACTGATCTCCCACTTTCTTAAAGTCAAGAGCCGTATATTTGTTGAACGCAAGCTGAACCATGGATATCTCATCTTCATCTGTTATAACATAGATCTTTTTACCATATCTGGTGATCTCATTCTGGTTGTACTGAACTATCTCCGTCACAACCCTCTTATCTATCTCTGCGACCGCTTCAGGAGATGGTTTTGCCGTATAATATCCCTGTATGAGATCAGCTCCCAGTCTGATCACTTCCCTGAGTTCCATGTCAAGCTCAACGCCCTCTGCAAGGGTGACTATATCATTGTCATGAGCAAACTCTATAATATCCTTTACAAAATGCTGTTTCTGAGGATCGTCATGTATGTTCGTCATGAGCATCCTGTCGATCTTCACATACCTTGGCATATATCTGAGAAGATTGTTGACATTGGAGTAGCCCGATCCATAATCATCGATAGCCGTCTCTATATTCATCCTGCCATATTTATCCTTTATCTGGTCAAGAAGCTGATCACTCATCTCTGCTTCCTCTGTGAACTCTATTACAACCTGACTGCCAAGCCGCTTCAATTTTTCTTCAATGACCGCCGTATCTTCCTTCGATAGTCTACATCCCGGAATGCTGTTCAGGAATATCTTTCTCCCCTCCAGCTCTCCTCTTTTATTCTCTATAAGTTCCAGCACATTGATAAATGTCGCCCTCTCAACATCGCCGAGTCTTCCCATCCTCTCCGCACTCTGTATTATATCAAGCGGTGACATGTGATACTCACCGGCAGATCTCATAAGAACCTCATATGCATATATCTGTCCTGTACGGGCATTGACAATAGGCTGAAAATAGTATGTCAGCAGATTCTTATCCAGGATCTCCGCGACAATCCTGTCGTTCTCTATATCCGCCTGTGACAACTCTGCATTGCGCGACCTGTCTATATACGCCTGCATCTTATCATTGTTCTTCCGGCTTATCAAGTCATTTATATAATTATCTAAAGCCTCTGCACTGGTTATTACTTCCGTATCTGTCGCATAACACATATCAATGACATAATTATCACGGTTTGCCTCATTGAATTCCCTGAGCTTTGTCTGTACCCGTTCTACTATTTTCATGGCGTATTCATCGGTTTCTGCCTCGACTTGTGATGCCACTACGAATTCATCATTACACATTCTCATGCATACATCTGACTTACCTATGGATGATACTATCATATCCGCAAGTGACTGTATGGCATCATCCCCTGTTTTCCTGCCGAGTCTGGCATTAATCTGCCCCAGTCCATTCATATCTATGGAAAGCAGCATGATACGCTTCCCTTTTTCAAGTGCGTCATCGCACATTTCCCTGCATCTGCCGACAAATCCATTGTAGTTATACATTCCCGTCAGGTCATCTCTTATCTGGGAGGCATTGACCTTATCCAGCAGTTTCTGCAGGCTGGCCTGTCTGTAGAACGCCTCCATGCCCTGCATTATCTGTTTTAACCATGTACTGTATGAGCTATCGTATGCTTTACACGCTTTTCCATGGCTCACCACCGCATAGCCAAAACATCTGTCATCAAAATTTAACGGTGTAAATACATATGCATCTGGTTCACTTCTGTCGCTGCAGAGCTCAGGTACAAGTCTCGACACATCAAAGCAGTCATCAAAATCTATGGCATTTCCCGTCTCGCCGAGTTTTATTATCCTGTACATATTCTTAGTGTAGCCAACCCTGAATGCATTCGCCCCCATCATGACCTCTGGAGCATTCCAGTATTCGTTGAGACATAAACTAAAATTCTTAAGATTACCATCTATATTTGCATACTGAAATACAGTGTTGTAGAAATCTCTGTAATCACGCTGTGACAGCAGATCCTCCATCATATGATTATAGTAAGAACCATAGCTGCCCGGTTTTGCCTTTATCTCCCATACAGAACGCTTTCTTCCCGCCTGCTTGTCCGAGCATCTCCTGCATCCACAGCTGGCTCCCCAGTGTATAGCTGCACCGCATTCATATTTCTCCGGGGCTCTGCCATTCAGTCTGGCATCTATCCACCTTGCCGCATATGCGCCGTCCTCCCGGGCAGATATGTCGACCGAAGTCAGCGGAACTGTCCTCTCGTCGTTCCGCTCCATGGTGTCATATCCAACCACTGCTATATCTCCCGGAACATTTATCCCCAGTCTCTCCAGCTCTGAAGCCAGACCGAGAGCCATATAGTCGTCTGCGCACACTACCGCCTGTGGAAGACCGTCCCTGCTTTCTGCCAGTTCGTCAGCCAATTCCCTGCCGGAATCATACCAGCAGCTGCCATAGCGTATCAGACTGTCATCCGCTTTTAGGCCATGCCTCTTAAGGCTGTCCAGAAATCCATCTTTCTTAAGCGAAGAATTGGCACTGCTCTCCCAGCCGTCAAGCATAACTATATTCCTGTATCCGTGTACCTCTATCAGGTGATCCGTCAGGATCTCAATATTTCTTCTGTGGTCGATATTTATGGATTCATATCCGTCCACATAATCCCCCACAACCAGAACCGGTCCGTCAAACTCCTGCTTCAGCCGCCAATACAGCCCCTCCGCTGTACCTGGAGTCCTGATCCTGTCGGAACATATCAACACCGCATCATACTTATCGAATTCCACCAGATTAAATATGTTCGCATCGCCCACTTCCCGGCTGTCTGTGTCCTGATACTTCAGATACATAGAAAAAACGCACACATCATAATCCAGATGAAATGCCTCCTCAAAAAAACCCGAAAGGAATCTACCCTGTGTATACTCATCAGCCTCCGCTGTGAGTATAGCTATCCTCTTTCTTGACATAATACACGCCCTTTAACTAAATAAATTTTTATCCCCCGAGCATAAGCTCATAATTGATTCAATTCTATCACGTAAATTCTTTTGTGTACACTTCTTTTACATATAATCGGCGTTTATACGCAGGTATCTGTTTTTCCTGTCTCATTATACACACAATAAAAGGCGTATATCCGACTCTAGCCATACGGATATACACCTCTTTATATCTGTATTAGATTATTTTGTCAGACTAGAACTCAGCGTCTACACATTCAAGTGCAGCAGCGATTACCTTGTCCATGTCGTAATACTTATACTGTCCAAGTCTTCCTCCGAAGATCACATCCTTGCGCGTCTCAGCCAGCTCCCTGTACTTCTCATACAGAGCATTGTTCTTATCATTGTTGACTGGATAGTATGGTTCTACGCCCGGCTTCCACTCTGCTGAGTACTCACGGCTGATAACAGTCTTAGGCTGCTTGCCAAACTCGAAATGCTTGTGCTCTATGATTCTTGTGTATGGAACATCTCTGTGCGTATAGTTCACAACAGCATTTCCCTGGTAGTTCTCCTCGTCAAGAACCTCTGTCTCGAATCTTACTGAACGATACTCAAGTGGTCCATACTGGAATCCGAAGAATTCATCTATCATACCTGTGTAAACTGTCTTCTCTGCGATATCAGGATTCTCCTTGATAAACTCGAAGTAATCTGTATCTGTCTTAACCTCAGCACCCTCAAGCATCTTCTCAATAATCTGTGTATATCCACCCATTGGGATTCCCTGGAAACGGTCATTGAAGTAGTTGTTGTCATATATGAATCTCAGAGGCAGTCTCTTGATGATGAATGCAGGGAGCTCTGTACATGGTCTTCCCCACTGCTTCTCTGTGTATCCCTTTACAAGCTTCTCATACACATCTGTACCGGCAAGTTTGAGTGCCTGCTCCTCAAGGTTCTTAGGCTCACCGATGTTCAGATCTGCGATCTGCTTCTCTATGATAGCCTTTGCCTCTGAAGGCTTCTTTATTCCCCACATCTTGCTGAATGTGTTCATGTTGAATGGAAGGTTGTACAGCTCATCCTTATATGAGGCTACAGGAGAGTTGATGTAATTGTTAAACTCTGCAAACTGATTTACATACTCCCATATCTTCTTGTCAGATGTATGGAATATATGTGCACCATACTTATGAACATTGATTCCCTCAATCTGCTCTGTGTAAATATTACCTGCGATGTGTGAACGCTTATCGATCACAAGACAACTCTTGCCTCTCTTACCTGCCTCATATGCAAATACCGCACCAAACAGTCCGGCACCTACTATAAGGTAATCATACTTTGCCATGTTCCTTATTCCTCCTTGTCATTTGTCACTCTCTTATCTATAACTGGATATGCTCTGTATCCCTTAAACTCCTTTGGTCTGAACAGCACTTCCTTGAGCCATGCCAGTGATCTCTCCCTCTCTGACATGAGTATGCTGTTTACCTTTTCATAGTCTACAGGCTTTAACAGTTCATCATTACCCATTATCTCAGTCGCTTCATGCACATAGTGATCTCTTACCTGGAATACATCAACCAGCGACTCAAATCTTGTCATTCCTCTTGCTCTGTTTGCAAGTCCTATAAAGTTTCTCTCGAACACAAGTGAGAAACTGATTCCGTGACATGAATCTGTCACTACGAACTCTGCATTTCTGAAGAAGTTCAGCCAGTCCTCCACTGTGATATCGTCCACAATCTTGTCATCCATATCCATGATACGTCTGTTCTTTGCCGGATCCTTAGGTCTTCCATCGAGAAGTACCACCAGCTCAAGTCCGAGCTTTTCTGACACTTCGACAACCGCAGCTCTCTTCTCCGGTGTAGGATCAAGTATATATGCAAGCATGTATCTGCCGTCATGCTTTTTCTTTGACTGGTCAGCAAGAGCATCAAATTCCTTCCTGTCTGCTACAAATACCGGATCAAGCACTCTGACTGCATCCACATCGTAGACATCCTTACATATCTCCACACCACTTGTCTCTCTGATGGATATACCGTCAAAGCTGTGCATATACTCAGATATAGTATCTCTGTCCTGTACGTTACAGAAATCCTTGCCATGTCCGAATGATGCCGAGAACGCGATCTTCTTCTTATCAGGATCTACAAAGTCAAAATAGAACGAATATCCAAATCCCTTACTTATTCCTCTGTTCCAGACCTGATCAGATCCCATAACAAATGTGTCAACTATAGAGTTGAGCTGTCTGAGATCCCTTATCGTATATCTCTTGCTTATGTGATAGTGAGCTCTGGAGAATCTTCTTGCATGGTTATCCTGAACCTCAACATCTCTTCCTGAACCCGGCTTATCGATCATGAGAACTGAAAGCCCAAATGATCTTATTATCTGATGAAGAGCATAGTATGTGGCTACGCTTCCGTAGTTTGTTCCAAACCAGACGCCATATATACCCACATCATACTTGCCTCTTACTGCATAGTCGAAAGCCTTTTCCATGGATGAACCATTTGCGATCTGTTCAAAATATCTCTGTCTTGCAGGATGGTTCTTGAAACAGTGATCAAATGGCTGTCCCGTCTTAAGTACATCCTGATATGGCATCTTCTTGTTAAGCAGAAGCTTGGAGCCTATAGCCTTATACATCTTTGCTCCCTGCTCACTGTTGACTGATACTATGGATGTTCCCTTGCCATCTGTGTAGCTTTCATTATACTTGCCTACGCCCCAGAAATCAGCCAGAGTTATATCGCCCTTTCTTGGAAGCTTGGCATATGCACAGTGTCCACAGAACTTTCTTGTAGATATACATGGCAGAAATGCCTTGTAGAATGGATCCAGTGTTCTCGTTCTGTGATATACAGTGCCATCTGTATATTTTACTGTCATCTCCGTTGACCAGCCGAAGTAATCCTTATCTCTGAAGCCTACCTCAGCAACTCTGCCCTCGTTCTTGCCATGATATTTGTTCAGATAATCTTCAAAAAGCTTAGGTGAAGGACCGCCATGGCACATGAGGTCTATAGTATAAAGATTTGATATATCTACATTGTTAAGTGTAGCGTAAAGTCCTGCAACCTGACATCCACATCCACAGAAGAGAACAGTTCTGCCCTCCTTAAGTATCTTCTTGACATCTGCATACACCTTAGATGCATCTGCCTGAACATACTTGGACTTTCTGAGTTTGTCGAGATCGTCCGGACTCTCTATGATAAAATGCTCAACTTTGAAATCATCAGTATAGCCGGCACCACACACAACTCCGCCCTGTTCAAATGCAAACTCAGCAAGGAGAGTGAATATACCGCCAGATGAACTCTTTGCCCTTATCTCATCGCTGGCATATGCAGCGTAACAGTCAGGAGTCTCAGAATTCTTATATTCAAGATTGATGGATGGACATATCCTTTTGCAGAGTCCACAGCCTGTACATTTGTCATAATCGACAACAGGTGCAAGGAATCCCTCTTCATTGTAATCCATCGCAATGGCATTTACCGGGCACACACTGTAGCATGCTCCACAGCCACAACAGTAGTCCGGATGGATGCATCCAACAGTCTTGTCACTATCATTTCTTACAGCCTGCTTCTTCCATTCATCCAAACGAGCCTGTTTCTCGGCAGCCTTCATTCTTTCACTTTCAGCCTTAGCGGCAGCCTCGGCTTCTTCCTTTGTCTGATAGACCTTGTCGAGCTTTATCTCCACAGGGTCAAGACGGACAACCGGCTTATTGCCATCTCTTAACGCATAATCGCCATTTAGTGCTCTTTTAGCCGCAGCCTTCCTGTTCTCCTTATCCAACAGTTCAGCAGGCTTCTGATCACCATCTCCAAGTGCGTAATCCCCTCCGAGAGCTCTGCCTGCAGCACTCAGACGGTTCTTAATACCTTTAATAGTAGCCATCCCCTAAAGATACTCCTTCCATATCATTTTATTAAATGTGCAGATAATTCTTCCAGAACTCAGTAGTTCCCATCTTGTTGAACTGATCTCTGTATGCCTGCTCCACTGCAACATGTGTCTTTTTATATTTTGCAAGAACCTTTCTGTATCTCTTTATGATAGCAAAACATCTCTTCCTGTCTATATGTCTCTCATAACCGGTCTTTGTTCTGGCATTCACAGCTATGAGACTCTTTCTCATGTAGTTCTTTGCAGGAACAAAGAACCAGTCGTAAGAGATAACATTCGGGGTCTTCTTGAGAAGGAAGTTTGGAAGAAGATGACCATTTAAGGTTATCATATACCAAAGCTTCTTCAGCTTGTTCATACCCTGGTAGCTATATGGATCAGATGGAAGATCTGCATATCCAAACTCTGTTATCGGTACAAGCTTCTCATTCTTTCCGTTGTGCTCCTTAAGACTCTTCTCTCCGTCAAGGTTCATGATGTACTCAGGTCCCTTGAGATAATCATCGATAGAGTCGATGAGCTGATCTGCATTCGCATACGCGAATCTTGTTATCTCCTTCCAGAACAGATTCTTGATTCTGGCAAGGAAATCTACATCCTGGCATATTCCACTTGCAGCCTGGATCACAAAGCTGTTTCTGTGAACCTGATAAAGCTCCATAGCTGCATTGAACTTGCCCGCAAAACCTACATGCCATATACATATACCGTTCAGTGCGATGAAGCCAGGCTTATTTCTAAGTGAGAACTCAACGTCATCTCCTCTTACGAATACTGGAAGAGGAAGTCCGCGCTCCTTGATATGCTCAACAGGAATACAGCAGTACCACCAACCTGCATAAGCATCCTCCATATCAAAGTCATATGTCTCATTCTTAACGACATTTTCAAGTCTTCTCATATCCATATGAGGCTTTATAGGACCATACTCACCATTTGCCTTGTGGACATATCCGACATCCTCATACTGTGTCTCACGCATATCATAATCGAACATAGCTCCTGACAGGAAGCACTTCTTGTACTCATCCTTGAGTATTCTGAGAAGATAATATGTTCTGAACAAACTCTCTGGCATAACCATTACATCATCGTCCATGAGAAGTACATGTGTGGCTGGAGTCTCAAGTTCAAGAGCCTCTATCATACCACGTGTAAATCCGCCGGCACCGCCGACATTGTTGTTCATATATACCTTCAGATCTTCGCAATCGAACTCTGATGGATCCAGCTCTCTGTCGTTGTCAATAACATGTACGAACATATGTCCCTTCAGATCGCTGTCCTCGCACAGAACATGCTTCTTTATAAGTCCGATATTTCTCTTTATATACTCCTGTTTCTTGAAGGTCGTAGTTACAAGTGATATGTGTACATCCCTTATACGATCCTCCTCTATATCAGCTGAGTAGTATCCGCTGTACAGCTCAAGCTCTGAAAGGGCATCGATCCTGAATCCGACCAGTGTCTTCTCTGTATCAGGTATATCTATCTCTATATCTGACACTTCATCACACTCAACCACCTGTGTTTTAAGAATGTTATATGAGACTGCCTCTGAAGGAGTGTATATATCATAGATAGTGATATTTGCCTTTCCCTTCATTCTGAGGTGAAGTTTAAAATCAGCAACACCTGTGTACTTAGTCCACCTTGCCACCTGGATACAGTTGTAATAAGTCATAAAATTGACTCTATTATAGCTCTCGATGATATGACACTTCTTATCTGAATCATAGACAAATGGAGCGGTATAGTCCTTTCCTACTGCACTGAACTCGAAATAGTCCGTGATATTCGCGTCCAAATTCATCTGAAGCATAACATTCTGCAACTTCACTCTCTGTAACATTTTCACAAATCCTCCTATGTTGTATATGTCCTTCGTTTTTTTATATCATTCGTCCTTCGACGATTACTTACATATCTCTTCTCTACGCTTTTTTCTTGGTTTCTTTCACATCTACAGCAGTTCCCGCCTTAGGTGAAGCAGTAGACTTCTTCGTGTCAGGAAGCAGAATAGGCACTGGTGAGTCCATCTCCTTTTTGAATGCATCACATACCTTTGCCGCATCACCAACCATAATGATATTGCCATGGTCAAGCCACATTGCCTTATTACACTGCTTCTTAACAGCAGCTATATTGTGTGATACATAGAGAAGCGTCGTTCCATCCTTGAGCATGGCTGTCATCTTGGCCGTACACTTCTTCTTGAATTTCATATCTCCAACAGCAAGTATCTCATCGGCTATCAGTATATCCGGCTCCACCGCTGTCGCTATAGAAAATGCAAGCCTGGTTCTCATACCGGAAGAAAAGTTCTTGACCGGTGAATCCAGGAAATCATGCAATTCTGAAAAATCCACTATCTCATCAAATTTCGACTCTATGAATGTCTTTGAATATCCCAGCAGCGTGCCATTCAGGTATATGTTCTCCCGGGCTGTGAGCTGTGGGTCTATTCCGGCTCCCAGCTCTATGAGAGCGGCAACTGTTCCCGATACTCTGACCGTTCCCTTTGACGGCTTGAGAATCCTGCTGACTACCTTGAGAAGTGTGGATTTTCCTGCACCATTTGATCCAACGAAGCCCCAGGCCTCGCCCTTCTTGATCTCAAGATTTATATCCTTCAGCGCTATAAACTCCTGGAACATAAGCTGCTTTGTCACAAGTCTTATAAAATACTCCTTCAGATTATCCACCTTCAGATTGTCCTTGTTGAATCTGATGGTGACATCCTTGAGCTCTATGATAGTCTCGCCTTCCTCCACTGTAGACGTCTGCTGCATAGTGGATGCATATACCTTTGCAGGCTGATTATCTTCTTTATTGTTAAGGTTATCCACCTGTCTTACCTCCTAAATATACAGAATAAACTTGTCCTGATTCTTCTTAAAGGACAGCACTCCAATGCCAAACATAACAAATGCATACAGGAAACCAAGTCCTATAGTGCCAAGATCAGGCATTACTCCTGTGTGTGCTATACATCTGAACTGCTTGATGTACACGTATAATGGATTGAAGTAGTTAACCAGGAACTTCAGCCAGTCAGGAAGCATATCTAAAGGATAGAATATCGCAGAGCAATACATCCAGGCTGTTGTTATAGCGTTCCATATATATCTTGTGTCTCTGAAGAACACATGGAGCTGTGCCAGGAAAAATCCCATACCACAGGCAAATATATACGCCTGAAGGAACACAAATGGGAACAGCAGCATGGTCCAGTAAAATGGCGATCTGGTAAATATAATAACTATAAGAAATGCCCCCAGCGAGAAAAGACAATCTACCAGTGTACTTGTTATCTTGGCAAGAGGGAACATGAACTTAGATACATACGTCTTCTTGAGAAGCGGTGCATTGTCCGTTATACTTCCCAGTGCCTTTCCACATGCGCCTATGACAAACTCATAAAGAATTCGTCCTGCAAACAGGTATACCGGGAAATGTGGTATAGATCTGTTGAACATCTTTGAAAAAACTATAACCATTACGATCATTATGAGTAATGGATTAAGTATACTCCACACATATCCCAGAAAACTTCTTCTATATTTTAACTTTACATCTCTTGATACAAGCTGATTTAAAAGGTCTTTATAATTAAACACTTCCAAAAAGCTTCCGCTTTTTACCTTCATTTTCTGTCAATCCTCCATAGTGATTCTATTCAAAACTCTTATTGTGCCTTACCTTGTTGTAAAGCTTTGAATTCAGCATCTTTTTATATCCATCCAGACTGACATGAGTCATATTAAGTAATTTCAATATCTTATAATGTCTCATGGACATATCAACCACATGCCTGTCCTTCTTCGCAATATAACTCATAAGCTGATCTACGCGGGCAACACCTCTCTTTCTGTCATCGTCGCACAGCATAGAAGTAACCATGAAGCTGAGCAGTAACAGATGTATCTTCTTATCACAATACGTCGCTGCCCACTCATCAGTTATGCTTTCTCTGTTTTTAATCATCTTGACTATGACCATCTTGGTGTGGTCTATTCTCTTTAACTGGTTCTGTGCAGAAACACTCTGTGACACATCGCCAACTCTGTACTCATACACAAACAGATCCAGCGGCATAACCGTCCTTGCAACACAGCATGGATACGTGGCATACTCATGATCTTCATAAAAAACCTTCTCAGCAAGCTTTACGCCATGCGCCCTGTAAAACTGAGAATTATATGTTATACCATGGAAGGTAAGACTCCTGTCAAACTTTTTCCAGTCTGTCATGATCTCCTCCATAGTGTATTCTCTTCCAAACTCATCAGGGAAACATCTCCAGTTCTTTATCTCCCCTGTTGATATATCTATAGTGTGGTGGCACGTGAGAACAACATCAGCGTCTGTCCCCTCAAGCCTCTCAACAAACTCAGGAATACTGTCCGTCAGAAACCAATCATCAGCGTCCAGAACCTTCATATACTTTCCACGAACAGCCCTGGCTCCTGCATTTATCGCTGAACCATGTCCACCATTCTCCTTATTTATAAGAGAAAAGCTGCCAGGATATCTCTCAATATAGCTGTCGCATATACTTTCACTGCCATCAGTAGAGCCATCATTGACAACTATGACATCCAGCTTATCCATTATATCCGGTACCACCAGTGATGCCAGACATTTGTCAAGATAAGGCTTGCTGTTGTAGGATGGAATAATAACACTTAATATCTTTTCACTCATCTTCGTCTTCCTAATCTGTTCTCATGTATCCCCTTCATAATAAGTCTGAAGGCTTTAAACCACGATACATCTTCACCAAACTGCTGTCTCTTTCCCACGCTGTAGTATGCAGCATACAATACCGCAGGAACATATCCCATGATGTACCTCGTCGTGTTACCACGATTTACAAAAAACTCTTCGTTGTATCCCTTAAACCAGGTCGATTTGGTCTGGGCGACATCTGCGATCGCAAACGGAACATAGTATATGGCAAGTCCTTTTTTTCTGCAGTCAGACAGAAACTTGAACTCCTCCTCGGCACCATTTCCCGAGCCTGCCCCCATTCGCTCATCAAATCCCAGCCCGCTGTTCACAACGCTCTCTCTTTTGAACGATATCTGCCACGATGCAACATGCATAAAATCGAAATATCCAAGTTTTCTTGGCATATCTCCCCATCGCGCAGGTCTGTTACCTATATTGAATATTATAACATCCGCCTCCGGGATATCCCTGTAAGCGGTCAATATACCCTGTTCATAATTATCAGCAAACACTTCGTCATCGTCACACAGCAGACATATATCCGCAGATGATTTACGAATAGCATAATTCCTACTCTTAGTAAGCCCCGTATCATTCACCGAAAATATACGAATATGTCTGTCGTCAACGTCAAATTCCCTGTAGTCATCCTGACCACATTGGTTCACTATGACCGTATCTGACTTGATCCGGGATCTCGCTATTATGTCATCGCCATGAAGATTCATGCACGAAAGCAGTATCTCTAATCTCATATAATAAACACCTGAATCTAATCTTATCTGCAACATGTGGATACTGTCGCATTCCCTAACACCTGTATCTGACTGCACATTCCGTCAGTTTTCCTCCTAAAAAAGGGCATAACTAACAGAGAACGCAGAAAGCGTAGTTTACTTACTTATACAACTTCTCTTTTAAAAAGTCAATAGTATGAACTGCTATACCAAAATAAAGCACCGGCAACCATACCTGTATATGTCTTAGTATGTGCCAGTGCTTTACTTATTTATAATTCTTCTTTTTTGAAAATTTTAACTATTCAATGTATAACTCTATACTAGTCATTGTATCCATTTGGATTCATCGACTGCCACTTCCATGAGTCAGCACACATCTCGTCGATTCCGTACTGAGCCTCCCAGCCAAGCTCCTTCTTGGCAAGTGAAGCATCTGAGTAGCATGTTGCGATGTCACCAGGACGTCTGTCCTTGATAACGTATGGAACATCATGTCCACATGCCTTGCTGAACGCCTTGATAACATCAAGGACACTGTAACCATTTCCTGTTCCGAGGTTGTATACCTTAACTCCCGGATTCTCCTTGATCTTGTTGATAGCCTTTACATGTCCAACTGCAAGGTCTACTACGTGGATGTAATCTCTCACACCTGTTCCGTCCGGTGTATCGTAATCATCACCAAATACTCCAACGCTCTGAAGTTTGCCGATGGCAACCTGAGCAACATATGGAAGAAGGTTGTTAGGGATTCCCTTTGGATCCTCTCCGATAAGTCCGCTCTTATGAGCTCCGATTGGGTTGAAGTAACGGAGAAGGATAACATTCCACTCTGGATCTGCTGTGTGGAGGTCTGTGAGGATCTGCTCGATCATCCACTTTGTCCAGCCATATGGATTTGTAGGTGTTCCCTTTGGACACTCCTCTGTGATAGGGATAAATGCAGGATTGCCGTATACTGTAGCTGATGATGAGAAGATGATGTTCTTGCATCCGTTCTTTCTCATAACCTCGCACAGGTTAAGTGTTCCTGTGATATTGTTCTGATAGTACTCAAGTGGCTTTACAACTGACTCGCCAACTGCCTTGAGACCCGCAAAATGTATTACACAGTCAGGCTTCTCATCTGCAAATATCTTGTCCATAGCTTCCTTGTCAAGGATATCTGCCTTGTAGAATGTGAGATCCTTTCCTGTGATCTCCTTGATTCTGTCGACCGCCTTCTCGCTGGCATTGTAAAGATTGTCGAGAATGACTACCTCATAGCCTGCATTCAGTAGTTCTACGCATGTATGACTTCCTATATAACCTGCTCCGCCTGTTACCAAAATCTTCATAATATGTTTCCTCCTTTATGATACTGTGATTCATAACCATCTGCCGAACTGTTGAGCCTATCTGGCTCTTCCCCTATTCTGGGCAAATGTCGATCACCAGTTTATAAACATTTTTAATGATGTTTACTTCAACACTATACCACCGCATCCTGTTATGCACAATAAATTGCAACATTAATAAATATTAGTTATAAAATACGTTTGCCATTAATACACATATATTATTGCACTTGTAGTACACTCTATATTATTTTGCATTCACATAGTCTACAAACTTGAGGAATGCAGCCTTGCCAGTCTCATCTCGCTTATAAACGCCTGCACACTCAAGGATCTTTGCGAACACATCGCCGATCTCATCCTGAAGAATCTTATGTACGTTGTCTGCATTTATGTCGTACTTTCCTATGAAAGTCTGTACCCAGTCGTAATGCTTTGCGATATTCTCATGAGCCTTGATGTCTCCACCTGCCACAAGTACCTCTGCAAGCTCCTCCATCTCGCCCTTGAGTCTTGCCGGGAGAACCGCAAGTCCCATAACCTCGATGAGTCCGATGTTCTCCTTCTTGATGTTGTGGTACTGCTCCCATGGATGGTAGAGTCCAAGTGGATGCTCCTCTGTGGTGATGTTGTTACGAAGAACTAAGTCCATCTCGTACTTGCCATCCCTCATTCTTGCGATAGGAGTGATCGTGTTGTGAGGCTCTCCGTCTGTCTCGGCAAATATGTAAGCAGCCTCATCTGTGTATCCTCTCCACGCACCGAGGATCTTATCTGCAAGATCTATGATCCTGTCTGGATTCTCACAGTCTAGTCTGATGACAGACATCGGCCATTTTACGATTCCTGCTTCCACGTCCTCATATCCTGCAAATGTAACCTTTGTCTCAACAGATGCCTTTGTCATGGCAAATGTATAACGGCCGCCCTGGAAGTGATCGTGTGTGAGGATCGAACCACCTACTATAGGAAGGTCTGCATTTGATCCCAAGAAGTAGTGAGGGAACTGTCCGACAAATGAGAAAAGCTTCTGGAATGTAGCCTTCTCTATCTTCATAGGGATGTGCTGTCCGTTGAACACGATACAGTGCTCATTGTAGTATACATATGGAGAATACTGGAATCCCCACTTGCTGCCATTTACCTCTATAGGGATGATTCTGTGATTCTCCCTTGCAGGATGATTTATTCTTCCGGCATATCCCTCGTTCTCCATACACAGCTGGCACTTCGGATATGATGACTGTGACATGGTCTTGGCAAGGGCGATCATCTTCGGATCCTTCTCAGGCTTTGAGAGGTTGATAGTTATGTCGATATCGCCATACTCTGTAGGCTTTACCCACTTGATGTCCCTTGCAACTCTGTATGTTCTGATGTAATCTGTAGCTCTGCTGAGCTTGTAATAGAAGTCTGTAGCCTCCTCTGGGGACTTTGCATACTTCTCTCTGAATGTCTTTATGATCTGGCTTGGCTTTGGAACCAGCGCATTCATGATCTTCGTGTCGAACAAATCTCTGAGGACAACTGAATCCTCTGCGATAAGTCCATTCTCAACTGCGTAATCCAGAATTCCCTTGAGACACTCCTCAAGTTTTTCCGGTGTATCTATAGCCGGCACCTCACCCGGTTCCTCATAGCTGTCCTTCTTCAGCATCTCGAGGATGGTGTTGGTCGTGTATATTCTGTCCTCTTCCTCTATCAGCTCATTTGCAATTCCATACTCAACGAGCTGCTTGATGTTTGTATCTATCATGATCGTAACCCTTCTTTCTACATATCCTTATATTTTTCTCGCACAGATATTTGCGAAACCCATAAACCTGTATTATGTTTGAGGTAATTTAACATTACCAAATCAGGGGAATACGAGGCCGCCGGTCCTTAGGTGGCGCCATAAGGCGACGCCTTAGTACCGCTGCAGGCTGAGTTAAGTGGAAACGACCCCTGATTGGTATGTTAAATTGCCTCAAACACTATACACTGTCATGTTTCGCAAATATCTATTCAACTACCTTGATTCCGCCGTAAGGTCTTACCTTGAGAACGTGGCACGCACCCTCTCCAAAGATCGACTCGATGTTCTTCTTGTACTCAGCAACAGCCGCATTCTTGACAAATGCCTGGATGGTTCCGGCAAATCCACCGCCGTGTACTCTGCACACACCACCCTCGCCGATGAACTTCTCTGAGAAGCCAAGTGCTATTGATACATTCTGTGTGAGTGGATCCTTTGCGCTGTATATGTTCTGAAGAAGCTTGAATGAAGAATCTCCGCTTCTCTTTATAACATCGAGGAAATGGTCAAATTCCTGATTCTCAAGCGCTGCAACACCCTCTGCAACTCTGTCCTGCTCTGTGTAGAAATGAAGTGCACGAAGGACTGCTCTGTCATTCACCTTTCCGCTGGCTCTCATCTCGCCAACCTTGCTGATGAAGTCCTCCTCTGAAACTCTGCTGAGGAGCTCCTCTCCGAAGTAATTTGCAACCTGCTTCATCTCTGCTGGGATTGCTGCGTAGTCGTCTGTGAGATCTGCATGTGAACCCTTGGTGTCAACGATACACAGGCTGTACTGGTGAGCTTCAAAGTCAACTGGGACCTGTTTGATGACAGGATTGGCCTTGTCGAAGAAGTCGATATATATAAGTCCACCGACTGCACAAGCCATCTGATCCATCAGTCCACATGGCTTGCCGAAATAAACGTTCTCTGCATACTGTCCTATCTTTGCCACATCAACTGATGAAACCTTCATGTCGTTGTAGAGACCCGAGAGAATAGTTCCTATAAGGCTCTCAAATGCTGCCGATGATGACATTCCAGCTCCCATGAGCACATCGCTTGTCACAAATGCTGTGAAACCGCCTACCTTGAATCCGTAGTCCCTGATTCCTGCAACGACACCCTTGATAAGCGCTGTTGTTGTTCCCTCAAGTGCAGGATCCTGCTCGATATCATTTACATTTATAGTTTCCTTTGGCATGTCATCTGACACAAGCTCGATCACGCCATCCTCTCTAGGTGCCACAATTGCTATGGCATCAAGGTTGATGGATGTAGCAAGTACATGTCCATTCTGATGGTCTGTGTGGTTTCCACATACCTCGCTTCTTCCAGGAGCACTGTAGATAGCAACCTCCTGCTCTCCAAATAACTCAGCAAACTTGTCGAGTGCCTTTACATATCTCTCCCTGTTGTATGGGATCATATCCTTATCGAGGTAAATCTGTGCAAGCTTCTCATCGAACTCTCCACCTGATATCATCTTTTTTAACTCTTCAATCTTCTTCATTTTCTGTAACTCCACCTTTCTCCATTTTATAGTTTTTCGTTATTTTTCTTAATGTCCGTTCTTTTGTTGTCCATATTGCGCGCTTTTTCTGCGCTACATCGTTGCGCTTCTTGCTTTGTGAATATAATTCTATAACAATATACAGATTTTGAACATGGCATAGCGTTGCAAATATATGTCCATTTGTTAGATTGTTTTTCTGATGTAACTTATTATTTTATGGATAATCTGGCTGCATGTATGTTATACTCCTATATATTATAATGAAAGGATGTGTTCATATGCCTGCATTACAGAAAAGTTCAGATCTCATGAATTTAGAACAGTACGAAGATCTGTATATAGACTTTTCTGAAATCTCCTCAAGATTATCAGACTAATTTTTGATGTCAATTTAGGAAGTCAATTTATTAAGAAAACTGCGGAGTTTGTAAAATGGAAAACAAGATCGTAATGGAATTCCCCCAGGAGAATGACACAGACCTCTACCTAAACGTGTTCGGTCACTCGATAACCGAGCCTCTGCACAAGGCAGGTCCAGCGGTCAAGACATTCTACCTCATACATTTTGTTCTTGAGGGGGAGGGCGACTTCTATGTAAAAGGCGCCCACTATCATTTGAAAAAAGGGCAGGGATTTTTGATTGAACCTGATACCCCTGCCACATATATATCGGACGAGCACCATCCATGGCGTTATGTATGGTTTGGTTTCTCGGGCAGATGCGCCCACGACACACTAAGCAGCATCGGGCTCACCCAGAACCAGCCAATCTTCACCTGTGAGGATGGCGACAAACTTAAAAAGTATGTATTCGACATGCTCGCCCACAACACATCTGATCATGCCGACCACTATAGACTTATGGGCATGCTGTACCTCGCCCTGTCCGTCATCGCGAATGCACAGAAGGACAAACTGGAGGCGCCATCGGGAAATGCCTACGTGAACCACGCAATATCATATATCCAGAACCACTACAGTATGCCGATGAAGGTGGAGGAGCTGTCAGATTACGTGGGCATCAACAGGAGCTATTTCTCGGATCTGTTCAAACAGTACACCGGAATGAGCCCTGTGAAGTACCTGCAGAATTTCCGCATAACAAAAGCCCAGCATATGCTTACCATATCTGAGCTTTCTGTTGAGAGTATTGCATTTTCATGTGGTTATCAGTCCGCAGAGGCATTCCACAAGATATTCCGCAAGACCACCGGCATGTCGCCAAATGCCTACCGTCAGGAGAAGCGCCAGAGGACGCTCTCCAGTCAGGAGACCATGAATAACAACAGACCGGACTATATAGAAACCGATGACGAACTGTGATGCTTTTACTTCACGATCTTAATCTTTGCAACCTTGCCCCACGCAGAACTGGTCACTTTGCCATTTGACCTGTTATAGCTTCTAAGCCGTACATAGTAGGTTGTATTCTTTTTAAGTGACCTGATCGTCCTGCTCACGGTATTTGCACTGCATGTTACAAGTCTGGTCTTTCCCTTTGCAAACGCTCTGTTTGAGGAATACTGTAACTGCCAGCCTGTCACTCCTGATTTTCTGGTCCACGCAGCCTTCAGTTTTCTGCCTTTTATATTTGCCACTCTTACATTCGATTGGCCAAGTCTTATGATGGTCACACTCTTACCCGCGGCCTTTGCAAGTGTTCTGCCATTTTTTGACTTGTAGGTGACTATCCTGTAAACAAACCGCTTACCCTGTCGGCCTTTCACTGCCTTATCGGTATATATCACTGTCTTTGCATTGCCTATCGTCCTCACTCTGGTCCACGAACTTGTTCCAGCCTGGCGTCTGTAAACTATATATCCGGTTGCGCCTGCCACTTTCTTCCATTTAAGGGCAACCCCCGCGGACACGTTTGTGGCAGAGATGATAGTGGCTTTTCCCACAGTAATATTTGCCACCGGTTTGCTTGTGTTTCCCGGTTTCGTCGTGTCTCCAGGTTTCGTTGTGTCTCCAGGTTTCGTTGTGTTCCCCGGTTTTGTTGTGTCTCCCGGTTTCGTCGTGTCTCCAGGTTTCGTTGTGTTCCCCGGTTTTGTTGTGTCTCCAGAATTTGTTGTGTCATCGGCTGCCTTCTCTATCACAAATGTCCTGACAACGCTTCCTCCATACACACCAAGTCCCGTTATTTTCACCTGCGCAGTTCCCGCTGCT
This sequence comes from uncultured Coprococcus sp., assembly GCA_934277375.1. Taxonomy (GTDB): domain Bacteria; phylum Bacillota; class Clostridia; order Lachnospirales; family Lachnospiraceae; genus Coprococcus. The sequence goes on along the minus strand of CAKQTZ010000004.1, from coordinate 156,952 downwards.
TTATTGTCCGTATATCCTACAGTATAGTCTGTGCCCTGCTCAAGAAGCTGTCCTCCGCTTGTCACAGTAACAGACGGTCTACATTCCTGACCGGTATACGTATATCTGCTTTTTGACAACGTTATCTTACAGTTATTTATAGAAGCCTCCCCATCAGCTCCTACCCTGAATACATAGGACTGCTTAAGATCCGGATTATATGAAGGGTATATCACAACTGTCGAAACTCCCGCTTCTCCAAATATCAGTTTGCCATTTCCATTATAACTGCTCTTTACACTTATGACATCCTTATTGGATATTTCATATGTCATGTCGCTGTTCGTCACAGCGCCTTTGGATGCATCAGAAAATCTATAGTTTATTAAAAATGGAAGGCTTTCACCCTTCTGATATCTGGATTCGTAATATGGATAATAAAATCCATTATTAGAAATTCCCTTCCAGAATGTTTCAAATGAGGTAATGGCATATAAAACCTTCTCTTCTCCACATTTGCTGCAACGGAGAGTGACCTTTCCCGTTCCCGCATCAAATGATTTCCTGACAAATGAATGTCCATACACATTTTTGGTCACACTGTTTGACGAGAGATTGCTGACATTTATCTGATAAAATGAAATATTTTCATTATCCCATGTATACCAGACCAGTTTGCCACCGGCCAGAACCGGAACGCAATCCGAGAGATCTCCAGCCATCTTGTATATATCTCCCACACGATTTCCATCACCATTTATCCTGGTATAATATACAGATGAGTCTCTGTGCCATAACAGGATATAGCTGTCAGCACCCGTCTTAACCATATGCGGTGTTTCTGTATACCCTAAAGAGTAACTTGTTATCTCATTAACAGTTATATTTCCTGTACTCTTTGACACCCCTGCCACATATATATTTCTGCCACTCGAAGAATCAGATCCTATATCTCTGCTTCCTACCACGAGGTAGGATGTGCTCGATATCTCAAAGGCTCCAACCGTTGCACCGGTATAGTTTGCGCCGATTTCTCCGCTGAATGAAATGATATCAGTCGCCTTACATCCATACTTCCTAAATCCACTGGCACTTACCGCTGATGGGTATTTTACAAGCACTACAGACCTCGGATTCGCATCTCCATGATCCACTCCTACTATGCATCCATTTTCCATCTGGATAAACTGGTTGAATGAATGGCTCACATATCCGTAATCCACATTCATTACAGATGTAAAAGAGTCCACGATCTTCATAGAAGACATATCCACCTGAATCGTCACATTTGCCTGATGATGACTGTACATCTTATGGCATGTCCTGATAAGCAGATAATTGCCATACACCGCCATTCTCGCCGATCCCGCGTCAAATGGAATATATGTATTTGCACCATTTAACCCACAGGAACCCTGCTTACCCCAGTTCTTGTTGTACTTTGTGACTCTGAACACTTCAACGGAATCCGATTCATCTTCGTTTTTTTGTCCGGAAAGCACATAATAATAATTTCCAACCTGACAAAAACCGCCAAATATATCTAGTTCATTGGCGACAACTTTTCTTGACGTCAGTTTAAAATCGGAATCATAGTATTCCACAAGATAGCCGCCGGCAACCGCACCTGCCTGAAATCTCATATATGTTCCATTGTCATATGACAGATAGGACCTCACCGGTGACGACCCTATGTTATAGTCCTGATCCTCTACATTGCTTCCAGAGTATGTGGTACACGTGGATACATCCGCCGCATAACCAGACACCCTCAAAAATCCGCAAACTGTCACGCACATAAGCAGCACCGCCAGCAGCACAAATTTTCCTACAAATCTTCTGTTCATAAGCTTCCCCCTTTTCTGTTGAACATTGGTCCATCGTACTATCTTATAAAGTTTGTCTGATTGCCTCTTTCTGTATCAGGAAGTTCCACGCCTGCTGCCTTGCCAGCCTCCAAACATTTGATCATCCAGGCCATATTCTTTGCCAGATTCCTCATGGTCTGCATGCCCTCCGCATCCTGCTCAGCCTCACCAGGCACACGTCCGTGCACAAGATTCCAATATGTAGATCCAGCTACCGGCATCTGAGATATGCCAAAATACTTGTTCAGTACATCAAATGTTGCGGATGTACCACCACGTCTTGCCACCGCCACGGATGCGCCCGGCTTATACTCAAACGCTTTCTTGCCACTATAAAACGCCCTGTCCAGGAATGATAATATTCTTCCGCTTGGATGAGCATAGTATACAGGCGATCCAAATACGAATCCGTCAGCCTCTTTTGCCTTTGACACAAATTCGTTCACCTTGTCATCGTCAAATATACAGCAGCCCTTTGTACCACACTGGCCACACCCTATACAATCTCTTATCGGATCTGCTCCAATCTGGAATATCTCGTAATCTATTCCTTCTTTCTTAAGCTGATCACCGACCTCACAGAGTGCACGATATGTATTTCCCTGTGGCTTTGCACTTCCATTTAACATTAAGACCTTCATAATCTACTTCCTCCAATCATTTTAAACTGTTGCTTCTATATTATATATACACTTATTGATAAAGTTTTTCCAGTTATTTTCCTGTATGGACTAAATAACTATTATTATCTTATAATATATGTAATACATGTCAGCAAAGGGAAGGGATAAATATGGAATTGAAATACAACAACAAACGTATCATGCCCCTTATGGGCAGCTCATTTGAGGCCGGTCACGCGGCAGATGTGATAAAAGAAATATCAGACGAGGATGAGCGAAACATAGCGACAGCGGAACTGTTTTATTTCTCCGGCGAAGCTAAGAAATGTGCCGAACTGGTTGAACGCTATCTGGAGACCTCTGATATCTCTCTTAGAATATCAGCAGACATGCTATACGCATTTTCAAATCTTACACTCGGGGATGCCGAAGCTGCCCAGAAGGGCAGGGATGATATAAAAAACTGTATATCCTGGGCTATGTCATCTGATTGCGCAGAGGAGGTAAAGGCATACTGCCTGTTCGCTTCATACATCAGCATGGTTCTGCTTCATATCCAGCCGGACGGACTGCCGGACCTCAGAACCTATAACAGGTATCTCCCAAAAGGCATTCAGCTCTATGCCGTATACATACTTGCACACGATGCATATCTTCATGGTGAATATGCAAAGGCATTGGGAATGGCACAGTCAGCACTTATACTTGCAGACACAGATTATCCTATATCCATGATATATCTTCAGTGCATCATAGCCATGTGTCAGATCAATCTGAAAAATCAGGAAGAGGCAAAAAAGACCATAGGAGTCTCCTGGGAGATGGCCAGAAAAGATGGTTTTCTTGAACCCTTCATAGAGCATCATGGTCCGATGCAGGGCACTTTGGAATCATGTATACGAAAGACCGAACCACAGTTATATAAGAAACTTGTGGATCAGGTCATCGCCTTCAGCCGCGGCTGGATGAAGATACATAATCCTGAAGCTCAGAAAAAAGTAACTTCCCTTCTCACTCCTATGGAATTTTCCATAGCCATGTTAGCATGCAGAGATTGGACAAACAAAGAAATCGCTGACTATCTTGATCTGTCTGTAAACACTGTGAAACATTATGTGTCCGGAATTCTGGAAAAACTTCACGTCGATAAACGCGACAAGCTGAAGGAATACGTGAATCAATGATCTTATATAACACAAGGTCCACCGTCCGAAAACGGTGGGCCTGTTTTATAAATAACCAATCATCCTAACTCTTTATTTGTGTCTTTTTCTTCTCTTTCCCTCAACAACAATTACACCTGAGCCACACAGTATACATATTACTATCCATATAACTGGTCTGAACGGATCACCAGTTCCCGGATTGGAACCGTCTGTCTGTCCTCCTGTTGACCGATCTGACGTATCTAGCGACTCAGACCTCTCGGTATCAGAAGCCGTGGTGTCCTTTACAGCCGTTGTGGTATCCACCGTCTCAGATGTACTATCACTTGCTGTAACAGCCGTTGTGGCTTCCGTCTGATCTTTTGAGCTCTCAGTGGTTTTCGTCTCAGGCTCTGTTGTAGTAACTTCCGTTGTAAGTTCTGTCATCTCAGATGTATGTTCCGTCGGTTTCTCCGTTACATCTTCCGTGGTCACAACATCCGGTCGCTCTGTGGTCAAAGCCTCTGTGGTCTCAGTCTCTGTAGTTCTGCTCTCCGTAGTTCCACTCTCTGTAGTTCCACTCTCTGTAGTTCCACTCTCTGTAGTTCTGCTCTCTGTGGTTCCACTCTCTGTAGTTCTGCTCTCTGTAGTTCCACTCTCTGTAGTCCTACCCTCCGTAGTCGCATCACCGTTCTCATCAACCCACTTTGCATAGAGCTCTATAACGCCTGACTGAGATGCTGTTGTCTCAACAACCGCATCACCTGTACACTCTGGATTGTCATACCAGCCACCAAATATATATCCTTTACGCTCCACATTTTCTTCAGTAGGGAATGTCAACGGAGCATCCTGTGAATATAGGGCAGGCGCTGTGTAATCTTCCTTCCAGGATCCACCTTGCAAATCGTACTTCACCGTTCCACTGTTTACAGTCTCAGCCTTAACATTTGCGATCACCGCCGCATTTGCCGACCTGTTTCCCACTCTGTCTCTGGCATATATATCTGCCATAAGCGGCTCAAACTCGTCAGTGTCAACCATATCCGACTGCTCGTCATCCCATATCTGTACCCTGCTTAGAGTACCAGTGATCATGAATGTGCCATCATCCTCCGCTACAACCTGTGCATTGGTCTTTTCCAGAATAACATCAGCCCCCGGCTCTGTATGTCCTGTTATGACATATTTTCCTGTATCGCTGTCTGCCACAACATTGCTTTTATCTAATGTCAGTATAGGTGCTGTGTCATCTTTCTGAAGTGTGATATATCTGACCGTAACATCACCGGTCACCGTATTTTCCGCCATGAGTTTAAGCATTAGTGTTCCTGAGAATTCAGGTCCCGGTACATCAAGTCTGCCATCCGTGCTGTCAGCAATCTTTTCACCTGTGTCCAGTCTCGTAAGTGAATATTCAACAGGCGAACTTCCTGCGCCTTCAGCGGCAACCTCAAGATATGCATAGCCATATGAATCAGTCTGAATATAGTACATTCCCGTATCGGCATCGCATTCCACAACCTCATACGCGCCAAACGAGTCATACCTTGCCTTCACAGTCAGCTCAAGCTCCTCATACTCCGGAAGATACTCATCCTGTGAGAACGCTTCAGAACTGTACACCGGAGCTGTTCCATTTCCATTCTCGTCAGTTGTAAGATAGTTGTACGCCTGCACACCTACTCTGTATGTACTGTCAGCATCCAGCGCCATGCTGTTGCCATCTGCATCATTTCCTCCAACAGTGAGTGCCATGTCAAGGCTGTACTCATTTGCAGGTCCGTTGAAAGAAATTCCCGTCATGGAATCTATCTTATCCGCCGATATATTATAACTTCTTGCCGTGTCGACAGCATTACCGCCTGCATCTACCGTATAAATATTTATCTTGTATCCATCCGCATCTGCCACGCGTTTCCATCTGGCATTCATGATCTCGTTACCTGTTGCATCTATCATCACAGATGACGGTGCATCTGGCTGAACTGTATTTGTATAAGTTATTTTATCTGCATATGCAGCATTGTCCACAGGAATCAGGGCCGTCTCCATGACACCATCCCCATCGAAATCTCCCTGTCTCTCCTGCTCCAAATATACCGACACATAATACTCCCCGGTAGGCAGCTCCGTGCCCGATCCTGATATATCCACTGTTACGTCTGTTTCCGATATCTCTCTTCTGTCAATCAGATAGTCCGCAGAGCCCTGCTCACTTCCAAGGTATGTAGACAGCACGTATTTCTCATTCTGTACCGGTGAATCGACATGTGCTGTCACCTGGCCGCCACCGGCAGAGGCAGCCAGTGTGCCCTGAACAGTAGGCTGTGGATTCTGTGTGTACAGTCTGCCTGTAAAGTCTCCCGCCTCAGATACAACTTTCCAGGAATACTTTCCAGCACAGTCTGCCTTCGTTCCAAGGCTCACGAATATCGTATCCTTTCCGCCTGCGCCTATTCCTGTCACCGCATTATAGTTTCTCGTATCATCTGTCGCCTCATCCACCACATCCGGCATCCATCTGAGTTCAACAGGATTGTTATCTGCATCATATATATGAAGTCCTTCTGCCATATCCTGGATTGATACACCATCTGCCGGCATGAGAGTGAGCAGAACTGCAGCGTCATCTCTCACTGCCCCTACATCAGTAAGTTCAAATCTAGATGTAACATCTGCTCCTGCAAGCAATGCCTCATCATCCGCATCCGTGTCTGTAGCCGCAAGCACATTGCCCACATCAACCACTGCATAATCCGCATCATCAAGATACAACTCCATATACCCTATTCCTGCGGCTTCACCATTCTCATCATAAAGCTGGACAGCTGCAAGTCCTGCCACTTCTTCGACATCCCACTCGTCAGGTTCTCCCCAGGACACCTTTCCGCCGACTGTCGACGGGATTACATAATATATTCTGGAATAAATCTTTCCTATATTTCCGGTATATGCCATTCCGCCATATATATGAAGATTATCAATTGCTGATTTCACAGCCTTATCGTAGCTGACATTTCTGACGCTTATGGCCGTCTCTCCTCCAAGTGCAAAATCTACCTTTGCCGATGCAAGAGTCTTACCACCGATAAGTTTCCATTTTTTCGGAACACACACTTTACCAGTGACATCTCCTACAACATTGGCATTTACATATATGCTTGTAGGTCTTTTGATATTGTCCGCACCGGCAAAGCCATTCAGATCCACCGAACCTGAAATCTGAAAAACCTCCATATCCTTTGGAACTTTCATCTCGGCCGACATTCCGCCATTGCCATTAAGGCCTGTATAGGTCATTCCATTGTACAATTTCTGCTGTCCGGTCACACCGAGATGCCACTCAAGTGACGTGATAAGATCCGGAAGCTTGCACAGATTTACATCCTTAAGTTCTACCTGAACCTTGCTCGGGCCAATCGTGGTCTTTGCTTTACCATTGAACACATGAAGCATGCTCATACCACCCTCCATGCTGAGTGTAAGAGGAGGGATTGCAAGGAAATCTCCATTTATGGTATCCGCAAGTCCATCAAAGCCTCCACCGCCTCCTGTAAGTCTGGCCACAATAAGGGGAGGCACAAGCGGGATTCCCGGCTCCGCATATCCGGCAATATACATCTTGTTTGGAACCAGATCTCCTGTCTTTCTGAGCCTTTTAAGTTCAAGTTCCGCCTCACCTTCAAACAGATCAAAGGCATTCACCTCCACAGAAAAGGCATACCGTTCCTCGTTCTTAAATGTATTAACCTCGCCCTCTATTTTGGCAAGCTCAATTCCTATCATGTTGGCAGTGTCTATGCTGCCTGAAGTCTCCACTCCATTTACCTTGAACTCCCTATTGCTCATTCCATAACTGAGCCTTTTCATAGTGAGCTCATTATCCCTGCCAAACAATATGTCAAATGTTACCTCGCCTTCAAACAGCAGATTGCCATCTGTGCTTATAACAGCCGTATCCACCTTACTGGTGGTATTCGGAATGTCCGTGTATATAGCTGCCTTGTTCTTGTCCGGATCCATGGTCAGTTTTATTCCACCATCTGAGTATCCAAGCTTAAGGCTGTTATCTTTTGGCTCATAGAACTTAAACTTAGGTGTGTTCAGCCTGATCATGTACATATCAACAGTTCCATCCTGATACAGATAGAAGTGCGGCTGTTTCCCGGACTCATTATCCTTCCCCCACGATGCTGTCACCGTGTCCGAAAGCGCCACCACCTGATTCGCAAATTCATAATATGTGCGTCCATTCGCGTCTGTCTTTGTCTGGAATTTACCTCTATATCTGGCCACAGGCTTACCATATGTATTTATCAGCTTCTTCTCATTCTGCCCGCCGTCGAGAGCATACACCGTGTATTTACCATCGGTCTTGAACACCCCCAGAGTATTTGAATCCGCAGCCACAGCCACCTTGTCCGATGGAGTGAAATTATCCTCATTCTTCTTATAAAGATCTCTGAAGCCCACAAGCATGGCAGGCATGTTGTCATATTTCTTATCTCCTTTATACAGCCATTTTGCGGCACTCTGCACCCGGAGATCACCATTCACATTGTATGTTACATACTGTGGCATGGTATCCCCGTTCTCAAATCCGTTCACTCCATCATAAGCTCCGGCATCCGGTCCACCTGTATACTTAAGCTTATAGAAATCCTGTCCCGTTGCCACAAATGGGTTCGCCCAGAAATAGCTGTCCATGAATACTTCCGTTATATAATTCTTATTATTTTTACCGTAATATCCGCCATCCTCGCTCTGATAGGTATCGGTTCTTCCCAAGCCTCCTGTGATGTCCACACTTTCCGTGTCGAATGTATACGGTTTTCTGTAATCATACTTGTTTCCAGACTTTGTTGTTCTGCTCATTTTCACTGTTCCCGGAGCAAATACATTTCTATGTCCCATTGCGTTAAATTTCTTGTAGTCGCGGTACCACCTGAAATTGGCACCACCGCTTGCCTTATTGGTGAAATCACAACTCATGTTGGCCATTATCCCCCAGGTCCGACCCTTATCGTCAGCGTTGTCATCCGGAACAGATGTAATTGTTTTATAATTATCATCCCCTGTTACAACACCTTCATTAGAATGGCCATCCGTATATCCTTCATTGAGATTCACCAGAGTATATGTAACACTTATGAGTACCCTGTCATCAGTGAAATTATAATCAAGAACTATGCTATCCTTGTTACGTGTCATCGTGATCTCCCTGGCTTTGAGCATGCTTTCTCCGCCCCACGCACCAAACTGTACCGAAAACGTATCCACTGCATAATTATCACTTGCAAGAAATTTGGCAGCATTCTCCTCGGTTCTTTTTGGCTGTGAAATTACTGCAATATCATTCCCCATATGAACGAGATCGAGCCTTATATAATCATTTTCAAGATATACATCCTTATAGCAGCTGCCGCCATAAAATATCACCTTTTCTCCGGTTTTGACCTGATCTTTCGTCTGAACGGTCTTTGTTCCAACATATGCCCATACATCCATCGGAAACAATGTCACCAACATCAGAAAAATCAAGGTTATCGCTATACCCCTTCTTTTTCTCATACTTCGTCCTCCCTCTTGTATAATTAAAATACACAAACATATCTGTATATATTTTAACTACTGGGGCATGTAATTATAATGCCCATTTGGAAGGAAAAAAGTGCCCCTCAGGGAGTTGGTTAATTTCTATTCTCCGGATTTCTCACTAATTTCCTGTATTCCATCGGAGACAATCCTTTTTCTTTCTTAAACACTCTGCTGAAATAGAGCGGATTGTCATACCCTACTATCTTTGCAATCTCAGTCATATTATAATCTGAGCTCTCGATCAGCATCTGGGCGTTGGCCACGCGCTTTGCCATGATGTACTGTGTAGGTGTGGTACCTATCCGCTGCCTGAAATTCCTTATGAACCAACTCACGCTCATGTTGCAGGTGTTGGCATAATCATCAACCACTATCTCCTCATTGTAATGCTCTCCAAAATACGCTGCCGCCCGGTCCATCTCCTCTGCCATAGCAGTCACAGTTTTGGAATTATCCTGCCCCTGCTGCCTATGCGCAGAGATAAGTATCTGTCTGAATATGTGTTCAAGCATCTCCTCGTAGTCATCCCGGCAGAGCTGAAGTTCCTGTATCATCTGTCTGAACAAAGTTCTGTACTCCGCATGGTCTCCTCCGTAGAACATATTCACATCGCTGTCTATCCCGTATCTCCTGAGTGTCTGCTTCACATCTCCCCCGGTAAAATGCACCCAGAACACCTCTGTGTGTTCTTCTCCGTAATACACATACCTCTGCCTCTGTCTCGGCCTGTAAATAACCATACTACCTGGACAGGCAGTCACATCCTCTCCATCTATCTCAAAATGCGCCTTCCCCGCCGCCACATATATGAGCTGATAATCTTTACGCCCTTTAGGTCTGTAGGTTGTAAACTCCTTCTGTGTATACAGCTTGTACGTTCCGCAGCTAGTGACTATGAGCGGTCTGCTCTTATCCACTATGTCGAGCATTGAGTTGTGAAGATATGCTGAGTTTGTGTACATGTGTGGCTCCTTTCTTTTAACAACTATGTGTATTAACTATCACATTTTGCCTGTGTCAACTTTTCTGCCTGCGTCTCTCTATTACTTCTACTATCTGTCCACCATTTTCTATGGTGTAATAGCTCATCCCGTATCTCCAGTGACAACTGTCTGACCTTTGTAGAATACAGCTCCACCATTCTCAGAAAATAACTTATCCATATCTCCGGGTGCGGCGGATTGTCCCGGCCTGAATAATATAACGCAGGAAGTCCCATCTGAAGTCTGCTGTAATATTCCTCTGAATCATACGCAAAGTACTCCTCCAGGGATCCGATCCCGCCAAATCCATATCCGTAATAATCCAGTATATATCCAGACATAAGCCTTGCTGTTCTGCCATTTCCATCCTCAAATCCATGTATTGTGACAAGCTGATAATGCACTATCGCTGCCACAATAAGTGGGTGGTCATCTGTAGTGTTGACATACTCCCTTGTGCAAGCACAGTCCGTATGTCGTACCATGATTTTGCAAGTCTCTGAACGGTCTCATAATCTGCATGTTTTGTCTAATTATATGCATGGACTGTCCATGTGCTTCTATCTTATAATATATCTGACAAAAGGCGAATATACAACGTTTTACATATTAAATCATTCACAGGAGGTATTGCTATGATCATTCCACACCACTACGAAAATCTGCATATTCTGCACGAAAATACAATGCCGGAGAGGAACTACTATATTCCTGCAGAGAAAGCATACAGCACATCCCTTGATGCAAGGGAACTCTCGGACAGAGTACAGTTTCTGAATGGAACCTGGAAGTTCCGTTATTATGACAGCATTTACAAGCTTCAGAACGAATTCTACAGTGAAGGATATGATGTATCCGGTTTCGATGATATCCCGGTTCCATCAGTATGGCAGATGCACGGATACGACTATCATCAGTATACAAATGTCAGGTATCCATTTGCATTTGACCCGCCTTATGTGCCAAAAAACAATCCATGCGGCGCATATGTGACAGATTTCGACTACAGCCAGAACGAGGACGCGCCTCTTGCCCATCTTAACTTTGAGGGAGTCGACTCCTGCTTCTATGTGTGGCTGAACGGCAGATATGTGGGCTACAGCCAGGTGTCACATTCGACCAGCGAATTTGACATAACCAAATTTATTAAAGAAGGCTCCAACAGGCTCTGCGTGTTGGTTCTCAAATGGTGTGACGGAAGCTATCTGGAGGATCAGGACAAGTTCCGCATGAACGGTATTTTCAGGGATGTCTACATCCTGAAGCGTCCCGAGGGTGCAGTGTACGACTATTTCATCAGGACAAGCTGCGATGATATTAAAAAGCCATCTATTGCTGAGGTGAGCATTGACTTCACAGGATTTACGGGATATCTCTGCACTGATGAGAACCTCTCAAATACGCATACAGGCTCAGGTCTTACAGCCGGCAAGGCCTGCGATGAAGATCCTCTTCCACATAAATCCGATTTACAGCCAGGCACAAAACACAATATAGAAATAACTATCCTGGATGCCGACGGCAATATCTGCTCATCCGGCTGTGTGGAGCACAACATGTCCGCCTCCAGCGGCATCGATACCACCACCAAAGGAAACGAAGGTGCCACTATCTCTAACAGCATCCTGTTGTCAATCAACTCCCCTGTGCTGTGGAATGCAGAAAGGCCTTACCTCTACACTGTCATCATCAGATGTGCCAGAGAGGTCATAACAGACAGGATTGGCATCAGGGAGATAACCATAGAGAATAAAATCGTGTACATCAATGGCATGCCGATCAAGTTCCACGGAGTGAACAGACACGACTCTGACCCCGTGACAGGATTTACCATCAGCAGTAAGCAGATCATCAAGGATATGTCGCTGATGAAACAGCACAATGTCAACGCCATAAGGACAAGTCACTATCCAAATGTTCCTTATTTCTATGAGCTCTGCGATGAATACGGATTCTATGTGATAGACGAGGCGGATATAGAGGCCCACGGTCCAAGTGAATTATTCTATTCGGATAATAACTGGGATAACAAGGCAGCAAGGTGGAATGAGCCGATAGCAGACAACCCTGAATTCTGTGAATCCATACTGGACCGCATCAGACGCTGCGTCATCAGGGACAAGAACCGTGCCAGCGTAGTCATCTGGTCCATGGGAAATGAGAGCGCATACGGTGTGACATTTGAGGAGGCTCTGGCATGGGTCAAATCCTATGACATGTCCCGCCTCACCCACTATGAAAGCGCACAGTATACAGACGGGAAGAGAAAATATGACTACAGCAATCTGGATCTCTACAGCAGGATGTACCCATCTATATCCGAGATGGCTGAGTACATAGATGGTGATGGCGATAAGCCTTACATCCTGTGCGAGTACTGTCATGCCATGGGCAACGGCCCCGGAGATCTGGAAGATTACTTCCAATTCTTTGACAGCCACAAGACCACCTGTGGCGGTTTTGTATGGGAGTGGTGCGACCACGCCATATACACAGGCAAAGCGGCAAATGGCAAAGATATGTACGCCTACGGCGGCGACAGTGGGGAAATTATACACGACGGCAACTTCTGTATGGACGGCCTGGTTTATCCGGACCGCAGGCCACACACCGGACTGCTTGAATTCAAGAATATCCACCGTCCGGTCAGGATCACCGGATATGATACGGCAAATGATGTTCTGACTCTGCACAACTATCTGGATTTCACTGACATCAGGGATTACCTCACTATGAGCTATGAGGTCACTTGTGATGGAAAGGTGACTGCATCCGGCGATATTGCCACTCCTTCCGTGGCACCTCACGGCGATGGAACTGCCGATTATTCAAGTGTTGTTGATTGTTCAGATGTCGCCGATTGCACAAAAGATATTATTACACACAGAATGTTTCTCCGTGTGATATATAAGGCAGCTGAAGACAGCGCATTTGTCAAGGAAGGTGATGTGCTGGGATTCGATGAGATTGAACTGACATCACAAAAACAGAATACAGACGAGATTCTGAATAAAACATCAGCTTTGAACAAGGCGCAGATTCTTGACAATGCTCAGGCTATGGACAAGGTGCAGATTCTTGACAAAGCTCAGGCTATGGACAAGATGCAGAATTTGACAGAACAAGATCTGACCGTTCATGATACAGCTTCTGCCCATCTTCATATATCGGAAAGCGACACCGAATTTGTTATCAGCGGAAGTAATTTTGAATATACATTTGACAGAAACACAGGAAACTTTGCAGGCATTGCGGTGGACGGTCAGGAACTTCTCGCTGCTCAATGCGATAAGACAATCTGGCGCGCACCTACGGACAATGACAGAAATATAAAGAACGAGTGGTTCAGAGCGCACTACGATATGATATCTGAGAGAACCTATGAAACCAGCTGCATTATAAAAGATGGATGCGCCGTGATATCGAGCTCATCAAGCCTCTCTGCACCTACGGTACAGCCTGTTCTGAGGATAAACGCTGAATGGATAATAACACCTGAAGGAACTATAAAATCAAAAATGCATGTAAAGAAAAATGCCGAATTTCCTATGCTCCCAAGATTTGGTGTGAGAATGATCCTGAGAGAAGATATGCGAAATGTAAATTATATCGGTATTGGTCCATATGAGAGCTATATCGACAAGCATCACGCAAGCTGGCACGGGGTGTTCACCGCAGACATAACGGATATGCACGAGGACTACATCATGCCTCAGGAGAACGGAAGCCACTTTGACTGCAGTTATGTCCAGGTCAACAGCCTGGGAGAAAACGACATCAAAACAGATATAGCCACCCACAGCATAACTGTGACATCCGCTGTGCCATTCTCAATGAATGCGTCGCCTTACACCGCAGAGGAACTGACCAATGCAGCCCACAACTATGAGCTTTCTGAGAGTCATAAATCTATCCTGTGTATCGACTACCGCCAGAACGGAATCGGCTCCAACAGCTGCGGTCCTGAACTTGATGAAAAGTACCGCTTCGACGAGGATGAGTGGGTATTTGGATTTACTATGCATGTGAAATAATAGCTGTAGCATGAGGAATATTTCTCCTTGCATTTTTTACATCCTTTGCTATAGGAATGACCAATTCACTGCATATGAAACAGAAATAACAGTGCCATTAAATCTTTGCCTTAAATCTATCGTAACGCAGCGGATGTATATCAACCGTTGTTTTTCCTGTTGTTATGAGCTCGGCAAGCTGATCTCCAACCGCCGGGGCGATTCCGAATCCGTGTCCTGTGAATCCGCAGGCAAGCACAAGTCCAGGAACCTCACTCACATTTCCAAGCACCGGCACTCCGTCTGCACATTTGTCCATCCATCCGGCCCAGGTTCTGACGATCTTGGCATTTGCCAGATCAGGGAAATACTTCATGATTCCACGGCAGATACACGGTGCAGTTTTACTATAACATATCGGGGTTCCGTTGTCCTTAGTGAATCCCTCAAGCCCTGACGACCCGCCAAATACAAATGAGCCATGCTTTGTCTGATGGCCATAGAAATCTGCCTCTGCAGTTCCCAGCATCTGATCGAACATAGGTGGTTCAGCTTCCGTTACAAGCGCCTCAAGCATAGCAAGCTGCATCGGAATATCTATGCCGACTGTTCCCGCAATCTTTCGCGATTCATATCCCGCTGCAAGCACGACTGTCTCACCCTCGTATACATCGCCGGACTCACAGATGATCTGACGCAGTTTTCCCTTTATCTTTCGAAGCTCAACAACTTTTTCACCGGAGATGAAATGCACTCCCAGCTTTCTGGCTGTCTTGTAGTATCCAAGTGTCGTTGTGAGCGGGTTGGCGTGACCGTCTGTCGGACACCAGCTCGCACATGTGACCTCGTCTGACAGATAAGGATTGATACGCCTTACCTCATCGCCGTCTATCATCTTCACATCCAGACCCACCTTCACAGCTCTATCAGTAAGTCCCTCCAGTATCTGTCTGTGCTTCTCCGTCTTTCCAAGTCTCAGGTTTCCATCCTGATGATATTCGCAGTCTACCTCAAGCTCCTCTGTAAGTGTAGGCCAGAAATTCTTTATTCCGTACATTACAAGGGGCAGCTCCCTTGGATCTCTTCCTGACTGGCGAACACCGCCTCCATTTCGGCTTGAACCGCCATTTCCAAAATGATCTGAGCCCTCAAGGCATATGACGCTTACTCCTCTCTTTGCGAGATAGTAACTGATCGAGCTTCCAATGATTCCTCCGCCGACAACTACAACTTCTGCTGTGTTTCCCATACTACTCGCCCTCCTTCTCTTCATTTGCAAATATGCGCATCTCTATAGGACGCATAGGTGCTCTGGATGTCGCCGGCTCAAGCTCCGCCGGTGATACTCCAAGCTCCCTTGCAACGATTCCTTTGACCAGCTTGGCACATGTCTGTCCCTGGCACAGTCCCATTCCTGTTCGCAGGTATCTTCTTATCTCTGTCATAGTCCACATTCCCTCGTGGACTGCTTTCCTGATCTCGCCCTTGGTGATCTCCTCACATCGGCAGATCATCATATCGTCATCCGGTCCTGGAACAAATGGACCTATATCTCTGGATCTGTCATTTACTGAATTCATACGCTATTCCTCCTAACATCTACTCCAAAAGCGACCATTTATTGGTCTGCCAGATCATTCTCATACCTGTCAATTAATCTTGAAGAATCTTGCCCTCATCGCATACTCTTTTGGAACCCTCATAGTCAGAAGATTCGTCTTGTCGTATGCCTTCATGCTCTTGACCTGAACGACCTCAGCATCACATACCTTCAGTCCATTTCTTCCAAGCGCATCGCCCTTTGCTCCGACCTCCGGAAGTGGAAGGAACTCATAAGGAAGTGTCACTGTGGCTGTGCCATCTCCGCAGTCCTCATCCACAAGGAAGATAGCCTGACCTGAGCAGCTTGCCACACACATACCGCAGTTGATACAGTCTGAATCCGGAACTGCTATAGGAAGTGATGTTATATTTGCCCCTATAGATATACATTTCTTCGGACATGCATCCTGGCATGGGTTACATGGTATGTTCTGCGTACACTCGATGACCGGATGTATTCCCTTTCTGTGGGTAACTCCCGGGAATCTCTCTATCTCATCATCTGCTATATATCCATTCTTCAGAAGGCTAGTGGATATATCGATACCCTCCTCAGTCTTCTCGATCGCTTTTCCTCTGTTCTTCGGTGCAAACATTCCCTGACGGAGACCATCAAGAGCCTCATCGAGTTTCTTCAGCTCGCTGTCCATCTCATCTTTCTCCACATATCCCAGGTATTCTGAGGCTGCTATGCCTGCCATACGGCCCTCGATCATAGCTGAGGAAGCCTCCTCGATTCCTGACACATCTCCCGCAACAAATATTCCCGGTATGGATGTTCTTCCGTATTCATCGCAGATAGGACCCTGACCGCCCCTCTTCGGATTGTCCTCCATCTCACAGCCAACCATCTTGAGGAGCTGAGACATAGGCGAAAGACCAACTGCAAGGCATATCGTGTCAACGTCAAAATGCTTTTCCGTGCCCGGTATGAACTTGAAGCTGCTGTCAACCTCAGCAATGGTAACTCCATTTACACACTCATCACCCTCTGCCTTCACTATCGTGTGTGACAGATAGAACGGAACTCCGGTTCTGGCTACCTTTGCCGCATGAACTCCATAGCCACCAATCCTGGGTGCGGCATCAACAAGAGCAACCACCTCGCATCCACACTGGATAAGCTGGAATGCAACAACAAGACCGACATTTCCTGAACCAAGCATGAGGACCTTCTTGCCGGGAAGTACCCCGTGGAGGTTCATCATAGTCTGGGCAGCACCTGCACCCATGACACCCGGAAGCGTCCAGCCAGGGAATGTGACCATGTTCTCGGCAGCACCTGTCGCTATGATGACCGCATCGCCCTTGTAGTGATGAATCTCTTCACCGATCTTGACCACAACCTCCTTGTCCTGATAAAGACCGATGACTGTGGCATTCAGCACTACCTCAACGCCTGCCGCATCCGCCTCATCCAGAAGCTGCTGACCTATTACATATCCTCTGACCTTTGCCCTGTGCTCCTTAGAGCCGAAAAATTTATGTATCTGTTTAAACAGCTGTCCTCCCGGTTTCTCATTTTCATCAAATACTACAGCTGAAAGTCCTCTCTTTGCCGCCTCTATCGCTGCCGACAGACCAGATGGACCAGCTCCTACGATAACCAAATCATATCTCTTCATATCTGTATCCTCCTAATCTATAAATGGTTTGTCGCTGACACCGTACTGTGTGCGGATGTCCATGCCCTCTTTTAAAGGCGTTATACAAGTTCTTACATTCGGCACTCCGTCCACTATCATGACGCAGTCCGTACATCTTCCGATGGCACAGAAGATTCCACGCGGCTTATGCTCCTTCTTCGTATATCTGTGAACCATAACTCCATCAGCCTTGAGTGCTGCTGCTATCGGCTCGCCCTCGCAGCCTTTCATCTCTTTGCCGTCCAGGGTAAATGTGACTTCTCTGCCCTTTTCCTGGACTCCCAGTATCGGGTGCTCCTTTATCCTCTCTGCCATATCCGATCATCCTTTCTCTTTCCGCTTTTCTACACAAAAAGGCGCCCGGACGATGATGTTTCGTCATCGTCCAGACGCCTTTGTCTGTTCTCTATGTGACAAATTTTATCACATAATAATTTTTACGATTGTAAAAATCGGAACTATTATTCTATTATATTTTTAGGCACACCTGCCTCTTCTACACTCTATGATATATAAAAATATTCCCACCAGTATAAACATCATCCCCATCACCAGATATACAATGATCAGACGATTTGTCGTTCCATATATGTCCAGAACCCCCTTGACCAGACTTCCAACAGTGAGAGTTGCTATACCTGAGTTATAAAGATTTGCAGACCATTTCCCCGGCATATCAAATCCTGCGGATTCGATTATAAGATATACCAGAAATCCTCCGAGTAATGGTATGAGAAACGCGCACATCATATAATGCGATGTCACTCCATGGCTGAAATATTCGTAAATCAGTGCAAATATCAGGCACAAACCTGAGATCACCATATATTGAACCGCTCTCTTTTCCCTAATATCCGATATACACAATGTCACTCACGCTCCTCTCTTTTATGCTCCTGCCTGATGTGGTCGGATTGTTGACCACCTCTCCGTTAAAATACATTGTGGATGAACCACCGCCATCCAGATTGTAGGCGGTGGCAACTCCAAGTGACTGCATGAACTCCGCCATCTCATAGAGTGAAAGCCCCTCGCTCTCGCTGGTTCTTCCATCCGACACCACAAACAGATAGTGTCCGTCATCCGTCACGCCAAGCGCCGTCCTCGGGTTGCTCACCATGGCTTTGCCAACCTCTTCGTTTTCTGATACGGCTATCTCACCATCTTCCACAAGTCCCGGTCCAAATGACAACACCTGCCATGCACCTTTGTCCAGAAGCTCCTGTGCCGTGATCTCCGACTCTTCTACTACCTCAAATGAGCCATCCTCATATATGACCAGATCCTGTCTGTCCGCCGCCGTGTCTCTGTATAAGACTCCATTTCGTATCACATAGCCGGATTCCTGCGCACCGTAGAAATCACCATTTACCGCCAGTATAGCATTTACATCCTCCGCTATCTCGGATGTCTTTTTTGTTATATTTCTTCCATATGAGCTGTCCGCAAATGCCGTCTTCATGTCTGACACAGACGTGATCTGGACGTCCGCCACATATATGTCTGTGTCGTATCTGCGGTACTCGGTGAGGGTTATCGATATGTTGCCGTCACGGTATGAGTTGGCGGTTGTCACAGGGGATGACGAGGCACTCTCGTCATCCGTGGTTTCTGTACCTTCTGATCCTGTACTTCCCACACTGCCAGTATCTGTTGTTTCTGTGCCTGTGCCATCTGCAGATATTGCACTGTCTATATCCACATCGTCTGTTTCCGTATCTCCTACACTGTCCGTATCTGCAGCGCCCGCAACTGCATCTGTATCATCCGACTCTGCATCTTCCGGCTCTTCACTGTCGGACTCCTCCGCGCTGCTCACAGAACTTCCGGTCTGCGATACCACCGTGTACACCCTCCTTATTGCAAATGTATCGAGCAGTAGGTATACAGTAAACCCTATAAGACACAGAGAAAAACATATCGCCCATAAGTGTCGCCTAATAAACATTTGACCACACTCCTTTCCTTACTCTTTTAAATATTCCGTTGCGCTGCACCAGATAACTGATTACAAAAAATATTAATTCTGTTATCAGCTTTGCTGCAAGTCTGTTCACTCCAAGGATCTCAACTAACAGACTCAAAACCAGCGTGTTCCCTACAAGTATACTTATCGCCAGCAATGCGTACTGCACTGCGGGATGTGATATAAACCTTCTTCTGCCAGCCTTTGTGCCAGCTTTTATTGTTTTTTCATCGTTGCCTGTTTCATTATCCACGTCAAACACATATCTCCTGTTTATGTTGTAGTTCACCATAGCACTCACAAGTCTGGCAAATACATTTGAAATTACAAGTGAGACCTCTGCACCGATACCCGCGGTGAGGAGCACCATAACCGAGTACAATATATAATCGATCACAAAGCTTATCAGTGATGAAGCGGAAAATTTCAATATCTCTCTATATATCCGTATCGAATCCTTCACTGTGTCAAAATGAGAACTCCTGTTGTCGTCCAGATATATCGTCTTGATCGGCACCTCGCGTATAGGGATATCTGCCTTGGGGCATTCAAGAAGTATATTCATCTCATACTCATAGCGATTCCCCTTACCTTCGAGCAGCCACGGAAGCAATCTGCATGAACACGCCCTGAGACCGGTCTGGGTATCGTAAACCTTCACACCCGATGCAAGTCTGTACACACATCTTGTGACTGTATTTCCTAACTTGCTCCTCAGAGGAACGTTTTCGGTCAGAGCACAGCTTCCAAGAATAAGAGAATCCGGGTGGGTACACGCCTCCGCACACACCTTGAGGGCATCCTGTATAGTGTGCTGTCCATCTGCATCCAGAGTCACCACCACATCGTCCACCCCGCACATCGACGCGATCCGCGCAAATCCTGTCTTAAGTGCTGCGCCTTTACCTTTATTCTCAGTGTGATGCAATACCGTTGCCATATATTCAGCCTGTTTGAAATACTGCTGACAGTCATCACTGCTTCCATCATCAACCACAATGACCTGAAAGCCTTCAGCCACCGCATCTTCTATAAGTTCAAGCAGCCTTCCATCCGGCTCATACGCCGGAATAAGCGCATATTTTCTATCCATAGCCAGGACTCCTTTCTGTTTGTTTGAACAGAGTATAGAATGCCTAGCTTAAATGAACCTAAATTGAGATAAAACAAAAAATATAATAAAAAAACCTGGCAAAGTCTTCTGTGATCAACTTCACCAGGTTGTATCTTTTCTTTTATATTTTAACAAACAGATGTGTCAAAAGAATTCTACCTGCCTTACTCATCAGCGGTATTCATCTTCATCAGACGCATTTTCTCCGGATCCTTGCCCGGCATTTGAGTGCCACCTGCCACATCATACTCTATTCCAGATGACACATCAACTACGTCAGGATGCACCTGCTCTATCGCTCGCCGCACATTGTCCGGCGTAAGCCCTCCGGCAAGCACAAACAGCCTTCCATCTCTGTCGATATCCGTCAGGCTGTTCCAGTCAAATGTCTTACCGCTTCCAGGTTCACCGGCATCGAACACGTACCCTGCAACATTTGAGAGGCTCTGATAATGTGGATACATATCCATATCCTTCACATTGAAAGCCTTCCACACAGGCAAATGTGAACCTTCAATAAGCTCGTCATCGATCTGACCATGTATCTGTATCACATCAAATCCCAGCTCTGCTATCTCCGCAATCTGCTCCGCATCCGGGGATACCACCACCGCAACCTTCTTCACATCTTTCCTCAGTTCTTCAAGTAACCTGCGCGCAGTCTCCGCACTGACATTTCTCTTTGACTTTGGGAAATACATCACCATTCCTATATAATCAGGTCTCACTTCATTCACCGCGGTCACATCTGCCGGGGTCGTGATTCCGCACATCTTTATCTTCATAGTTCTTGCTCCCATTCCTCGAATTTGCAACTTTTCTACCCATATGATAGTTACTTTTTGCAACTTTTCCAACCTTTTTTCGGCAGATTTTGCAACTTTGCGAGCTTTAATAACATTTTCCTTTTATTTCACAGTTATTCCAACCTTGAATATACCATCATCTGCATGTCATTGTCTGAAGCTGGCCTTCCGATAAAATCCGCATAAGCTTCGCACACCTTCATGCCCAAACCCACAAATATATCTGATACTTCGCCCAACGTATACAGTCTGATTGGATTCCCCTCCTTCATCTCAGGTTTTGAAAGTGCCTCTCCATATGGATAATCTATCTGCCCGTATAGCAGGGTTTTGTTCTCACGGTCCCACTCAAACTCAGACAGCGTAAGGCACTGCTCTCCGGCATCCCACAATTTACACGGAAAATGTGTTTCTGCATAGCCTCCATTCATTATATCCATGAAATGTTTTCCACCTTTTTTTAGTGCTCTTGCAACAACCGCAAATATCTTCTTGTTCTCTTCGTCATCCTCAAGATAACCTATGGCACCATCCGCCATATTGAGAACCACATCGAATTCATTTTCAAATGTCACCTCTCGGATATCCTTACAGATAAAAGATGCATTCAGCTGTTCTTTTCCAGCCTGTTCGTTGGCATATTCAACATAATCCTTTGTGATGTCTACTCCGACCACCTCATATCCCCGTCTGGCAAATTCCAGGGAATGTCTTCCAAATCCACAGGCAAGGTCCAGGATCCTTTCCGTTCCCTTCAGCTCAAGTTTATCTATGATGAAATCAACCTGTCTTTTGGTATCCTCCACCCATGACATATTCTGGATGTCCAGAGTCCAGATCTTTTTGTACCAGTCTTTTTCCATCTGTCTCATTCTAGTATTACCTCCTTATGAAAATATTGAGCATGCGCATGTAAAGGCGCTTTCGCATTAAAATATCTGCCCGGGCAGTTTCTTTCTCTCTTTATATGGAAACTGCCTGTCAAATTCTTCCGCAGCCTTTTCGTCCACGAAATATCCTTCTGGCGGAGCATACTCACCTATGATTCCATCAAGATATCCGGGAATCAGCTCCTTGCAGAGGAAAAACGATGCATCCTCTCCCTCATCAAGCCCATGATAGCGAATGCCAAACTCGCTTGCCGGTCTGAATCCGCTTTTGCCATAAAAATCAATATTTCCCTCAAAACACAGTGCTCCGCAGCCGAGCTCTGCAGCTTTCTGCAACGAATAGTCAAGCAGGAGCTTCCCGTATCCCTTACGCTTAAATTCATTCTTTATACATATGGGCCCCATAGTCATAATTGGAACACTTCTTCCATCATCCGCAGTTATTGCCGCCCTCATAAACATGTTCTGCCCGATGAGCTCTCCTTTTAGAAGCATAACCAAATTCAATTCTGGGACAAATGCACTGTCATTTCTCAGCTGATTGAGCACATAGTGCTCCAGACAGCCGGGACGATACACATTCCAGAAGCTGTCCCTCACCAGGTTCTCAACTTCCCAGTATTCATCCTCTTTTTCCAATCGTATAACCAGATCTTCACTATGCCTGACCTGACTGATATTTCCATGATCATTCATTCCATCTACCTCCTTCTGCCGATCACCAAACAACGAAAAATTACTTATGGTGATCTGTAAGTTGCTTAATATACTCAAATTTATAATCAAGCCTGTAGTGCTTTGGCAAATTCACTTATTGCCTGGCCAAATTGTTTCTTTATCTTTTTCCTGTCGGACGCTCCATCATAAAGGCTATAGTACATGAACATGATCGCATAAAACTGTGCCGCTTTTTTCTTCGCGCCTTTGATTCCCATGCTCTTGAACAGGTCCTTTACATAACCCACAGGCCCCGACACTAGATACTGCTGATAAAGCGCCTGCATCTCCGCACTGCGGAACTGTTCTATTGTGAGCAGCTTTCTGAATGAAGATGCAAAGTCATCCTCAGTCCAATACTCGAACATGGATCTGCTGTACTGCACAAAATCATCCAGAGATACTTCCTCATACTTCTCCGGCATGCTCTCTTTGTCATCCTCCGGCATATCATGGCTTTTCGCCTGATCGCTGTCGCCCTGCTCCATCCTCGCGACGATATGATCAAATATATCCCGCTTATTCTTATAATGTCGGTACAAAGCTCCCTTTGTAATACCAAGATCTCCCGCTATCTGGCTCACCGACACCGCCTCATAACCATCTCTGGCAAACCTGTGAAGTGCTGTTATCAGTATCTCTTCCTTAGTATCTCTTGTGACTTTAATTCCTTCCATATTGTGCACACCCTTCCGCTTCAGTATTTTTAATCCGCATGCAATAAACGACCGTTTACTGATATATTAGTAAACGGTCGTTTATTTGTCAATCATTTTATATATTATTTTCTCACCTGTCTGGCAGCCTCAACCATGTTTCCGAGGCTGGCATCAGTCTCAGGCACGCCTCTCGTTTTAAGACCGCAATCCGGATTGATCCAGAGCTTGTCTCTGTCGATCTTTGTGAGCATGACATTTACCGCTTTCACGATCTCTGCCACCGATGGAACTCTCGGAGAATGAATGTCATACACTCCAGGTCCCACCTCTGTCTCGAAGTTGTTCTCCCTGAGAGAATCCAGGATCTGCAGATCAGACCTTGACGCCTCAAATGTGATGACATCTGCGTCCATGTCATCTATGGCTGGTATGATATCTGTAAATTCACTGTAGCACATATGTGTGTGTATCTGTGTCTCAGCCTTCACTCCGCTGTGTGTCAGGCGGAATGCAGGTATAGCAAAATCAAGGTACTCCGCATACCAGTCGGATTTTCTGAGCGGAAGCTTCTCTCTGAGTGCAGCCTCATCTATCTGTATCATCCTTATTCCATGCGCTTCCAGATCCAGCACCTCATCTCTGATCGCAAGCGCTATCTGTGATATAGATTCCTTGATCGATATATCCTCTCTTGGGAACGACCAGTTGAGTATCGTCACAGGACCGGTCAACATTCCCTTCATGATCTTGTCTGTGAGTGACTGCGCATATACAGACCAGTCAACCGTGATCGGCTTTTTGCGGTATACGTCCCCCCATATCACAGGCGGCTTCACGCATCTCGTTCCGTATGACTGCACCCACGCTTTCTCAGTGAACAGGAAACCACCAAGAGACTCGCCGAAATATTCAACCATATCATTTCGCTCATACTCGCCATGCACAAGCACATCCAGCCCGATGTCCTCCTGCCACTTTACACATTCCTTTATCTTACCCTTTACAAAGTCCACATACTCCTGCTCAGATATCTCTCCCTTTCTGAGCTGTGCCCTCTGTGACTTCACATCCTTAGTCTGCGGAAATGAACCTATAGTGGTTGTCGGAAGCTCAGGAAGTCCAAATTCCTTCTTCTGAAGTGCCTGCCTCTCGCTTCTCTTCGGAAGTCTTACATAGTCCTCCTCCGTCACTGCCGCAAGTCTCTGTCTCACCTCGTCGCTGTTGCAATCTCTTGTTCCCGCAAATAACTCCTGATTCCTGTGGTATGCCTCAAGCTCTGTATAGTTATAACTCTCGGCAAGTGCCGCAAGCTCTGAGAGTTCAATAAGCTTCTCCTCCGCAAATGCAAAGAACTTCAGATAGTCCTGTGACAGCTTTGTCTCGTGCTTAAGTGTGTATGGCACATGGAGAAGTGAGCAGGATGTGGACAGAACCACATTTATCTTCTTATCGCGGAGCTGCCCTACTATCTTGAGTGTCTTGTCATAGTGATTTCTCCAGATATTTTTACCATTTACCAGTCCGGCAAAAAGTACCTTATCCTCAGGGAAGCCGTATCTGTCTATGAGCTCACCGGTCTGTCTGCCCTCTATAAAGTCAAGGCCTATACCGGCAAATGGCATATTTATGATATCCTCATACACATCCCTCACATCGCCGAAGTATGTCTGGAGAAGTATCTTACAGTCTGCACGATCTGCAAATACCCTGTCATACACCCTGTGGAAAAGCGCCTTATCCTCAGCGTCCATATCCCTCACCAGTGACGGCTCATCAAACTGCAGCCACTCCACATTCTTATCGGCGCACTTGGCGATGAGTTGTCTGTAGGCATCTGCCACATCATCTGCAAAGTCATCTGCATTCTTAGTCCCCACATATCTGCAGAGCTTAAGCATTGTGTACGGTCCTGTCACCACAGGTTTTGTCTTGATCCCAAGCTCCTTGGCCTCCTCATATTCACCTATAAGCTTCTCGCTGTCTAAGCTTATCACTGTGTCATCCTCTATCTCCGGAACTATATAGTGATAATTCGTGTTGAACCACTTCTTCATAGCAAGCGCTTTTACATCTCCTGATTCTCCCTGATAGCCCCTTGCCATGGCGAAATATATGTCGAGCTTTGAGACATTAAGCTCTCTGTATCTCTTTGGCACGATTCCGAGAAGAACGGCTGTGTCAAGCACGATATCATAAAATGAAAAGTCGTTGCTTGGAATAAAATCTATTCCTGCTGCCACCTGTGTCACCCAGTGTCTGTGTCTGAGATCAGCTGCAATTCCTGTAAGCTCCTGCGCCGTTATCTCATGTCTGAAATATTTTTCAGATGCAAATTTTAACTCTCTTAATGTTCCAACCCTTGGAAATCCTATAACCGATGTCTTCATCATATCCTCCTGTAATTTCATGCGTCTGCTATACATTATATAAAGACATCCCTCACTTGTATAATACATAAAAATATAGCGTAAATATAGTTTTATGCTATATCCACGCTATATTTACATCTTATATTCTATGTCAAATCAACGAAAAACACATATCTGTATCGTACATTCCCCTACAGACGTTCACATACCACCATACACCTTTTCCTGCAGAATGCTATTCCATAAGCCAGAATATCATCCCTGCCATCTTCACGCATCTCTCTACTGATCCCGCTTTACCCTTCTCATATGTTCCGCCGCCTTCTCCGTCACGTCTCCGCATGCAGGCTCTCCGTCATCCCTCATCTCGTTGAAGCGTCCCCTGTGCTGAAGCTTCCTCTGAGGGGTTTTTACTGAATCTTCCGGCTCGTCACAATACGCCGTACCATCATCTTCCGGTTCGTCACAATACGCCAAACCAGCCTCTTCCGCCGTCGGTACAGTGCGATCGCCACTCTTTGTATCCCCAGCCGTGAGATAGTTCGCCAGCGCACCGAGGTAAGTGTTTCCAAGTCTGCTGAGGATTGCTTTCCTGTGGACGATATACCCTATCCTCATATCGCTCTCATCCGCCAGCGGCACCGAGATTATATCCTTGCCGTTCAGCTTTTCATCTATGACTCCGCTGCACACCGTATATCCGTTCAGACCTATGAGCAGATTGAACAGTGTCGCTCTGTCCCTGACTCTTATATTCTTCTTTCTCTCCGTCGTGGAGAAAATTTCCTCCGAGAAATAAAAAGAATTGTGCTCTCCCTGCTCAAATGACAGGTATGGATACGCCTCAAGCTCTTCATTTGTTATAATATCGTTCTTCGTCAGCGGATGCTTTCTGCTTATGAACACGTGGGGCTTTGCCACAAACAGCTCATGAAATTCCAGATCATTTGCTCTGAGGATCTTGTTCAGCACCTTCTCGTTGAAGTCATTCATAAACAATATTCCGATCTCACTTCTCATCCTGGCGACATCCTCTATGATCTCGTAGGTCTGTGTCTCCCTTATGCTGAAATCATACTCGTCCTGACCATATCTCTTTATAAGATCGACAAATGCATTTACAGCAAATGAATAGTGCTGGGTGGACACACAGAAACTCTTCTTGCCGCCATCGTCCCCCTTGTATTTATCCTCAAGGACCTTCGCCTGTTCAAGCACCTGTCTGGCATAGCCGAGGAAAACCTCGCCCTCAATGGACGGACTTATTCCCTTATTCGATCTGTTAAATATATTTATCCCCATCTCTTTTTCCAGCTCATGGATGGCATTTGTCAGGCTGGGCTGGGATATATACAATCTGTTTGCCGCCTCGGTGATCGTACCCGTATCCGCAACCATCACCACATATCTAAGCTGCTGAAGTGTCATGATCTCACCTGCTTTCTACAATTATTTTCTTAAACTGCTTTGCCGCCTCATTCAGTGGATGAAGACAGTCATACACAAGACATACGTTCCTGTCCGGAATCTTCTCCTCGAGTAAAAGCTTTACAACCTCTTTGTTCTTCACGGCTTCCCTCGCCATAGGTTCAGGTATAAACGCAAGACCAAGCTCACACTTCACAAGCGGCAGTATCTGGTCCGTGGTCGCCGCCTCCGTGTCCGGCGCAAGCTCCACGCCATGTTCCCTGAATATGCTGTCGTAAAATCTGAACGTCATGGTCTCCCTGCCAAGACAGATCATAGGATAGTTCCTTATATCCGCTATGGACAATTTCTGCTTTCTGAGCGAGGAAAATGTAGTTCCCCCGATAAGTATCTCGTGATAAGACTGCAGCATAATCTTCTTTAGTGGAGATTCTACATCGGCCGGAGTCGTAACCACCGCAAAATCTATGCTGCCATTCTTCACTTCCTCCACCGCCTGGGGTGTAGAATGATTATATATCTTGAGATTTATACCTGGGTATGCCATGTGAAATGCTCGGAGTCTGTCCAACAGATAAATGTTAAGAGCAGTCTCACTGACTCCTATCGCTATACTTCCATGAGTCAGATTCTCTCCATCCACAAGCTCATCCTCCGCTGTCAGGAGCTGTGACATGGCAGCCTCCACATATGAATAAAGCTGTTCCCCGTCCCTCGTGAGCTGCACTCCCCTGTTCGTCCTGACGAAAAGTATTCTTCCAAGCTGCTGTTCCAGACAGTTCATAGCCCTGGTTACATTTGGCTGGCTGTTGCCGAGAACCTTTGCCGCCTTGGTGAAGTTATGATATCTCGCAACATAATAAAAGATCTTATAATATTCGAAATTAACGTTCATAAATTATCCTCCCGTAAAATTATTCATTATGCAGCAACCCCTGGCATATCATTTTATTATCGCAGTCATATCAATTATGATTTTCACTTATCGCTACCCCGATAGTATAATCTAACCAGATTAAAAAGACAATACAACATTTATCATATGAAAGGATGCGCATATACATGGAAGAAAAGACTATTTTCCCAAGGGAAGAAAAATCCGAAATATTATTTGAAAAGATACTCAGGGATCCCTGGGCATGTGAAAAGCTTATGGACACATTCTGTAATTATCTGTTCTGCAATGATGACTTCGACTGCGATCTTTCACCAGAAGAGTTTGCAAAATCCCTGCTCACCGCATATCTGGACAGGGATATGTCGGCTTTCCTCATGTCCATCTGCAACAACACCATGTTCGATCTTCTAAGAAATTCCTATCTTATCCCATACCGATTCAACGCCGATGGCAAGACCAATCCTGTCATCATGACGGGCGAACACGGCGAACTGCTGCCGGAATTCAGAAATTCTGTAAGAGAAAAGGACTATCAGCATTTTCATGATATTTACACACATATGACTCACAATGAGAATATGTATCTGGCAAAAGCGTACAGATACAGCCATGAATACACTTCAGACAACATGGAAGTCGGACAGAAGATCCTTGAAGAGTGCACCGGAGTCCTGCTCATCAGGGAGCTGCCAGACACTGTAAAGCTCAAGGAGACTGAGGCAGAGGCATACTGCGCCGCGTGGGATATCATGGTTGAACTGGAGAAAAATCTTCCTATGGCATTTGTATTCTATGGTCAGGATACCCTGGACAAACAAGGGAAAAAGTATGACGAACTTGGAATATTCCTGCCGGATTCACTGCTTATGAAGAACCTGGAAAGACATGTTGCGAAAGCCGAGGCGATCATATATGCGGAAAAGTAAGAATGTTAAAACCACAAATGAGGAATCATACATAGACATTATGGAGAAAAATCACATGGAGATCCCATGGCACGACTATGCCAGCGCCGACAGTAATGTACTCATATGCAAAGCAGGACTTATCGAAAAAGCTTCTGTCATAGGCAGAGTTGGACTTATCATGCTTTCATGTGGAACAGGTGCATGGCGTGTCCGTACTTCCATGAATAGACTTTCCAAGGAACTGGGCGTCACATGTACCGTTGATGTCGGACTCATGTCCATAGAATTCAACTGCTTTGACGGTCATGACTGCGTATCACAGTCTCTGTGTATCGCCAGCACAGGAGTGAACACCTCAAAGCTATACAGAATGGAGCAGTTCGTTGACAACTTTCCAAATGAAGAGGCTCATCTGACCGGCGAGGAAATCCACCAGAGACTTGATGAGATCGAGAAGATCCATGCACTGTACTCTCCTCTACGTCTTGGTCTTGCATCTGCCCTCGCCTGCTGTGCCTTCACATTTCTTCTAGGTGGCGGACCGATAGAGATGGTACTGGCATTTGTCGCAGCAGGAATCGGCAATCTTATAAGGACAAAGCTTATCAAACACCATTTTACTTTATATATGAACATAGCAGTATCCGTGTCAGCCGCATGCCTTGTGTATGCACTGCTGCTAAATGTCGCCGAGCTGGCATTCCATATTCCCGCCTTCCACGAAGCCGGATATATCTGCTCAATGCTGTTCATCATACCGGGATTCCCATTCATCACAAGTGGCATCGACCTTGCAAAGCTGGATCTGAGGTCTGGACTTGAGAGGCTTACATACTCCATCATCATCGTGCTTGTTGCAACGATGTTCGCATGGATCATGGCGCTTCTGCTGAGGCTCCACCCACAGGATTTTGCGGCACTCGACATAGCACCCAGTCTTCATCTGGTGTTCAGATTGATTGCCAGTTTCTGCGGTGTGTTCGGATTCTCGATCATGTTCAACAGCTCCGTGCACATGGCAGCCACAGCCGCTGCCATCGGTGCCATAGCCAACACTCTCCGTCTTGAACTTGTAGATCTTGCCAGCATCCCCGCAGCTGCCGCCGCATTTGCCGGAGCCCTCACGGCCGGACTGCTCGCTTCATTCATCAAAAGCACCAACGGTTATCCGCGAATCTCTCTGACAGTCCCATCCATAGTCATCATGGTTCCAGGACTTTATCTGTACCGTGCAATATACAACTTTGGAATCATGTCACTTTCCGATGCCGTATCCTGGTTTGCGGCTGCCATCATGATCATCATAGCCCTGCCACTGGGACTGATATTTGCAAGGATTCTGACGGACAGAACCTTCAGATATTGCACCTGATCCCAAATGGGGTCTGGCACCTCCGTCCCATCAATGGGGTCAGGCCCCATGTCATAATGGGGTCTGACCCCAAATGTCATAACGGGGCCTGACCCCAAATGTCATCAAACGTCAAATCTACAAGCAAGGAGTATATGAACCATGAAGTTTTATCCACATAGACAAATGTCAGAATCTTTCATTACCGCTGCCTTCCTGTCCGTATCGGGAGGTCTGCAGGACGCGTACACATATATATTCAGAGGAAAGGTATTTGCAAATGCACAGACGGGCAACATAGTCCTTCTAGGTCAGAACCTTGTAGATCGAAACTGGAGAATGTGTGTACACTATGCAGTTCCTCTATTGTTCTTTGCGCTTGGGATTGCTGCTGCCGAATGTATAAAACAGAAATTCCAGAATATGCAGCAGTTTCATTGGAGACAAATCGTTGTATTGTGTGAGATTATTCTACTTCTTATCGTGGGATTTCTTCCCATAAAGCTCAATCTTCTCGCAAATGCCATGGTCTCATTTTCATGTGCCATGCAGGTTCAGGCATTCAGGAAGGTCAATGGCTACGCATTTGCCAGCACCATGTGCATCGGAAATATCCGAAGCGGCACCGATGCCCTGTGTGCGTACTTCAGGACAAAGGACAGGAACACCTTGTTCAAATCCCTGTGTTACTGGGCAATCATCCTGCTGTTCGGAATCGGCGCAGCTGTGGGTGGACACTTCATCCGTATATTTGACATGAGAACTATCTGGTTCTCCTGCTGCCTGCTGTTCGTGAGCTTCCTATTCATGTTTATTAAAGAAGAGAGAGAATAAAAGAGAATAAAAGAGAGTAAAATGAGCAGACGCATGAAAGACGCTTCCGCGGGTCCTCCTTATGATATATAATCTCCTCTATCTACAACAATCTGGAATCCAAAGGTCTCCGCGCGTCTGTCAAGGCAGCCGCGGCACTGTGCGGATTCCTCCCCCGTGCATATCTTGTTGTCGTAGAGCTCATATTTCTTTCGTACCGACACCGGAGACAGGTTCGGCATGACCACATTTGCGCCGTGCATAAAACCACGCTCCCTACCATCCGCCGCTATCGTACCAAGTGATGTAGTGGATGGTATGAGTGCCTTCGGGAACATAAGTCTGAGCAGGCTTATCATAACCAGCGTCTGTCTGACCGTTCCCTGCTCCATCTTTGCAAATGGTGTCTCCTTGTGTGGGACATACGGCCCGATTCCTATCATCTGCGGCTGCAGCTTCGCAAGAAAATGCAGATCCTCGGCCAGATTCACCGGCGTCTGATACGGCGATCCCACCATGAAACCGCTTCCCACCTGATACCCAAGACTTTTAAGATCATATAGACATCTGACTCTGTTGTCATAGCTCATCTCATCCGGATGGAGCCTTTCATAGTGAACACGGTTTGCTGTCTCATGCCTCAGAAGATATCTGTCCGCCCCGGCCATCCGCCACAGCCTGTAGGTCTCATACGGATGCTCACCAAATGACAGTGTGACGGCACAATCAGGATGTTTCTCCTTAATACACCTCACTATATCAGCTATATCCTCGTCCGAAAAGCCTCCGTCCTCGCCGCCCTGAAGCACAAATGTACGGAATCCCAATACATATCCTTCATCGGCACAAGAAAGTATCTGATCTTTGCTAAGGCGGTATCTGTCAACATGACTGTTGCTCTTTCTGATACCGCAGTAATAGCAATCGTTCCTGCAAATGTTCGTAAATTCGATAAGTCCTCTTATGTATATACGGTTGCCAAACCTCTGATGGGCCAGATCATAAGCTGTTCTTCTAAGATACTCAAAGTCACTAAGGCCGTCCTGAAGGTCATGAGAATCACCTGACTTATTCACATTCTGATATTTTGCATCCGGCTTCCGCCCGTATTTATCCGCCGGTAAGACTTTTGTTTCTCCTGCGACATTTTCCGAAGCTGACAGCACCGCTATAACTTCAGCCAGCTCATCAACCCCCGGCAGCTCGCCTCTGCCCTGTCCATATTCAAATGCCTTATCTATTATTTCTCTGACTGTTCCCATATGATCCATATACCTGCCTACTAAATAAATAATGTCGAATGTCCAATCTGACACAATACGCAGTGAGTCTTAGTACCGCTGCAGGACGAGATGAACGGGAGCGCACCAAATATGGTAAACCAAGTTCCATCCAAATACTCTCATCCTACTCCGCCATACACAGCAGGCTCCTGATGTGCGCAAGCCTGGCATCAAACTGCTCATAAAAATCCTTCTCCGCATCATACATTCCCACATACATAACCTGTAACACCAGCATGGTCTGATTTCTCGCAGTCTCATCCTCACCGGAACGAATATACTCGAGGAGATTTCTCTGCATATCCTTCTGAAACTTGTGCCAGTCATTTATATATTTCGTATATCTCGGAATATCCTCGGTGTCTATCCATTTCGACACTTTGACCTTAGTCCGGCCTGCACGCTCACACTCGTGTATCTGCAGGATATATTTGAATCCTTCATCGGTGTAATATCGTCCAAGCGGGAAAAGTCTGCAGAATCCCGGTCTCGCGCTGTGGATGCTGCACCTGCCCTCATCGTTAAGAAACGGACATCTGCCTGCCGTCATCCTTATATTCGGAAGCACCAGACCGTCCACCACATTAACCTCAAGTTCTTTCTCAAGAAGCTGTGTAAAATTCTTACCGGTCTCCCTGCACAGTCTCATCACATCCAGGGGATCGAGAATGATGGAATTTCCCATTCCGGTGCAACAGGCATGACAGCCCCTGCACTCATTGCAATACGCCTTCACCATATCATTTGCATCGTACAATCTCCCATCTGAGATATCTTCCAGTTTCTCATTTCTTATCATAGCCGTAATCCTCAATCATCTTATTATTTGTTCTACAGAACTCCATACTTGATCCGCACTCTGTCCAGCTTCTCAAGAAACGGTCTCGCAAGCAGCCACAGGAATATTACAGTTGCGGTGCCATGAACCACATCAAATGGAAAACCCGTCACATAATACGCTATTATCATGCCGATGTTCACAGCCGGCTGCCACATGACGGCAGACGCAGGGTTCATAATTCCACCATATACTATGATGCAAACCAATGCGCCAAATATACACAAACCTATCTTCGTCATGTCCTTTGTCCTCACTCCGCTTCGGGAGAAAAATAGTCCGGCCAGGAATCCCACCAGCCCCATGGCAAACATCTGCCACGGAGTCCATGGTCCCTGTCCCATAAGAAAATTGGACACAAACATGGACATCGCTCCGACCACAAAACCGCCCTCGCAGCCGAATGCCACTCCGGAAATTATCACTATAGCCATGGTCGGGCTGAAATTAGGCAGCATTAAGAAAGCAGCTCTCCCCGCAACTGTCAGAGCACACATGACTGCCAGTATAACCAGGTCACGAACCTTCATCTTTCTTCCTTCAAATGACACAAAAAACGGTATCATGGCCTCTATAATTATAAGCAAAGATATAAAATAATATTTCTTGTCATCCAGCCTGGTACATCCAAACCATATAGTACAAGGTATCAATATAAGAATAGCCAGAATACTCAAAAGTGTTCTTCTGTCAAATCTGTGCCCTGCTGACTCCATAATTATATCTTCATCCTGTTTTCTGGCAATTGGCCGTATGGCAAGCAGAAGTCCTGCTATGGCAAGTATCATCACTCCATACATGGCTATATACTGCCTGCCCTTTTCAGTCACCTTCATTCCCTCCTGCACAAGCTCAGCAAGATTGGACTGTGCCATCGTTTTCCAGAAACAGAATATAATTATAACAGATGTAACAGATATGGTTAATATCTGCCACCAGGCAAGATGATCTGTTTTTCTCTCTTTCGTCAGAACTATTCTGCCAAGCAGCTCCTCATCACTTTTACCGCCATCCCGGTCTCCCAGGTCGCCACCAGCATTTCCACCATCGTTATTCTGTGGCTTTGCACCATATGCATCTAGAATATCTGCCACTGTGACAGCACTGTCAAGTATGCCCTGGGAGATTCGTGCAGCAGCCGTTGTGAAGAAATTATTTCCCGACAGATACTCCTTCACACCACTGACTGTAGCCACCTCACCGTCAAATATAAGTGCGATGCGGTCTCCTGCAACCGCACAAAATTCTATATCATGACTGACTACGACAATAGTCTTATCTTTCTTCTTAAGCTGCCTGAGCATCTGGTTCAACTCATCTTTGAAACCATTGTCCAGTCCCTTAGTAGGCTCATCCATAAGCAGTATATCGGGATCGTACAGAAGCACCTTTGCAAGGGCAAGCCGCTGTTTCTCTCCCCCCGACAGATCATATGGGTGTCTGTCCAGAAGCCCGTCCAGTTTACAGAATCTCACTATATCAGCAAGCTGCTCTCTGCTTCCCGCATCGACAAGCTCCTCTCTCACCGACCTTCTGGTAAACAAAAGCTCTGGATTCTGCGGAAGCATACCTACCGACCTGCCATCGGCAACCTTCACCTTTCCCCTGTAGGGTTTGTTCAGCCCCGATATCAGCGACAGCATTGTGGACTTACCACAGCCATTGCTTCCGTTTATCATAAGTATCTCATTGTTGTATATATCAAGACTAAGCCCCTTGAGCACATCCTCAGAATTCCTGTCATATCTGAAGTTCACCTCATCAAGGCTCACAGCAACATCCCCAGGCTGCTTATCCTCAGATGTATGCCCTGATGTACACATTTTCACTGTATACCCTGATGCCCTGTAGCCCGCATCATATTCAGAAAGCCACCTGCGGCCCTCAGCCACAGTCACCGGAGCGTCGCCCCGTCCACGCAGTCCCAGATATATCTGAACGGCCGCCGGCATCGAAAGATACAGGCCCTTTTTCCAGCCATCATGTCCCAGAATCTCTGCAACTTCCTTTACACCGCCCTGACACAGAACTTCGCCGCCATCCATGACAACAGCTTTGCTGCACACCGGAAGAACCTCCTCAAGTCTGTGCTCAGTCATGATTATAGTAGTTCCAAGCTCCCTGTTTATTCGTACAAGACTTCCTATGAAATCAGTGGCTGCGATGGGATCCAGCTGACTCGTTGGCTCATCCAATATCAGAACCTTTGGAGACAAAGCCATCACCGAAGCCAGATTGACCATCTGCTTCTGACCGCCGGACAGTTCAGTTACCTTTCTGTGAAATATGCCTGACAGTCCAAAAAAAGAACACATCTCGGCCACCCTGCGTCTTATATATCCATTATCGTATCCCAGGCTCTCAAGACCAAATGCCAGTTCATGCCACACTTTATCCGTCACGAGCTGCGTATCTACATCCTGCTGAACAAATCCTATCTGCATAGCAGCATCCCTGTCATCGAGCAGGTCCAGATTTTCCCCAAGGAATCTGATCTCGCCCTGACGTCTTCCATGGGGAGCAACAGATCTTTTGAGCTGCCTTAACAATGTAGTTTTTCCACATCCCGAACTTCCCATGATGACCACAAAATCTCCCTGATCTATGGACATATTCACATTTTTTATCGCTTCCGCAAGATACTGTGTACCAGTATCATCATTGGAATCTGGATACGCGAAAGACAATCCTTCTATATCAAATATATTCACTGTTTCTCCTCTCCTACGCCTTTTCAAATCTTATATGGTCTCTCACATTCATATATATCGGCAGACATATAAGACAGGCATATACTATATACATACTTACGGTCAGCCATCCGGTCATCTGTCCCCTGACAGCCGGATAATATAAGAACCTGAAACCGCCTCTGCTGTTCCCTATAATTATATATAATCCACATATGAATATAAACGCAAGAGCTCTAACATCACTTTTTTTGAATCTAAACAAAGAATACGCCGTCCTTCCCGGAAGCCCATATCCCCTTGATTTCATACTGTCTGCCGTAACAAGTGCTTTTTCAAGGGACCATGTGACAACTGCAGAAAATACATGGCACCCCGTTTTCAATCTCACAAAATGCGAACCATTTACTTTGTATCCTGACGCTTTCTGTGCCCTGTAAACCTTTCCAAACTGGCTCGTTATATCCGGTATAAATCTGAGCGTCATGGACAATATAAGCGACAGTACCGGAGCTGCCTTGCCAAACAGATACACCATCTTATCTGATGTGATCACTCTGTTAAAACACAAAAACCAGCACAGCACTGTTACCAGCATAAATGCCGCCATTATTCCATAAAGTACAGATTCAAGCGTGAGCTGGTTCCCTGTAGGTAAATACGCAAGCACCGTAACTCCCTGATGGCTGAAAAGCGGATTTATGACTGCCGTCAGCACTATTAAAGGAATCATATATTTTATATTTGCTTTGAAACCGTTCTCACCACGAAGGATAATCGAATATACAAACGCAACTATAAAAGACATGCCCAGGCATACCGGATGGGTAAATGCCAGGGCATATCCTATAGTGCATATAAAGTACATAAGATTGACTATCGGGTGATATCCGGAGAATGAATCTCTCGTCTTCACTATTTCCCTTCTAACTCCTATCAATCCATGAAATATATAAAATCTAATTTGATCACAACGTCTATTGCATCTCACACCCAACGTCGCCTCCCAGATCTCGACAAGTATATCTCCATCTGATCACATCGTTATTCTTAAGTTCATATTTTGAGCATCCGTAATTTGGAAACCATCCATTTACCGAATAGACCCATCCCGATAACTCTCCACAGTCAAACTCATACAGATTGTTTATTCCCTCTATATAATAACTGCCATACATAGGTGTCCACGAATATTCTATCTGTATTCCATAATCACTGCACACCTTGGTGAGCACATCAAACACTGTATCGCCTTCTTCAAAAGTAACTCTGACTGGAGACAATATATCACCATCATAAGGAACATAATCCTCTTTTCCCGGTGTTAGATACTCCATGTTTGATAGGATCGTAACACAATCAATCCATATAGTACATGTCAGTTCCTCCGGAGTCTCCTCAGTCGTTGGTTCTTCAGAAGTTTTATCATCGCTCGTAGAAGGAATCTGGGTTGTTGTCTGTGAACCTGTTGTTACATGATCCCCTGTAGATGGATGTTCTGTAGTTCCTGGCTGTTTTGTCGTTCCCGGTGTCTCTGTTGTTCCCGGCTGTTTTGTAGTTCCCGGTGTCTCCGTCGTTCCTGGCTGTTTTGTTGTGCCAGGTGTCTCTGTTGTTCCCGGCTGTTTTGTAGTTCCTGGTGTCTCCGTTGTTACCGGCTGTTTTGTTGTACCGGGCTGTTCCGTCGTCACCGGGTGTTTTGTTGTGCCTGGAGTCTCTGTCGTTACCGGCTGCCTAGTCGTGCTCGGCTGTTCCGTTGTCACCGGATAATTTGTCGTTCCCGGTGTCTCCGTCGTTACCGGCTGCCTAGTCGTGCCTGGCTGTTCCGTTGTCACCGGATAATTTGTCGTTCCCGGTGTCTCCGTCGTTGCCGGCTGTTTTGTTGTACCGGGCTGCTCCGTCGTCACCGGCTGTTTTGTTGTGCCCGGCTGCTCCGTCGTTACCGGCTGTTTTGTTGTGCCCGGCTGCTCCGTTGTCACGGGCTGTTTTGTCGTGCCCGGCTGCTCCGTTGTCACCGGCTGTTTTGTTGTGCCCGGCTGCTCCGTTGTCACCGGCTGTTTCGTCGTTACCGGTATCTCCGTAACTACCGGCTTCCCGGTAATATCCGGGACATCCGCAGTTGAACTTTCATCCGCTGTGTTATCCTGACTTGACTGCTCCGATGCCTGTTCCTCTGTTGTTACTTCCGTAGACTCAGTCTCGGTGATTTCTGTATCTTCTTTCTCCGATGACATATCTGTCACACCGGAATCAGATGTTGACTCAAGCCACCCTGCACCAGATTCTGTATTTTCCGGAGCTTCAGTCGTTGAGCCCTGCTCGGTTTTTTCCAATTTGAAGCCTCTGGCTCCGGGGGCGTTGCCCCCGTACCAGAATGCCCACACCAATATAATCAGAACGACTATTACGCCTGATATATATTTTTTATTTTTTCTAGCAAACTCTTTGAATTTATTCATTCTAAATATTATTATGCCCTATTAATTCTTTTCTACAACAACATTGCTCACGCTGCTCCATGGACCATAATAAACCTTCTTGCCAATCTTCTTATAAGATCTGACTCTTACATAGTATCTTGCGCCAGACTTGGCCACATTAACTCTGATCGATGTCTTCTTATTAGAATTAGCTGTACCGTTAGTAACGCTCTTGAAGCTCTTGTTCAGAGAGCACTGAACCTGGTATCCTGTTGCCTTTGAGTTCCTATTATATTTAACCTCAACCGTTGCCTTTGTAGGAGATGAAATAGAATTGATCTCCTCTGTTGTCAATCTGTATGCTGTTACAGCCTGTCCTGCTCCTGTAGCATTTGTTGCAACTGCCTTTACAACATATGAATAGCTTACGCCATTCTTTGCTGTTCTGTCCACATACTTCACTGCAGTTGTCACAGCAACAGTCTTCCATGCAGATGAACCATTCTTTCTGAATACCTTATACTGCTTTGCTCCGGCTGTCTTGCTCCATGATATCTGCATACCCTTTGTAGTATTCACTGCATATGCCTTGATACTCTTGAGCACAACTACCCTTGAAACACCTGTAACGCCTGTCAGGCTTCCATTTACTGCCTTTACCTTATAAGCATATGTTATACCAGCCTTTACACTGCTGTCAGCATATGATGCATTCTTTGTAGATGCTACCTTCTTATATGACTTCTCATCTGAAGCCTTTCTGTATACCTCGTATCTGTCTGCCTTCTGTGCTGACTTCCATGTAAGTGATACCTTTGAGCCATTTGAAGAAAGCTTGGTTATGCTGACTGACATGTTCTTTATAACAAATGTCTTTGCTACGCTTCCTGTATAATTATTTATTCCTTCAATAACGACTGAAGCCTTGCCTGCCTTTGTATTATTCTTGTAAGAAACTCTGTAATCCTGTCCCTTTACAAGTGTCTTGCCATTCATGACAACCTTGACTGAAGGTGTCTTTCTCTTTCCATCGTATACATACTCGCTCTTACCAAGAGTAACCTTTGCTGCTGCGATATTATCGCTTGTAACAACAAATGTCTTCTTCACAGTACCCTTATATGAACCCTTTCCGGTAATGGTAACTGTTGCTGTTCCCGCATTTACATTATTGCGGTATGAAGCTGTATAATCTCTGCCCTCTGAAAGGACATTGGCACCATAAGTTATCTTGATCGTTGGTTTCTTACCAGTACCATCGTACTTGAAGCTGCCCGGCTTTACTGATACGTTTACTGACTTGCTGCTTATATCTACAGCCTGGATACTGAATACAGCTTCCTTAGAACCTGTGAAATTCTCACTTCTGGCTGAGATAACTATCTTAGCTGTTCCTACACCTACATTACCTGATGCAGTGAGAGTATAATCATTATTCTCTCTGAGCACCAGTCCATTGTAGGTAACCTTGACTGCTGGCATCTGTGCCTTGCCTGTCCACACAAATTTGTCTGAACTCAGTTTCACATCGACGCCTCTCATGTCTGCCTCATTTATATCGTATGTGCCTTCGATAACACCTGTGTAATTGCCTGTACCTTCTACTCTTGCTGTTGCTGTTCCTGTATTTACACAATCTTTATATGTTACTGTATAATCCTTATCAGCTACAAGTGTCTTTCCGCTTGCAACAACCTTTACCTCAGGTCTGCACTCCTTGCCTGAATATACATATACCTCAGTCTTCACAGCTATCTCAGCATTTGCCAGATCGTATGGGATAATGTCAAATGTTATCTCTCTTGATCCACTGTAGTGACCCTTTCCTGTGATAACTGCCTTTGCTGTTCCCAGCTCAATGTTGTTCTTATATGAAACTGTATAGTCTTTGCCTTCAACAAGCTTTGTCTTGCCATCTGTTACAGTTATATCAAGTTTCTTCTCTGTGCCAGCATATTCGATATTCTCTGTATCTGCTGCCACCTTTACTGATTTCTTATTGATGTCTACTGGAAGGATGTCAAATGTTGCTTCCTTGGAACCTGTGAAGTTTGCACTCTTGGCTGTTACTACCACTTTTGCCGTTCCAACCTCAACATTGTCTGTTATGTCAAGTGTATAATCCACATCTTTTGTAAGTGTCTTGCCTTTGTATGTGACTGTTACCGCCGGTGTAACTGTCTCGCCTGTCCACTCCATCTTCTGTGGATCAAACTCTACTGTCACCTTGCTCATATCAGCCGCCAAAATGTCAAATGTTATCTCTCTTGATCCACTGTAGTGACCCTTTCCTGTGATAACTGCCTTTGCTGTTCCTGCATCAACATTTTTCTCGTATGAAACTGTATAATCTGTTCCAGCCACGAGAGTTGTCTTTCCGTCAGCAACAACTACCTCAGGCTTCTTCTCTGTTCCGTCATATGTGATATCTTCTGCAGCGACAGATACGCTTACTGTCTCCTTGTTGATATCTACAGCGAGGATATCAAATGTTACTTCCTTAGAGCCTGTGTAATATACGCTCTTCGCTGTTACGATTACCTTTGCAGAACCAACCTCAACATTATCTGTTATATCAAGTGTATAGTCCGTATTCTTTCTAAGTGTCTTACCATTATATGTAACTGTTACTGCTGGTGTGATCGCCTCTCCTGTCCACTCTGTCTTCTGTGGATCAAGCTCTACTGTCACCTTATTCATGTCAACTGCTACAATCTCAAATGTCTTTGTTACAGTTCCTGTATAATTTCCAGCACCTGTTACCTTGATCGTTGCTGTTCCAGGTCTCATATTGTTTGAATATGTTACCTTATAGTCAGTGTTCAGGACAAGTGCCTGTCCATTATATGTAACAACTACTTCTGGCTTCTTGGCTGTACCATCTGCTTCAACTGCTCCATCGACCTTGACTTCAACATTATCATCTGTAAGCTTTGCAGAATATATATTGAATGTTCTCTCTGCAACACCATCATAATCGCCCATTGCTGTGATAGTGACCTTCGCAGTTCCAACTTCAACGTTATCTGAAAACTCCTTTGTATAATCCTTACCCTCTGTCAGCTTGATATCTCCATAATAGACATCCATTGCTGGCTCCTTGGCTGTGCCATCCGCTATAAGTTCTGTATCATTGAAAACAACATTAACTTTACTTATATTTGGCTTTCCTGTCTCAGGAGTATACAGCACCTCCCTGTCGCTCATATCGTAAAGTCTGTTCTTACCCTTCTTATATCTGTCATATCCAACAAGGGCATATGTTGCCTGCTCTGTAGCCATCTGGTTTACACTATAATTGCCATTTCTATCTGCTGCATGTGCAAATCCACCTGTAGACTCATCATAGAATCCTAAGAGAGCATCAAGAACAGAATTACCATTCTTGACAAAATCAACATCTGTTGCGGCATCCCTGCCGAGATCGCTGAGGCCACACACTGTCTGCGCACAGCTCTCTGAATTTACAGTACCCCATGATGCAAGGCCTCCATCATCTCTCTGCTGAGCTGAAATGGCCTTCATACCTTTATCAACCGCTTCTCTGACATCTGCATTTGTCTTATAATAAGGAGCCAGAGACTGTATGGTCATAGTAGTCATATCCGGATCAGCCTTTGATCCTGAGAATGCCCAGCCACCACCTGGTACCTGCTTTGAAAGAATTTCTTTTATAAGACCCTCTCTAGTTGTCTGAGTTGCTGTACTTCCCTCTGGAAGCTTTGGTATCTCATAATTACCTGTATCAAGCGCGATAAGCGCATATACAGAACCATTTATTCCCTGCCATACTACATAGTCCTGATCTGCAAGAGGTGCCAGGAGATTGTAGCCATGAACATTTGTAGGATCAGCGCCTATAGCTGTAAGTCCTATAATGACTCTTGAGTTATCAGTACTCTTTCTATTGTGAAGCTTACTGCTTCCCTTTGTCTCGACATACTCTACAACTGCATTGTAGTATTTCGTATACCACTCCGGATTCTTATATCCATATCTTGCAAGTGCCAGGACAGCCCACTCACCACCTACTGAACCAACTGCAGGATCCTTCACAGTGTTAGCAATATACTTGATCGCATTATCCAGTTTCTCCTCATAAGAAGCTGATGGATTCTCACTTGCAGTCTTATTCTTTATCTCAAAATAAGATACGCTCTTGCCGCCAAGTGATGATACAGAAAAATCAAGGCCATTTGTCAGATCATAAGTCTCCTCTGAAGCTGACCAGCCATCGATTATTGCATAATGGCTGTTAAGGCTTGTTGTAACTGTCACAGGGACAGCTGCTGCCTCATCTGCCGGGATCTCTACCTCAAATACAAAAGGATCATCCTGTGTTCCTGTGGCGTCTGTCTTCTCACCGTCTATATAATATGTTCCAGCCTCGCCATAAGAAGCTGTCTTGGACATCGTGATCGTACTATCAGCAACCTGAAGCTTTGTAACTATCGGCTTGCCATAATATCCAACTCCGATATCATCTGTAGTCGTA
The DNA here is from genome assembly GCA_934277375.1 of uncultured Coprococcus sp. GTDB lineage: Bacteria > Bacillota > Clostridia > Lachnospirales > Lachnospiraceae > Coprococcus. Next base: position 113,850 of record CAKQTZ010000004.1, on the reverse strand, counting down.
TCTTCATTATGTGTATAATCAAATCTGATAACGTCTCCATCCGATAAAGTCAGATTATCAATACCACCATTACTATAATCATCATTGTTATACGCCATCATCCAGCCGGAATATCCGCCACCAGCACTTGCATCCAGCCCATTGATTGAGCTTACATAGTTACCATAGCTGCTATATTCCATCTCTACTCCAGCATCCTCGAATGCCTTCTTGATCAAATCAGCATTGGACATGTTCGCATCAACTGTCTCTTTCTGCTCCATGATCACACCTGTCTCAGATGCACCATCAAGACCGGCCTCAACCGCCGTATAATCATACGCCGATATAGTAACCGTCTTCTGAGCTTCTGCGGTATCTGCCGCAAATGCCGTTATGCCGCTGCCCAAAGGACCTGCGACAACTGTTGTTGCCGTCATGCACATCGCCATACATAACGTCAGAAATTTTCTCTTCATAAACTTGTCTCCTTTCATAATTATCCTTCGAAGAGTTACATGGATATATAGCAAGCGATCTGACTTATCGGAGCATGCACTCCGCATACAGTAATGGCTGTTGTGGCGGATTCTCACCGCACTTCCCTTCTTACAGAGTCTCTCACCACTCAGGATCATACAGATCCATCCGGCTTCCCTCAGACTCATCCGCCGGGGTTTCCCGGGACTATATATCCGCTGTGTAAAAAAGCCCACAGCCACAACAATCTTAACAATGCAGTCCCCCACTGTCAACACAATGTGACTATAATTGTCAATCTTACCGGATGCCTTACATATTATAGAAGCTTCTTGAATTCATCCAGTATCACTGGCCTTGAGAAGTGGTAACCCTGATAGTAAGTTGAACCATATCTGTGCAGATAATCAAACAACTCCTTGTCCTCAACACCTTCAATACAGCTCTTGTATCCGAGTTCATGTGCACAGGACACAACCGCCTGTACAAGAACCTGATTAGGCTTTCTCTCCTGTATTCCCCTGACAAACGACATATCGACCTTAAGTTCATCTATCGGTAATTCCGTGAGTAGATTTAAGGTCGCATTTCCCGTGCCAAAATCATCGATGGCGATCTTTATTCCAAGTTTTCGGAAGTATTCCAGCTCATTTTTCAGAAATGCTATATCCATATTCTTACATCTCTCTGTGAGCTCTATGCACAAATACTCTGGAGGGAACTTAGTCTTTTTTAATATATCCACAACAGCCTGCCTGAATCCATGATTCTCAAGCTGAGTCGCTGATATATTGACATTCACCACAAAATCAGGTCTAATCTTGCGGATCTCCATACCATCCGTGAGTGCCTGCTCTATTATCCAGTTGCCAAGTTCAAAGAAACACGGCTCCATCTCAAGCCACGGTATAAATATTCCCGGTGGAACCACTCCAAATTCCTTATGTTTCCATCTGAGAAGAGCCTCCATACCCACTATGTGTCCTGTCACGGAATTGGCTATAGGCTGATAGCACATGAAAAAGCCCTCCATGTTATTTGCCACACATTTGTGGATTGTGCTGTAAAGCTGCAGCCTCATTCTATCATTGTCCTTGATCTCCTCATTGAAGAATACAAGTTCACCATGATGATCCTCCTTGGATCTCTCCAGGGCATATTCCACACTGCTCTTTATCACGTCCTCATCGGCTCCTACATGGTCATATATCAGACCACCGCCGTACAATTTTAGCGGGATCGATGTACCGCTCAGGCCTACATTGTCAAGTGCAAGATTCTGTACATGTCTGTATACCTCTTTGAGCTCCTGCCTGGTATACATGTTTGAGCAGATTGCAAATTTTGCTCCGTCAAGTCTGAATACGAGTCCCTTTCCACCAACAACATTTTTGAGCTTTGTGGCAAAATCCTTAAGAACGGAATTGCCATATGCATATCCGTACATCATATTGATGCTGTTGAACATGGATATTCCTATTGCCATAATGCTCATCGTCTGCTTATTTCTCAAATGTATTGATATATACTTGGTATACTCATGCTGATTGTGCAGGTTCGTCACCGGATCAACCCCGTCTATGACACCGTGGTTTATGACGGTTCCTACAAAGAACTCCGGATCACCATTTTCCTTCTTGGTGATGAAACCTCTGCAGGTACAGACCACATATTCACCCTTTTTGTTTTTCATTCTATATTCTACATCATGATACTTTTTGCGCCCCGCAAATACCTCTGTAATATCCTGTTCAAATATTACTCTATCATCCGGATGTATAAGCTCCTCCCACACTTTCTGGGTATCATATATGTATTGCCCCGGAAGTCCAAAATAATCCACCGCACTGGCAGACCATTTTGTCACATTCGTATCGAGATCATTCATAAATATATAATTTCTGAGTGTTGTAGCTGCAAGGGCATCAAATATCCTGTCTGTCCTTCCAAGATTCCTGTAATGCGAAACTCCATCCTTTGTAGTTCCTACAGCTACATTCGCCTCATTCTCCACGATCTCGCGCCTCTTGACCTCTGGATGTTTCGAATAGAATCTCTTCTTATCCTCATACATCAGTCTTTCGGCTTCGTTCATTATCTTGTCTATGGAATCTGCCTCAGCCTTCCAGACTGCACCGAATGCAACCGGAGCCTCCTCCTGCTCATCAATTACCTCTTTGTATCTGGCGATCATTGAGTTAAACGACTGCTCGGTAATATCCATAATGATGACAACAAATTCATCGCCGCTTATCCTATAACATGCATTTTCGCCAAAATGCTGTGCCAGCATCTGCGATACCCTCTGAAGATAGAGATCTCCTTCTTTATGTCCATAATGATCATTCACATACTTCAGTTTGTTCACATCGTTGAATACGAATCCAACCGACCGCTTATCCTTTTGGTCCGCGTACGCGTCACACAGAATGTTAAATGCATTTCTATTGCCAAGATGAGTAAGTGCATCCTTGTAACTGTAAAATTCCAACAACTCCTGCTTCTCTATGCGCTCAGAATACTCCTCATGTATATCTCTCGTATAAAGATAGAATACCTTATTGTCTTCTCTATAGTCAGCAGTAGGTATGACCTCAGTCATCACCCATCTGTACACCATATCCATCTTTCGCTTATATCTAATGGTAAATCTGTCATGTCCATTTGCAAAATATTTTATGAGGAACTCAGGCGACAGGCATCTCCTTACCCTGTCCACATCGTCAGGGAATATCTCACCGCCCATAGCCATGTCTTTCATGAACTTTCCAAGGCAGTCACGCTTAACCTCATCCCTGCTTCTTATATATCCGCCCCTCAATGTCTCGCAAATATTGTGAGTCACATCAATCCTGAATATACGTCTGTATATCCTTGTCAGTGTTCTGATGCTATCCTCCAGCACCAGAGTGTCAAGGCTGACTGTCCTCATGCCGAACACAATCCATTGTCCGTCCTCTCTCGGCTCTTTCTCAGCTTCTATATCCATGGAAACCCACTCATAGTTCTCACCAAGCCTCAATCTGAATCTGAAATTACGCACGATCGATCTGGCTCCGGCTTCTATGAGTGCTTTGACATGCTTCATATCACACATATACGCAAATTCTCTGACCTCGTCGGGATGACAACATTCAATACCCCTGTTTTCACGGAAATATGACGACACATCCCCCACATTGTCAAAGCGGTCAGCGTTATCGTCAACACTGATAATGCTTATATACTCCCCGGTATCTATATTGACCAGCGCGAGCTTTATATAGTTGTCATACAGTATATCCTGTACCTGTTTTTTATAATCTTTATTGCCAAGCGATATCTCTTTCAAAGAATTCCTCCTTGCAGTTTTTATCCTGCTGTATATTTCCACGCAACCGTTTTCATTATAGCATTTCAGCCACAATTTAAAAAGATGGTTTTAGCCAAATGCCTATTATTTAGCTAAGTTTATCGTTCAAAAAAGGTCAGCAAAAATGTTTGCAAACACTTTTTGCTGACCTCTGTTAGTCCTAATTAATCTTAAATTAACACCAATTGTCTACGTTCACAGGCACGCCCTGCACCCCGCGTTATGACATATTTCTCTTTGTAATCTGCAAGCAGCTTCTTGAACAGCTGATCATGCTCAGGATAGGCCTTTCTGATGAACACCAGCTTGTTGCTGCCATCCAGCAGGCAATGTGAGCTTGTGCAGAGTGTCCTGAGCTCGCCTGTCTCCTTGTCCACGATCTCATAAGAGAATCCCACCCGGACACCTGTGTACTCTGACAGGCTGACATGTATCAGCACGTCATCTCCAAAATGACACATGCTCTTGTACTCAGCAGTTACACCAAGCACAGGAATTATATATCCGTCATCCTCAATAGACTTATAATCCCAGCCTATCTGTGTCATCCAGTCCAGCCTTGCCTCCTCGATCCATCTGATGTAATTGGAGTGGTGTACTATCTGCATCCTGTCTGTCTCATAATAATAAACTGATCTCTCATATGGCTTGATCTTGCTCATATCTATATCTGTCATTTTTCTTCACCTGATTTCTGACTTACTTCCAGTCCTTCTCTTTGATCTCAACACGTCTTACCTTGCCGCTGATGGTCTTTGGCATCTCATCAACAAACTCGATAACTCTAGGTCTCTTGTAGCTTGCGATGTTCTCCTTGAAGTATCTCTTGAGTTCTTTCTTGAGGTTCTCATCGCCAACCGTACCTTCTGTGAGGACGATAGTAGCCTTGATTGCCTGACCTCTTGTGCTGTCAGGTACAGATGTAACTGCACACTCAAGAACATAAGGGATTCTCATGATCTCATTCTCAATCTCGAAAGGTCCTACTCTGTATCCTGCAACCTTGATGATATCGTCCACACGTCCAACGAACCAGAAGTATCCATCCTCATCCTGATAAGCTGTATCACCTGTGTGATAGAATCCGTCATGCATAACCTCTGCTGTTCTCTGCGGATCCTTGTAGTACTCCATGAACAATCCGTCCGGTGCACCGTCTGCGATGTTGATAACGATCTCACCTGTCTCACCAGGTGCCGCAAATGTTCCGTCTGCCTTCATGATCCTTACATCATACATCGGGCTTGCCTTACCCATTGATCCCGGTCTTGGAGTTGTATTCTCAAGATTTCCAATAGTAAGTGTTGTCTCCGTCTGACCAAATCCTTCATATATAGTAAATCCTGTCTTCTCCTTAAATACGTCAAATACCTCAGGGTTAAGTGCCTCGCCTGCTGTTGTGCAGTATCTGAGTGACGAAAGATTGTACTTGCTCATATCCATACGGATAAGGATTCTGTACAGTGTTGGAGGTGCACAGAATGTTGAGATATTGTACTTCTCTATAAGCTTGAATATAGTGTCCGCACTGAATGTATCAAAGTCAAATACGAATACGCATGCCTCACACAGCCACTGTCCGTAGAGCTTGCCCCAGAGAGCCTTGCCCCAGCCTGTATCTGAAACTGTGAGATGAACCTCACCAGGCTTATTGCAGTGCCAGTATTTTGCTGTGATGTAATGTCCAAGTGGATACAGATGATTGTGTGCAACCATCTTTGGATGCTCTGTTGTTCCCGATGTGAACATGACAAACAGTATATCATCCTTTCCTCCTACAGCATCCTCACCTGTAGGTCTTGGGAACTCAGTGCTGCACTCCATGATTCCCTCATCAAAGAAGTTCCATCCGTCCATAGGATGATTCACGACGATCTTTGTCAGCGTGTCATCTGCAAATGTGTCTATTGAAGCTGTTATGCCATCATCTGATGTACATACAACTGCTGATACGTCTGCTGCCTCGATTCTATACTGATAATCTGTTGCCTTTAATATATTTGTCGCCGGTATAGCGATTGCTCCGATCTTGTGGAGAGCCATCATGGTGAACCAGTACTGATAATGTCTCTTTAATACGAGCATTACCTTGTCACCCTTCTTGATCCCCAGGCTCTTGAAGTAGTTAGCTGCTCTGTTGGAATAATCCTTGATATCCTGAAATGTGAATTTCTTCTCGATTGTTCTATCTTTTGATACATAGATGAGCGCTGTCTGATCAGGCTCCTTCTCTGCCAGAGCGTCCATTACGTCGTACGCGAAGTTGAACTTCTCGCTGTTTGTGAATTCAATCTTGCTGAGAACTCCATTCTCATCAAGGGCTGATCTCACGAACTTTCCTGCTATTCCCTGCTCTGGTCTCATTTCTGTTGACATGTTAATTTTCCTCCATAAACTATATATTCTGTTTAAATATATGGCAAAACGGCTTTTCCGCCTTTTAACGCCGGCGATACATGCCGTTTTTTATCACATTATGTATTAACTTAGTATAAAAAGTCTTCTAAGTTCGTATTTCTATCTAGCAATCAAAATAAACATTACTTTAATTTACGTTTTCAATTAACTTTACACGTAGTTTTGATTACTACATCCATATATTATCATATCTCTTTGTCATGTCAACAGAAAAATAAATTTTTTAATTTATTTTCACATATTGGTTTTACATTTTGACTGTACTCCCAACGGGGTCAGGCCCCTCATTTTTATGTCCATAATATACACACGTCCCAATAGGGTCTGACCCCTCATTTACACAACGGGGTCAGACCCTTCATTTTTACGTCCATAATATACACACGTCCCGATAGGGTCTGACCCCATTTACATCTATGATACACAAAAGGCGTATGCCGAATAGCACATCCATTTCCTTGATATGTGCTATCCGGCATACGCCTGATACTTATATATTTATTACCTGATATTCTGCTATGAGTCATGTCCCTGCATTTGCTCCTGACTCTGCTGAAGTCTCTTCTTACGCATCTGTGACTTGTATACGATAACTGCTGTGAACACTGACACACACACAAATATCAATACACATATCACAAACATCATGACTGTTGTCATATGCCTATCCTCCATACACTGATTACGCTAATCTCTCACCATATCTATCTTGTCTGCACCCTGCTTCTCAAGATTCTCCGTGATGTTGATGTCTGTAGACTTGTCAAGTGCGGTCTTTCTGTCGCGCATAGCCATGTTCGGATCCCTATGTCTTGAAGGACCGCCTACACAGCCGCCCTCGCACGCCATACCTTCCATGAAGTCATCCTGGAATCTGTTGAACTTCATGAGGGTCAGTGCCTTCTTACATGCATCTATGCCATCACATTTGCACACCTTTACCTCATCCTCACAACCCAGCTCCTTCATACTCTCTATGACTGCCGCCGTGACTCCGCCTGCATTTGCAAATTTCTTGCCGAACAGTGTGGACTGGTCGTTGTCCTCCGCCTCAGGCTCAAGCTTGACATCCTTAGCCCTCAACATGGCTCTGATCTCTCCGTAAGTCAACGCATAGTCCGCAGATTCCTTCTCTCCGGATGCGCTCTCGGCCTTCTTACCGATACAAGGACCTATGAATACTGTCACAGCATCCTCATAATTCTCCTTAATGTATCTCGACACAGCACACATAGGAGATACCGTCTCAGATACTCTGTCTGCCAGCTCAGGGAAATGCTTCTCCACCAGAAGCTTGAATGCAGGACAGCAGGACGTTGTCTTCTTCTTGCCCTCTGCTTTGGCCTCCAGCCACTCCTTTGCCTCTGCCATAGCAGTCATGTCGGCTCCAAGGCCCACATCCACTGCATCGTAGAAGCCTATCTTCTTCATGGCTGTTCTCCAGCTCGCCATGGTGATATCCGCACCAAACTGTCCATATGTGGCAGGTGCGAACATGGCAAATACCTTCTTGCCGGCTCTCATGTCATTTATTATATCTACTATATAAGACTTTGATCCTATCGCGCCAAATGGGCACTTGTGTATACATGAACCACAGTCTATACATTTGTCCTTGTCTATGACCGCAATACCTGTTCCATTCTCAGCCACCGATATAGCATCAACCGGACAGCTCTTGATACATGGACGCATCAGATCTGCAATGGCATTATACGGACATGCCTTGGCACACTGTCCACACTCCTTACACTTCGATGGGTCGATGTAAGACTTGTCACGCCCCATACTGATCGCGCCGAAACGGCACGCCTGTTGACATGCTCTTCCCATACACTTCTGACAGTTATCAGTTACTACGTAACGTGAGATAGGACATCCCTCACAGGCAGAATTGATGATCTGGACAACATTTCCATCATCCTCTGTACCGGGCGCTTTGCCCTCAGCCAGCCTGATTCTCTGTCTGATGACCTCCCTCTCTCTGTATATACAACATCTGAAAAACGGCTGTGGACCGGGAACCATCTTATATGGAAGATTGTCCCTTTCGTTATCCAGCTTGCCTTCATATGCAAGCTTTGCCACCTCATAGAGCACCTCGTGCTTTACTTTTAGTAATGTAGCGTCATTTGTAATCATGTGTTAACCTCTACTCATATATATTGTGGATTGGCTGGCACCCTGATCATCCTGCCATCTAATCCAGATCCCAATTGCATTACTCTTCACATAAACTCATCAGATCCAGTTGTAATCTCCACCTGTTATCGCAAGACTGAGCAGTGCATCCATCTTCTCTACCTCTTCTGCGCCATCTACAATCCTCATGAGCTTAGCAGTTTTCTCCTCTGCCTCCATCACCTCGTCTGGTCCAATCTCAGGATCCCACTCTGCCGCACAGTCCGGGCACTCCTCCAACTCGTCCATAGAAAGGCTTAAGAATCTTGTGCCACACTTCGCACACTCGTAATATCCACACTTCTCTGTATTGTCTGGTACATAGTACATATATCACGACTCCTTACCGGGTATCAGTACACCCGAATATTCACCGCGCGGCCACGCAATGATAAATATTCATCAGATGCAGCCACACTACTTCCATTTATAACATAATTTTCGTTCAATAACAATGTAATGATGTGTATTTACAGCTAAATAAAAACCGGAAGTTTCCTCCCGGTTTTCATTCACCACAATTACATTGTCTTTTTGATCATTCACCACGTGAATACAATATTGATCTCTTTGTTGAATATACGTATTTATAACGATAAAACCTGCCATCTATCATAATGCTTCTCCTTCCTTGGCCATTAGCTCAATATAAACCGATGCTGCATTTCAAGATTTCATAGAAATCACTCCATATAAGGCAAATATTGCCAGGCACACAACCAGGGCATATACTGCCATATAAACTCCATATCCATAAGTCTGATATATCCCCATAAACGGTGAGTTTGCAGACGGCCACCTGAGGAACATAAAATTGCAGTCTGCAAGTGCATTTACACACCAGTCGACAAATGCCGCCCCGATCAAAAATGCGAACACCATATATGCCCGTCGGATTCTCGGCACATACTCACCTGATGCCAGCACCATACACGGCATAAGCACCAGAAAACCATGCACTATGAAACTGTGAAGATTCATGAAATTCACAACAGGATATCTGGTCCAATCGGGAAATATCAAAGCTGCCGCAGCTCCCGGCATACACAGCACACACATTACTTCTCCAAGGAAAGCGCATGGCGCAAAAGCATATAATGCCTCCACCAGAATAGCAAGTCCGCATAGCTGCAGCGGAAGGTGTTGAACATCCATATGGTCTGTGACTATCAGAACCAGATCTTTATACACCTCCATAACCAGCATTGCCTCAGCGATTCCTCGTCTCATTGCCCGCCTCTTGCATAAATCTTTTTTTCTATATATATACACTCCCACACATATGAGAGCAGCCTCAGCTATCAGCCATATCATATGAGCCGGTCCAAATACTGAAAAAGTATCCCTTTCCGGCAAATCATTCCAATAAGTAAAATAATTATCAAATATTTCCATCACCTGTTCTGCTCGGATCTAGCATCCATAATTCTATTGTTCTCAAATCAACTTAATCTTATTATGAAATGAAACATTAATCCTTTGTGCTTTTCGCATGAAATATTTTAATTTAAACCGTATTATGTTATACTACTACGGAACAAAAGATAGATAATGAAATCTTTATATAAGGAAGGCGAGATACAAATGTACAAGATCAATTTTTCAAAGCCAATCAATGTCCATTTCATGGGAATAGGCGGAATCAGCATGAGCGGTCTTGCTGAGATACTTCTCAAGGCAGGATTCAAGGTTACCGGTTCCGATATGAAGGCATCCGAGATCACTGACCAGCTTGCAGACATGGGCGCGCTGATCAATATTGGACAGTGTGCATCCAACATAACTGACAATATAGATCTGGTTGTATACACAGCAGCTATACATCCTGACAATGAAGAATTCAAAGCTGCAGTGGAAAAAAACATCCCTATGCTGACAAGAGCCCAGCTTCTCGGCCAGATCATGGAAAATTACAAATACTCCATAGCTGTCAGCGGAACCCACGGCAAGACAACGACAACCTCTATGCTGTCCTACATCCTCATAGACGCAGATACTGATCCGACCATATCAGTCGGTGGAATCCTCGACAGCATCGGCGGCAACATTCGTGTAGGCAAATCCGAATACTTTGTGACAGAGGCATGTGAATACACTAACAGCTATCACGCTTTCAAGCCATTTATCAGCATCATTCTGAACGTGGACGCTGATCACCTTGATTTCTTCAAGGATATTGATGAGATCGCAGAATCATTCCATACATTTGCCACCAAGACTCCTAAGGAGGGTCTCATCATCGTCAACGGCGATATGAAATATTATGACACTGTCATCAGAGATCTGGAATGCCGGGTGGTTACATTTGGAAAAGGTGCCCAGAACAAATACTCAGCCCACAACATAAGGTTCGATGACTTCGGACATCCAACCTACACCCTCGTTGTGGACGGCAAAGAGATCACCGATATAACTCTCAAAGTATTCGGAGAACACAACGTATACAACTCACTGTCAGCCATCGCTGCGGCTCTGGAGCTTGGAATCTCCATAGATGTGATCAAGCAGGGATTGTCGGAATGCGTGGGCGCAGAGAGACGTTTCGAATACAAGGGCACCATACTTGACAATGTAAAGGTTATGGATGACTATGCACACCATCCAACTGAGATAGCGGCCACACTGAAAGCTGCTAAGAACACCAGCTACAACGAGCTGTGGTGTGTATTCCAGCCACACACCTATTCTCGTACCTATGCACTGTTTGACGAGTTTGTCGATGCCCTCAAGGTATGTGACCACGTCATAGTTGCTGACATCTACGCAGCCAGAGAGAAAGATACTGGTCTTGTGTCTGCGAGACAGCTTGCCGAAAAGATCGCCGAAACCGGAACAGATGCATTCTATCTTCCATCTTTCGATGACATAGAGAATTATCTGCTAAAAAATTGCAAAAAAAATGATTTGTTGATAACTATGGGTGCCGGAAATGTTTATTCTATCGGAAATGATCTGATAAAAAAATAGTTATCCACATTATCCACAAAGCTCTGTGGGAAAGTTTTCCCCACAGGGCTTATTTTTTCCTGTTTACATAATTTTTACAAAACTATAACAAATCCCTGTGAAACTATGGCGTTTCTGTTTTTTACAGAATTTTGTCGTTTTTTCGTCCACATTATCCACATTATCCACATCCACGCTCTTTTTCTCAACCGACTATATGTTCTGTTTGCATTCCAAAAAGTTCATGTTATAATGAAGCACGCTGAGTAAAAACACAGTATTTACGGAATATGATAAGGAGTTTTCACACATGAGTTACATTACAATCACAACAGAAAAAAACGAAACATATTCCTCCATATCGAACTTTTTTATAGACTACTATATGACCTCTGCCAACGGGGAGTTTGTAAAAGTTTACCTGTATCTGGTTCGACTTTTATCGTCGAGCGAACCGATATCCATAGCAGATATTGCAGATCATTTCAATCTCACTGAGAAAGATATATGCAGAGCCATCAGATATTGGATAGGGCAGGATGTTATGAGACTCAATTACAACAGCAGCAAGGAGCTGACCGGTATAACCCTGCTTCCACTCCACAACAAAGGCATTGAAGGCGATGATTCAGGCATGGACAACCTCAGCCTGCTCAGCATGGACTACTCCGAGAATGACCATTCTGATATATCCGCCAGACAGGAGATAAGCAGCACCGCGCCAGCCAGCAGGACCGCAGGCTCTACGCCTGTTAAGGACGAGGCTGCACCTGCACAGACCACACTTCCTGAAAAACTGACACTCACACCGGAATTTCTGAGGAAGAAGCAGGAGGACAATATATTATCTGACATACTGTTTGAGACTGAAGCCTATTTCGGAAGACCGCTGTCCGCCCCTGAGACTGAAAGCCTTATATACATATATGACCAGCTCGGATTCTCACAGGAACTGATAGAGTACCTTATAGAATACTGTCTCACTATGAACAAGCCAAGTTTCAGATACGCTGAGACAGTTGCCATCGCCTGGTACGAAAAGGGCATTGATACAGTTGCAAAAGCCAAGGAAGACAGCGCTGCATACAATCCATTCTACAGACAGGTATTTGCAGAACTGGGAATAAGAAGAAACGCACCTACAAGCATCGAATCAGCTTACATGGATGCATGGACAAAAGAGATGCAGTTCACTGATGATCTGATCATCCTCGCCTGCCAGAAAGCTATCCTTGCAAAACCACAGTCAGCAAATTTTGCTTATGTCAACGGAATCCTTGAAAACTGGCATAAGAATGGTGTAAAATCTCTGAGGGATGTTGAGCAGCTGGATCAGGAATTCTTGAAGAAAAAATCCGCCGCAGTTACAGCAGCTCCTAAAAATTCAAATGGATTTGCCGCATTTGATCAGACCGATATGTCCAGCCAGCTTGACGAACTGGAGCAGATGCTGGCAGATGAGTTAAACCGTAATAAGAAGACTAGCTAATCCTATTAGATATACATATATAGTTACAGAGGTACACATCTTACACTATGAAAAATATTAATTATGAAGATATCCTGTCAGAGCTCTGCAGGATAAGACAGGATAACATCCGGACACAGGACAACAGAAAATCAGAAGTATATGAGCGTGTTCCAAGGATCAGGGAGATTGATAACGAGATCGCTCATCTGGCTATTCAGGCAGCCAGGGAACGCATCAGAAAGCAGCCTGTAGACGACAACGCAAGGCAGACACGGACAGCCACTCTCAAGAACGAAAAGCATGAACTCATGCAGTCCGCAGGATATCCTGATAATTATCTGGATCCCGTGTACAACTGTAATGCATGTAAAGATACTGGATATGTAGACAACAAACCTTGTTCATGTCTTAAACAGATGGTCATAAACCAGTTGTATCAGCAGTCCATGATCCGTAACATACTTGAAGTTGAGAATTTCGACAATTTTAAACTTGATTTCTATAGAGATGAACCGATGGAGGGTTACAATTACACCCCTTATCAGAATGCTCTGAGCATATCAGAGGCATGCAGACATTTTGCTGACAATTTTGATACCAGCAGACAGGGTATATTGCTCTACGGTGAGACGGGAACAGGCAAGACCTTCCTGACAAATTGTATCGCTAAGGAGCTTTTAGACAAAGGATATACAGTTTTATACTTGTCGGCAATAAAGTTATTTGATAATATCTTACAGGACATTATCATAAATGGTGGTCATGAGCCTCATCAGAAGATGCTGTATGACTACATATATAATTGTGATTTTCTTATAATTGACGATCTTGGTACAGAGTACACGAACTCATTTGTCCTGTCGCAATTATTTGAGATTATAAATACGAGATCTATCAGGAGGCAGTCAACACTCATATCTACAAATCTTGATCTTCAAAAGTTCAAGAACAGATATACTGAGCGTATCATGTCCAGGATTATTGATAGCTATCTCATATTCAATCTCTACGGAGATAATATCCGCTATGTGAAGAGAATGCGCCACATAGCAAGTACCAAAAGGTAGATGAAAGCAGATTAGGAGGATTTTATTATGCCAGACGATAGCAAGTTGGAGACAATACCCGTAGGAAGCTTAGGAATCATAGCACACAAGAGTATCGTGCCTCTTGGAAAGAAAGTTGATTCTTACATTGTTAAATGGAGAAAGAACCGCCAGAATGAAAACAAGTCAAGCATCGTATTCCACGGATATGAGAAAGATTCTTACCTCATAAGCGCAGATTGCCCAAGATTTGGATCAGGTGAAGCCAAGGGTATTGTCAATGAATCTGTTCGTGGTAAGGATATATATATCATGCTGGATGTAGGAAACTATAGCTGCACATACACTATGGCAGGACAGCCTCAGAGAATGTCTCCAGACGATCACTATGCTGATCTGAAGAGGATCATCTCAGCCATGACTGACAAGCCTAGAAAGCTCACTGTTATCATGCCTTTCCTGTATGAGAGCCGCCAGCACAAGAGATCAGGCCGTGAGTCTCTCGACTGCGCTGTTATGCTTCAGGAACTTAAACAGTATGGTGTAGATAATATTGTAACCTTCGACGCACACGACCCACGTGTCGTAAACGCTATTCCAAAGAGCGGATTTGAGAATGTCAAGCCAACTTACCAGTTCGTTAAGGCTCTCCTTAGATCAACTCCAGATCTTGAGATAAATAACAACCACATGATGGTTATATCACCTGATGAGGGTGCTATGCACAGAGCTATTTACTTTGCAAACCTTCTCGGTGTGGATGTAGGTATGTTCTACAAGAGAAGAGATTACTCAAGAGTTGTAGATGGACGTAACCCTATCGTTGCCCATGAATTTCTCGGAGATTCAGTAGAGGGCAAGGATGTTATCATCATTGATGATATGATTGCTTCAGGCGAAAGCATGATAGACGTTGCAAAACAGCTCAAAGCAAGAAAGGCAAGAAGAGTTTATGCTCTTGCCACATTTGGTCTTTTCACCAAGGGTCTCGAAGTATTTGACAAGTGCCATGAGGAAGGTATCATTGATAAGGTTATCACAACAAACCTCACTTACCAGCTTCCAGAGCTCGCTGACCGCGACTGGTATGTATCAGCGGACATGAGCAAATACATTGCCCTGATTATCGATCATCTGAACCATGACGCATCTCTCAGTGATCTCCTTGATCCATCAGAGAGAATCAGTGCAAGAATTGCCGAATACAAAGTAAAGCACACTATATCAGACAATTACGAAAACTACTAAACAAATAAAATACACCTCCGATATTCCAGATTTTTACAAACCCGGATATCGGAGGTATTTTGTTATATTATAAAGTTATCTGATTACATGTTATATTCATGTCTTCAAGCTTCTGCATCAAAGCCTTGTCTGAGGTGAGTAGTAAAATCTGTTCAGCCCCTGATTTCTTGACAACATCAAGCACTCCCATCAACTGATTCTCATTTTCCGCGTTTACAACATCATCAAGTATCAGCGGCATCTTCTCACAGTTCATAATTTCCGCCACAGCAAGTCTTATCGCCAGATATACCATTCTGACAACATCATGTCCCATGAATTCAGTCCGGAAGAAATGTCCATCTTTCTTCACCGCCACATGCATCTCGTCATCCAGTTTGGCCTCTGTGTATGTTCCCCCTGATATCCTTCCCAGAATATCAGATACCTTCCCGTCTATACCGGCAAACATCACTCCAAACTCCCCTGACAATTCATCTATAACTGCCACCGCCTTATCTATGGCCTTCTTCTCTGTCTCCAACGCATCGTACTCCACAAATATGGCATCTCGCTTCTCTTTCAGCTCGTAATATGCATCTCTCTTCTCTATGGCATCATGTTCCTGAAACTTGAACATATCAAGCTTCTTGTCATGTTCCTCCTGGAATGCCCTGTCGATCTCAACCCGCACAGTTCTGGACTCGGTGGCTCTCCCCATCTCATATATGGTCCGCTTGAACTCTTCCTCCGACGGAAGTTTGTCCGATTCAAATGTGCCTTTTCTGAACAATCCATCTATAATTGTTATGGCAACAAATGCTATCGTACAGATCGTAAACAACTGCTGTATGGACTTCTGAAAGCCAACCAGATGTACCACTAACATAACAATTGCCACCACAAGTATTCCTGTAGCCATTATGACAAATATGTTATCTGTAAGCTTTTTGTCCTTTTTTTCCTGCTTCTTCTTTTCCTTTATATCGTCCTCATCATCAATCGCCTCAACCTCAAGGAATATACGGCTTCTCTCCCTGTCCTCATCCTCATCAGGAATCTGTGCATCTTTTTCATTCATGAGCTGTCTTGCCTCGCGCTTGAGTCTAGCGATCTCCATGTTATATGCATCAAGCTCATCGCGTCTTGCCTGTCGGATATCCTCGAGATCCTTATCCACATCTCCAAGTTCATCCATCTGTGCCTCAAGATCCTCTATCTGCATCAGATACTTCTGATTGTCATACTTCTTACGCTCATTCATCAGGTATTCCACTGCATCTGCCCTATTTATACCGCTGCACCCGGTCTCTTTCATATTAAGGATATACCTTTCAAGGGCATCACATATATCTTTGTCACTTTCCCCAGTTTCATCGACAGGTTCAACACTCATGGCATCTACATAAGTGCTCTTATCCATGTCGAATAATACTCCTCTGAATGAATTCTTAGTGACAAGACGTTCCTCTTTACCGCTTTCTATATCAGTAAGGACAGCGCCATCGGTGGACATCTGAAAGTTACGCTCCAGAAGATGGCTTTTTCCATCTACCATGACCTGTGCCTTACCGGCATAACCATTGCCACCCGATGGCTTTCTCTGCCCGTATTTGTCCCCTTTCGCTCCAAGTCCTTTCGTCTTATTCATACCGAACAATATTCCTGATACAAAATCTCTGAGCGTGCTCTTGCCAGCTCCGTTTTCTCCATATATCACATTGAGACCATTTTCAAGCTTTATCTCTTTATTGTTGAATTTTCCAAATTCTTTCAAAAATAATTTACTTATATACATTACTTTTCTCCAGTAGCCACAATCGCTTCAAGGCCATATTCCAGGGCTTTTCTGCTAACCTCATCATTTCTGTCCGACAGCTCTGCTATAAATCTTCCAAGTACATTGTGCTCATTGTCCTTCTTCAGACTCTCAACATTGTACTCAAACATTGTATTATCAACCACATCATAAATCATATACTCTGAAGGGAATTCACTGAACTGCGGTCTTACGCCATGCCCCTTCTGTCCCTTCAAGATGACCTTATAAATGTTCTGAGTTCCCATCTTGTCTATCTGTTTTCTCACAGCACTCTCTATCTGTCTTGCTGTATACTCAGGCTTTATCTCCAGTCCGAGATTGATATAACTTCTGCTCGCAACAGGTTCCCACTTTATTCTCGTCTCGCCATTGATTATCTGACCATATATAAAGCCATGTCGTCCTGTATCCTGATGCGATACCGGCTCCGGTGATCCAGGATATGCCATCTTATTCTTAACCATATGTTTGGGCTTTCTCAGATATCCAAGCGCAACATAGTCAAATCCCGAATTGGCGATCTTACGGAAGTTGAAAGGACCATGTTTGGAGTCTCCACCATACATAAGTAATATATTCACAGCATTCTCAGTCTGAGCCTCTATACCGTCTGAGAAATCCTCTGTATACTCTTCCCGTCCATAACTGAATCCAGTTACGCATGTATTTATATCCTCAAAATATGCATTGCTGAATTCGTCAGCCTGTAAAATGACTGTATTAGACCGGAACTCGTATTTCTCCGAAGGTGAATCCTTTTCTATATGATCATTGCTTCCTGCAACAATAACCGTTCTGGTATTGGTGAGCTTCGCAAGTCTGTTGTCCAGTCTGTCCAGCTCTGTGACGCCAGGAGCTTTATGAAACAAATCGCCTGCGATCAGCAAAAGATCCACCTTTCTCTCCTCCGCAATATCCAATATCCTGTCAAACGTCTCTTCTATCTCTTTTGCGCGGATGTCACTCCATGGTTTTCCTTTATCAGGCACCATCCCAAGGTGCACATCCGATACATGAATAAATCTCATATCATAACCTCTAATCCATAGTTAAACTAATGTAAGTCTGTAGTCGTTTTCTTTACAGCCATCATATAATCATCAAAAGTTTAACCCATATCTGTAAAAATTACAACTTATGTATCAAGTTTTCCCTGAAAACTTAAAAACAAAATCACTGCTGCTTCCTGTCATGTTCATGCAGATACTTCTCCCTTGTGGCAAGACCTCCTCTTATATGTCTCTCTGCCTTATTGGCATCCAGCACCACCCTTGTCTGAGCAGCCAGCATGGGTCTGATGTGGACCAGACGCTCCGTTATATCCTTGTGAACAGTTGATTTGCTGATCCCCATCTTGTCCGCCGTCTGTCTCACAGTCGCCCTTGTGTCTATGATATAATTTGCTGCTTCAATTGCCCGTTCTTCTATGTAATCCTTCAAAGAAAAAGCCCCCGCATATTCTGTTTTTACAGTTTATGCGGGGACATGCGGTTTATGTACATTTAATTCTGATTTATGGGGATCAGCACAAGTGTTTCATACTCCCCATACGTATTTTTTATCTCCATTATTCCATTGTACTTGTCCACGGTATTTTTCACATTTTGTATACCATATCCATGAGTCATATCCTTACTGCCGCCCACGTCTGACTGTGTACTGCTATTTTTCACATCTATTACCAAATGCCGATCTGTCTGCACTATTGCCAGCTTTATATATAGCTCCTCTTTTTCCTGTTGTTTCTTACATGCATTGATACTGTTATCCAGCAGATTCCCCATTACAATACACATATCATAGTCAGAAACCATTATTGAGTTTTTATCAAACTTAAAATCCGTATGAAATTTCACGCCATTGTTTTGGGCAAATGTATATGTACTGTTCACAAATGTATCTATAACAAGGTTTCCTGTTTTTGAAAAAACATATTTATTTTTTAATTCTTCCTCATATCTATCACATACAGTCTTTATCCTGTCATATTCTTTCTCTTCTATGCATGACCTTATATAGCTTATATGCTTCTGGGTATCATGAACCATACTGCCAATTTTCTTATAAGAAAGAACCAATTGGTCATATTTATCCGACTGATGCTCCAGCTGATAACCAAGCATCGCTACCTGATTTTTTAGTTTGTAATTATCCACCATGTTATCAAACAGATAATAATTTAAGACATTTAGGACCAGCACAATTATCAGTACAAATATAAAGCCATATCCTGACAAAAGCACGATCTGTTCTGGTATTATCAAGTATAGATAACAGCTTATCATCGGTGTTATAAGCACTATGACCAACTGTTTAAATGAATATCTGCCTGATACATAATTCTTCACTACCAGTATTATGATCAGAACAGGCAGCATAATAAACTGTGCATACATATCCATCACCGAGATCAGATGAGTTATCCCACCGTCATACAGCATCTGATCCGTTGTAATTACCACTATATCAGATAAACCGATGCTCACCAGATAACCCAATACCCATATAATAAACGCAGATATACATTCAGCTATACGAGAATCATATAGGCAGATAAATACGCACATGATAACTATATGTGCGGCCACCTGGCTGACCATTGCTTTCTCCTGTGACACATCTATCATGAAAAGCTGTCCGCCTCTTGCAGCCAGCTCTGTCAAAATAAATATACCCCAATATGCTATTGTCGATATTCTGAGCTGAGGCTTTCCAAGCCATTTCTCTACATAAACTTTTACAATCACAGCATCCATAATCGCCGACATAAAAATTAAAACTAAATAACTCACCCTTTAACCTCTGATACTCCCCATATCTGATATAACCGTATTAATAAGACTCTTCCTTACCTCTTCCTCATATTTTCTTGACAACGGAATAATCTCGTTATTGTCCAAAACAAGCTCCCCGCCTCTCAATGTAACTATGTGATCTATATTTACAATATACCCCTTAAAGCTGTATACAAACCTTTTGTCCTTTAACAAGTTAAACCATTTTTTTAAATTTCCAGTAACCTGTATATTCTCTTTTGCAGAATGGATATCTACACTCTTTTGAAATTTTCTCGAGGTTTCTATATACATAATATCAGATATATTAACAACTCTTTCTCCATCTGCCGTTGGCACAATCAACTTGTTAAACTCCATGTCTCTTATCTCACGCAAAACCTGAGATAATACTTGTTCCAACTCTATATATTTAAGAGGTTTCTGAATATAATTATATGCATGCACAGAAAAGCTCCGTCCCATATGCCCCGGGTAATTGCTTACAAAGATGATAATTGCATTTTTGTCGTATCTTTTTCGGATAATTGAGGCGATATATATTCCATCCTCCTTCTCCATTTCCACATCAAAAACAAAAAAATCATAATGTTCACCAGATTCCAGCTTGTCCAGCAATTCCTGCCCCGTCCTGTAGCCGGCGCATTCAATATCCAGATTGTGTTTAAACGAATACTCCAATATGCATTTTTCTGCAATGTCTATATCCTTCTGCTCATCATCGCATATAGCAACTTTTAACATCTTTCACCTTTCATTTACCAATTAATACATCTTGCGTAAATCTTAGTACAACTAAGTTTTTCTAATTATAATTTATTATTGATAGGAGGTAAAGCAATGCTTAAACAGAATTACATACTATTCAGGAAAACTCCGCAATGCTTTTGGCCTTCCATCACCGCGATCATATTTTGCATTTCTTATTCAGTATACAAATTCATTGAAGACAGTCTGCTTAGAGAATTTAACTACATTGATATAGTTGAACATACAGATATGATGCTTGGAAATTCCATATATTATTATATTCTGTTTTTGTACTTGTCCTTTGAATTCATATCTATCGTAAAAAAATACAATGTGGTAGAGAGCATAAGCACATACACTATGTCATCAATTAAAAGGGAATCACAGCAGCTGCTTATTCTCTCTATCATAAACGGCTTATTATGTATGTGCATGTTTGTTCTATGTATATGCCTTTGCATACTGTCAGGCTCTTCCTCCGCAGACTTTTATATATATACAATTAAGGCTATTTTCACACATGTATTTATGGTTAACACTTGTGCTGTTATGACAGGGCTCATCATATCGTATATCAACAATACTATCCTTGCCTATCTTGCATTATTTGGGTTCACCATAGTTGCCATATTGCAATCAGGTAAGTTCTCATTTCCAACGGAAGATAAAATCGGCAGTATACAGGAAATATCCAACATATTCTGTGCTTCTCTTACTTATATTCCGGATGAGGCTGCTTTAATTCCTGTAAATATACATTTTCTGTCCAAACCTTTGTATATAGTATTTGCCCTGATATCCGTATATTTGATCACAAATTTGTTCAGATACAAGAAGTTATCTTTGATTTTTGCCACCCTATTTTCAGTGCTATGCTCGTTTTCTTTTATTTATATCTGCAACATCCCATACAGTGGCAGTAACCCTGGATACGCAGACGATTCCTCGGATTTATTTGCAAATGAACAGGAATTACTTACTCCAACAAAGGAAATAGATTTTTATGTTACAGAGTATGACATACATTTTGACATAAGAAAGAATCTGATCGCAGATATGTATATGCAGCTATCAGACACCAGTCTCCCTGAATACCATTTTATACTCTGTAAGGATTACGATATCGACTACATAACAGATGACCAGGATCACGCTGTCCTCTATAGCAGAAATGGAAATAAGCTTTGCATATACAACGAAACCGGCGATCTCTCATCCGTATACATAAAGTATACAGGGAAATCCTATAATATTTGCTACACAGGGGAAAATGGTGCATATCTTCCCGGGAACTTCCCGTATTACCCAATTGCTGGAAATGGAGACTTATTTCAAAACGGATATTGCCAGCTTCCTGAGGATCTGAGCAGGTTCACAGTATCCATATGCTCTGATTTTACTACGTATAGCAATCTCAACTTGTCCGGTGACACGTTCAGCGGTTTAAGTAATCAGCCAAGCATTGTTTCCGGCATATTTTGGAGCGAACAGATTATTGATAATGTGCGATACATTTTCCCATATATTGGCGCGGACACAGATCCGAGTCGAAATCATTACATAACAAGCCAGATAAAAAAATATATAAACTATACACCTGAAGAAAAGGCAACTGATTATTCCCTTATCGGTAAAACTATCCTGATACAACCAATACACAGAAATGCATATATGTACGGTTCTGACATGGTGATGTTTGATGCTGCAGGTAATTTGGATATTTACTACACCAATTATATACAGACAGGTAACTGGTACAATATTGATTCAATTCTCACCGATGAGGAACTTCAAAAGATTCAGGAAGATGTATACGACGAACTTGGCATCACTGAAACAACAAAATAAAGTAACTTGTATCCGTTCAGATAAAGGGGGATTATTATGCTGGAAATAAAAAATATGACAACTACTTTGGGAAGGAACACAATTCTTCACAATTTAAACTGTAATTTCGAATCAGGAGTACACGGACTACTCGGTCCTAATGGTGCCGGCAAAACCACATTCATGAGATCCCTTATTGGGTTATATCCGTCAGCTACCGGAAGCATTTTCCTGAACGGAGCAAATATACATTCTGTTGATATCGGGTATCTGCCTCAGAAATTTGGTCTTTTTCCCGGAATGACCGTAAGAGAATGTATGCGTTATATTGCATTTTCCAAGGGTATTTCATCATGTAGTCTTGATGAAGACATCGAATCAGTTATAGAAAGTGTCAATTTATCAAGTTATATTGACAAAAAGGCTCATACTCTGTCTGGCGGAATGGTGAGACGTGTTGGAATCGCCCAGGCTTTTCTTGGCAATCCCCCTATAATAATATGTGATGAACCGACAGCAGGTCTTGATCCTGAGGAAAGACTCAGATTCAGGGATCTTATAAAACAGACCAATTGTGATGACAAGATAATTATTATATCCACGCACATTGTAGACGATGCGGAGTTTTTGTGTAACTATATAGAAATTATCGATCAAGGCTATATAATCGCAAAAGACACTACAGACGGAATCAAAACAGCCATGACCAGGCTTCTGGCTTCCCGCTCTATCGATACCCAAGAGCTCACATCACCTGATCCCACTTTGGAGGATGGCTACATGTATATTCTTAAGTCTTACAGGAACGGAGTGTAACTATGGTGCAAAGAATACACAACTCACTATTTATATTGCGTAAAGGAATGATACTCTGTGTAATTATCGCTATTTTAGCTGCTATTACGGGCTTTATGATGATGAAAAGCCTTGATCCGCAGGATAAAGAAAACGCACTGCAACAGTGTTACTGTGTAGCATATCCTGTGTGCGTTATGCTGCTATATACAATAACCTTTATGCCGTTTGTATATAGCCCCAGCCGGGAACTTTTTTACGCAGCCCACAGAATAAAATGGGTAGAAACAATTATTCCATTTGTATACCTGTCTTTATTAATGTGTGCCATAACATCGTTGTTATTCTTCAGGACAATTCTCTACCCAGAAAGATTTATAGCCAAAAATCTTATTATAATATATTGCTTCTGCGGTTTATATTATGGCGCAGTATATACAGCGAAGAACATCACCATAGCTATCATTTTATCATTTACACTGATCATCCTGTCTCTTAGCGGAGGAAATCTCTTTAACGCTATCATACCATGGTATATTGATGTTCACTCAGTTAAGGCTCTTGCCTCTTTTATGAAAGAATACATATTTTTAGGAAGTGCAGGCTGTATTCTGGGACTGATCAGCAACCACAGATACTCAGATTACCAATAAATATATGCAGCTTCTCTTATTAAGCAATTTTAGGGAATCTCACAACAAATCTTGATCCTATATCCGCTCTGGATATGACCTGTATGGTGC
The DNA here is from genome assembly GCA_934277375.1 of uncultured Coprococcus sp. Classification (GTDB taxonomy): domain Bacteria; phylum Bacillota; class Clostridia; order Lachnospirales; family Lachnospiraceae; genus Coprococcus. The sequence goes on along the minus strand of CAKQTZ010000004.1, from coordinate 90,018 downwards.
CACCATGGGCATCCACGATCCATTTGGCGATGGACAGTCCAAGACCCGAACCGCCAGTCTCATTATTCCGTGCCTCGTCCGAGCGGTAGAATCTGTCAAATATGTGGGCCAGATCGTCAGGATTCATTCCGGTTCCCTCGTCCTCTATCATATAACTGACATAACCTGATTCCTCTTTTACGCCGAGTATTATGGTGGTGCCGGATTCAGAATACTTCGCCGCATTCTGGACAAATATCCTGACAGACTGCTTGATCATCGCCACATCACCGAGCACACACGCCTCATTCTCAGTCCCCCGGAACTCATATCTGTGGCTCTCGTCTATCATCATAGACTCCTCCCACACCTCACTTACCATCCGGTTGAGGTCGGTTCTCTCCATGTTCAGATGCTGTCTTCCACTGTCGCCCCTCGCCAGGAATAACAGCTGTTCCACAAGCTCCTTCATGTGCTGGGATTCATTTTTGAGTGCCTCTATGGACTCTCCCAGAACCTGTTCGTCCTCCTTGCCCCAACGGTCGAGCATGTTCACATATCCCTGGATCACCGCGATAGGCGTCCTGAGCTCGTGGGAAGCATCCGATACGAATCTCATCTGACGTTTCTCATTCTCCTTCATATTCCTGAGCAGATTGTTGAGCGCGATCTCTATACTCTGGAGATCCTTGTCTCCGGTATGTATAACCTGCTCATCGTCATCCGCGGACAGATGGGATATGGCTTTCTCCAGATCGTCTATCTTATTGTGATCCATCGGCTCCTTGCTGAGCTTTTCAGCCGTTACCGCCAGATCATTCAGCGGTTTCAATCTCCTTCTGACATCCGCCGTCCTGAACAGCGCAACAAACAACACTATAGTCTCCATCCCCAGCAATATAATGCCCGGAATCTCTATGATATCCCAAAGGATCTTAACGTCATATCTGTACTTCTTCTCATCTGACCCTTCTATTATATATTCATACGCTCCGCCATCTTCATTCTTCTCAACGTAATATCTCATTCCGCCCACGCCCTGTGGCAGCTGTTTCCTGCCCCACACGGCAAATGCACTTACAATAAGAAAGGCAATGACGATATCTATAAGTATCACATTGCCCAGTTCTTTGAGCCAGAAGCTCATATTGATCCTTCTGGCTATAGATGACATTCTTTTGTTTTCGTTAGTTTTCTTTCCCATGTATTTTCTCTCTATCCTGGCATCCAAAATGGTCATTCTCTGATAACATATCCCACGCCCCTGACAGTTGTGATGAGTTTTATACCAAATCTGTCATCTATCTTGGTTCTCAGATACCTCACGTACACATCTATGATATTGGTCTCTCCCAGATAGTCGTATCCACACACTGCATTCAGCAGCTTTTCCCTGTCCATCACGATATCCTTGTTTTCCATGAGTGTTCTCAGCAGCTCAAATTCCCTGTTTGTCAGCTCCACTATCTCTCCGCCCACTGTGACCTCATGTCTGTCAGTGTCCATGCACACCCCGCGGATCTCTATCCTGTGGGTGTGGACCTCCGCAGTCCCGCGTCTTTTCAGCAAAACCCTTATCCTGGCAAGCAGCTCCTCTATGGCAAATGGTTTTGTGAGATAATCGTCAGCACCGGCATCAAGCCCTGACACCTTGTCCATGACTGCATCTCTCGCGGTCAGCATGATGACTGGCACATCACTCTCCTTGCGGATTCTTCGAAGTACCTCCAGACCATTGAGTCGTGGCAGCATCACATCCAGCACCACAAGGTCGAAGTCACCGGACAGCGCCTTGTCCAGCCCTGTTCTTCCGTCAAATGCCTTCTCTGCCTCGTATCCCTCGTGCAGCAGCTCCAGCTCAACAAATCTTGCAATTTTCTCTTCATCCTCCACAATGAGAATCTTCTGTGCCATATCTTTTCCCTTTCTTTTATGACGGACGCTGATATAGTTTGGTTTTTAAGTAAGTCTGTGAAACATACCTCTGCAATTACGCCTATCTTCCTTCGCTTTGGCTTGCTTCTATCTGCACTCGGCGCCAACTGTGATAAGGACGTTTGCGATCTCTGCCTCGGCAAGAAGCACCAAAGCTCAGTCGACACGGCTACCCATTGCAGAGGTATGTTTCATAGACGTTACATTCTCAAAGCCAAACTATATCAGCTGGTAATTAACAGAATATCGGTAAAAGATATTCTGTTTTCATTTTTTACTTATTGTTGACGTCGGACTTAAGGTTATCTACTGAGTCTGCCATTTTGTCGCATGCGCTATTAAGGTTTACGTTGATGTCGCCGATTCCTTCAAAATGGTACCTGCACTCACAGAAGAGACCTACAACAAGAAGTGGAAGCACTACCCAGAATGCAAGTATGAGTGCGATCACAAGCACCAGAACCGGAACGTTTATCATGGTCTGGCCTTTGCGTTCTACTATGAATGTGCTGTCCACACTCTTCTTTAACACTTTGCCACACCATTTGAAAAATCTGTCCATCATCTGTCCAAATGTCACCTTATTGCAGTCGTTTGTATATGTCTGCTGTGCCTGCTCGAACTCTGTTGAGGTCTGCTGCTCTGCACCCGTGGTAAAGCTCTCCACCTCAGGGGCTTTCACCTTGTCCAGCTTCTCCAGATAAATGATCGCATCCAGCAGATCGTAATCGCATGCCTCCAGAGCGTTCTTCGCATCCTCATAACTGACGCCTGTCTTTTCTCTTAACTTTTCTACCTTTTCAAGTTTATCCATAATCATTACACCCTTTCTCTTTATCTTGGTCACATCATCTTCCGACGATCTGTCGTCTTTCTGATTGCTTGTTGCTGATATCATCAACTGATGTTGTTACTATACCAACCAATGATTAAACCAAGATATGAGAAACATTAAAATCAGGTTAATTTTATAATGAATAGAAGGATATGTCAAAGTTTGTTCCCCTTTTATCTCGCTGTTATTTTTTACTATAAGTTAACTTATATTTATTCTATATTGTATTAAGTTAGCTTTAAGTGTATAATTTGTTCAAAAGGAGGTTGATTACTATGTCCGATATAGAATTTAAAAGAAGAATGAATGACCAATTTGCAAAGAATCTTTTCTTTTTTCTTAATAAATATCAATATACTCAAGCTGCCTTTGCTAAGCAGATGAATGTCAGCACTGCAACTGTGTCAAATTGGTGTAACGGACTAAAGTCTCCCCGAATGGACAAAATTGACCACATGTGCGCTATTTTCAATTGCTCTAGGTCTGATCTTCTGGAAGAAAAAGATATCATAAGAAGCCAAAAGAAATCAGAGGCATATGCAATTCCTGTATTTGATTATATATCATGTGACAAAACATTTTGTTCAACCGAAAAGATTATTGTTACAGAAGAAATACCCGAAAGTCTTGCTAAAACTGGCGAATTCTACGCTCTTAGAATAAAAGGGGATAGCATGGAACCCAAGATCAGCAGCGGCGACGTTGTAATTGTTCGTCAACAGGATGATGCAGACACAGGAGACACTGTTATTGCTACAATAGCTGGTGAAGACGCCGTGTGCAAACGTCTGAGAAAATATAAAGAAGGACTGGAACTGATTTCCACCAACCCCAGCTATGCACCGCTCTATTTTGACGATGAAACCATAAAAAATAAACCTGTCAAGATCATTGGTAAGGTAGTGGAGTTAAGGGCAAAATTTTAATGGATTGGAGTGATTATTATGCTTTTTTATGTATATGATGAGAATACTTCCTCGACTGCTCCTGTTGAGGTATCAGATATACCAGAGTTAAGCGAACAGGAACTTGAATTTATATATGATGATAAAGTCAGAAAAGTATGGCACTCACAGGAGGAGGAATGGTATTTTTCCATAATTGATATAATTGACGTTTTGACCGATAGTTCCGACCCAAAACAATATGTAAAAAAGTTACGATCCCGCGACCCAGAATTATCAGCTAACTGGGGTACAATTTGTACCCCTATTCAAATGATAGCCGCTGATGGTAAAATGCGTAAAATCCAAGCAACAAACACACATGGGTTATTGAGAATTATCCAGTCCATTCCGTCAAAAAAGGCTGAGCCATTCAAGCAATGGCTGGCAATGGTGGGCAAACAACGTCTGGACGAAGAAGTTGATCCTCAGATTGCTATAGATCGTGCTATAGAATCATACCGCAACAAAGGATATTCTGAAGAATGGATAGCCCAGCGTATGCGTGGGATAGAGATTCGTAAAGATATGACCAATGAGTGGAGGCGTGCCGGCATTACCGATTCCAGACAGTATGCTTCTCTTACAAACATACTTACTGCCGCATGGTCAGGAAAAACAGTGAAAGAATATAAAAAGTTTAAAAGGCTGAAAAAAGAAAATCTCAGAGACAATATGACTAACACAGAGCTTGTCCTGAATGCTCTTGCAGAGATATCGACAACCGAGATATCAAAGGCAACTAATCCTCAAGGTATAACCGAGGCCACAGATGCTACCATCCAAGGTGGCAATATTGCCAGAAATGCACGTGAATCCCTTGAAAAGCAGATAGGGCGCAGCATACTATCCCCATTAAACTCCAACACTCCCAAGCTGCTTGATGACAGCAAGGAAAAGTGATATAACCCGAATATGTCACAACTATAAAATGCGTATGAATCCTCAGACAACAGTCTCGGTTATTCATACGCATTTTTATCTTTTCCATATCACACCGTTCCCGCAGCAATCTTCGCCGTGGACTTCTTCACACAGTAAAGACATGTCGGCAATATGTAAATAGTCGCTGTGACCCATGCCGTCTGGTCAGCAAAACAGATGGCCGTGAATCCAAATGTTCCGACAAATCCCAGGCTCACTATGATCCTGGCCGCCATCTCTGTAACACCTGAGAATATAGCCCGACCGGAATATCCAAGTCCCTGTGTCACCATACGCGCCACATTCAGTATACCGAGGCTCCAGTAGAAGAATCCCATACATCTGAGGTATTTCGCAGAGGCATCAAGGACATCGACTGCGCTCTTCTTTACAAATATCATAGAGAGCGGTCTGCCAAAGAATATCATGATAAGTCCTGCTATCAATCCATATCCCACTGCAACAGCTATCGCCTGCCACAAGCCCTGCTTTATACGCTTTGCCTGTCCAGCCCCAAGATTCTGGCTGCAGAATACAGAAGCCGCAGTTGCAAATGCGTCAAATGGACACATAGTAAACTGCTTTATCCTCATACCGGCTGTAAAGCCTGATACGTACACGCTGCCCAGCTTGTTATTTGCGGACTGCATGACCATACTTCCTATGGCTGTTATAGAGAACTGCAGACCTGTCGGAATTCCCATGACGAGAAGTTCCTTCACTGCGGTGCCCTCCACCTTTCTGTCCTGTTCCTCAAGATGCATGATCTGAACCTTCTTGAAGATATACACAAGACACAATATTCCACTCACCGCCTGTGCCGTGATGGTTGCTATAGCCGCACCGGCGCAATCCCATTTGAGAACCACTATACAGAACAGGTCAAGGAATATGTTGAGTATCGCCGAGAACGCCAGAAACATGAACGGCGTTCTGCTGTCTCCCAGGGATCTGAGCACACTTGACAGATAATTATACATAAGTGTAAATGGGATTCCCAGGAATATAACTATAAGATAGGAGTATGCCTTATCAAATATATCCTGCGGAACGGACAAAAGGTGCAATATCTGATTACAGCATATAGCACACACTGATGTAACGATAAGTGCTATGATGCCCGTCAGAACCGCGCCATTAAATATGTATTTTCTCATCTTGTGCATATCATTTGCACCAAAATATTTTGCAACAGGAACACCAAATCCTGCGCAGCAGCCCATACAGAATCCCAGAACCAGAAACTGTATGCTGCTGCTTGCTCCGACCCCAGCCAGAGCCTTATCTCCCAGTATCTGCCCCACAATAGCCGCATCTATTATGTTGTACGTCTGCTGGAGCAGATTGCCGAGCAAAAGCGGCGTGGCAAACTGCAGCATCAGACCGAGAGGCTTACCGGAAACCATGGACTTAGCCATGTCTTACACCTTCCTTACATTATTGATGTGACGGTGAGTTGGCAATTTTTTCTTTGAACACAGAGTTGCTATACATATCATTCGCTGGGTCGCTTCCGCTTATTTCGCCCTGCAGCGGTACTATGGTGCCGCCTCACAGCGCCACCTAAGGACCGGCGGGCTCAAATTCCCTGCTCACAATATGTATAGCAACTCTGTGTAACAACTTTATTGTGGCAACTCACCTGTTAGATAAATAATAACTACGTATGTAAGTCGGTTCCAGACTTACTTTATGTTTATTATCCTTATCTCTTATAACAGTTTTCCAGCCAGCGCCTCGAGTGCTGCCATGTCCGACTGCTTGAACGCAGACCTTATGGTCACGTGCTCGTCCACGATCTCTATATCCTTCATCGCTGACATCTGTTCCTTCATGAGCTTTGCTGCCATTGGAGCCCATGAACCGTTCTCAATGAATGCCACTTTTCTCTTCTGGTACGCCTTCATCTTCAGGTGGTTGATAAAATCCGACATGACAGGCATCACGCCCCCATCGTATGTAGGAGCTGCCAGAACCAGTCTGTCGTATCTGAAGGCATCCTCTATGCACTCCGCCATGTCATCTCTGGAGAGGTCTGATATCGCAACCTTTGGAGCACCCTTCGCCTCAAGGACCTCCGCCAGCTTCTTTGCAGCCTTCTCTGTGTTGCCATGGAGACTGCAGTAAGCGATGAAGATTCCCTCATCCTCAGGTGTGTAGGTTGACCACAGCTGATATTTGCCTATGTAGTATTCAAGATTCTCTGTGAGTATAGGGCCATGAAGTGCACATATCTTCTGGATGTCAAGACCTGCTGCCTTCTTGAGAAGTGCCTGAGCTGGCATTCCATACTTTCCTACTATATTGAAGTAATATCTTCTTGCCTCACATGCCCAGTCCTCGTCTGTATCCAGAGTGCCGAACTTGCCAAATGCATCCGCTGAGAAGAGTATCTTCTCGCTCTGCTCATATGTGACCATGACCTCAGGCCAGTGAACCATAGGAGCCATGAAAAACTGAAGTGTATGGCTTCCAAGTGAGAGTGTCTGACCCTCTGCAACAGTCACGCTTCTGTCTGCCACAGGAATCTCAAAAAAGTTTGGAAGCATTCCGAAAAGCTTTGCATTTGATACGATCTTGATATCCGGATACTTTGCGAGCACATCGCCAAGGTTGGCAGAATGATCCGGCTCCAGATGGGATATGATGAGGTAATCCGGCTTTCTGTCGCCAAGCACCTCTGCCACATTTGCAAACCACTGGTCTGCACACTTTGCATCCACCATATCCATGATGGCAATCTTCTCGTCCATGATGACATACGAATTGTACGCTATGCCGTTTGGCACGATGTACTGATTCTCGAACAGGTCTATGTCCTTGTCATCCACACCCACGTAAAATACTGTGTCTGTTACATTCTTAAGCATTGTATATCCTCCTTTTGATCCTAAGTATCTAATATAAATAATCCACATGATATAATGAGCATTGCGACGTCTGCGCCTGCGCAGACTGTCATAATGACAGTTAATTATAACATACTGAATAAAAATAGAGAATCAGTACATAAGACATGATTCTCCATTTTTTGATATTTTTTATTATTGTCTGTTTACCCTTCTTTGCATCTTCTCCTGATACATGCTGTGATCCGCTTCCCTCACATACTCTTCAAGGGTTTTATCACAATCCGGGTCTGTTATAACATAACCTATACTAAACTCCAGCGGAAACGGAAGCTTCTCCTGTGCGGCTATCTCCCTGGCCTTCTCCAGGATCGCCGCCTTTCTTTCTTCAGGAGTCTCTTCCTCATCGTATATAGATATGGATACGAATTCATCTCCACCGTATCTCACCGGAATACTGCTTATTCCGCCGCCTCCTGCCACAGCTCTGGCAGCACTCTTTATCGCCTTATCTCCGTACTCATGACCGTATGTATCGTTTATATATTTAAGCCTGTCCATATCGGCAAACATTATGAGAAGTGCCCTGCCCTGACCCGAAGCCTTGTCGAATGCCCTGGCAGCGATCTGTCTCATGCCTTCCCTGTTATATATCTGGGTAAGCGGATCCTTTATTGATATCGCTGTAAGCTCCTGATTGATCTGCTCCAGCCTCCATTTGTTGAACAGATTTATCATGGCTACATTCACTTCGCTCATTACAGTTGACCAAAGCTGCTTATCCATGAGGTAATATCCATTTTCGACACAGCAGAACCCAACTGCCTTTTCTCCAAAATGAAATGGCGCAAATAAAAATATATTGCCGCCTGTCTCATCATCCAGAAGAGGAAACATACTGTGGTATGTATCGTTACCGTCATCCGCTATGCCCTGCCTGTACACGATCTGCATTCTCTGAGGATAGCCCTTCACAGCAAATACATCCTCATCGTACGCCGCTGAGAGAGTCGGTCCAGAGCCCCCCATCTCCACAAGTGATCTGTCGACAACCATAACGCATCTCTTACACTCTGCCTGTGAATATGCCGTCTGTACACATGGATAAAGACCACTGTAATCATTGCATTTGCTGAGCAAATGCGTAAAATCCAGAGTACTCTCATCAATCTCCTCGCGTTCCACAATTCCCATTATATAATTCTTCAGATACTGTCTGCCGTTCAGCATGGCATCCGCGCCGCAGCCACAGCTCTCCGTAAATATACAGTTATAATCTATATAAGAGCTGGTATCCGGATTATTTCCTGCCCAGATATTCAGCATGATCTCTGCAGCCGCAGCTCCGATCTTCTCACGGATCCTGCTCACTGTTGTTATGCGTGGCGTATAGTACGCCGCTTTATCAAAGTTGTCAAATCCCGTAACCTTAAAATCATTTGGCACAGAAAGTCCAAGTGCTTCAGCTCTGTTGCACACACCCACCGCCAGATTGTCATTTGCACAGATTATTGCATCCGGAAGGATCTTCCTCACTATCTCCCGTTCTTCCAGCCTTCTATCATCCATCTCCTCATTATTCGAAGCCTCGGCATCCGGGGCAGAATCCGCAAAACTGCCACTGGTTATCTCACCATACACCTCAGCAGGGCCGCCGTAATCAGGTCCGTCCTTCTCGTGTTTTATACACGTATGTCCATGTGCTCTGAGCAGCTCCTCAAGGCCCGTCACACCGTCATTGAAACCAAAATCTCCAAATAGGACATCCTCATCATCCACAGTCAGGCCATATTCATCCATACAGTCCCTGAATGCCCGGCATCTCTCCTGAGCCTCATAGTTGTCCTTCGGTCCGGCAAGATACCACATCTTCTTTGCACCGTGCCTCTCTATCATATGCCGAGTCATATCGTACATAGCATCATAATTGTCTATACCCACAAAATGCAGACCGTCAAACGCAGTCTCAAGGCTTATAGCCGGAACTCCACTCTTCCTTATCCTGTCCAGCAGTTCCGCCGTGACGCCCGGATATTTGATATTGTTGACAGATATTATGATCCCATCAAAGTCTGTCAGTTCTGGCAGATTATATATATTGTATTCTCCATAGCTGTAACCGTTGTCCCTGTTCCAATTGCCGTTGCTGTTGAATATGTACAAATTCACATCAGCCCTGGCTTCCTTTATCTTCTGCATAAATCCCAGCGGCCAGGCATAGGTGAAATACCTCTTCCAGCCATCCATGAACAATGCTACTTTTTTCATACCTTACCTCCTGATCAATCAGAACAACCCTTCCTGTCCCCCATCTGTAAATTTGCCAAATATATTAAAAAAGGCGTATCCGTATATATTATACACAGACCCGCCCAACCAAAACATACCCAAATGTATCAAAAACATGTACTTTACTATCAGAAACCACGGGGACGGAGGGGTCAGACCCCTCCGTCCCCATAATTTACTTAAGTGGATAGTCACTGTGCTCCGGCTTGTAATCTCGTATAGTCTTAAGTGCCGGCAGAGCATGTCCATCATAGTCAAAAAGCGCCTGATTTGCCCATTCATTTCCGCATGGTCCAGCCTCCTCTATGTATGACAGAGCACCTTCCGTAGCCCAGCCGCTTCCCGGCACCGGTATCCAGCCTGCCTCCCAGTAATAAAAACCATCGCCACCAGGAACATCATCTATCAGTTTCATTATATCGTTCATAAATTCCGCCTGACCCTCAGGTGTCATAGGATAGTCAAGCTTCTCCACCAGTGAAGGCTTTGTGGCATAGCCCTTTCTATCGTCAGGCCCCAGCTTCTCATAGTCCGCATAGTCATCCATCGTAAATCCCATGGAAACCTCAGCGATAACTATCTTTTTGCCGTATCTGGCCGCCATATCCCGCATGTTGACCTCAAGCTCCTTCATGGTTCCATGCCAGAACGGATAATACGACATTCCAATTATATCAAAATCTTCTCCTCTTTCCATGTAGTGGTCAAACCAGTCCACATACATAGGATTGTTGCCGCCATTGTCGAGATGTATCATGACCGGAATATCTGAGTCAACCGATCTGACTGCCCTTATTCCTGCGCTCACAAACTTGGCGATATTGTCATACTCCGGTTTCTGTCCCAGCGGCCACATAAGTCCGTTTGTAAGCTCGTTTCCAACCTGAACAAGCTGCGGGAAAACGCCCGCATCTTTCATCTCTAAAAGAGTCTCCCTTGTGTAGTCGTACACAGCCTGCTCAAGCTGATCCGCATCCATGCCTCTCCACGCCTTCGGCACTCTCTGCTTGCCCGGATCAGCCCAGAAATCACTGTAGTGATAATCAAGCAGAATGCTCATTCCATGATCCATAGCGCGCTTCGCGAGTTTCTTGTATACCTCAAGGTCATTTGTGCCCGCGCCATAAGGTACGCCGTCCTCCGTGTACGGATCATTCCACAGACGAAGTCTCACAGAATTCACACCATAGTTCTTCAGTATGTCAAATATATCTCCCTGCACACCATTGTCATAATATTTTGCACCCAGCTCTTCAACCTCGGCAACAGCGGAGAGATCCACGCCCTTTATATAATCTGCCATATTTTTGTCTCCTTCACCTGCATTTATTTTACTGCCTGTTATAACCAAGAACAGCCGCCGAATAAAAATGTTCTGTATACTCCAACGTCTTTTACAACATACTCCTGATGTATCAGTTCATCTTCATCTGTCGGCGGCCGTCTATCTAGGTGACACCTGTCACCTAGTCGTCAAATGTAATCCTGTCATACATTCTTCCGTACTTTATTCTGATAAGTTCGTTCTTTGCCAGAACATCCTCCTCTGGTCCAACATACTGACAACGGATACAGTAGTATTCCTTCTTGTCCTTATCATAGAACATATCTATATCCAGATCTCTCATGAAACACATTGGACATCTGTAATTTAATTTGCCTTTTCCAGACTGAGCCATGTTGAAAATACCTCCTTATCCTTAAGTGTCTTTGTATAGCCAAGAGTGAACATTGGTGAGAACGCATATCCCTCTTTGAAATATCCTGTTGCATCGCTGCCTGATGCTCCCATAGCAGCCTTTGTCTCTATTGCAGGTATAACTGCTGATACCTCATCGGCACCTGCGAGATCCTCTTCTCTGCACTTGTACTCATATGTGAGTGACTTGCTCTCTGAAGCATTCTTTGCTGTGAGAGTGATTCCTGTCATGTCCTCAGGATACTCTGTTGTACCGTAGCATGCCACCATGTACTCATTGATCTCAACCTCTGCATCAGGGTTGCTCATCTCGAGGATAGTTCTCTCATGTCTTATCTTGGATGAACCCTCCTCAAAGTATATCTTCGTCTGAAGTTTAACTGTCAAATCGTAGAACTCGATATCAACCGGGTCAAGTGTAAGGATTCTTGTGCTGCCCTCCTGTGAGAATGTTGCCTTTGTTCTGCACAGACAGAGATCAACCTCCTCACCATTGTAGCTGATCTTGGCACTTCTCACAGTACCTTCTCCAGCATAGTGTGTGAAATATCCCGCTCTGTACTTCTCCTGGATCAGGAATGGATATGAGGCATCCTGAACGTGTGGAGTTCCGATACCTACAGGCCAGTTAAGCTTTGCTGCATATGGTCTGAGGTCAACGATCGCACCGCCCTGATCCATGTTGATCTGGGCTCTCATGTATGGATCGCAGTACCAGAAGATCTGCTTGTCTGATCCGTACAGTATATCCTTCCAAAGAGCACACTCAGGCTCCTCGTATGTCTTGTTCTCTCTGTAGAAGTCAGCAAATTCAGCCATTGTCATGTCAACGCATTTGCCTTCCTTCTTCAGATCGCCGTAGTACTTCATTCCGTCCTCGTAACTCTTCTTGAGCAGCTCATATGGAGCCTCCCAGCGTCCCATCTTGTTCAGCCAGCCCGGTCCAACGAACATCATGTTGTATGAATATCCGTTGTTAAACTTAGCCAGATGACGATACTGGTCGATAAGGTTGTACAGATATGGGTACTCCCATGTCTTGCTGTCATAGATCATTCCACGCAGAACGTTCTGTGGGTGTGTACCGAAGTTAGAACCATTTCCATCATAACATGCCAGCAGATCTCTTGAAAGATGAGGGATAGCAACGATTCCGCTGTCCTCTGCCTCATTTGCTGCAGGTGCATGTGTGTTCTGCTTTGAAGGTATCCACGGATTCCATGGGCCACCATCGAACAGTGTGTACCATGAGTTGTTGCATGTGTGGTAAGCCTTAGGGCCCTCCTCCCAGCATGTTGCAACCGCACACTTGACCGATGGGTACTTTTCCTTGATGTAGTTTGTAAGCTCAGCGTCCATATAGTATGAACCTGTCGATACCGGATAGAAACCAAATATATCATGGAACTTACCAAATACGTCATCAACGATATTCTTCTTGTCCTCCATTGAGAACATCCAGATACAGAAGTCCTTTGTCTTGTACTTCTCTCTGAACTCTGTGCAAGGAAGTCCGAGAAGTGAGAGCGCTATCTCATCTCCATACTTCTCATGATGCTCCTTGGCAAGTGATACAGCCTCCTCGTTAAAAAGGCTGGCATATGTCATCTGAATAGTAGTCTTGAGTCCGTTCTTGTGAGCTGTCTCCTGCTGGAACTTAAAAATATCCAGTGACTCTGTGAGGAGAGCTTTTCTTCCGATATCCTCTGCCTGGCCATGGCCTGTAACCTTCTCGGCATACTCAGGAACCATCTCAGGACGATGGATAATGTTTACAATAAATGTATTCTCCATATCTTAAATCTCCTATTTCGTATATGTTGTAACCTTTTGATCTAAAGATAATCGTCCCCAAATAAGTGACAATATCCTCATTTTTCATCCTGTCAGCCCTATTTTAGGGCTAATTATAGCAGGCATCCACACCACCATCCATCTGTGGTCCATCCGGTAACGCAGACACCTGCTCCAAATAAATTTTCTCATTTCTCTCAGGCCGCCGCCTGTAGATTCTGACGGTCTCAGCCACAGCGGAGTGTCCTGCATGTATTCAGAGGAATACGAGGACGTCGGCACTTAGCGAAGGCCCTAAGCCTGAGCTTAGTGTCCGCTACGTCCGAAGTCGAGTGCGAACGACCTCTGAATATATCAGGACACCTCCGCTGTGGCGTCCGTCCTTTCCAAGCGGCGTCCGTCCGCCTTAACCCTTTACAGAACCGCCAGTCACGCCCTCTACATAATACTTCTGCATGATGACGAACAGTATTGAGATAGGGATAGCTACCACGATACCGCCGGCACAGAATACTGAGAAGTATTTGTTGACCAGTGATTTCTCAAGCATATTGTAAAGACCTATAGCTACTGTCCAGTCCTTTGAAACTCCTGAGTTGAGCATAAGCTTTGCGAACACGAAATCGCCCCAAGGAATAAGGAAAGAACTGATTACCTGATACACTACGATCGGCTTACACAGAGGAAGGATGACCTTCAGGAATATCGTTGCCTCTGAAGCACCCTCAAGTCTGGCAGCCTCCTTAAGTGACATAGGTATTGTGTCCATGAATCCCTTCATGATGAGGAATCCAAGTCCTGATCCTGCTGAGTAAACTATGATCATACCGAAATGGCTGTTTGTAAGTCCCAGCATCTTCAGAATAAAGTAAATTGCTATCATGAGAAGCGGGCCAGGGAACATATTCAGTATAAGTGACGCACTCATGATCTGTTTTCTGCCGTTGAATCTCAGGCAGCTCATCGCATAGCTGACCATAATTACAAATATCGTAGAGATAATACATGTAAATACTGCAATGATAAGTGTATTCTTGAACCATGACACATACTGCACAACCGAGTCAGGTCTTGTAAGCAGCTGAACAAAGTTGTCCATAGACCAGCTCGTTGGGAAGAAATGCGCTGTATTGATCCCCTTATATCCGCTGAATGAAGTGACAACCAGCCAGATGATCGGAACCAGCCAGATAACCGCGAGGACAAGTAATACGATATGTTTAAAGATTGAACCTATTGTTTTCTTCATTACTGGTACTCCTCCTCTTTATCTCCTGCAATCATTCTTGAGAATGATATAAGTGTAAATGCTGCACATATGATAAATACTATGATACCGATAACAGATGCCATCTTGTAGTCGTAGTATTCATTTGTAAGTCTGAACAACCATGTAACAAGAAGGTCAACTTCCTTCGCATGCGAATTGGCAAGAGCCTGATTCTGTGTGACGAATACATCCTGTGTGAGCAGATAGATTACGTTGAAGTTGTTGATATTCTTTACAAAGTCTGTTATAAGTGCCGGACCCTGGATGAACAGGATATATGGCATTGTGATCTTCCAGAACACCTGGAAATTTGTTGCTCCATCGATCTTTGCACTCTCAATCTGATCTGTAGGTATGTTCATCAGAACACCTGTTGCGATCAGCATCTGGTATGGAACACCTACCCAGATATTGATGAGAATGATCATTACCTTTGCCCAGTGAGGATCGGTCAGGAACGGTATATATGTAAGATGCTCACTGACAAGCCCCGCATGCTTAAGCAGGTCTGTGATACCGATACTTGAACAGATAGTGTTCACAATACCGGAATCAGCGAAGAAGTTTCTAACCAAAAGCAGTGTTACGAACTGTGGAACTGCTATTGATATGATAAAAAGTGTTCTCCACATCTTTGGAAGCTTGGTTGTCTTGGAATTGATCGCCTTGGCAAGAAGGATACCGCCTATGAATGTGGTAAATGTTGCCATGACCGCCCATACAAGTGTCCAGCCAAGAACCTTTCTGAATGAATATCCAAATGTAACTGTCATGCTGTTCGAGAACAGGCTTGCAAAGTTCTTGAAGCCCACCCATGTAAACAGTGAGTTTGGTGGAAGGTGCTGCTGGTCATAATTGGTAAATGCCACCGCTATAAGAATAAGTATCGGCAGAATATTCATTATGACTACACCAAGTGTCGGAAGTGTGAGAAGTGTTATGTGGAACTTCTCGTTGAAGAGTGCCTTCATATCTTCCTTGAATGTATTTATATGTTCTCCATTTTCCTTCATCTGCTGAAGCTTGTACACTGTCTTGATATTGTGAATGTAGAAAAGCACAAATACAAGGATAATGAACAAGGCAACAACTGAATTGAGAAGGATCTGGAAAGAATTGTCGTAATTGTTAGTAGTTGTCTGCATGGTGAGTGGATCAAATACCTGCTCAAACTTTACAGTTCCAAGAGTTCCGAACTTTGCAAGGTTTGGTGCCGCATAGCCTACGCACATCAACACGAACGCAGCCTCAACGACGAGCATGATCAAGCCATTGACTATCTGCTTTCTTGCGAAGTAACCTGCGCCCATGATAACCGCAGAGAGCTTAACCCATATATCACCTTTTGCAAAAGCAACACCAAAATTCTTGAAGTATCTTCCTATCGCTTTAAAGAATCCTGATATTTTCTTCATGAAAAAGCTCCTCTCTTTTTTATAAATGCCCCATATGCCACGGATGACATATGAGGCATTCTCATTATAACCTATAAATATTATTCAAAGTACTCCTTAATTGAGATTACTCCTGTGATACAGGTGCCTCAATTCCTTCTACAGCGTTGTCGAGAAGCTTCTGAAGATCTGTTCCGTCCGGATTGCCCTGGGCAAGGATTGAACCAAGTGTCTCAGCTGGTGTCCAGTAGTTACCACCTACACGCTGTGGTGTTGCGTATGCTGCCTGAGCTGCAAGAGCAGATATAGCTGGGTCAGCCTTAACTTCCTCTGACTCTGAAGCGTTGATGTTTGAAGGACCAAGACCTCTCTGCTTAAATCTTGTAACCTGTGTATCCTCTGATGTAAGATACTCAGCAAGAAGCATTGACCAGCCTACGTTCTTTGAATGTGGGTTTACACCTACAAGCTTGCATCCTGAGAATGAAGCCATCTGAACCTGCTTGCCTGCAACTGTGTATGTAGGAAGCTTAGCTGCTGAATAGTTCTCGCCCCATGCTGCCTCAGCGTCTGCTGCTCTCCATGTTCCGTTAACTGCTGCACAGATTGTACCCTCAGCGATTGCTGTTGCCTGTGTAGGATCATCCATATCTACAAATACGCCAGTCTTGAAGAGATCAAGAATTGCCTGAGCTACATCTGTACCACCTGCCTGATTCCAGGTACATGTGTTTGTAAGTCCGTCATCGTTAAGAGTAAGGTCAAGACCTGCCCCCTGGAAGAATGAGTATACATACCAGGCATCTGATACGTTCATAGCAATCTTCTTGTTTGCCTTCTTTGCTGCCGCGATCATAGCATCCAATGACTGAACATCATCCTCTGTGAATACTGATGAATCATAGAACATGAAGTATCCATTGTCTGCTGTCATTGGATATGCATATAATGTTCCATCAACAGAAGCTGCCTCTATAGAAGCTGCCACATTCTCGTTTGCAACATCAAAAGTATATGTAGCCTGTACCGGCTGAAGTGCGCCAGCCTTAACCAGCTCATTGATCTGGTCATCAGCAAATGCAAATACATCAGGAGCAGCCTCAACGTCTACCAGGATGTCATCCTTTGCCTTTGACTCTGACTCAGCTCCGAGTGTAATGTTGAAATCAACATCTGAATACTTTTTCTTGAATTCTTCAATAACCTGTGTTGTGAGATCCTGATCTTCCTCAGAAGCCCATACTGACAGATCTACAGTTCCTGTTGTTGCATCAATTAAGTTCTGAATAGCATCATCTGATGCTGCACCCTGTGTTGTGCTGTCACCAGCAGCTGCTGTTGTTCCTTCGTCCTTTGAATCTGCGTTGCCACATCCTGCAAGGCATCCTGCCATCATTGCAGCAACAAGTGTTAATGATAAAACTTTCTTTCTCATTCTTATGTCCTCCTCTTAAATAATAAGAATAATTAGTTGCTCTACTTCGTTTCCCGTGCGCAATCGGTTGTTCTTTGTAGTTATATATTATCAGTTATATTTATTGTTGTCAACTACTAATTGAAATAACTTTTAAAATAAAAAAATATACATATTGCACAACTTGTTTTTTGAGAAACGTTTCCACATCCGTATTTTTATGCGCACGCGTTTGCGTTGTATATCAGTGCCTTTGTTTTTTTGTCAACTATTGATAATGGCAATAATTTTACATATAAATGCCGCATCCGTACGGTGTATATTATTACTCGTTTTTGCGCATTTTTGCGCAATTATTATTTGTTTCATCTTATAAAAAAATGAAGCGGCTCAGGGTAAATAGCCCCAAAGCCGCTTCATTATTGTATATTGTAAAGCTTATGCACTATAGTTAGTTATGCACTCATATCAACTCTCTTGATCATGTGTTGTATATTTTCTATTTTGTAGATTCTTTCAATCTCAGCTCATATCCAAGATATGTCTTGTTCTTGACCTGATTGCCTTCTATATAATCAACCAGCAGCTTGCACGCAACCATTCCCAATTCCCTTGGATCAAACTGAAGTGATGTTATAGCAGGCTGATAATTGTTCAGAAGGGAGCTGTTATAAAATGAAGCCACCTTTACATCACCCGGCACCTTGATCTTCATTTTATCAAGTACATTCAGAACATTCATACATATTCCATCATCCATGCACAATATACATTCTGCATTCTGCTTTACCACTTCCTCCACCGCATGTTCACACAGAACAGAATTGTCTATGTCAAAATACACCAGACTGTTGTCAACTCCAGCATCCATCTCTTCCATGGCATCGAGATAACCCTTGTATCTGTTAAGCGTTACAACATGGTTCTTATTACCACCCATAAGTGCCAGCCTTGTCATTCCTTTTGCCAACAGTATAGATGTCAGTTCACGGCACGCACTCCTGTGATCATGATCTATCTGTATAACATCATCATCGTCCATGCTTCCCACAACCACAAATGGCACACCTTTTTCCTTCAAGTATGCCGCCGGCGCATCATTCACCAGAGTTCTTCCCAGTACCACGCCATCCACCTTGTGGTTCTCCACAACCCGCTCCAACTGGCTCATATCATCCGGTGATACTGTACACACAAGTACATCATAATCAACCGGTGCAGCCATCTCCAGCAGACCCATGAGACATTTCTGGAAAAATGGCAGATCCACAACATTATAATCGCTCGGCATTACCCAGCCTATATTGTACGATTTCGACTGAGCAAGCCCCTTAGCTATGACACTCGGCTTATAATTATGCTCTTCTATATACTCAAGAACCCTGCGCCTTGTCTCGGCACCGATCCTGCCTTTTCCCGAGATTGCCCTGGAAACTGTAGTCTTCGATATATTCAACGCTTCTGCGACATCCGCAATGGTCATCTTACTATTCTCAGTTCCGCCAGAAGCACTTTCTCCTTTTACAATATCTTTATCCTGTCCGGACATTCTGGTATCCATATATACAAGTCTCCTTCTGCTTACATCTTCACGTCATACGCCTCCGTTCTGCGCAAACGGTTGTTCTCTATGTATAATAGCTCTTTTTTTGTGCAAAAGTCAATATTAAATTTGTTTTTCAGATATTTATTTGTTCAATTTGCAGCACATCACAAAGACATATTCATATTTTGTGCAATTATTGTCACTTATCCAGCCACATGTCTCTGAGTGCCTGTTGAAGATATGAAAAATCTGCATCCAGAATATTCTTATTCAGCCTGTTTTCCTTTCTGCACACATCATACAGCCTGATTCCAAACGATGCCACATCACGCCTGTCCTCAACGGGCATGCTGGCATAGAGCATATCAAACTCGACAAGTGCCTTAAAATCTCCGTCCCATCCTGATGCCAGCCACGCTATATCCATCATTTTCTGATCTCCCAGAGCCAGTATCCCCTCTATCAGCCTGTCAAATCCGTCCATATCCATAATCTTTTTTCTTCTCTGCCAGTGAAACAGAGCAGCCTCTGATACTCCAAGCACCTGTGCTATCAACGGTATGTGTCTGGCTGTGGGCGTACGCTCCTCACTCTCCCATTTATAGTACAGCCCCTCCGTTATCTGCTGCCCCTCCGGGAGCAGTCTGTTGATCTCCGATACAACATACTTAACCGTAAACTCAGATGTCCTTCTGTTTTTACGTATATCACGCATGTTATACCCTATGCTGTCTCCTCGGACAGACTCATAAGGAACTTTTTTTCTGTAGTAGTCCTCCATATTATTTTCTCTCCTCCTCATCAGTAGTCAGTTCATTCTCAGATCATTTTCCTGTCAAAACCACCACATAATGAGGCCTTGCAGTATACATACCCAATCGATTGTACTGACAGTAGAATTTTCTACCATGGATTATCCTACCACTTATCACGTTAAAGTGCTACCATTTTATACAGACAGATTGAAAGGAGAACAAAAATGACTGACTCACTTATGTATCCCGGAGTAATCCGACATGTCATTCCCGATACAGACTATTACTTACTCAACGGCATGTCTCTTTCGGACGAAGAAAGGCTAAATTTTCTTGGTTCATACATAACACTCATAGACAATGAAACCCGTTTTGAGCCAGCTACACCAGACTTTGTAAAACATTTCAACTCAACAGGTTCTATAGATATAATAAAAAGCTTTTCGGCTGCTGATAACTTTTTTAACACAATGATCCACGGAGATGATTTCTTAAACAATCTTCATTGCTACTCTCCAACAGATATTTATTTTATGCTCATCGAATTAAAATTTTATATAGAAGAACGAAGGGCTGCAATTGTCAGAAACAAGCGGGCGAAAGCTGTGTTTCTCATCGAAAACCACAAAAACCATTTTTCATTCAATCCTCCGGCAATGCAGAAGGTAGTTTCAGTCTACGGATCCCAGAAATTTTCACATTCCGTTTTTTTCGTCCCGGAAACAGTGCTTTTCAACGATAACAATATAAGCCTGACTGTCTGTTCTGCAATCAAGTGCATAAACATGCTGATCACAGGTCTTCAGTCAACGTCTCTGCCATATATTGACATGGAGATATATTCTTTTCTTAGAAACTACAAAAATATGCTTTTTAACAATGAGCATGATAACACTCCCCCTGATACCATCTCAAAATCCATAGATTATGTACACAACCTCACCCCTGGATATAAACCATCATCTCCTGAGCAGAAATGCATATGCCAATATGCCCTCTTTACCAGATGTCTTTTCATATTTGCAAGATCAAGATCCATCATTTAGAATCTCAGTATTATATTTGGCCGTAGGTTAGTCTGTTCCACATCCAGTTTCCTTCAGATTTCACCTCACGATGGACACCTTTGCCTTCGGCTATATCTTTCCCACTACCAGACGGATTCGGAACTTCAACCCGTTAGAAATATGTGTCGCCAGGCGCACACTAAAAATACCTCATCGCCATAAGCGATGAGGTATTAAGAAGGGGGGAGTGGAGGATTCCTATGTTTTGGGGTTTGGGGTTATGGGGTTACATTACATCGTATAAAGGGATTTCTACGAATTTCGTGCTAAGGGAACCCTCCGTCTATCAAAATATTAGTGATTGTCAATGTCTGTCACCATGCATCGGCATGATGGCTTTCACACGCATCAGCGTGCTTCCTGTTTCTTTAGCTAAGAAGATGTACTGTTTTCAACTCATCTCCTTGTCATGCCCATATACTATCAAAACACTTTATAATTGTAAATACGCAATATTTGATAAAATAAAAGAACTTTTTTGTGGCAATTTATCAACGTCTGCACATTTCTATGTTTTTTTTACTTTTTTTGAATGATAAATGATTGTTTTTTTCTTGTATGATTATTTAATTGTTCAATATGTCACTTCATTAAGCTGCCTTGTTATAATATAATTAATTCACCAATGATCCGGAGGAATACACAATGAATGACAATGAGATAATAAAAGGACATCTAAAGGACCTGGCAAACCAGTCCTATCGCCAGAACAGATATACATACACAAATTTTTTGAGTGCAACTGATATTGAAGTGTTTTTCTCCTGTCTGAACGAATTATCATTTGCAGGATATAGAATCTACGGTGGCAGAGAGTCATGTGAGCGTGTCATTATTGCGTTTGGAGATGAGATGGGCTTTGGATATCCACCCGAATTCCCAATATCGGTTATAAAGGCATCCGCCCTTCTCGACAAATTCTCCGACGACCTCAACCACAGGGATTTTCTTGGAGCGCTTATGAACCTCGGACTGGAGCGCGAGATGATCGGCGATATACTTGTAACAGAATCAGAGAACTCAGGCAAACATACCACAGCATACATATTCTGTATTGATTCTATCGCCGACTACATCATAGAGAATCTCACCAGGATCAAACACACCAGCGTCAGATGTACACTGTGTGGGTCAAATGAACTTGATGAGATAAAGATAAAAAAAGAACCCCTTCATATTATAGCTGCATCCGCGCGAATTGATGCCGTGATCGCTGCTATAACCAACCTGTCCAGAAGCTCCACTGCAGTCCTCTTCAGGGAAAAGAAAATATCCCTTGGCGGCCGGATATATGAAAACAGCAGTTATCAGTTAAAAAATGGAGATATATTTTCTATAAGGGGATATGGCAAATACGAATTTATAGAAACGGGAACCGTCACCAGAAAGGGACGTCTCAATATAGATCTGCTTAAATACATCTAGTTTCTTCCACAAAATTATTATACAGATTTTTCACATCAGCGCGCCTGGCCGCGCTGATGTTGATCTCAATTCCATCCGACATCATAACCTTACACGATGCACATTTCGTTACATATTCCAGATTGACAATATATGAACTCTGTACCCTGACGAAATATCTCTCCGCAACGCTGAGCCGTCTCTCAAGTTCTCCTATATTGCCATAGAAACTGTATCTTCCGATAGAACATTGTATGTTTATCAGTCTTCTGTCACTCTCAAAATACATAATATCATGAACACTCAACCGGTACCTTGTCCTGCCAAACTGAAATGCAAATCCTGGATACCTGCGAGTCCCTCCCGAGACCGACAACAGGAGCTTTCTGAATGTCTTAAATGCGACCGGCTCATACATGATAAAACACGGCTGAATATCATACAATTTCCTGCTTATCCCGGCTGCTACCATGATCACGTCCACACACAGCCCAGACGAGCAGATCATCCGGGCAGCATCCCAGTCGCGGTATATTATGACAGCATCCACTGTACGTCTGTCTGTCATATCACACATGATATCCCCCACCGAGGTATAGTACTCTGCCATGCAGAAAAGCTCTCCATATTCCGACAGTCTGTCCAGGTATCTACGGATCATCATGCCAGCCGCTGTATCATTGCTGTACACTGCAACCCTAAGCATACTCCCTCCATATCTCCACACCGTCTTCATCATGCATGGTCGAATCCGCGGATATATAATCGCATCCATCTGCCATGTCATCGATATCCCATACAAAATAGTCACATGTCTGGTCCAGTACCCTGGCCAACTGAACCAGTTTTTTAAGGCTAGGCAGACTTTTTCCATTCTCAAGTCTGCTTATGTACTTTCCATCAGCACACACCTGTTGTCCAAGCTCCTCCTGTGTGAGTTTTAATAATTTGCGCGCATCTCTTATGCGCTGTCCAACTATTACGCTGTTCATTTTGATCCTCCCTCTCTGTTCCCCTCGAACATCAAGATTACTTTACATCAATTATTGACAATTAAAAACCGCATCCCATGACGACATTTGTCATAAAATGCGGTTTTTAGTACATATATTTACTAACTCTTCTTATCCTTCTTCAGCGCACTTATTTGGTGATTCCAAGCTTAATCGCTTCATCTGCCACAGCCTTTGCTACCACCTTGGCTACCCTCTCGTCAAATGCTCCAGGAATGATGTAATCCTCCTTGAGCTCCTCATCTGTGACGATTGATGCGATAGCCTTGGCTGCTGCCATCTTCATCTCCTCAGTTATGCCTGTTGCCTTGGCATCCAGAGCACCTCTGAATATACCAGGGAACACGAGAACGTTGTTGATCTGGTTTGGATAATCTGAACGGCCTGTCGCCATTACTCTGACTCCGCCCTTTGCAGCCTCCTCAGGCATGATCTCTGGTGTAGGGTTTGCCATGGCGAATACTATAGGATCTGCCGCCATGGATGCAACCATCTCTGCTGTCACGATATTCGGAGCTGAAACTCCGACAAACACATCCTTGCCCTTCATGATCTCGGCAAGAGGGCCTGTCTGTCTGTCCTTATTTGTAATCTCTGCCATCTCTGCCTGTGCCGGATTCATCCAGTCCTGTCCAGGACACAGAGCACCCTGCCTGTCAACGAGAACCACATTGCCTATACCGAGCTGAAGCAGAAGCTTACATATGGATATACCTGCTGAACCTGCTCCGTTGATAACTACATCTGCCTCGCCAAATGGCTTGCCGACAAGCTTTAAAGCATTGATAAGTCCTGCTGACACAACGATAGCTGTACCGTGCTGATCATCATGGAATACAGGAATGTCCAGCTCCTCCTTGAGTCTTCTCTCTATCTCAAAGCATCTTGGAGCTGATATATCCTCCAGATTGATTCCGCCAAATACAGGAGCGATACGCTTTACTGTCTCAACGATCTCATCAACATCCTTTGTGTCAAGGCATATAGGAAATGCGTCAACTCCGCCAAACTCCTTGAAGAGTATGGATTTTCCCTCCATAACAGGTATCGCTGCCTCAGGGCCTATATCTCCAAGGCCGAGAACCGCTGTTCCATCTGATACCACGGCAACCATGTTGCCCTTGCATGTATATTTGTATACGTCAGCCTTATTGTCACGGATCTTTCTGCAAGGCTCTGCAACGCCCGGTGTATAAGCTGTGCTCAGATCATCTCTGTTCTTTACTGCTACCTTGGACACTACCTCTACCTTACCCTTGTGCTCCTCATGCATCTTAAGACTTAAACTATTGTAATCCATGTCTGTTCCTTTCTGCGCACCCGCGCATCCTGTATTTTATCCACTGCGTATATAACAGTGCCTCTCCTATATAGCGCTGCTCCGGAATCCCTGTTTTCCCGGGCAACACCGCTTATTCCATAATAACCTTGACTCACATTTTAGTCAACGATATGTGCCAGCATATGTACCCTGTTGAACGGGAACGAGAAATAATATCCATCCGCAAAGTCCGCCGTATACTCAAGTATCTCTCTGGCAATCTGTATACCGCAGTCCTCGCCCTCCTGCCTTGTGGCATTTTCACCATATCTCTCTATGATCTCGTCCGGAATCTCTATGCCCGCCATCTCGTTCTTCATGAACAAGGCATTTCTCCTGCTGACAAGCGGCATGATGCCCACAAGTATTGTCGCGCCGGTATCTTTCTTCATGTCTCTGAGTATCCGTGCCTGCTCTCTGGAGAACACAGGCTGTGTCAGGAAGAACTCAGCCCCGGCTTCCATCTTCCTCTTTATTCGAGCGATCTCAAACTTCGTGTTCATTCTGTTCTGGTTTATCGCCCCGCCATAGGTGATCTTATCTCCGACAAACACCTCTTCATTCATAGTCTGAAGCAGCTTCATCATTCCAACCGAGTCAAAGTTGAACACACTTCTGGTCGTCTGTCTGAACATTACCGGAACGGGGTCACCTGTTATGACAAGGAAATCCTTTATGCCGTTAAGCTGTGCTCCGAGCACACTTCCCCTTATAGCTATGGCATTCTTATCGCGGCAGCACAGGTGAGGCATAACTCTGAGTCCTGTCTCCTTATGCACTTTCTCCGCCATGAGTATGGAATCCGCTCTGGTTCTTCCCGATGGTGAATCAGGAAATGTCACCACGTCCACATGTGACCGTTTAAGTATATGGGCTGCATCAAGCAGCTTCTGATCGTTGACATCCACCGGAGGAGCAAGCTCCACTGCTATAAGCTTGTGTCCGCCAGCATTCTTTGCATCTGCCCCGCCGCGCTCCAGGCGGCCTTTAAGGAAATTGTCTTTCGGTGCATTATCAGGCTGCTGCTTTTCCACATGAACCTTGACAGTCTTCGCAATATCTCCATTTTTCACCCGCTCCGTGATCTGATGTATGTACTCAGGATTTGTTCCGCAGCAACCGCCTATGATATCTGCGCCAAGCGCCGCTATGTCCTGTATCTTGTCGATGAATCCCTCTTTGTTGTCATTGAACACCAGTCTGCTCTGTGTAAACTTCGGGTATCCCGCATTTGGCATGATTGATACCGGCTTTCCACAGTCCACGTCCAGTTTTTTCAGGAGCTGAAGCATATGGTATGGACCAACTCCACAGTTGAATCCTACACAATCCACATCAGGATTCTCAGCCACTTGGGAAAGAAGTGCCCTTGCCGAGAATCCGCAGTTGCTGTATCCAAACTGGTTCACACAGAACGATATCATAACCGGCATGTCCTTTCTTGCCTTCAGATGCTTAACCACCGGTTCAAGCACATTGAATTCAGGAAATGTCTCAAACCAGATGATGTCCACCCCCATATCCTGCATCGCCTCACCCAGCAGCTTATACTGTAACACCCTTTCATTCAGTGTGAGTCCGGCATCCGCAGGAATCGGGCCTATATCTCCAGCTATATAGACTTTTTTATGAGCTGTTCCAGCAACGTCGTTCTCAGTCTTAACGGCTCCATCTATTCCTGCGCAGCCTTCGCCCATAGAATCTCCTGCAGCCCTTTTCGCAAGCTTCACTGCCGCACGCACATTTGAAATAACATAATCCATATCTGCATCCAGACTGGCAGTATTTGCCGCAAATGTGTTGGTTCTTATAAGTCCGGCTCCAGCCTTCACATACTCTTTATGGATCTCTAGTACACGCTCTGGATGGCGCATATTTGCAAGCTCAGGGGCGACAGTTCCCTGCTCTCCGTACATTCCCACATAACAGGTTCCAAATGCTCCATCTGCAACAAGTAATTTATCCTTTAAACTCTCAAGTATATTCATCTAACATCTCCATCCTAATATTATTTTTTTCACCTATGTTTATATCCGTACGCTTATACAGTACATTTTGTGCAAATGTATCTATTCTACGATTCTGCAGTCCGTCTCTCCTCATCCACTTCCTCAAGCTGGACAGCATCGAGGTACTGATCCGGAACCGCAAGTCCGGTCATATTTGCCATTGGAATGAGCAGGAAATGGTTGAACAGTGCGATGACTCTTCCAACCAGTATCATCGCGCAGATGGTTCCTATGCCTATTCCGACCAGCTTGCGCTCAAACACAAGGCTGATGATGACTGTACAGATGATGCAGCCCACATCGAATATATTTTTCGTAATTCCCATCTTCTTGTGTATCCTGTCGGCAACCGCCGCCACGATTCCATCCCCAGGGTTCGGAACAAATTTCATATTTACCGACACGGCAGCCCCGATTCCTGTGCATATGATAGCCGCAAGGAGCACCAGGAGCTTCTGCCACATGTATGTCACATCTATATTTATGTACCTGTCAAATATATTGATAACTCTGGTGAACAGTATGCTCAGAACGATCTGGAACACATCTATCCACTGGCGGTTCTTTCCCTTAAGTATAAATTCAGCGATTACGAACAGCACATACAATACCAGCGTCGCATTTCCAAAGTTCCACCCTGCTATCACCGAGGTGCTATATGCTACCGATATAATTGGTGACACGCCGAGCTGCGCCTTGGTGTTGAGTATCAGCCCCAGCGCCAGGGTAGCCAGCCCCAATATATAGAATAGCCACCTCCAGAACCATTGCATGCCCTTCGTCTTATTCTCATTTCCTGTAACTATCGCTCTCATTGTAACTAAACAGCCTTCTCTCTATTTCTGCACAAAAGCGCATTTGTCTTTATCACTTTACCTTGTTGAACCATCCTATATAGAATAATATAAGCACTTCCCTTAGTCAAATATTACTCGCAAAAAGCCCCGTACGAGGATACTCCGAAATTTCATGTGTACGGTTAACTTTACATACATAATAAAGGTTGATA
Source organism: uncultured Coprococcus sp. (assembly GCA_934277375.1). GTDB lineage: Bacteria > Bacillota > Clostridia > Lachnospirales > Lachnospiraceae > Coprococcus. Next base: position 62,568 of record CAKQTZ010000004.1, on the reverse strand, counting down.
TAATGACAGCATAGTTTCAAATTTTTTTACTATAGGAGGGTTTTATGAAAAGGGAAAGAAAAAGAATATTAGTCAGCCTTATGGCTATGGTCATGGCTTTGGTTATGGCTGTTTCGCTTGTACCAACACTTACGGCAAATGCAGCCACGGCTTCAAAGAAGATTTTGTACAAAGAAGCCAAGACAGTGAATTATACCTTGGCAGGCAAAGAAATCCGTACATTGACATTCTCAGCGGGTATCGTGAAGATCAGCTTTGGAAGCCAGAGCGCGGTGCGTATGAAGAAAGTTACAGACAAAAAAGTTCGCATCACCGGAGTCAGAAACGGCAAGACGAGGTTTGTCGTTGTGACGAAGGATCAGAAAAAGATAGTCTGCAACATAACCAGAAGTCATACGCTTAACGTTAAGCCACGATCAAAAAAGGTTGTAAAGACAAGCTTAAAAGTTAAGTCAGTGAAGAGTAGTAACACCAAAATAGCCAAGGTTACAAAAGCTAAAGATAAAAAATCATATACGGTGTCTACCACGGGTAAGCATGGCAAGGCAAAAATAACAATTAAATATGTAAATAACACCAGTGACATTGTGACAGTTTCAAATCATACTTGGAAAACCAAGAAAGTTAAGGCTGCCTGGAATGAAAAGGTTGTCGACGAACCTGCTAGAACTGAAAAAGTTAAAACTAAAGATGCTTGGGACGAAACCAAGAAGGTTTGTACCAAGGAGGCTTATGATGAGCAGGTTCTGGATGGATATAGAGATATTCAGAATGATACTGGTGACGATGTAACAGATGTAGATCGTCGTCAGTGGTGTAAAGATCACGATTGTCGTGGTCATTTTTTAGGTAACGGACCATGTGCATCAGACAACACATCAACTCCTGTCTATAAGACAGTACATCATGATGCTGAATATAAGACAGAAACAATTCATCATGATGCTGAGTATACGACTAAAACAATTCCTGAAAAGTCGCATACCATTCATCATGACGCAGAATACAAGACATATTGTTCAAAATGTGGTAAAACAAAGTAAATAAGCATACAGGCATCACAATAAATGTTGTGATGCCTGTATTTATTTTGGAGGAAATTCACTAAGAATTTACTAGGCTTATATAAAATACCATTAATTTCCATACAAATCATAAATTAACAACCTTATATCATTATAGGAAAATCTTCACCCGTTTCTTTATATCCACCACAGAAAGAAACCTTAAACCACCATGCAGATGCTACTCACGTAGCAAAAATATTTGCCCTCGACTAATAAAGATTAATACCACCTCTAAGAAAAAATGTTGTCTTAGATATGTAAAACCTGTTATCAATGTGCTGCCATAGAATATTAGTACTGCCATAAAACATCAGCAACACCATACAATTCCAATACCTTCATAAAATATCAGCTATGCCATATAATCCCAGTATTTTCATATAATATAATTGTTGTCATATAATCCCAGTATTACAATGCATTTCTTTATAAAGTATAAATATCCAGGAGCAGAAATACTTTTGTTCCTGGTCATTTTAATATTACAAATAATTAATATCTCTTTGTAAACGATGCTTCATTTGACTTTGTGTATAGCCGAAACTCCACAGACAATCCAGCCCAAACTTTGCAGTTGTAAGTAATAGCAGGATCCATACATTGTATATATAGCTGACCATTTGCGTTTCTGTATATTTCTAGACCCAATCTGGGCTGTTGACTACAATATCCCGCAGTGATAATGTGTCTTTTATCAGATGTGCATATCTAAAGGGGCTGACCTACAGAAGTCGCGTATTCCGAAATAACATTCAAAGAACGATGTTCAAAAAAGATAGTTTAATAATGACATTCTAAGAAAATTTCACCATTTTACAAAACTTACTTTTTACAAGGAGGAACCATGCCTATGGCAGAAAAAGCAGAGATAAGCACATTATTTAAGAGAAAAAACAAAGACAGCGTTGTACGTGAACTCCAAAAAGATCCTGATATATACGGAAGATATAAGTGTCTCACGGATGATCTGAAAGAACGACTGACAGGATTCCTGTGCGGAACCAGGACTTTGCCACTTACATATGATCCATTTTTTAAGAAAATGTTCAACCCAGACGCATACCCGGAGAGGCTGTCGGGATTCATAAGCAGCGTGATCGGCAAAACGATGAAAGTAAAATACGCCCTTCCGGCAGAGGAAAGCCTGTTACAGGGAACGTCACTTCTCGTGATGGATATCGTGGTCGAACTTGAAGATGGTTCGATTGCCAATGTCGAGATACAAAAGATATCATATCTTTTTCCGGCACAAAGGATGTCATGCTATTCTGCAGATCTCCTTCTGCGCCAATACAGCCGGGTCAGAGAACAAAAAGGAAAGAAATTCACATACAGCGATCTGAAAAAAGTATATACGATAATCATATTTGAACAGAGCCCGGCAGAGCTGCACAAGGATGAATATAAGGACAAGTATGTTCATCATGGCTCAACATTATTCGACACCGGGATTGAACTGAACATGCTCCAGGATTACTATCTCATAGCACTTGACGTATTTGAAAAAAGTTACTATTCTATGGATAAGAAAGTTATAAATGAGCTTAATGGATGGCTTGCCTTGTTATCGGTAGATAGTACTGACAGACTAGATGAACTGATAACGGATTATCCATATCTGGAGGGAATATTTGTGGATATGGCAGGTTATCTTGATAGTCCTGCGGAGGTGATCGATATGTTTTCAGAAGCATTAAAAATACTTGATGAGAATACGGTACACTACATGATCGAAGAGATGAAGAAACAGATAGATGAAGATAAGAAGGCCATGGCGGAGAAGGATGACGCCTTAGCCGAGAAGGACAGTGCTTTAGCCGAGAAGGACAGTGCCTTAGCCGAAAAGGACAGCGCTTTAGCCGAGAAGGACAGTGCTTTAGCCGAGAAGGACAGCGCCTTAGCCAGAAAGGATGCCATGCTGAACAAAAACAAGGCTGAGCTTGACAAAAACAAGGCCGAACTTGAGGATGCAAAAGCCGAGATAGAAAGACTGAAGAAACAACTGCAAACTAAGTAGCAGGCGACAGATAAATGCAGCAATGATATTAAATAAAGAACCAGTAGAGTTTGTCAAGTAAAGTATAAGGAGCCAGGTGCAGATAAGTAACATTTATTTGCACCCGGCTCTTTTTATTGCCAGAACAAAAGTAAAGAAACGCAAGGGTTCCTGCCTCATAATCCTTGACGTATTTGCTGAAAATTACTATGCTATCATTATATAAGTAATTGGAAGGAGAGGGCTTTATGAAGGGAAACAAACATTTATTCAAGAGGCTTTTGGCTGCTGTGTTAGCACTTGTAATGGTGTTAACATACGTTGTCGTCGGTGATGGTGTCACATCATATGCTAAGACAACAAAAACAACAACTGTTGATGCTGTTTCAATCAGCTATAAGATCAACTATGCATACGAGGGACAGAAGTTCAGCGAAACCACGTTCCGGAAAAATGCAACCGTTAAGGTAAAGAAAAATGGCAAAATTTCTACTGTTAAAAAATACACAGTGTCAGCGCCATCATACGTTAAAGCGAACGGAACCGGAAAAAACAAAGGTAAGTTCACTGTCAGAGTGACATATGGTGGAAAATCAACCTATAAGGTATTTACCATTCGCAAGATCAACAAGATTTACGTGAAAAGTTCAAGTGTCAAAATGTTAGAAAATGGTGCAACATTCAATGCAGCATCATTTAAGAAAAAAACAGTGGTATACGCAAAATACAAAGTAGGTAAAGGCTATAAGTATTTAAAACTGCCAACTTACACCGTATCTGCCTCAAAAACTGTTTCGGCAAATGCGAAGGCAAAGAAGTATAAGGGATATTTCTATGTAAATATTAAATATGGAAATCATACCACTACCCGCTATATTCCTGTTATTAAAGGAATAAAAGCGACTTCAAGCTTAAAATTTTTAAATGAAAGTGAAAGAATTGATTCCAAGGCTTTTAAAAACTCATTAACAGTAAAACGCATTTTTGCCACGGGAAAAGCAGAGACAATACCAACGAAGGATTTCAAGTTAGTAAATTGCCCAACAATAGTAAGGTCAAATAGCAAAGCTCGTCCCGGATATATTGGATTTAAAGTACAATCAGGAAATAAAGCTACATATGCTTATGTTAAAGTAAATTCTTTTAAGGGCATTGTTATTAAAAGTAACTCAATCACCGCTTTAACCGACGGACTAACTTTCAACGAAAATGAATTTCGCAGCAAAATTGTAGTTAGCACTTTAAATACAATATCTTCTACTGACAAAGAAATAACAAATTACACGGTATCTGTTCCAAGCAAAACAATTAAGCCTGATAGTAATGGTGCATATGTCATAACTATCAGCTACAATGGTAAATCAACAAAAGTTGCTGTTCCTGTCATTGCTAAGCCTATCGTTCTCGAAAATTTCGAAGCTACTCTTTCCGATGATTTCAGTCTGAATGAAGGTGATATATTTGACGAAACAGCATTCAGGAATAGCGTAACCGTATATGCTACCTATTCTGATGGCAGCAAAAAAGTAATTACTGATTATACTGTGGAGATTTCAGACAGCACTATTTCTCCTGATGACAATGATAAATTTATCGTTACCATCACATATGATAAAAAGCAGACAAAGGTTGCTGTTCCCGTCATCGCCAAGCCTATCGTTCTCGAAAAAATCGAAGCCTCTCTGGCTGACGGTTTCAGTTTAAAAGAAAGAGATTTATTTGATGAAGCAAATTTTAGGAATAATATCACAGTATATGCGGTCTATTCTGATGGTAACAAGGAAACAATTGCAGATTATACAGTAAAAGCACCAACATATAAGGTTTATCCTGATAGTAATGGAATCTTTGAAATTACGATTACATACAACGAAAAAAAGACTAAAATTGCAGTCACTGTTATACCCGATACACCAACTCATAATTTTGTGGATTGGGTTGGCTATAATAAAATCTCAGGAAAACCATATATTGACGATCCTGATGAGAATGGAATTATTTGCATCTATGCGGCAATGAATGTTCCTGAAGAATATCAGGAAATATATGAAGTAGCACATTGGGGAGTTATCTTCTCTAGAACAGATCCTGAACTAACGTGGGATTCACCTGGCTATTACAATACAACAGGGGAAAGCAGCTACAGCCAATCATATTTATTCGGTTTTCCTTACGACGACGAAGATCATCAGTTCAAAAATGGTGAATTGATATATTTCAGATCTTATGTTGCTTTAAAGAAAAAAAGTGATACTTCTAACGCACCAAAAAAATACTATTTTTATAGTAATCAGGTGTTGCCGATTACTATTAGAGATAACAGATAACTTCTATTATCAGGGACGCTTCTTTTGTAACGAGGAGCGTCCCTCTGTCCTATATTTTCATTACACGGGACACTCCTCGTTACAAAAGAAGCGTCCCTAGTTAAGGAGTGTATACTGTTCCAGATTCCACACGTCTGTCACAAGGCCGTCATAGAACTCCGGCTCATGACACACCAGAAGTATAGAACCCTTGTACTCGGAAAGAGCACGCTTGAGCTCATCCTTAGCGTCAACATCAAGATGGTTTGTCGGCTCGTCTAGAAGAAGCACATTTGTGTCTGTGTTGATGAGCTTACAGAGTCTCACCTTCGCCTGCTCGCCACCTGAGAGTACCTTCACCTTGCTCTCGATATGTTTGGTGGTAAGTCCGCATTTGGCAAGGGCCGCACGTACTTCATACTGGGTATATCCCGGGAATTCCTCCCAGATCTCCTGCAGACATGTGTTCTCACTCGGCTTGACCTCCTGCTCAAAGTAACCGATGTGCAGATAATCACCAAGCTGTGCCTTACCTGATATCGCAGGGATAAGCCCCAAAACGCTCTTCAGAAATGTCGTCTTTCCTATACCATTTGTTCCCGTGATGGCGATCTTGTCGCCGCGCTCCATGCGGAGATTCATCGGTTTGGAAAGCGGCTTGTCCTTGCTGTAGCCGATTACCAGATCGTCAGTCTCGAATATGACCTTACCCGATGTTCTTGCCTCCTTGAAGTTGAACTCAGGCTTCGGCTTCTCACGCTCAAGCTGGATGACGTCCATCTTGTCAAGCTTCTTCTGTCTGGACATCGCCATATTTCTTGTTGCAACCCTGGCTTTATTTCTCGCAACGAAATCCTTCAGCTCAGATATCTCCTGCTGCTGCTTTCTGTACGCAGCCTCAAGCTGGGATTTCTTCACCGCATACACCTCCTGGAACTTGTCATAGTCGCCGACATATCTGCCCAGCTGACAATTCTCCATATGGTATATGATATTTACAACCGAATTCAGGAACGGAATATCATGTGATATAAGAATAAACGCATTCTCGTATTCCTGAAGGTATCTCCTCAGCCACTCTATATGGTGTGCATCAAGGTAATTCGTAGGCTCGTCGAGCAGAAGTATCTCCGGCTTCTCAAGAAGAAGCTTCGCCAACAGCACCTTGGTCCTCTGTCCGCCCGACAGCTCAGTTACATCCTTGTCCAGTCCCAGCTGCAGCAGGTCAAATGCTCTGGCAACCTCCTCAACCTTCGAGTCTATTATATAGAAGTCATGACTGTCCAGAAGATCCTGCAGAAGCCCCATCTCCTCAAGAAGTGCGTTCATCTCGTCTTCGTCAGTGACTTCCGCCAGCTTGTCACATATCTCATTTATCCTCTTCTCCATGTCAAACAATCTGGAGAATGCATCCTTAAGCACCCCGCCTATAGTCATGCCCGGCTCAAGGACCGTGTGCTGATCCAGATAGCCGACCTTCACATTCTTCGCCCAGGTCACTGTTCCCTCATCCGGCATAAGACTGCCCGTCACTATATTCATGAAGGTTGACTTACCTTCACCGTTTGCGCCGACAAGCCCTATGTGCTCGCCTGCAAGCAGTCTGAATGACACATTTTCAAATATTGCCCTGTCACCAAATCCATGGCTGAGGTTGCTTACATCTAATATCATAATCTCTCCTTTTTACTAGTCCACCGGCTTTAAGTACATTACAGACAGAGCCGGGAGATCAAAACCGAAGTCGCCGCATACGCCTTTGATACTCTTCATGGTGTCTTTGGTACTGCCGCCGTATTTGTTCCAGTCCGTATTCATGAGGACTTTCATGGAATTGCCCTCTCCGTATCTGAAGTGATAATCCCTGTATGTATTTCCTGATAGGTTCATGACCACGACTATCTTATTTTCCTCAACAACTCTCTGGAATATGTATACAACGTCCTGTTCCTTGCCGCACAGTATCCAGTCAAAGCCGTGCGGATCGTCGTCCCACTCGGACAATGCAGGCTCTTTCATGTAGAGCTTGTTCAGATCTTTTATATATCTGTTAAATGAATCGTGGTTAGGGTACTTCAGAATATCCCAGTCCTGCTCACGCTTCTCATCCCACTCTCTGAGCTGGGCTATCTCGTTGCCCATGAAGTTCAGCTTCTTGCCCGGATGTGCATACATATAGGCATAGAGCGCCTTTGCATTCGGGAATTTCTCCTCGTACGATCCTGCCATCTTCTGTGCTATTGTGGCCTTGCCATGCACAACCTCGTCGTGCGAGAGTGGCAGCATGTATCTCTCATTATAGAAATACATCATGGAGAATGTCAACTTGTGATACTGGTCGCCTCTGCAGAACGGCAGAGTCCTGAAGAAGTTCAATGTATCATTCATCCAGCCCATATCCCATTTGTAGTCAAATCCCAGTCCACCGTACTTGACTTCCTTGGTGGTTCCCTTGTAGTCCGTGGAATCCTCAGCGCAGAGAATACATGACGGGTGTCTGTCCTTAAGCCCCTGGTTAAGGCCCTTTATAAACTCGACAGCCCTGTCATTTACACCTCTGGACTCGTCGCCCATCCAGTAGATTATCCTGCTGATGGCATCCATTCTGAGACCATCAAAATGATACTCGGTGAGCCAGTAATTTGCCGCGCTCTTGAGAAATGTCTGAACCTCTCCCTTGGAGTGGATGAAATTCTTACTGCCCCACTCGCTGTAACCCACATCATCGGTCGGATGCTCGTACAGGTTTGTTCCATCATACTTTGCAAGTCCATATCCATCCAGCGCAAAGTGCACAGGTACATAATCCATGATGGCTCCTATGCCATTCTTGTGAAGCGTGTCAATAAGAAACTTCAGATCATCCGCCGTTCCATATCTTGCCGTCGGGCTGAAGAATCCCGTGTTCTGATATCCCCAGGACTCGTCGCAAGGGTGCTCAGAAAGCGGCATAAACTCCACATAATTGTAGCCCTGCTCTTTCAGATATTCCACAAGCATCGGTGCTATCTCTCTGTATGTATACCAGCCCTCAGCAACACGGTCAGCCTCAATGACTTCTTCCGGTGTCAGCTGTTTTCCATTCTCATCATACACCGGCCTGCAGTGCCATGACCCCATATGCATCTCATACACATTGAGTGGACCACCCTTGCACTCGTTTCGTGTCCTCATCCATCTTGCATCGCCAAATGTATACTCATCCATATCTCTTATTATAGACGCAAATGCCGGCCTCAGCTCCATGCCGAATCCATACGGATCACAGTGATCCACACAATATCCATCCCTCTGATATATCTTATATTTATACATCTGCCCGGCTTTTGCCCCCGGCACAAAACACTTGAAAAAGCTGCCGTCGTAGCACCTCTTCATGGTTGTCTCTCCCCAGGAATTGAACTCGCCTGTGACCGTCACCGACTCCGCATTCGGTGCATACGTCACAAAATCCACGCCTGTCACCACTTTTCTTCTACTCTTTCCCACATTCTCCTTCACAATATGTGCACCGAGCTCATTATAGGCATCAAAGCACCTTCCCGAATAAAACTCATACAAATCCATTACTTTCCCTCCATACAAAGTTAGTATTCTAATCTCATCATCCAAGCCCTCACAGTCATTCTTGACTGTAGTAAATTACTTTCAGTATACCGCTGCACATCCGCTATATGAATATGCGTTTTTTGATAAAAGTAAAATAATTTACTCCAGACAATTATTGACAATTAGATTAAATATTTATATAGTATGATCAGAAAGGAGCTTTTATGGACAGAAGGATTCAGCGTACACGCAACAGCTTATTCAGCGCATTTATCGAACTGCGTGCCACCAAACCTGTGGAGAAGATCACAGTGAAGGAACTCACAGAAAAGGCCAATATCAGCAAGCAGACTTTCTATCTGCATTTTCAGGATATATATGACCTGTCAGAATACCTTGAAAACGATGCTCTCCTGTCTCTGATCGGTGACATTCCAAATCCAGAATATATGCTTACCAATCCTGCAGAAGCAAGCAGACAGTTGTGCAACGCATTTATCAATCAGGGACATCTGTTCTCCATACTCTTTCCTGATGACAACAGAAGTTACGGAGTTCTGACCAACAAACTCGATGCCCTCATCAAGGAGAAGATATATGATGTCCGTCCTGAACTCAGAGATGACCTTGCGAAGAATGTTGAGGTGTCAATGTTCGTACAGGGCTGTGCCTATACTTTTCTGAAGTACAAGGATCAGGATGCCGCTATGGTCATAGACACCCTTGCCGGAATCATAGAGAGAGCAACCAGAGCATAAATAAATGGCATGCAGGCTGTTTAGATGACAAGCTCGCATGCCACATATTCATAATTCACTTTTTCTCTCCTGTTTATCTTGAGCTGATATCCTTTGTCTGCGCCATCAGAATGACCTGTATCAGCATTTTCACTGGAATGCACCTCCAGCACCGCATATACATTTTCACCTCTGCCGGCTAGTGTCTCATATGGATACTCCGCAAGCATCCTGCCTTTTCTCACCTTCTCACCATCACCACATGTAAGCCTTATATCAACAGATTTCAATGACCTCTGCCATCCGGTGTCGATCTCTGATATCAGATATATCCTGACAACATACCCCTCCTCTGATGTACACTCTATCTGTTTTTCTCCGGTTTTACTATATCCAGCCTTGCAGTCAAACGGCGCTCGGATTTCTCCCCGTGTGGCTCGAATCGCACACACGCCGACACTCCCGTTTCCCAGGTTCTGTAGGCAATGAATATCAGATACGCGCACAACATCACCTTCAACAGGCACATACACTTTCTTAAGCACTCTTTCATAATCAATCTCAGCCTCCTGTTCTGTACTATTTTTCCTATGATCATCTATATACCTGCCAAGCTCTATGCAGATCCTTTCCACCTGATCCTCATAGAACACCTGCACCTGCCTGCCCTTTGCAAGTATCCCCAGAGCGCCTGTGGCCTTCAGTCTTTTTCTGTCTACCAGCGCCCCTTCGTTCACCGTCACCCTGAGTCTGGTATCACTACTCCCTAGACTGTATATATTGGCCACCCCACCCAGGGCACCGGCAATGGCACCAACTACAATACCACCGTCAGAATAATTGTCCATAGCCCTCTCCCGCCTTACCTCATCACGGCTATCCACGGCAGCCTTGGCTTCCTTTGCCGCGGACAGATTTGTCACTTCATCCGGGATGCTTTCTCCCTGGGCAGCTACATCCATTCCTACGTGTCCTCCACTTCTCCTGGACCACACGATCAAGCATACCGCAGCCATCACAGCTACAACCGCCAGCGCTATGGCCACCGCGAACTCATTTTCCATATTATCAATTCCAAATAAAGCAAAAAGGACATCCATATCTGCATTCCAATCCTTCATAAGAATTCCTCCTGCAAATATGATGTCCTTCTCTTAATCTTTATATTCATTACTCTGTTATATAACAGTCTATCTGCAAGCCCAGCCGCAACTACTTTATCACTTCCGCAAACCTGTTCACATCCGCCTCCGACAGCCTGTATATCTTCTCTATCTTGTTCTTCGTCATCTCCAGTATCTGTCTGTCAAACTGTGCGCCTTTTATGTACTCCACCGTCTTGTCCGGAAATACAAAATAACTTTCCGCCAGGCCAAATGCCACTCCATCCTTCGCATAGTAACCGCCGTCCTGCATATGCTCAAATGCATACAAACATTTGTCGATGTACTTGTCATTCACAAAGTAGCACTTCAACATGATAGCCACAAATCTAAGTCTGAAGTCATCAGACATGTCCTGCCATGTTCCTACTGTGATACCGCCCTGTCCCTCTGGCATCTCCGTCTCCTCCTGCTTCTTTCTCCACGCAGGATTCAGCTCAGAATCTCCCATGTACTTCATGATGAATTCCCACACTATCTCCGGGTACATGGACGCCGCCACAAATGTGCTGCAGAACGAGTCACACACCCACCAGTTGTCTATCTTGGGAACAAACTCATCGGCATAGGCGAGTATCTCCTCCAGTTTTCCCTGCGCATATCCGAGGACAAGTCCCTGGATAACCACATCCTCCAGTGTGTCATCTGGGGCATGCTTCAGATACTCCTTCCAGTTGATATCCGCTATCTGCCTGGCTATCTCCTTCAAATCATCCAGCCTTACTCCTATTATATTGCCACAGCCTGGAAGGTTCATGGCCAGATATTTGCCGAACTCCGGATCCATATGCTCATACAGCTCAGACCTCACCAGCCTGTTTACATCCTCAAAAGAACTGCTCTCCATTTTTCTGATCTATCCTTTCCGATCTATCATATGATCTGTCATTCCTATCCTGTCATTATACTGTATTTACCGGCGTTCCATTCAGAAATGCCTCTATATTGTCGCCGGCTATACGGAGCAGACGTTCCCTGACCTCCTTTGGCGCCCAGGCGATATGAGGTGTTATGATTATATTCTTAGCCGTGAGCAGAGGATTGTCCGCTGTCATAGGCTCCTGTGATATGACATCCACCGCAGCCGCGGCTATGCGCCCCTCGTTCAGGGCATCCGCCAGATCCTTCTCCACTATACATCCACCTCTGGCAGTGTTGATGATAAATGCTGTATTCTTCATCCGCTCAATAGCATTCCTGTCTATCATACCCTTTGTCTCTGGGAATAGCGGACAGTGTATGCTTATCACATCGGACTGTGCGAACAATTCATCACGTTCAGCCCAGCTTATCCAGTCTCCATCCGGCAGAGTCTTCCTTGTACGGCTGTTCACGATAACCTTCATGCCAAATGCATGTGCGATCTCAGCAACCTTTTTCCCTATACTTCCATATCCTATGATTCCCATGGTCTTGCCCGCAAGCTCCACGGTCGGCATCACACTGTAAGAAAAGTCCTTGCTTCTCACCCATCCGCCATCCTTTACTGAAGCGTCATGTGCCCCAACCCGGTTCGCCAGCTCCAGAAGCAGTGCAAACGTAAACTGCGCCACAGCATCGGTGCTGTATGCAGGAACATTTGTCACCACTATGCCATGCTCATGTGCTGCCTGCACATCAACCACATTGTAACCTGTGGCCAGCACACCTATATATCTAAGATTAGGACAGGCTTCCATCACAGCCCGGTCTATCACTGTCTTGTTAGTTGTCACGATCTCCGCATCACCTATCCTGGAGACCACATCCCAATTGTCAGTTCTGTCGTACACAGTCACATCTCCAAATCTGCCTATGCTGTCCCAGCTTATATCACCGGAATTCGCCGCGCATCCATCCAGAATAACTATTTTCATGTCCATCACCCTGCCTCACTTATAGTATATTGATACCTTATATTGTACATCATATGTCTGATTTTTCAAAAAACATTATACTATTTTATACAACTATACTATATTTATCACTTAATCATCACGGTCATTTTATCATTTAACACAAAAATGCACAAATATTTCTGTACGGATTGAATAATTTCATTGAAAAATACCGTTAAACACATTAGAATATAAGTAACGTGCATTAGTAACAGATCATAAGGAATGGGAGGTTTGAAATGGACAGAGACGCATTAACAGCAAAGGTTTTAGAGGTTTTTTCCGATGTTCTTCCAGAGATAGATACGGATAAGCTTGACTTAACTGCAGAACTCACCGCGGCTTACGGTGTAAATTCAGTTTCAATCATTCAGTTCATCGTTGGACTGGAGAATGCTTTCGACATCGAATTTGATGATTCTGAATTGGCTCTTGGCCTCTACTATGATATGAATGACGTAGTTAAGGCCGTTGCAAATAAAGTCGGCTAACATCGCCCGATTCTAATACGAAATGGAGGTAATACGCACATGAGCAAAAAGGTTTTGCCAATAAGTTATCCAATGATCACTTCATGGCAGTGGCATGCCACACTCTTCTCAATCATAGGGGATGATGAGAAGGCCAAGAATTGGATATTCAGCAATTACATACAGTTGAGATGCTACAATATCGAGGAGATTTTCACAGGAGACGAGATGCTTCTTGCCGACATGATGCCGGGAAGCAGTTCACTCAAGGAGTGTCCTTATCTTCTCTTCTCCATGCTCACCAAGGAGCAGGTAGAGAGCTACTGTGGCGACATTCTCACATTTATCAAGAAAACTATCAACCTCGGAGGATATATATACGGTGTATTTGACGAGGCCAAGATTCTCTGCGATTCTGGGGCCGACTACAAGTTTCCACATGAGCTTTTCATATACGGCTACGATGATGAGAAGCAGGAATTCAACGTAGGCGACTTCACATTTGGCGAGCACTATTCGTACTCAACAGTATTATACTCGGATGTAAGAAATGGCTATGACACCATCACGGCATCTGAGGATCACGTATTCAAGGATGACTACAAGGGCCGTCGTGGAATATTCGTTATCCAGCGCAACCTTGCAGACACATACTATGAGCTTGATACCAAATATATCAAGGATACTCTCATCGAATATCTTGAATCCAAGGATTCCAAGAATCATTTCCGAATGATGAGAAACCGTTTCAGCGATACGGTATTCGGAGTTGATGTATACGATGCAGTTCTCAAGCAGATAGGCAAGCAGCTTTCTGCCGATGATCCTGATTTCGATATACGTGCTCTTCATATTCTGTATGATCACAAGGTACTCATGATGGAGAGACTGAAGTACATGATGGATCATGGATATCTGGAATTCAACGATGATATACTGAACGGGTACATGGAAGTTGAGAACACTATGCTCACCGCGAGAAACCTTCTCATCAAGACCTCTATCACAGGCAATGTGGACTGCATGGATAGATTTGAGAAGTATCTCATGGGAGCAAAGGAGAAGGAGATTGAGATTCTCAGCAAGGTCGTAGAACTTCTGTAAAATGGAGATCCGCGGAAGTTCACCCATATCGGAATAAACAATACACTGCGGGGCAGCTAATAACAGCTCCGCAGTTTTTTACTTTTACCCATTATTTTATTATATTTTACAAATTATTTCTTTCAAATTACTATTAGTTTCTATATACTATGCACTAAAAGGTCTCTACATAAATATTATGATACAAAGACCTTTTATATAAATCACATATTTTAATTTACACTTTTAAAGCTGGAGGTTTTTATGAATATATGCGTATATGGTGCATCGAGTAACAATATCGACCACACTTATATAGAATCAACAGAATATCTGGGCCGGCAGATAGCCAGAAGGCACCACACCCTCATCTATGGTGCAGGAGCTAACGGACTCATGGGTGCCGTCGCCAGAGGAGTCCACGAAGAGCACGGAACCATAATAGGAGTAACACCTTCCTTCTTCAATGTTGATGGAATACTGTTCGATGGATTGACCGAGATGGTTACCACGGAAACGATGCGCGAAAGAAAACAAATCATGGAGAACAGAGCAGATGCATTCATCGTAACTCCAGGAGGAATCGGAACTCTCGAGGAATTCTTTGAGATACTTACTCTGAAGCAGCTTGGCCGCCATGGCAAGGCAATAGTCATATATAACCAGAACGGATTCTATGACGATCTTCTCTCCATGCTGACAAATACTGCTCAAAAGGGCTTCATGACCCCGGCTACAAATGAGATCTACACGGTCATGGACGATGCCGATAAGATACTTGACTATATCGAAAAGTACAAAACCGACATCGGCCATGTATTCAAATTCTAACGGGGATCTCCCTGTATAAGTCTTCTTGTGGCCTCCACGGCCACCTGTATGGCCTTATCAGTGTCGTGTACCTCAGGATTATAAAGACCTGCCGCCGCACGTTCCTGATTGGCTACAACAAGGAAACATGCACCTACCCGCACGCGCAGGAAAGAACCTGCTATAAACAGCGCAGCGGACTCCATCTCTGAAGCTACACAGCCCATGCGCTTCCAGGCCTCCCATTTGTTTGTCAGCTCATATCCCACCGGCATGATCTCCGGAGAATGCTGTCCATAGAATGAGTCCTTGCTCTGAACCACGCCCATATGTACCTTCACTTCAAATTTTCCTGCCGCTTTTCTGAGCGCATTCACCACATCTATATCAGCTATGGCCGGATACTCTATCGGCGCATATTCCTTTGACGTACCTTCCATCCGCACAGCGCCCGTGGCAACCACCACATCACCGCCTGTCACCTCAAGCTGCATGCCTCCGCAGGTTCCCACCCTGATAAATGTATGAGCCCCGGCATGTACCAGCTCCTGAAGCGCTATCGCCGCTGACGGTCCACCTATTCCAGTTGACGTCACGCTGACCCTTTCGCCATCCAGATATCCTGTATATGTGGCAAATTCCCTGCTGTCAGCAACAAGCTCCGCATCGTCCAGATGCTGTGCTATGACTGCACACCTCTTCGGATCCCCCGGCATTATCACATACTTGCCTATCATGTCACTGTTCACCTTCACATGATATTCCAACCCCTGTTCAGCTTCATAAACCATAATAAACACTTCTCCTTTCCCTCATAGGCATCAGCCTATCCACATCGAAGTAATATATGTTTTCTGTAACACTTCCGCACAGCACTTTATCTCAGACGCAAAAACAGGCTCGCAGAAAAATTCTGCAGCCTGTTTTTTTTCTAGATTCTTATGTATCTCCTATGGAATTAGCACTTAAACTCATCAAGCTTTGCCTGAAGCTCTGGTGCAACTTCTCCATGAAATTTCACAGTGAGTGGTCTCTCAAGATTTAAGCTGAACACACCTAAAATTGATTTTCCATCAACAACATACTGTGCTGATGAAACGTCAACATCGTTTGGAAACTGATTCAGGTATGATACAAACTTCTTGATGTCATCCATAGTGTTCACTTTAGCTTTCATCTCTGTAATCTGCATTGGCTGCGCCCCCTAATATATCATAATATTTATAAGGACATTCTAACACCGTCTCATCGAATGTGTCAATGCATAGCACTCATGAATTACTTATGGAAATTATTGTAACAATATCTATGCAGCCAGCATGAAAGGCTGAAGCGTACTTATAAATGATTCTGTCGTTCCATTATAAAATTTCACTGTGAGCTCTTTGTCAAGTCCAAGACTAAACACTCCTAAAATAGACTTTCCATCGACCAGATAATTATGATTTGTAGAATATACATCCACATCTCCATCATACTTTCTCATTGTCTCTACAAAAAGTCTGACCTGTTCTACCGAATTAAGCTTTACTTTTACATCTGTTGATTCCATCATCATTATTACCTCCATTTCTTTAGAACATCAGTCCATCATGGATGTTCAATTTATACTACTTTTTGGAATATTTTGCAAATTACAAAAACTGTTATTTGTAAACTGTTTTGTGAAAAAAGCTTGTTTTTTTTAAGTAAAATACCCATTTAGCGTCTATTTTTAGTAATATTGACTAATTTCAACATTCATTTTTTTCAAATGTACTGCTGTTCTTCGACTTAGGTCCCTGATATTTTTGTCACATTTTATTTGTCCATACCCATATTTTTCTGCTCTTTTATCCGTCGTTCACTATACAATATGCGTCTTGACTCAATAATTCTCTGCAATTACAATATTCATTATCCAAATAATGACGAAAGGACAACCGTACTGTACGGTATCAGCATGAATTTATTAACCATTAAAAATTTCTCAAAGGCATATACAGACAAGATTCTGTTCGATGGAGCTGATTTCTCTGTAAACACCGGGGAGAAGATCGGTGTTATCGGTGTAAACGGAACCGGCAAATCAACCCTGCTGAAAATAGTCGCAGGAATAGATGAGTGTGACTCAGGCCAGTTATCAAAGGGGAATAACGTTGTCATCAGGTATCTCCCTCAGACACCCGATTTCGTGGACGAGATGAGCATATACGATTACGTCATCACAGCCAATGTAGACGAGGAAAATCAGTGGAGCATAGAGGGCGAAGCAAAATCATTTCTTCACCGTCTGGGCTTTGATGACACAAGTCTCATGGTCAACACCCTGTCCGGCGGCCAGCGTAAAAAAGTGGCACTCGCCGCTGCTCTCCTGTCAAGCTGCGACATTCTTGTCCTGGACGAGCCGACAAACCACCTGGATAACGATATGACCGAATATCTTGAGGATTATCTGAACAGCTACAAAGGCGCCCTTGTCATGGTCACCCATGACCGTTACTTTCTCGACAAAGTATGCAACCGTATCGTCGAGATAGACAAAGGTAAGACCTACAGCTATAACTCAAACTACGAGGGCTTTTTGATGCTGAAATCCGAAAGAGAGAATATCGCCCTCGCCACACAGAGCAAGCATCAGAATATCCTGAGAAAGGAAATTGCCTGGATGCAGCGTGGTGCAAGAGCCAGAAGCACGAAGCAGAAAGCACATATACAGAGATATGAAAAGCTCGCCAGCGAAGAGCTCATAAAGGAGACCCAGTCTGTAACGATGAGTTCCATAGCAAGCCGTCTCGGCAATAAAACCATAGAGCTCTCCCACATATATAAAACCTGGTCCGGAAAACAGGCCCCTGTAATAAAGGATTTCTCCTATAATTTTCTCCGCACAGACAGGATAGGTGTGGTGGGGCCCAACGGATGTGGCAAAACCACACTGATGAAACTTATAACAGGTGTCACTAAACCTGATTCCGGCTCTATAGAGATCGGAGACACTGTCCGCATAGGATATTTCTCCCAGGAAAATGAAGCTCTGGATCCTGATATGAAGGTTCTTGACTACGTGAAAGAGACAGCCGAATACATACAGACCACCGAAGGTCTCATGTCAGCATCAACCATGTGTGAACGTTTTCTCTTCGATGGAACGCTGCAGCATCAGCGCATAGAGAAGCTGTCCGGAGGTGAAAAGCGACGATTGTACCTGCTCAAGGTGCTTGTGTCCTCACCAAATATCCTCATACTTGATGAGCCGACTAATGATCTGGATATATCCACTCTATGCATACTGGAGGATTATCTGGATTCATTTCAGGGAATTCTCATCGTTGTATCTCACGACAGATATTTTCTCGACAGGGTTGTGCGTAAACTTCTCGTTTTCGATGGGCAGGGCAGCATATCCCAGTTTGAGGGCGGATACACCGACTATTATCTGACCCACGGTTCATTTGCAAATAGCGCAGCCACACCTCAGTCCAGCCCGGCTAACGTGACATCCAGCAGTGTAGCTGCAGAACCATCCTCTAAAAAGAAACCTCAGTCCCAGCCGGTCAAGAAGAAATTCTCTTTCAATGAACAGCGGGAATATGACACAATCGAGGATGATATCGCCGCAAAGGAGGATGCCATCTCCCAGATTGAAACTGATATCAACAATTCCGTCTCCGATTTTGTAAAATTAAATGAGCTTACTCAGAAAAAAGAACAGCTGGAATCCGAACTTGACCACCTTCTTGAAAGATACGTGTATCTCACCGAACTGGCCGAATCATTTGAAAAATAATACTGTATATAAATCTGACGGGAGACAACTGTAATCACAGACAGCTGTCTCCCGTTCGTCATGATCATATAAGAATTTACATCTGATGCCGTACTATCCTGTATTCATCATCCAACTGGAAGTACGGACAATTGTCATATCCTCTTGCAATAAACCTGGCAAAATCATCTTCATCCATATTCACCAGGCACTCATAGAAATCATCATCTTCGTCATACACATAATGTGCACACATGTCACAACTGGAAGCCATATAACTTCTCCCTTCAAATATTAATTCAGTATCATTATACACAACCATTTTCCATCTAGCAATAACATACATAATGTGGTATGATTAAAAGAAGTATTATGAAGGGATTTTGCATAAGCAAAAAGAAGGAGCGTGTTCCAGTTATGAAGAAAAAACTTACTGCACTGTTGCTTACGCTGAGTATGGTCTTATCATTTTCAACAGCAGCATTTGCTGCCGGGGGAAAGGACACAGATACAGATGAGGGTTCTGAAACTATAAATGGTAAAACGTACTTTTATGATCAATTCGATAACAGTGCATACAGAACGGTGTACAAACAGATCAATGATGCTGCTGCCAATTTTACAGATTCCAATACCACAGCAAGCTATCAGGATGGTGGATATTATTCAGCATTTACCCTGTCCATCAGCAATAAAGATTGGGAGGTCATAGGTGATGAAGGATTACAGCAGGTCGTAAACGCCGTTATCGCTGATCATCCAGAATACTTTTGGTTGTCAGACAACTACATTTCCAAACAGGAATCATCCGGTGATCTCCGTTTCACCTCCCTGACTATGGAATGTTATTCACTGTATGCCAACGGCAACACCCGTTCGGTCTACAAAAATAACTTTGACCTAACGATCAAGAATTATGCCGCATCCCTCGATGAGAGTGCAACCGATTATGAGAAAGTATACCTGATACATAACGCCATCATCAACAAGGTTTATTACGCAGCTGAGGTTTCCTCACCTGACGGGGATAATATATATGCATACACCGCAGATGGCGTATTCAATTCCAAATACCAGTCAGCCGTTACATATGGTTATGCAAAAGCCTTTAAAGCTATCATGGACTATGTTGGTGTACCTTGTATATACATAGAAGGTCAGAATTCCGATCTTCTCGATGACTCCATGAATACACAGAAAAAGATCAAGGAAGAAGGTCTTATCAATAACTGCGCATGGAACGCCGTATATCTTGAGGGCGAATGGTACCTCATAAACCCGGGACTTGATGATCCTATCACAACAACAGGAAAGGATGCCCTGTCATATTCATACTTTAATATCACCGACAAGCAGGCTTCCAATCTCACCGCCATCACAACCAGATTACCTGGCATCCCGGAATGCACAGGTACAAAGTACTGCCTGACAAAAGTTCAGGAAGATCTGAAAGCCGATGGTCTGTGGGAAAAGTCAAGCTACAACGTACTTGATAAGATACTGGACAAATACGGTCTGTCCGTTGTACTGATCAGTTTTGGTCTTATTCTTCTTCTGGTCGTAATTCTTATCAAGAACATACATAAAAAATCTACCATAAAGAGAAAAGAAAAGGTTAAGAATACAAAAACCACTATTATAGATAACTCAGAGCTGGATGCAGAACTCAGAAAGCCTCCAATCTCATAGTCACTCTTATAAACAATAAAGACGGAATCCCAAACGCATTGTTCGGGGCTCCGTCTTTTATTTATTCTGAAAAATTATTTTTCATAATGTTTACTGTAATCTTCTTATATGACTGATTGCCGGCCCAATCCGTCACGTTGAGCGTTGTGGTTACCGCACGCGCAGATCCCGTATCAATGTCTATCGACGACATTAATTTATCCTGAATATCCGGATCCTCATCCGTTACAGTATAATAGTCTGACCAGTTTATCTCGCTGCCAACAGCCACCTCTATCTCATCCGGGCCATCTATATATGGTGTAACTTCATCTACTATATTCAGGCTGGCCGTCTTTGTGGCTGACAGCCTTCCCCTGACAACCTTGTACTTTATCTTATATTTTCCAAGTTTTTCCGGTTTGAAATTCTCTGTGTCGTACACCAGCTTCGCGTCGTTACTATCTGCCTCAATATAGTTTGTAATATCAAATACATCGCCTATATTAAAATCCGTTGCAATCTGTTTTACCCTGAGCATATTCGCCCTCATGATAAGCGTGATCACAAATGCCAGTATCAATCCGACCACAATGGATGCTGCCACCATCTGTCTCGTGCTTATCTTCCTCTGCACTCTTTTCTGTGACGATTTCTTATGTTGTGCATTTCTTTTTGTAGTGGTGCCTCCAGATACTGGTCTGGAAACTCCTGCCGTCCTGCTCCTGTCCACAGGCCTTCCAGTGCTTGTTCGTCTGACCGGCTGCTCAGCTGCGCTTCTTGGCCTGCTGTCGGCTGCCGTACGCCTGCCTGACTGCTGTCGGCTTCCCGATGCACCTCTTCTCACCTCGCCGGATCTTACTCCGTCCCTGTTTCTATTGTCATTTGCCGTTCTTGTAGCTGATGCCGATCTCTTTGCCTGACTTGTCGCCGCCCTGCTGGCTGTACTCTTCGCCGAGCCTGTCACTGCCCTGCTGGCTGTGCTCTTCGCCTGACTTGTCGCCGCCCTGCTGGCTGTGCTCTTGCGCACATTTACGCCATCTCTTCTGACTCGCTGATCCTCTTTATTTTCCAATTCCTATTACCTCCTTTATGACCCCACGAGCACAAATTGGCATCTCTGACATTATCAGATATGCCTTTCTGCTCATATACTCCACTCATTATACATAATAATTTGCCGGCACACAATCATTTCGGATTGCATTAGAGGCAAATAAGTGAGATAATTCATTGAAAGCTTATCTGAAAGGAGTATTACACATGTCAATCAATAATCTCAGTTCATTTACCAAGGAGCGCATAGGCCTATGCATCGAGAATGACTCTATAGACAATAATCTATATGAAGAATACGGCGTAAAGCGCGGTCTGAGGGATCTGAACGGAATTGGAATAAATGCCGGCATAACCAACATCTCTCTTAGCAGAGCATACACACTTGAAGACGGAAAACATATACCTGCTGACGGAGAACTTTACTATAGAGGATACGAGATCCGACAGCTCATAGACGGTTTTATAAAAGAAGACCGATTTGGATTTGAGGAGTGTACATACCTGCTGCTTTTCGGAAAGCTTCCGGATTCAGACGAACTGACAAGATTCAAACAGGTATTGAATCTTGCCTATGATCTTCCTCATAACTTTATACAGGATGTCATCATGAAGAATCCAACAAAGGACATCATATCTAATATGACCAAGAGTATCCTTGCGCTGGGATCCTATGACAAATCAGAGACAGACATATCACTGGACAACGTTCTCCAGCAGTGTCTCATGATCATAAGTGTATTTCCAAGACTTGCTGTATATTCTTTCCAGGGATACAGACACTACGAACTTGGCAAGAGCTGTTATATACACAAGCCTGATCCTGAGTTGTCATTTGCCGAGAACATTCTGAGTATGCTCCGCTCTGACAGAAAATACACCCAGCTCGAGGCAAAGGTTCTCGATCTGGCACTTGTACTTCACATGGAGCACGGTGGCGGAAGCAACTCAACATTTACGACCAGAGTTGTCACATCATCCGGTTCCGACACATATGCCACTGTCGCAGCTGCACTGTGCTCTCTCAAGGGTCCTCTCAATGGTGGTGGAGACCTCAAGGTAATGGAGATGATGAAGAACATTCACAACAATGTAGAGGACATAACAGACGAACAACAGATCCGTGAATACATCAGAAAGATCGTCCGCGGAGAAGCATTTGATAAGTCAGGGGTCGTATATGGCATGGGACAACCTATATACTCACTGTCAGATCCAAGAGCCGTCATCATAAAAGGTTATGTGGAGAAACTCGCCGAAGAAAAGCACGAGAAGGATGAATTCAAGCTCTATGAGCTCATAGAAAGAGTTGCTCCTGAGGTTATAGCTGAGGAACGTAAGATATACAAGGGCGTCTGCATCAACATTGACTATTACTGCGGACTGCTGTACAAGATGTTAAAGATTCCTTACGCGCTGTACACCCCTCTTTTCGCAATAGGCCGTGTAGTCGGATGGAGCGCTCACCGCATGGAGGAGCTGATCAACAGTTACAAGATCATGCGCCCTGCGTACCCAAGTCTCGTTGAGCCAAAGGAATATATACCTATTGATGAAAGATAGATCAACAGGACATTACAAAGATGAATACAAACCCCAATAATAAAAGCTCCGATATCAGGAAATCCAGCATGGACTATACTCTGATTCGGAGCAATAGAAAATAGATGAACCACTCCCCACTGTTCTGGGTCGAAGTTGAAAAAATCCTCCCAGATTACAGGGAACTGCGTTCAGAATTAAAAAAGTACAGGTGCTGATGGCTAATTCTCTACCACTCCATCACCACAGCACCATATGTCAGACCAGCTCCAAACGCTGACATAGCAACTTTATCACCTCGTCTGAGCCCGTGCTCTCTCACCAGCTGATCCAGCAATACCGGAACACTTGCCGCCGACATATTTCCCGTGTAATCAAGGGTGGTTGGGAATTTCTCGATAGGTGCCTTAAGTCTCTTTGCCACCGACTCGATTATCCTCACATTTGCCTGATGAAGTACAAAATAATCCACATCCTCAGCGGTCATGCCCGCCTTATCCAGTGCCTCCAGAAGGCACTTAGGACACTGTCTCACAGCAAATTTGTATACCTCCTGCCCATCCATGTGTAGGTAATCATTCCGGATCTCTTCCTGGACAAATATGTTGTTCGTCTTACGGCTCTCGCAGTTCAGTACCATTCCTTTCTTACCTATGGATCCCTGAACTATGCTTATTATTCCCTTGTCTGACTCCTCTATATATGCGGCTCCTGCACCATCGCCAAACAATACACATGTACCTCTGTCATTCCAGTCCATGATCTTAGAAAGTGTCTCTGAACCTATGACAAGGGCGTTCTTCACAAATCCTGTCTCTATATACATCTTAGCCACATTCAAAGCAAATACAAAACCTGAACATGCGGCATTCACGTCAAATGCGATGGCTTTATCAGCACCTATAGCAGCCTGAACCTGACAGGCTCCACTAGGAGTATAATAATCCGGTGTGACCGTAGCAAGGACTATGAGTTCAACATCCTCCGCAGCTTTACCAGCCATATCCAGAGCCTTCACAGCGGCATCGGCTGCCATACTTGTAGTTGTCTCTGTGACAGCAATTCTTCTGTTCTTTATACCGGTTCTGGATGATATCCACTCATCTGATGTATCAACATATTTTGCAAGTTCGTCATTGGATACTTCTCTATTCGCCAGGCAACTGCCAGTTCCCATTATTCTTATTGCCATTATACTATAATCTCCCTTTTGTATATTTATTCATATGCATCATTTATGATGCTGCAATTACTGTGTATCTGACTCCCCATCAAGCAGTCTGGATACAAAATCTCCCCATTTAGTTTTCTTCTTATATCCCGAAGTAAACATGGACGGCTCTACGCTGTCATCATACCCAACTGCGATCCAGCCAATATCATGCTTCTTCAGATATCCGGAGAACTTTATGCCAAACACATTCTCTGTGCCCTTCATCTTGTCATTATGCACTTCCACATCATCGTCTGCATATCCCCACTCTGTCACTATAATCGGATAGCTTGTCACATATCCCGACAGGGACTTCTGCCAGAATGCCTTTTCAGGGTACACATGCACAGAAAATGCTGTATTGCTCTCTGTCTCTCCAAGCTCATCAAGCCATCCCAGATCATAACAGTGATCAGGGCTTCCTACTATGATAAGCTGTTTTGCTCCGGCATCTCTTATAACACTTATAAGACTGTCTGCACATCTCTTCCACTCGGAATCACTCATGCCCACCGGCTCATTGTATATCTCAAATATGACATTCGGAGTATTCTTGAAATATTCTGCAGTATTCTTCCAGAACTCAGCCGAATAATCAAGCGGATTGTCATCCAGATCCGGCATCTCATCCCCACTGCCATCAATAGGATTGCCTGTGTAATCCCAGTCTATTATCACATAATTATCATGTTCTCCTGCCCATGTAACTATGCGGTCGAGATATCTCCACATGTAGTAATCATCATGTTTGTACTCTGCCGGATCCACCGGAACTCTTATTGCATTTCCACCCAGAGCGAATACCTTCTTGTAAAATGACTCATCGAATTTCTTCTCATCATACAGTTTGTGCGATTCAGGAACCATAACTCCCTTGAGCACTACCTGTTCGCCATCTTCATTTACTATCTGCACACCTTTTGTACCGAGCATCGATGGATATTTACCCGTATCTCCAACAAATTCTGCCCTTGTTCCGACGGGTGTCAACAGATCATGGTCACCTTTCATATATCTGACAAATAATATCACAGCAGCAGCTATAACAGCAGCGGCTATAACTATCAATGTCACTTTTAATTGCTTCTTCATATACTATCCTCCAATTTCCATCACATGGTCATTCTGTGACCTGCGAATATCAGTGCTCCTTCTCGTCCGGAAATATATGGACTTCAAGACCACATATATAAAGTTTACCAAAAAAAGGCGACCACTTCAACATATGCATTACATAAAAAGGCATTCTGAAGTGAGATAATTCCCCACTGTCAGAATGCCTAAAATATCTCATCTGTTACCGCACACGGTATACATATATCCGGAATTAAAGTTTTCTAAATCTGTCATATCTGTCCTGTGCTATCTGTTCCGGATCCATCTCGGTATATTTCTTCAGGAACTCCTTGATGTTCATCTTCAGGTACTTGCCTATATACGGAACTGACTGCTCATCTGCTCCACCATACTCAGGTACAACCTGTTCGATAACATTCAGTCTCTTCAGATCCTGGGCTGTGATCTGCATAACCTCTGCAGCCTCCTCAGCTCTGTCGCTGTCCTTCCAGAGGATTGATGCGTATCCTTCAGGTGAAAGGATTGAGTATGTTGCATTCTCAAGCATCCATACCTCGTTGCCGACCGCAAGAGCCAGTGCTCCTCCACTTCCACCTTCTCCGATCAGTATACAGAGTACAGGAACCTTGAGTGATGACATCTCGTAGAGATTTCTCGCTATGGCCTCACCCATGCCTCTCTCCTCTGCCTCAAGTCCGCAGAACGCACCTGGTGTATTGACAAATGTAATGATAGGTCTGCCAAACTTCTCAGCTTGCTTCATCAGACGAAGTGCCTTTCTGTATCCATCAGGAAGTGGCATACCAAAATTCCTCTCCATGCACTCTGCCATGGAAGCACCCTTAACCTGTGATATGACTGTTACAGGCTGTCCATCTATATGACCGATACCACCCACGATGGCTCTGTCATCGTTCATGGTCCTGTCTCCGTGGATCTCACGGAAATCATCGCATATATACTTCACATAGTCGAAACCTGAAGGTCTGCTCATCTGACGTGCGCCTCTGAGCTTCTCCCATGGAGTCTTCGGCTCGTCATCCTTAAGTCTCTCCTTCAGTATCTCGCTTATATCAAACTTCTCATCCTCAGCCTCACTGTCAAAGTTCGCATAACCCTGTCTCTGCTTATGAGTAACGATAAGATCATACATTGTATCCTTCATCTTATCTCTTGTTATTATTCCATCTATGATACCATGCTCAACAAGGAACTCTGACCTCTGGAATCCCTCTGGCAACTCCTGTCCAATGGTCTGCTTGATAACTCGTGGGCCCGCAAAGCCTACAAGTGCTCCAGGCTCACCAAGAATGATATCTCCCAGCATCGCAAAGCTGGCTGTCACACCACCTGTTGTAGGATCTGTAAGTATAGACACATACAAAAGTCCTGCGTCAGAATGTTTCTTGAATGCAGCAGATGTCTTTGCCATCTGCATCAGAGAGATGATTCCCTCCTGCATACGTGCACCGCCTGAACAGCAGAACATGAATACTGGAAGCTTCTCCTCTGTAGCCTTCTCAACAGCTCTGGCAATCTTCTCACCCACAACATATCCCATGCTGCTCATGAGGAATCTTGCATCACATACACCGACTACAGCAGGCTCACCATTGATGGTTGCCTTTCCTATGGTAACGGCCTCCTTGAGGTTTGTCTTGGCCTGTGCAGCCGCAACCTTATCCTCATAGCCCTCTGTTCCAAGTGGATTTGAACTTGGCATATCTTCGAACCAAGGCTCAAATGACTTCGGATCTGTAACCATTCTTATCCTGTTCTTGGTCTTTACCCTGAAATAAGAACCACACTCATAACAGATATACTTTGCGTTCTTTACTCTTTCCTTATCGACTTCTCTTCCACACTTAGGACACTTTACAAGCTCTATCTTTGGCGCCTCAGGAACTTCCTCAGCTGCCTTTGCCTCCTCTGCAGCCTTAGCTGCAACCATCTCTGCGTCCTTTGCCTTCTTCTTGATAAATAACATGATATTTACTGCTCCTTATACTTCTGCAAAACGATACATGCATTGTGGCCACCGAATCCAAGTGAATTGCTTATCGCAACATCAACATCCATCTCGCATGGCTCCTTACAATAATCCAGATCAAGCTCCTCCTCGCTCTCTACAAGGCCTCTTGTTCTATGGATATAACCTTCCTCTATACTCTTGACACAGGCAATAGCCTCGATGGCACCAGCTGCACCGAGAAGATGTCCTGTCATAGACTTTGTTGAATTGATCTTGATATCCTTGGCATGCTCGCCAAATGCCTTCTTGATCGCACGTGTCTCAACAAGATCGTTCAGATGTGTGCTTGTACCATGGGCATTGATGTACTGAACTGCATCCATTGGAAGTCCTGCATCCTTAACCGCATTGGTCATAGCCACTGCAGGTCCCTCACCGGACTCCTCAGGTGCTGTGATATGGTGTGCATCGCTTGAACATCCGTAACCTGAAAGCTCTGCATAGATCTTTGCCCCTCTTGCCTTTGCGTGCTCAAGCTCCTCAAGGATAACAATACCCGCACCCTCACCGAGAACAAATCCGCTTCTGTCCTTGTCAAACGGAATAGAACATCTGTCTGGATCTGTCGATGATGTAAGTGCTGTAAGTGAATCAAATGTAGATATACCTATCGGTGAAACTGCTGCCTCACATCCACCGGCTACCATGACATCAGCGTCTCCGTACTGGATTGTTCTGAATGCCTCACCGATACTGTTTGTTCCTGAAGCACATGCTGTCACAACATCTATACTCTTGCCCTTGAGGCCAAACTGGATCGCAACGTTACCAGCTGCGATATTGCTGATCATCATAGGAACTACGAATGGGCTTACACGAAGTGGACCCTTTGTAAGTATCGTTCCATATGCGTTCTCCAGTTCCTGAAGCGAACCGACACCTGAACCGATACATGTTCCAACTCTGTAAGCATCCTCTTTGCTCATATCAAGTCCTGAATCTGCCATAGCTTCCTGTGTAGCCTTCACAGCGAACTGTGTGAATCTTGCCATACGTCTTGCAGACTTAGGATCAATGTAGTCCTTTGCAACAAAGTTCTTAACCTCTCCCACAAGCTTGCACTTGTATGCTGAAGCATCAAACTGTGTAATAGGTCCGAAGCCATGCTTGCCTTCCTTGAGTGAATTCCAATACTCGTCAACTGTGTTGCCGACTGGTGTTATGGCTCCTATACCTGTTATTACTACTCTCTTCTTCATAATTATCTCCTTGAATTAATTATTCTGATTTTATAAATATTTAACCATTCAATTATACTCCAACTGTCAAATGTTTGGAAGTAATTGTATCCATGTTTTTATATAAAATTTCGATAAACATTCCCATGTAGGCGAATTATCACAGCTTTTCCTTTATCTTCCTGAATATTAATTTCTTACTTATGTAGTAATTCAGGAAAATCACCAGCACCGACGTGAAGGTCTTGATCCCCATGGCCCACAGATGGAGTCTGTCCACCAGTAAATATATCAGCCCTTCCTCCACTATCAGTGTAAACACTCTGCTCACATAGAATGAAACCAGTTCCTTTATAAACTCCCACGCCGTCTCTGCAGCAGTGTGGAACACAGATTTCCTATTGGTTATAAACGACACAAAATTGTACAGTATCCATGCAAGAAGATTCGCCCTGACAGGCTCTATCCCGCATTTGTACATAAATATCCAGGTGGATCCGAGATTCACCACCCCCACGACTATTCCCCACAATATATATATGTATATCTCCCTGGGGATCTTCTTAAGCACTTTATCTGCAAACATGTAACTCCCTGATAACAGCCGTCTCCTCCGGAAATTCCCATTCTATCCTCTCACAAAGCCGGCTATTAAACTCAACCCTTTTCTGATAGTTAAACTTCAGAATATTCTTATACCCCCACAAATGTGTAAATACGTCCTGCCTCTCTATATCAGCCGCCTCCGGGAAAAATGAAGATATGACCTTTCCCTGTCTTTCAGCGCACATAGCCAGCAATCTCTGCTCAGCAAATACCATGTGGCAGAGGTTTTCCTCAGTCTCCCTACAATTTTCCATAAACTGCAAGGAGCTGTCCACATAATAGTTCTTAAATTGCTCATCTGCCATATACAGCATACATGTATTGACCGGCGGAACATCCCAGTTCCACTGCGGATCAAAGCTGTACGACATGTCCATGTTGAAGAATTCCCTGTCAGGATACACATCGGGATATATGCCCTCCCTGTGTATGGCACATATATCAGTACCATCAATGTATTCCCCGATGTTCTTCCAGACTATAAGGTCGAGATCCACCATGACCGCCGGCATATGCACCTCCTTAAGTGCATACAGCTTGCCCGCAGCCCAGAACACGCGGGGTGATATGGTTTCAGGAACTCTGATCTCCCTGATACCCCCATCCCATATGTGTGCCAGGCCCTGGCCCTCAATATAATCAATGGCCCTTACATCGCCGTAAAGTGCGATAGGGCCATTCATCTTACGCCACATAAGAGCAGACAGGATCATGGTCAGAAGCTCATAATCCTGCATGCTGTAAGTGTCTTCTTTATTCTGTTTAAAATAAGGAGCGGTCCACAGTGTGTGGAATCCCTCTACATCTCTCATATCTCCTCCAAGATCCGGTCATGCACTATATCAGATCCAGTCCATATCCAAACTTAGCGTTGCCGCCGATTCTGCTGACTGGCCTTCTGCCTCTGTTGATAAGCTGCCATTCCTGAGGAAACTCAGCCATCAACTCCTGACTGATTCTGACTGAATCCGCTCTGTCCAGCGGCTGACATATAGACCTTTTCCCCCGCTGACTGCCTGTCATTCTGTACTGACTGCCCATCATCATGCGCTGGCTACCGAACATTCCGTGCTGACTGCCTGTGAACATCCTCTGGCTGCCAAATATTCTGTACTGGCTTCCCGTCAGGTATCTGAAGCCCCCCTGGCTTCCAAACAGCATCCGCATCTGACTGCCGTTCCAACGGAAGCGCTGACTGCCTGTGAGTAAACGCTGGCTGCCTGTGAACACCCTCTGGCTGCCCATGTTAAGTTTCTGGCTGCCGGCATACACGGTTTGTTTTGCTGCCTCGCAACCCAGTTCCTCGTATCTGTCCTCGAACGGTATCAGTGCACCGCCGCCAAACTCTACACTGAACGGCCTGCCCTCCATCATGACATATGTCCTGTACAGATACAAACGTCCATTCTGCGCTATAAGCTTCACATATATGGGAAGACCTCTGTCAAGTGTATGAAATCTATATGCCTGAGCGATCGTGGATTTCACAAAATATCCTCCAGCCGGAAGTGCATACCCAAGCACCATCTCAAGCTCTTTGTCCCATTCTATATATATGCCAAACTCTCCTGTCTGAGCATCATAATTCCTGAGATCAAAATACACTGTCCCCGCCGCAAATGGGAACATTCTTGCTATTCTGTTGTCATATTGCAACCGATTCTCATCGGCACCTCTATTTAAAGACGAATATATGAAACCCACACATAATCTCCATTCCCGAACTAGCCCATAATCTATATCCGACCAATTGTTTTCTACTATGTATGGTACTCTATTTTTTCACATAATTCAATTTAATTTAAAGCATTTAATGCGCTTATTTTGTACATATTTTTCCAGTCGGCATCACTTGCCAAATGTCAGAACATAATATCTCTTATATCCCGCTTTATCTCTATCCAAAGCGACAAATACCGCTGCTCCCATGGTCTTATATGTTGTGCCAAGCATATTGCTGTCGTGGGCCGTCGACTTGTTCCAGGCTCTGAACACCAGATCCTCTGATGCAAATCCTCCTGCCAGGTTCTCTCCGTACAATTCATACATAGAATTCAGGCACAGAGTTCCATCAGGTCTGTAATGACTATATTTGTAACTGATCTCCTTTGCACGTGTAGTAGCTGTCTCAGTGAGCGATGAAGATATCGTGAGCTGTGGCAGGCCATTATCCACACGGTGCTGATTTACCATGTCCATCAAGGATTTTGCAGAATCGAGCTCATAGTATCCATATACTTTCTCTGTCTTGCCCCTTCCAAGATCAATGTCATAATATCTCTTAACTGACAGATCGTATTCTCTCTTATACACTACTCCTCTTCTGTTCACATATGCCAGATATCCGTTAGCTGTCTTATACACGCCTGCCTTACTCTCTCTCTTGCCATTTGCTGAGAAATAGTAATTCACTCCGTCTATTCTCTTTATCGACTTTTTCACGGATTTCCACTTCTTGTCTTTGTACACATATGCCCTCTGGGACTTTGTGTTATAGCACACAGAAGCGATTCCATTGGAACCAAAATAATATTTGTTATCGCCGATCACTGTCCACAGATGGGATCTCTTAACCCACTTATTTTTAGAATAATTAATATTGTATAGTCTCTTTACGCCATTCTTATCCACACATTTCGAGATAACATATCCATTTTTTCCCACATAGTACATAACACCATTGCTGCTTCTCTTCCAGCCGGATGTCGTGATCCTTGTTCCACTCTTACTATAATAGTAATACCTTACTCCATCCATCTTATGTATTGTGCTTGTGACCTTGTTGTACTGTTTCTTCGCACTCGAATACCTATACAGCTTCTGTGTGTTCCTGTCATATATGACAGTTCCCGCACCTGACGCCGAGAAATAATACTGCTTTGTCTTGGTCTTAACCCATGTTCCTCTGTCAGCAGTCCAGTTCTTGCGAGCATTGTTAAATCTGTACAGTCTGTATACTCTTCCTTTTTTATATATCCTTGTAGTGACATTTCCTCTTCTGCCAATATACAGATCCACACCGTCAGATGTTGTATACCAGCCGTTCTTTGTGATCCTTAAGCCCTTTGAATTGAAGAAATAAGTCTTATTATCCTTGAGGATGAGCAGACTGTTTCTCACCTGTTTAAATTCTCTTCCGGAACTCAGCTCGCTCGCCTTGCGCGTCTTTCTGTCATATATCTTCGTACATACGCCTGACCTGTTGAGATAATACTCCTTATTGTCAACTGACTGCCATGTTTTTTGGTATGCCTTCCACTTTCTGCTGGCCTTATCATATCTGGCCATTCTTATAACATCTTTATTGCGCACATATTTAGCGGTGACAACGCCATTGCTGCCAAGCTTATATTTTAAATTACCACTGACCCTGTACCATCCTCTGGTTGTGATCTTAGCTCCATTTCCACCAAACAGGTACATCCTTCCGTCATTGAGCACATATGTAATATTCTTTGCTCTGGATCTCACCCCTGCCTTATATAACGAAAGCACCTTGTTGCGAGGGTGGTATGATGCCACGACGCGGCCCGATGAATTTATCTTTATCCTGTCCTTGTCCGTGGTTACCCATCCCGCTTTCGTGTAACGGACATTGTCCTTATAATAGTAGAAGTTCCGTCCCTCCTTAACTACTCCATTCTTTACCGTATCTTTGGTTGTCGCCTGATTCTGAGCCACCACAGCCGCCTGGACACATATCTTATCTGTTCCCATGTTGGCAATTGACATAATGCCAATAATTATCAGACAACCAATAACTTTTCTGATAAAAAGGCATCTTTTTTCCTCAGTAATACCGCCTTTAATTATAGACATCTCTCTGTCCTCCTTTTTTCTCCGCTTTTACACATATAGTCGGCCACAGCCGCATATATACACTCGCTTCGCTGGTAGTATACACGTGTTACATATTTTTTACAAGTATAACTTTTTTACATGTTTTCTGTTACAGAACTGTTAATTGATATGATATGTTGAGATTTGCATGGCTTGTATGCTAGAATGTTATCTGGTCTGTTCCACTTGGCTCATACTGTCCGCTGGAACAGTTAGTTTATTTACTAATATAGGATAGAAAGGATTGTTCTGATGAGTGCTGTTGTTACATTAAAAAAGGGGGAGGGCAGACTGCTTAAGTCTGGCGGTGCATGGATATTTGACAATGAGATTGATACTGTCATGGGCAATTTTGAAAATGGAGATATCGTGATAGTGCACGATTTTGACGGTTATCCTCTTGGCAAGGGATATATAAATACTAATTCCAAGATAACCGTCCGCATGCTTACCAGAGACGTGAATACTGAGATCGATGAGGCATTTTTCACCAAAAGGCTGCAGGATGCGTGGGATTACCGAAAAAAAACTGTGGATACAAGCAGCTGCAGGATCGTATTTGGCGAGGCTGATTTTCTGCCGGGCATAGTCATCGACAAATTCGAAAATGTCCTTGTTGTCGAATCACTGGCGCTTGGCATCGACAAAGTTAAAAATTTGTTAATAAATATTTTAAAAATTATACTTAAAAAAGATGGTATAATGATCGTGGGTGTTTATGAAAGAAGCGATGCAAAAGTCAGAAAACACGAGGGGATGGAAACATATAAGGGATTTATCGGTGATGAATTTGACACTAAGATTCATATAAATGAAAATGGCGTTCGATATATTGTTGATGTGAAGGATGGTCAGAAGACCGGATTCTTTCTGGATCAGAAGTATAATCGTCTTGCTATTCAGAAAATATGTAAAGGTGCAAGAGTATTGGACTGTTTCACACATACAGGTTCATTTGCACTTAACGCAGGCATAGCAGGTGCCTCCAGCGTCCTGGGAGTAGACGCATCGGAGCTTGCTGTTGCCCAGGCAAGGGAGAACGCAGTACTCAACGGTCTTGAGAATACTGTGTCTTTTGAGTGCAGAGATGTATTTGATCTTCTTCCGGAATTGGAATCAAAGGGCGAGTTATATGACGTTGTCATCCTCGATCCACCCGCATTCACAAAATCACGAAATTCAATAAAGAACGCGGTCAAAGGATATCGCGAGATCAACTTACGTGCCATGAAGCTTGTAAAGGATGGCGGATTTCTTGCCACATGCTCATGTTCACATTTTATGGACTTTGAGCTGTTCACAAAAACGATAAAACAGGCTGCCATGAATTCGCACGTAAGACTTCGTCAGGTTGAGTTCCGTACGCAGGCTCCTGACCACCCGATATTGTGGGCTGCAGATGAATCTTATTATCTGAAGTTCTACATATTTCAAGTAATAAAGGAGAGATGACGCAATGCAACTAATTCAGAGAAATAAGGATTCTGCATATTTACAGTATGACAAGTATGTAAATTATGATAATCCTATCGTCGCCGCCAAAGCCAGGGAACTTGCGGAAGGCTGCAAAAGCAGCGACGAGATCATACAGGCATGTTATTACTTTGTCCGGGATGGGATTTCTCACACATATGACAGTAATTTTTCAATTATAACAATCAGCGCTTCCGATGTACTGGAGGCCAGCACGGGTATCAGCTATTCGAAGGCAAACCTTCTTGCAGCACTGCTCCGTGCGAACAACTTTTATACGGGATTCTGCTATATAAGAATAAAGCACAAGGGCGGCCTGATGGCTATGCATGCGCTCAATGCTGTATACCACCCGGATCTTAAGAAATGGATACGTCTCGACGCCCGTGGTAATAAATACGGCGGATTCAATGCGGACTACACCCACAATGAAACCCAGATGGGGCACGTGATAGACTCCGCTGCCGGAGAATATGAATTCAATGATCTCATAGCAGTTCCTCTGCCATCCACAATGAGGGTACTTGAGCAGAGCACCAACTTCTATAAGATGTATTTTAATGATATGCCAGATTACGATGCTTAAAAAATATTACCAGCGGATGACCGCTGGTAATATTTTTCTATACTATATGAATAAGAGGGGAACCTATACATGGCAAAAACAAAATCAAAAACTATATTGAGAATATCTTTTAACTCACCTGTGGTACTCACATTTGCACTCATTTGTCTGGGTGCGCACTTCCTGAATATCCTGACTGGCGGAAGGAGCAATGTACTTCTGTTTGAAGTATACAGAGCACCTCTATCCGACCCGCTTACATACGTGCGCATGTTTACCCACGTGTTTGGCCACGCTAACTGGAGTCATCTGATCAACAACATGACTCTGCTGCTCGTCATAGGCCCTCTCCTTGAAGAGAAATACGGATCATCAGATATGATCATCGTAACAGTAACCACAGCATTTATAACCGGTCTGGCCCACTTTATCCTGTTCCCGGGAACGGCACTTCTGGGAGCCAGCGGAGTTGTATTCGCATATATACTGCTCTCCTCATTTGCATGTATAAAGGATGGTTCTATCCCTCTCACATTCATCCTCGTGGCTATCCTGTACATTGGAGGTCAGGTGGTTGACGGTGTGTTTGTCAAAGACAACGTGTCTAACCTCACCCATATCATCGGAGGAATCATAGGAGCATTCTTCGGTTACATCTCCAATGTCAGGAAATAGGTGTGTGGGGGATTTTACTGTTACTCCGCACATTCTGTTATTGTCGTTCTTTTAATTAATACAACACCTCCGGATCCGCCTTGAGCGAACCCGGAGGTGCTATTTTATATATACTGTAATCAATATTCAATCAATATAGTACAGCTGCTATTTCCCTTCTTCAAAAAGATCCAGTCATTGTATTTCTCTTTCCTGAGGATCTGGAATTTCATAGTTTTAGGGTTAAATCTTATGTTCTTATTTTTCTCGCTCAATTTGTAGCCGGAACCTATAATATCCTTAAGAGACACCACCGAGCCTTTTTTCAGATTCTCATAACAGATCTCTATAAATGTCCGCCCCTTTAGCCCTGTAATTTTCTTGCGTGTAGTGCCTGGATATAAATATTTCAGCTTTTTATTCCTGGTCAAATTAATCTTAGTGATTCCCGATCCACTTATATCTAAACTTTCCAAATTAAGGCACTGTGTTAAATTTAGGCTTTTTAACTTTTTGTCTCCAGACACATAAATGCCCTCAAGATTCCTGTTCTTAGTTACATTCAATGTTTTTATTGCAGTATTCCCCACAGACAGTCGTCTAAGCTTATAGCACTTTGTTACATTCAAAGTCTTTATCGCTGTATCTGACACGCCTAACATAGTAAGCTTAGGGCATTTTGTGACATTCAATGTCTTTATCACTGTGCCTTCCAGGAAAAGTTCCTGAAGATTTCTGTACTTTGTCGCATCAAATTCAGTTATTCCCGTATTTGAAGCAGTTATCTCCTCCAGATTTGGACACTGTGAGATATCAAGATCGGTCAGTTTTTTATTATCATAAACATTAATGCTTTTTAATGTAGTGCTCTTCCCAATCTTCAGATCTGACAGTTTTGCATCATAACAAACGAGACTTGTAAGTTTTTTGCATGGTCTTACATCAATACTTCTAAGAGAACTGACACCGACATTTATGCTCTCAAGTTTTTTATTACTCGATACATCGAGTGTTTGCAGTTTTATACTTTCTCGCACCGTTAAGTCCGTCAGATTCCGCAAGCCCTTGGTATCCAATCGACTGATATTTGTTTCACATAGACTGAGCGATTGAACACTCTTTGGACATTTGATTGATACAAGCCTTGGCGCACTAGATATATATAGATCTTTCAATTTGGTATTTTTCGAAAGATCTATTCTTGTCGCCTTTATGCTTTGTAAATTTACAGATTCCAGTCGTGGAAATTTATTTAAAAAATTAAAATTTGTTATATCGTCACCATAGTAATAAAACCGCGTCACACCGGTGACATTTACATAGTACTTTCCGTTACTGCACCTATAATTTGAATCATATTTTGCATTGGATTTTAATTCCTTACGCACCCTGCTATCCGGGAAATTCTTCTGGTTAATCTCAACCCACGTTGCTGCCTGAGCCTTAACACCTGTTGTCAACACCATGACAAACAGCAAGGTCGTGAGCAGTAATTTCAAACATTGTTTAACCCCTTTTTCTCTTTTCATCTCTTGCTCTCCTTTACTTTGAACATAAGCCATTCACTATCTCATCCATAATCCCGCCAGTCATAAGCCTCACATTTTCTATGCCCCCCTTCACATAAATATCGGCAGGACTTGGGATAAATGTATGGAGATTTTGGCAAATATGTGCCAAAACTTCATTCTTGAAAATATAGTAACAAAATTTCACCCCGTTATCAATATAAAAACTGACCTTAGAAAAGTGGGATTCTTTATACCGGATCTCAAAAATTATGATAGGCAGATCCTGCCCAATACAGTTTTTACCTTTTTATTGCATAAGAAAACGAGACGACCGAAGTCGTCTCGCAATAGAATATGAGTCCATCAGGGCCTCTTAAATTGTGGGAAACGCATTTTTACTTACTAGTATATCTAATATTTATATCACATCTGCTATTTCCCTTCTTCAAAAATAGCTGATCGCTGTATTTTGATTTCCTGAGGATCTGGAATTTCATAGTTTTAGGATTAAATCTTATGTTCTTGTTTTTCTGGCTCAGCTTGTACCCAGAGCCTATAATATCCTTAAGAGGCACCACTGAACCCTTTTTCAACCCATAATACGTTAAGCTTAAATTTGTCCGTCCCTTCAGGCCTGCAACTTTCATACGTGTATTGCTCGGAGCAAAAGTGGTCAGTTTTTTATTTCTGGTCAGGTTAATGTAAGAAATTCCCGACCCGCTTATATCTACAATGTTCAGTTTTGGACACTGTGTAACATTCAGTCTTTTTAACTTTTTATTTCCAGACGCAGCTACACCCCAAAGATTTTTGTTTTTTGTTACATTCAACGTTTTTATGGACGTATTCGACACATCCAGGTAGCTAAGTTTATAGCACTTTGTTACATTCAGATTTTTTATTGCCGTATCTGCCACATATAACATATTAAGTTTAGGACATTTCGTGACATCCAGAGTCTTTATCGCTGTGCCTGACAGAGAAAGGGTCTGAAGATTCCTGTACTTTGACGTATCAAATTCAGTTATTCCCGTATTTGAAGCATATATACTCTCCAGATTTGGGCACTGTGAGATATCAAGATCCGTCAAATTCTTATTATTATAAACACTGATATTTTTTAATTTGGTGTTCTTTCCAATCTTCAGATCCGTTACCTTTTCTCCATAACAATTAAGACTTGTGAGTCTTTTACACTTTCTGACATCAACACTTCTAAGAGAACTTCCACCGACATCTATGCTCTCAAGTTTTTTATTACCCGATACATCGATCATCTTCAGTTTTATACTACATCGCACCTTTAAGTTCGTCAGATTCTGCAGTCCCTTGGTATCCAATCGACTGATATTTGTTCCATATAGACTGAGTGATTGAATGCTCTTTGGGCATTTGATCGATACAAGCCTTGGTGCATTAAGTATATATATTTCTTTTAATTTGGTATTTTTGGAAAGATCTATTCTTGTTACATTTACATTTTGTAATTGTACACTTTCCAGTCGCGGAAATTTATTTAAGAAATCAAAATTTGTTATACCGCCACCATCATAAATAGAGTAATCAAACCTCGTCACACCGGTGACATTTACATAGTACTTTCCTTTAACACACTTATAATTTTCATTATATGATGCATTGGATTTTAATTCCTTACGCACCCTGCTATCCGGGAAATTCTTCTGGTTGATCTCAACCCACGTTGCTGCCTGAGCCTTTACGCCCGTTGTCAACACCATGACAAACAACAAGGCTGTGAACAACAATTTTAAACATTGTTTAACCCCTTTTTCTCTTTTCATCTCTTGCTCTCCTTTACTTTGTCTATCAGGATCTCTTAAATTGTTGGGTAACGCATTTTACTAATTAAGGTAATCAATATATATAGTGCAACTGCTATTTCCCTTCTTCAAATAGATCCATTCACTGTAGCTTGCTTTCTTGAGTATCTGGAATTTCATAGTTTTAGGATTAAATCTTATGTTCTTGTTTTTCTGGCTCAATGTGTAGCCAGAACCTATAATATTCTTAAGAGACACCACCGAGCCCTTTTTTAAGCCACTATAACCTAGCTCTATAGATTTTCGACCTTTCACCCCTGTAATTTTCTTACATGTATTGCCTGGGCAAAAATAGCTCAGCTTTTTATTTCTTGTCAGGTTAATCTTAGTGATTCCTGACCCACTTATATCTACGCTTCTCAGCTTTGGACACTGTGTAACATTCAGACTTTTTAACTTTTTGGCTCCGGACACCCAGATGGTCTCAAGATTCCTGTTCTTAGTTACATTCAATGCTTTTATTGCGGTATCATTCACAACCAGATATCTAAGCTTATAACACTTTGTAACATTCAATGTTTTTATTGCTGTGCTAGACACATCCAGCTTAATAAGCTTAGGACATTTTGTGACATCCAAGGTCTTTATTGCTGTGCCAGACAGAACAAGGCTTTCAAGCTTTCTGTTCTTTGTCGCATCAAATTCAGTTGTTCCTGTATTCCAGGCAGTTACATCCTTCAGATTCGGACACAATGATGTATCAAGATTGGTCAGTTTCTTATTATCATGAACATTAATGCTCTTTAATTTTGTGTTCTTACCAATCTTCAGATCTGCCAGTTTTGCGTTATAACAATCAAGGCTTGTGAGCCTTTTACACTTTCTGACATCAATACTTCTAATAGAACTGTCACTTGCATCTAATACCTCAAGTTTTTTATTATTTGATACATCAACCGCACACATTTTTTTGTTACCGCGCACACTTAAAGATTTCAGGCCCTGCAGTTCCCTCACATCCAATCGGCTGATATTTGTTTCATATAGACTGAGCGACTGAACGCTCTTTGGACATTTGATCGACACAAGTCGTGGTGCATAGCTTATTGATATTTCGGTCAATCTAGTATTTTTCGTAAAATCTACACGTGTAGTCTTAACATCATATAAGCTTATGGATTCCAGTCGTGTGAATTTCTTTAAAAAATCATAGCTTTTTATATTATTTTCACCATAAAAATAAAGATTCGTCACACCAGTGACATTTACATAATACTTTCCTTTACTCTGTTTAAAATTGTCTTCATACGATGCCTTGTTTATGAGCGCTTCTCGCGCGCCGCTATCCGGGAAATTCTTCTGGTTGATCTCAACCCACGTCGCTGCCTGAGCCTTTACGCCCGTTGTCAACGCCATGACAAGCATCAAGGCCGTGAACAACAATTTCATACATTGTTTAACCCCTTTTTCTCTTTTCATCTCTTTCTCTCCTTTTCTTAACATCAGTAATTCACTATCTTATCCATACCCCCGCCGGTCATAAGCCTCACCATAGTCTATGCCCCCCTTCCCCATGAATATCGGCAGGACTTTGGATAAATGCATGAAAGTTTTGGCGAATAGACGCCAAAACTTCATCTTTAGAAGTATAATAGCAAATTTTCATCCTATCATCAATAAAAACTTCACCTTTAGAAAGGGGCATTACATGAAGATATACTGGGATGGAAAATCAAAAAACATAATTGGGGATACTGTGAAAGATTTGAGGAAAGGCAGAAAGTTAACTCAGAAGGAGCTCGCCGAACAGCTCCAGCTCAGGGGGCACGAATTCTCTGATCTCACTGTCCTTCGAATCGAACAGGGCAAGCGATTCGTGCCCGACTATGAGGTTGTAGCACTTGCAGACTACTTCGGTGTCTCGACCGACTTTCTTCTTATGGGAAAATAGCCAGAAGTTCCTGTGGCTTCTCGATGATATGGTCTGCTCCGGCAGCCTCGAACTCTTCCCTGCTGCCATATCCGTAGAGCACGCCTATCGTCTGGAGACCACAGGACTTTCCACCCTCTATATCATAACGTCTGTCACCTATCATAACCACCTGACCGGACTCTATCATGTCCTCCGTCAGGCCATGATTCTTCTTGAGCTCTCCGATCACCTGGGATATGATATACTTCTTGTCAGATCCCGTTCCATCGGGGTTGCTTCCCACAACCACATCGAAATATTTCTTCACATCAAACTTTTCAAGAATACGGAGCGTCGGCTCTGTTGGCTTACTGGTTGCCACAGAGAGTATACAGCCCTTATCCTTAAGGGCACCAAGAGTGTCCGCCACACCGTCATACACCTCAGCCTCGAATAAGCCCTCCACGTTATATCTCTCCCTGTACTTCGCAACCATCTCCTTCGCTCTGGCATCGTCCATGCCAAATTCCCGCACGAAAGAATCATACAGTGATGGTCCTATAAAGCTTCTGAACACACTGTATTCAGGATATGGAATACCCGCCCAGTCCAGTGCGTATTTTATACAGTTGAATATTCCCTCCTCGGACTTGGTGATAGTTCCATCCAGATCGAATAATAAATATTTGTACATACCTGTTCCTCCAAATGTATACTTATTGTGCAATCGCTTATCATGTCTGCAGGCTTCCAATATTAACGCCTGTTACTGCAGACAGACATTGATATAATTAAAGGGTCAGATTCCGCCGGCCAGGGCACATCTTATGATGCCCCCGGCATACGGAGTTTGACCCCTTGTATGATCTGTTATCAATTACATGATATCAACGTCTGCAGAGTAATCTACACCGTCGATCTTGAAACCGAACATGTTGTAGAAGTCCTCCCAGTATCCATCGATATCTGCTATATCCTTGACATTGTCGTTGTTGACTGTATCCCAGTGCTCAGCAACTACTGCCTGAACATCATCTCTCATCTCCCAGTCGTCCATACGGATAAATCCGTTGTCATCCACCTGGGTGTCATCCAGGATCTTGTCCATGAACAGTCTCTGCATCTGCTCTATGCATCCCTCATGAAGTCCCTTCTCCTTCATAACCTTGTAGAGAAGTGTGATGTACAGAGGAACGATAGGGATAGCTGCACTTGACTGTGTAACCAGTGCCTTGTTGATAGCTATCTTCGCCTTTATGTTAGGGAACTTCTCATTTATAATGTCTGCCGACTTGTACAAATCCTTCTTGGCCTGTCCGATCGATCCCTCAGCGTAGATTGGGAATGTGATCTTTGGTCCTATGTATGAATATGCGACGGTGATCACGTTGTCTGCCAGAACTCCTGCGTCAGAGAGCGCCTGCATCCAGTCGATCCAGTCCTCACCACCCATTACCTTGATGGTAGCCTTAATCTCGTCATCATTTGCAGCTGTGATATGCGCGTCTGTGATGGTGTTGTCCTTGAGTACAAGTGTCTTGTTGGTATATTCATCACCAACTGTCTTGAGTACTGAAGTATACTTTGTTCCATCAGGAGTTGTTCTTCTAGGTGCAGCCAGACTGTACACGATCATGTCGATCTTGCCCATGTCTGCCTTGATAGTCTCGATGACCTGATCCTTGATCTCCACTGAGAACGCATCGCCATTTATGGACTTCGCATAGAGTCCGGCCTTGTGAGCCTCCTCCTCAAATGCTCTGTTGTTGTAGAAACCGGCGGTTGCTGTACGGCGTCCATTTGACTCCTTCTCGAACATAACACCCAGAGTGTCTGCTCCGTAGCCAAATGCAACTGCGATACGTGATGCAAGACCGTATCCTGTCGACGCTCCGATCACCAGAACCTTCTTAGGTGCATTGTCATTCTTCACTGCTCCCTGTGACTTCACATACTCTATCTGGTTCTTTACATTCTGTGCGCATCCAACCGGATGAGCTGTTGTACATATAAAATCCTTTACTCTTGGTTCAACTACCATCTCAATATCTCCTTAAATATTTATATTTTATAAGCATTCACTGCCACCTGTATACGATCTGAACCGCCAGCCATATATAGGCAGCACGCCATGCCCTAGTGCTCTTTGTTTGCAAACTTGGTATATTCCTGCAGCCACACAAGATCCACAGATCCCGTGGAACCTTTTCTCTGTTTTGCTATGATTATCTCTGCTATACCCTTCTTGTCCGTGTCCGGGTTGTAATAGTCATCTCTGTATATGAACATTACAACGTCGGCATCCTGCTCTATGGCTCCCGACTCTCGAAGATCCGCAAGAACCGGCTTGTGATCAGGTCTGGAGTCAACCGCACGGTTAAGCTGCGACAGGGCTATAACCGGGACATTCAGCTCCCTGGCAAGCATCTTCAGGGATCTCGACATATCAGATATGAACTGCTGTCTCGACTCGACCTTTTTATTGGTGCTCATGAGCTGCAGGTAATCTATGATGATGAGTCCCAGATTATTCTTCTGCTTCAGTCTCCTGCACTTCGACCTGAGCTCTGATATCGTTATTCCACTGGCATCATCTATGAAAAGAGGCGCAGACGCGAGTGTCTCCGTACTGGCAAGAACCTGATCCCAGTCATCCTCCGTGAGCTGTCCAGTCTGTATCTTCTGGGAATCTACCAGGGAATCCATGGCTATCATACGAGTAACCAGCTGTTCCTTGTTCATCTCCAGGCTGAATATCGCCGTGGTTATCTTCTTCTTGACCGCAACATGATGAGCTATATTCAGCACAAATGCCGTCTTACCCATGGCAGGTCTCGCCGCCACAAGTATGAGCTCAGAGCCATGCAGACCCGTGAGCATGTTGTCCAGATCTATGAATCCTGTAGGAACACCAGTTATCCTGGTATTCATCCTTGATGCTTCCTCTATCTGGTCTATGACATTCATGACTATCCTGTCTATATCCACGAACTGATTAGAACCATTTCTCTCTTTTATCAGATTGAACACTCCGCTCTCGGCATCCTCCAGCAGATTATCCACATTCTCAGAATCGAGATAGCAATCCTTCTCAACGTTCTCACACAGCTTTATCATCTTGCGCAGCATGGACTTGTCCGCCACTATCTCTGCGTAGTGCTTAGCATTCACCGAGGTCGGCACTGTGTCCATGATCTCAGCGATGACCTTCGAGCTTATAACTTCATCCGGAACATTGTTCTCCTCAAGTTTGTTCTTCAAAGTGATAAGGTCTACCGCCTTTCCCTCTTTGAAAAGCTCAACCATATTCTCGAACAACACTCCATACTGTCCGTAATAGAAATCCTCCTTTACGAGCAGATCAGATGCCTCAACTATGGCATCCCTGTCCATAAGCATCGATCCTATAACAGATTTTTCAGCATCAAGATTATAGGGAAGCTTCTTTCTCGCAAATGCATCTTCCATCGTAAATCACATTCTCCTGTATACATCTTATTCGGCACATTTCCACATGCTGTGAGTCTCTA
The DNA here is from genome assembly GCA_934277375.1 of uncultured Coprococcus sp. Taxonomy (GTDB): domain Bacteria; phylum Bacillota; class Clostridia; order Lachnospirales; family Lachnospiraceae; genus Coprococcus. The sequence continues at coordinate 18,124 of CAKQTZ010000004.1, read as the reverse complement.
TGCTTCCTCTACCTTAACTGACAATTCTGCCTGTACTTCCGGATGAAGCTTTATCTTTACAGAAAAGCTTCCAACGGCCTTAATAGCATCCTTCATCACTATCTTCTTCTTGTCGATATCCTTGCCAAGCTGGCTCTTAAGCGCGTCTGATATCTCCTTTGTCGATACAGATCCGAATGATCTTCCGCCCTCTCCGACTTTGATCTTCACTGTAACTGATGACTTCTCAAGCTCAGCTGCCAGCGCCTTGGCCTCTGCCAGGTTCTCCGCTGCAACCTTCTCCTCATGAGCCTTCTTCAATTTGAAATCATTCATATTCTTAGGTGTAGCTTCCATTCCAAGCTTCTTAGGAATTATGAAATTCCTTGCATATCCCTCATTTACCTCTACCATTGAGCCTTTCTTGCCAAGGCTTTTAACATCCTGTAATAATATAACCTTCATAGATCAAATATCTCCTTCCTTATACATCTCATTGAGGAGGGCTACAAGCTCCTCCTTTATATCCTCTGCTTTCGCATTTTCAAACTGGGCCGCAGCGATATTTGCATGGCCTCCGCCGCCCATCCGCTCCATGATGATCTGAACATTCACATCATCTATGGCTCTTGCACTTATCTTGACATCATCACCCATCTGCGCGATGACAAATGACGCTCTGACACCGGCGATGTTGAGCATCTCGTTCGCTATCTTGGCTGTGAGTACGACTGGCGACTCAGGGCCTTCCTCCGGAGTGATAATAGATATGGCAAATGCATCCAGCACCATCTCAGCGTGACTCACGCCCTGGGCTTTCTGCCTGTATGTCTCTATATCTGTTCGGAACATCTTCCGGACTCTCATAACATCAGCACCGCTTCTCTTGAGGAATGCTGCCGCCTCAAATGTCCTCACACCTGTCTTGGTGAGGAAATTATCTGTATCGATAAGTATTCCGGCATACATGGCATCCGCCTCTGTAGGTCTGAGTTTTATCTTCTCATCCATATACTGAAGCATCTCCGCTATCATCTCACACGCAGACGATGCAAATGGCTCTATATATGAAAGTGTTGCATTGCCTATGACATCCTTTGTCTGTCTGTGGTGATCGAAAACCACTATGCTCTTTGCATAAGCCAGAAGTTCCTCACACTCTGTCAGCGTAGGATTATTTACATCCGTCACAACGACCACCGTGTTGTCGTCCACAATGCCAAGAGCCTGGTCATTGTCTATTATCATGTCTGACGGATATACATTGCTTGAAGTAAAGTTTCCATATATCGGGCTTATCGCCGATGACACCTCATTCACAACTATATGGGCTGTCTTGCCCAGAGCTGTGACCATCTTATAGATTCCTATACCGGATCCGAACGCATCCATATCCGGATTCTTGTGTGCCATGATTATAACTTTCTCTTTCGTCTCAAGAAGTTCCTTGAATGCCAGGGTCTTTACCCTCGCTTTAACTCTTGTGGACTTCTCTGTTCCCTGGCTCTTTCCACCAAAATATGTGATCCTGTCAGCAGACTTGATGACCGCCTGGTCTCCGCCTCGTCCCAGAGCCAGCTCCATGGCCGAACGGGCAGCCTCGAAATTTTCTATAAAGCTCTTATAATCAGTTCCCATACTTATACTGAGCGTAAGCGGCAGATCATTTCCGATATTTATGGCCTTAACCTCATCAAGCAGAGCGAATTTGTTCTCTTTCAGCTGGTCAAGATATTTCTGAGGCATGACAAACATATATTTGTCCTTCTCAAGACTCTTGACTATTGCGTCGACATTCGCCATATATTTGTTGATCTTTCTATCGACCAGAGCAACAAGAAGAGAATGCCGCACCTCCTCAAGAGATTCAAATATCTCGTCATAATTGTCTATATAGATAAGTCCTGCCACAAGCTTCTGATCGTGGTTTTCCTGTGTCAGTTGATTTATAACTGTTATGTCAAACATATAAAACGCAAGGAACGTGTCCGTCTTCCCATGGTGTTTTCCCGAATGTGGCGCGTCCTTTCCACGATCATCCGCTGTCGAAATATCCGCAGCCTGCTCTGAAGGTTCCGTGCCATCAGCTTCATCGGAAACAGGCTCCACCTTATTCACCTGGACTCTCCTGATCTCATATCTGTACTGATGCCCGTTGAACGCTATCTCTCCCTCTGTGACATCCTCCTGATACGGAAGACTCTCATCCGTAACCTCTTCAAACACCTGTGTGATGTTCAGCTTCATGAGTTTTCTCTTGCTGGTCTCAGTTATACCTGAGAATTCATCATTGACCCATACAACCTTGCCATCCTCATCAAGCAGAGCATACGGAACAGGGAATTCTTTTATGAGCTCCTTCTGCATCTTTCCGTGCTCCATGGCAAACTCCACATATCTGTCTCTTGACAGGGAATTCATCCTGAGGAACACTATGACAGAAACCGTTCCATATATAGCCGTGAAAAAAGTGGCTATAACTCCTGCCGCTATATTCACCAGATACATAAGAACTGTCATCAGACAAAACATCGCTATAAGATACAGTGAAGTCTGTCTGTATCTGTTGTACATCCCTTCTACATCTCTATCTCTCTTTTCATTCATCTGTTACTGCCCTTTTAATCCTTCCATATTACAATGTAAGCCATCCGGCTCCCAATGAGCCTATACACTTCATAAGTATAACATTGTGCGAATCTGATTACAAGAAATATAGAACTGCACATAAACTTCAACAAAAAAACATGCAGACAATATACCCGTACCATCATCCGAAATAAATGTATTTCGACACGATACTGTATATTATCTGCATGTCTTTATATATCCCGTCCGCTATGCGGAGCCTGTCATTATATCTAGCCGTTTATTCTTGCAAGAAGCTCCTTGCCGAGCTCCTCATTGCCTGGCTTGCCAAGAAGAGCGAACATGTTCTTCTTGTAGCTCTCAACGCCTGGCTGGTTGAATGGGTTTACGCCCAGTGTATATCCACTTACACCACATGCAAACTCGAATGTGTAGAACAGCTCACCGAGTGTGAATTCATCGATCTTGTCGATGTTGATCTGGATGATAGGTATTCCACCATCTGCATGTGCAAGGATAGTTCCATTCATAGCACTCTTGTTCGCGAAATCAACTGTCTTGCCTGCAAGGTAGTTAAGTCCGTCAAGATCTGATTCCTCAGCCTCCATAACTATCTCACATGTTGGGTTTACAACATTGATGACTGTCTCGAAGTGGTTCTGTGAACCCTGCTGGATGAACTGTCCAAGTGAATGAAGATCTGTTGTAAAGTCTGTAGCTGTTGGGAAGAGTCCCTTGCCATCCTTACCCTCGCTCTCGCCGTAGAGCTGCTTCCACCATTCTGATACATAGTGGAGTGCTGGCTCAAAGTTAGCAAGGATCTCGATTGACTTACCCTTGTTGTACAGTACATTTCTTACTGCTGCATACTTCATAGCGTCTGAATCGTCGAAATCCTGTGCAAGGCAATCCTTTCTTGCTGAAGCTGCGCCTTCCATAAGCTTATCTATATCAGCACCGCTTACTGCTATTGGCAGAAGACCAACTGCTGTGAGAACTGAGAAACGTCCTCCTACATCATCAGGAACTACAAATGTCTCATAGCCTTCCTCTGTTGCAAGTGTCTTGAGAGCTCCCTTTGCCTTATCTGTTGTAGCATAGATTCTCTTAGCTGCACCTTCCTTGCCATACTTCTCAACAAGCTTCTTCTTGAAGATTCTTGAAGCGATACCAGGCTCTGTTGTTGTACCTGACTTGGAGATGATGTTGATAGAGAAATCTCTGTCACCGATCACCTGAAGCAGATGAGCCATGTATGTGCTGCTGATGTTTGATCCTGCATAGTAGATCTCAGGAGTCTTACGGATTGACTTGTCAACTGAATTATAAAAGCTGTGTCTTAAAGCTTCGATGGCTGCTCTTGCACCCAGGTAAGAACCACCGATACCGATTACTACAAGCACGTCTGAATCTGCCTGAATCTTAGCTGCTGCCTTCTTGATCCTAGCAAACTCTTCCTTGTCATAGTCTACTGGAAGATCGATCCATCCAAGGAAATCATTTCCCTCACCGGTCTTGTTTACAAGTGTTGCCTTTGCTGCTACGACCTGATCCTTGATTGCTGCGATATCAGCGTCTGTAGCCATGGCTTTTGCATTCTTAAAATCGAAACTTACTGTCTGTGCCATTTGTTTTCTCTCCTTACTTGTATTTAATTTTTTCACATTGTCTCAATTTTAGCAAATAGGTATATTAGAATCAACCTTTATTTTGACACCATCTATTTTCCTGTTAATTTCGCATCCACTGCTCAAACTATTTTGTATATATTTAACAATGTATAAAAAACAGCTCTCCACACCTGCCTGTCACGGTTGTGCAGAGAGCCTTTTTCACTCCATATTCATATTATCCAGTGATCTGAATTCATATCCCTCCTTCTCAAGATTTGTCAGCACCGTATCGAGAGCCTGCGCATTTGACGACGATACGTTGTGTATAAGCGGGATCGCACCTGGATGATGATATTTCTGAAAATGATCAATGACATAGTCTGCCCCAGGCTGATTGTTCACATCAAAGTCCAGGTATGCCATACTCCAGAAGATGGTCTTGTACCCCATATCCTTAGCCAGCTGCAGAACCTGTTCACTGTACTCACCGCACGGCGGTCTGAAATACATATCCATATCGTATCCCGTTTCTTTCTTCATAAATTCCGAACATTCCATGAGCTCACTCTTCTGCTCATCCACACTCTTCTCCGGCATGCACGGATGATGAACTGTGTGGTTTCCTACCTGATGTCCCTCCTCCTTCATTCTCTTCACTATGTCCGGATTGTCCCTTATGTAGGTCATTGTCACAAAGAAACATCCCTTCGCATTATGCTTCTTCAGGACATCCAGCATCTGCTCCGTGTAACCATTCTCATATCCGCAGTCAAATGTCAGATACATGACTTTCTCATTTTTTTCCGCACATGTCCTGTCTACATAGTATGCATCATACTGATCAAGCGGAAAGCTGTTGTCGCAGCCGCTCATACCATGATTCTTGTCCCTGACTATGTACCACGAATATTTTTTGGTCGGTAACTTACTGTAGTCCCTCAGTTTTGTCATGTCTTCTTTCTGTACATTCTTTTTATCATCAGTTCTCCCCTCTGCATCGTCCTCCATCTTCTCATCATTCTCCCCCTCATCACCGGGATCACACTCGGCATCCCCCGGCGTAGCAATCATCCTGGCCCGATCCTCCTCATCATATATAGAACATCCACTCAGCACAGCCCCAAGCACGCACGCAGCATACAGACCTGCTATCAAGTACAGCTTTCTCACATTTTACCATCCTGAACTTATTGTCTCCTACAGGCTGGCTGGAATAAGCCACACTGCACCTCATCAACAGGCAGAGCTCAGTCCGCCGGTATCACACACATCACTCTGTAAGTATCTTCTGCATCATTTTATCCAGCAGAGCATCATAGGCTGAGTCTGATACAGTGTTTTTTCCGCCACCTCCAGATTCTTCTTCCCCGCCGTCCCTGCTGCACGCAGTGAGGACCGACGCAGAATTCTTCCTGTTACGACTCTTTCTATCCCTCTCAACTCCGGCTGTGTCAGCCATATGCGTCTCCGCCGACATCTGTTTGTGCACTTCCTTTTTCAACCTGTTCGTCAGGCTGTTCCCAAGGTAATTTCTCGCACTGTCCCGCAGCGCCTGCATATGCCATGAGCAATTCAACTGATTATGTGCCGCCAGCAGTACAAGGCAGGTTGCCAGACCGCCAAGCAGCATTTTTACAGTCTCCATGCCGTCGCCTACTACATAATATTGATACGCAGCTGCAAATATGCCTGTCCCAGCCGCGATAACTCCCATATTTTTTACAAAGCCATTCCACACTCTGACCGGCACGAACCCTATCTTAAGCCTGTCTATGTACTTGTCCACAAATGCCGCGACGTCATGCACCTCTGCATCAAGCGACACCATGTCTTCATATCTTTTTTTCATCTCATAAAGCGCCTTCTTTTTGGTAGTCCCCATCCTCTCAGATGCTCTGGCCAGTCCCGCCAGATATCCATTCATCACAGCTCGTCCTATAAGTCCTATACAACCGCACACTATCATCACATACATACACACATTCTGATTAAGTAAAATCCCAAGCATCTTTTTACCTCTCTTTTCTCATATTCGATTGATAACACCACAATCATCCTTCTTATCCGTTTGGCCGGTCCGGATGGTAGTATTATATGAGTGCCATTCCTGCGTATACAATTATTTTCGCCCGACAAATATTTTGGTTTTATCCGTATTTATGGTATGTTATAATGAATCCGCAAATAGAGACTGATCCTTAAATCACAGCTTTTGCGCTGTCTAAGGACTCAGCCAGAATATAAAAATGATTGGTTAAGTACAATAGAAAAGAGGTATAGTTATGGTTTATAAGACTAAAGGAACATGCTCAGTTGAGATATCTTTTGATGTCATAGACGGCAGGCTGCATGATGTGAAGTTTACCGGAGGATGTAATGGTAATCTCAAGGGCATAGGAGCCCTCGTAGAAGGTATGAAGCCTGAAGATGTAATTGAAAGATTAGATGGAACCACCTGTGGTTTCAAACCTACGTCCTGTCCGGATCAGTTGGCAAAAGCTCTCAGGCAGTATCTGGCTTCAGCACAGTAACAGGAGGATTAACAACTATTATGAAGAGAATCATATTGACCGGAGGCGGTACAGCCGGTCATGTCACACCCAACATGGCACTTATGCCAGAACTTAAGAAGCACGGTTATGATATCCAGTATATCGGTTCATATGACGGAATGGAAAAGAAACTGATAGAAGACATGGGTATTCCATATCATGGTATAGCTTCAGGAAAACTCAGAAGATACTTCTCCATGAAGAATTTCTCTGATCCTTTTAAAGTACTTAAGGGAATATCTGAGGCAAAGAAACTTATGAAGGAATTAAAACCTGATATAGTATTTTCAAAGGGAGGATTTGTAACAGTCCCTGTAGTTTTCGCTGCTCACTCGGCACACATTCCTGTCATAATACATGAATCAGATATGACACCGGGACTTGCCAACAAGCTGGCACTTCCGAAAGCTACCAAAGTGTGCTGTAACTTCCCTGAAACCAAGGAGCTTTTCCCGGAAGGCAAGGCCGTCGTTACAGGAACGCCTATAAGGGAGGAACTATTCCGCGGGGATTCTGCATTTGCCTATAATTACTGCGGTTTTACCGATAACAAGCCTGTACTCCTCGTAGTTGGCGGAAGCTCAGGAAGCGTTGTGATCAACAATGCAATAAGGAACAATATTGACAGACTGCTCGAGACATTCAACGTTATACATCTGTGTGGCAAGGATAATCTGGACGAAAGCCTAAAATCAAAAAAAGGATATGTCCAGTATGAATATGTGAAGAAAGAACTGGCAAGCATGCTGGCTCTCTGTGATATCATCATCTCCAGAGCCGGTGCAAATGCGATCTGCGAGCTTCTTGCTCTCAGAAAGCCTAACATTCTCATTCCTCTCTCTAAGGCTGCGTCCAGAGGAGACCAGATACTTAATGCGCAGTCATTTGAAAAGAGTGGTTACAGTTACGTTATCCAGGAAGAGGATCTGAACACCGATTCCCTGTTTGAGGGAATAAACACTGTATACAATAACAAAGACAAATATATACAGGCCATGGAATCAAGCAACCTCACTGATTCAACAGGCATAATCGTTAATATGATCGAGGAGCTTGTGAACAGCAATGACTGATCTTGTATCCCATGATACAGAAAAAGGAAGAGGCACTATATCTGATTGATATAACGCCTCTTCCTTTTTCGTATGTACACTCACACTCTAGTAAACGAGCGCCTGAAGAACTGCTGACTTCATAGTATCATCACACTGCTGATCTCCTATATAGATAGTGACTGAACTCTTGCCACCTGAAGGGAAATCAAATACCACCTTGAGTGTCTTGTCTATGTACGTTCCATCAGCTCCATACTTTGCCAGGTCCATACTTACCTTGGTTCCGTAATATGTTATCTTGAAACCACCATTGTTAGTCTCCTCATAATACCAGACTGTTGTCTTGGCCTTCTTGTCAAGAGCATCTCCATATGTTACTCCTGTGGAAACCTTCTTATCAACACCAGTGCTCTGGGTATCTGTGTAAATGATCTCATTCTTCTTGAGACTATCTATCTTCTCCTTTGCATTATCGTCGGTACGATACTGAACATAACCTTTTACAAATATCTGCGCGGTCTCAGGAAGAACCAGATATACACCGCCACAGATAGCAGCTACCACAAGAATGGCAACCAGAATCTTAACAAATGTCTTCATAACTATCTCTCCTATCCACTATAAATATTTATTAGATATTGCTAAAAAAGCTCTTTCTCCAACTGGAATATAAAATCCTCCAGCAACTGCATACGTTTGCTGTATTCAAGCCGGCCAGCCTCCGTCTTACATCTCTTGATCTTTGGTTTGTTGATCTTATAAAAATTCTTGATCCTGTAATAAGCTCTCTTATAGCTTGCCTCATCTTCTAAGGCTGTAGCCATGGAATCCCATAACACACTGATCGCTCCGACCTCATCAAGGAGATCTGCATCCATGACTATCCTGCACTCCAGTGACAGGTCTGCATCTGTATCCTTCTCCTCATGAATCATGATGATCTCACCGATCTTCGCTATCTTCTGAGGATCAACGCCCAGACTGTCCAGATAATTAACTGCAATCTCTGCGCCAACCTCTCCATGAGGTCTGACTCCATCCCAGCCCACATCGTGAAGGAGTGCGGCAAGTACTATAATATCAAGATCACCGCCCAGTTTAGACTGAAGCTTGATCGCCCATCTATACACGCGCATAGTATGTTCAAACCTGCTCCGAAACGGATAATTAGGCGGTCTGCCATTGACAGCCGTCTGCTTCTTTACAAAATCAATTACTTCAGCGTAATTCATATTAGTTTCGCCCCTTGGAAATCACTATTCTACGGCATTTCCTTCTCCGTAAAAGTATCATACTTGATGATAACATCTTTTGTGGGATTTTGCTATATTTTTTTACTTTTTTAATAAATTTTCCCCAAGCCCGTGCCCTGTGGGGATTATATACTAAAAAAATCCATGCGGTCTTCCTTCGAAGCGTCACCATAGACGTTACCTTGGCAGTTAGCTCAGCCCAGGCACCCTCACGGCACACAGGAGATTCCCCTTAGTGCTGCTTCGTCTCCGACCTGACACGGTTCGAAGATTCCTGTTGCGCGAGACCCAGACATCAACACCACTTACCAAGGGCAGCTCTACAGCAGCCACCCCTCTGGAAGACCATCACCCCTGCTATAGCGGATTGCAGGTACAGGGCGCCGCTACCTCCCCGGTTGCATGGAAACTTTAAAACATATTCAATGTGCAACATATACAACGTTACACCGCAGGCTACATTATATCTGACCTGCCGCCTGCCGTCAAGCATTCTTCGCTTTTCCCTGACGCAAATCCCGGAAAAAGTTCTTCATCATCTCACTGCACTCTTCCTGCCTTATGCCACTCACCACATGTACCTGATGATTAAACTGTTTCATATCAAGCAGATTTATTATCGATCCGGCACATCCGGCTTTGGGATTCATACATCCTATAACCACCTCGGGAATTCTGGCCTGAACGATCGCACCCGCACACATCTGACAGGGCTCAAGCGTCACATACATTGTGCATTCTTCCAGCCGCCAGTCACCCAGCTTCCTGGATGCCTGTTCTATCGCGAGCAGTTCTGCATGGGCAAGAGTCGTCTTTCTGAGATTCCTCTTGTTGAACCCCCTGGCTATGATCCTGCCATCATGCACAATCACACAGCCGATGGGCACATCACCATTTGCATAGGCTCTCATAGCCTGGGCTATAGCTTTGTCCATGTATTTTTCGTAAATCCACTGTTCTTCTGTATTTATATCTTCCATTTTATTTTCCTCTTCTGTTTCGAACAAACCTACCTTATATCCACTATCCAATAGCCAAAACTTCCAGTCTTGATATGTGTTTCCTTCTCTGGAACAAATCTGTCAAATCCAAATATTCCGGCAAGATATTTCTCCCTGGAGGAATATACCCCTGGAACCCCAAGTATGTAGCTTACTTTTTCACTGTCCGGTGAAAATATGACCTTTCCCAGCATCAGGTATTTGTAACTGTAGTATCCGTGTGTAAGGAAGCTGTTTACCCCAAGCTTCCAGTTGCACATATCAAGAAGTCCTATATCATTTGGCGATATCCTGACGCTCTCTATAACGCCATCCAGTCCATCATCCAGAGCATTTCCCGGAAGAAGTGGCAGCTTCTCATAGTTATCAAACATATCATCCATGGCTGTCCGGCTCCCTTGACCTGTGGTCTCACCGGTCTCCACAACATTCTCTGTTATAGAAACTTCCATCGCAGCCTCATCCATCACCGCATCTTCACCGCGGTCCTCCTGCCTGTCCCACATACCGGAATAGTCCACCCGGCTGTCTGTCCACGACGAACAGAATATATCACTGTCATAATACTCCTTACCCATATCATTTTCTGCCGCCAGCCGTCTTATGATTATTCCAGCAAATGCCGTGATCGGGCGTCCGCTCTCCAGCACATCATCCCACGAAAATTCGAAACTTTCTTCGCCATGTCCACCCCGGAGTCTCATCTTCCCGACCAGCACAGGGAGCGGAACCATCACAGGATCTTCTTTCTGTTTTGCGGTCATGTCTCCCGTGGCCAGCGTTTCTCTGTAGACATATACGCCATATATATCCTCTCTGGTATTCATTCCATTTTTTAATCCAATAGATAATCTTCCTGTTCTTCCTGCCTTGGCCACCTTGGCAAATCCGGCATTCTCACACTTGTGTCCATCGTGATATCTGTAAATATAAGATATAAATCGATTCCAATATACCATAGATAATCCTCCTCTCCCTGCCGGAATCCTGTATCTGTTTCCGGGGGCTTTATCAATTATCTATGATTCTGTCTCCAAACCTATGACACTATTTGTCCGTGAGAATGTCACTCAAAGCTGCAAATTCCGCCAGACTCAAACTTTCTCCACGGATATTTGCTGATATTCCAATAGATTCCAGCGCTTTTGCGATCTGCTCCTTTGTAAATGACAGCTCTCCGCTGTTGGCTATACCGTTCTGGAGAGTCTTCCTTCTCTGGTTAAATGACGCCCTTATGAGCTTGAACATAAGCTGCTCGTCCTTCACCTTGACCGGCGGCTCCTGATATCTGTTAAGCCTGATAACCGCAGAACCAACGCCCGGTCTCGGTATGAAACAGTTAGGGGGAACATTTGCCACTATGTACGGCTCGGCATAATACTGCACCGCCAGCGACAGTGCTCCGTAATCCTTTGTTCCCGGTCCCACCTGCATGCGGTCCGCAACCTCCTTCTGCACCATGACTGTCACCGAGAGAAGCGGCACATGCTTCTCAAAAAGTCCCATGATGATCGGTGTGGTTATATAGTATGGGAGATTCGCAACGACCTTTATAGGTCTGCCGCCGTTTCTCTCCTCCACGATCTTGTTGATATCCACCTTCAATATGTCATCGTTGATGATGGTCACATTGTCATACTCTGCAAGGGTCTCATCCAGAATAGGGAGAAGATTCTTGTCTATCTCCACTGCCACAACCTGTCCGGCACTCTCCGCAAGATACTGGGTCATGGTTCCTATTCCCGGACCTATCTCCAGGACGCAGTCGTCCTTCGTGATGTCCACCGCGCTGATTATCTTATTTATAACATGGGCATCTATGAGGAAATTCTGACCGAACTTCTTCTGAAATGCAAATTCGTATTTCTTTATCGTCTCTATCGTGATCTGTGGATTGCTTAACTTCTCCATGCTTTGTCCTTTCCTGCGTCCAGACAATGGAGGTTTCATCAAGGTTTGTGTCACGACCAGGACTTTGTGGTATGCCTGTCTGGGGTCGCTCTCGCTTAACTCGGTCTGCAGCGGTACTAAGGTGCCGCTTAAAGCGCCACCTAAGGACCGGCGACCTCGTATTCCCCTGACAGGCATACCACAAAGTCCTGGTCTCAATTCACATTACGAAACCTCCATTGCCTGTAATCTACGTTTTTATTACATCTTGTACATTTTCAGGGCATTCGCGTATGTCTGGTCATACACTTTCTGAACCGGAACGCCCTTGATCTCGGCTATCTTCTCAGCTATATAAGGTATGTTGAGGGCTGAGTTTCTTGTTCCCCGGTATGGAACTGGTGCCATGTATGGGGAGTCTGTTTCGAGGACTATCTTTTCCAGAGGAATGTCTTCCACGACCTCCTGAAGCCTTCGGCTGTTTTTGAAGGTGACTACTCCGCCAACTCCTATGTTGAATCCCATCTTAATATATTCTCTGGCCTGCTCAACGCTGTATGAATAACAGTGTATCACACCGCCGTTTCTGCCGCCATCCATTCTTTTCAGTATCTCCATGGTGTCTGATGCCGCATCACGGCTGTGTATAATGATCGGCATGGTGAGCTCCTTCGCAAGCTCAAGCTGTCTGAGAAACCATTTCTTCTGAACATCCCTCGGAGGATCATCGTCGAAATGATAATCAAGACCTATCTCTCCTATGGCTCTCACCTTTGGATTATCCAGCACCATACTCTTAAGCTCCTGTATATCCGTCTCCGTCAGTTCACCGACCTCACTTGGATGCACGCCAACCGCTGCATAGAAATGCGGATACCTTCCGGCAAGCTCCACCGAATTTCTCGATGACTGCATATCAGCGCCAACATTCATAACCTTATCTATATCTTTCTCAAGGAATTCTGCAATGAGCTGCTCTCTGTCCTCATCAAACTGAGTATCATCATAGTGACCGTGTGTTTCAAATATCATTTCTCATACCTCTCTATAATGGTATCAATACGATGTCTGTGACACCGCGAATATCTTATCCGTCACGCTGTATTATACAGAAATACCCGCACTTTGTGAACGTTTAATTATTTGTTTATGATTCGTTATTAATCTTTATAAATAGATTAATTTTTAAACACATTTTTTTCACAAATCATGGATATACTAAACATCGTAAAGAGTTTTTCATTTATTTGAATCCTCTCTCCCCTCATTTTTTTGCAAGAGGCAGCAGATCTTCCCCGTTCTGTTACCTCTTGTTTTTTTGTGTCCAAAACTGTATATTTATTGTGGTGTATACATATGTACGCATAGATTACATCAACGTATAATATGTGCCCACATTATGTGTGTCATATTGCATTGATTTTATATGTATATTTTTCATAACATTTTACATAACAGGAGGACTTTCATGATTTCAAAGAAATATTCAGCAATGTTAAACAACACTTCCATCATCAGGGAATTTGCGCAGTATGCTTCTAAGCGTGCCGCTGAGATCGGTGCCGAGAATGTGTTCAACTATACTATAGGCAATCCATCTGTGCCTACCACGGATGACTTTAACAAGGGACTTATCGACCTTATCCAGAATGAGGATTCACTGGCACTCCACGGTTACAGTCCAACACTCACTATTTATTCTGTAAGAAAGGCTGTCGCAGATTCTCTGAACCGCCGTTTTGGCATGGAGTATATTCCTGAAGACATCTTCATGACATCAGGTGCTGCCGGAGCCCTGGCCCACGCCATCAGATGTGTCACAGAGCCGGGCGACGAGGTCATCACATTTGCCCCTTACTTCCCTGAGTATGTACCATACGTTGACGGAACCGGTGCTGTTCTCAAGGTCGTTCCAGCCGACATAACTTCATTCCAGATTAACTTTGACGCATTCCTCGAGATGATGAACCCAAATGTTCAGGCAATCCTCATCAATTCGCCGAACAACCCATCCGGAATTGTCTACTCAACCGAAACTATAACACGTCTTGCCCAGATCCTCACAGAGAAGCAGGAGGAGTACGGACATGACATTTACCTTATATCAGATGAGCCTTACAGAGAGATCGTATTTGAGGGAACTGATTCGCCATTCATCTCTAAGTTCTACGACAACACCATCTGCTGCTACTCATTCAGCAAGTCTCTGTCACTCCCTGGAGAGCGTATCGGATACGTGGCTGTAAATCCTAAGTGCAAGGATGCTGAGCTCATCATCAACATGTGCGGACAGGTATCACGTTTCACTGGACACAACTGTCCTTCATCTCTGATACAGCTTGGAGTTGCAAAGGTTCTTGACGAGACTTCTGATCTGTCAATTTATGAGAAGAACAAGAACATCCTGTACAAGGAGCTGACAGCTATGGGATATGAGTGTGTTGAGCCGGGCGGAACCTTCTACATGTTCCCTAAGACCCCTATCGCAGATGCAAATGAGTTCTGTAACATGACAGCCCATGAGCTTGACCTGATCCTTGTTCCCGGCGACAGCTTCATGTGTCCAGGACATATGCGACTGGCTTACTGTACTACAACAGATATGGTTGAGCGCTCACTGCCTCTGTTTGAGAAGGCTATAAAGATGTGTAAATAATGATCTGTGTATGATTTTCTATATCAATAGCATGTCTTATCAGTATAGATATTATTTGCACTGATCTTGTTTATACAAAATTATTTTAGGAAAGTATTGAGATATAACATATGACTAACATAAAAATAATTCTTGCATCTGGATCGCCTAGAAGAAAGGAACTTCTGGCCCAGGTGGGATACGACTTCGATGTGTGCCCAAGTCTTTCTGATGAAGATCTTGAGGTGATGGCTCCATCTGAATATGTAATGCTTCTTGCGAAGATGAAAGCCGATGAGGTGTGCAACAGGCTCATCGCACAGGATGTGGGAAGACGGGTTAAGAAGCTTCCTGAACGCTTTGTTGTTCTCGGTGCAGACACCGTCGTTTCACTGAACGGCAGGATTCTCGGAAAACCGTATGATTATGACGATGCATACAACACCCTGAACAGTCTGTCAGACCAGACGCATCAGGTATACACCGGTGTATGCCTGATATATGTGGAGGGAAGGGCAAAGACTTCGAGTTCTTTCTTCGAAAAGACGGGCGTGACCTTCTATCCGGTATCCCACGAGGAGATCATCCAGTACCTTGCGACAAATGAGCCATTTGACAAAGCTGGCAGCTACGGCATACAGGGCAAGGGCGGTCTGTTTGTCAAGGGAATTGAAGGCGACTACAACAACGTTGTCGGACTGCCGCTGGCAAGAGTGTATCATGAGATGGAGAAATTGGTGTCAGAGGAATAAATATACTATCTCCGCACTTTATCACCCATGTTTTTCCAAGTCAATAGCCTGGTAAAAGGCACGAATCTTGCCCACACACTACAAAAAAGCAACAGCTTGGAGGTCTGTGAAAATTCCCATTCCCCTAAGCTGTTGCTTTTGGTATATTCTTTTATCCAATTTTCGCGCTGTGATGTATACACAAAGTTAATTTATTTTCACAGCCACAATTAAACTACATTTCATATTAAATATAATTAATGATTCGGTAGCAAAACATTTGGTGATTCCTCACTCTGCTACATGAGTTCTTTCTTCACATTGAAGATAGTTCCAACGACCTTTGGTCCTGCATTGGAGGCAACTGCTGCCCCGATCTGGAAATAGTCTGATGGGCCATATCCAACCTTCTCCGTCATACGGGTCGTCAGCTCATCTCTGACAGTCTCGTCATTTCCGTATACTATCTGGTACTCTGAACCTGGCTCCATCTCTTCTACTGTGACATCCACCATCTTTGCCATGAGCTTCTTCTCACCGCGGCACTTGATAGCTGTCACGATCTCATTTGCCCAGATCTTCATGATAGGCTTCACGCCAAGTGCATCTCCAACCAAAGCCGCTGCACTTGGTATTCTTCCAGACTTTGCGGCATACTTAAGACCATATATTCCGAAGTATATCCTTCTCTTTGGGAGTTCCTCCTTCAGGTACCACACGATATCCTTGGCATCCCTGCCTTCCTGCACCATCCGTGCTGCCACAATGACAGGATATCCATACTGCCCGCTATATCCTATTCCATCAAATACATATATACTGCTCTTTCCGGCACACTCAGGATATTCCTCCTCAAACTGATCTGCGGCCTGCTTTGCATTTGCATATGATGCAGATCCGTCCTTGTTGATACTTACATATATAATATCCGTATAGCCCTGCTCCACCAGTTCCTTATACACCTCTCCAAACTGATATGCAGTGATCTGTGATGTCTTTGGAAGATCATCATTCTCCGCCATGAGCTTGTAGAAGCCCTCATTGTCAAAGTCAACCCTGCTCAGATAAGATTTGCCGCCTATCACGACCGGGAAAGGAAGAATCTTGATTCCAAGCTCCTTCTCCTCCTTCTCTGAAATATCACTGGCAGAATCTGTCATTATAATAATTTTTCCCATAATTCACAAAACTCCATTTTATTTCCTTACGAAAAGTTACCTATCATTCTCCATACGCCACTTGATACATCTGTTGAGGTAATGGACATAATCTGGATTCTTGCACATGCCCTTGCCCTTATCATCAGATATCTTGGCAACATCCATGCCGTTACATGCTGTAGTCTTCATGACTATGTTGAGCGGTTCATCGCATGTATCATTGGATATATATGTTCCTATTCCAAATGCGACCTTGATCTTGTCCTTGAAATAGCTGTTGAGCTTGTCTGCTTTCTCGAAATCAAGGCTGTCGCTGAACAGAAGTGTCTTGGTCTTCGGATCAAGTCCAAGCTCCTCATAATGATGAACCATCTTGTCGCCCCACTCATAAGGATCGCCGCTGTCGTGTCTGACTCCGCTGAAAAGTGTCGCATATGTGAGCTGGAAATCCTTCAGGAAACAATCTGTTGTGATGGCATCCGTAAGGGCTGTTCCATTCAACACTCCATACTCCTTAACCCATGCATCCAGCGCATACCAGTTGGAATATGCAGGATTGTGCTTATGATTCCCCTGTCCAACACACATGATCCACTCATGCGCCATGGTTCCAACCGGAACCAGATCATACTTTCTTGCCAGATATACATTACTTGTTCCGACAAATGTTGAACCCGGATACTTGCACTCGCTGAGCTCCTTGACTGCAAGCTCCTGAGCCTCGGCTGAGAGTCTTCTTCTGAGTCCAAACTCACTGAAAGCTCCAAGGTTATACTCGCCTGTCTCGACTTTGCGGATCTTCTCATCAAGCTTCTTCTTGAATGATGCAAATAGCTTGTCATAGTCGTCGTTCATTCTGAAGTAGACCTCATTCACTATAGCCAGAGTAGGTATCTCATACATGGAAGTATTGAGCCATGTGCCTCTCGCCTCTATCTTCAGTCCACACTCAGCGTCATCTGATATCTCAAAGTCCTCATATCTTGCCTTCCAGAGTCTCAGAAAATCAACATATGAACCCTTTATCCACTTGATATTGTGCAGGTACTCAAGCTCTTCCTCTGTAAATCTCAGATCACAGTATAGCTGTATCTGTCTCTTAATCTCATCGACCATCTCCTTTGTGAAGAACACGTCAGTATTCCTGCACTTGAAAGACCATGTTGTCTTA
Organism: uncultured Coprococcus sp.; assembly: GCA_934277375.1. Lineage (GTDB taxonomy): Bacteria > Bacillota > Clostridia > Lachnospirales > Lachnospiraceae > Coprococcus. Next base: position 495 of record CAKQTZ010000004.1, on the reverse strand, counting down.
TAGTCACTGAACTGATGGTAAATCGCCTGTCCCATACTAAACTTGTACATATCCGTTTCTAGCAGGCTTGTGATTATTCTTTTCATATTTACATTCTTCTTTCTTTTTTGTCCGTTCCACACATACAGCTCTGTCGCCATATGTCAAGGAAATATGGAAGTATCCGCAAGTTCAAATACTTCCACTTATAATAAGTTAGCACACAGTCCGCTGTCAAGCACTATTACCTTGCAACTATTACATATAGTATTGTATAATGTTACCGTTCAGAGCCATGCAGCACAATATAAGAAATGGCTTGTCATGCTTGCATGAACAAGACATTTCTTATATTGTGCTATACGGCGGATACGCCGCACCGAACAGGCTCGAAGAGACTGTGAGGTGGCTTGGCTCTGAACGCAGCAGGGCACACCAGCCGAACAGGCTCGAAGAGACTGTGAGGTGGCTTGGCTCTGAACGCAGCAGGGCACACCAGCCGAACAGGCTCGAAGA
>CAKQTZ010000003.1 GCA_934277375.1 uncultured Coprococcus sp. | reverse complement strand
TAATCTTACATATGAAGAATGTTCTAAAGCCAACGATTTCCATATTAGACTAAATAAGAAAAATTAATATACAATTCTAATTTATGAGGACACTATTATGATCAAATTATTACCGCTAAAAGCGGAAGACAGAGAACAATTTATTACGGATAATCAGAAGGCATTCAAATTTGGAGCATTAGAAGAATTTGGTACTCGTGACGAACACTTTGAAGATGGAGAGAAAATCATTTCTCGAAAAACCATCGAGAATGCTATCAACGCCGGAATTGCACTGCGTATCTCAGATGACGGAAAAAACATAGGTGGTGCAGTAGTGAAAATTGAGGGTGAACATGGTGATTTGGAACTACTGTTTGTATCCCCAGATGCTCACAGCAAGGGTGTAGGTTATACAGCATGGTGTGCCATTGAAAAAATGTTCCCGCAGGTAACTGTGTGGGAGACATGCACACCGTATTTTGAAACAAGAAATATTCATTTTTATGTGAATAAGTGTGGATTTCATATTGTGGAGTTTTATAATCAAAAGCATCCCGATCCCCATGATCCTGAAACAGGACAGGAAAATACTTTCGAGGAAGATAGTTCAGATGGTATGTTTCGATTTGAAAAAAGAGTTCGATGAATTTGAATTTGATGGAGGTATTGGTATGTGTGGAATAACAACTGATTTATAAAAAAATAAATCGGAGGTTTATATGAATTATTCAATAAGAGAATTAAGACAAGACGAAAATAAGGTATTAGATACTTTTTTGTATGAAGCAATTTTTATTCCAGAAGGAGTTCCTGCACCATCCAAAGAGATTATTAATCAACCAGAGTTGCAGGTGTATGTTAAAGACTTTGGAGAGAATAAGGGGGACTTGTGTTTGGTTGCCGAAGTCAATAATGAAATCGTTGGTGCAGTATGGGTTCGTATTATGAATGATTATGGACATATTGATGATGAAACGCCATCGTTTGCAATTTCACTTCTGAAAGAGTATAGAAACTATGGTATTGGAACTGAGTTAATGAAACAGATGCTAATGAAACTCAAAATGCAAGGATATAAACAAACGTCATTAGCTGTTCAAAAGATGAATTATGCAGTCCGTATGTATCAGAAGGTAGGATTTGAAATTGTTGATGAAAATGACGAAGAGTATATTATGATTTGTAGGTTGTAGGCACTTGCAACTTCCAGTAAGCTAGCGCGTTTATCTGAGAGACGAATTTGAAGTTGGAGGTGATAGTATGGATTATATAGAACTTGAATCTGAACGATTATTGTTTAGAAAATATAAGATGGACGATTATCCTGTTTTTTATGATATGTTAAGTGACTTGGAAAATATGAAATATCGTTCAAGCGAGCCAAAAAATGAGACGGATGTCCGTAGATATATTGAATGGGGTATCAAATGTGCTGAACAAAAACCTTGCATAAATTATAGATATGCTGTTGTATTAAAACAAACAGGAGAAACTATTGGGTCTTGTGAATTAGCATTTACAGACAAAGACCCTGCGGAGTTGGCATGGGAATTACATCGTAATTATTGGAGACAAGGCTATGGTACAGAAATCGGTAATACACTCTTGAAATTAGCGTTTGATGTGCTAGGACTTAGACGAATTATTGCTGATTGTAATACATTAAATAAGGGGTCTTATGGAATTATGGAAAAGATAGGAATGCGTAGAGAGGCTCATTATGTTAAATATTATCGTGGGAATAGCGCTCTCAATCATGAATGGTGTGATAAATATTTATATGCTATTTTGCAAGAGGACTATATTGAGATGAAAAAACAATGAATTATTGAGCACGCAAAAATTTGAATTTCTCTCACTGTCTGGTTGATATGAGAAATTAATTATTTGCGTAAAAAATAAAAAATGACGCAGCGTGATATATTGCTTGTCACGCAGCGTTATATACTAATATGGGCCTTGAAAGGAGGCAGGATATGTCATTATATACAACAGGAGAACTTGCAAAGAAGTGTAATGTTTCAGTAAGAACCATTCAATACTATGATGAAAGAGGTATTCTTGTGCCAACGGATTTGACAGAGGGAGGACGAAGACTGTTCTCTGAAAAGGATGTTGCTACATTGGAAACAATATGCTTTTTGAGAGACTTAGATATCTCTATTAAAGATATTGCTGAAATATTGGAATCTGATGAGTCTAAAAAAGTAATTGAACTTTTGCTTGATGAACTGAATAAAAACCTTCAGGCAGATATTAAGAAAAAAACAGAGCAATTAGAAAAAATAAAAAATATAAGAAATTTTTTGACTTCTTTCAAGGATGGCTCACAAAAAACAATTCATGACATATCGTCAATTATGGAGGAAAAAGAAAAGCGAAAGAAAATGTACAAAAAAATGCTGATCGTAGGAATTCCTGTAGAAATCACAGGAATTGTAACTTTTGTTATTGGTATATTACAAGGAATTTGGATACCATTTTTTGTAACTACGGCAGTGTATACTATTTGTGCTGTCTTTTTAGCAAACTATTGGTACAAACGGATAGAGTATATTTGTCCGGAATGCCATACCAGATTTCAACCAAGGAAAATGGAAACTCTGTTGGCAAATCATAATCCAAAGATGAGAAAGTTAACTTGTCCTAGTTGTAGGAGGAAAATTTGGAGTTTGGAAGTATATAGAAAAGAGGTGGATGCATAATGGAAACAATTAATTTGAGTAAGAAACAATTTGTGATATACATGGCAGTCGCATTTGGACTAGCTTGGATTTTAGAAATGATAGCAAGTGTTTTTAGTAATAATGGAAATCAGATAGTGTTTACTGTTATAGTGATGATTACCATGTTTATGCCGTTCCTTGGTGTACTGGTAGCCAGAATCCCGCTAAAAGGTATGGGATGGGTACCACATTTAAAAGGGAAACTTCGTTATGTATTCTTTGCCCTTTGGATGCCGGCGTTATTAAGTATCCTTGGAGGGGCCTTGTTTTTTGTGATTTTCCCGGATACATTTGACTCTGAATTTATGACGTTAAGAGGTCTTTTAGAGGAAGCGGGAGCGTTGGAACAGTTCGAGGCACAGGGTATCACGATACCAATGTATCTGCTGATTACGTCTGTTCAAGCTTTGACAATTGCACCATTTCTGAATATGTTTGTCGCATTAGGCGAAGAGGTTGGTTGGCGAGGTGCACTGTATCCGTATTTGAAGAAAAAGTTTGGTGACACCAAAGGCCGTATTGTGGGTGGTGCAATCTGGGGTGCTTGGCACTGGCCGATCATGATTTTTGCCGGTTATGAGTATGGAAAAGAATATATCGGCGCACCGGTACTTGGGCCAATCGTATTCTGTATCTCTACTATTATGATGGGTATTTTACTTGATTATGTATATGAAAAGACAGAAACCATTTGGTTGCCATCCCTTATGCATGGTGCTATCAATGCATTTACCATCTTTGCATATCTGGTAAAACCTGAATATTCCAATATGGCAATTCTAGGTCCAGCATATATTGGTATTATCAGTATGATTCCAATGATTATTGTAGCAGTCATCATTTGCGTAAAGACGAAAAGGAATTGAGTATTAAAGAGATATTCAATCTCACCCACAAATTTCAGTTTGTCGGGCTGACGAGATACAGAAAACAGAATAAGAATAATCAACAGGCAGGTGGTCTTATAACGAGACTGCCTGCCATCTTTTATGCCTGCAAGTGCCATTTCTCAAGGGGGTGTTCAAATGAACCCCCTTTGAACACCCCTAGGGAAATAATAGTTAAATTGTATCAAGTTCAGTGTTCCAACGAATCCCTGCTTGTGGGGATATTATCCCAATCGGCGCCATTGTACCAAAACCATAGATCGATAAGTATCTGTAGCTCATATGGAGGCCCCTGGTACGAAAATGTGTAAAATATATTCAACAAACCATGGTAGTTGGATGATCGACTGAAAAAATGCTTTTTTGTCTGCAAAATCACATAAATCGTTGACAATGCGGTTAGCAATGACTAACATGAGGATAGGTAAGGAAAATGGTTGATCTACTGTAGATAATGGAGGAAAAAGTTGTGAAAAAACAGTTTTTTGAGATCGAGAAGGACGGATTCTATGGAACATATTACGAGAATCAAAATGGGGCTGACTGTGCATTCATAGGACTGTTTGGAGACGATCCGAATGATTTTATGGCGAAGTGCGGAGCGAAGTGGCTGCACAAAAATGGTGTGAACGCACTCTGCATATCTCCCGGAAAGAAGAATTACAGCCATGTAAATAATCCGCTTGAGAGAATAGAGACGGCTATTGCATGGCTGAAAAGTCATGGAAACCGGAAAATAGGAATCATGGGAATGAGTACGGCTGGAATGGATTCCCTTGTTGCTGCATCGTATTTTCCTGATATCACATTGACATTTGGACTTACGGCAAGTGATTTTGTATGGCAGGGATTTGAACAGGGCAACAAAGACGGATGTAAGGAATGGCCGATACCTGGTGCATCGACTCTTTCGTGGAGAGGCGAACCTCTTGCTTATATGCCATTTGTGTATGAGCATCCTGTGTACTGGCAGAAAATCGAGGAGGAGACGAAAGGCTCCGGTGACATTGAGCGCAGTACCTGTCTGTTTATCGATTCGGAGAAGGCCAGAGAACACACAGAAGAGGAAATGATCAAGGTCGAGAACATAAGGGGAAAGCTGTTTTTGATTGGTGCAGACGACGACTCGTTCTGGGAGGCGGGCAAATACATCCGCAGAATGGATCAGCGTCTGAAGGAGCGCCCACATACATGTGAGTATGTGCCGCTTGTGTATGAGCACGGAACCCATTTTGTGCTGCCGGAATCGATGCTTCGTATGGCACTTCCGGTTGGACTGAAGTTTGTCATGAAGTTTATATTCAAGGCTGCGAAGGATTATCCAAATGAGTGCGAGGCGACGAGAAAGGATATAGACAGAAGACTCTCAGCCGCACTTAAGGAATGGATACAGGAATAAAAAGGCAGGCGATTAAAATGTTGAAATATGGAATGTATGCAAAAGCTGTGGAACTGCGGTGTTCGACTCACCGTTCATGGTCAAGGCGCACGAGAACAAGAAGTGTACGCTCTTCACTGACAAGGTGCAGGACAAAAAGGTGCAGGAGAGCATAGCGAGCCAGACTTCGAAGTACGAGCTTGACTGGAAATTCCATTATGAGAAGGGCATAGATGAATTCTACAACACATACACGGAATGTGGGATTTGCAAACTGGGTAAGCGGGAGAACTGCTTTGAATTCGTTCCGTGCCTGTGCAACATGGACGAGAGAAATTACAGGAATGAAGGAGGTCAGCTTCATCGTATAAAGACACTTGGACAGGGGGATGAATGCTGTGATTTCCATGTCACACGGATAAAATGATGTTAAAATGGACTAGAGTCCAATGTTCACAATGTTAACCTGTGGATTTACAAGGACCGTCCATTCGACATTTGGCATACCAGTGCTTGTCGACAAAACCATAGATGAGATAAATGCGGCAAATATTTGTATGTGGGAGTTTGAAATGGTAAATACAATAGCATTTTTACTTATAGTATTTGGAATTATGTTTCTGATTGGTATTGCAATGGCAATACTTGCTTTATATTTCAATATAAAGAGGAAATATCCCATAGTTACGATCATATTTTCGATTGTACTCATACCGCTGATTTGTATTCCGATACAATTCACTGTTGGATTCTTGATTTCACGATGCATGCTGATAATTGCTTTGATATATAGTGTGACAATGATTGTAATGGCGGTGAAAAATTATAAAATAAATGGATGAAAATCGTATACATCAATTAAGTATTGAGTATTCTTGCGAAATCCTCTCAATAAGAGACGTCGCGTGAATGCTATAATAAATGTAAGTGAGTCAATATACTTGCATGAATGTTGAGCGGTAAATGGAATCATGATAGTAAGAGTTTAACATTCGCACCATGGTATATAGAAATAATACTGTATGAGGAAGGAAAAATACAATGACTATCCATGAGTTTGGAAGAGAGAATAAAGAAACGATCATATTGATACATCCATCTGTTGTGAAGTGGGATTACTTTGAGAATGTAATTCCTCTGTTGGAAAAGAATTATCATCTGTTGGTTCCGGCACTTCCCGGTTATGATTTTGAAAATGACAGTGATTTTACTAGCGTGGAGCAGATCGCATCAGACCTAAATGATTGGATCAAGGCGAAGGGCTTTACGGAGATTTATGCAGTATATGGCTGTTCAATGGGCGGTTCCGTCGCACTGATGGTTGCGCTGGGGCAGAAGGTCAGAATACAACATTGCGTAATAGATGGAGGAATCACGCCGTATCAGTTGCCGTGGATCGTGACACGATTTATTGCACTGAAGGATTATCTTATGATGATGATAGGCAGAGCTGGGGGCGTTGCTCTGCTGGAAAAGGCATTTGCTACAGATGACTATTCCAAGGAAGATCTACAGTATGTGGCAGATGTTCTGAGGCATTGCAGCAGCAAGACTCTGTGGAGAACATTTGAATCGTGTAATAACTATAAGGTGCCGGATTTTGTTCCGAAGATTGACACGCACATCCATTATTGGTATGCGAAGAATGAAGAAAAAGAGCGAAAAAATGACATAGCGTATATCAGACGCAGACTGCCTCAGACGGAGTTTGAGGTATTACCGGAACTTGGACACGGCGGACTTGTTTTACTCAGGCCTGAGTTGTTTGAGGAAATGATGGGGAAGCTTCAGTGAGATAAGGGAAATATGAGCGAATATATATTTGACACGAATGTGTGGGAATGCTAATATAATATAAAAAGGTGCTACCGATAGACGGTTAGCCCTGATATTATTGGATACAAAAGTAACCGCTAAAGTTTGTCAGGACTGGGCGGTTATTTTTGTGTCTTATCATTGCTCTTAGAGCCAACGGCATAACCAAGAGCAAAGCATGTGATGCATAAGCTGATGATGGCTATAAAAAGTTCCGTTGTAAGCATAAGCACAAACCTCCGTAATAGATTTCCAGAAATGGATTTATCTATGTAAACACAGGCTATAAACTCCTGTGACGAAGGCTAACCGCCTACCGAATAGGGTAGCACCATTTATATTATAGCAAACAAATGTTCGATATTCAACAATGGCTGATAAATAATTATATAAGAATAAGTGATAAGAACAAGGCTCTAAGTAAACTTCTATATCAAAAAATATCAGGGAGTTAATAATATGTTTCGATTTCAAAAAGCATAAAAAGAAGATTTCGATAGAGTACAGACATTCTACTGGGATGTCATAGAAGATATTCTTAACAGTGAACATAATGACGGATATGATGGCTGTCCGTGGAGCATAGATTGCGACCAGAAAGATGTCATAACACCACATGCCCTTGCAGTCAGTCCCAAGTTCCAGAGAAATGGCATTGGCGGGATAGTTGTAGATAATATTATAAATGTGGCAAAGAATGAACATAAAAAGGCAATCCGCCTTGATGTCCTTGGGGATTGCGGAGCTGCAGAACGTCTCTATAGAAATTGTGGATTCCATTTTGTGGAGGCAAAGAACATATTTTGCGAAGACACAGGGTGGACGGTGTATAAACTATTTGAGTTATAAATGCACTTTATTGGAAAAAAGTCTCAATACACACACTGCCGTTTTAAAGTCGAAACTGCTATAGTTATAGAAAACAATGATCTGGAGAAGTATATTGATAGGTTTCTTGAGAGAATTATTAGTAAATGATATGTAAGTGAGCAAGCTAGAAATCTGTCAGGCTCGTCAATTGTACACATAGTAGTAGGAGTCAGAAGCAGTTAGCCTGAAACTTGTCAGTCTGAAATGGTGAGGTGCAGGATCGTTTGGCGAGAAGGGGGGAGATAAGCGAGAAGTGCAGTTTGGCGAGAAAGGCAATCAATAAAAAGTGCATAATATTTTCGCAAATCAAAAGAAAACCGGGAAAAAGATACAAAATTATTAGAAATTGTATCTTTTTCCCGGCTTTTATCATTCTAGCGAAAAATTTATGCACTTTTGAATGCTGAGCAAGCTTGCTAACCCATGAACCGGCAAACAGCAAGCTAAATAAACAGCCATGCCGCCAAGAAGCAGCTTCTGCCATCAATCAGCAGGGCCACCCGGGCGGCAAAGCCCGCTCGCGTCTGATATTACTCAGCGTCCTTTATCTCACTGTGAAGCTCCTGCAGTGACTTCACATCGCTGTCGCCATGCGCCTGAACGTACAGGATACCCTTTGCGGTTGCTCTTGCTCCTGCAATTGTAGTCATATAAGGAATTTTTGCCTTGATGGCAGCCTTTCTGAGGTAACTGTCGTCGTGGGCACTTTCCTTACCGCTTGGAGAATTGACTATCAGGTCTATAGAGCCATTTGTTATAAGGTCATTGATGTTTGGTCTGCCCTCCTGGAGTTTTTTGACTTTCTCAGCTTTAACTCCGGCAGCCGTAATTATGGCATATGTTCCGCTTGTAGCAAGAATCTTGAAACCAGCTTTTTCGAAGAGCTGAGCAATCTCGATAACCTCATCCTTGTCCTTTCTGTTTACAGAGATCAGGACAGTTCCACTTGTAGGAAGGAGAGTCTGTGTAGCCTCCTGAGCCTTATAGAATGCCTCTCCGTAGTAGGTTGAAAGTCCGAGAACCTCACCTGTAGATCTCATCTCAGGTCCTAAGATCGGGTCAACCTCTGGGAACATGTTGAATGGGAATACAGCTTCCTTAACTCCGTAATATGGTATGTGCTGCTCCTTGAGAGCTGGAACAGGAGATGGTCTTCCGGTGAGCTCTGATGTGATGATATCAGTAGCGATAGGAACCATGCGCACGTTACATACCTTTGATACGAGAGGTACTGTACGGGATGCTCTAGGATTTGCCTCGAGAACATATACCTTGCCCTTCTCAATAGCGTACTGCATGTTCATAAGACCTACGACATGCATCTCCTCAGCGATCTTCTTTGTATATTCTTTGATAGTGGCAACATTCTCAGCAGTGATGTGGACTGAAGGAATGATGCAGGCTGAATCACCTGAGTGAACTCCGGCAAGCTCGATGTGCTCCATAACGGCAGGAACAAATGCGTGAGTTCCGTCGCTTATGGCATCTGCCTCACACTCAAGGGCGTGATTCAGGAATCTGTCTATAAGTATAGGTCTGTCCGGTGTGACACCAACGGCAGCTCTCATATATCCGTCAAGGCTCTCGTCATCGTATACGACCTCCATACCACGTCCGCCGAGAACGTATGATGGACGAACCATAACTGGATAGCCGATCTTGTGAGCGATCTCAAGTGCCTCGTCAACAGTAGTAGCCATACCTGACTCTGGCATAGGGATCTCAAGCTTATCCATCATCTCACGGAAGAGATCTCTGTCCTCTGCAAGATCGATGACAGCAGGAGATGTACCGAGGATCTTTACGCCGTTCTTCTCAAGGTCAGAAGCGAGGTTAAGGGGTGTCTGACCGCCGAACTGTGCGATGACGCCCACTGGCTTTTCCTTGTTGTAAATGCTGAGAACATCCTCAAGTGTAAGTGGCTCAAAGTAGAGCTTATCTGATGTATCATAGTCAGTTGAAACAGTCTCTGGATTACAGTTTACTATGATAGTCTCAAATCCGAGTTTCTTAAGTGCCAGTGATGCATGTACGCAGCAGTAGTCAAACTCGATACCCTGACCGATTCTGTTAGGGCCGCCGCCGAGGATCATAACCTTTGGCTTATCCTCATTTATCGGATTGCTGTCAGGTGCATTGTATGTGGAGTAGTAGTAAGCACTGTCCTTTGTTCCGCTTACGTGTACGCCTTCCCATGCCTCAGTAACTCCGAGCTCGATTCGTTTATTTCTGATATCTTCCTCAGGAATCTCAAGGATCTGGCTGAGGTATCTGTCTGAGAAACCGTCCTTCTTTGCAGTGGTGAGAGCCTCATCAGATGGGAGAGTGCCCTTATGTGCTGCGAGAGCCTCCTCTTCCTCAACGAGTTCCTTCATCTGCTGGGCGAAGTAGTGCTTAACCTTTGTTATATCAAATATCTCATCTACTGTAGCGCCCTTTCTGAGTGCCTCGTACATGATGAAATGTCTGTCACTTGATGGATGTGCGAGCATGCGCAAGAGTTCATCCTTGCTCTTTGTATTGTAGTCCTTGGCGTAGCCGAGACCGTATCTTCCTGTCTCAAGGCTTCGGATAGCCTTCTGGAAAGCCTCCTTGTAGGTCTTACCGATACTCATGACCTCACCTACGGCACGCATCTGTGTTCCAAGCTTATCCTCGACACCCTTGAACTTCTCAAATGCCCAGCGTGCAAACTTGATAACCACGTAGTCACCGTCCGGAACGTATTTGTCCAGTGTGCCGTACTTACCGCACTCGATATCCTTGAGGGTAAGTCCTGTTGCCAGCATGGCTGACACAAGGGCGATAGGGAATCCGGTAGCCTTTGATGCCAAGGCAGAAGAACGGGATGTTCTAGGGTTGATCTCGATTACGATGATTCTGTCAGATACAGGGTCATGTGCGAACTGTACATTTGTTCCACCGATGACCTCAACAGAGTCAACGATCTTGTATGCCTGCTCCTGAAGTCTCTTCTGAACGTCCTCAGAGATTGTGAGCATAGGAGCGGAACAGAATGAATCCCCTGTGTGTACGCCTAGAGGATCGATGTTCTCGATGAAACATACAGTGATCATATTGCCTTCGCAGTCACGTACAACTTCAAGCTCAAGCTCCTCCCATCCGAGGATTGACTCCTCAACGAGAACCTGACCTACAAGGCTGGCCTGAAGACCTCTTGCACAGACAGTCTTGAGCTCCTCCTTGTTGTATACGAGTCCGCCGCCGGCACCGCCCATGGTATATGCAGGACGAAGAACAACAGGGTATCCGAGCTGATCTGCGATGGCGAGAGCCTCATCTACAGAGTAGGCAACTTCACTTCTAGCCATTTCTATTCCGATTGCGTTCATGGATTTCTTGAATTCGATTCTGTCCTCACCGCGCTCAATAGCATCTACCTGAACACCGATGACTTTGACATTGTATTTGTCTAAGATGCCTTCTTTTGCAAGTTCAGCACAAAGGTTAAGTCCTGACTGTCCTCCGAGATTTGGAAGAAGAGCATCAGGTCTCTCTTTTGCAATTATCTGCTCAAGTCTCTTGACATTGAGTGGCTCAATGTATGTGACATCAGCTGTCTCAGGATCTGTCATGATGGTAGCAGGGTTGGAATTGACCAATACGATCTCGTATCCAAGCTTCTTAAGAGCCTTGCACGCCTGAGTTCCTGAGTAGTCGAACTCACATGCCTGACCGATGATGATTGGACCAGATCCTATTATCAGAACTTTGTTAATGTCTTCTCTTTTTGGCATAGTTTTCTCCTTATTGTAATGTGATTTTGAACATTGCCGGACATCATTTATTTTCTTTTATAAAAATGCCCAAATTATTGTTATTATAAAGTATAAGAGGCCAAAAGTACAGAGTTTATAAGGAAATAAATTGAAAAAATGAACTGAAATATGAAATGAATCAGGAATTGGATTAAAGAGAATTATATATAAAAGAAGCAGGGGCGAAAAGAATAGATGTATGTGTAAGCTAGATAACTAGCTATCTGAGCAAAAAAATAGAAATATGTAACTGTCCAACAAAAAATCCGGCAAGTATGAAATGCCATACCTGCCGGATAAACTGCGATATTACAATCTGTATAAAAAATACGGATAAAATGTCTTATAACACCTTTGAAAGGAAATCCTTAAGTCTTGGATTCTTAGGGTTGCCGAAGAATTCCTCCGGTGTACCGGATTCAAGAATCTGTCCGTCGTCAATAAATACGACCTTATTGGCAACCTCTCTGGCGAATCCCATCTCATGGGTAACAATGATCATTGTCATGCCTTCATCTGCAAGAGCCTTCATGAGATCAAGAACCTCGCCGACCATCTCGGGGTCAAGAGCGGAGGTTGGCTCATCAAACAGGATTACATCAGGATTCATGGCAAGAGCGCGGACAATGGCAACACGCTGCTTCTGACCGCCTGAGAGCGTAGATGGATATACATCCGCCTTGTCCTCCAGACCGATCCTCTTCAGGAGTTCCTCAGCCTTTGCACGTGCCTCGGCAATGATCTCTGACTTTGTTGTTGCAATTTCCTGCTTTGTCTGCTTTTCCTTGCGGAAGAGATTGGTGACAGGGAGCAGAAGATTATGCCGCTTTGCCTTTTTAAGATCCTGACATCTGACATAGACAGGAGCAAGCATGATATTCTGTATAACAGTCTTGTTGTTGTACAGATTGAAATGCTGGAAAACCATACCCATATGACGGCGGTGTATGTTGATATCGACCTTAGGGTCTGCTATATCAACACCGTTGAATATGATCTGGCCGCCGGTAGGATCTTCCATACAGTTCAGACAGCGAAGAAATGTACTTTTACCAGAACCTGAGGGACCGATAACAACCATTATATCGCCTTTGTCTATGGTGATATTGATGCCGTTTAAGACCTTGTTATCACCGAAACTTTTTTCAAGATTAATGACGTCTATCACTCTTTCTCAGGCTCCTTTCCATTAATTTGATTCCCAGGCTGATGAGAAGCACCATCACGATGTAGATAAGTGCCATGACCAGATAAGGGACCATGAATTCGTAGCTGTTACTTCCGATGTAGTTGAATGCAACGTAGAGATCAGTTGCTCCGACAAAACTTACAACTGAAGTCTCTTTTATTAAAGAAATAAATTCATTTCCAAGGGTTGGCAGAATATTCTTGACTGCCTGAGGTATAACGATTTTGAGCATGGTAGTCGAAAAACTGAGTCCCATGGCACGTCCACCTTCCATCTGACCTGGATCAACTGAGAGTATACCACCACGCATGATCTCTGAGATGTAGGCACCGCTGTTGAGTCCGAATACAAGCATAGCCACCTGAACTCCTGTCATATGTCCTCCCACTATAGGAAGAAGAACATAGTAGAAGAGAAGGAGCTGTACAACCATAGGTGTTCCACGGAAGAAGCCTACATATACACTGCAGATTGCATCCAGAACTCTAGGCAGACGCTTGTACTTTGGAATTACCCTGACGGTAGCTATGAGGGTACCGATTATTATACCGATGATAAGACCGGCAATGGCTATTATCACAGTATTCTTCAGACCCTCGACTACCTTAACATACCCGTTGTTGTCGATGAATATTTCTATGAACTTTTGTATTTTTGTAGAAATGTCTCCCATGAAATATCCTTTCAAACATAATTGGTGTTAATACTAAAATTACTAAATCCGGATTGAATTTTACTGCATTGCGTTAAGAGCAGCAGTGATGCTGGCTGCTGGAGCAGCATCGATGATAACATAGTTGAGGTTACCATTTAAAAGATCCTGAACTGCGAGAGAACCGTTCTTGTAGCCTGTTGAAGTCATAGCAAGCTTTGTGAATCCCCAGTCTGCGTCACCCTCGCAGTAGAACTGTCCGGTAGTACCTGTCTGGAAACCAATCTTCATGTCTGAGCCTTTTGCCTGAAGGATCTTGTTGACATCATCGGCTGTCTTGCACTCATCAAACTCTGTATTGTCTGATGTAACGATAAGCTTCTGTGAAGCCTTGTAGTATGAATCTGAGAAGCTTACATACTCCTCACGGTCTGGCTTTATAGTAAGACCTGCCATAGCGATATCACACTTGTGCTGACCAACTGAGAGACATACAGCGTCGAAATCCATGTTCTGGATAACGAGCTCCTTGCCAAGCTTGTCTGCGAGAGCCTTAGCTATCTCCATATCGACACCATAGTAGTTCTCACCCTTTGTATACTCAAATGGCTCGAATGCAGCATTTGTTGCAACTACAAGCTGATCCTTGTTTGCATCAAGCTTTGCTGACTCAACTGCAACAGGCTCGCCGTCGCCGAAGTAGTGATTGCAGATCTCTTCAAATGATCCGTCTTCGTTCATTGTCTTGATGAAGTCGTTGACCTGTGTTAACAGCTCAGGCTGCTCTTTGTCAACACCAAATGCGTACTGCTCATCTGTAAGGTCGATCTCGATGACCTTTGCAGTCTTCTTTGATGATGAAGCGCTCTCTGAAGCTGCCTCCGAAGAACCATCCTTGCTTCCGCAAGCAGTAAGAGCTGTCATAGCCAGAACTGCTGACATTGAAATTGCTAATAATTTTTTGAGTTTCATTTTTACATCTTCCTTTCGTATTTTATCTGAATAAATATACCATTGTGTTTCAAAAAATGCAATTAATATATGAAAAAAGTCGCTCCATAAAATCGAAAGAGTGGGTAAATAAATAAAAAACAGGTGTTTACCCACGATTTATAAATAAACATTGTTATATGAATAGTATTTACTATATAATACATTTGTATCATTAAAAAAATGAAGTTCATATTTAAATATGAAGAATACAGGGAGGTCAGATTATATGAGATACGAGATCAAAGGCGGCATGATGCCTGTGGTAGAGATCATTCTGGAGGCAGGGGAATCTATGAACTGCGAAAAGGGCGCAATGGTATGGATGTCTCCGAATATGCAGATGCAGACATCGGGTGGCGGAGTAGGCAAGATGTTCACCAGAGCCATATCTGGAGAATCAATGTTCCGAAATACATATACGGCTCAGGGGGGAACTGGACTGATAGCATTCGGTTCAAGCTTTGTGGGAAATATCATGGCGGTTGAGATAGGACCTGGCAAGGAGATCGTTTGTCAGAAGTCATCATACCTTGCATCAACACCAGGGGTGAATCTGGAGATAGCTTTCCAGAAAAAAGTTGCAGGCGGCTTTTTTGGAGGAGAAGGATTTATCATGCAGAGAATAACAGGTCAAGGTATCGTATTCCTCGAGATAGATGGTTCGGTTGTGGATTACATGCTTGCACCGGGACAGCAGATGGTCATTGACACAGGTTATCTTGCAATGATGGATGCAACATGCTCCTTGAATGCAGAGACAGTAAAAGGTGGTGCCATGAATATGTTCTTTGGAGGAGAGGGATTCTTCAATACAGTGGTAACAGGCCCTGGCAGAATAACACTTCAGACCATGCCAAAATCGCAGCTTGCCGCTGAGATAGCATCCATGATACCATCCAAATAACCGCCAGAGCCATATCTTTAAGTTATCCAAAAAGAATGCTGCAGCATCTTTCAATGTCGACCAACTTGAAAATAAAAAGTTAAATATATAATTTTGACGAAAATATAGTCGGATTTAGTGTTTGAACTTAGATTTTTCAACCAAAATTTGCGAAATACTGCAAACTTATGCGATTAAGGTCTAGACAACCGGAGAAATAAATTATATGATACAAGGGTTGAACGTTAGATTTGTAGCAAGGGAGACATATTATGAAAGCGTACAGTGAATTATCAAGAGAAGAGTTAATGGAACTTAGAGAGCAGCTGCTTGCGGCATATGAGGAGAAGAAGGCTCTTGGCCTGAATCTTGACATGTCAAGAGGAAAGCCATCACCAACCCAGCTTGGAGTATCTGTTGGTCTTATGGATGTTATCAACAGTGATTCTGATATGAAGTCAGAGTGTGGCATAGACTGCAGAAACTATGGGTGCCTTGATGGAATTCCAGAAGTCAAGAGGCTTATGGCAGAGATGATGGGAACCACTGAGGATCATATCTTCATCGGTGGTAACGCAAGTCTTACTCTTATGTTTGACACTGTATCAAGAGCATATACACACGGAATAATGGGAGAGACACCTTGGTGCAAGCTTGACAAGGTAAAGTTCCTCTGTCCTGTTCCGGGATATGACAGACATTTTGCTATCACAGAGCATTTTGGAATAGAGATGATCAACATACCTATGACAGTTACAGGTCCTGACATGGATATGGTTGAAGAACTTGTAAATTCAGACCCAACAGTAAAGGGTATATGGTGCGTGCCAAAGTACTCAAACCCACAGGGAATCTGCTACAGTGATGAGACCGTAAGAAGATTTGCAAATCTTAAGCCGGCAGCTAAGGATTTCAGGATTTTCTGGGACAATGCATATGTCATTCATCATCTGTATGAGGACAATCAGGTAGAGATTCTTGATATCATCGGAGAGTGTGAGAAGGCAGGCAATCCGGATATGGTATTTGAGTTTGCGTCAACATCAAAGGTAAGTTTTCCTGGTTCAGGTGTTTCAGCTATGGCTACATCACATGCAAACCTTGAGGATGCCAAAAAGCATTACACAATACAGACTATAGGAAATGATAAGGTAAACCAGCTCAGACATGCAAGATACTTTAAGAATCTTGACGGTCTTAAGGAGCATATGAAGAAGCATGCTGATTTCATGAGACCAAAGTTTGAGGCAACTCTCAAAGTCCTTGAGGAGGAGCTTGACGGACTTGGAATCGGTTCATGGATCAAGCCTCTCGGCGGATATTTCATATCATTTGACGCCATGGAAGGCTGTGCAAAGGCTATAGTTGCAAAGTGCAAGGAGGCAGGAGTTATCCTCACAGGTGCAGGAGCAACATTCCCATACCACAACGATCCAAAGGACAGCAACATCAGGATCGCACCTTCATTCCCTACACCAGAGGAGATGCAACAGGCAACAGAGATATTTGTTCTCTGTGTAAAGCTTGTAAGTGTCGAGAAACTGCTTGAGGCATAGGAAGTACGTATAGAAAATAATTCAGATGTCATATTGAGCTGACAGGCTGTATGAAGTATAACAGCCAAAGATATGGCAGTTAAAAAGAATAGATAAAGATTAAGAAAGATCTCATTCACATGGATGGGATCTTTTTTGTATTACACGGGTAAAAATCAAGCCTGGATGTGTCAAAGAATTTGGAAGAACATTCATTCTATGAATATTTGACTGATTACTTGACTATTCAATCATTAACGATCAAACAGACAAAGGAATATGAACAGCGCAAACGGTTGAAACAAGTTAACTATACATAAAGTTACAAAATGTTCATAAAAAAGACATTATTTTGGCAATTTTTCATCATTGATATATGACATTTATGTAATTATAATTTAGGAATGGCAAGAATCAGTCTTATTAAGCTAAAATCAGAGTTTATGGTCAGGAGGTGTCTGGTTGTTTAATTATTACATATACAGAACCTACTTTAATGCAAAACACAGCTTTAATGGTGATGTGTCGAAAATACATGGTCATTCATTTACGGTTGTTACTTATATAGGTATGGAAGACAGAAATGAAGACATTCCATTTTTTAAGCTGGAGGCTATTATCTCGTCATTTATAGATAGATACAGAGGTAAGTATCTGAACGAGCTTACAGAATTTAAAGGATGTGAGAATACGCTGGAGACCATAGGTGATTACTACTATGAGGAGCTGCGGAGAATGTTGATGAAAAATGGTATGGAATTATATCAGCTTGATATATCAGAGAATCCTCTATGTGTATATCAGGTGTCTGACAGACTGTTGTTGCCGACCATGAACATGGATACAAGCAACAGAAATTATCAGAAGATATTTGACGATATATTAAAGCTTGAGGGGATGACCGGCCAGAGCTGATGGGTATGGCCTGTTCGGGCTCACATGTATGCATTGCAGACAGATGACAAAATGAGTGATAAAAATACTACAGAGATGAGGCGTGATGAAAATGAAGGAAATAGTGTCATATAAGGATTATTTGAACAGAGGTATTATGGCTGTTGCTTTAGCTGCAATTTTTACAGTGTTTTCCATGACTGGTGGCAGAATACAAGCTTTTGCGGATGATGCGGTGGCAACCCAGATGGATGCGGTAAATGTCGCTTCAAACGGACCTGTCACAACAGGCCTTGTCATAGATGGATATTACGGAGAATGGAGCCAGTATCCATCTGCGGATATAACATATAGCAGTAACAACGGTTATTCGGTTCACAAGGGACAGCTTGCGATTGATGGTGACAGGCTTTACGTTCATTTTTCCATGAATGATCTGTATACTTCCCAGATGCAGTTTCAGTTCTGGAACATTACAGTTGATGGAAAACAGTGTGTACTCAATATATTGCCGGTGAATGCAGACGGTTCTATCAACTGGTCAGGACAGATGTATGGTCTGGGCGAGGGAATATACAGGAATTTCGGCGTATTTGCAGGTTACTATACAGATATAGATGGCGATGTGGCTTTTACGGTGTATGATTCAGCTCATACTGAGACTGGCAGGGGAGATGAGATAGAGTTCTCGATATCCCTGGACAAGCTGGCAGACTATCTTGGTATCAACATAGATCAGGGGGCAACCATAACGGTGTCCAATCCGAACATCGGAGCCCAGGGAGTTACCATAACCGGCACTCCGACCGGACCGTGGGCGGGGGCAGCTATGGCTATGGCACTTGCCACAAGTGGTGTGTTTATATGCAGGAGAAAAAAGAGAAATTAAGATCTTGTATAATACTTTGTTAGATAGCATAAAGGATATGTGATGTGAAGTTATGATATGTAAAGGAGGAATCCGGGATGAACATAATCCTGATTGTAATATTTATATTATGGATATATGTGCTCACGGTTTTGAAGCGCGGAAAACTTGATTTCTGGTATTTCATCGTGGGCAGTGTCGGACTCTTTATATACATGCTGATCCTGGTTGAACCGGTGGTTCTGTCTCCGTTGCAGAAAGCTGTATCCGCGGTTACTGGAATGTTTGGAGATATGACGGGAATATACGAGTCTTATTTCAACAAAAATATAATATTTATATCCACAGGAGATACGAACCTTTCAATGTATATAGACTATGAGTGTTCAGGTATCATAGAGATACTTGCTTTTCTGGCTCTTCTGTGGTTTTTTCCGTTGTATCACACATATGAGAAGATCGTGCTCGGCGTTGTGGGAGGACTTGCAATATTTTTGTCAAATGTTCTCAGGATATTTGTGATATGTCTCATAATATATGTTTTTGGAGGAAGTGCCTATTTTATTGCACACACAATAATAGGTCGTCTTGTATTCTATGCATGTACGGTTGCACTGTATTTCTTTGTGTTTACAAAGTCACAGATAATAAGACAGAAAGTTGGAGGTTTTGGATATGACGTTCATAACGCAGATATTTCATAGTTCCATCATATTCTGGGCAGCCTGGGTCATCATACCTATAGTTATGGAAATTATTCCGACTATAGGTAATTTTGTGATACTGATCAAGAAAAAGATAGTGTCACGTAATGAGAAAAACGTAAGTTTCTCACCTGAGATCACTATGATAATACCGGTGTACAATCAGGAACACAGCTTGAGGCGGTGCATAAAGTCGATAAATGATTTGAGTTATCCAAATGACAAGATATATATACTTGTTGTCAACAACATGAGTACAGACAGGAGTTTTGAGGTGTTCTGTGAATGCCAGGAAGAATTTCCAGAATTGACTATGAACTGGGTGAATTCAAAGCAGGGCAAGTCTAAGGCACTTAATCTTGGGTTGTTCAACAGCTTTGGCAAATATGTGATCCATATAGACAGTGACGGTGTGCTGCAGAAGGACTCCATAAGGAATATGGTTACAAAGTTTGAGCGAAATCCGGATATCGATTGTATGACGGGTACGATTATGACAAACCCGGAGATGATAGATGAGACAAAAGGATTTGGTCTCAGGCTGCTGAGAAAACTTGAGTTTTTTGAGTATGCCCAGGCTTTCCTTGCCGGAAGGAATTTTCAGTCAGAATTCAACAACATATTCACTTTATCAGGTGCATTCTCAGCATTCAGACGTTCTACGATCATGAGAACAAATATGTATAACACGGATACTGTGTGTGAGGATACCCATGTTACATTCCAAATAAGGGATGTGCTTGGGGAGAAGGTGGTTCTCTGCAGTGAGGCGATATTCTACGTTGATCCGATTGAGGACATGAACAGACTGTATATACAGAGACAGAGATGGCAGCGCGGAGAGATAGAGGTTGTCCATATGTTTATGAAGAACAGGATGAATGTTGTAAGAGGATTCTTTTCTGATTTCATAGTCAGGCTGGTCATGTTCGACCACACATTTGCATTCCCTCGTATGATATGGTATTTCGCGCTCATATGTCTTGGATTCGTGAATTACCCATTCAGTCTCATCATACA
The DNA here is from genome assembly GCA_934277375.1 of uncultured Coprococcus sp. GTDB lineage: Bacteria > Bacillota > Clostridia > Lachnospirales > Lachnospiraceae > Coprococcus. Next base: position 364,200 of record CAKQTZ010000003.1, on the reverse strand, counting down.
GTCAGTCGTTATCATGTATTTGCTGTATGTTTTCACAACTGCACTTTTGTATATATGTATAAGCCTTTTCTTAAAGCCGTTTAGACAACTCAGAAGGTATTATATGAGAAAATGGTATCTGGTGTTCCTCCTGCCGCTTTTCAATTTTGTTGTATTCTGGTTCAGATTTGCCGGAATAATTAATTCTATGAAGTCGAAGGGCAGCTGGAAGATGCAGAATTTTTCGGAGGAAAGGGAGACTGCTGCGGGCATAATAAAGAGCGATTTTCTGTGGGTTACACGGGGGCTCGAGAAAATGCGCAGATTTGTAAATTATCCAGAGGATGAGTTGAATGGCACACATGAGGAGATCAGATGATGAATAGATCTACAGATAACAAAAATGATGGAAAAGTAAATAAAAAGACGTACAGGGGAAGATTGGTTGCCGCAATGGTTCTTGTTCTGGTCACGATACTGATCGAAGTTATATATTATGGATATCATATCATGGATAACAGAGATAATGTTATTCAGGCATTTGAGAATGGACAGGATAAAACAGTCAGGATCATTGCAGATGGACTGACCGGAAAATCCGAGGGTGAAATGATAGATTTTATAAGTCATTCTGTACCTGTATCCGGGACTACCTGGGGATTCCTTCTCCAGAATGGAAGAGTCATATATCTAAAGGATGACGATACGACAACAAGTCTGTCATATATATCATCAAATGATGAATTCGAGTCATATATGGAGGATCTGGGAGGAATCGTCAGTGAGGCATCTGTCTCTGGAACAGAATATGTATGTGGAGTGTTTACGGATACAAGTTCCGTCCTTGAAGAGTATGGCACATCAAATATGGAATTTTATATTGTAATAGCTGTGATAGCCACAATTCTGCTATTTGGATGTATACTGATCGAATTTGCTGGACGGATAGGACATGAGGGAAGAAAAGTTATTGCACTGCAGTCGATTCTCACTGAGAGAAACGAGAAATTCGATGAGTATGAGAAACTGACAGGTCAATACGAAGAAGAGATAAGGAACAGGGATCTTGATAAGGGGGAGATCAAGAGAGAAGGTTATTACGACATGGAGATAGTGGATACCCTATTGTCAAAATCTGATGATCCTAGACTCTTCCCTATCACATACATGTTTATACGTGTAAGGATGGGGAACAGATACTTTTCACGGGATGCCATATTCAGGTTCATGGATTTCATAAAGAGCACCATGGGGAAAAATCATGTCACAGCAGAGCTGTCAAAAGGATATTTCGTGGTGATAATGTACAAAACGGATATGGGTGCTGCGGAAAAGGTGAGAGAGGAAATGCTGTCAGAATGGGAGGCATTTTCTAATGGAGCGGAGCTGGAGGCTGTGCTCAGAGCGGTTGGATCCACGGAAAATCCTAGAAATACATTTTACCATGAAAAGGACAGACTGATGGATCTTGCAAGCTGGTAAAGCAGTTGTCGATGAACCGATGATCAAATATTCGAGAGGTGGATTATATGAGATTCAGACAGTACAAATTCAAATTCTATCTTAATGCCAGACATGGCATATATAAAAATGGTGTCATGGGTGAGATACATCCCCATACCTGGGAGATCGTGATAAATGTTGTCAAAGGACGGGATGAGACTGTAAAATTCCACCATCTTGAACACAGGGTTGAAGAGTTCCTGAGCGCATATCAGGACAGGACATTAAATGATGTACCGCCATTTGATATGATCAATCCAACACTTGAAAATATATGCGAATATTTCAAGGAAGAACTCACAAAGATACTAAACAGGAATGGCTGGATATTCCTTATGATGGAGATGAGTGAATCCCCTTCAATGTCATATGTTGTGAGCCTTATCGATGACAGTTATACGGAGGAGATGCAGACGATAAACTCCCTTACTGACAGGATACTAAAAGATATAAAGGAAAATAACGAGGACAGATGACAGAAAAGGATACACTCAGCAGGAGAAAACTTAATATATATTTTGTCATAGGCGTGGTAATTCTTGCAGTTCTGGCGGTGATCGGGGTCGTGCATTTTAAGAGCGTTGTACCAGAACCTTCCGGCAATGATGTGTGGGGACATCTGTACAAGTCGGAGTATCTTTACAAGGCGATGAAACGGGGAAAGTTGTACCCTTTGTATGATGAGACCTGGTATAACGGTATCCAGCTATACAGATACTGGCCGCCATTATCCTATTATATAACAGCATTTCTCATGTATTTTACAGGGGGAAATGTTATAAATGCATATTACCTTTTGTTCGGTGTGTATATTTTTTTTGGTGGACTGGCATTCCTGTTCATAGGCAGAAGAATCGGCAGACCTGTATTTGGAACGGCACTTGCCATGCTGTGGTTTTTCATGCCTGAAAATGCGAGAATGTATATCGATGAGGGCAATATGCCTCGAATGGTTGTATCCTTCCTGCTTCCATATCTCATATATTTTATCTGGGTTTATCTCAGGGAGGAGAAGAAGTGGGCTCTTGCCGGGATACTTATATTTACAATGATGATAACCGTTACCCATATCATGATGATAGCCATGATAGGGATTGGTACATTCCTGTTTCTGTTATTTGACCATCACAGGAAAATGGGGATAAGACGGCAGGTGATAATCCTGCTCACGATGATATGCGGCATACTCACCATGGGAGTGTGGCTAGTGCCATCACTTTCTGGGGGAATATCGTCTATGGATTCTGAGGCTGCGTCAGATGTCATGACAATGTGGATGTCAGATCTTTCGTCGTCGCTCAATCCATTAAATCGTTTAAATGGAGATACAGGTGCATTTTATTTTGGAATATCGGTTGTTCTGCTATCTGTGGCAGGGATCCTGCTGGCGGATAACAGGAAAAAGTCGGGATTTGTTCTGGCACTGGTCATACTTGTGCTCACTACACCTGATGTCCTTCCTATACTTCGCAAGATGCCGATGAGTCAGGCTCTCTGGATGACAAGATTTACAGTTATAGCATATGGCTTTTTCTTCCTGTCCCTCATAGAGTGGAACCGGCTTAGAAAGCCGTTTGTGATCGTGGCGTTGCTTATACTTGTGATAGATGCGATACCATCATTTACATTTGAGAGATATGATGTTCCGGCAAATGATGACGGTGTGGCGGTTTCAGACCTTTTGAGAGATAATACAACACAGAGGGCATCACTCATGGATCTGTCAAGTCTCGGTTCATATCCATCCTACGGATTGTGCACAGATGGAGGGGTGTCCTATACATTTGGCTGGGCTTGGCAGGGAGCGGCTACTGCGGACAACATAATGTTGCTCAATCAGGCACTGGAGAACGAGCAGTATGATTATCTGTTTGACAGGTCCGTCGAGCTGGGAGATGACACTGTTGCCATAGACAGAACGTATATTGGGGCGAAGGGCAAGACTCTGCAGGATGTAACAGCAAGCGCTGAAAAGAGTGGCTACACATTGATATATGAATCGGACAGAGTATGCCTGTTTAAGCTTGACAGCCCGGATGAGTTCGGAGTTGTCACACAGTATGATGGCATTGCCATAGGTGATTATGCATATGGGATAACTCTTGCGTTTCCTGTATTTAAGGCTGGAATGTCCTCAAATATAGAGGATTATTCCGTGGATGAACTGAAAAAATACAGCACTGTCATCCTGACGGGATTCACATATGACAACAGACAGAATGCGGAGAATATGGTAAGGATTCTTGCGGATGCCGGTGTAAATGTTGTCATAGACATGACACATGTTCCTGCGGACAGCGCAACAAGACAGCATGTATTTCTGGGAGTTACTGACATGTCTGTATCTTTAAAGTCCAGTTATCCTATGCTTACTTATGACGGTGAGCAGATATCTACGACTGTATTCCCTGATGATATGTCAGAGTGGAATACCGGGTATATAACAGGCTCCATGAATGTGACCGGTACGTTCACGTACGAGATGGAACAGCTGGCATTTGCAGCCTCTGACGAGGACAGTCAGAATATCAAATATGTGGGATTGAATCTTCTGTATTATTACAGTGTGACAGGAGACAGCGGCGCAGAAAAAATAGTTGAAGATATTCTTGGCGTGAGTCCGGAGAAGCTTCCGGAAAGAATACTGATTCCTATAAGCAAGGAGATAACGGATGACAAAATGGTGATAACGGTAAGTGATATTCCGGCGGGTATTGAAGCAGGAGCTGTGATAAACACCACACTTGCATATCAGGATATATTTGTATCTGATTCGGAGATAGTGGATGAAAATAATATGTTGTGTGTCGGAATGGGTGAGACAAATATAAAGTTCAAATATCCATTATTCTGGCCAGGATTGCTGGTGAGTATAGCTGGACTTGGGGGAATGAGTGCAATATGGATATTTGCGTATAAGTCACGTAATTCATATAGAAAGAAAAAGAATTGACAATTTGCATGATATAGTTGTTATATAGTAGTATGTGTAAAACATGGGGGAACTAAGCTATGTCAGTAAACAGCAGGAACAGAACTGAATATGAGATAAGCAGAGCCAGGAGGAGATTCGCTATCATCTTCCTGGCTGCTGTCGTTGTCACGGCAGGTATGATATCTTTTATCATAACAAAACAGGCAGTTGATAATATGAAAAGCAAGATAGTGAATCTGATATCGTCTAACAACCAACAGCTTGAATATAACGTCGACAATTATCTTGTCGGTATAGAAGATACGGTGGCTCTTTTTTTCTCCGATGATCAGCTGTGTGAGTATGACGCCACAGATGATAGTCTGGATGAATTTACCAGAATACAGCAGGAAGCGGCGATTCAGAATAGGATAAGTGACCTTGGTGTGTTTGATAATTTTACAGATTTTGGTGTTGTATATTCCAATGATAAGAGCGTGGGATGGATTTCCAACACAACACTTCAGGCTTTTCCAGATGGAGGAATATATACATATTTTACTGAACATATAAATGACGAGAAGACAATGTCCGGTTGGTTTTTTGATTATTTAAACAGCCCAGACAGGCTTTTCTACGTCAAGAAACTTAATGAAAATGCTGTGATCGTAACTTCTTTTTATAGCAGGGAACTAAGTTCGGTGGTGAATTTAAGCCATGAACTCAAGGATATGAGGGTATGTCTTATAAATGATTCCGAGGAAGTTATGTATTCAAATAATGCAAAAAGTGTTGGGAAAAAAATTGAAGTAAATCTTTCAAAGAAAAATGACGACTTCGAATATCAGACAAATTCTGATGGATATGTTATTTCCGTAGCACAATGTTCAAATGGCTGGAGAGTAGTGTCTTACATAGGTGAATCTGAGATATTCAAAGAAGTTGGAAGATTGATATTGTATTCACTTGTAGCAACTCTCGTATTGGCTTTATTGGTTGTTGTGACAGGAATTATTGTATTGAAAAGAATATACACACCTGTTTCCGGAGCTATTAAAGAATTAAAGCAAAAGGCTGAATATGACCAGCTTACAGGAATTATGAATAAAGCTTCGTTTGGAGAAGTTGTTGGATCCTGTCTTGAGGAAAAGTCTGAAACTGTCACCCATGTTTTTATCATGATAGATATGGACAATTTTAAAAAGGTAAATGATACTCTGGGTCATGGAGAAGGTGATGTTGTTCTGTCTAAAACTGCTGAACTCTTCACAAAAATGCTTGGTGCAGACTCTGTGATCGGACGCGTAGGTGGTGATGAGTTTGCAGTATACAGGAAGTTTAATGGATGGACTTTGGAAAGTGTTAGAAAGAAAATGAAATTTGAGCTGAGACTGTTGGCTGAGGATTTTGCCAGAACGGTTGCAGAACAATATACGGAATGTAATCTTTCGTTATCAGCAGGTGTTTACATCGTAGACGGAGAGAACTCATCTGATTATGAAAGCATGATGAAGAAGGCTGATACTGCTTTGTATAAATCAAAGAGAAACGGAAAAAGTCAGTATAGCTGGTTTATTGAAAATCAGGACTGATCAGAGGTGAAGCAGATGAAACATATAATTAAAAATCACAAAAGAGGATTATCGGTTTTGCTGATGCTTTTTATGCTTTTTGTATTTTGTGGTTGTGGAGAACAAAAACAAGATACGGCTGTCGGGGATACGATAACTATAGAATATTCCTGGTGGGGCGATGATAGTAGAAACCAGTACACACTGGATGCTGTTGATATATTTGAAAAAGAAAATCCGGAAATAAACGTCAAATGCAAATATGGTGTGTGGAATGGATATGAGAAAAGACAGCATATATATATGAAATCACAGGAGACTCCGGATGTTATGCTCATAAATTATGGCTGGCTTGATACATATTCTTCTGACGGATCTGGTTTTTATGATCTTAATGCGCTTTCGGATTATATTGCTTTCGAAAATTATACTAAAGAAGAGCTTGCCTTTGGAACAAAAAATGGAAGATTAAATGCTATTCCGATTGCGTTCAATACGGAAACCTTTTATTATAATGAGACTCTATGGAATTCATATGGACTTGGTATTCCCAGAACATGGGATGACTTGTTTGATGCAGCCAGAATCATGAGCAAAGATGGGGTATATCCTCTGGGCATGACTAAAAAATCATTATTTTTTATGTTGCTTTCACATTATATACAGACAACCGGAAATGATCCGGTCAAATCTGATGGCACATTGAATCTGAATAAGGAACAGATAGGTGTCATGTTGGATTTTTATAAGGAACTACTTGATAAAAAAGTCTTAATGTCTGTAGATTCATTTAACAGGAATTCTTTTGCCAGCGGTGAGGTTGGCGGCACTCTTGCGTGGGTAAGTGATGCAGGAGGATATTGTGATCCTTTGAAGGAAAATGGATATGATGTAAAAGTAGGTGAATACATATGTGAGCCTGGTGCAAAATCTTTAGGCTGGTTTGTAAAACCTGCAACAATGTATGCAATAAGTAATAATACTGAACACCCAGAAGCGGCCGCAAAGCTGTTGAATTATCTGTTGAACGGTGAGGAGATGGCTTTAAGACAGGGAACAGAAAAGGGTGTTCCGATCAGCAGTTCGGCGTTTGAAATTCTAAAGGATCATGATGTGCTGACGGGGTATGAGGTCCAGGCAGATGACATGAGGGAAAAAAACAGAGACAGATTGTCGGTTATGGCTCCAATATTGGAATCGGAGAATGTGTACGGATCATTTAAATCAGATTCTGATTATTATCTGTATGATAAATTGAGCCGTGATGAGACTATAGACAGGATTTATAGCGATATGTATAAGAAATAAAATAGTTGACAAAATAGTCAATGTGATTTAACATAACGGCGTTATGTTACATAACGCCGTTATGTTATTATAATTAAATGGGTGAGGTTTATGACTAAGAAAATACAACATGACAGCGAGACGAGGAAAGAACTTCTAAAGTGTGCCAAGGAAGAGTTCATGGATAAGGGATTTATGGGGGCGTCACTCAGAAATATATGTCAGAAGGCAGGAGTGACAACCGGAGCTCTATATTTCTTTTTTAAGGATAAGGACGATCTGTTCTGCAATGTTGTGGGACACATGATGGACAGACTCAATGCTGTGTTAACCGAGCATTTCTCCGTTGAGGTGGACGAGATGAACAACGGCATGGCATCCGACCACAATGATGATAGTGATTTTGAGTCGGCCAGGAACATAGTGCATGAGCTTTATATGCACAGAGAAGAAGTGCTTCTTGTTCTTACGAAGTCACAGGGATCCAGCATGGAGAGCATGCCGGACAACATGGTGGATCAGATGGATGCACACAACGCATTTATATGTGAGGCGATGTGCAGGGCTTATGGAACACCGATGGTTGATAGGAATGTGGTACATTGGATGTCTCATTCACAGATTGATATGTTTATATTCATGGTGACACATATTGACAATGAAGAGGATGCCCAGAAGTTTGTTCAGACTGGTATGAAATATCTGATCTCAGGCTGGTACGGCCTGGTTAAGCCGTGGCAGGATCCAGAATAAGATTTGACCGGAATAGAAAATTGAAACAATAAAATGAAAAATGTGGTACAGGGGAATCCATTTTCCATTATGTCTTATTACAGGTCTTCCGAATTACAGGGAAGACCTAAAAAAAGGCCTGAACCATAACGGTGTTATGTATGCAAATGAACATTTGAATAGCTGCTAAAGTGTAATGGCTGGCTAAAAAAAGTAAATGAAAAAGAGAACAACGAGGATATCATAAAGGAGGAAAAATTATGTACGTGGAAGTGTCAGAAGTAAAGAAGAGCTATGGAGAGGGTGGAAGCTATGTGCAGGTGCTTAAAGGTATAAACACAGGTGTTGAAAAAGGACAGATGTGTGTTATACAGGGAACGTCAGGTTCAGGTAAGTCAACACTACTCAACTGTATAGGTGGTCTTGACAATATGGATTCGGGTTCGATAAAGGTTGACGGCACAGAGATATTTGGCATGACAAGCGACCAGCTTTCAGATTACAGACGAGATAATCTGGGATTCATATTTCAGTTCTACAATCTGGTTCCAAACCTCACAGTGAGAGAGAACATACAGGTATGTGAGTATCTGACCGATGATCCGCTTCCTATGGATGACCTGATCGAGACACTGGGACTTACGGAGCATCAGAACAAGTTCCCTTCACAGCTCTCAGGTGGACAGCAGCAGAGATGTGCTATAGCGAGAGCTCTGGTAAAAAATCCAAAACTCCTTCTCTGTGATGAACCGACAGGCGCACTTGACTCCAAGACATCAAGAGATATTCTTGTTCTTCTCGAGGAAATAAATGCGAAGTATGGAACGACCATGCTGATAGTAACACATAACAATTCCATCAAGAAAATGGTGCACAAGGTCATCTTCATAAAGGATGGTCTTATTAGCAAGGAGTATGAGAACGAAGTGAGAGTTCCAGCGTCAGAATTGGAGGATTTGTAATATGCAGAAGGTTTTGAGAAAAAGGGTTCTGAGGGATCTGAAGGAGAATCTGTTCAGATACATAGCACTTGCATTTCTTATCATTATAGGTATGTATGTTGTTGTCTCACTCATAGGTGCAGGAGCAACTATCATTGATAACGGTGAGGCACATGACAAGGCAAATAAGATAGAGGACGGACAGTTTTCAGTGTTTGTTCCGCTGAGTGATGATGAGATCTCACAGCTTGAGGATGCTGGCGCAGAGGTCGAGAAGATGTTCTACGAGGACTATGATGTCATGGATGGCAAGACTCTCAGGGTATTTACTAACAGGAAGAATATAGATCTTGTGGAGTGCGATGAGGGAAGACTTGCAGAGGCTGATGATGAGATAGTTGTTGAGAAGAGATTCAGCCAGGTAAATGATGTGTCGGTTGGAGATATGATACAGATAGCAGGAAATGACTTCAAGGTGACAGGAATAGGAACATCCCCTGATTACAATGCTCTTTTCAAGGAGATGTCAGATACTGTAGTTGACAGCAAGGTGTTCGGAACAGTATTTGTCACAGAGAACGCATATGAGAAACTTCATTCGACAGGCGAGAGTGTCAAGACGGAGACTTATCTGTATGCGTTCAGACTTAAGGGTAAGACCACCTGTGATGATGTGAAGGATGCTCTTGGGGACATTAAGGTCGATACAGACAGAATAGATGATGAGTATTTCCAGGAATACTGGGATAGAACTGGTGCAGCTATAAATGATTTCAAGGATGGCATAAAGGAACTTAAGTCAGGTGCAAATGAGCTTGCAGATGGACTCGGAGAACTCACTGACAACAACAGAAAGCTAAACAATGCGGCACAGGAGCTGTTTGACGCATACCTTGAACAGGCGTCGTCATCTCTCTCAGCGTATGGTTTGGATACAGAGCTCACAGAGGATAATTACAATGACGAGATGTCTAAGATTGCCGATAGTCAGGGCGGGATCGTGGCAATGAGTGTCAAGAGTGCCATGAGCGATATTGACAGCATCAAGGCATTCAAGGACGGTATAAAGGAATACACAGATGGAGCTATGGATGCAAAGGATGGCTCTGATGAGCTTGCTGATGGCATGGCAGAACTCAAGAAAGAGACTGATTCATTCCTCAAGGATTATGACACAGACCTTGCCAATATCACATCATTTGTGACAAGTGATGACAACCCGAGAACAGGCGGAGCCGCTGACGATCAGCAGATCAATGTACAGGCGGGATATTTCTTCGGAGTGCTTCTCATGCTCCTGTTCACATATGTCATATCGGTATTCGTTGTACATGGAATAGAGAAGGAGAGCAGCGTCATAGGTGCGCTATATGCCCTGGGTGTCAAGAGAAGAGATCTCATGATGCACTACCTTACACTTCCGGTCATAGTCACAACAGTTGCAGGCATAATCGGTTTCCTGATCGGAATAAGTAATGTAGGAATCCCTGTTCAGATGGCAGATGCATATGCGTATTATTCGATTCCGGCTATGGATGAAAAGATTCCGCCGATTCTTATAGTGTACGGTATCGTGATGCCTCCGCTGGCAGCGATAGTTGTGAACTACTTTGTTATCAGAAAGAAGCTCTCACAGACGGCTCTTTCACTCATAAAAAATGAGGTCAAGCAGCCAAAGGGCAGTAATGTAAATCTCGGAGACATGGGATTTGTCGGAAGATTCAGAGTCAGACAGATGCTCAGAGAGATGAGAACAGGATTGACCGTTGTGATCGGAATGTTCATAGCCCTCATATGCCTGATGTTGAGTCTTAACACTGCAACTTTTTGTTCAAAGGTCAAGAAGCAGAATGTGGAGGATACCCATTATGAATATATGTATACATACAAATATCCTACAGAGAATCCTCCAGAGGGCGGTGAGGCAGCGTATGCTAAGACTTTGAAGAAAGAGATATACGGTTACAACTGGGATGTGACAGTTCTTGGACTTTCAAAGAATACTAAGTATTTTGATGTTGACCTTAAGGATGGCAAGAACAGAGTTGCCATATCATCATCATTTGCTGAGAAATATGGTTATGGTGTGGGTGACGAAATCGTGCTCCACGACGAGGAAAATGATATAGATTATGGTTTTACAGTGGACAGTGTGACACAGTATACTCCGGCGTTTTATGTTTTCATGACTATAGATGATGCAAGGGAGCTGTTCGGAGCTGGAAGTGATGAGTACAATGTAGTATTTGCAGACAAGGACCTGGGGGTTGATCCTGCAAGACTTTACGCAACCACAACAAAGGCCGATATAGAGTCGGCTGCCGGAATATTTGCAGATCAGATGAGAAGTATGGTTGTTATGATAGTTATTATCTCGACACTTATATTCGTAGTGGTAATGTATTTGATGATGAAGGTCATGATTGACAGATCAGCATTCTCAATTTCATTGATAAAGGTGTTTGGTTTCAGGACGAAGGAGATTAGAAAGCTATATCTGGATGGCAATTTCTTCATAATCGCAATCGGAGCAGCCATATGTCTGCCACTTGCAAAGCTCATAATGAGTGCAGTGTATCCTTCTCTGGTGTCAAATGTAAACTGCGGTGTCAAGCTGACATTTGCCCCATGGCTCTGGGCTGTGCTCTACGGCGGAATAATTGTTCTGTACTTCATAATCAACAGAGTTCTGGTTGGCAGACTGAACAAGATCGTGCCGGCCGAGGTGCTGAAGAACAGAGAGTAAGGATAGTGGCAGTATGATATAAAAGTACCTTAAAATAATACATGATTGCGGAGGCGGTATAAATAATCGCCTCCGTTATTTTGTGTGCAAAATTAGTCCGAAAAGCATATAGGTATAGTGATTGCTGTCGGGACTATACGGGATATATACGCGTTTTTTCTTGCACAATGTGCAGTTTATATTGTAAAATCATATATGGTATGCAAAAAAGTAATAGGAAAAGAGAAGTACAGATATGGAGAAATTACTTAAGATCATTACTGATGTTAATTCATCGGTGAACAATTTTATATGGGGAGTGCCATCCATGATATGTATTGTGGGTGTAGGACTGTGGCTCCTTATACGAAACCGAGGCGTTCAGTTTACAAAGTTCGGTTATGCGTTCAAGCACACATTCGGAAAGATATTCAACAAGAAAGAGACATCGGACGGTGCTATAAGTCCGTTTCAGGCTGTGTGTACTGCGCTGGCGGGAACAGTTGGAACCGGTAATATAGCGGGGGTTGCGGGAGCAATTGCTATAGGAGGCCCTGGCGCGGTGTTCTGGATGTGGATATCAGCACTCCTTGGAATGGGAACAAAGTTTGCCGAGGTTGTACTGGCTGTTTTTTACAGAGAGAAAGATTCAAATGGAGACTGGGTCGGCGGACCAATGTACTATATCAAGAATGGTCTTGGCAAGAATGCATATTTCCTTGCCATAGCATATTCTGTTCTCGGAATACTCACCGTTTTTGGAACTGGAAATGCGACACAGGTAAATACCATAACGACGGCTATAGACTCAGCACTTTTTAATTACAATCTGGCTGACAAGAGCAATACATTTACCATCAATTTTGTGATAGGTATCATTATAGCCATATTGGTTGCACTTATCCTGATAGGGGGAATCAAAAGAATTGGAAGCGTGACAGAGAAGCTGGTCCCTTTCATGGCGGCTATGTACATCATCATGGCGGTGGTTCTTGTGTTTATAAATATCAAGAGCATTCCTGGCGTATTTGCATCTATATTTGAGGGTGCATTCAATCCGAAGTCAGTGACCGGAGGAGTGGTTGGAAGCCTTTTTCTCAGCATGAGAAAGGGTGTTTCTAGAGGAATCTTTTCAAATGAGGCCGGTCTTGGAACAGGATCGATCGCACATGCGTGTTCTGATGTAAAGCATCCTGTACAGCAGGGTCTCTGGGGAATATTCGAGGTGTTCATTGATACGATAGTTATTTGTACACTTACAGCGCTTGTAATACTGTGCAGTGGAACTGAGGTAGTCTATGGACAGGCAGCGGGAGCTGACCTTACGATCAACGGCTTTGTTGCGACCTACGGCAGCTGGATATCGATATTCACAGCAGTGGCTTTGTGCTGCTTTGCATTTTCAACTATACTCGGATGGGGACTTTACGGTTCGAGATGTGTCGGATTCCTGTTTGGAAGTAAGCTTATCAAGCCGTTCATGGTTGTGTATGCATTTGTTGCGATCATCGGTGCGACTATGGATCTCGGTCTCCTCTGGGATATAGCGGACACCTTTAACGGACTTATGATCATACCTAACCTGATCGCAGTATTCATGCTGTCCGGTACGGTGGTCAAGCTCACACGTGAGTATTTTGAGGATGAGGCTGAATTCAGCACTGACGTGAGCAAGTTGTAATTTATTATCACAGTGGGAGATTGGAGCCTGTTCCATATCGGGCGCGAAAGGAGAATAATATGGAAGAAATAGCAAGTGAGATTTCAAATAAATATGCCATACTTATCGATTCTGAGAATGTATCGGCGAAGTATATAGAGAGTATATTTGATGAGCTTTCAAGGCTCGGCTCTATAACAGTACGAAAGATATATGGTGACTGGTCAAAGAATAACAATGGCTGGGACAAGGATTGTCTGTTGTCGTATTCCATACAGCCTGTACAGCAGTTTTCATATACAGCGGGCAAGAATTCAACAGATTCAGCTATGATAATAGATGCGATGGATCTTCTTTATACAGGAAATATAGATGGATTCTGTCTGGTTACCAGTGACAGTGATTTTACCCGACTTGCTTCAAGGCTCCGTGAGGCCGGAAAGCAGGTTATAGGAATGGGAGAACGCAAGACTCCTAAGGCGTTTGTAAGTGCATGTACCAGCTTTAAGATACTTGATTCTCTTGTGACGGAGGATCTTAACAGAAGCTCTGTCAGGGGGGGTGTGGGAGAAGCTGCTGCTGCAGATGAGTCCAGCATAACCAGTATAAGGGACATAAAAAAGACAGTGTATAATATAATAGATGAGAATGATGATAAATCTAAGAAAACACATATGGGTGAGATTGGAAGCCGCCTTGTGAACAAATATCCTGATTTTGATGTGCGTAATTATGGATATTCCAAACTATCAACCTTTTTGAGTGAAGAATTTGACGATCTGGATATAGACAGTGGAAGACAGAAATTTGTATCCATCAAGAACCATATGGACCCCAAAAGTGCTGTAAAGGGTAAGATAATCAGGCTCCTCACGGAAAGTACGGATACCATGTACAATATGGGAAGGCTAAATACTGAGCTTAAAAATATTATTCCAGGTTTCAGTATAAAGAAATACGGATATAGCAAATTCTCCAGTTTTCTTAAAAGTTTTGGATGCTTTGACATAATTGGAGACAAAGTGAAGGTTACTGACAGAGAAAATTGATTTAATAAGCAAAAAACAGGAAAAATGACAAAAAATGCAACCCTTTTTGTTGAAAATTAATAAGAATAGTGATAAATTGAAACTGTGGGTTTTCAGGTACAGAGAACCCGCTATGGGGGAAGAAGTGTACGCGTAAATTAAGGAGAGGCATTATTTATGATACTTATTGATACTCAGAAAGAGGAGTTTAGCAAATTAAAAGATATACGTGTATTCGGCAGAATAAGCCATGAAAACAGATTTAACAAAAATCTTCTAGTCATCGGCCTGGGAGGTCTGGGAAGCAGAACCGTATGTGCTTTGAAGGGAATGCTGATCGACAACATCAAATCTGAAGATAACATTAATTTTCTCATGATTGATTCGGATATATCTGAGATGGAAGCGACCATAGAGAGCGGCAAGGATGGTGTAGGTTTCAATGCACTTGAGGTCATCAGCATATACAGACCGGATATAGAGAATGTTTTGCAGAATGGAATAAAGAATAATCCCATACATGAAAATCTGGCAAACTGGATGGATCCTGAATTTCCTGCAATAACCATAGGCAGGGATGGAGCGAAGGGTAACAGACAGATAGGTCGTCTTATGTTTTCAAATGCGTATACTGATGTCAGGATGCTGCTTTTTGATAAATTGCAGGAGATCCATGACAAAACAGAGAATGGTACACTTGATGTAATAATTGTATCTGGAATAGCCGGAGGTACCGGAAGCGGCATATTGTCAGATATTTCATATAATATAAGAGCGTATGGCAAGGCTAAAAAATGGAATAATCTTAGGATTGGCGGATGCCTACTAATGCCTGATGTTTTATTTGGACATAAAGCAGTTTATGATGACACAGAGCTAGTGGCCAGGCTAAATGCAAATGGTTGTGCAACGCTCAAGGAAGTGGATTATTATATGAAGCTCTCTGAGAAGGATGATAATTACACTTTTGTAAGCAAAACAAACAAGATGGTTATCAGAGAGAACCTTTTTGATGCATGTATGCTGGTGTCTGGCAGAAAGGACAAACAAGGCTATATACCAGAAGGATTTATAGTTAAAGATACTGCAAGTTTTCTTTACAGACTGGCAAGTAATAAGTTTATCGGTAATAATGATGTGGATAATGACAGGAAGCTACTCAGGGATGTATTCTTCGAAAATGAGGGATATTCTATAACCAACTGGAAAATGGAGCACAGTGACGAGAGTATAAAGAATGCTAACTGCTATTATAAGGTTGTCAGTGAAGCTGACTATCATATACCGATCAGAGAGATAGAGAATATGTGCGAGAATGAACTGTTCTCACAGGCGTATAAAGGATTGTTCAGATCACCATTCAAAGAGGGCAACGCCGAGGCTGATATAAAGACTGTGTTTACTGAATTGACAAAATTTCTTCAGGATGAACAGGGATCGGATATTAACCTGAATGTGAATGGACTTATACAGTATGGTCAGATCACGAAACCTACATATAAGATGATAAAGAAACACACAGATGGTGTGCGTGAGAGCTTTGCCAAGAAGATGGACAGTTTCGAGAAGGAACTTCCGGTTATAATAAAATCAATGAAGAATAAACTCTGGAGTGCTCTGGATGAGGTTATCAACAAGTACATGAGAGAATTTGGCCCATACGGAGCAATTGATATAATAGGAGCGCCGAGTGCCGGCGTGACGGATTCTACAAAGGGTATGGTTGCTGAGGTTAAAAAGCTTGAGAAGATGCTGAAGGATTATACTCCGTCCGGTGAGTATACAAGAATCATAGATTCCATCAAGGAGATTGTGGCAAAGAGATTTTTCACCTTTCCATCGGCAAAGAGAGAGACCGAGAATGGATATTATGACGCATGTATCAAGGAGGCTCTCGCCGCTGAGAGAACAAAGCTTATTGATGAGATCGATGCCCAGGATCTTCTGGGAGATACGATGAGATGGCTTCAGCAGAGGGCTGAGAGACTTGATGAGATATATTCACAGTTTGGAGAGGATCTCAAGAATTCTGTGGAGGATCTCTCGAAGAATGGGGAACAGACAGTAATGAATATTCTCAAGAAGGCCAGGCGACATGAATTCCTGCCTTCTGATTATGTGACACCTAGAAGAGTCAAAGAGATAGAGAGTGGCATTATAAAACTTATGCTTGATAATGAAGCAAACATAGACAATGGAAGGGTGGTTCCTGTCAAGGACGAGATGGAGAAGATCTACCGTGAGCTCTTCTCAGGCGTTGGAGCCTATGGACCGGAGAAGATGTTTTCCGTGGCATTTGCAGACAAGAAACCTACAGAACAGGATCTCAATGTCATGTTTGGTTCGCCTGTAAATGACAGAAGAACAGTGATTATGGAGGATATGGCCAAAGCATTTGTCGATGATATAGCGGAGGAACAGCCACTTTGTGTCCTGTCAGATGGTTACAAGAATAAACTGCTGGCAAAGAAATATATATCGGTTCCTAATGTTATGCCGTATTTCAGCAAGGCGGTCAAGTCAATTCTCATGGCTCCACCGTACAATGAGAAGGAGGATTCCATAACGCTGAATCCGGGTGAGATAGAGATATCCATAGATGAGATATTTGTCGGTGTGCCAGTATCTATGATGCAGTGTGCCATGGATATGCAGATGGCATATAATGCGGTATATGATTATAAAGGACTTCATATTGACGAAGTAGATAAGGATATGAAGAGTTTTCCTGATTTTGTTACTATATAAGTTTAAAATAGTATATGATGAAAGAGATACAGAGCCCCTTTAATACGAGAGATATTAAGGGGCTCTCATAAGTTATATAAGGATTTGAATTGATGAAAGATAGAGAATATGTGGCATATGTGATGGACACCAGGGCATTTGCTGATGAGGATGTGTTTGATATGTGCCTGGATATGGTGTCGGAATACAGACGGGAGAAGGTCAGAAAGCTAAGAATGAAAAAGGATCAACAGGCGAGCCTGGCCGCGGGAATACTGCTCGAAGCTGCGCTGGAACGTCATGCTTGTATAGACAGACACAGTATTACTTATATTAAAGATAAAAAAGGAAAACCGTGTATATATGGATTGAATAATATCAGCTTTTCCATCAGCCATACGGATGGCTGTGTTGCTGTGATTTTAGGTCCGGATCCATGCGGTATAGATGTGGAGGGAATCAGACATATGCCTGACAGGATAGTTGAGAGGTTGTTTTCAGATGAAGATATCAGCAGACTTGATACTATGAAGAGTGATGAAGTGCGCAAATCGGTGTATGGTACGAGTGTGTGGACACGGCGGGAGTCATATGGCAAGATGACTGGAACAGGAATAATGATGTCCGATGAAACCCAGGAGAAGGTTATGGATAGTGATTATATGTTGGAAAAACATATTCTTTTGAAGAACTTTTGCTTGAGTGATGGAGAGATATCTGAACTTTGCTTCAGAAAAAACGGGTGGAGTGATGGAAATGTGCCGGATTACGGATATATAATTGCCGTGAGTGTTCCAGATGAGCCTAAAACGGATATGCATATAGAGTATGTTGATTCACTGCAATTTGCTGAAAGTGCGATGTGATGTCCTCCGAGAAAAGAGATGGTTGAAAATATTCGCTTCAACAATTCACGGTTGTGTGTTATTATGTGTAATTAGGTGTATATGCATGAACTACATAAGGAGAAAAAAATGAGTAAAAAAGCAACAAAGGCGCTTAATAATAAATATTATGTTGCCAGATACAATGCGTCTAAACAAAACGACAGTCTTACGAGCAGGGAGAAGAGTGCTGAAGTGCTCAATATAGACAGAACAAGACTTTCCAGGATTGAGCTTGGAACGGTTGTGCCATATCCGGAGGAAGTGCTGTCTATGTCTAAGGCGTATGATATTCCAGAGCTGTGTAACAGTTATTGCTCTGGGGATTGTCCTATAGGTAAGGAGACTGTAAAGCCGATAAATGCTGACAGTCTGGACAGGCTCATATTGCAGTTTCTTGGATCTTCTAAAAAGATGGAAGACATATCTGAACAGCTTATAGAGATAACTGCTGACGGTATAGTGGATGAGACTGAAGCTGCTGCCTTTGATGCGGTTCTTGATGAGTTGGACAAAATGTCGGTAAATATACAGTCGCTCATGCTTTGGGCGCAGAAGAATAAAGATGTCCTGAAGAACAATGGCAGATGATCAGACCATAGCGAGAAGGTCATTTGTGTGTGGACTATAATAGAAAATGTGTATATGAGGAAAAGATAATGGATGATAAGTTAAGAGAAGAAATCAACAGAAGAAGGACATTTGCCATAATATCGCATCCTGATGCAGGTAAGACTACATTGACTGAGAAGTTTCTGCTTTTTGGCGGTGCCATCAATACAGCCGGTTCGGTAAAAGGTAAGGCAAATTCAAAATATGCGGTTTCAGACTGGATGGATATAGAGAAGGAAAGGGGTATTTCGGTTACATCATCGGTGCTTCAGTTCAACTATGATGGATATTGTATAAATATCCTGGATACTCCCGGACATCAGGATTTCTCAGAGGATACCTATCGTACACTCATGGCTGCGGATTCAGCGGTCATGGTCATAGATGCATCGAAGGGTGTTGAGGCACAGACAATAAAGCTTTTTAAAGTGTGTGTCATGAGGCATATACCTATATTTACATTTATTAACAAGATGGACAGAGATGCCAGAGATACATTTGAACTTCTGGATGATATAGAGACAGTGCTCGGTATAAAGACATGCCCAGTAAACTGGCCTATAGGTTCGGGCAAGGAATTTAAGGGAGTGTATGACAGACAGACACAGGTTGTATCTACATTCCAGGCTATTTCAACAGGTGGTGCCAAAAAGGCCGCAGAGACAGATTATCACATAGATGACGATGAGCTTAAGTCTCTGGTTGGACCATACCTGTATGATCAGTTCAAGGAGGAGATTGAGCTAATTGATGGGGCAACTGAGCCTATGGATATAGAAATGGTCAGGGCAGGAGAGTTATCTCCGGTATTTTTTGGATCAGCTCTCAACACATTCGGTATAGAGCAGTTCCTAAATTATTTTCTCAAGATGACCACTCCACCGCTTGGTCGTAATTCATCTGAAGGTGTTATAGATCCTGTGACTGAGCCGTTCTCAGCGTTTGTATTCAAGATTCAGGCAAATATGAATAAGGCTCACAGAGACAGGATTGCGTTTATGAGAATCTGTTCAGGAAAGTTTGAGGCGGGCATGGAGGTGTATCATGCAGCCAGCAAGAGAAAGATAAAATTGTCACAGCCTCAGCAGCTTATGGCACAGGATAGAAAGATAGTGGATGAGGCATATGCGGGAGACGTTATAGGTGTATTTGATCCGGATCTATTCTCCATAGGTGATACGCTGACCACAGGTGGCAAGAAGTTTGAGTATGAGGGTATACCGACATTTGCGCCTGAGCATTTCTGCCGTGTAGTACAGCTCAACAGCATGAAGCGTAAGCAGTTTGTCAAGGGTGTTACGCAGATTGCACAGGAAGGAGCTATACAGATATTCCAGGAATATACGGCCGGGCTGTCTGAGATAATAGTTGGTGTTGTTGGTGTACTGCAGTTCGATGTATTAAAATACAGACTTGAGAATGAGTATGGGTGTGAGATAAGACTTGAACCTATGCCATATAATTATATCAGGTGGGTTAAGGATCCGACTGTCGATGTGACTAAGCTCAAGAGAGTCAGTGACGTTAAGAAGGTTAAGGATATGAAGGGCAATCCGCTCCTGTTGTTTGCAAATGAGTGGGTTATCGATCAGGTTCTTCAGCATAATGAAGGCCTTGAGCTGGAAGAGTTCAGAAAAAACTAGAACAGAATAATATAGATAATTGTGATGCTGTGAAAAGGCAGAAAATGCTTTTTCACAGCATTTTTGCGTATGAGATATGCTGACAGTGAGTGTTGTGTAAGACTGATATTTGGCATACTGGTGAATAAAACATATCATATCGGACAATCCTAGTGTTATACAGATAATGCGTGGAGGATTCGGCTATGGCGCTTAACAGAGTTGTGATATGTGGTGTAAATACATCCAAATTACCTTATCTCACAGAGGAGGAAAAAAATGAACTGTTTGACCGTATGGAACGTGGAGACAGTACAGCCAGAACAGAGTTCATAGAAGGAAATCTCAGACTTGTACTCAGTGTGATACAGAGATTTGGAAATTCAAATGAGAATCCGGATGATCTGTTCCAGGTGGGATGCATAGGACTCATAAAGGCCCTGGATAACTTTGATAGAAGTCTGAATGTACGGTTCTCGACATATGCAGTTCCTATGATAATAGGTGAGTGCAGGAGATATCTCCGTGACAACAACGCCATAAGAGTGTCCAGATCTCTGAGGGATATAGCATATAAAGCGATATATGCGAAGGAGAATCTCCAGAAGACAAGAGACAAGGAGCCTACGCTGGAAGAGATTGCAGAGGAGATAAGTATACCAAAAGAGGATATAGTCATGTCACTTGATGCGATATCAGCCCCTTTGTCGCTATATGAGCCGGTATACCAGGAGGGTGGAGACACACTTTATATCATGGATCAGATAAAGGATGGCAAAAACAAAGAGGAAATGTGGGTTGAAAATCTTGACCTCAGGGAGGCAATGGACAGACTTTGCGACAGAGAAAAGAGTATAGTAAGACTAAGATTTTTCGAGGGAAGGACACAGACCGAGGTGGCTGAGGAAATATGCATATCCCAGGCACAGGTAAGCCGGCTTGAGAAGAATGCAATAAGAAATCTTAGAAGGTATCTGGAAGATAGATAACAGATAAAATAATAGATAATTATAATGTGGAATAGGTCATGCGATGCAGTGTAAATAAAACAGGGCAAACAAAAGCTGTCAGACGATGTGATATGCAAGCCTCATATAGGACAATGAAATATAAAAGTCCTATAATGGATGCCTCATATCGAAATCTGACAGCGTTGTTTTGTTATAATGGTAGTTTAGATAAGATAGCTTGAATCGAGATCGACATCCTTGACATCGTGTCTTGTGACGAGACCGTCCTTTTGGATGTTATGCTCTATCTCTTTTAATGTCTCCATAGGGAGCTCAGTCATCAGAGCAACCTCTTCAAGGGATATGTTGACCTTGAGCATCTTTTCAGCCATATCGTATTTGGCCTTTGTTGTTTTATTCATATATGATCACTCCTTGGTATGATTAACTGAATCTTGTGCAGCCCATGTCAGAAACTTCTCATTGGTGTCGATTACCTTCTGCATAGCAGCGTGGCCTGGTGCACCGATGGTGTTACGCTTCTGTACACATTCCTCCATGCTGATAGCTTTGTATATATCATCTTCAAATACAGGGCATATAGCTTTATATTCGTCTAGGCTGAGCTGGTCGAGGGACATATTTTCAGCGATACATTTGAGTACAAGCTGGCCAACGATACCATGTGCATCTCGGAAAGGCACACCGTGATTTACAAGATAATCAGCTGCGTCTGTAGCATTTGTAAAACCGTTCTTGGCTGATGCCTCCATCTTGGACTTGTTTACTGTCATGGTTGCGATCATGCCGGTGAACAGTGCCAGACATCCCTTGACAGTGTCTATTGCGTCAAATGTGAGCTCTTTGTCCTCCTGCATATCCTTGTTGTATGCAAGAGGAATTCCCTTCATGGTTGTTAAGAGAGAAGTGAGCGCGCCATACACTCTTCCTGTCTTACCTCTTACAAGTTCAGCTATGTCCGGATTTTTCTTCTGTGGCATTATGGAGCTTCCGGTGCTGTACGAATCGTCGAGCTCTACAAACTGATATTCATTTGAATTCCAGATGATTATCTCTTCTGAAAAACGGGAAAGATGCATCATGATAGTAGCCATGGCTGATAGCAGTTCTATACAGTAGTCGCGGTCAGCAACTGAATCCATACTGTTGAGTGTTGGGCCATAGAAGCCAAGCAGTGAAGCCGTAAGCTCTCTGTCCAGCGGATAAGTGGTTCCCGCAAGGGCACCGGATCCGAGAGGACAGTAGTTCATTCTGTCATATATATCATTCATTCTGTCGTAGTCACGTTTGAACATCTCCATATAAGCTCCAAAGTGATGAGCCAGAGTGATTGGCTGTGCCTTCTGAAGATGTGTAAATCCTGGCATATATGTGTCAATATGTTCCTTCATGAGCCCGTGGAGAGTGTTTAGGAGCTTTAAGATAAGATCCTTTAATTCGATGACCTCATCCCGTACATAAAGTTTCATGTCGAGGGCAACCTGATCATTTCTGCTTCTTCCTGTGTGAAGCTTTTTACCTACATCACCGATCCTGTCTATGAGATTGGCTTCAACAAAGCTGTGGATATCTTCATATTCAGAAGTAATCTCCAGTGTGCCGTTTTCCACATCGTTCAATATGCCGTTGAGTCCATCAATTATCTGATCACGCTCATCATCCGTGAGTATGCCGGATGCGGCCAGCATGGTAACATGAGCTATGCTGCCACGGATATCCTGTTTGTAAAACTTCTGATCAAATGATATAGAAGCGTTGAAATTGTATACCAGTTTGTCTGTTTCTTTAGTGAAGCGTCCGCCCCAAAGCTGAGCCATAATAAATCCTCTTTTCTTTTATAGTTAAGTGTCTGGAAAATATATATGATTTTTCAAACAAAATTATTTTACAACATTTGTCAACATAAATAAAGGATAATTCCTTATAAGGATTAAAGTGTTTATGTATTGGTAAAAATACATGTGATGCGGCTTGCGGGGGCGGCTGGCTGATGCTAGAATATACAAACAGTGTATAATTTGTAAAAATAATTATTGGAGGTAACAGAGGAAAGAGTGGGTGCTCGAAGGAAGATAACAGGGATTATAAGTATTATTATTATACTTACTTTGCTGATGCTGGGTTTTCGCTGGCTTTTTTTCAATGTAATAAAAAACGATGAGATGCTGGATGGTCTGGTTGAGTTCAGAGCTGCAGTGATAAAGGATATGGAAAACGGCAAAGATACAGGGATATATTATGTGACAAATGTCAAAAAGAGTGATGTTCACAATATAAATAAGTATATAGACTCGGCATATGGATCTGTTGACACATACCGAATAATAATAGAATCCGGGGATTATCTGGCTATTCAGTTTAATTTTGAACTGTCTGATAATTATTATGTCGTAAGAAAATATCTGGATGACATACCAATTCCTGCTGATAATGACAGAGCTGCAAAAATTTATGCTGTGGTGGATGATTTTATATCAAACAATATAACCAGAGGTATGGGAGATTTTGAGAAGGAGATAGCAGCACATGATTTCATAATATCAAACTGTGTATATGGATATCCGGAGAATGAGGAAGATGCATATACTGCATATGGAGCACTCGTGCTCAATAAGAGTGTGTGTGATGGTTATGCTGAGGCGTTCTTCCTTATAATGTCATGTATGGGGATAGACTGTGATATAGTTGTCGGAAGTACGGAAGAGGGACTTCATGCATGGAATCAGCTAAAACTTGGCGGTGAATGGTACAATGTGGATCTGACATGGGATGATTCCCTGCCCGATATGGGAGAGTATGTCAAACACACATATGTTAATGTGACTGATGACGTACTTGAGAAAAGTCATACCTGGGAGAAACAGTTTTATAGAGAGTGCGTAACAGATGAATATAATTTTTACAATAAGAAGTTCTATGTGTATGATTCATTTGATGATTACAGGGAAGGCATAAAGATACAGATGGGCGGAAGTCGTGTTCTTGAGGCGGCTGTATGGACGAATGATTCAACATTTGACTTGTCATTTCTGTATAATTATGGCAATATAAGGTCTATAAATTATGTGGTTGAGGATATGGCGGATTATAAGGTTATAGTCGTATATCTGAACATATAAAGTTCATGCAGGCTGATGCAGATTATTTATATATGACAGCATCAGGCTGTTGCTGAAGGCAGCTTCAAATGGGCTGATGTTCAATAGACAGGAGATGTATTATATGAGAAAAAGAGAATTCATGGATGAACTCAAAGAGGCTCTGAATGGAAATGTGTCATCACAGACATATTATGACACTATAAATTATTATGAAGATTACTTCAAAAAACAGAAAGAGGCTGGCAAAACTGAAGAAGAGGTGTGCTTATCTCTGGGATCCGCAAGGCTGATTGCAAAGACTATTATTGACACAGATGGACAGGGTGCCAGTGGCGTGTACTATGACTCTGAAAATGTTGAATACAGCGAAGGCTATACTTCATCAAGGACTGGTCAAAACAGCCGGAAGGGATGGCATATCAATATAGATGATGAGGGTAATACAAGTTTTGCTTATGGCAAGCTGGACTTCAGTTCAACGCTGGGAAAGATACTTCTCGCTATTATAGCAGTATTGGTACTTGCGCTAGTGATAGGAATAGTGCTGGGTGTAATATGGGTTGGATTCAAGATTGTATGGTATATTGTCATACCTGTTGTCATTGTTTTGTTTATCGTTAATCTGATAATATATCTGTTTGGCTGGAACAGGTGATGACAGGCAAGGGGATCACTTGTGACCTCATGTTTTAAGTCTGTAAAAACAAAATAAAAAAAATGAAAAAAGTTGTTGACAAAACATGGTCACTTGAGTATACTAACAAAGGTGTCAGCGATGACACGAAGTAATATGGGATCTTAGCTCAGCTGGGAGAGCATCTGCCTTACAAGCAGAGGGTCATAGGTTCGAGCCCTATAGGTCCCATTTTACAAGATATGGCGAGATAGCTCAGTTGGCTAGAGCATGCGGTTCATACCCGCAGTGTCGAGGGTTCGAATCCCCCTCTCGCTACTAAAAAGAGACAGATGAGATCTGTCTCTTTTATTTTTATATCGACATAAAGATGGGATGAACATGAATATAGAATAGGAGAATCAATTTATATGAGAGTTGGAATGGGATATGATGTGCACAGACTGGTGGAGAACCGTAAGCTTATACTTGGCGGAGTCGAGGTGCCGTATGAAAAAGGACTCCTTGGACACAGTGATGCTGATGTGCTCCTTCATGCTGTAATGGATGCGCTTCTGGGTGCTGCAGCGCTCGGTGATATAGGCAGACATTTTCCTGATACTGATGAGAGATACAGAGGTGCTGACAGTATGAAGCTGTTATCTGAGGTAAAGCGGATGCTTGAGGAAAAATTATATATAATAGAGAATATAGATGCTACGGTTATAGCACAGCAGCCGAAGCTTGCTCCGTATATAGATCAGATGAGAGAGAATATAGCAGGCTGTCTCTGCATAGAAACTGACCGTGTCAATATAAAAGCTACTACAGAGGAGAAATTGGGATTTACAGGTGAAGGGCTTGGCATCAGTTCCCAGGCCATATGCCTTATTGAATCGGCATATAACTATACTTCTGATGTGGCTGATGTGGGAACAAGGTCAGGATGTGCAGGCTGTCAGGGATGTACGGCGGCAAAATTGTAAAAGCTGTGAATTATTCATAAAATATGACGTATATTGTCCACAAGTGGGAGATTATATGTTAAAATGATATAAGTTATGTATTATTTAGAACTAAGGAGAATGTATTATGTTAAATGATGGATATGCAGAGCATATAGTTAAGAGTAAGACACCGGCTGGTGTCATGGCTGGAATTGTCGTTGGAGCTGTTCTGATCATAGCAGGAGTTATTGCTTTCTTCGTGCCGGTCCTCACTTCAATAGGCTTACTTGTGGTAATAATCGGTGGAGTTCTATTTGGTGTATTTGTGTCGAGAAAAGAGACTGAGTATGAATATATAATGGTGAATGAGGATATTGATGTAGCGAGGATCATTGCGAAGAAGAGCAGAAAGAAGATGTGCAGCTTCAGTAACAATGATGTAAAGTTTATAGCAAAGAGTGGTTCAATATATCTTGACAATGAACTTCAGCAGGACTCATCCATACGCACAAGAGATTTCACATCGAAGGATTCCAGATATGAGGATGGTGTATATGTGTTTGTGCTTAATAAAGATGGCAAGACAGAATTTGTGAAACTCGAACTATCAGATAAGACGATTGATCATGTAAATAATTTCTTCAAAGGAAAATATAAAGAATAATAATAAACCCCTTCACGGCAGATACTATTCGTATCGGAGGTATCGCTGTGAAGGTTTTTTTATGTAAAGGGTTTACTATATTTCTAACTGGAGGAATGCTGTATTATTTTGGAGAGATTGCGGTGAGGCATTATTCCCATTATTCTATGATACTGTGTGGTGGGATGGCGACACTGCTGTGCGGTGGTTTAAATCAGGTATTTAGCAAAATGGGAATATTTATGCAGATGATATTGTCGGCTGTCATAATATCGGAACTGGAGTTTATCACCGGTTATATATTCAATATAAGAATGGGATGTATGGTATGGGATTATTCAGATATGCCGTTTAATATTATGGGGCAGATATGTCTGCCTTATTCATTGTTATGGATGGTACTGGCACTTGCAATTATATATGTAGATGATAATATAAGATGTAATATCTTTGGAGAAGAAAGACCTGTGTACAGGTTGTGTTGATAAAAAATATGAGAAACTGTACGGCAACTCAGGGGATAAGCGCGCGGCAGTTTCTCATATTCTTGCGTATAATATTCAGTGATATATACTTTTCAATCGATATGTGTGTGTGGACATATTCGAAAAGTTTTTGTGAACAAATAATATACATATTATCTATCCCTCAAGTGGTGTAACCTTCAAGCCTTTGTATAGCTTGGTATAGAGGTTACGCTCGTCAGAGTACAACATAGTACCACGGGAATCACGTACAATATATGCATATTTGTTCTTTTGAACATTCATATAAAGAACTTCGTCAACGTTAAGTTCTTTTGCCTTAACTTTAGCAGCACTGACACTTAGCGGTTCCAGTTTATACTTTTTGATTGCCTGCTGAACTGTCATAATCTACACCTCCATTGATAAATGATCATAACGTGCTTTAGTAACTATCTACAGTATATTGTAAAGAAATAACAAAGTCAACTAGTAAAAATGCACAAATACGCAAAATGTCATTGGAAATTGCAGAAAGTGGTGTGTAAAATAGACAAAAAAGGAGAAATAAATGATACAAAATGCAAATTATTATCAAATGATGGAGAAGCAGATAGCAGAATTTGATGGTGAAAGTACACAAGATCGAAAGAAGAAACTTCTCCTGCACTGTTGTTGTGCGCCGTGTTCCAGTCACTGTCTGTCTGTGCTGGAGGAACATTTTCAAATAACGGCATATTTTTATAATCCTAATATAACAGATTATACTGAGTATATGAAAAGATATCAGGAACTGGAAAGATTTGTGCATGAGGTATATGTGGATGGTGTGGAGGTTAAACTTGCCGAGCATGACCCTCAGGTTTTCCTCGATATGGCAAAGGGAAGGGAAGAACTCCCTGAGAGAGGAATGAGATGTTATGACTGTTATAAGCTCAGGCTGCAAAAGAGTGCTTCTTACGCAAAGGAGAACGGATACGATGTGTTTACAACAACTCTGTCCATAAGTCCACATAAGAATGCGGACTGGCTGAATGAGATAGGCGCTGAGATGAGCAGAAAGTATGACATAGATTATTTGTTCAGCGATTTCAAGAAGAAGGATGGGTACAGACATTCTATCCAGTTGTCAAAAGAGTATGGGTTATACAGACAGAATTTCTGCGGATGCGAATTCAGCAGAAGGGCTGCTGAACTCAGAAATGATAAAAATTAATAAAAAAATTGGATTAAAATTCATTTTTTTGTCGTGAACACAAAAATAAAAAATATATCGAAAAAAATATTGTACCACCTTGTCAAATGTGGTAGTATTTATTAAATTAAGAAAAAAGAGGCCAATAAATGTGGGTTATCTCAAGCATTTCCCCGTTTTCACTCTTTTTTTTTGAGCAAAAATAGAAAAAACGAAAGGAATACGATTATGAAAGCTTTTTTGATACTTGAAGACGGACACGTGTTTGAAGGTAAAAGTATTGGCTCTACTGACGAGATAATCAGTGAGATAGTATTCAATACTTCGATGACCGGCTATCTGGAAATTCTTACAGATCCATCATATGCAGGGCAGTCAGTATGTATGACATATCCGCTTATAGGCAACTATGGTATATGCAGAGAGGATATGGAGGCTGGCAGACCATGGCAGTCAGGATTCATTGTTAGAGAGCTCTGCAAGACGCCTAGCAATTTCAGAAGCGAGATGACCATAAACGAATTTCTTGTTGAGAATAATATAACTGGTATAGAGGGAATAGACACCAGAACACTTACCAAGATCCTCAGAAAAGATGGTACCATGAGAGGTATGATCACTACTGATGAGAATTATGATCTTGATGAGTGCATGAAGCGTATTAAGGCATGGAAGATGGGACATGTTGTTCTCGATGTAACATGTAAGGAGAAAATGTTCTATCCTGGTGACGGATTCAAGGTTGCAGTCATCGATCTCGGTGTCAAGAAGAACATCGTCAAGTCACTCCTTGCAAGAGGCTGTCAGGTCACAGTATATCCTGCAGAGACACCTGCTGAGGAGATCATCGCAGACGCTCCGGACGGAATCATGCTTACAAATGGTCCTGGAGATCCGAAGGAGTGTAAGGTCACAATAGCTCAGGTAAAGAAGCTTTTCGATACAGATATTCCAATTTTTGCAATATGTCTTGGACATCAGCTTATGGCACTTGCCAACGGCGGAGATACAGAGAAGATGAAGTATGGTCACAGAGGCGCAAATCATCCTGTAAGAGATATGAAGACAGGCAAGGTATATATTTCAACACAGAATCACGGATATATGGTCAAGGAAGACAGCCTCGACAGAAAGATCGCAGAGGTCAGCTTCGTCAATGTAAATGACGGAACAGTAGAGGGAGTTCACTATCTTGGAAAGAATGCACAGACAGTTCAGTTCCATCCGGAGGCATGTGCAGGTCCGCTGGATACAGATTCACTGTTTGATACATTTATGAATATGATGGAGGTGTCAAAGTAATGCCAAAGAATCCTAATATAAAAAAGGTTGTAGTTATCGGATCAGGTCCTATAGTCATCGGTCAGGCTGCTGAGTTTGATTACGCCGGAACACAGGCGTGCCGTTCTCTTAAGGAAGAGGGACTGTGCGTTGTTCTCATCAACTCAAACCCTGCAACCATCATGACAGATAAGGATATCGCAGATAAGGTATATATTGAGCCTCTTACAGTTGATGTTGTAAAGGCTATTATCGAGAAGGAGAAGCCGGACAGCCTTCTGCCGACACTCGGTGGTCAGGCAGCCCTCAACATCGCCATGGAGCTTGATGAGTCAGGTTTCTTAAGAGAGCATGACGTACTTCTCATAGGAACATCATCAACAACCATCAAGAAGGCCGAGGACAGACTTGAGTTCAAGAAGACTATGGAGAAGATCCATGAGCCTGTAGCACCTTCGGAGGTCGTTACAACTGTACAGGGAGGTCTCAACTTTGTAAAGAAGATCGGATATCCTGTAGTTCTCCGTCCTGCTTATACACTTGGAGGTTCAGGTGGTGGTATCGCCAACAACGAGGAAGAGTTCAAGGAGATCCTCATGAATGGTCTGAGACTTTCACGTGTCGGACAGGTTCTTGTCGAGAGATGTATCGCCGGTTGGAAGGAAATCGAGTACGAGGTTATGCGTGATGCAAATGGTACATGTATAACTGTATGTAACATGGAGAACCTTGATCCTGTCGGAGTCCACACAGGAGATTCTATAGTAGTAGCTCCATCACAGACACTTGGAGATAAGGAATACCAGATGCTCAGAAGTTCAGCACTGAACATTATCTCAGAGCTCAACATCAAGGGTGGATGTAACGTTCAGTTCGCTCTAAACCCTAATTCATTTGAGTACTGTGTTATCGAGGTAAACCCAAGAGTTTCAAGATCATCAGCCCTTGCATCAAAGGCAACAGGATATCCTATCGCAAAGGTTTCAGCCAAGATCGCTCTTGGATACAATCTGGATGAGATCAAGAACGCTATTACAAAGAAGACATATGCCAGCTTTGAGCCGGCACTTGATTACGTGGTTGTCAAGATCCCTAGACTTCCATTTGATAAATTCATCGCCGCTGACCATGATCTGACAACACAGATGAAGGCAACCGGTGAGGTTATGAGTATCTGTACAAACTTTGAGGGTGCACTTATGAAGGCTCTCCGTTCACTGGAGCAGCATGTAGACAGTCTCTGGTCAAGCAGATACAAAGATATGACAGATGAGGAAGTTATAAAGCTCCTCGGACATGTAGATGACAGACGTATCTATGTCATAGCTGAGGCTATAAGACGTGGAATATCATACGATCAGATCTATGACATCACCAAGATCGACAGATGGTTCATAGACAAGATACACAACCTTGTAAAGGCTGAGAGAAAGATAATCGAGTCTAAGGGAGATATCTCCAAGGAGCTCATGAAGGAGATCAAGAGAGTAGAGTTCCCAGACAAGGTTATCGCAAGACTCACAGGCAAGACAGAGAAAGAGATCAGACAGATGCGTTACGACTACGGCGTAACAGCACATTTCAAGATGGTTGATACATGTGCAGCAGAGTTTGATGCCATGACTCCATACTACTATTCATGCTTTGATTCTCTGGAGAACGAGGTTGCAGAGGACAACTCAAGAAAGAAAGTCATGGTTCTTGGATCAGGTCCTATCAGAATCGGTCAGGGTATCGAGTTCGATTACTGCTCAGTCCACAGCACATGGGCATTCGAAAGAAAGGGTTATGAGACTATCATCGTCAACAACAACCCTGAGACAGTTAGTACAGACTTTGATATAGCAAACAAGCTTTACTTCGAGCCACTTACAGCTGAGGATGTTGAGGCAATCGTCAATCTTGAGCATCCGGACGGTGCTGTTGTACAGTTCGGTGGACAGACAGCTATCAAGCTCACAGAGGCACTTATGGAGATGGGAGTACCAATCCTTGGAACAAGCGCAGAGAATGTAGATGCAGCAGAGGACAGAGAGCTCTTTGATGAGATCCTTGAGAAATGCTGTATACCAAGACCTGCCGGCAAGACTGTATTTACAAGAGAGCAGGCTCTTGAGGCCGCAAATGAGCTGGGTTATCCTGTACTTGTAAGACCTTCATACGTTCTCGGTGGTCAGGGAATGCAGATAGCGATCTCTGATAAGGATATAATAGAGTTCATGGATATCATCAACAGACATACCCAGGAGCATCCAATACTTGTAGATAAATACATCATGGGTAAAGAGGTTGAGGTTGATGCTGTATGTGATGGCGACGACATACTTATCCCTGGTATCATGGAGCATGTTGAGAGAGCCGGAATTCACTCAGGAGACAGTATCTCCGTATATCCTGCTCAGACGCTTTCTCCAAAGACAAAGAGAGTCATCGCTGATTACACCAAGAAGCTGGCAAACAGCCTGCACGTAATCGGACTTATAAATATACAGTTTATAGCATACAATGATGAGGTATATGTAATAGAGGTAAATCCTCGTTCAAGCCGTACGGTTCCATATATAAGCAAGGTAACAGGAATACCTATCGTTGATCTTGCAACACGTGTTATCACAGGCGAGAAGATCAAGGATATGGGTTATACACCTGGACTTCAGCCTGAGTCAGAGTACTTCGCTATCAAGAAGCCTGTATTCTCATTTGAGAAGATCAGAGGAGCTGAGATAAGCCTTGGACCTGAGATGAAGTCAACAGGAGAGTGCCTTGGTATATCCAAGAACTACAATGAGGCTCTGTACAAGGCATTCCTTGGAGCAGGAATCAATCTTCCAAAGACCAAGAAGATGATCCTTACAGTCAAGGATTCAGATAAGATGGATGCTATAAGTATCGGCAAGAGATTTGCTGCTCTTGGATATGAGATATACTCAACAAGAAGCACATGCAGAGTTCTCAATGAGAACGGTGTTCCTGCAAAGCTCATCAACAAGGTTGAGGAGCCATCACCAAATCTGCTTGACCTGATACTGAGCCATGAGATCGATCTGATAATCGACACTCCATCACAGGGTGTTGAGCGAAGCAAGGATGGATTTATCATCAGACGTCATGCTGTCGAAACAGGCGTTACATGTCTTACAAGCCTTGATACAGCTGATGCGCTGCTTACTAGTCTTGAGACCGCTGACACTACAAAACTTTCACTTGTTGATATAAGTGAGATATAATAATCTGTGAAATATAAGGTTAAGATTGATGTGGTTATAGAGTGCCGTGCGTATGCATGACAATACATGAAATATAGTGTGGCTAAAAAGATAAAAAATGGGGCAAAATGATATACAACGTTAAAGGGGGTGTCATTTTGCCTCATTCAATTTATTCTTGTTATCAAATGGGAGGCTATAAATATATCTCATTAACTGCACAGAAAATATAAACATTATTATATGATAGAAATAAGAGGTGAAATATGCATAATGTTCCTACAGATGAGGTGTTTGTCATAGGACACAAGAACCCTGATACGGATTCCATATGTTCAGCGATTGCGTACGCCAATCTGAAAAATCAGCATGAGAACAAATACATTCCAAAGAGAGCAGGAAATATAAATAAAGAGACGCAGTTTGTCCTTGATTATTTCGGTGTGAAGACACCCGCACTTGTGAGTAATGTCAATGTTCAGGTGAAGGATATAGCATACAGAATAGTTGATGGTGTGTCGGGAAATATCACCATGAAGAGAGCGTTCGAGATAATGCAGGATAACGATGCAACGACACTTCCGGTTGTCAATAACGGCAAGATAAAAGGAATCATAACTGTCGGAGATATTGCTGAGGCATATATGCTTGAGAAGGATGATAATTCCCTATTCATAGCCGGCACAAGGTTCTCACATATAATAGATACTATAAATGGAGAGCTTGTGTATGGTGATGCCGAAGAATATGTTAAAGATGGAAGAGTGATCGTAGGGGCTGCTCAGGTCGATATTCTTGAGAGGCATGTAAAGGAAAATGACATAGTCATAGTGAGTGACAGGGTTGAAGCTCAGCTTGCAGCCATAAACTGCGGAGCAAGCATGCTTATAGTCTGTCTTGTGAACAGTATATCTGATGTTGTCCTGGAATTTGCGAAGAATAAGGGGTGTGCGGTTGTCGTAACGCCTACGGATACTTATGCTGTTGCCAGACTTATCGGACAGAGCATGCCTATTGGATTCTTTATGATAAGAGATCGTATCATGACTTTTTATGAAGATGATGATATAGATACTCTTAAGACCACCATGGCAAAGACCAGGGTGAGATATTTCCCTGTGACGGATGGCTATGGCAATTATAAGGGACTTGTATCGAGACGTAACTACATCAATGCGAGGAAGAAGCAGCTCATACTTGTGGATCACAATGAGAGGACTCAGTCTGTTGACGGCGTAGAGAATGCTGAGATACTGGAGATAATAGACCACCATAGAATAGCAAATATAGAGACTATGAATCCGGTATATTTCAGGAATCAGCCTCTTGGCTGTACTGCGACGATCATATACCAGATGTACAAAGAGCAGAATGTGAAGATAGATAAGCCGATAGCTGGACTTCTCTGCGCGGCAATATTGTCTGATACGCTGGCATTCAAGTCTCCAACATGTACATTCATAGATGAGGCTGCTGCCAAGGAGCTTGCAAGGCTTGCAGAGATAGATATATATGAATTTGCCATGGAGATGTTCGATGCGGGAAGCAATCTCAAGGATAAGACCATGGATGAGATACTTCATCAGGATTTTAAAAAATTCGATATTGGCGATATGGTAGTTGCAGTTGGACAGATCAACTCTGTGAATGAGAAGGAGATAGAGAGAATACGTGCAGGTATGAGTGATTATCTTAGTGGATATAGGGAACCTGGATGTGATGTTGTATTGTTTGCCATGACCAATATATTGCAGGAGGGATCTGGCGTCATATGTGTGGGAGATAATGCGCAGGAGTTGTGCAGCAAGGCGTTTGACGTACAGCTGGAGAACAGTTATGCATATCTTTCTGGAATTGTATCCAGAAAGAAGCAGATCATACCGGCCCTCGTCAAGGCAACACATCAGATATAGAAGGTAAGGGTATATGAACATATATACAACAAATGCGTATATAAGAGATACATTTGGTGAGAAATTATATAAGATATCGTTGAATGCGGGAACCACCTGTCCCAACCGTGATGGTAAGGCTGGAACAGGTGGATGTATTTTTTGCAGTGCCAGTGGATCTGGCGATTTTTCAGAAGATGCTTCATTGAACATAGAAGAGCAGATAGAACTTGCCAAGAAAAGAATATCAGATAAGAGTAAATGCAAAAGATTTATAGCATATTTTCAGTCGTTTACGAATACATATGGGGATATCCGGAGCCTGAGAGAAAAATTTATGTCTGCGGCACGCAGGGACGATATAGCTGTAGTCTCTATAGCCACAAGACCGGATTGTATTGGTCCGGATGTGATAGAGATGATAAGAGAACTTAACTATGTGAAACCGGTATGGATAGAACTTGGGCTTCAGACCTCAAATGAAAAAACTGCTGAACTCATAAACAGATGTTATACACTGGATGTATATGATGATGCCATGAAAAGGCTTAATGAACTTGGAATACACATCATAGTTCATATGATAATAGGCCTTCCGGGTGAAAAGAAGAGAGACATGATAAATACCGTGCACCATATTATAGACAGCGGAGCTGATGGTATAAAACTTCAACTTCTGCATGTCATTAAGGGCACAGAACTTGAGAAAATGTATAATGGTGGAATGTTTCATGTTCTTTCATTTGATGAATATACTGATATACTGTGTGATCTTTTAATGGAGCTGCCTTCTGATATGGTTGTCCATCGTTTTACAGGTGATGGACCTAAAAATGTTCTTGTGGCGCCACAGTGGAGCACCGATAAGAAAAGAGTCCTGAATGAACTTAACAAAAGGATTGCGGCGCTATGACATCTTTACTGCTGCATCCAAGAACAATAACAGGTTCTCTTTGTTGACCGGTGACAACTGACTGCAGTAAGCGAGCAGTGCAGCTTCATCTTCGGGAACAGTCCTGCCATAACTGTAGGCTTTAAATACCTCTGATGAAGAGATACCATATTTCTTTGCCGTGTCTATACATGTCAGCAGGATGAGATAATTGATATTTATCTCATAGAAATTGGACAACGTTATAAGGCTTGCGAGATCAGGGATTCTATCGCCGCATTCGTAGTGGGAATAGGCGGATGTGGATATTTCCAGTTTGGATGCAAGATCCTGTTGACGGTAACCACGTGATAGTCTGAGCGATCTCAAAGCGTTTCCTGCTACGGCACATTCGAATTGTATGTCCTTCGGATCTGTGAAGGACGGTTTTTTTTCAATCATTTAATTACCCCTTTTTATGTTGTGGATTTTTCAGAAAGATTTTTTACGAAAGAATCAATTAGTTTTCTGTCATTGGAATTTAATGTAAGATAATTGTTCAGCAGATCTGCTGTGTTCTGATTTGATTCTATTGCGGACATGTAAGTGTTTGACTCCATGACCAGCTGGTTTTCCTGTGGGACTTCCTGCATATATCTGGATGAAAGCGTATAAGCATATAGAAAATCGTGATCCAGAAGCTCGGACAGAGCGATGGTCTGTTCGATGTTTGGAAGATTTCTTCCCTCTTCATAGTTGGCATAACCAGATCTTGATATAGACAGGGATTCCGCGACATCAGTCTGGGTGAGACCTGCCTTTTTTCTGAAATATCTTAACAGGGCGGGCAGTGGATTGGTATAACCCATATGTTCACCTCCTTTCTACTGAGTGTATTGTACATAAAAATCAACAGCCTGTGTGTACAATGTAATAAAATACATGTCTATATGTAATAATTTTTACATAAAGCACGGCCTGTGCTATAATACACAAAGTATGTGTATATATAATTCACACATATATTACAATTCGGAGGAGTAGAAAATATGAGTTGTGCTGATGATATTTTTATAAACATGTGCAGGGATATAATAGATAATGGTTACAGTACTGAGGGGGAAAAGGTCAGACCTAAATGGGAGGATGGTACTTCTGCATATACCATTAAGCGCTTTGGCGTGGTGAACAGATATGATTTGTCGAAGGAGTTTCCGGCCATCACTCTCAGAAAGACATATATAAAGTCTGCGATTGATGAGATATTGTGGATATGGCAGAAGAAATCGAATAACGTGCATGATCTGAAAAGCCACATATGGGACAGCTGGGCAGATGAGGATGGATCTATAGGAAAGGCATATGGCTATCAGCTTGGGGTGAAGCATGAGTATAAAGAAGGTGTGATGGATCAGGTAGACCGCCTCATTTATGATCTGAAGACTAATCCGTACAGCAGAAGAATGATGACAAATATCTATGTGCATCAGGATCTGCATGAGATGAATCTGTATCCTTGTGCTTACAGTATGACGTTTAATGTTACAGGTGACCGCCTGAATGCAATACTGAACCAGAGATCCCAGGATGTCCTGGCAGCTAATAACTGGAATGTTGTCCAATATGCGGCTCTTGTGCATATGCTGGCACAGGTTACAGGATTTAAACCTGGAGAACTGGTGCATGTGATTGCGGATGCACATATATATGACAGGCATATACCTATTATAAAAGAACTAATATCCAGACCGACATATCCGGCTCCAAAATTCAAAATGAATCCTGATGTGAAGAATTTTTATGACTTTACTTTGGATGATTTTGTTATAGAAGACTACGTCACAGGTCCACAGGTCAAGAATATACCGATAGCGATATAAAAAATACTTATTAGAATGGAGATTTGAATATGAAATTTATTGCTGCTGCGGACAGAAAATGGGGGATAGGAAATAATGGAAAGCTGCTAGTCAGGATATCCGAGGATCAGAAATTTTTCAGACAGACAACTATGGGACATGTGGTTGTGCTTGGAAGAAAGACCCTAGAGGAATTCCCGGGTGGCAGACCCCTTAAGGGCAGAACTAATATAATATTGAGCAGGAACAAGAATTATAAAGTGGAGGGTGCGGTTATAGTTCATTCCATAGATGAGCTCTTTGAGGAGCTGAAAAAATTTGACACGGATGATGTGTATATAATAGGTGGACAGACTGTATATGATGCACTTATACCGTACTGCGACACAGGAATAATAACCAGGATAGACAGGGAATATGAAGCAGATGCACGTATAACTGATCTCGATGCTGATCCTGACTGGTATGTGTATGAAGAAAGGGAGGGAGAAGACCAGTCAGAGATACAATTTACATTTGTCACATACAAAAAAGATAAAAAGATAAAATAATATGGCTATTTCTGATATAATTCACAAAACAATCTCCATTTTTGATGTAAAATACACAAAAAATATTTGTTTATTAACAATTATTGTGGTACAATTTTTATATATTTTGGGAGGTGGCCAGTGATGAAGGAAATTTTAATTACATCGGGAACTAGCTTTGAGGGTTATGACATAGTCGATTATGGTACATATAAGTTTACCCAGACTATCATTAACTCTAATTTTTTGAAGGATTTTGGAACATCTATCGCAGACATCGCAACAGACAGAAGAGATCTGTATCAGGAGAAGATAGATGAGATCCTCAACGAGACGATCAATAATTTCACTGATATGGTGAGAGAGACAAAGTTTAATGCTGTTGTTGGATTCAGAACAGGGGTAGAGGTGTATACCAACAATGTGACTGCTGTTGTTGCAAGTGGAACGCTTGTTGACATAGTACAACAGTACAAATCTGAATTTGATAAGAGCAGTTTTATACGCAGTGAGATATTTGTAAGGAATTATTATGATCTTGCGGTTCCAAGAGCTTCGAAGGTGATACTTGCATCGGAGGGAAAAGGAACAAAGATATCTGCATGGTTCAACAATTATAACAATGATGATATAAAGGCACTTAAGGCTGAGGTTCAGTTCACCAACATATATGGTGACAATATAACTCTTCCGGATGTTGATTTTACATTTGAAAAGTCAAATGTAAATATTTTGAAATCAGATTATGTGGAGTGCAAACTGCCAGACAAATACATCAAGATGATCTCATCCGCTAAGGTTTATATTAAGAAGTATGTAAAACCTAGTGGAGTGTATGAGATAGATGCCGATTCAATAGGCATTGAGATGTCAGATGTCAAGTTTAAAGCTTTGAAGGCAAAGAAGGGTATAGATGCCGTTGCAAATTACAGATCTGATGGACTTGTATGGACATGTAACTGTGGACATGTCAATGAAGGCGGTGCTGAGGAATGTGTAATATGTGGAAGAAAGCAGGATGAGATGAAGAACGCCATCTCATTCAATTATGAGCCAATGCTTGAGGAGATGAGGACGAAGGAGTATGTAGTTGAGATCAAGGATGTGCTTATGAAGTATATCAAGGATATAGATTCAGGACTTAGAATGCAGCTTCTCCAGATCATGGAATCTGGTCTGCACTATGAGAAGACGAGAGGATCGATGAAAGATTCTGTTATTGAGAAGGTTGAGAATCTTTTCCTTGGATTATAATTCCGAATATAATACACTGCATAATATATAGAATATTATTTAGAAAGCAGAATGTGCAGAATGTGCGTGACGGTGGATGATAGATATGCAGCAATACATGGTTCAGATCATAAAAAATCTTGAGAAAAAAGGATATAAAAAGCTGAATCCAGACAGCAACAACGTATACGGCAGAGTGGAAGACGATGCCGTATATGTTGTTGTTATAGGAAGCGGCCGCAATCTGGATGTCGATAGTCTGAAAAAATTCAACGACAAGTTATGGTTGGATCTGTCTTTTAATTCAAACAGAAAAGTTAACATATTGAATATTTTGATCACGTCAGATGGTATATTTGACGATGCAACCAAAAAGATAGTAGACGGGATGAATAATGTGTGGCTATTCACAGAAGACTATGGAAAACTATACATATTTGAGAATCAGCCTGCGGATTTTGATGGATTGTATGATCTTATAGACAAGAGGATGCTCACTGAAAATGAGAAGACAACTCATACATTAAAGAATATGTTTGGAGTAGTGACTCCAGTGCTTGTGGTGATAAATGTACTTGTGTATGTGATAGGCGTGTTCATTTTTGAGACATCTGGAAGCTATGAGCTCGAATACAAGCTGGCTATAAATGTTAAGGCGATAGCTGATGGAGGAGAGTATTACAGGTTTATAACAGCTATGTTTACTCATTTTGGCATAGCCCATCTGTTTGGGAATATGGTTATTCTGATTGCGCTTGGAGCCAGGGTTGAAAATATAGTGGGGAAAATCAATTATCTGCTCGTGTATATAGGAACCGGTCTGGCAGCCGGTCTGGTATCATACATTGAATGCTACATCCATAACTCATATGATTATGCAGCCGGTGCGTCAGGCGCAATATTCGGTCTGTTGGGAGTTCTGGTTGCTATAGCTGTCAGAAATAAGGGCCGTGTAAAGGATCTTACGGTTTTCAATATGCTCCTGCTTATGGTTCTTACAGTAATCAATGGACAGTTCACAGAAGGTATAGACAATGTGGCGCATATAGCTGGTTTTGTGGCAGGTGTAATAGCAGGAGTGGTGCTCATCCTCACTAATCAAAAGGTTGTAAAGACCACTCGTTTATGATAAAATAATACGATGAAAAAAATGGGAGGCTGGCTATGAGTATTGGGCTTAGTATGTCAAGTGTTAACAAAATAAAAGAGCTTGCTGACAATGGGGATTACAGCCTGGCTCTCGATATATTGGAACATCAGGATTTGTCAAAATCCCTTAGTCCGCAGTTTATTAGAATCTGTGGGGAGGTATATTACGAGAACAAAAGATATGTGGAAGCCAGGGAGACTCTTATCAGGGCTCACTCCATGGCACCTATGGGTAATAAGATAATTTACTCTATAATAAAGCTTTATCTGGCGATGGGGTTCAGAAAACTGGCAGAGCATTACTTTGAGATATATAGCTTTAATCAGAACAGTAAGGATGTAGGATCGTACAGGATAGAATATATGATAGCCAAGGCATATAAGAAGCCGGTGAATGAGCTGTACGGAATCCTTGTATCAGCAAATGATATAGAACACGATGAGGAGTGGGATTATGAGATGCTTCTCCTTCATGCGTACATAAGGAACAAGGATAAGTATGATAATGGCTGTGAGGAGTTCAGAGCACATTACAGGAATTCGGCCAGACTATATATGCTTGACAGGCTCATGTCTGGTGAGGAAGATCTTGAATCCATGATATATTGTTTCCCTGTATCTGACAAAGCTGATGATGATCCTGCCCAGGAAGCTATCAGGAAATCAGAAGCGGCTATATTGGCGGATGATGATCTGAGAATGCATCCAAAGGATGCAGAGATCAGGATAATGGTGGAGGATGATACTCCGGTTACAAGTTCGATGAAGCTGAAGCAGATGCTTGTCCGTTCCAAGGAGAAAAAGGAACACAAGAAGGAACTCAAGCTGGAGGAACAAGAATCTTCAGAACAGAAGAAGCGATCCAGAGGATTGTTTGGATTTATGTCAAAGAAAGAGGAAGAGCTTGTTGAACAGGAATTAGAAGAACTGAAGAGTGAAAATCTCGACAAAGAGCAATTGCTTGAGGAAGTGGTGTCATCTGACGAGAATGACACATCTGATAAAAAACCTGAGATGCATGCGATGAAACAAAAAGACGGTGTTGAGATCGCTGCTGCTCAGGATATGAAGGAGATAAGTCCAGAGTCTGATCCTGAAGATGATGCAAAGTACAATGCAGAGCAGACTGGTGAGGATGACGAGCAGGACAATTTTGTAATAGAGGAAGAACCGGAAGAGGTTGTCATGATTGACGCTGATGAAGTGGAAGATCAGAATGAATCTGAAGCTGAATCAATGGAAGAACAGCTTTGTGAGAATGTTCAGGAAACATTTGATCCAGAATTTGACGATGGAGATGATGGGTTCTCGGATGGAGGTGTTGAGGTTTTGGTTGATGAGGAGCCGGTGACTCCATTGGACGAGAACTCAGAGACATCAGAGGATGATGAGCCGGAGGCGGCATTGGATGAGAACTCAGAGATATCAGAGGATGAGGAGCCGGAGGCGGCATTTGACAAGAACTCAGAGATATCGCTGGACGATGAGGTAAATGTAACTGAGAATACTTCGCAGGAAACAGATGACGGTGACTTACAGGCGGAAGAGGAAATTCCGTATATAGAGTTTGCTGAACCATCTCCAGATATGACGAGGGAATGCGATGATGTTGAAGAAGAACCGGTCGAGGTTAAAGGCTTTGATTTTGATGAAGCATTTGAATCGCTTGAGGAATTTGAGGTTGATGAAAATCTTGAATTGCCGGAAGAACTGCAGATTGATGAGTTAACGGAGAATACATCTGAAGAGACTGGACAGCCGAAGCCGGAAGGTATGCCGGAGGCTGTAACGGATACTGAAACAGAAGAAGTTCCAGAGACAGAAGTGGAAAACAAGGTGGAGGAAACACCAGAGTTTGAAGTTGAAACTGAGATGAATGAAGCTTCGGAACATGATATAGAAACAGATGTAGAAGAAATAACAGAGATTGAAACAGAGGAATCTGTGGAACTTGAAACAGAGGAAAACTCAGATACTGAAAAATTTAACAAAACTAATGAGAAGAAAAGTTTTCCGATATTCAAAAGTAGTTTGTTCCCTGATTATAACACAGATGGCGCAGCGCTGTATGACTTATCCAGTGATAATGATATATCGGACGTTATAGAGAAAAAAGAAGCTATAATATCCGAAAATCTAAAAAAAGAAGAGAATCTGATCGGTGAGACTGACAGATTGTTAGCCAGAATAGGTATAAAGCTTAATTCTGAGTTTAATTCTATACTAGATTTCAGCGGAAATGATGATGGTGGGGAGAATATTGAGCCAGAGCATAAAGAGCCAGAGCATGTAGAGAACATGAGTGACGACAGTAAACAGTCGAAGAAAGAAAAGAAAGCTTTCAGACTGAAAGGCTGATTAGAAAGAAATAAAGTAGCATAAATATATATAGTATTGCTTTTTATTTGAACATACGGAAGGAGGCGAGGGATGTGGCTGTAGATCAGACAGAAGCTATGATCGCGGCGATCAAAGCCCAGCTTGAAAAAGAGAGAGCTGCTGAAGCTGCCAAAAAGAAGAGAGAAGAAGAGGAACAGATTCTCAAAAATGGTGGCAAGAAGAAAGAAGCTGAGACTGCTAAGAGCCAGCACAAAACTTTGTCTAAGGAGGAGTTAGATAGAATAGAGGCGAAGAAGCGTCGAAAGAGAGAAGAGGCGCTTGGAATTGTCCGTGAGGATGAGCCAGAGACTCCATCTGAAGATGAAAAAGAAACAGATGTCCAAAATGAGGGAGATGGACAGAACAAAGAAGAGAATAAGAACAAAGAAACCGAAGAGGTGAAGGCTGCGCCAAAATTGAGCCTGAATCTTGGAGGCATAGCCGATGATGTACAGGGCGGCATAGGCTCAGGTCTTGGCGGAGGTCTTGGAGGAGTGCCAAAGTCAGAGGGCGGTCTTGGTGGAGGCCTTGGAGGAATGCCAAAGTCAGAGGGCGGTCTCGGCGGAGGCCTTGGAGGAATGCCAAAGACAGAAGGCGGTCTTGGAGGGGTTCCAAAATCAGAAAGTGGTCTTGGTGCAGGACTTAATATCGGTGGTGCAGTAAAGTCTAAAGGTGGAGACAATATAATCCTTGATGATGATGATCAGGAGAAGGAAGACGATACACCGGAGTGGGTTGAAGGCAAGGATACCAAGATAAATAAGGTCAAGGCACCTAAGGGTGGAAGTGATTCCAATGGAGATTTATTCAGTATTCTTCCAGATAGGAATAAACAGAATGCCGATGGCGAGTCATTGTATGACTTTGATGACGATGATGATGATTTCCTTGGAGCTGGAATAAAGAACCTTTCTAATGTTGACGAGGAGAGCCCTGAGGAGATAGCCAAGAGAAAAGCAGAGGAAGAGGCTAAGAAGAAAGCTGAGGAGGAAGCCAAGAAGAAGGCTGCAGAGGAAGCTGAGAAGAAAGCAGAAGAAGAGGCCAAGAGAAAGGCTGAGGAAGAGAAGAAGCGCAATGAAGCCGAGAAGGCAAGAAAGAAGGCTGCTGCGGAGAAGGCAAAGGCTGAGGCCGAAGCTAAGAAGCAGCAGGCTATAGATGATGCGAAAAAGAACGCTGAAGAGGCTAAGAAGCATGCCGAGACATCTAAGAAGACTATTGAGGAGTGCGAAAAGACAGAAAAGGATCTTGAGAAACAGCTTGAGGAGTTTGCATTAAAGAAAAAGAGCTATGACGACAAGATGGCACAGGATGCTGAGACAAAGAAGAAGAATGATGCTGAGCTCTTGGAGCGCGAAGAGAAGGAACTTGATGCCAATGTCAAGAAGCTTAAGAAAGAGATAGAGGATTCTAACCAGAAGGCAAAGATTGAGTCTGACAGAATCTTAAAAGAGAGCGATCCTGATACATATAAGACGAATATGATCAATGAAGCCCAGTCAGCGGCTGACAAGGCGATCAAAGTTCTTGCAGATACAAAGAAAGCAAATATTGATAAGGCTGTTTCTGAATACAACAAGGCTGTAGATGCTGACAAGAAGAAACGTGCAGATATTGACGTTGACAAGAAGAAATCAATAGATTCAGCAAAAAAGAAACGTGCAGACGAAGAATCCAGGGCTGCTAAGATTGTCAAGGCTGCGGAGAATGATAAGAATAAGGCTGGTGCAATATTCAGTGATTCTAAGAAGGCAGAAGCAGAGGCTGATGCAAATCTTAAGAATACAGCAGAGATGGAAGCACAGTCACAGAAGGCTCTTGAAGACCTTGATAAGAAGCTTAAGGAATCTGATAAGACTGTTAAGAATGCTAAGAACAGTAAGAATGATGCCAACACAAAGCTCGCAATACAGCGTGAGGAGCTTAAGAAAGCGCAAAAGGCTGAGGAGGATGCTGAGAAGGCACTTGAGGCTGCAAGGAAGGCTAAGGAAGATGTTCAGAAGAAGATAGCTGACAGTGAGGAGTTTATCAAGAATACCGTTAAGCAGATAGAAGATGCGGAGCGTGACAACAAGAAGATAAATAATGATTTCGCAGCAGCAAAGAAGGAAAATGAGTCATTTAAGGCAGCTAAGGCTGAGGC
The DNA here is from genome assembly GCA_934277375.1 of uncultured Coprococcus sp. Lineage (GTDB taxonomy): Bacteria > Bacillota > Clostridia > Lachnospirales > Lachnospiraceae > Coprococcus. The sequence goes on along the minus strand of CAKQTZ010000003.1, from coordinate 319,541 downwards.
TCAGGATGCGCTGGATGCAGCGAAGAAGTCTCTGGTTGAGGCTGAGAATCTGCTTGCAAAGGCAGAGGCGGCCGCTGAGGAGGCTGAACAGATTGTTGAAGAGGCTAAGATCGCTGAGGAAGTAGAGATCCAGAATGCTGAGAAGCATGCAAAGGAGAAGACCGAGAAGCTTGAGGCTGATGAAAAAGTTAGAGAAGCAAAGCACGAGGCGTTCCTTGCTTCAGAAGAAGAAAGATATGCATCGGCAGAGGCCAGTGAGCTTGAGAAGGTTCAGACAGTTGCTATGAAGGCTGAACAGGAAGCTGCTGCTATGAAGAATAAGGCAGAGGCTGAAGCCAAGAAGCTTCTTGATAATGCGAAGAAGAAAGAAGAAGAGTTAAAGAACAGGATATCTGAGTTTAAGACAGAGCAGGCAGAGAGAGTAGTGGCAAGAAAAGAAGCTGCAAAGCAGGCTAAGGCCGAGGCAGAAGAAAAGAAGAAGAAAGATCTTGCTGCATTAGATAAGGCTGAGGCAGATGTCAAGAAACAGCTTGACGATCTTAGAAGCAAGGCCAGCGCTGCTATGAAGGTTCTTGAAAAGGCTGTTAAACGTGAGGAAGAGTATAGAAAGCAGGAAACTCTTCTGAAGGAGGGTAAGATAGAGGAAGCTTCGAAGGTTATATCACAGGATGAGGAAGCAACCATGGCAGCATCAATAAGCGAAGCTGTAGCTGCCAGACGTAAATCACTGCCTGCTGAAGCAAAGTACCTCTACAAATATCTTGGAGTTGAACCTGCCGGAGCACAGATTGTTAATGTTCTTCAGACACTTAAGGTTGATCCTAAGAGATCTAAGAATATAGTTATTCTTGGTCAGCATGGATTTGGTCTTGCTATGGTTGGTGAGGATTTTGCCAAGTTCTATTACGATATGGGAATATGTAAATCAGAGGCAAAGGCAAAGGTTAAGGCAAAGGTTATAAACAGTGGAAAACTTGCCGGTGCTGTTTCCAAGCTTAAGGGAGGATGTCTCATAATAGAGAGCGCAGGACTTATCACGCCAGAGAGATTTAAAGAGATGGTTGATATGTGTTCACCTGAGAAGAATGATATCAAGATAATCCTCACAGGAGAGAAGACTGCTCTCAGCAACATGCTTGCGGCAAATATGTCACAGGCCAGAGCATTTAACAACAGAGTATACTTTGATCAGATTAATGAGAATGGAATGGTCAATGTTGCAGAGTGCTATGCTGATGAAAAGGGCTTCAAACTTGAGAACGGTGCAGATGCTGCTATTAAGAATATTTTGATGGGAATGGAATCAGGTAATATAGACAGACTTCTAGGTGCTATGGATGAGGCTATGAAGACTGCAGAGAACAGAGATCCTATCGATAAGAAGATATTAAAGAAAGAAATAAAATGATAATGACGGCTGATCGGCTGTTGTAGAATTTTGTTGAAAAAAGTAATACCAGTGCTTATAATGTTTTTGTTATGGCACTGGTATTTTTGTGTAATATATCGGAGAAAAATGTTACAGAGTGTTTGAATTATATATAATATAAAAAGATATTGTAAGGAGATTTTTGTATGCTTTCAACTGATATTGGAGTAGATTTAGGAACATCAAATGTATTGATAAGCGTTAGAGGTAAAGGTGTAGTTGTGAATCAGCCTTCTGTTGTGGCATATGAAGTATCTACTAAAAAAGTTATAGCCATAGGAACAAAGGCTAAGAAGATGATAGGAAAAACTCCTGAAAGTATAGAAGTTGTAAGGCCTCTCAATAAAGGTGTCATATCCGATTACACTATCGCGGAGATTATGCTTAAGGCGTTTATAAGGAGTGCTATGGACAAGCGCTCTGGAGTGGGCAGACCGCGTATATGCGTATGCGTGCCAAGTGGAGTTACGGAGGTTCAGCGCCGTGCAGTTGAGGAGGCAGTATACAAGACAGGTGCAAAAACTGTGTATGTAATGGAGGAACCGCTTGCTGCTGCGATAGGAGCGAATGTGGATATATACGAAGCCAAAGGAAATATTGTAGTGGATATTGGCGGTGGAACAACAGATATTGCAGTTGTTTCACTCGGGGGAGCTGTGGAAAGCAGTTCTATAAAGTATGCAGGTGATGATTTTGACCAGGCTCTTGTGAAATATGCAAGAAGAAAATACAACCTGCTTATCGGAGATCAGACTGCAGAAAAAGCAAAGCTTGCAGTAGGTTCTGTCAAAGAAAGAAAAGATGATATTGAATATGTTATAAAAGGCAGGGATCTTATAAAGGGACTTCCTAAAGCTGTCACGATAACAGCAAATGAAACAGTTGCAGCATATGAGGAGACTACTAATCATATAATTGGTGCGATACATAATGTAATAGAAACCGCTCCGCCCGAACTGGTATCAGATATTGCAGTGTCAGGAATTGTACTGACAGGTGGCGGAAGTCTGATATATGGAATGGACGCGGTAATTAAAGAAAGAACAGGAATCGAGGCGTATGTATCGGATAAAGCGCTGGAAGCTGTGGCTTTGGGAGCTGGTATGGCCGTAAATGTAAGTGAGAAGAAAGATGACCAGTAGAGGTATAATTATGGAAAATGATTTTTTGCCGATCTGCATGGAGGACATGAACAAGAGGGGATGGGCACAGGCTGATTTTGTGTTTGTCATAGGTGATGCCTATGTTGACCATTCCTCATTTGGTCCTGCTATTATAAGCAGATTGCTTGAAAGATATGGATATAAGGTATGTATGATTGCCCAGCCTGATTGGAAGAATGACAAGAGCATTGATGTTTTTGGCAGACCAAGACTGGGCTTTTTGGTGTGCGGAGGCAATATGGATTCTATGGTGAACCATTATTCCGTATCCAAGAAGAGAAGGCAGAAGGATTCATTTTCACCTGGTGGGGAGATGGGACTCAGACCTGATTATGCCACTATAGTATATTGTAATTTGATTAGAAGGACATACAAGGATGTACCGATCATAATAGGTGGAATAGAGGCCAGCCTCAGGCGTATGGCCCATTATGATTATTGGTCGGATAAACTGAAGCATTCTATACTGGTGGATTCATCTGCTGATATTCTTTCCTACGGCATGGGAGAACACAGTATGGTAGAGATAGCTGAAGCGCTTGACAGTGGGATAGATGTGAAGGATATCACGTATGTCAGAGGAACCTGTTACAGGACAAAAGATATCTCAGGGGTGCCGGAGGATTCCATCATTCTGCCCGACTACGACAGTCTTACAAAGGACAGGCTGGAATATGCAAGAAGCTTTTATATTCAGTATGCAAATACGGATCCATATTCAGCAAAGACGCTGGTTGAGGGGTATGGCAACAGGGGATATGTGGTGCAGAATCCGCCAGCTTACCCGCTCACACAGATGGAGATGGACGATGTGTATGACCTGCCATATATGAACAACTATCACCCCGTATACGAAGCGGCGGGGGGGATCCCGGCTATATCAGAGATCAAATTCAGCCTTACAAGCAACCGCGGCTGTTTTGGAGGATGCAGCTTCTGTGCGCTGACATTTCATCAGGGCAGGATCATACAGACGAGAAGTCATGATTCGTTGATAAAGGAAGCTGAGCGCATGACTCATGATCCGGATTTTAAGGGGTATATACATGATGTAGGTGGGCCGACTGCGAATTTCAGACATAAATCATGTGCCAAGCAGGACAAATATGGTGTGTGCACAAATAAGCAGTGCCTGTTTCCTGAACCGTGTAGAAACCTGAAGGTTGATCACAGGGATTATGTGGATCTTTTGAGAAAACTTGAGGCTGTTCCCGGAGTAAAAAAAGTGTTTATCAGATCTGGAATACGATTTGATTATGTCATGGCGGACAGCAGCGATGAATTTCTGAAGGAACTTTGCGAGAAACATATAAGCGGTCAGCTGAGAGTTGCACCTGAGCATGTATCAGATAATGTGCTCAGAATGATGGGAAAACCGCAGAATAGCGTGTATGAGAAGTTCATAGAGAGATACAAAAGGGTAAATGCAAAGACTGGAAAACAGCAGTATGTAGTTCCGTATCTCATGTCATCCCATCCAGGATCTACATTAAAGGAAGCGGTGGAACTGGCCGAATATGTCAGAGATATAGGATATATGCCTGAACAGGTGCAGGATTTTTATCCTACTCCGTCTACGATATCTACATGCATGTATTATACCGGTGTTGATCCAAGAACCATGAAGCCGGTTTATGTTCCTCATAATCCACACGAAAAGGCAATGCAGAAGGCACTAATGATGTACAGAAAACCTGAAAATTATGATCTGGTCAAGGAGGCCCTGATAAAGGCTGGCAGACAGGATCTTATTGGTTTTGATAAAAAATGTCTGATAGCGCCAAGAAAGGTGGATCGAAAAAACGAACAACAGGGTCAGCGCCAGTCTGGCAAAACTAATAAAAATAAAAATAATTCAACCAGAAATGGTAAAAACAGCAAAAATAATAATGCGGTTTCCTATAATAACAAAAAAACAGGCTTTCAGAGAAACGCACAGAAAGGTAAAAACAAGAATAAAAGGAAATAGCTCCTTCCTGGTGCATTTCATTTTTTGTTGCGTGGCACATGCTTTTGTGCTAGAATTATGGCAGATTGTGTGAACCTTTAAGGTTTTTTTATATGTAGTCTTATGTCACACGAATATTTTTTAAAATGGAGGATTTGAAAATGGCAAAGAAGATTGTTTTAGCAGGCGCATGTCGTACAGCTATCGGAACAATGGGTGGATCACTCAGCACAACACCGGCTGCAGAGTTAGGTTCAATCGTTATCAAGGAGGCTATCAACAGAGCAGGTGTTCCTGCAGATCAGGTAGACCACGTATACATGGGATGTGTTATCCAGGCTGGTCAGGGACAGAACGTAGCACGTCAGGCTTCAATTAAGGCAGGACTTCCAATCGAGACAACTGCTGTTACAGTTAACGTTGTCTGTGGTTCAGGTCTTAACTGTGTTAACATGGCTGCACAGATGATCGAGGCAGGAGATGCTGATATCGTAGTTGCAGGTGGTATGGAGAACATGTCTATGGCTCCTTACGCTATGATGAAGGGTCGTTTCGGTTACAGAATGAACAATGGTGTGCTCGTAGATACAATGGTAAACGATGCTCTGTGGGATGCATTCAATGACTATCACATGATCAAGACAGCTGACAATATCTGTGAGCAGTGGGGTCTTACACGTGAGGAGCTTGATGAGTTCGCAGCAAAGAGCCAGCAGAAGGCAGTTGCAGCTCAGGAGTCAGGCGCATTCGATGCGGAGATCGTTCCAGTTATGGTAAAGAAGAAGAAAGAGATGGTTGAGTTCAAGAAGGATGAGGGACCAAGACCTGGTACAACAGTTGAGACACTTTCAAGACTCAGAACAATCAATCCTAACGGATTTGTTACAGCTGGTAACGCTTCAGGTATCAATGATGGTGCTGCAGCTATCGTTGTTATGAGCGAGGAGAAGGCTAAGGAGCTTGGCGTTAAGCCTATGGCTACATGGGTAGCTGGAGCACTTGGCGGAGTTGATCCTTCAATCATGGGTATCGGACCTGTAGCTTCAACCAAGAAGGTTATGGCTAAGACTGGTCTCAAGATCGAGGACTTTGACGTTATCGAGGCAAACGAGGCATTTGCTGCTCAGTCAGTAGCGGTTGCTAAGGATCTTGGATTTGATGTTGACAAGCAGGTTAACCCTAACGGTGGTGCTATAGCTCTCGGACATCCAGTTGGAGCTTCAGGATGCCGTATCCTTGTTACACTTCTTCATGAGATGCAGGCAAAGGGTGCTAAGACAGGTCTTGCTACTCTCTGTATCGGTGGTGGAATGGGTTGCTCAACAGTCGTTAAGATCGAGGACTAATTCAAAGCAATTTATAAAATTCAAAGCGGGGCTGACTACATTCCATGCAGCCAGCTTCTGCAAATCAGTATAAAAAGGAGATACATCATGGAGTTTGTTACATACGAACAGGATGGATATGTAGGAATCATTACAATCAACCGCCCAAAGGCTCTGAATGCACTCAACAGTGCTGTTCTTGAGGAGCTTGATGCAACATTCAAGGCAGTTGATCTTGATACAACAAGATGTCTTATTCTTACAGGTGCCGGTGAGAAGTCATTTGTTGCCGGAGCTGATATAGGTGAGATGTCAACACTCACAAAGGCAGAGGGAGAGGCCTTCGGTAAGAAGGGTAACGATGTGTTCAGAGCCATCGAGACATTCCCTATCCCTGTTATCGCAGCAGTAAACGGATTTGCTCTTGGCGGAGGATGCGAGATCTCAATGAGCTGTGACATCAGAATCTGCTCAGAGAATGCAATATTCGGTCAGCCAGAGGTTGGTCTTGGTATCACACCTGGTTTTGGTGGAACACAGAGACTTGCGCGTCTTGTAGGTGCAGGCATGGCTAAGCAGCTTATCTATACAGCAAGAAACATCAAGGCTGACGAGGCGTACAGAATTGGTCTTGTGAATGCTGTTTATCCACTTGAGGAGCTCCTTCCAGCAGCTAAGAAGATGGCAGCCGGAATCGCAGCAAACGCTCCTATTGCAGTAAGAAACTGCAAGAAGGCTATTAACGATGGCTTACAGGTAGATATGGATCAGGCAATTGTTATTGAGGAGAAGCTTTTTGGTGACTGTTTCGAGACAGAGGATCAGAAGGCCGGAATGGGCAACTTCCTTGAGAAAGACAAGGAGAAGAAGCTTAAAGTTGTTCCTTTCCAGAACAAGTAATAATTAACAGTTCTGATATTAACATTTAGGGTGGGGAATCTGGTAAAGGTAAACCATCCTAAATGTGTGATATAAGTATTATGGTAGCATGTTAAACGAAACGTATATGAATTTCTCATGTTTACCGGAAAAAAAGATTTAGGAGGACATAAAAATGAAGGTTGGCGTAATTGGTGCAGGAACCATGGGTCAGGGCATTGCCAAGGCATTTGCTCAGGTTGACGGATACGAGGTTGCACTCTGCGATATCAAGCAGGAGTGGGCTGAAGGCGGTAAGGACAAGATCGCTAAGGGTTATGCAAGACTCGTAGAAAAAGGAAAGATGACACAGGAGAAGGTTGATGGTATTCTTGCCAGCATCACTCCAGGTCTTAAGGAAGACTTATGCGCAGACTGTGACCTTATCGTTGAGGCTGCTTTCGAGAACATGGAAGTAAAGAAGACAACATTTGCTGAGCTTGACAAGATCTGTAAGCCAGAGTGTGTATTCGCTTCAAACACATCATCACTTTCTATCACAGAGATTGGAAATGGTCTTACACGTCCTATGATCGGTATGCATTTCTTCAATCCAGCTGACAGAATGAAGCTCATCGAGGTTATTGCAGGTGTTAATACACCAGCTGAGACTGTAGAGAAGATCGTTAAGATCTCAGAGGAGATCGGTAAGACTCCTGTACAGGTTAACGAGGCTGCTGGATTCGTAGTAAACAGAATCCTCATCCCAATGATCAACGAAGCTGCATTCATCAAGATGGAAGGTGTATCAGATATAGCTGGTATTGACGCAGCTATGAAGCTTGGTGCTAACCATCCAATGGGACCACTTGAGTTAGGTGATTTTGTAGGTCTTGATATCTGTCTTGCAATCATGGATGTACTTTACAATGAGACAGGTGACAGCAAGTATCGTGCATGTCCATTACTTCGTAAGATGGTACGTGGCGGCAACCTTGGTGTTAAGAGCGGCAGAGGATTCTATGTATACAATGCTGATCGTACAAAGACACCAGTTGATGCTCAGTAATAGTGCTAAGTAATATAATATATTCATGGAGGAATAATTAGAATGGATTTCGCTTTAGACAAGAAGTATGAAATGGCGCAGAATTTATTCAGAGAGTTCGCGCAGAATGAAGTAAAGCCTCTTGCTCAGGAAATTGACGAACAGCACAGATTTCCTAGAGAGACTGTAGAGAAGATGGCAAAGTATGGTTTCTTAGGAATTCCTGTTTCTAAGGAGTTAGGCGGACAGGGCTGTGATATTCTCACATATGCTATGTGCGTTGAGGAGCTTTCAAAGGTTTGTGGTACTACAGGTGTTATCGTATCAGCACACACATCACTCTGTGTTGATCCTATTGTAACATTTGGTACACCAGCTCAGAAGGAGAAGTATGTTCCTGATCTTGCTTCAGGTAGAAAGCTTGGTGCTTTCGGTCTTACTGAGCCAGGTGCTGGTACAGATGCTCAGGGACAGCAGACAAAGGCTGTACTTGACGGAGATGAGTGGGTGCTTAACGGATCAAAGTGCTTCATCACAAACGGTAAAGAGGCTGACGTATATATCGTTATCGCTGTTACTGGTATCGTTGAGAAGCGTGGCAGAAAGATGAAAGAGATCTCAGCATTTATCGTAGAGAAGGGTACACCTGGATTTACATTCGGTACAAAGGAGAACAAGATGGGTATCTGTGGTTCTTCAACATATGAGCTTATTTTCACAGACTGCCGTATTCCAAAGGATGCTCTTCTTGGACAGAAGGGTAAGGGATTCAATATTGCTATGCATACACTTGATGGTGGACGTATTGGTATCGCTGCTCAGGCTCTTGGTATCGCAGAGGGCGCTCTCGAGACAACAGTTAATTATGTTAAGGAGAGAAAGCAGTTCGGAAGATCAATCGCTCAGTTCCAGAATACACAGTTCGTCCTTGCAGACCTTGCAACAAAGATCGAGGCAGCTAAGCTTCTCGTATATAAGGCAGCAAGAAAGAAGGATGAGTACCAGAGCGGTGCAAAGGTTTCTTACTCAGTAGAGGCAGCTATGGCTAAGCTTTACGCAGCTGAGGTTGCTATGGAAGTTACTACAAAGTGTGTTCAGTTACACGGTGGTTACGGTTACATCAAGGAGTACGATGTTGAGCGTATGATGCGTGATGCTAAGATTACAGAGATCTACGAGGGAACTTCAGAGGTTCAGCGTATGGTTATTTCTGCAAACTTATTAAAGTAATATAGGAGGTACTTAACGTGAAGGTTATAGTTTGTATAAAGCAGGTACCTGATACAAAGGGTGGAGTACAGTTCAACCCAGACGGTACATTAAACAGAGCAGCAATGCTTACAATCATGAACCCTGATGATAAGGCAGGACTTGAGGCTGCACTTAGATTAAAGGATCAGTATGGTGCAGAGGTAACAGTTCTTACAATGGGTCTTCCAAAGGCTGCTGATGTTCTTCAGGAAGCAATCGCTATGGGAGCTGACAAGGGTGTTCTTGTAACAGATCGTGTTCTTGGTGGAGCTGATACATGGGCTACATCAACAACAATCGCCGGAGCTCTCAGAAAGCTTGATTATGATCTGATTATCACAGGTCGTCAGGCTATTGATGGAGATACAGCTCAGGTTGGACCACAGATCGCTGAGCATCTTGGAATTCCTGTAATTTCATACGCACAGGAGATCAAGGTTGACGGAGACGCAGTTATCGTTAAACGTCAGTATGATGACGGATATCATATGTTAAAGGCTAAGATGCCTTGCCTTGTAACAGCACTTTCTGAGTTAAATGAGCCAAGATACATGACTCCAGGTGGAATCTTCGATGCAGTTAATGCAGAGATCACAACACTTGGCAGAGCAGACCTTGTTGATGTTGATGATTCTAACATTGGTCTTAAGGGCTCACCTACAAAGATTGCTAAGGCTTCAGATAAGGTAAGAAAGGGTGCAGGCGAGAAGGTTGTTCCTGATTCTCCAGACGAGGCAGTTAGCTATATTGTTGGCAAGTTAAAGGATAAGCATGTAATCTAATATAGTAAAGGAAAAGTGGTGAATAAAATGGGCGCAATGAACGCAGAAGAAATGAAGAACTACAAAGGCGTATTTGTCTTTGCACAGCAGGTAGATAATAAGTTAAGTGGTATTTCTTTCGAGCTTATTGGCGAAGGAAAGAGACTGGCAGAAAAGCTTGATGAGAAGGTAACTGCAGTACTTATCGGTTCAGACGTTAAGGGTCTTGTAGATGAGCTTGCAGAGTACGGCGCAGATAGAGTTATCGTTGTTGACGATCCAGAGCTCAAGGATTACAGAACTGAGCCATATGCACATGCACTTGCATCAGTTATCAATGAGTACAAGCCAGAGATCGTTTTAGTTGGTGCTACAGCAATCGGTAGAGATCTTGGCCCAACAGTTTCAGCTAGAGTTGCTACAGGTCTTACAGCAGATTGTACATTACTTGAGATCGGTGATTTCCCTCTTGTTGCACTTCCAAATCAGGAGCAGAAGCACAATCAGCTTCTTATGACACGTCCTGCATTCGGTGGTAACACAATCGCTACAATCGCATGTCCTGACAACCGTCCACAGATGGCTACAGTTCGTCCAGGTGTTATGCAGAAGCTTGACAAGGTAGCTGGAAAGAAGGCAGAGGTTATCGAGTACAATCCAGGATTCGTACCTAACAACAAGTATGTTGAGATTCTTGAGATCTCAAAGGCTATCTCAGATATCAAGGATATCATGGATGCAAAGATCCTTGTTTCAGGTGGTCGTGGAGTTGGTTCAGCAGAGAACTTCAAGCTTCTTGATGATCTTGCAGAGGTACTTGGCGGACAGGTATCATGCTCACGTGCAGTTGTAGATTCAGGCTGGAAGCCAAAGGAGCTTCAGGTTGGTCAGACTGGTAAGACAGTACGTCCACAGGTATACTTCGCAATCGGTATTTCAGGTGCTATCCAGCACGTAGCTGGTATGGAAGAGTCAGACATCATCGTTGCTATCAACAAGGATGAGGATGCTCCTATCTTTGATGTAGCTGACTATGGTGTAGTTGGAGATCTCAACAAGATCGTACCAGCTCTTACAGAGGCTATCAAGGCAGAGCTTGCTAACAAGTAATTTTGTATAAGCATTGATCTGAATATAGAATGTTATGAATCCCGTTCTGACAGCATTGCTGTCTGGACGGGATTTTTATGTATAACTATAAATATATTAATCGACATCAACATGTTTCATAATATAATCTTATTGTAAATGTTGAAGAAATAATGTAGTATATATTAGTTTGAAGATTATAAGAAGAATGTATTTGTGGATTGAGAGGTACAAATGAAAGAGGATAGGATGATTACCGAAGAAAATAAGCTTAATGAAACTGTTGGGGAGAATAAAATGGGTGTGATGCGAGAAGGAAAGCTTCTGATGTCCATGGCACTTCCGATGATCATATCAATGTTGTTTCAGGCCATGTATAATGTCGTGGACAGTGTGTTTGTGTCCAGATATAGTATGGATGGTCTTACTGCAGTGTCGACGGCTTTTCCGATCCAGAATCTGATGATAGGAGTTTTTTCGGGGTTGGGAGTTGGATTCAATGCATTTATATCCAAGGCGCTTGGTGAGAAGAAATTTGACAGGGCTAATGAAGTCGCAAGACAGGGGATATTTCTAGAGGCGATAGGTTACATTATATTTCTTATCATAGGTTTGTTCTTCGCGAAGACGTTCATGATGAGTCAGACAAAAGATGCCCAGGTCATCCAGTATGGAACAGAGTATCTGGAAGTATGCTGTTGTTGTGCGTTTGGAATAGCATTTCAGATGACATTCGAGAGGCTGCTACAGTCCACAGGCCGGACAATGTACAGCATGATAACACAGATTCTTGGTGCTGTTATAAATCTGATCCTTGATCCGATCATGATATTTGGACTTCTGGGATGCCCTCGCATGGGAGTTAAAGGAGCAGCAATAGCAACCGTGTGTGGACAGTGTATAGCAGGAACTTTGGCGATGTTATTTAACATCAGGAAGAACCCTGACCTCCATATAACTTTTAGAAGATTCAGACCGCATGGAGAGATAATTGGAAAGATCCTCAGCGTCGGAGTGCCATCTGTTATCATGGTTGCTATAGGTTCTGTGATGAATTATTTTCTAAACCTTATACTGTTTTCATTTTCAAAGATGGCTGTGGCTGTATTTGGTGCATATTTCAAGGTGCAAAGCATGGCATTTATGCCGGTATTTGGACTTAACAATGGAATGATACCTATAATTTCTTATAATTACGGCGCAAAGAGGGCTGACAGAATGATCAGGACTATGAAGCTTGGAGTTATGGTGGGATGTTCTATCATGTTGTTCTGCCTTGTTGTTATGCAGCTTTTCCCAGGTCAGATACTGAAGATATTTGATGCAACTGATGAGATGCTGGCCATGGGTGTGCCTGCGGTGAGAATTATGAGTACGGCTTTTATATTTGCAGGTTTTTCGGTTACATGTTCGGGAATGTTTCAGGCTGTTGGCAAGGGCGTGTACAGTATGATAGTATCTATGGCAAGACAGTTGTTTGTGATATTGCCTGTGGCATATTTTCTCTCAAAAATGCTCAACAGTGTGAATGGTGTGTGGGCGGCATTCCCAATTGCAGAGGTATTTAGTGTTGTGATATCGGCTCTGTTGCTGATAAGGGTATATAAGAATATTGTTAAGCCAATCAATATGATGAATTAGCGTGAAATTAGAATTTATTAATTATAAAATCCGTATACACGTGGCATTTGTCCAGAGAAAGAATATTATATATAAGAGTAGAAGTTTATACTATACAGAGATTGCCGCATGTGTAAAACCGTAGCAAAAACAGAAAATAGTATGGAAAGAGAGCGGATATGGGAAAAATGATATATATGGATCATGCAGCGACGACGGCGGTAAGACCTGAAGTGCTTGAAGCCATGCTGCCTTATTTTACAGAAAAATATGGTAATCCATCAGGTGTGTATACATTTGCCTCCAGAAATAAGGACGTTGTAAATGTGTCGAGGGACATAATTGCCGATTCGCTGGGGGCAAAGCCTGAAGAGATATTTTTTACGGGCGGTGGTTCGGAGTCTGACAACTGGGCACTCAAGGCAGCTGCTGAAGCTTATGCGGAAAATGGGAAGCATATAATTACAACCAGAATAGAACATCATGCGATTCTCCATACCTGTCAGTATTTGGAGAAGAGGGGATATGAAGTGACATACCTCGATGTTGATGAGAAAGGCATGGTTGCCCCGGACAGGTTGGAGGCAGCTATAAGACCTGATACTATTCTTATATCTGTTATGACAGCGAATAATGAGATTGGTACCATAGAGCCGGTAAGCAGGATTGGTGATATAGCTCATAAGCACGGAATTCTGTTCCATACCGATGCAGTCCAGGCATATGGTCAGATACCGTTGGATGTGAATGCGATGAATGTAGATATGCTCAGCAGCAGTGGACATAAGTTAAACGGTCCTAAAGGAGTGGGTTTTCTCTATGTAAGAAGCGGAGTGAAGATTGGCAGTTTTATACACGGTGGCCAGCAGGAACGAGGCAGACGTGCAGGAACTGAGAATGTCCCTGGAATTGTGGGTATAGGCAAGGCGGCAGAACTTGCGGTTCTTTCTATGGATGAGAGAATGAGACGGGAGACCGAAATAAGAAATCATATGATCAGTAGGATTCTGACTGAGATACCATATTCCAGACTGAATGGACATGAGACCGACAGACTCCCAAACAATGTTAATATTAGTTTCCAGTTTGTAGAAGGTGAGACAATATTGATCATGCTGGATATGGCAGGTATATGTGCATCGGCAGGTTCTGCATGTACATCAGGTTCGCTTGATCCTTCCCATGTACTGACTGCTATTGGTTTGCCGAAGGAGATATCGCATGGTGCAGTGAGATTGACACTGGGGTATGAAAATACCATGGAGGAAGCAGATTCAGTTGTTGATAATCTCAAGAGAATTGTTGAGAATCTCAGAAAGATGTCACCTGCATATCAGGATTTTATAAAGAGAAACCAGTGATTGATGATTATGAATGTAACTATATAATAGGAATATAAGACGGAAGTTATGTTATATATTATTCTGTTGTCTTGAAGAGGTTAAATATGTTAGATACGGAAAAGAAAACAGTATGCGTAGGTATGTCTGGTGGTGTGGATTCGTCAGTAGCTGCGCTATTGCTTAAAAAACAGGGATACAATGTAATAGGTGTAACTATGCAGATATGGCAGGATGAGGATAGGGATGTGGTGAGTGCACATGCAGGATGCTGTGGGCTTTCCGCTGTTGATGATGCAAGACGTGTTGCAGCGCAGCTTGACATACCGTATTATGTTATGAACTTCAAAGATGAGTTTAAGAAATATGTCATAGACTATTTTGTGGATGAATACAAGTGTGGCAGAACCCCTAATCCATGCATTGCATGTAACCGGTACGTGAAGTGGGAGTCATTGCTCACCAGATGTATGGCCATAGGTGGAGATTATATTGCCACCGGACATTACGCCAGGATCATACAGCTTCCAAATGGCAGATATACGCTGCAGGAGGCAAAAGGAATAGAAAAGGACCAGACTTATGCTCTATATAATCTTACACAGGAACAGCTTTCAAGGACGCTGATGCCGGTAGGTGAATACAGAAAGCCGGATATCAGACGGATTGCAGAAGAATATGGACTTATGGTTGCTCACAAGCCTGACAGTCAGGATATATGTTTTGTACCCGATGGTGACTATGCGGGATATCTTGAAAATGAGGCGGGGATAAGTGCTGTTCCGGGTGATTTTGTAGACATACATGGCAATGTAATAGGAAAGCACAAGGGAATAATACACTACACCATAGGACAGAGAAAAGGACTTGGTCTTGCAATGGGGCACCCCGTATTTGTGGTGGATATTATACCTGAGACGAATCAGGTTGTGATAGGCGAGAACGGGGATGTGTTTTCGGAGAGACTGATATGCAACAGGTTGAACTTTATGTCCATAGAGGATCTGGTGGAGCCTATGCAAGTCAAGGCGAAGATAAGATACAATCACAAAGGCAGTATGTGCACTATCAGAAAGATAGATGATGATCTGGTTGAGGCAGTATTTGACGAGCCGGTCAGAGCCGTGACAAAGGGACAGGCTGTAGTGTTTTATGAAGATGATCATGTGCTTGGCGGTGGCAGTATCTGCTGACAGCGGGGAAAGTGCAGTCATGTGACTGCCGGAATTAAAAATTCCACATTAAAAAAGATGAAACATATGAGTCATTGAACTGACGTAAATGTTTCATCTTTTTATATTTATAAGTTTATAAATTGATATTTTGAATATTTATTTTACAATGGATTGAACTCTGGCTTCCTGTTTTTGAAAGTGCAGTAGTATTTGTAACCGAGTGATGAGAGAGCATCTCTTGCATAGGTTTCGAAATCATAGCACAGGTAATCAGGTTTATGTGCGTCTGAACCCACAGTGATGATCTCACCACCCATATCCTTATAAAGTTTCAGGATATCCATATGTGGGTGTGCGTAGCTCATATTCTTGTACAGGCTTCCGGTATTGATCTCTATGCCCTTTCCCTTAGGAATGATGATTTTGAAGATCTGTTCAAACACATCCCTGTAATCAGACATACTGAAGACTTTTTCACCTGAAGGGCAGTATCTTACGACATAGTCGAGATGACCATATACATCGAAGTCGTCTATCAGAGTTACATTCTCGAGGATGGACTCAAAGTAATCACGGATTCCCTCTATCTCGGTACGTCCTTGGTAGTAAGCGGGATAGTATGGGTCAAGACCTCTGACAAGGTGTGATGAGCCTATGATGAAGTCCAGTTCTTTTTTATATTTATTGGCAAAATATTTTGCCTTATCAGCAACCGTATTCATAAGACCGAGCTCAACACCGCTTCTCACGTCGATCTTATCTCTATATCTGGCCCGGATGTCATCCAATGCGGTAAAGTATGACTCAAAATCAAGCTGGAAATCAAAACCGTCCTCCAGATTTACTGGAAAATCTATATCGTGGTGATCTGTTATGCATATCCTTGGAATTCCTAGTGAGATTGCCTTTTGTATGATGCTGTCCAATGGGGCAGAGGAGTCACTGGAGAATTCAGAATGTACGTGTGAATCACATATAATCATTATATTACCTCCATTTCTTTGTGTGTTTCATTATATCACAAAAGAATGTGCGCGATATAGAAAAATGGGTTATTGAACATAAATTGTTAATAGTAAATGTTCCGGAGATTTGTGCCTGAGAGCTGTGAACATAAAGTAAAAGAAAGAAATAACATGGGAATACGGCCCAGATTAGTATAATATGTAAAAATATGTTTGTGTATTTTGGATAGAGCAAATTAAAAAAATAACATTAAGACTTGAAATTTATACCTAAAGAATGTATGATTAGCTTGTGTATTTAACACGATTTGTTTGTCACGTTCCTGCGTGGCAGATTGATAAATACTTTTATTATTTCAAAACTTAGGAGGAATAAGAAAATGGCAGTAAAAGTAGCGATCAATGGATTTGGACGTATTGGACGTCTTGCATTCAGACAGATGTTTGACGCAGAGGGATATGAGGTTGTTGCTATCAACGATCTTACAAAGCCTTCAATGTTAGCTCACCTGTTAAAGTATGACTCATCACAGGGCAAGTATAAGTATGCTGATCAGGTTTCAGCAGATGATGAGGCTGGTACAATCACAGTATGTGGCAAGACATTAAAGATCTATGCTGAGGCAGACGCTAAGAACCTTCCATGGGGCGAGCTTGACGTAGACGTAGTACTTGAGTGTACAGGATTCTATGTATCAAAGGCTAAGTCACAGGCTCATATCGATGCAGGTGCTAAGAAGGTAGTTATTTCAGCTCCAGCTGGAAACGATCTTCCTACAATCGTTTTCTCAGTAAACGAGAACACACTTACAGCAGATGACAAGATCATCTCAGCTGCATCATGTACAACAAACTGTTTAGCTCCTATGGCTAAGGCACTTAACGACTATGCTCCAATCCAGTCAGGAATCATGTCAACAATCCACGCTTACACAGGCGATCAGATGGTACTTGATGGACCACACAGAAAGGGCGATTTAAGAAGAGCACGTGCTGCTGCTGTTAATATCGTTCCTAACTCAACAGGTGCTGCAAAGGCTATCGGCCTTGTTATCCCAGAGCTCAACGGTAAGCTCATTGGTTCAGCTCAGAGAGTTCCAGTTCCTACAGGATCAACAACAATCCTTACAGCTGTAGTTAAGGGCAAGGATGTTACTAAGGAAGGAATCAACGCTGCAATGAAGGCTGCTGCTTCAGAGTCATATGGTTACAACGAGGAGCAGATCGTTTCATCAGATATCGTTGGAATGAGATTTGGTTCACTTTTCGATGCTACACAGACAATGGTAGCTCCTATCGGTGATGACTTATACGAGGTTCAGGTTGTTTCATGGTATGATAACGAGAACTCATACACAAGCCAGATGGTTAGAACAATCAAGTACTTCGCAGAGTTAGCTTAATTTGTTAACTAATAAGTATTTATAAGACCTTAAACGGGGTCCGGTCTTAATGGACCGGGCTCCGTTTTTCTGTTATACAGGTTCGTCCCTGTATAGCGGAGTATCAGGCCTGGCAGAGACAGGTCGTAGATTTTTTATTCAGGAGGAATTAGAAATGTCATTAAACAAGAAATCAGTAGATGATATCAATGTTAAGGGACAGCGCGTGCTTTGCAGATGCGATTTCAATGTACCATTAAAGAACGGAGAGATTACAGACGAGAACAGACTTGTTGCAGCTCTTCCAACAATCAAGAAGCTTATCGCTGACGGTGGAAAGGTTATCCTTTGCTCACACCTTGGAAAGGTTAAGACTGAGGAAGACAAGCAGACTAAGACCCTTGCACCAGTTGCTAAGAGACTTACAGAGCTCCTTGGACAGGAAGTTAAGTTCGTACCAAGCCTTGAGGTTGTTGACGATACAGTTAAGGCTGCAGTTGACGCTATGAAGGACGGAGATGTAATCCTTCTTGAGAATACTCGTTTCAGAGCTGAAGAGACAAAGAACGGAGAGGCTTTCTCCAAGGATCTTGCAAGCATCTGTGATGTATTCGTAAATGATGCATTCGGAACAGCTCACAGAGCTCACTGCTCAAACGTTGGTGTTGCTGGACTTGTTGACACAGCAGTAGTTGGTTACTTAATGCAGAAGGAGATCGACTTCCTTGGTAATGCAGTAGAGAACCCAGTTAGACCATTTGTAGCTATCCTTGGTGGTGCTAAGGTTGCTGACAAGCTGAACGTTATTTCAAACCTTCTTGAGAAGTGCGATACACTTATCATCGGTGGTGGTATGGCTTATACATTCCTTAAGGCTAAGGGATATGAGATCGGTAAGTCACTTGTAGACGATTCTAAGATTGATTACTGCAAGGAGATGATGGCAAAGGCAGAGAGCCTTGGCAAGAAGCTTCTTCTCCCAGTTGATACAGTTATGATCGAGGATTTCCCTAACCCTATCGACGATCCAAGCATCAAGACAGAGATATTTGACGCTGACAAGATGCCTGCAGACAAGGAAGGCTGCGATATCGGACCTAAGACTATCGAGCTTTACTCAGACGCAGTTAAGACAGCTAAGACAGTTGTTTGGAATGGACCTATGGGTGTATTCGAGAACCCTGTACTTGCAGCTGGTACAAAGGCAGTTGCAGCAGCACTTGCTGATACAGACGCTACAACAATCATCGGTGGTGGAGATTCAGCAGCAGCTGTTAACCAGCTTGGTTACGGTTCAAAGATGAGCCACATCTCAACAGGTGGTGGAGCTTCACTTGAGTTCCTTGAGGGTAAGGAGCTTCCAGGCGTAGCAGCAGCTAACGACAAGTAATTTGTATATCACTGAGATATAAAGATTATAATGATGAGTGCCGGTCTGAGCCGGCACTCATCAAAAAATACAAATATAAGAGGTAGATTACAATGGCAAGAAAGAAGATTATTGCAGGTAACTGGAAGATGAATAAGACTCCTAGTGAGGCTGTTGAGCTTGTTAACCTGTTAAAGGACTTAGTAAAGAATGATGACGTAGATGTAGTATACTGTGTACCAGCTATCGATATCGTACCAGTTGTTGAGGCAACAAAGGGAACAAACGTAGCAGTAGGTGCAGAGAACATGTACTTCGAGGAGAGCGGAGCTTACACAGGTGAGATCTCAGCAGCAATGCTTGTAGATGCTGGTGTTAAGTATGTTATCATCGGACATTCAGAGCGTCGTGATTACTTCAAGGAGGATGATGTTCTTCTCAACAAGAAGGTTAAGAAGGCATTTGAGGCTGGTATAACACCTATTCTTTGCTGTGGTGAGTCACTTGAGCAGAGAGAGCTCGGTGTTACTATGGACTGGATCCGTCTTCAGATCAAGTCAGATCTCGCTGGCGTAACAGCAGATCAGGTTAAGTCAATGGTTATCGCTTACGAGCCAATCTGGGCTATCGGAACAGGTAAGACAGCTACATCAGATCAGGCACAGGAAGTATGTAAGGGAATCCGTGATCTCATCGCTGAGATCTACGATACAGATACAGCAGAGGCAGTAAGAATTCAGTACGGCGGTTCTATGAACGCTGGCAACGCTGCTGAGCTCCTTGCAAAGCCAGACATCGACGGTGGTCTTATCGGCGGTGCTTCACTTAAGGCTGACTTCGGTCAGGTTGTAAATGCTGGAAAGTAATCTGACGGCATTATCCGGACAGGTTATCAGTTGTATGATAATTTGTAGATGAAGAATTATAGGGATTGTCACATGTGTATAATGTGTGTCAATCCCTTTTCTTTTTGTTAAAAGTATATGTTTATGATGAGTTATGTTATAATAAAAAATATTGTCGTGCCAGCGATAATTTACACATGGTTACAATACACAATATAAAGAAAAATAGCAGAGCGTATGGCTTGGAAATGATACAACTGCTGAAAGTGAAAGGAACAATAGATATGAAGAAACTTATCTCATGGAACGTAAATGGAATAAGAGCCTGCACAGGCAAAGGCTTCATGGACTTTTTTAACAGCACAGATGCAGACATATTCTGTATACAGGAGTCCAAGATGCAGGAGGGGCAGCTCACACTAGATATGCCGGGATACCATCAGTACTGGAATTATGCGGATAAGAAGGGATATTCCGGAACGGCTATTTTTACAAAGGAGGAGCCAATCAGTGTAACGAATGGCATAGGTATAGACGAACACGACCATGAGGGGCGTGTAATAACGCTGGAATTTGACAGCTTTTACATGGTGACAGTATATACGCCAAATTCGCAGAATGAGCTGGCAAGACTCGATTACCGAATGAAGTGGGAGGATGATTTCAGGGCATATCTGAAAAAACTTGATGAGAATAAACCAGTTATAGTGTGCGGAGATATGAATGTGGCGCACAAGGAGATTGACCTTAAGAATCCAAAGACCAACAGGAAGAATGCTGGATTTACCGATGAGGAAAGAGAGAAGATGACGGAACTTCTTGACGATGGTTTTATTGATACATTCAGATATTTCTATCCTGATCAGGAAAACATCTATTCGTGGTGGTCATATAGATTCAAAGCGAGGGAGAAGAATGCTGGATGGCGTATTGATTATTTCCTCACATCGGAGAGTTTGAAAGATAAGCTGATCGATTCCAAGATTCACACTGATATCACGGGATCTGACCACTGCCCTGTTGAGCTGGATATCTATCTGTAATTGAAATTGTATGTGAACGGGATTTGTATGTGAGCATGATCTGACCTGGACTTAAACTTGAAATTGTTGTTCAAAAGAAAAATTGATAATCTTTTTTATGAATATACTTTTTATTATTATAAAAACATTGATAAAGCGTGTTATCACAGCTTGAAAAATTGGCATTATATAAGTATAATCTCAATGAGTGAATTATGACTAATAGACTGTTGTGGCAATCATATGCCAGGATATTCAATATCTTTTATGTGGCGCAGTATATGTTATTTGCACTATGGCAGTCGGAATAAATGATAAAGGAGAAATATTATGAGTAAGAAACCAGTAGTTTTAATGGTCCTCGACGGATATGGTCTCAGTGACAAGACAGAGGGCAATGCAGTAGCACTTGCAAAGACACCTGTTATGGACAAGCTTATGGCTACAGCACCATTTGTACAGGGTGCAGCTTCAGGACTTCCTGTAGGACTTCCAGACGGTCAGATGGGTAATTCAGAGGTAGGACATATGAACATCGGCGCAGGCCGTATCATATATCAGGAGCTTACAAGAATCACAAAGGCAATAGCTGATGGTGATTTCTTTGAGAACGAGGAGATGCTCGCTGCAATAGAGAACTGCAAGAAGAACAATTCAGATCTTCATCTCTGGGGACTTCTCTCAGATGGTGGTGTTCACAGCCACAATACACACCTTTATGCGATCCTTGAGCTCTGCAAGAAACAGAACTTTGAGAACGTATATGTTCATCCATTCTTCGATGGAAGAGATACACCACCTGCATCAGGTAAGGGATACCTTGAGGAGCTCATCGCCAAGATGAAGGAGATCGGTGTAGGCAAGGTTGCATCTATGTCAGGCCGTTACTACGCAATGGACAGAGATAACAGATGGGACAGAGTAGAGCTTGCATATAAGTCACTTGTAACAGGTGAGGGCGTTCAGGCTGAAGATCCTGTTGCAGCAATGCAGGAGTCATATGACAAGGAAGTATATGATGAGTTTGTCCTTCCTACAGTAATCACAGAGAATGGTAAGCCTGTATCACTTGTTAAACCAAATGATTCAGTTATATTCTTCAACTTCAGACCAGACAGAGCCCGTGAGATCACCAGAGCATTCTGCTGTGACGATTTCGATGGATTTGAGAGAGCAAATGGCCGTATGCCACTCACATATGTATGTTTCAAGGACTATGACGAGTCAATACCTAACAAGCTTGTTGCGTTCAAGAAGGAAGAGATCGACAACACATTTGGCGAGTACCTTGCAGCTAAGGGACTTAAGCAGCTCAGACTTGCTGAGACAGAGAAGTATGCTCATGTAACATTCTTCTTTAACGGCGGTGTTGAGGAGCCTAACAAGAACGAGGACAGAATCCTTGTAAAGTCACCTGCTGTAGCAACTTATGATCTCCAGCCAGAGATGAGTGCTCCAGAGGTAAGTGAGAAGCTCAATGCAGCTATCCTTGGCGGCGAGTATGATGTGATCATCATAAACTTTGCCAACCCTGATATGGTTGGTCATACGGGTGTTATCCCAGCAGCTATCCAGGCTGTAGAGACAGTTGATAAGTGCGTTGGCGCTGCTGTAGAGGCAATTGATAAGGTTGACGGCGTTCTCTTCATCTGTGCTGATCACGGTAACGCAGAGCAGATGATCAACTATGAGACCGGTGCTCCACATACAGCTCATACAACAAATCCTGTGCCATTTATCCTTTACAACTATGGCGAAGATATAGAGCTTCGTGAGGGTGGATGCCTTGCAGATATCGCACCTACACTTCTCGAGGTTATGGGACTTCCTCAGCCTGAGGAGATGACAGGTAAGTCACTTATCGTAAGAAAGTAGTAATAAGATAATGAACAATGCATGATGACACGGAATACAGAGATGTATCATATCATTGCTCGTAAGACAATAAATACAAGATACGGCGCCGATTATAATATATGCTTGTTACGATCGGTGCTGTATTCAGTTTGGGGGATACAGATGAAGAAGTTTTTGGAAGAGTTTAAGGAGTTTGCCCTTAAGGGAAATGTGATGAGTCTTGCAATCGGTGTTATCATTGGTGGAGCGTTCCAGTCATTGGTTACATCTTTTACAGATTGCTTCATCACACCAATAATCAACAGTATAGGTGGAGCTGAGATTGGTGGACATTTTCAGATATTCCACACAGGACAGTATATTGAGTATGGTGCGTTTATTTCGGCGGTGATCAATTTCATCATTATGGCATTTGTCATATTTGTCATTATGAAAGGAATCAATGCACTTATGGAGCTTGGCAAGAAGAAAGAGGAGGCAGCGCCTCTCACAAGAAAGTGCCCTTACTGTATGGGTGAGATAGATATTGAGGCTACAAAGTGTATGTACTGTACATCTGATGTGCCTCCTGCCCAGGAGTAGATCAGGCAGTGGAACAGTTATGTTCGAGGTACCGGATGACTCAAAGGAGATCGATATAGAATTTTCTCCTGGTTTTTGGAGTTCAAAGCATGTGATATTCAAATACAGTGAATAAGTACACAACAATCTTATACTGGCAAATACATTTATAATGTTGTATTATAATACCGAAAAAAGGGAGCTTGTATATAAGCAGGCTGAGAGTAGATGTAGACATCTTGACCTAGAACCTGATGTGGATAATGCCAGCGTAGGGATATATACAGCATAAGAAAGGTGGCTGTGCCTATGGCATAGCCACTTTTCTTATGCTGTATGTTCAAATGAGAGAAAAAATACAGAATGCAGATAGTTAAAACAAAATACTAATAATATCATAAAGGAGATTAGATACCATGATAAGAGAGTGCCTTGAAAATGTAAGAAAGAATGTGCCATTGGTACATAATATAACGAACTATGTAACTGTAAATGATGTGGCAAATGTGATTCTTGCCTGTGGAGGAAGTCCGATCATGTCAGATGATGAGAATGATGTTGAGGATATCACAAGTATCTGTGGCGGGCTAAACATCAACATAGGCACACTCAACAGGAATACAATTCCGTCAATGTATCTTGCAGGAAAGAAAGCAAATGAACTTGGACACGCAGTGCTCCTTGATCCTGTTGGAGCCGGCGCAAGTAAACTCCGTACTGACACTGCAGTAGGTCTTATGAGAGAGGTTAAGTTTGATGTTATAAGAGGAAATATCTCAGAGGTTAAGACTTTGGCATACGGCTCGGGAAGCACAAAGGGAGTTGATGCGGATGTTGCCGATGCTGTAACTGAGGAAAATCTTGATAATGCAGTGACATTTGTCAAGAAGCTGTCTGCTGAGACCGGATCGATCATAGCAGTAACAGGTGCCATAGATCTTGTCGCAGATGGAGAGAAGTGCTATGTCATAAGAAATGGCCGCCCTGAAATGGGGAAAATTACAGGCACAGGTTGTCAGCTTTCAGGAATGATGACTGCATATATAGCTGCTAATCCTGGTGACAAGCTTGAAGCCGCTGCTGCTGCGGTTATGGTCATGGGACTTGCCGGAGAGATAGGTTATTCACATCTCCAGTCATTTGAGGGGAATTCAACATACAGGAACAGGATAATAGATGCCATATACAATATGGATGGAGAGACACTTGAGAAGGGTGCCAGATTTGAGATCAGATAATTGAATCAATATGTAGATGTGCGGAGTGAAATCTGATCCTAATATGAGTTTGGAATCTTATCAGTTATGAAATATGGAAGAAGGAAGAATTGTATGAGAAATTGCAGTGAGAAAGAGCTTATGCTCTATGCGGTAACTGACAGGCATTGGCTCGGGGGAGAGACTTTGTGTGATCAGGTAAAGAAGGCACTTGACGGTGGTGTAACATTTGTACAGCTCAGGGAGAAGAAGCTTGACAGAGAGAATTTTCTTGCTGAGGCTAAGGAGATACAGAAGCTGTGTAAGGAATATGGGGTTCCGTTTGTTATAAACGATGAGGTCAGCATAGCAAAGGATATTGATGCTGATGGTGTGCACGTGGGACAGAGCGATATGGAGGCCATGGATGTCAGAAAGGTGCTTGGTTCTGATAAGATACTTGGAGTATCAGCCCAGACCGTTGAACAGGCGGTTATAGCTGAAAAACATGGTGCTGATTATCTTGGAGTTGGAGCGGTATTTGCAACGGGCTCAAAGGATGACGCCGATGATGTGAGCCATGACACCCTTAAGGCTATATGTGAAGCTGTGTCTATACCGGTTATTGCAATAGGTGGGATAACAAAGGACAATGTGGTTGAACTTGCCGGTTCGGGAATATGTGGAGTGGCTGTCATAAGTGCCATATTTGGTCAGAAGGATATAAAAAAGGCAACAGAAGAGTTAAAAAAATCTGTTCAGAATATGCTGGACAGATAAAAAACACCCGCAAGAGATGCGTGATAGAAGAGCATATACAGGTGGAATAATGATAGAGGTATATATGAGCAGAATAGTTATCAGTGATATAAAAGGTGCAATATTTGATATGGATGGAGTGTTGCTTGATTCCATGCCTATGTGGGATCATGCCGGTGAGATATATCTTGCCAGACAGGGAATAAAGGCTGAACCTGATCTAGAAAAGGTGTTGTTTACTATGACCATGCAGAATGGCGCGGAGTATATGCAGGAGCACTATGGGTTAGAGCTTCCGACCGAGAAGATCATAGCTGGTATAAATGACACCATACATGATTTTTATGTACATGAAGCAAGGCTTAAGCCGGGCGTCATGAAACTCCTCAGGTTATTAAAACGTTACGATATACCTGTAACCGTTGCAACTTCAACAGACAGGTGTCATGTGGAGGCGGCACTGTCGGGAAATGAAATCATGAAGTATGTGGATAGGATATTTACATGTTCCGAGGTTGGAGCCGGCAAAGCGGTATCACCTAAGATATATGAGCTTGCTGCGGAATATATGGGTACGTCCATATCTGAGACATACGTGTTTGAGGATGCTTATCACGCTGCGAAGACAGCTCAGGATGCCGGGTTTATCCTGGTTGGATTATATGATGAATCGAGCAGAGACAGACAGGCTGATCTGAAGGCACATAGTAATTACTATTATCATAGTGTTGATGAAATGCTTGATGACACGATTCCGGTCAGAAGCAGACTAGTACCTGTTCTGTCTATAGCGGGAAGCGATTCATCTGGTGGCGCGGGCATACAGGCTGATCTGAAGACCATGCAGGCGAATGGAGTATATGGCATGAGTGCTATAACTGCGATTACAGCACAGAACACCAAGGGAGTTACTGATATTATGAATGTAAGCCCTGATGTGCTTGCAGCTCAGATAGATGCTGTATTTTCCGATATAAGACCCGCGGCAGTGAAGATAGGCATGGTATCTGTTCCTGAGCTTATAGAAGTGATAGCAGACAGGCTGACGTTTTACAGCGCAGAGAATGTGGTTCTTGATCCGGTCATGGTTGCAACCAGTGGAGCAAAGCTCATAAGTGATGAGGCTGTTGAAGGCCTCACCGGCAGGCTGTTCCCGCTTGCCAGACTTATAACACCAAACATACCTGAGGCTGAGACTCTTACAGGATATGACATCAGAACGAAAGCTGATATGGAAAATGCTGCAAAGAATATATATGAGAAGTATGGCTGTGCGGTTCTTGTAAAAGGTGGACATAGTGTAAGTGATGCAAATGACATGCTTTACGATGGTGATAAAGCTACCTGGTTTGCAGGAAACAGGGTGGATAATCCAAACACACATGGAACGGGGTGCACACTTTCAAGTGCTATAGCATCCAATCTGGCAAAAGGGTATGATATTGCTGAGTCTGTACAGACAGCTAAAGACTATATATCAGGATCGCTTAATGCAATGTTAGACATAGGGACAGGAAGCGGACCGTTGAATCATGGATTCGATGTGACAAGCAGATACATGCTGTAGATCAGGTCGTAGAGTTCCTCGTATTCTTAATATTTAGTAAGAGAATATTATAATAATTAATTGGTAATTATTAGAACTGTATAGTATTATGAATGCGCTCTGAAAGATATAAGAAATAAGGGAGATTATTTGATGACTAATAGAAGAACTTTTTTATTGAATATGTTTATATCGGGAATATTGGTAATGGCGATGATGTGGCTTCTGTACTGGATAAAGGGCTATGTGCCATTTGGCGATCATTCACTTGCAACCATGGATGCGGATTTTCAATATCTTGATTTTTATGCATATATGAAGGATGTTCTGTTGGGAAGAAATAACATTGATTATTCTTTCACAAAGACCATAGGAGGTCAATGTATAGGAATATTCAGTTATTATCTTGCAAGTCCGTTTAACCTGCTGTTGATTTTTTTTAAAAAATCTCAGCTGATAGTATTTATGGAACTTATAATATCTATGAAACTGGCGCTCGCGGCATCAACATGCTCGTATTACCTGAATAGACGCTTTGCTTCATCCGGAAAAAATCCGGCATCAGGTATTATGAACGTATTCTTTGCGGTCAGTTACGCTTTGGGACAGTATTCCATAGCACAGGCAAGTAATTGTATGTGGCTCGATGGAGTATATATGCTTCCACTCATACTGCTGGGAGTATACAGAGTGGTGAGAGAGGCAAAGACTACTACATTATCAATAACAGTTGCACTCTCAATATTGTTTAACTGGTATACTGGCGGAATAAACTGTCTGTTTGCCATTATCTGGTTGATATTTGAGTATTTTATCATGAAAACAGAGGGTGCATCAGGATCAGACAGACAGGATAGATTTTGGAAAGTCGTAGGAAGGGCTGCATGGGCCATGTTTATAGGTGTACTCATAAGTGCAGTTCTGTTTTTACCAACGATTGGTGCGATGAAATACAGTACCAGAGGAAAACTGGAATTTCAGGGTCTGACGGATATGTCACTGCTGGGCAATGTTGCATCTGTCATTGAGGCATACAGTATTGGCGCAATGAGTTCAAAGGGAGTAGTATCATTATATTGCGGAAGCCTTGCTATCATAGGCTGTATCGGAATATTTATTGGGAAGACAAAGACTTCGAAGCAGAAACTTGTCAGAGCTTTGATGCTGTTTGTGGTTATTATGTCATTCTTCTGGACTCCATTATGTACGATGTTTTCTCTTTTTAAGACGGTCGGTTCGTATTGGTACAGATATTCGTATATAGGAATAATCATTATTATTTTTCTTGCATATGAATTCTTCTTTTCAGAGAATATACGGCACATATGGAAAAGGGTGGTTATCTCTGTTGGCGTTTTTGCATTGTATCAGATAGTTCTCAACAGGGCGTATGGCTGGCATAAGGGTTATTATATTATAGCAACAGTTATATTCCTGACTGCTGTGACTGCGGCTGTATTGTTATCAGCCAGAAGCAGACGGGTAATTGTTAAAAGAGCCTGGATGGTAATTCTGTGTATGCTGTTTGTACTGGAAACGGGAGCGGATGTCAGCCTTCAGATGGATAATTATCACAGGGATAATGGTGACAGATTCAGAGAGTACACGGTTGCTGAAGAAGAACTTGTAAGCAATATGAAGAATTATGATCCTGGAATATACAGGGTCAATCAGACAAATGGGAGAAATCTCAATACTGTAGATATAGCCAGAGGAGAGAATAAGACTGGCGAAAACGGGAAAAAGTATTTGAATGATCTTCGGGCGAACTATGATGAATCAATGGCATATAATTATTGGGCAATTGCCGGATATACATCATCTCCAGATACTAACACCTTGGAATTTCTGGAGCGGATAGGCTATAGAATGAGCAGTGAGAATATGAATACTGTGAACATGGCACTTGTTGGGGCTGATTCACTTCTCGGCGTCAGATACGTGTTGTCGGCGTATGATATAACAGGGCTTGATAAGGTCAAGGATATTCCGGACAATTCCAGGGGAATAGGAGTGTATGAGAATCCATATTGTCTGCCTATGGCATTTGTATATAATTCCGGAGAGTACAAGGCCGAGATGTCAAATAATCCATTTGAATATCTGAATGGAATATACAGTGAATTGCTGGGAAGAAGGACAGAGCTGTTCATCCCTTTAAAATATGACAGATCAGGGGACAGACTGCACAAGATAGAATATAAGCTTTATATCCCTGATGGAAATTATGCTGTGTATGGTAATATTCCGTGGAACTTTGACTTTGGAGCTATACTCAGTGTCAATAAAACATACAAGACAAGATATGCAAAATGGTTGTCGCCGTCGGTATTCGATATTCCTGTTCAGAAGGGTGATAAGTATGGTTATATAAAACTTGCAAGCAGGAACGAGATAAATATAGTGGAGGATGGTGAGCAGTTTTATGCACTGAATCTGGATGAGTTCAAGAAGGTTACGGATGAGCTGTCACAGGGAGCAGCAGATAAAATAGACATCAAGAATGGTTCGGCGGATGTCCAAGTGACAGCACAGGAGGGACAGAGCCTTTTGATATCAATACCATACAGTGATGGATGGGAGATAAGATTGAATGGAGAACGGATAGAACCTGATCTTTTGGGTAACTGTCTGTATTCCATAAAGCTTGCTGATGGCGAGAATACCGTACAGATGAAATTCCATGTCAAATATCTGGGATTGGGTATTGGATGCTCGGTACTGGGAATATTCATGCTTATAATGACAATATTTGCAAAAAAGAGAAAAAAATAGTGTTGAATATATCATATTGATGTGTTATCATACTTTAAGTTGGTGTTAAAAATCATTTGCACCATTTCATGGAAATGGAGGTGTTAAGATAGTGAAGACAGTATTAATGATAGTTTATGTTATAGTATGTATAGTATTAGCGATCGTAGTTCTTTCCCAGGAGGGAAAAGATGCCAGCCTTACAAGTTCGATATCAGGTGCAGGCGGTGGATTTGACAATTCATACTGGGGAAAGAATAAAGGAAATTCAAAGCAGGAGATTCTGAAAAAGATAACTGCTGTGTTGACAGTGATCTTCTTCGTTTTGGCATTACTGCTTGATTCCAAGCTTTTCAATTAATATGATTACGTTGGTGCTTACATAATAAAGTATGTAAGCACCATTTTTTATGTATTGCGCAGAGCCGTTACAGGCGGAAAGGTAAAGATGGACAACACGAATATAGATTTATATAACAAAAGAAAAAATACAGTATATGAATTCATATGTGACGATGAATTCCCGCCAATGAAATTCAAAGAGATGTGTACATTTCTTCAGGTTCCAGGTGATGAAAGGCAGACATTTCTGGATATACTGAATGATCTGACAGATGAGGGGCTGATAGTCAGGTCGTCTAAAGGTCGTTATCAGAAGGTTGGAGATGGCGTTTATAAAGGAACATTCATAGGCAATCAGAGAGGATTTGGATTCGTTCGCGTCGAGGGAATGAAGGAAGATTTTTTTGTGCCAGAGAAGAATACGATGGGAGCTTTTCACGGCGACACGGTTCTTATACGTGCGGAGGATAAGCCTCGTGGTATGAAGCAGGAGGCTTCCGTCATAAAGGTCATCGAGAGAGGCTTAAAGAAGGTTGTAGGAGTATATCAGCAAAATAAGAATTTTGGATTTGTGATCCCTGACAATCTTAAAATTGATGGAGATATCTTTGTCTCAAAGGCTAATTCCATGGGAGCTATGGCGGGGCATAAGGTAGTGGCAGAGATACTGAGCTATGGCGATAAGGTTAAATCTCCGGAGGGAAAGATAATAGAGATACTTGGCCACATAAATGATCCGGAAAGCGATGTATTGTCGGTGGTAAGATCTCTGGATATACCGGTTGATTTTCCGGATGAAGTCATGGAGAGCCTTTCCCAGATACCTGATTCTGTCAGCACATCAGATATGGCAGGCAGAACTGATCTCAGGGGGCTGCAGACGGTGACTATAGATGGAGAGGATGCCAAAGATCTCGATGATGCAATAACTTTATATGAACAGGATGGAATGTACAAGCTTGGAGTCCATATAGCGGATGTGACCAATTATGTAAAAGAGAATTCACCTCTCGACAAGGAGGCTTTGAATAGGGGGACGAGCTGTTATCTTGTGGACAGGGTTATACCTATGCTTCCACATAAGCTGTCAAATGGTATCTGCTCACTGAACGAAGGGCAGGACAGACTGGCACTAAGCTGCCTCATGGACATAGATAAAAGTGGACGTATAGTCGGACATAAGATATGCGAGACGGTTATCAATGTAGACCGCAGGATGACTTATACAAGTGTGTCCGCTATAGTTGAAGATCATGATCAGCAGGAGAGCGGGAAATACGCTGAACTTGTGCCTATGTTTGAACTTATGCTTCATGTGTCGGATCTGTTGCGCGCCAACAGAAGAAAACGTGGTTCCATAGATTTTGATTTTGATGAGTCTAAGATCAAGATAGACTCAGACGGAAAAGTTTTGTCTATAGGAGTGTATGAGAGACGCAGATCAAATGAGATCATAGAGGATTTTATGCTTGCTGCTAATGAAACGATTGCGGAGGATTATTTCTGGCAGGATATACCGTTTGAGTACAGAGTTCATGAAGCTCCGGATGCAGACAGGGTTGAGCAGCTGGCACTTCTTATAAGCAATTTTGGCATGTATTTCAAGGCATCACGGGAGAATATTCATCCGAAGGAATTCCAGAAGCTGCTCAACAGGATAAAGGGAGAGCCTTATGAGAATCTTGTCAGCAGAATGGCACTTCGCACCATGAAGCAGGCGAAATATTCAACGGAGTGTACCGGACATTTTGGTTTGTCATGTAAGTATTACTGCCATTTCACTTCTCCTATAAGGAGATATCCAGATCTGCAGATTCATCGTATAATAAAGGACAACATACATGGCAGGCTGGACGTAAAGAGAATAGAACACTACAGCATGATACTCGACAGAGTCTGTGATGACAATTCTCATAAAGAGCGGAGAGCGGAGGAAGCAGAGCGTGATGTGGAGAAGCTGAAGAAAGTTGAGTATATGTCGGAACATATAGGTGAGGTATATGATGGACTTATATCCGGCGTTACAAACCGAGGAATGTATGTTGAACTTCCAAACACAGTAGAAGGATTTGTCAACGTGTCGGACATGCTCGATGATTATTACTATTTTTCTCAGGAAGATTATGCTATGATAGGAGAAAGTACCGGCAAAACCTATGCGATAGGTGACAAGATACAGATAAAGGTAAAAAATACAGATAAGATGACGAAGTCCATTGACTTTGGAATTGTATATAAAGGAGAAGATAAATTTGTCAAAGGAAAGAGGAAACACCCTCATCGCAAACAATAAAAAAGCATATCATGAATATTTTATAGAAGAGAAATTTGAAGCCGGATTGGAGCTTGTTGGAACTGAAGTCAAATCCATCAGGCAAGGACATTGCAGCATAAAAGAAGCCTTTGTCGGGATAGATCATGGGGAGGTATATGTATACAGAATGAATATAAATCCCTATGAGCGGGGGAATATATTCAATAAGGATCCTCTCCGGACAAGGAAACTGCTTCTTCACAGATATGAGATCAACAAGCTTATCAATCAGCAGAAGATAAAAGGTTATACGATCATGCCGCTTAAGGTCTATATACGCGACGGCCTTGTGAAGATGGAGATAGGTCTGGCACGTGGAAAGAAGCTCTACGACAAACGTGAAGATATTGCAAAGAAGGATATGAAGCGTGAGATGGAAAGAGATCTGAAGAACAGAAACAGGGATTATTGATCAGATGTGGTTTTTCTGTGAAATATAAGTAAGACCTTTCTTTATATGTTCTTATGTGTTATACTAGCAAGGTGTTGAACTGGGGCACAAAGCTTTGTATAATCATGGTATTCCATATATAGAAGGATATGCTGCCTGTGGAGTTCTAATTTTCAACGTTTGGAGAAGGGTAATATGAGTCAGAGTAAAGTAGATCAGAGAAAATATGAGAAGAAACACCGTAAGGAGATTCTGAGAAAACAGAAGATTAAGAAGGTCATTGCGGTCACAGCTACCATAGTTGTTGTAGCAGCTATTGTTGGAAGTGTTGTGGGCGTGAAGATATATAAGGCGATACCAAAGTATGTTGCTGCGTCAGGACTATCAAGTACTGTTGACAAAGCATGGGAAGACAATGGGTATGACAGCCTGTTTACTGCCACATCATCTGATGCTGAGGAAACCACTTCAGCAGATAGTACAGAGGCAGATGATTCATCGGAGAGTACTGATGCAACGACTGAAGAAGCTGCATCAGCGACCGGAAATACACAGGAATAAACGCTTGTGTGAGTGCGATCTGTGCTGATTCACAGATTTATATAATCAGTTCTCGCTGATAATTTAATCAGGGGTTGACTGGTTTCGACAGGGGTTTTGAAGCTATGGAAGCCATCCGTGGACCAGAGCCACGCTAAAAGCTGGACAAAAAATAAACGCTAACGATAATTTAGCATACGCTGCCTAAGGGCAGTCGTCATCCTTTAGGAACGCCGAGCCTTTAGGAATGGCGTCGACTTTCGGCAAACTCCTGCATCTAAGCTTTGCGATGTAGGAAAATTCATGAAGCTACTGAAGTGTATAGCATGTTAGTGGGCGATATGCTGAGGGAATGTTAAAGCACTGACTGTGATGGAAGAAACTGTAGTGAATGAGCTTTTGGACGCGGGTTCGACTCCCGCCAGCTCCACTAATTTCATAAGGAGGGACCCGCCGAAGGTGGGGGGAATCCTTATGAAGCACGCAGACGCCTGCGAACGGAGTTCGCCTTTTAATGCGTCTGCTCCACTAAATTTCATAAGGAGGGACCCGCCGAAGGTGGGGGAAATCCTTATGAAGCACGCAGACGCCTGCGAACGGAGTTCGCCTTTTAATGCGTCTGCTCCACTCTGGAGACAATGCACGAAATATTATATTTCGTGCATTTTTTGCTTGATTTATGAATTGCTGTATGTTATATTGAATGAGTTGTGAAAAAGTGATGGTCCTCTGTGCCCATATATCAGATGGATATGGCAGTAAGAACATCAGAATATTAAGGAGGAACACAATGAACGATTACATTAAGAATCTTGAAGCTTCACAGATGAAGGAGAGCGTTGATAAGTTCAACGTAGGAGACACTGTTAAGGTACACAACAGAATCAAAGAGGGTAACAAGGAGAGAATCCAGATCTTCGAGGGTACTGTAGTAAAGAGACAGGGCGGAAGCAACAGAGAGACATTCACAGTTAGAAAGATTTCTGGCGGATGCGGTGTCGAGAAGACATGGCCTGTACACTCACCTTTCGTTGAGAAGATTGAAGTTGTAAGAAAAGGTAAAGTCAGAAGAGCAAAGATTTACTACTTACGTTCAAGAGTTGGTAAGGCAGCAAAGGTTAAGGAGCTTGTTAGATAATTTAGCTTATAACATGAAAACCAAGATGGCTGGAGTATTATACTCCAGCCATTTTTAGAATAGTGCATATTTTTATTATGGCTGGATGATGGGGTTGACATATATGAGTGAGAGATATGATAGAATTCGGAGAATAAGAAGGGAACGCAGGCGTCAGAGAAGACAGCAGAGATCGGTTAAAAAAACATTGAAAAGCCTGTTTGCCTGGCTTGTTGCAATATTGGCGGCAGCCATTTTGGGATACGGTTTTGTTGCATTTGGATTTCAGAAAGTCTATATGGTTGGACCGTCTATGGAGCCAACGCTGATGGATGGTGAAAAGTATACAGTAAATCAGATAGTATACGCGGTGGGGGCGCCGGACAGGTACGATATCGTTGCATATAAATCTGTGGAAAATCAGGATAGATATTACAGTATAAAGAGGGTTATTGGACTTCCGGGAGAGACTGTTCTTATACAGAATGGACAGGTCTATATAAATGGAAACCCACTGTCGGACTGTCCTATAGAAAAGGAGATAAAGACAGCAGGACTGGCTGAGACAGCCCTTACACTTGGTGAAAATGAATATTTTGTACTCGGAGATGATCCGGACAACAGTCAGGATTCAAGATATCTCAGTGTTGGCAATGTCAAAAAGAATGAGATTCTTGGAAGAGTAAAGGTGGATTAGAGGAGATTATTATGAATATACAGTGGTATCCTGGTCATATGACAAAGGCCAGACGAATGATGCAGGAAGATATAAAGCTTATTGACATTGTGATAGAACTGGTAGATGCAAGAATTCCTCTCAGCAGTAAAAATCCGGATATAGATGAACTTGCAAAGAATAAATTCAGACTTATACTTTTGAATAAGACTGACCTTGCGGATGATGCGGTTACGGCGAAGTGGGAAAGCTACTATAAAGATAAGGGATTTGCCGTTGCAAAGATAAATGCAAGAGACGGAATGGGAATTAAAAGCATAAATGGCATTGTTCAGGAGACATGTAAAGAGAAGATAGAGAGAGACAGAAAGAGGGGTATAATCAACAGACCTATAAGAGCCATGATCGCAGGAATACCTAACGTGGGAAAATCCACATTTATCAATTCCTATGCGAGAAAGGCATGTACAAAGGTTGGCAATAAACCAGGGGTGACCAAGGGCAAACAGTGGATACGTCTCGGGAAAAATCTGGAGCTGCTCGATACTCCGGGAATATTGTGGCCAAAATTTGATGACGAGGTCATTGGTCTGAGGCTTGCTTTCATAGGTTCCATAAATGATGAGATCCTTAATATCACAGATATAGCCATTGAATTAATTAAATTTATTGATGCAAACTATTGTAATACATTGCCTGAAAGGTATAATATTGAAAGTGCTGAGAATCCGGTTGATACTCTCTCTGCGATTGCCGAGAAGAGACAGTGTATAAAAAAAGGTGGAGAACTGGATTATGATAAGGCTGCAGCATTGATTCTGGATGATTTCAGATCCGGCAGACTTGGCAGGATAACACTTGAGACACCTTAAAGGAGATTGAATGAGCGAAGAGAATAAGAATGTTGCTGACGCTCTTAATGAGATATTTGACGATGATCCGGCTAAAAAGGCCAGGGACAGGGAGATCGCAAAATACGAGAAAAAGCGTCAGAAAGCAATAGAGAGAGAACAGAAAAAGGCTGAAAAAAAGAAAAATAAGGATGCAGCATCAAAAGAAAAACAGGATGTAGATACCGAGGTCAATAAGAATTCGGATGGAGGTATAAGTTCGTGGTCCTGGGATAAAGCTGTTGCAGAAAGCAGCGGAAAAGCTGCAGACGGTGACACTGGGAATAAAGAGGATAGTGCAGAGACAAAACCTGCAGAGACGGACAAAACTAACGAAACCACTGATCAGGGCGATACGAAAGATAAAACTTCAGAAAAAAAAGATACTGACAACACGTCAGATGCTGATGAAGAGCTTGATGATAAGGCTATAAAAAAGAAGATAAGAGCCGAGAAGAAAGCTGAAAAGAAGAAGAAAAAGGCAGAGAAAGAGGTTAATATAGTAAAGGATCTTATATCATTATGTGTATACATACTTATCGTTATAGGATTGTGCTGGGCAGTTCTCAATTATGTTGGACAGAGGACGGAGGTCAGCGGTGAGTCAATGAGCAATACTCTGCATAGTGGAGATACTCTGTGGATTGATAAGCTTGAATATGAATTTGGATCACCTAAGAGGTTTGATGTAATCGTGTTCCCGTATGGAGATGATGAGGAGACCTTCTATATAAAGAGGATCATAGGACTTCCGGGCGAGACTGTTTATATTGATGAAGACGGTACTATATATATCAATGATGAACCGTTGGACGGAGATGTGTATGGAAGAGAGACTATTGCCGAAGATAAAAGAGGTGTGGCCGCTGAGGATATCGTGTTAGGTGAGGATGAATACTTTGTTCTCGGTGATAACAGAAATAACAGCCGTGACAGCAGGGTTGCCGAAGTGGGCAATATACACAAGAATGATATAATAGGAAGAGCGGTATTTCGTTTTACAGGTGGATTTGGTAAGATTGAATAATGCACGAGTTATGAGGGCCGTTGCCGACAGAATGGCAACAGCCCTCTATTTGGAGGATATATGGGAAGCATAACTGAAATAAAGAAAATATTTGCCGGTGCGGATATTGGTCAGTATGAGGATCTTATAAAAGAATATGCAGCTGATGAGAGAGACGGTGTCAGAAAAATTGTGGCATCTGCTGTCAAGAAGGTTGAGTCATACCAGAACGAATTGAAGCGTACATATAAGATGTATGAATACGAGAGAAAATATTCTGATCGTGAATATATATGTGGAATTGACGAAGTAGGCAGAGGTCCGCTTGCCGGACCTGTCGTAGCGGCTGCTGTTATTCTGCCTAAGGACTGTGACATATTATACCTGAATGATTCGAAACAATTGTCGGCGAAGAAGAGAGAGGCTTTATATGATGAGATCATGGATAAAGCCATCGCTGTGGGCGTTGGAATGGCGAATCAGGATGTTATAGACCGTATAAATATATTGAATGCTGATTACGAAGCGATGAAGCAGGCTATAGCAAAGCTCAGTGTAGAACCGCAGATACTCCTGAACGATGCAGTTAATATTCCGGGGGTAAGTATTCCCCAGATTGGCATAATAAAAGGGGATACTCTTTCGGCATCCATCGCTGCTGCCAGCATAGTAGCCAAGGTGACGAGGGACAGACTGATGGTGGAGTATGATGATATATATCCTGGATATGGATTTGCGAAGAATATGGGATATGGGACTGCAGAGCATATTGACGCGATCAGAAGTCAGGGACCATGCGCCATACACAGGAGGACATTTATCACCAAGTTTGTATAGATGTATTGTATGAGGATCAGGAAGGGCGGACAGTGTACAACAGCAGACTTATAGGAACAGAATACGAAAAAAAAGCGGCTGAATATCTGACGGCTGAGGGGTATGAAATACTGAAAATGAATTACCGTGTCAGGGCAGGAGAGATTGATATAGTTGCAAAGCAGGGAAAGTATCTTGTGTTTGTAGAAGTAAAATACCGCTCAAACATTCATAAAGGCATGCCACAGGAGGCTGTGGATATCAGAAAACAGAGACAGATAAGCAGGGTGGCATTATACTATTTGAATCAATATAAGTATCCGGTGGACATTCCTGTGAGGTTTGATGTTATTACTGTGTATGATGGCAGCATAAAGCATATAGAGAATGCATTTGAATATGTTTGGTGATTTACCAATAAAATATAAGGGCGGATGGATAGATGACAGCTATAAAGTATATTAGAGAAGACAATTCAACCCATGTACACACCAGAAATGGAGTAGACTATATAACATTTGACAAATTGGACAAGGCAGGTGTGATAAATGCCTTTTCCACAAGGACAGGTGGAGTGAGCGAGGGATATCTGGGAACAATGAACCTCAGTTTTCACAGAGGAGATGATGCAGACCGTGTCATGGAAAATCACAGGAGATTTGCCGATGCCGTTGGTTACGATCACACAAAACTGGTGTTTTCGGATCAGGTTCATAAGACGGATATATATAAGGTGACAGAGGCTGATGCAGGTAAGGGTATTGTCCGCGAATCCGACATACTGGAAATAGATGGCCTTATGACAGATGTTCCCGGTATACCACTTATGACATTTTATGCAGATTGTGTGCCTGTTTTGTTTTATGATCCAGTGCACAGAGTTGTTGCGGCAAACCATTCTGGATGGAAAGGGACTGTTTCGGGAATAAGCCGGCATATGGTAGCAAGGCTGGCTGAGGAATATGGCACAAAACCTGATGATCTTATATGCGCCATAGGACCGTCTATATGCAAGACCTGTTATGAGGTGAGTGAAGATGTCGCAGGAAGGTTTATGGAGGCATATACGGAAGCTGAGACAGCTCAGATAGTGTACGAGAAGGAAAACGGCAAATATATGCTCGATCTTCACAGAGCGAATTATTATAATCTTGTTGATTCCGGTGTCAATCCCGATAATATTGATGTGACAAATATCTGTACGTGTTGTAACAGCACATGGTTATTTTCCCATAGAGCCAGCAAGGGACTGAGAGGAAATCTTGCGGCCGTTATTATGCTTCCGGAAGACAATCCGACGACTTAAAAAGGTTATTGACATATTATATAGAAGAGGAAATTATGGAACATATAGTAAAAGAGATACTTGAGGGCAGTATAGCTCAGGAGATGGAGATAGAACCTGGGGATAATATCCTGGCGGTGAATGACCATCCCATAGAGGATATATTTGACTATCAGTATCTTATAAATGACGAATATATAGAACTGCTGGTCCGTAAGCCAGATGGCGAGGAGTGGCTTCTGGAGATAGATAAGGACTATGATGAGGATCTCGGAATAGTATTCGAGAATTCACTGATGGATAATTACAAGTCCTGCTATAACAAGTGCATATTCTGCTTTATCGATCAGAACCCGAAAGGCATGAGAGATACTATATATTTCAAGGATGATGATTCCAGATTGTCTTTCCTTCAGGGAAACTATATCACCCTTACCAATATGAAGGAAAAGGATGTAGACAGAATTATCAATTATCATCTTGCACCTATCAACATATCGGTGCATACAACCAACCCTCAGCTCAGATGCAGTATGCTCAACAACAGATTTGCCGGTGCCATACTTGATTATATAAAGAAGTTTTATCAGGCGGAGATACCTATGAATGGTCAGGTGGTTCTCTGCAAAGGTGTGAATGATGGTGAGGAACTGTGGAGAACGATATCCGATCTCATTGAATTTGTTCCTGTCATGGAAAGCTTGTCCATTGTACCTGTTGGCCTGTCGGACTATCGTGATGGATTGTTCCATCTTGAGCCATTTACAAAGGAGGATGCCGAGGATGTGATAGATATCATAGAGCATTTTCAGAAGAAAGCATATGAAAAGCACGGGATACATTTCGTACAGGCCAGTGATGAGTGGTATATCAATGCAGGCAGGGATTTCCCGGAAGCTGAGAGATACGATGGCTTTATCCAGCTGGAAAATGGAGTGGGCATGGTCAGACTGCTCATGGACGAGTTTGAGGAGGAATGGAGCGCTATAGATGGTGATGACCGGGAGTATGAGGTTTCCATGGTCACCGGTGTGTTGGTGTATAATTCCATAAAGATGCTTGTGAACAGAATCCCGGAAAAATTTCCAAATGTAAAGATACATCTGTATAAGATCATCAATGATTTCTTCGGACACAGGATAACAGTGACAGGGCTGCTCACAGGTGGAGATATCATAAAGCAGGTGAAGAATAAACCGCTTGGCGAAAGACTTGTATTGCCTTCAAATACTTTGATGGCGGATGAGCCAAAGTTCCTTGACGATATAACCCTGGCAGAGTTCTCAGATGCTTTACAAGTTGATGTTTGTATTGTAGAATCTAGTGGTGCTGATTTTATTCATGCAGCAATTGGAGATGACATTTAATTATATATATGGAGGAAGATAGAATGAGTAAACCTATAGTTGCCATAGTGGGCAGACCAAATGTAGGTAAATCAACTCTGTTCAATGTACTTGCTGGAGAAAAGATATCCATAGTTCAGGATACACCGGGAGTTACAAGGGACAGGATTTATGCCGATATTAACTGGCTGGATTACAATTTCACCCTGATCGATACGGGAGGAATTGAGCCGGAGTCAGACAATATTATACTTAAGAGCATGAGAGAACAGGCTGAGATAGCTATAGAGACAGCCGATGTTATCCTTTTTATGACGGATGTCAGACAGGGTATGGTGGATGATGATGCCAAGGTTGCCGATATGCTCAGAAGATCAAAGAAGCCGATAGTACTCGTAGTCAACAAGGTTGACAGCTTTGAGAAGTTCATGCCGGATGTTTATGAATTCTACAATCTGGGACTGGGTG
This sequence comes from uncultured Coprococcus sp., assembly GCA_934277375.1. GTDB lineage: Bacteria > Bacillota > Clostridia > Lachnospirales > Lachnospiraceae > Coprococcus. The sequence continues at coordinate 279,087 of CAKQTZ010000003.1, read as the reverse complement.
ATCCTCATCCTATATCAGGTTCCTCAAGACTTGGAATAGGAGATATGCTGGATGAGGTTGTATCACACTTTGGCGAGTCGGCAAAGGATGACACAGAGGATGAGAGACCTAGAATTGCAATCATAGGAAAACCAAATGTAGGAAAATCTTCTATAATTAATAAGCTGCTCGGTGAGGACAGAGTCATCGTATCTGATATAGCGGGAACCACAAGAGATGCCGTGGATACAGAGATCGTCAGGAATGGAAGGGAATATGTATTCATAGATACAGCGGGCCTCAGACGAAAGAGCAAGATAAAAGAGGATATAGAGAGATATAGTATCATAAGAACAGTATCCGCAGTGGAGAGATGTAATGTTGCAGTTCTTGTAATAGATGCAACAGAGGGAATAACAGATCAGGATGCCAAGATCGCCGGAATAGCCCACGATCGTGGCAAGGGAATGATAATCGCTGTGAACAAATGGGATGCCATCGAGAAGAATGATAAGACAATATACAAGTTTACTGAGGAGATCAGAAACAAGCTTTCATACATGCCGTATGCGGAGCTGCTCTTCATATCAGCCCAGACGGGACAGAGACTTCCCAAATTGTTCGAGACCATAGATGCGGTTATAGAGAATCATTCACTTCGTATAGCTACCGGTGTTCTGAATGAGATTATGAGTGAGGCGGTTGCCATGCAGCAGCCACCATCAGATAAGGGTAAGAGACTTAAGCTTTATTATATCACCCAGGTGTCAGTTAAGCCTCCTACATTTGTCATATTTGTAAATGACAAGGAGCTTATGCATTTCTCATATACACGATATATAGAGAATAGGATAAGAGAATCCTTCGGATTCAGAGGTACACCTCTAAAATTCATAATCAGAGAGAGGAAAGAGAAGTAGTCATGGAGATATTGATAAGAGCTATATGTCTGGTTGGGGGCTACGGAGTGGGCCTGATTCAGACAGCGTATATTTACGGCAGGATAAAGGGTGTTGATATAAGAAAGTATGGAAGTGGCAATGCGGGAACAACAAATGCGTTGAGAGTCCTTGGAAAGAAAGCTGGACTGATAGTTTTCCTGGGGGATTTCCTCAAAGGAATAATCGCCTGCTCACTGACACATATCATACTTGGCCAGTTGGGCATAGGTGATGCATACATGTTCGTACTGTATACAGGACTTGGAGTTGTGCTTGGTCATAACTTCCCATTCTATATGCAGTTCAAGGGCGGCAAGGGAATTGCTGCCAGCGGCGGAATGATAGTAGGTCTGTGGGACTGGAGATTGGTAGTGATACTCCTTGCAGCGTTCATTATAAGTGTTGTGATAACAAGATATGTATCGGTTGGATCACTTACGATCATGATCGGATTCTTCATATTATACACAGTATTTGCAATTCATGGAGATTATAATTTCACATCGAATGCCAAAATGATCGAAGGAATAATCATGGCGGGAATCATAGCTGGAATGGCAGTGATAAGACATTGGCAGAATATCAAGAGACTGATAGCGGGAACGGAGAATAAGTTATCATTTGGATCTAAAAAGGCAGAAGCTGAATAGATGATGGCTCATCGGCTTGCATCATGGAATTGTATGAATGAAAGTGGCGGCTGTGCATTGATTGCACGGCCGCATTTTTGTCATATTGAAATTAATGGACGCACGTGTAAATATTCGGTGTTGATCGCATAGATTCCTGGATATAATGAAAGAAGAATCGGATGACATAATGAGTATACATAAGTGCAAACCTGCAATTATGTGATGCAAAGCCGCAATTAAATTGTTGACATAATATGATGGTTTAATTAATGTGAGTTTACATAACTGATGAAAATATCTAAATATCAGCAAAAATATTCATGTATTTTTACTATGGACTGGATTATATGATGAAAAAAAGTTAAAATAGAAAAATAATAATAAAAGTAAAAGATAAAAATAAATATTTGGAGGTATTTTACGATGAAAATAGGTGTTCTCGGAGCAGGCGGATGGGGTTCTGCACTTGCTAATCTTCTGGCAGGAAATGGACATGAAGTTATCGTGTGGTCTATAGATGAGAGGGAAGTTGCCATGCTCAAGGAATTCCATGAGCAGAGGGACAGACTTCCAGGCGTTATACTTAACAATAATATTGAATATACAACTGATGCATCTAAGGCTGTTATTGGCCAGGATATGATAGTATGTGCAGTTCCATCTCCGTTTGTCAGAAGCACGGCAAAGAGTATCGCTGATAAAGTGAGTGATGGACAGCTTATCGTGAATGTCAGTAAGGGAATAGAAGAGTCCACGCTCAAAGCGCTGGTGGAGATCATTGAAGAAGAGATCCCACAGGCTAAGGTGGCGGTGCTTTCAGGACCTTCACATGCAGAGGAAGTGGGTCGTGGTATACCAACAACGGTAGTTGCTGGCGCACGTGATATAGAGATTGCAAAGACAATCCAGAATGCATTTATGAACGATTATTTCAGGGTATATACCAGCACTGATGTGACCGGGATAGAACTGGGCGGTTCTGTTAAGAATGTAATAGCGCTTGCTGCAGGAATATCAGATGGACTGGGACTTGGGGACAATACCAAGGCGGCTCTTATGACCAGGGGAATGGCTGAGATCATGAGACTTGGACTTGCCATGGGCGCTGATGTCAAGACACTGTCAGGACTTTCTGGAATGGGAGATCTTATTGTTACATGTACATCTAGGCACAGCCGCAACAGGAATGCCGGTTATCTTATAGGTCAGGGAAAAACATACGAGGAGGCTATGGCTGAGGTCAAGATGGTTGTTGAGGGCGTATATTCTGCCAAAGCGACTCTGGCACTTGCGAAGGAGCATGGTGTGGAGATGCCTATAGTTGAAGCTGTGAATAATGTCTTATTTAATGGAATGACTGCAAAGGAAGCCCTCACGGAGCTCCTGAACAGAGACAGAAAGAGTGAATTGTAATTTATTGCAGATAAATAATCGACGGCAGGATGAGGCGTGAGCAACAAAGATTGTTCATGTCTCTTTTGTGCTTTTTCAGGTGCAAATTCAGAAAATAAATGTGAATAAAAAACATCATAAAACAGTTTTTTTGTTCACAAACTGTTTACAATTACTGTTCGTTATGATAAATTTTATCTAAGTGTGTAAGTCGAAAAATAATTAGAAAAGAGGTATGACAATGGCAAAAACTACGAAAAAACTTATAGCACTGCTGCTGGCGGTAGTTATGATAACTACGTTGATTTCGCCTTCTAATTATGGGTGGTCCAAGGCTGCCGAGACGAGAGGGGGAGATGTATATGCTACGGGAACCGATGCGGTGGCAACATTGGCAGCCGGTGAGGCGGATACCGTTGATATGGGGGGATTAGATAACTATATTAAGACGGTTAAGATCAAGGATGATGATGGAAACACATATGGATCCAGCAATCCGGATGATGCTGTAACGGAACTTCCTGTTGATCCGAACGATGATACTAAGCCATCCACACAAATATATATGATTATGAATATATTATTCCCTGATCAGATTATAAAAAATATCATTGATCAGGGCAAGGATGCTGTATTTACATATACGTTACCTGATACGATCCAGCTTAAAGGTGATGTGAAGGATACGCCTATAGCCGGAGATGTTGGATCGTATTCAGTTATAAACGGGGTACTCATAACGACTTTGTATCATGACAAGCTTAAAGCAGGTGGAGCTCTTCCAGCCGATTTCAGGGCCTGGATCAATATGGATCTGTCTAAAGCTAATGATAAGAATGAAGTGGAGAACAAATTTACAGAGAATATCAGTGTTGATGTTCCTGTAGGATTCAATCCGGATGTGAATGTAGCAAAGACAGCATCAAGTGGATATACAAAGAATCCATTTGATGGATATGTGTATTTTGATTATACAGTTACAGTGTCATCAAAGCATGGTACATCAGATGATGCTTCTGATTCAGACCTTAACTTTACTGATGTTATTACAAACAATATTGCAGATGCATCACCAGAGGTTACAGGGCTGAAGGTTACAGGACCGGAAGGAGATGTTAAATCAATTGTTTATAATGAGGCAACATCATCTATTTCAGGAACTCTTCCAAACCTGAAGCCAAAACAGGAATATAATATTGAATATACGGTAAGGACAAAGGTTGATGACCTTGGACAGAATGTTGTGAATTTTAGCCAGGACAACAAAGCGGAAGTCGAGAATGACAAGGTTAACGGTTCTAAGAAGACAACTACTAATTACAAATATGTCAAAGATGGTACAACAGATATCAAGGTTAAGAAATCTGCTGAGAATGCTGCTGTAGATGTAGATGCTAAAAAAATTACGTTTTCATATAAGATTATGGTGACATCAGAGTACGGAAGTGATGGTGACGTTGATCTCGAAGACATTATTAACAACGCACTCGATGCACAGCTTGGAGCGGATGCAAAGCGTAAGGTTGAGAATATAAAGTGTACTTTAACAGAGAAGAATAATGGTTGGAAGAGGACGGATTATTCTGATAGACTTACTGGTTCGAATAATGTGACTGGTAATTCAGTAGCTGTAAGTGGTACTCTTCCGAAGATGGACGGGAACGCTGAGTACGAGATTACATACGATGTTGTTGTATACGATATCGATGATTATATAGGAAGCATCGATGTCAAGAATAGCAATACTGTAACAATTAAGGACAAAACAAACACTGATGATTCATCAGTTGACAAAACAGTGCACTATGATTCAGGAAATGCTGTTCCTTCTATAAACAAGGATGGTCAGCTTTCCGCGGACAAGAAAACTATAACCTGGACCATAACTATAAATTCTGACAAGAAGAAAAATCTGGCAGGATATAAAATTGCGGACATTCTTACCAAAAATGGTGTGAATGTAAGTGATGATAAGAATTGTTCTGTTGAGGTTAATGGAGTTGTAGCGGGTGGCAGTATAAAACTTCCTGCAACATTTGTTGAGGACGGTGATGATCTTTATCTGTATGATGGAGAGAACCGGATGGAGATTACCGATAATAAGGCCAAGATTGTACTTACATATACTACCGATTCATCTGTGAAGGAGAAACTTACAGATACATATTATAATGTTGGTACTATAGGTAAGAATGGTGAATCTTCCAGTGACGATGCTACGGTTGATGTTAAAGAAAATGTTCTTACCAAGAAGTTTGCAGGCATGTCTGAAAATGATGACTCATACAGCCTTGACTGGAAAGCAACTATATCCGGTGTAAGCAGGATTTGTTCGGGAGACAAATATACAGATAGTGTTCATGTTGATGGAAATGGAGTAAAGCAGAAACATTACTTTACTGCTGACCAGATAAACAATATATCGATACCTGGTCTTACAAAGGGTGAAGACTATGTTGTTTCAGAGATTTCCTATATAACATATCCAGGAGAAAACAACTATTACTGGGTGGTGAATAAAACTGCATCAGATGTATCAGAAGTACCATCTGGTGATAATACTCTGATTACAGGCTTCACTATCACATTCCCGAAGGAGATAAAGGGAACACATGAGAGTCCTATCAATTACGATATTGTATATTCGACAACGGTTAAGACCGAGAATAAATATACAGCAAAGAACGAAGGAACATACACAACGAGCGGAGAAATGCAGAAGGCGGAAGATTCCCATGATGTGACAGGTATAACATCAGGATCTATTGCCGAGAAATACAGCGTGACGAATGGCACTGACGAGAAGTCAAGTGTTGTTGGTTATGATGAGAATGAAAATATATTTGTGTATAAAGTAACGCTCAACGGCGATTTTGCATATGGGGATGGAGACAAGATATCATTTGTGGATGAACTTCCTGAGGGAACAGTCATTGATACAAGTTATATCAACTCCAATAAAAACAAAATTATCCCTGGCGGAAATGCAGATGAGGTTAGTAATAAGGGTGTGTTCTTTGTAACTTATTATAGCTGGAATGACAGTGCAAAGGTAACTCCAAGCACAGGTATAGGAAACAATGTTAAAAACCTCTCAACAGACAATGGAAAGATCAGCTTTGATATAGATCGAATATATAATGGATGCAATGTAAAGGTTGATGTATATTATGCCGTCAGAGTTACCGAAGATATATCGTCGGTTGTTGGGGGAGCAGATAAGACATTTGATAATAACTGTACTGTAACTATTGTAAGAAATAATGGAACGAGTAAGACAAAGACAGACAGTGCTTCAGTCACTGTTACAGGACCAAATGTAACAAAGAAGTCAGGAACTTTTAATAAGTCAACCAAGAGTGTTTCATATACTGTATATATAAATGAAAAGGGTGAGATGCTCGGCGATACCGGAAATATAACAGTGGTTGACACTTATGATTATTCTGGAGCAGGTGCTTCTCCAATAAAGAAAGTATATTTAAAGGAAGGTTCTCTTAAGCTTAAGTATATCAATTCCGATGGAACGTACACTGACGTGCCATCGAATAAATATGATTATTCATATGTTGATAACACATCTGCCCGACAGAGTACATTAAAGCTTTCTGTTCCAGATGGAAAAAAACTTGTCCTTACATATACATATGTACTCAATTATAAGGGAAGTCTCACTGCAGAACTCAGAAACTCTGTAGGAATACTTGGTTCGACAAGTTCTGCAAATAAATCGTCGGTAAGTACAAATGTACATGATGAAGGTACATCCTATGAGACTGCAAGTGCCCAGTACAATCTGTCTATTATTAAGACGGACTCCATCCTGTCAAGTGTTAAACTGTCAGGTGCAAAATTTGAACTTTACAGATATGGAGATCCTGATAACAGCTCAAATAGAAGCTGGAATCTCATGAATCCGGAAACAAGTGAAGAGAGAGTCACAAACGGAGAGGGCAGGCTTGATTTTAAAGGGCTTTATTACAACTTCTATTATAAGCTTGTGGAGGTTGAGGCTCCTGAGGGATACAACAAATTGGCAGATCCTATCTATATAATGAAGGCCAATGATTCTTCTTCAGATGTTGTTAAAAACGGACCGAAGCCGAATCTTAGCGTTGGAGTTGCGGACATTATTCTGAATAACAGTGATAATAAGGATGCGTTCGACTTTGATCTTCCAGTTAGCAATACACCTAAGGGAAGAAAGATTTCGATTGTAAAACTGTGGAAGGATGCTAACGGAGGATCCTTAAAGACTGAGGATATTCCTGTACCTGATATCAAGGTGAATATATATGCGTCAACAAGTTCTTCTTCATATGATAAGACTTCGACTCCAGTTAAAACGGTTACTTTGAACGCAGCAAACGAATGGAAGGTTGATGATATACAACTTGCTGTTACTGATTCAGAGGGAAATAATCTTTATTATTTTGTTGATGAGGACTTCAGTGAGGCTGATTATGTTAAAACAATAATTAATAATGGAACTGTAAAAGGCACCATAACCATCACAAACACAAATACCAAGGTGACCAGTGAGACAATAGATATCCCGGTTAGTAAGGTGTGGGAAGATAAGAACGATATATTATCACTGAGACCTGATAATATAACTGTTTCACTTGCGATCGCGGGCAGTGATGGAAAGAATACAAAAATCGCAGGTAAGACACTTGAGCTCAATGAATCAAATAATTGGAGTGGAGTGTTCACAGATCTTGACAAGAAAGATTCTGATGGAAACATTATAAAGTATACGGTAGTTGAGAATGATGTTCCGGGTTACACTGGAAAAGTTACACTCACAAAAGATGAGAATAATGTGGTGACAGGAGCAACTATATTAAACAGACTTAATACCGGAACATTTGTTATTACAAAGGTGTTCAGCGGAGATCTTGATTCGACAAAGCTGACAGATGCTCAGAAGAAACAGATCAAATTTAATATTTCAGGCCCTGATGAGTATAAGGGTCCAAAATCTATCACATATGATAGGTTCATTGCTGGAAACTATATAATATCTGATGTTCCATATGGTACATATAAGATAACCGAATCGAATGCGGACATTACCGGATATAAGCATACGGTCAGATACAGTGTCGGCGAAACATCCAGCAGCGACAGTGCAACTGTATCTATATCATCTTCAACTGCTATACTTGCTAAAGTCATTAACAGATATGATGAGTATGTAACAGTCAGTGGATCAAAAGTATGGGATGATAATAATAATCAGGATCATATAAGACCGACAAATATCAGTGTTTCTCTTAAATCAGGTGAAACAGTAGTAAAGACGGTAAACGTAACTGCAGATGCGGCAGGTGATTGGAAATATACATTCACCGATATTCCAAAGTATGATGCTGATGGTCATGAGATCGAATATACTGTAGAGGAAGGTGCGGTGGCAGGTTATACCGCAGATGTAGCTGGTAATGTAAAAGATGGATTTGTTATAACAAATAAACACACGCCAGAGACTGTATCAGTTAGTGGAAAGAAGACCTGGAATGATGCAAATAATCAGGATGGTATGAGACCTAAGAGTGTCACAGTTAATCTTCTCGCTGATGGAGTTAAGAAAACGTCAAAGGTTATAAGCGCTGATGATAACTGGGAGTACAACTTTACAGATCTTCCAAAGTACAATTCAGGTGCTAAGATCATATATACAGTAGAAGAAGTTAAGGTAAGCGGTTACGCATCAGTTGTAAATGGATATGATATAACAAACACACATGTTCCATCAACTACAGAGGTCAAAGTAACAAAGGTATGGAACGACGCTGGTAATCAGGACGGTATGAGACCTGAAAGTGTAAAGGCTAAACTTCTGGCTAATGGATCAGAGGTTGCCGGATCAGAGGTTACACTCAATGCGGATAACAACTGGTCTCACGTATGGACAGATCTTGCAGCAAATAATAATGGCAAGGCAATTGATTATACAGTAGAAGAAGTTGGTACAGTAACTGGATATGTTGCTAAGGTAACAGGATCTGCAAAAACAGGATATACCATAACGAATACTCATACCCCAGAGACCATATCATTAAGTGGTATAAAGACCTGGAATGATGCAAATAATCAGGACGGTAAGAGACCAGAGAGCATAGTTGTGAAGCTTTACGCTGATGGCGTTCAGGTTGCGGAGAAGGAAGTCACAGCAGACGATGACTGGAAATATACTTTTGCAGATATGCCAAAGTATTCAAATAAGACAAAGATTGTATACACTGTGACAGAGAATGCGGTCACAGGATATGTGATGTCTGTAAACGGTATGGATATTACCAATACATATGAGCCTGCAAAGACAAGTATCTCAGTCACAAAAGCATGGGATGATGCAGATAATCAGGACAAAAAGCGACCGGACAGTGTTGAGGTCAGGTTACTGGCTGATGGCAATGCAGTGGCAGGATCAGAGACTACACTTGATGCTGACAATAACTGGTCACACGTATGGGTAAATCTAGATGTCAACAGCAACGGTGTGGCAATCAATTATTCTGTAGAGGAGACAAGCAGTATTGAAGGATATGATGCTTCAGTCACAGGCAGTGCCAAAACAGGATTTATTGTAACAAACACACATACACCTGAGACCATATCAGTCAGTGGTGAGAAGGTTTGGGATGATGCAGATAATCAGGATGGCAAGAGACCAGACAGCATAACTGTTAATCTGCTTGCGAATGGATCAAAGATCAAGAGTAAGTCGGTAACAGAATCGGATAATTGGAGATACATATTTGCAGATCTTCCAAAGTACGATAATGGAACTAAGATCGTTTATACAGTAACAGAGGATAAAGTTACAGGATATAAAACTGTTATCAGTGGTGATGCGGAGAATGGATTTGTTATCAAAAATAGTTATACACCAGAGACAACATCTGTAAGTGGTAAGAAGACCTGGAATGATGCTGACAATCAGGATGGTAAGAGACCGGACAGCATAACAGTAAATCTGTTTGCAGACGGTGTTAAGATGGCTGATAAGACAATCACAGCGGATGATGATTGGGAATACAGCTTCACAGACCTTCCGAAATACAATTCAGGTCAGAAGATTGTATATACAGTAACAGAGACAAAGCTCACTGATTACACAACAGCTATAGATGGTTATGATATTACAAACAGCTACACGCCTGGTAAAACGAATATTACCGTAATGAAGGCGTGGGATGATGCAAATAACCAGGATGGTAAGAGACCGGATAGTGTAGATGTTATACTGTTGGCTGACAATGTAGAGGTTGAGGGATCTAATGCAACTCTTGACGTTGCAAATAACTGGACGCATACATGGAGTAATCTTGATGTTAAGAAAGCTGGTGTAGATATTGTCTATACTGTAAAAGAGCTTACAACTGTAAGCGGATACACAACTACAGTTGATGGAGATGCACAGACAGGATTTACAGTAAAGAACAGTTATACTCCGGAGGTAACATCCATAAGAGGTAAGAAGACCTGGAACGATGCAGATAATCAGGATGGTAAGAGACCAGACAGCATAACAGTAAATCTTCTTGCAAATGGTGTTAAGAGGGAGAGTAAAGTTGTTACCGCAGACGAGGACTGGAAATATAGCTTTACAAATCTTCCTAAGTACGCATCAGGAGTCGTTATCAACTATACAGTAACTGAGGATGCAGTCAATGATTATACAACATCAATAGATAACTATGATATTACGAACAGCTATACACCTGGCAAGACAAGCGTATCAGTTGTCAAGACATGGAATGACGCGAATGATCAGGATGGTTTGAGACAGGACAGTGTTGATGTCGAGCTTTTGGCTGATGGAACTCCTGTTGCTGGAAGTGAAGTTACATTGTCAGATGAAAATAACTGGTCTCATGAGTGGACTGGACTTGATGTAAAGAAGAGTGGCGTTGACATAGTTTATACTGTAAATGAAAAGACGCATGTAACCGGATATATTTCTACTGTATCAGGTGATGCGCAGACAGGATTTACTATAGAGAATACCCATACTCCAGAGCTGGTATCAGTGGCTGGGCAGAAGACGTGGATTGACAGTGATGACAAGTACGGACAGAGACCTGACGAAATAACGGTTAACCTTTTAGCTGATGGAGTGCAGATAGCATCAAAGGACGTAACATCGGCTGACAATTGGGAGTACAGTTTTACAAATCTTCCAAAATACAGAGATGGAGGAGTTCTTATATCGTATACGGTTGATGAAGATGCAGTACCATTGTATAGAACCAGCATAAGTGGCTATGACATAACAAATACATATAAGCCAGGTTCGATTAAGTTTAAGAAAGTTGGTCTGTTCAAGGAATCATGTACAGAGAATCCGAATGAGGTAAAACTTCTTGATGGCGTTGAATTCTCCTTGTATGATGCATCAGATATCAACTGTGAAAATGTCATAGCGACAGCCAAGAGTGTAAATGGTGTTGTGGAATTCACAGATCTTAAGATAGCATCGTATCTTGTAAAAGAGACAAAGACAGTTGGTGATTATATACTTGAGGATACAGTATACACTGTAGATGTAACTGAGAATACGGTTGATACCTATGCGGCTCTCAATGGAGTTAGTGACAATACAGTTATCAACGATGTGCCAAGAACTAATATAAGTATAGTAAAAGTTGCTGAGGAAGATAATGGAGTCAGACTTCCTAACTCGGTATATGGATTGTACAAAGAGGCACAGGATGGTGGCGAGGAACTTGTTGCTAAGGCAACTACAGATGGCAATGGTTTGCTGAAATTTGTAGGAATACTTGTAGGAACAGAGTACACCATAAGAGAGATACAGTCTCCAGATGGAAGTTATGTATCAGAGCAGCCAATATCTATCAAGTTCAAAAAGGATAACGATGGTAATATCAAGGTTGATTCATTTGATGGCGGCTTTAATTCTGAGTCAGGAAAGGTTACTGCCAAAGTGGATGGAAATGGTAATATTACCTGGTTTGAGCCATCAGTACGATATAGCTTTGACAAGGTAGATGAGGACGGTAATCCGGTTAAGGGTGCAACTCTTAGAATCAATGATTCAGATGGCAAGATGGTTGATGAATGGATAACTGATGGAACGACACACGAGGCGAACAGAGTGCTTTCTGTTGGAAAGACTTATACACTTGTGGAGACAAAAGCACCATCAGGATATGACAAGGCTGATGATATTGTATTTACAGTCTCTGATGACAAGGTTTCAGCGGGCGAGGATATAGTTGTTACGATAACCATGGTTGACAAGAAGACCACAACAACGGAGACAACCGAAACAACGGAGACAACGGAGACGACAGAAATAACGGAGACAACGGAGACAACCGAAACAACGGAGACAACGGAGACAACCGAAACAACGGAGACAACGGAGACAACCGAAACAACTGAGACAACCGAAACAACGGAGACAACTGAGACAACAGAAACGACGGAAACAACCGAAACAACGGAGACAACCGAGACAACCGAAACGACGGAGACAACGGAGACAACCGAAACAACCGAGACAACAGAAACGACGGAGACAACAGAAACAACGGAGACAACCGAGACAACAGAAACGACGGAGACAACAGAGACAACGGAGACAACAGAAACAACCGAGATCACGGAGACAACAGGATCAACACAGACAACAGAGATCACTACAGAAGGAAAGAATAGGCCTGACACAGGTGACAGGATGCCTGTTTTACCAATCGCGGTTATCTTATTTGTGAGTCTTGGAGGCTGCGGGGTTATAGTTATAACCAAAAAAAGAAGAGATAGAGAAAACAGCAGATAGATAAGGCTGTAATATTATATCCCCTGGGATATTTCCGGATGAAAATCCGGAGGTATTCTGGGGGATATTTTTATTCATAAACGGAGAGAGTCTTACATAATCTATATATAGAAAATAATTGAGTACATACTATATTTACTGTAACTATATTATGTAAACAAAATATCAGGAGGATATATGGAGGAGTATCAGGTTTATCAGGATATCAAAGCCCGGACCAACGGCGAGATATACATAGGAGTTGTAGGCCCTGTCCGTACAGGTAAATCATCATTTATTAAAAGATTCATGAATCAGATGGTTATTCCCAACATTTCAGGGAATAATGACCGGCAGATAGCTTTGGATGAATTGCCACAATCGGCATCCGGTAAGACTATTATGACAACAGAACCCAAGTTCATTCCAAAAGATGCTGTGTCCATCAATATTTCAGACAATGTGGATGTTAAGGTAAAAATGATAGATTGTGTTGGATACGTGGTGGACGATGCAGAAGGCCAGCTGGAGGATGGTAAAGAGCGGATGGTCAGGACGCCATGGTTTGATTATGATGTGCCATTTTCCAAGGCTGCAGAGATTGGCACCGATAAGGTGATCAATAATCATTCAACAGTGGGTATAGTTATAACTACAGATGGCAGTTTTGGCGATATAGCCAGAGAGAGTTACATACCTGCAGAACAGAAGACTATCGATGAGCTTAAGAAGATAGGTAAACCGTTCGTTATTATTCTTAATACGGATAAACCACAGAACAGTCAGACAACTGCTTTGGCTGAGGAAATGAGAAATACATATGGTGCCAGTGTGATTCCAGTCAATGTGGAACAGCTTAAGGAATCAGATATAGCCCGCATCTTCACGGAGCTTCTCATGAGTTTCCCTGTGACATCCATATGTTTCGATATACCAAAATGGCTGGAGGTTGCTGATGACACAAATGAGGTAAAAAGAAGTATTATATATGATGCCATGCAGATCACTTCTGCAACAACATGTCTGCGCGATATTGATATGCTGGAATTCCCAGAAAATGAATATGTGAAGAACTACAGATGTGTAAATAAAAATATGGCGGACGGAAGTGTATACATAGGTGTTGAAGTCTTTTCAGAATACTATTACCGGATGTTGTCAGAGATGATGGGGGCGGCTATATCGAATGAATATGATTTTATCACAGAACTTAAGATTATGGCCGACAATAAAAAATTCTGCAACAGTGTTATGGGAGCCCTGGAACAGGTGAAATCAGGTGGATATGGACTGGTTATGCCGGAAAAAGAAAGTATAAATCTAGGTCAGCCTGAGGTGATAAAGACAGGAGGCAAATTCGGAGTTAGAATATCAGCCAGTGCACCATCGATTCATATGATCAAGGCTGATATATCCACAGAGATCATGCCTCTTGTTGGAAGTAAAGAGCAGGCTGATGATCTTGTGACATACATATCAGACAACAGTGATAATGGAGATATGTGGGAAGTGAATATATTTGGCAAAACCATAGAACAGCTTGTGGATGATGGACTTAACAACAAGGTAAATAAGATTGGAGCTGAAAGTCAACAGAAACTGCAGAATACTATGGAAAAAATAGTAAATGATGGCAATGGCGGTATGGTGTGCATAATAATATAAGATTGCATATTCAGTGTGTGCTATGTTAAAATGTCTAAGGCGTTGAAAGGGTCTTAGGCATTTTACATGTACGGATTTTGGAACCTGCAGCCGGATGGCTGGAAAGATTTTCTTAAGACCGGCTTTTTAATGCTTATATTAAAGGGATGGAGACGGACATATGTCTGCAATAGATGTAAAACTGAATGTATTTGAAGGTCCATTGGATCTTCTGCTGCATTTGATAGAGAAAAATAAAGTTAATATATACGACATTCCTATTGTCAGTATTACAGAGCAGTATCTGGACTATGTAAATAATATGGAAGAGGAGAATCTCGATGTAATGAGTGAGTTCCTTGTTATGGCGGCTACTCTTATCAGGATAAAGTCCAAGATGCTGCTGCCTAAGGATGAGGAAGCTCCGGAGGAAGATGAGGATCCGAGAGAAGAACTTGTAAGAAGACTCCTTGAATACAAAATGTACAAATATGCAGCCAGTGAACTGAAGGATCTGGAGCTTGAGGGCAACAAAGCATTTTTTAAAAAAGCGTCTATACCGGCAGAGGTAAAAAATGTAAAACAGGAAGTGGATCCATATGAGCTCATATCGAAGGCAGATATAGATCTTCAGAAGCTGAATGAGATCTTTAAATCAGTTATGCGTAAGCAGGTGGATAAGGTTGATCCGATTCGAAGCAAATTTAAAGAGATAGAGCGTGAGGAGATATCGCTCGAGGAGAAGATGGCTGAGGTCAGAGAACAGGTCAGGGGTCTTGAGGGAATAAATTTCAGAACACTGCTTGAGATGCAGGCATCAAAGATGAATATTATAGTGACATTTCTTGCCATACTTGAGCTTATGAAGATCGGAGCCATAACCATCAGGCAGGACGAGATATTCGGGGAGATAATAATAGATTCCCTTGATACCATATAGATGAGAAGGGGTAACAATGAACAACGAAGATATACAGAATGAAGATATAAAAGAATCGGAGATTATTTCTGATGATAATATGGACAACGCTGAGATTTCTGACGGAGATTCTATCGATAGCGGACAGGAGACAGAAGAGCCGCAGTTCAAAGAGTACAGCGACGATTATCTGACATCGGCTCTTGAGGCTATCCTATTTTCAGTCGGTGAATCAGTATCCGTGGACAGGCTTGCATCGGCTCTTGAGATGGACAAAAAACAGCTCATCAAGCAGCTTGAAACAGTGGTCTATAACTATAACAGCAGTGACAGAGGTATAAAGATTATAGATCTGGATGGTTCTCTTCAATTATGTACACGTAATGAGTATTACGGGGTCCTGGCGAAGATAGTGAACACTCCGAAAAAGCTCTCGCTTACCGATGTTGTTCTGGAGACACTGTCTATCATTGCGTATAAGCAGCCTATCACAAGACCGGAGATAGAGGCCATAAGAGGCGTGTCATGTGTACATGCTATCAATAAACTTATAGAATATAATCTGGTTCAGGAGGTAGGCAGACTGGATGCTCCTGGACGTCCCATCATGTTCGGAACTACAGAGGAGTTCCTGAGATGCTTTGGCGTGTCATCAACCAATGATCTTCCGCTTATAAGTCCTGACAAGATAGAAGACTTTAAGAAAGAAGCTTTGGAGGAAGCTGATTTTACACTCAGTGTAGATATGACTTCAGAGGAATAAAAAGGAATTATTAAGCCCCCATGATAATATAATATCAAGACTGGTAATATGGGGAAATATATGTATATACATGGAAAAAATATACATAAGATAATAAACAGTAAATGTACAGCTATTGCGATATCGTGCATGATGATACTGGCTATAATGTTGCAATACATATGTACAGGTATTTCTGATATACATACAAATGTAATTTCATTCAAAAATGGATACCGAAGTGAATTGATGCATGGTGTCTTGAGTGCTGCGGAACAGGATATTCAGACGATGGCAGCCGAAGGTATGGATCTGTATGCAAGGAATGCAGTGCTTATAGATGGAGATACCGGGGCTGTCCTGTACGACAAGAACTGCGGTGAACACAGACCGAACGCCAGCACCACCAAGATCCTTACCTGTATCATTGCTCTTGAGTGTGGAAACTTAGGTGATAAGGTTACAGTGTCGTCATATGCCGCCAAGATGCCGGAAGTCCGGCTCGGAGCCCGTGAGGGAGAAGTATACAGTCTTGAAGATATGCTTTATGCGATGATGCTGGAAAGCTACAATGACGCTGCTGTTGTCATAGCTGAACATATAGGCGGAACAGTGCAGGGATTCGCCGATATGATGAACAAAAAAGCCCGAGAGATAGGCTGTCTTAATACATATTTTATTACTCCCAATGGACTTGATGCACAGGACGATGTGGGAGTTCATGGAACATCTGCAGAGGATCTCGCCAGAATCATGAGGTATTGCGTTCTGGTGTCACCTTGCCTAAAACAATTTCTTAAAATAACCCAGACAAATTCTTACACATTCAGGGATGATACCGGCCAGAGGGTATTTACCTGTGTGAATCACAATGCTTTCTTAAATATGATGGACGGTGCCGTATCGGGAAAAACCGGATTTACCTGTGATGCAGGTTACTGTTATGTGGGAGCTGGCACACAGAACGGACATACATATATATGGGCACTTCTGGGCTGTGGCTGGCCGAACAACAAAACTTACAAATGGAAAGATTCCAGAAAGCTTATGGCATATGCGGGAGAAAATATCTCTTATAGTGATATAGCAATAACGGATACTCCAGATGTAAATCTGGTCTATTCATCGGTTTCAGCAGGATCGGATCAGACAAATACGATGTGTGATTCTATTTTCAGATACGCTTCTGCAGGTGCGGATATACATTATATTTTCAATACAATAGAAGAGGTGAAAGCTCCGATATATGCCGGGGAGATTGTGGGATATATTGAGATTTATGACGGAGAAAAACTTATAGATATAGAACCAATTTGTATAGGTGATTCAGTAGGCGATGTAACGCTCAGGGATGAGATAATAAGGATAATAAAACAGGCGATGATGTAACATTGTTTTATCTGCTGCATATCTTAAATTATCAATGATATAAGGGCGGTGCATCAAGTATGGATTGTGTATACTATGTGGTTGGCGGTGACAGAAGAAGCTGCTATATGTCTCTGGTGCTGGCAGGAACAGGAGAGAATGTGTATCATTTTGACCCATATGATGCTGACCTGCTTAGACATTCGTCAGTTACTATAATATCAGGGGCTTCGGGTGTCGGATTTCGGAGACTGATCGAGGGTGAATGTGCTTCATCTTCAAACTGCGGCTGTAAAGCGATGGTGCTTCCGGTTCCGGTTACGAGGGATGGAGAGTTTATAAATGGCAGGACGCTGCTCACAGTGAACAGTGTCATTGAGTGCAGCGGAGAATTTGATATGGTGTTCGGGGGAGGCATAGCAAAATATATGCCTGATAAAACGGAAAATGGTCCTTATATATTTGATTTTCTTGCAGATGATATCGTGGCAGAGAGAAATGCTGTTGCCACTGCAGAGGGGGCGATATGTGATGCGGAAGAGTTGTCAGACATAAATATAGACGGCAGTGTATGCCTTGTAACAGGTTTCGGCAAATGCGCTAAGGCTCTTGCCAGGAGGCTTTCTGCATGGGGCGCAGATGTCATAATCATGGCAAGACGCCCTAAACAGAGAAATGACGCTGCACTTTGTGGATATAAAGTGATGTCGTTTGAGGATGTGCCTTTATATGAACATGTATTATCAGGGGTTGATTTCTGTTTTAACACAGTCCCTGCCATGGTTGTATGCGAGGATATCCTGACTCTGCTTGGAAGTTATGCTGTGGTCGTTGATCTGGCATCCATGCCTGGTGGCGTTGATTTTGAATTCTGTAAAGAACATGATATTCCATACAGACATAGCCTTGGAATACCAGGAAAACTGTCGCCGAGATCATCGGGAATCATTCTTGCTGATGCAGCCATCAAGGCGGTATCGGATTTTAATAGATAGGAGATTAAAACATGAGTTTATCAAAGTGCAATATAGGCGTGGCTATAACCGGTTCATTTTGTACTTTTGATAAAATAAAAATAGAAATTAAGAAGATGGTTGAGATGGGGATGAACATATATCCAATATTTTCATCCCACTCAGCAAAGTACGATACAAGGTTTGGAGAAGCTGACAAATTCGTGAATGACGTTGAGGAGATAGCTGGACGAAAAGGAATATATACGATCCAGGAGGCCGAACCGATAGGCCCTAAAGGATATCTGGATGCCCTTGTGATTGCTCCGTGTACAGGCAATACCATAGCCAAGCTGACAAATGGTATTACCGATACGTCAGTTCTCATGGCGGCAAAGGCTCACCTGAGGAACAATAAGCCGCTTATAATATCGGTATCCACAAACGACGCCATGGGTATGAATTTCAAAAATATCGGTCAGCTCATGAATATGAAAAATATATATTTTGTACCATTTGAGCAGGATAACTGTATAAAGAAGCCTAACTCACTCATAAGCAGGCTTGATCTGATTCCAGCTACCATAGAGGAGGCGCTTGAGGGCAGACAGATCCAGCCGGTTCTCATAAAATAGTTTATTACACCTGATAATGTAAATACCCCGTATTATTTAAGGATAAAGAATACAGGGTATTTTTTCTTGACCATTTTTGTGGGCACAGGTATAATGTTATTGTGAGACAGGGAGTATCACAATATAACTTTGGAGTGTAAAGAAATATATGAGAGATCCGGAAAAGCTAAGAGAGAAAATGGATGAACGCAACCGGAAGATTCTTGACGTTGCATTTGATTTGTTCGTTGAAAGGAAGATCGAGGCGGTGAGCATGGGCGATATCGCAAGGGCTGCCGATGTAGGACGCGCTACGCTGTTCAGATATTATCCAAGCAAGCTTGAGCTGGTTATAGCTGTATGTGCAGACCAGTGGAAGACGTATCTGGATGGCCTGGACGAGAGGAGACCCATATCGTCTGTACATGACATACCCGCTATAGACAGGCTTATATTTACCATGGACAGCTATATAGATATGTATCAGCATCACAAGGCATTGCTCAAGTACAATGATAACTTCAACTATTATGTGACACATGAGGGCAAGAATAATGATCAGCTTGTTGATTTCCACAGTTCACTGTATTCGGTGGACACCAGACTTCACATGATGTACGAGAAGGCAAAGGTGGACAGAACTATACGGACGGATATTCCTGAAGCGGAATTCATGCGAGTAACGGTTCATTCCATGATGACGGCCTGCGCCCACTATGCGGAGGGCTTCATATGGGGATCGGACGACAACAAGGACTATACAGACGAGCTTATAATGATCAAGGAAATGATACTTGATTATGCAACAAAAGGGATAAAGGAACAGGGTTAAATAGAAACGGAGGAATGATATGAGAAAGGGATTAATATTTAAGAAGGGAATTATAATTGCGCTTGCTGCAGCGGTGGTTACGTCGCCTGCGCCATATGCTGGAGTATATACCGCTATGGCTGGGAATAATGTTCCGGTGCAGAGTGTTGCGGATGAGGAAAATTGGTTAGAGGCGGGAGATTTTAGTGTGCTTGGAGATTCATCATGTTATTCGTTTGATGAAGATAATCGCATTTTGAATGTCAAAAGTACAGCAACACTTACAATAAAAAATACAGATTCCAATAAAGCTACGACTGATCGCATATGTGTTGCCTACTCTGATTCAAGCAGCGATAAGGCAAACATTACATTAGCTGGTGTGAATATTGATTGTACAGGTACTGATCAGTCGGCTTTCACGATTGAACATAATAGTGAAGCGGATATAACGGTTATATTAGCGGATCATACAGATAACATCCTGATTGGCGGAACAGAAAATGCAGGATTACAGAAAACAAGTGCAAGAAAGACAGATGGAGTACATTTTAACGATAACACACTCAGAATTATGTGTGAACACTCAGATGAGGATGACCATATCTGTGACGCATCCTGTGGAAAATTAACGGCAAAAGGTTATGGAGGAGCTTCAGGAATCGGGGGGCCATATGATTATGCTGCGGGAAATATTAGTATTTCTGGTGGTAATATTACAGCATCAGCGGATTTCGAAGGCGCCGGAATTGGAAATGGAAAAGCAGCAACAAATTATGGTATGACAATTCAGATAACAGGCGGAAATATTGCAGCCAGCAGCCAATTTGGTTCTGGAATTGGCTATGGTTACAGATGTACCTGGTATAAAATGAACATTTGCATAAGTGGTGGAAATATTGTTGCAACAAGTGCGGCAAAAAGATGCGGCGAAGGAATCGGCGGTGGAGATGGTAAATCGAGTGATCATGATGCCAATATAAAAATTACAGGCGGTTCAGTTAATGCTTCATCTGTTAAAAGTCAGCCAACTAATGAGGCTGGAGAAAAAATCTATCCTTTGAAAGTTTCCAATGTCACAGATGATGTGACAATTGACGATGAAACATATTCGAGCAGGCTGAAAGACGCGGACAATAACCTGTACATATGGCTGACACCAGGTGAGCATACGGTAAATGGCGTGAAAGCAAATTATGGTGTAAGCAAGTCTGGAAAGCTGTTATATGCTCCAGTAAAAGATGATTTTACTTACACAGCACCGATTGCTCTGACTTATGATAAGACAGCCAAGGCAGCTGCTGTTGGCATAAAGGATGATGTGCCATATACCGATAAGACAATAACCGTTAAGTATGTTGACGGCGAAGGAAATGAACTGACAGAAGCTCCCGTAAATGCTGGAACCTACACTGTGAAGGTGTGTATGGATGAAGCGGCAGATGATCATATTGCAGTGGAGTTTGAATTGGGAAGTTTTACTATCAAGCAGGCGGAGCTTGACACGTCGGACATAATCAAGAAAAGGGAGATCCCATGCAAGGATAACGTACATGTTGTAAGTGATGTAGAACTTCCTGATGGCTGGATATGGGATAGCAGCTGTGAAAATACGGCAATATCAGCAGGGAAGTCCGTGGAGGCTGCAGCCATCTATAATGGTGATGATAAGGCAAATTACACTGATGAAAGCAGAAAGGTTACAGTCCAGATTATAAGGAATGCACATAAAGATGAAGATATGGATGGAAAGTGCGACCTTGAAGAGTGTGGCAAATTACTCAAAGCCCCACAGACGCTGATATTGTATGATAATAATAATTCATCCTCTAAAATAAACGTTATCACAAATGGTAAGCTTCAGGATGATGGGGTTGCTGATAATGAGGATAATATTTACCAGGGTACCAATTGGTCCTATGACAGCACAAAGAATCAGCTTTTACTGAAAGATTCATCAATTCAAAGTATTGAGTGTTGTGATGGAGATCTTACTGTTTTAGTGTCTGGTGAAAATACCATAAGTAGACAATTTGATTTTTCTTCAGATGATGGAGAACATACGCTGGACATATATAGTGATAATAAAGGCAGTTTGACTGTCGGTGAAGGAATTAGAGAGGACATAAGTGGATCTGGTACAATAAATCTTAATATTACCGGGGCAGTGGTTAAAGCTTCTGATATTTATTGTAAAGGTAATTTAACCATAGAAAACAGTGATATAGATTGTAATAATGACGAGTTTGCAATTGAGGCCGAAGGTAACATAATTATAACAAATGGTTACGTCAAGGCTAAATCTGATACTATGATGGATGCGATTACTTCAAGTAAACAAATAAGTGTTGCAGACAGTCAGATTGTAGTGGAAAGCGGGAACACGAATGCCGGTATATATATTCTGAAAGAAAATATTACTAATTCTATCATAAAGGAAATATGGCAGGAAAATGATAGCACTATGGCTAAAACGTCCGTATATGGATCAGCCTCTTTAAAAGCTGATCTGATAATCGCAAGTGGAGAAAGCATTGATTTTAAGAATGGTGCGAGCATCACAAATCTGGACAAGCTTATAGTGAACGATGATGCGACAATTCTTGTAGACGGTGCAGCACATACACACAATACAGAGGGTGGCATTATATACACATGGAAAGATGATACCGAGCATATTAAAGCATTGGCATGCAAAGACTGTCCGATCGGATACGTGACCGAAGAAATCGAATCACACGGCGATTACGAAAATGGTTTTTGTATATGTAATAATGCTTACCAGCCAGCAGATCTCACAACAGACAAGTATGATATTAATGAAGATGGGACAAAGGATGCGGTTTACGAGATCAGTAATGCAGGTCAGCTCTACTGGTTTGCCGGACTTGTAAATGGCACACTTTCGGGCGAGGCGCAGAATACATCAGCCAATGCAGTCCTGACAGCGGATATTGTTGTGAATGCAAATGTTCTGAAGTCAGATGGAACAGTAAATGAGGGAACATTTAAGAAATGGACACCGATTACAGGTTCTTCCAATAGTACATATAGCGGTATATTTGACGGACAAAACCACACCATCAGTGGATTGTATTTCAATCAAGAGGATAGTTATGATGTAGGATTGTTCGGGCGTAACAATGGTAAGATTGCCAATGCAGGTATTTTGGATTCTTATTTCTATGGTACCAGCAAGGTAGGAGGCGTGTGTGGAAATAATTATACCGGAACTATCACAAACTGTTATAATACCGGCAGCGTCAGTGGTTTAGGAAATCTAGGAGGCGTGAACGGATGTAATACCGGAATTATCACAAACTGTTATAATACCGGAAACGTCAGTGGTAGTAGCGGTTTTGTAGGAGGCGTGAGCGGATATAATAGTAAAGGAACTATCATCAACAGTCATAATGCTGGTAGCGTCAGTGGCTTAGAATTTGTAGGAGGCGTGAGCGGAATTAATTATACCGGAAGCATCACAGACTGCTATAATATCGGTAACGTCAGTGGTAGCGAAGGTTATGTGGGAGGTGTGAACGGATATAATGACGGAGGAACCATCACAAATAGTTATAATGCCGGTAGCGTCAGTGGTATAGAACGTTATGTAGGAGGCGTGAACGGACGGAATAAAGGAACTATCACAAACTGTTATAATACCGGTAGTGTCAGTGGTACAGGGGTTAATATAGGAGGTGTGATCGGAGGTAATGAATCCAATGCAACCATCACAAGCTGTTATTATGACAGCACTATTTATACTGGAAATGCGATAGGCGCGAATGACGGAACCACTGAAAAGGTTGAAGGTAAAACGACAGAGCAGTACAAGACCGGTGAGGTTGCTTATCTTTTACAGGAGGGGCAGACTGAAGAGACTTGGGGACAGACCATTGGAACAGACACATATCCAGTACTACGCGGCGCAAAGGTTTATAAAAACAATGTATATTCCGGTTGTAACGATTTGTCAGATGTCGTATCGGTGATATATAGCAACGAGGATAAACCAACATACGGAGACCATGACTTTGTAGACGGAGAGTGTGTGTATTGTGGCAAAAAAGCTGCTGCAACTGTCACCATTAGTGGAACTACCACTTATTATCAGTCGCTGCAGGATGCGATTGATTATGCTGGAAAGATGCCTGGCTGTGTTGTCACTGCAATGGCAGATATGGATGACGGAAAACTCAATGTAGATAGTTCTAAAGCAGATTTCACCATTGATATTAATGGGTATGTTTTTTCAAGCGGAATTGCCATTAAGGAAGGAAAAATAACAATAACAGACTCCCGGACAGGTGGCGACATCGCGGATGAAATTGAAACATATGATAATTCAACATTAACAATTGAAGATGTCAAGATTTCAGGTGACATACTTTCATTGGGTAATCTGATTTTAAATGGAGGAGATTTACATTTAATAATTCAGGAAAGCCGTAAAAAAATATATTTTAACAATAGTGATATAAAAATCAGTGAAGGAATACGAATAAGCGGCGATGTAAGCGGTGATGTATTAGTTGTGAATGCTGAACCTCATAACATTATTCCAATGATTTTAAATGAATTCCTTGTAAATCTGGATAATACATATGCTGTTGCAGGAGATGGTGTTGCACTTAAAAAAGATTGGTTCACTATATCGGCAACCCATTGTGAGCTTGATCTTACGGCTGATATACGGGATAACAAGCTTAAAGCCGGAGCACTGCTTAACGATAAAGTTAAAGTGGAATTGGAGAAAGATGAAGCTCTCACTTACTCTGGCAGTGAATTGAAACCATCTCTTAAATTAAGTTACAATAGATATAAGATGGATCCTATACAGTTGGCAGAAGGCACAGATTATACAGTGACATATGAGAGCAATATAAATGTGGGCACTGCAACTGCGAAAGTAACAGGAGTGGGAAGCTATACTGGAACAAAATGTATTACATTTGATATTGCCACCAGGAAGGTAG
Source organism: uncultured Coprococcus sp. (assembly GCA_934277375.1). Lineage (GTDB taxonomy): Bacteria > Bacillota > Clostridia > Lachnospirales > Lachnospiraceae > Coprococcus. The sequence goes on along the minus strand of CAKQTZ010000003.1, from coordinate 254,323 downwards.
CAGATCCGGTATTTGATGGGCTGGTGAAGGACTATGAGTACACAGGCAAAGCGGTAAAACCTGAGTTTACTTTAAAGGATGGTGACAGGGTTATTCCTCAGACGGAATATGAAGTGTCATATAGTGACAACACAGAGCCGGGAGAAGGTGTCATAACAGTCACGGATAAAGAGGGTGGAAACTATGAGGTTTCGGGACAGGTGACATTCAATATTGTTCTCGCTGTTCCAGACGTTCTGGATGCTCCGCAGGCCACAGACATAACATATGATCCATCAGGCAAGCTTGAAAATGTAACACTGTCAGGTGGTAAGGTGGTTGGAGTCACAGGAGATGAACTCACAGGTGCCTGGACATGGACAGACAATGATATTGTTCCTACAGTAGACAATAAGGGTTATGAAGCTATATTTACTCCGGACGATCAGGCACATTACAAAACGGTAAAGGCGACGGTCTGCATAAATGTTAAGAAGGCGGATATAAGTATTATCAAAGTCCCTGCAGCCGGAGCTATAATATATGGAGATTCACTTGAGAAATCTGCGCTGACAGGTGGTCAGGTATGCTGTGGTACAGACAATAAATATACTGTTTCTGGAGCATTTTCATGGAAGGACAAGAAACAGAAGCCTTCGGTGGCTGACAGTGGCAAGACGAAATACATGGTTGTATTCACCCCTGATGATATCATAAATTATAATACGGCATCATGCACTGTAACACTTACTGTTGGCAAATCTGTCAGAACTGATGTACCGGGATCAAGTGTAAAAGTGCCTAATACATACAAGACTGTTGGCAGGGTATCACTTCCTTCCGGTTGGAGCTGGACAAAGGCTGATGTGGGAATAGCGCTGAAGGCTGGAACATCTGTAAATGCAACTGCTGTATATACGGGAACAGACAGTGAGAATTATGATAAAACATCTGTTACAGTGAGTATATACAGAGAGAAGTGTACAAACGGTGGAATCGTATATACTTCCAAGGGAGAGAAAGCGCCTACATGTACATCCGCAGGTAAGGGTCATGTAATCTGTTCGGTGTGTGGAGACACTATAAAAACCGGGGTAACTGTAAAAGCGACAGGACACAAGTGGAATTCCGGCAAGGTCACAAAGAAGGCCAGCTACAAATCAGCGGGCATAAAGACCTATACATGTACAAAGTGCAAGGCTGTAAAGACTACAAGTATACCAAAACTGAAACCTGTTGATATAAGCAAGAAGGCAAGTAAGGTGTCAGTAACAGGAATCAAAAACAAGGTATATAATGGCAAAAAGCAGACACAGACAGGCCTTGTAGTAAAGTGCGGAAAAGTTAAGCTGAAGAAGAATGTAGATTACACAGTTTCATATACACGCAATATAAAGATTGGAAAAGCTACTCTGGTTATCAGAGGCAAAAATGCCTATACAGGAACGATCAGAAAGACGTTTGTTATCAAGACAGTCAAGGGTAAGGTATACACGGCTGGAAACTTCAGATATAAGATAACGAATGCCAGAACGGATGGTAAGGGCGAAGTTACGCTTATAGGAACAACCTATAAAAAGAATAATAAGGCATTCAAAAAACTTACCGTTGCAGATACAGTAAGTATAGGTGGCGTAAAGTTCAGGATAACAGCTATAGGAGCAAAGGCTTTCAGTGGATATTCACACCTGAAAACGGTATCTATAACGGCTTTAAAGTTAAAAAAGGTTGGAACAGATGCGTTCAGGAATACCAATTCAAAACTGGTATTCAGACTTCCAAATAAGAAAGCTGCAAGCTATAAAAAACTGATAAAGAATGGCAGACCATCTAAAAAAGCAATATATAGAATAACTAAATAATCACATTCTTGTGATTAAAATACAACGGGCTCACAAGTGTTCGGTACGATCAGACACTTGTGAGCCTGTTAGTTTATATGTCAATAATTATATTGTATTTTTTCAGCCAGTAGTCCACCTGAAGCAGATATGCCATCATCTGGGGACCCGCCATGAGCTGGCCGAACCAAGGCTTGCCGTAGTCTTTTGGAGCTGTGAGAAAACCACTTACATAATCTTTGTCTATAAGAGGCAATAATGGGCTGGACATATCGTTAAGCACGTTGCCAAGCCGTCTGGCCAGCTCTTGTTCATAGTGTGGATCATAGGATTTAGGATATGGACTTTTCTTCCTGTACATGATCTCGTGTGGAACATAATCCTTCATTGCCTCTCTGAGAAGCTTTTTTTCACAGCCCTCGGAATATTTGAATTCCCATGGTACGTTAAATACATATTCAAGTATCCTCGGATCGGCAAATGGAACTCTGGCTTCCAGACCACTTGCCATGCTGGTTCTGTCCATTCTGTCAAGCAGAGTCTGCATGAACATTCTGATATTGATATATGATATCTGCCTGCGCCGTTTTTCGGTGTCGGTTTCGCCGGGCAGAAGATTGATCTCGGACAGAAGAGAATTGTATAGAGATGACACATATCCCGGTATATCAAGACAATCTCTGAGATCCGGTGACAGTACGGAGAGCCTTGGCGACAGATCCTTCATCCATGGAAATGTATCAGCCGAAAGCAGTTCTTCCCTGTAGAACCATGGATATCCTCCGAATATCTCATCGGCACATTCCCCGGTGAGCACGACTTTATATTCCTTTGCCACCAGAGAGCAGAAGTACAGAAGTGATGAATCCACATCAGCCATGGTCGGCATATCCCTTGACTCAACGGATGCATACAGATAGTCTGCGAGATCACTGTAATTGCAGGTAAGATAAGTGTGGTCTGACCCTATGTGAGATACCATCATATCTACATATGGTCGATCCTGCTCCGGCTGGAATGCATTTGACTTGAAGTATTTGGAATTATCCTTGAAGTCAAATGAGAAAGTATGAAGCTGTTTTCCCTGCTCTCTGAGTTTAGCGGCACACACACTGCTGACAATGGATGAGTCAATCCCACCCGAGAGAAATGTACACACAGGCACATCCGATACGATCTGTCTCTCGATACTGTCCTTGACAAGATAATGCACCTTCTCCACAGTGTCATCGTAGCTGTCAGTATGTGGTGTGCTGGTTATGCGGTAGTATGTGAAATCAGTCATTCCATATCTTGATAATTTCATGAAATGCCCCGGCTTTACTTCAGCTATATTCTGAAAAACTCCACAGCCCGGAGTCTTGGATGGTCCGATCCCGAACACCTCGCATAGTCCTCTTACATCTATGACAGGTCTTATTTCTGGATAGCAGAGCAGGCCCTTGATCTCTGAGGCAAACACTGTAGTTCCGTCATCAGTTACTGAGTAATACAGTGGCTTTATTCCGAAGTGATCCCTGTACAGATATATGGTCTGGATGTGCTCATCATATATTGCAAATGCAAATATTCCGTTTAACATGTGCACAAAATCTGGTCCATAATGCAGAAAACAGTTGAGAATGACCTCTGTGTCCGACGTTGTGTCAAATGTATATCCCAGGGCGAGCAGCTCTGATTTCAGCTCCTTTGTGTTGTAGATCTCGCCATTGTACACTATGTATATATCATTTTCTCCGATTGCCTTTTTCATGGGCTGCTCGCCCCTTGCTACATCACGTATGGACAGTCTGGTGTGGGCAAGCCCACAGTGGGATGACAGCACTGTATTCTGGGCATCAGGCCCCCTGTGAGCAAGCGCATTATTCATGTCGTTCAATATGTATGAGTATCGTTCATGTTCGATATTGAAATCCCTGCTGGAGTTATAGAATCCTGCGATGGAACACATGTATTTACCTCTTTTTGTGGTATCTATATATTATATTGGGGAGTTGATTTTATAGAACTTTTAGATGATTATAGGTTGTAGAATAATTAAATGGAAGATATAATTTGTATATGATTCTATATGAACGCCTATTTATGCGCTTGGAGAGAGGTTAATAATGTTAAAGAAATGGAGGCGCGAATTTATGACATAGCAGAACATCCTGAGATGGATGAGGATGATCTTGCTGAACATATAGCATATTGGCTTGATCTGGACTGATAATTAGAGGATAAATGTATGTAAAGTAAAGTGCATGAATCGGTTTTTCATGCACTTTATTTTGTTATATCACACCACAGGTGTAATGCAGAATAAAGCATGCGTTGATATAATTGAATACACTGTCATGTTATGATTATTGCAACAATTGAGCTTGGAGTTTATAGAAGACATATCCTAAAAAAATACAGAAAGAGGAAATCTACCGTGAAAAATACAATCATACAGACTAATAAAAAATACCTTCCGGGACTTTTAAACATTGCGGTTCCGATCATGCTTAGCAATCTGATATCACAGCTTCAGATGCTTATAGACAGAATATTCTTAGGACACGTAAACAGCATGTACATGAGCGCACTCGGCAATGTGACTTCACCGATGTGGACCACCATGTCGTTCTGCTTCTCCATAGTGACAGGAGCGTCCATACTTATAAGTCAGAGTGTTGGTGCAGGAGATAATGAACACATAGAGGAATACTCCGGCGCCATGGTGAAATACAACAATATCATACCGATACTGTTATTTTTCTTCTGGACATTCTGCGCTGAATTTGTATTCAGACTCATGGGTGTGTCAGACGGCCTGATGCCGATGTGTCTTGATTATTCCAGGTATTATGCGCCCGTATTTCTGATAACAGGACTTGGCGGTGCATTCAGCGTCATACTCCAGACATCAAACTATACTAAACCACTTGTTGTATATGGAATATTAAGATCTGGTGTAAATATATTCCTTGACTGGGTCATGATATTTGGAAGATTCGGGCTTCCAGCCATGGGGATAAAGGGTGCAGCCATAGCGACTACAATAGCGGAGTACTCTGGGCTTATATTTGCAGTGATATTCGTGGTATCAAGCAAGAAACTTAACACTAAACCATCTATGGAATGGGTGGTAAAGGCACATATAAAGCCGTATCTTTTGTCGGCAAAGCTGGGAGTGAACACAGCTCTTGAGGATTTTGCATGGAATCTTGGCAATCTGCTGCTTATAAGGATTCTCAACGCCATAAATGAGATGGCTGCCGGAATTTATTCCATCATATTCAGTGTTGAAGTCCTGGCGGTTGTCATCATTGGAGCGATAGGAAATGGTACAATGACACTAACCGGTGAGGCAAAAGGAAACAATGATCTGAGCAAATACAAGGGTGTATGTGTCTGTGCGTATGGCTTGTGTATAGTAGTTGGAATCATCACACTCGGTGTCTGTCTTGCGTTTCCACAGCAGATCATATCACTTTTTACCAACGACAAGAGTATAATTGCATCGTGTGGGATATATCTGATCTTTATCAGTATCAATCTGTTCGCAAAATCCGCAAACATAGTTGTTGGCAATGCGATCAGGGGCAGCGGCAACACGATATGGATGCTCATAACACAGCTGTTTGGCACGGTGTGGGTGGTTTCTGTGGCACTTTTGTTCGTGTTTGTCCTTAAGCTTGGAATCGCCGGAGTTTTCCTTGCGGTCATAGTGGACGAGATTGTGAGATCATTTATCAATCTGGGCAAATATCTGAGGATAGTGAAGAACTGGGAAAGCACAGACTGGGATAAGGAGGCTGAATTAGCTAAACAGTGAGTGCGACATTTAGTGGTATATATAATTTAGAACAGGTGTATCAGAAAAATAAGTCTTATGTGAAAGGGGAATATGATTTGATTTTAGAAACTAATAGATTGATCCTGCGTCACTGGCAGGAGAGCGATGCAGATATATTATTTGAATATGCAAGTGACCCAGAGGTGGGACCTATAGCGGGCTGGCCTGTACATGAGAGCAGGGGGGACAGCCTTGATGTGATACGGAATGTATTTAATGGACCGGAGTGTTACGCTGTGTGTCTGAAGGACAGCGGTCTGGTTGTCGGAACCATCGAATTACTGTTAAATGGAAGGACAGACATGACAGACCGCGATGATGAATGTGAGCTTGGATACTGGATAGGAAAGCCGCACTGGGGAAACGAATACGCACCGGAGGCGGCCAGGAGACTTATAGAACGTGGATTCCTTGATCTAGGCATGAGAACGATATGGTGCGGTTACTACGATGGTAATGATAAATCCCGTAAAGTACAGGAAAAGCTTGGTTTTGTATTTCACCATACCGATAATGAAGTGGATGTGCCGCTTCTGAACGAAGTACGGATAGGACATACAAATATTCTGACGAGAAAACGCTGGTTGTCTGAGAAGATGAAAGATGTGCTATATCATCAGTTAGCGAAGGATTACTGTTGTGAGCCAGCTAGTATATATAACGGTGGCAATGTCTTTGCTGAATACAGACAGATAGCAGGGCAGAGGCGGTTCAAAGGACAGGAAAAGTGCCCACTCAAAATAGCTGTGGCAAATGGCAAATTGTTATTTACCGGCCGTAGAGAGATTGTAGATGAATGCAGAAAACGCTATGAGATTGCATCTGGAAAATGGTTCATGGATGTAGTGAATTTCCGTGAGCTTGACAGTATTCTTTCCAGATACGGATGTAAATTGAAATCTGCTCATCCATTTTACCTTCCGACGGAACTGAGCGAACAGGCAGTGAGAAAAGATGCTACAGATAAACCGGTTGATTCAAAGCTTAAAGAAGATTTTGACCTTGTCAGGTATACGGGGGATGAGATCCTGCAATTCAAAGGAGATGACAGATGGAATGAAGCATTTTGCTTTGATGATAACACTCCTGATGTGCTGGCCGTGGCTGCTGTATCAGATGGTGAGATTATTGGTATGGCTGGCGCAAGCGCTGACAGTGACGATTTCTGGCAGATTGGTATAAATGTTGTTCAAGATGCTGAGGGAAGACATGTTGGAACATCGCTTGTATCTGAACTGACCAAGGATATACTCAGATGTGGCAAGATTCCATATTATGGAACTGGCATGTCCCATATAGCCTCCCAGAGAGTTGCCGCTGCGGCAGGTTATGATGTGTTCTGGTTTGAACTGCTGGCGGAGTAACAGTTTCCAGCGAATTCTATTCTGTATTATGTTGATTCGATATACCGTATATGATATATTGTATTTATATCATATACGGTATATTTGTGTTTACGGAGAGGCGGTGACGATATGGACAATCGCATTGATAATAGTGACTTTATGGTGAATGCTGGCGACAGGGATTCTGTAGTTGAATACGAGCAGAACAGAATCTGTACAGATACTGCCAGAAAATTCCGGGAATGTCGTGCAGCAGAGGGAATCACCCAGACAGAACTTGGAAAGCTTGCAGGAGTATCCCAGCCGAATATAACCAGATTTGAGAGTGGGAATTATAATCCAAGCCTGGAGTTTCTTGTGAAGATTGCTGCGGCCATGAACAGAAAAGTTTCCATATCAATTGATAATCGTAATATTGATGGCGATACAGTTGTAAGTATAGGTAATCAGGGGTTTGACAGTATAAGAGAATCTGGTTATTTCTACATAGATAAGACGTATTTTATCAAGGAATGGTGGGAGTCTGGAGATGCGGTAACACTTATAACCAGACCGAGAAGATTTGGCAAGACACTTAATATGAGCATGCTGGAATGTTTCTTTTCTGTCAGATACAGAGACAGGAAGGATCTGTTCGATAATTTATATATATCGGACGATGCTGAATATATGAAGCTTCAGGGAACATATCCGTTGATATTTGTAAGCTTTGCAGCGGTAAAGCAGACGAACTGCCTTGATGCCATAAGGCAGATAAAGGTGATAATAAGTGATGTATACAGTCAGTTTCCGGAGCTCTATACATCGGACAAACTTACCGATGGTCAGAGAAAGCTTCTTGCTTCTGTAAGCAGGAATATGGATGATGTGACTGCTCAGAATGCACTGAATGATCTGTCAAGCCTTCTTACCAGCCATTATGGCAGAAAGGTCATAGTTCTTCTTGATGAATACGACACTCCATTGCAGGAGGCTTATATCAATGGTTATTGGCAGGAGATGACATCCTTTATACGTAGTCTGTTTAATGCCACATTCAAGTCCAACAGGCATCTTGAGCGGGCTGTCATGACAGGTATAACCAGAGTATCCAAAGAGTCTATTTTCTCAGATCTGAACAACCTGAATGTTATAACATCAATGAATGACAGATATGCAGATTGCTTTGGATTTACAGAGAAGGAGACTTTTGCAGCACTAGATTCATTTGGACTTGGAGAATATAAGGATTCTGTAAAGAGATGGTATGATGGTTTTTCATTTGGCCATGTAAATGACATCTACAATCCATGGTCCATAACCAACTATATAGACAAGAGACAGTTTCGTCCATATTGGGTCTCAACCAGTTCAAATGAGATGATAAGCCGATTGCTGCGCGAGGCTCCAGTCTCCACAAAGGAGAAGATGGAATTGCTTGTCAGAGGGTATGATATTGCTGTGAGCTTCGATGAACAGATCGTGTTTGACAGACTGGAATATGATAATAGTGCTATATGGAGTCTGCTGCTTGCAAGTGGTTATCTGAAGATCGTAAGTGTCAATTATTCAGAGAATTCGTTTGAGCCGGTGTATCATCTGCGAATAACTAACACGGAGACGTTAGGGATGTTCTGTAATACATTCAGATTATGGTTTAACCGTTCAGGTTCCAATTATAACAGGTTCGTAAAGGCACTACTTGCTGACAATCTTGAAGAAATGAATATATACATGAATGATGTAGCCATGGCAACGATAAGTAGCTTTGATTCGGGGCGACATCCGTCCGACAAGGCTCTGCCCGAGAAGTTCTTCCATGGTTTTGTTCTTGGGCTTCTTGTTGAACTTAGAGACCGATATGTCGTAAAGTCCAATCACGAAAGCGGATATGGCAGATGCGATGTGATCATTATTCCAAAGTCGGCCGATGATACAGCTATAATCATGGAATTCAAAGTACACAGTGCCGGCACGGAAAAGAATCTACAAGATACTGTGAACTCTGCCCTACGTCAGATCATTGACAAGAACTATGATGCAGAATTGTATGACCTCGGATTTGCGAAGAATCATATCAGACATTACGGCTTTGCATTTGAAGGAAAAAGGGTTCTGATAGGCAAGTAAAAGAATCGTTGACACATCTTCATGTTAATGATAAAATAATCACATCTAAGGGTCGGAAATGACCCCCAAAAGTCAAATGCTATGACGAGGAGGAGTACATGCATCCCCCGATTAACAGAGAGAAGATGGCGGTGAGAATCTTCATTAGGAGTGTGTGGAAGGTAGCCTTCGAGCAGTGAACTGAAAGGAAACGGTTATCAGATATATAGGTTTTCGAGTAGGCTTCAACGGTTTTCCCCGTTACAGGAATAAGATATTATATAGTATCTGATGAGTGCAGACATTTGTCTGAATTTAGGTGGTACCACGGATATGAACATATTCGCCCTAAGCGTAAAACAGTTGCGCTTAGGGCTTTTTCTATGCATGGGGTGCATATATACATCCCGAGGCGTAAGTTTAGATTATCATGAATTTTACAGGAGGTATAAGATATGGAGATCAATGGAGCAAAGATGTTTGTAAAAGCGTTGCAGGAAGAGGGAGTAGACACTCTGTTCGCATACCCTGGCGGAACAGCGATAGACCTTTTTGATGCACTGTACGATGCAGAAGGTATCGATATGATACTTCCAAGACACGAGCAGGCGCTTGTCCATGCGGCGGATGGATATGCACGTTCGACAGGAAGAGTTGGAGTATGTTTGGTTACAAGCGGGCCGGGTGCGACAAATCTTGTAACAGGTATCGCAACAGCCAACTACGACAGTGTTCCGCTTGTATGCTTTACAGGCCAGGTTCCAATGAACCTTATTGGAAATGATGCTTTTCAGGAGGTTGATATAGTTGGAATTACAAGAAGCATATGCAAGTACGCAGTCACAGTAAGAAAGAGAGAGGATCTTGCAAGAATCATTAAAAATGCTTTTTACATAGCAAGAACTGGAAAACCGGGACCTGTTGTTGTTGATATCCCAAAGGATATCCAGCTTGCCATGGGAAGTGACGAGTATCCTACAGAAGTAAATATCAGAGGTTACAAGCCTTCAGAGGGTGTACATGTTGGACAGATCAAGAGAGCCCTTGCGGAGCTTAAGAATGCAAAGAAGCCTGTGTTCCTCTGTGGTGGTGGTGTAAATATCGCCCAGGCAAGAAAGGAAATGCAGAAACTTGCTGAAAAGACAGGAATCCCTGTAGTTACCACGATTATGGGTAAAGGTGCGATACCTACAGATCATCCACTGTATGTAGGTAACATCGGTATGCATGGTAACATGGCATCCAACAAAGCTATCATGGAGAGTGATGTTCTTTTCTCCATCGGATGTAGATTCAATGATCGAATAACAGGTACTATAGATACGTTTGCCAAGAATGCCAAGATCATACATGTTGATATAGATGCAGCATCCATATCAAGAAATATAAAGGTAGATATACCTATCGTTGCTGATGCAAAGGTTGCCATATCCAAGATGCTTGAATATGCAGAACCTCTTGATATCAAAGGCTGGGTGGATGACATTATGAATGTCAAGGCTGAGTATCCTATCAACATGAACAGATATGATGGTGTGACCCCTGAGGCTATCATCAGGACCATAAACGATATGTACAGCAATCTCATCGTTACAACTGACGTTGGACAGAATCAGCTCTGGACAACACAGTACATTGATATAGACGAGAACAAACAGCTCTTAACTTCTGGAGGTCTTGGAACCATGGGTTATGGATTTCCTGCTGCCATAGGTGCAAAGCTTGGTAACATGGATAAAGATGTTATCTGTATATCTGGAGACGGAGGAGTACAGATGAACATTCAGGAGATGGCAACAGCAGTTGCTTTGGAGCTTCCGGTTACCCTCTGTATACTTAACAACGGCTACCTTGGCAACGTTCGTCAGTGGCAGGAGTTGTTCTTCAACAAGAGATACAGCAGTACATGTCTCAGATACAGAAGAAGATGCAACAGAGACTGTCAGAATCCGGACAAGTGCTGTCCAAAATATTCTCCTGACTTTGTAAAATTGGCAGAGAGCTACGATGCAAAGGGTATCAGAGTTACAAAGCCTGAGGAAATCAGGTCGGCATTTGAGGCCGCCAGGGCAAATACTAACGGACCTACAGTGATAGAGTTCTTCATAGATCCTACGGCTAATGTATTTCCTATGGTTCCGGGTGGAAAGTCACTGAATGACATGATACTTGACTGCTGATATTGATAAATTGATTTTATATCGGTAATAGAATGTACATATATAAATTTGTATATTATCCAGATGAAAGGGGTATATAGAATGAGCGTAAAGAAGAGATGGATATGCCTGTTCGTAGAAAACGAAGTAGGTGTTCTTGCAAGAATTTCAGGTTTGTTTTCAAGCAAATCATACAATATAGATACGATAACAGTTGGAGTAACCGAGGATGAGACAATATCAAGAATGACCATCGGTTTCACCAGTGACGACAGGACATTTGAGCAGGTGAAAAAGCAGCTAAACAGAAGTGTGGAGGTAATAAAAGTTGTTGACTACACCGATATCGCGATACACAACAATGAGATCTTATATGTCAAGGTCAACAGCTGCTCAAATGAAGATAAGGATGAGGTTTTCCGTATTGCAAATGCATTTGGATACAAGATCACTGATTACAATAAGAAATCCGTACTTGTTGAGTGTGTCCAGACAGATGCCAAGAATGACAATGCCATAAAACTGTTCAAGGAGAGCTTCCCTAACAGGATAGAAGTTGTAAGAGGTGGCAGTGTAGCAGTTGAAGCGATAAGCATGTCGGACAGATAGTACGAAAAAATAACTGCCAAAATGATATTGTTGATAGAATAGTCTGTAAAAAGATTATGAAAGGATTTGTAAAATAATATGAAATTTGTTATACAGCGTGTAAATCACGCGTCAGTAGAGGTAGATGGCAAAGTGATCGGCAGCATACAGAAAGGCTTTCTGGTGTTTGTAGGAGTATACGATTCGGATACAAAAGAGATTGCTGACAAGATGATAAACAAGCTTGTGAAGATGAGGATATTTGCCGATGAGAATGGTAAGACGAATCTCGATATAAACAGTGTAAACGGCCAACTCCTGATCGTTTCGCAGTTTACCCTGTGCGCAGATTGCCGGAAGGGCAACAGACCATCATTTACTGGTGCAGGAGCACCTGATATGGCCAATGAGATGTATGAGTACATAATTGAAAGGTGCCATGAATTTGTGCCGGTGGTTGAGCACGGTGAATTTGGTGCAGATATGAAAGTAGACTTGTCAAATGACGGACCTTTTACTATATTACTCGACAGCAATGAACTATAGTTTTTCGATAAATTACAGAAAAAGATGTAATATATTGGAAAATTTTTATAAAATCCCACAATATTGTTGAAAAAAATGCCATTTGTTAATATAATTACAAATGGAGCTTCTATAAGTGGAAGGTTAAATAATACTGAAAAGGAGAACTATACAATATGACACAGGATCAGATTGAATCAAAAACCTTTAAAAAAGGACTTTTTGGATATAATAAGGATGAGGTTAATAGTTTTCTGCGTACTATTGCAGAGGATTATGCAGATTTACAGACTAAGTATGCTGCACTTGAGTCCGAGAATGAGGTCGCAAAAAAGAATCTCATGGAGAACAGTGTAAAGATTTATGAACTTGAGAAGCAGCTTGAGCAGGCAGCTCCTGGTTCAAAGAAAGAAGCAAATGCAGCAAATGCCGAGGCAAACAAGATCATTAACGATGCAAAGAAGAAAGCTAATGAGGTTATTGCCAATGCAAAGGCAGAGCTGGCTAAGCTCAAGGATGAGATGGAAGCACTTAAGAGTGGATCAAGCGCTAAGGTTGCAGAAGCTGCAGAGAAGGTTGAAGCTGCAGTTGAGGCTGACCCTATAACAAAACTCAAGATGAAGTCTCAGGGCGGTGATGCTCCTCAGAAACTTAAGATGACTCCAAAGGCGGCTCCTACAGCAGAGCCTAAGCCTGCTGCTTTCACAGGAAAGAGTGCACAGGCGGCTCAGGAGGAAGAAGATGAAGAGCTTATTGTTGGAGAGGTAGAAGAAGGAGTAAAGCGTAATCAGGTACTTATCGGCGATGGCGATGAGGATGCAGACTTTGAGTTCTTATAAAGATTGGGTGTTTGTATGACATATAACGAATGTGTTGAGCGTATCAGCAGCATTCTTGCATCGTTGGAACTGGAAGATATTGAGGATTGCAGTCTTCAGTTCAATGTTATCGGCAAAGATAGTGGGGTTTTCTACATAGATATAAGGGATCATATTGCTGATATTGTTGTGGATGAAGACAGGGAGTATAACGTCAAGTATGTATTTACTGCTCCGGTTCTATTGAGACTTTTGGGAAAAGTTGTTGATCCTATATACGCATATACAACAGGTAAATATAAGATGATGGGGGATGTATCTCTGGGAAGATGCATTCTTGTCAGACTCTGTGAAGCGAATGTCTGAAACGGAGAAAATAAAAAAGAACCGGTAGATTGTTTTGATCTGCCGGTTCTTTTATTGTATAAGCACAACGCATGTAATTGTATAAGTACACAGGCTAAAACTATATTTTTAGAGAAGATCCGCGACTTCCTTGAGAAGTCTCTCTGTCTTATCCCATCCAAGACAAGGATCTGTGATAGATTTACCGTAGCAGCCACCATCAACAGGCTGGTTGCCGTCCTCAATATAACTCTCAACCATGACACCCTTTACAAGATTCCTGATTTCAGGATCGTAATTCCTGCTGTGAATTACCTCCTTAACGATTCTTGGCTGCTCGATGAATTTCTTGCCGGAATTATTGTGGTTGGCATCAACTATGCAGGCATGGTTTACAAGGTTAAACTTCTTATATGTATCAGCAAGAAGTCTGAGATCCTCATAGTGATAGTTTGATATAGACTGTCCGTGCTTATTCAGTGCACCTCTCAATATACAATGTGTAAGAGGATTGCCATCTGTATGAGCCTCCCATCCAGAATAGAGGAATGTGTGATGATGCTGACCTGCTATACAGGAATTCATCATAACATTGTAGTCACCGCTTGTCGGATTCTTCATTCCTACAGGAACATCCATTCCGCTGGCTGTAAGTCTGTGCTGCTGATCTTCAACAGAACGTGCGCCTATGGCAACGTATGAGAGGATATCATCAACATACTGCCAGTTCTCTGAGTAGAGCATCTCGTCAGCGGCTGTAAGTCCGGTCTCCCTGATGGCTCTGATGTGCATCTTTCTGATGGCATAGAGACCTTCAAGCATGTCTGAAGATTTTGTAGGATCAGGCTGATGAAGCATTCCCTTGTATCCATCGCCGGTAGTTCTTGGTTTATTGGTATATATACGTGGAATAACCAGTATCTTATCTTTAACTTCATCTGCAACCTTTGCAAGGCGGTTCTGGTAATCGCAGACAGCATCTTCGTTATCCGCTGAACAAGGTCCGATGATAAATATAAATCGGTCATCATCGCCTACGAAAATTTTTCTGATCTCTTCATCTCTTCTGGCTTTGATGGCTTTCAACTCGCTTGAAAGAGGGTATAGTTCCTTGATCTCATCGCCAGTTGGTACTCTTTTAACTAATTTCATACTCATGAAACATGTCCTCCTTTTTTCTGACCACTTATTATATCAGAAAAATCTTACAAAATAAAGAAAATAATACTGATTTGGTGGGATAAAAGGAATATTGATAGATAATACAACAATATAATATACAAAATGTCATTGGAAGAAGAGAAATAATGAAGAAGAAAAATCCGCCACGAAAGTGTGACAGCAGAAGAAAAAAAGCATTTATTATGGGCGTATGTATGTTATTTATATCTATACTATTCGGGAAAATACAGTCAAATGCAGAAGATAATCAGAGTATCGATCTGGAATCACCAAGCTGTATTCTTATAGAGGCACAGACAGGGGAGGTGCTCTACGAAAAAAATAGTGATGAAGCAATGGCACCGGCTTCTGTTACGAAGATAATGACACTATTACTGACATTTGAAGCGATAGATAAAGAACAGATAAGCATGGATGATATTGTGACGGTGAGCGAACATGCGGCATCTATGGGTGGTTCTCAGTGCTTTTTTGAAGCCGGGGAAGAACAGACAGTGGAAGATATGATAAAATGCATAATTATAGCTTCGGGTAATGATGCAGCCGTTGCAATGGCTGAGAAAATAGCAGGCTCGGAGGAAGCTTTTGTGAACATGATGAATGAAAAAGCCCGGAAGCTTGGAATGAAAAATGCGTGCTTTAAAAATGCGTGTGGGCTTGATGTTGAGGGACATAAGATGTCTGCCAGGGATATTGCTCTTATGTCGAGGGAGCTGATAACCAGATATCCGGCAATTTTTGATTATTCGGGAATATGGATGGATTCTATAATACATAAAACACGCAGGGGTGAAAGCCAGTTTGATCTTGTAAATACAAATAAATTCCTTAACATGTACACAGGTGCGACAGGACTGAAAACAGGATATACTAACATTGCAAAATACTGTATGTCTGCCACTGCCAGCAGAGACGGCATACAGCTTATAGCAGTGATAATGGGGGCGGACACCAAGGATATAAGAAATGATAACGCATGTAAGCTATTGGATTATGGATATTCCCTTTGTCACAAATATACGGATGATAAAGTTCTTCAGGAGGATAAAATTGCTATAGACAAAGGTACCAGTAACTATGTTACAATTGAATCTGATCGGAAATTTGAGGGAATTCTTCTGACTGGTGAAAACGCAGAGGATGTAACCAAAAAGCTTGAGATAAAAAACAATATAAATGCGCCGGTAAAAACTGGTGATAAACTTGGACAGATAAGTTATTATGCAGGGGACAGATGTCTGGGCTGCGTGAATATATATGCGGCAGAGAATGTAGATTCAATGAGTATGAAGTATGCATTTGTTAAAGTTTTTAAATTACAATTTGGATATTGAGGTTTGGATAATGAAGTATTTTTTGGCAGTAGTGGTTCTGGCGGGTGTTATCACCCTTGTGAATATTATAATAGAAAGCAATAAAGAAAATCGCAGGATATCATTTTCAAATTATGAGATAAAGGATAGACGCATAAAAAAAACTGCCAGAATTGTCATGATCTCTGACCTGCATAACGCACAATTCGGTCAGGATAATGAGAAACTTATAAGATGTATAGAGAAGGTTGATCCGGATTTTATTCTTGTGGCGGGAGATGTGATAGTTGGCAAGCCTGGAATTACAGTGGATATAGGAATCCGTTTTCTGAACGAGATAGGAAAGCGCTATCCTGTATATATCGGCAAGGGCAACCACGAGATGAGGATATCTATCTATGACAAATATGGAGACATGTGGACGAAGCTGTATGAATCCACGAAAGATAATGTCACCTGGCTTATCAATGAAGATATATATCTTGATGAATACAACATCACTATATATGGACTTGATATGGCACCTGAATATTATCGGAGATTTAAGAAGCTTTACATGAGTGAAGAATATCTGGAAAGTGAGCTGTCCGCATGTAATGGGGCATCCTATAATATTCTGATCGGGCATGATCCAGATTATTTCGAAGAATATGCACAGTGGGGAGCTGATCTTACTGTGTCTGGACATGTGCATGGAGGACTGATGATTATTCCCCATCTTGGAGGGGTTATCTCTCCGATGATAAGATTTTTTCCAAAATATTACAAAGGGTTGTATAAATGTGGAAGGCGGAACATGATAGTCAGTGCCGGACTTGGGCTGCATACGATAAAAGTCAGGGTGAATAATGAACCGGACCTTGTTGTTATAAAACTGCACGGATAGACATGCAATATTTAAAAAGATTTAATTGTTGCATTATACATTGATACAATATAATATTATGTATGTTGGACATAAGTCCGCTTAGGATTATGTGTGAAGGGGAAGAGTGCAACGATATGAACGATGACACAATTGAGAACAGATCAAAAAACAGTGCAACTCATACAGAAAAAACAGATTCTGCATTTGATGTTATAGAGCAGGATGATGAGGAAGCTGTGCCAGATAAACTCGACACCGCATTTGATGTCGTCGAAGAGCCGGAAGAACATGATGATCACCGGGATGAGAAAAGATCAGATGGAGCAGATCCAATATTTGATACTGACGGTGGAGATGGAGAAACCATATTTGATGATGATGTTTCTGAAGGCGTTGTTTCAGATAAAGATACATCTGATAATTCAGAGGAGCAGACTCTTGAAACAGCAGCTTCAGATGTGGTTATGAGTGATGACATATTCACAGATGACACATACACAGACGATGAGCCTGCTGAGAAAGGAAAGAAGACGCACAAGGGACTGAAGATATTTGGAATAGTCATGGCTGCGGTGGTTATATGTACATATGTAGCTATTTCTGTATGGTTTTTATTCCATTATAATTATAAGACATACATAAATGGAGTTGACTATTCTTTCTACACGATCGATGATGTGGACAGTTATATCAAAGAGTACATATCTGGATATTCGCTGACATTAAAGACTCTTGACGGAAGTGAATATGTCATCAGACCAGAAGATATTGCCCTTAATATCCAGCCGAGTGTCACTGCCAAAAAAATAATAAATGAGCAAAATGGATTTTTATGGCCATACTATATGCTGCAGAGAAAAGACTATGAATTGCGTTACTCTGCTGACTACAATACCGATATGCTCAAGGACATATTACACAGTTATGATTTCACAGATGAGTCAAAGATGGAGAAGCCGGTGGATGCTTATGTCACCATTGAAGATGGAAAAGCTGTAATAATTCCGGAATCTGATGGAAATTATCTTGATTTTGAGAAATTATGCAGTATAATAGATGAGGCGATTATCAAAGGTGATTCTGTTCTGGATCTTGCAGATACTGATGTCTATGATAAAGCAGAAGTTACTGCAGACAGTGATGAGTTAAAAAAAGAACAGAGTGAGCTTGAAAAGATGCTTGGTATGACTATCACGTATGAGATTGATCAGATATCGTGGAAATTGACTAGTGAGGATTATGGCGACTGGATCATAAACGACGATGGGAAGTGGAAATTTTCCGAGGATAAGGTGCGGGAATACGTGAGCAACATAGCCGGCAGGTATGATACATATGGAGTTCCAAGAAATTTTAGTACACATGATGGCAGAGTTATAACGCTTGCCAATACCTGGTACGGATGGCTGATAGACGAGGACAGTGAGACGCAGGAACTTATGAGCCTTCTCGAGGCAGGAGAATCTGTAAGTCATACACCTGAATTCAGCTGCTACGCTGCGGTTTATAGAGATGGCGGCGATGATATAGGCAATTCCTATGTCGAATGTGATTTTGGACAGCAGCATGTCTATGCGTATGTCGATGGCAACCTTGTGTGGGACTCAGATTGTGTAACAGGAAGTCTGGCTGACAATGGCAAATACAGAACACCAGAGGGTGTATATACTATTCTGTATACCAAATCACCTGCGGTTCTTATTGGAGATGATTACGAGACTCCGGTAAAGTACTGGATGCCTTTCATAGGTGAACTTGGAATTGGATTCCATGATGCGTCATGGAGAAGTTCATTTGGCGGTGATATATATAAAAGTGGTGGATCACATGGCTGTGTAAATCTCCCTGTATCCGCCGCAGAACAGTTGTTTAATATAGTATATGACGGTATGCCCGTTATCTGCTATTATTAAAGTGTAATTGGAGACGTACCCAAGAGGTTGAAGGGTCCGCACTCGAAATGCGGTAGGTCGGGCAACCGGCGCGAGGGTTCAAATCCCTCCGTCTCCGTTATTACTTATATTTTAAGGAGGTAAGTGGTGTTGCTTACCTCCTTTTTTAAACCAGAGGTATGGTGGTGAATATATGAAAGATGTCTGTGTGAACTATGACACTATAAAAAAAGCTGCAGATTATGTGAAAAAATGCCTGGGAGCGGATGTTATCCCTGATACAGCGATAGTACTTGGAAGCGGACTTGGAAAAATGGCTGATGCAGTTGACGCGCCGATATATATTAATTATGCTGATATTCTGGGATTCCCTGTATCAACGGTTCAGGGACACAAGGGAAGATTTGTATATGGCAGATTATCTGGCAGATCTGTTATTCTTATGCAGGGACGGGTCCATTTCTATGAAGGCTACAGTATGGATCAGGTCGTCATGCCAGTCAGATTGCTGGGATTGCTCGGTGTAAAGAACCTTATACTGACCAATGCATCCGGAGGAATATCAGATTCGCTGGACGTTGGAGATATAATGGTGATTGAGGATCATATATCATCTTTTGTCAGGTCACCACTTATATACAATGACTATGATAAGTTTGGTGTTCGTTTTCCTGATATGACTCATGTGTATGATACTGAATTTATTGACATTTTAAAGCGTTGCTGCGATCAGGTGCAGCTGCCATATAAGCCTGGTGTATATATTCAGGTCACCGGTCCGCAATATGAGACTCCGGCTGAAATACGCATGTATAGAAGCCTTGGAGCCGATGCGGTAGGCATGAGTACAGTATGTGAAGCAATAGCTGCAAGACACATGGGAATGCGTGTTGCAGGGCTTTCATCGGTGTGCAACAAGGCTGCGGGGCTCGGCGCTGAACTGTCACATGACGATATAATCAAAGCTGGAGACGCTGCCGCGGAAAAGCTGCAGAGGCTTGTTATTGCTTTTCTCGAAAGCATGTAAGGACATAAACAAATCATAAATAATTAGTGACAATAATTGGAGAAAAAAGGATGGATGTAATTCTATATACAGATGGATCGGCGAGAGGCAATCCGAATGGCCCTGGCGGTTATGGGGCTGTTCTTCAGTTTGTTGACGCAAAGGGACAGCTTCATGAGAGGGAATATAGTCAGGGATATATTAAAACCACAAACAACCGTATGGAACTTATGGCGGCTATAGTTGGACTTGAAGCTCTCATAAAGCCGTGTAATGTAAAGCTTTATTCAGATTCACAATACCTGTGTAATGCGTTTAACCAGCACTGGATAGATGGCTGGATTAAAAAAGGCTGGAAGCGCGGCAAGAACGAGCCCGTAAAAAACCGTGATCTATGGGAACGCCTGCTTGCGGCAAAAGCACCACACAATGTAGAATTTCTGTGGGTCAAGGGACACGCAGGCAATCCCGGCAACGAGAGATGTGATATGCTTGCAACTGCCGCAGCTGACGGTAATGGAAAAATAACAGATGAAGGGCTGGATCAGGCCTGAGCACGAGGAGATACAATATGAATAAGACAGATTTTCGCAGACTGTTTGATGATAAGATACTTATACTTGACGGAGCCACAGGTACAAACCTCATGGATGCCGGAATGCCTCTTGGCGTGTGCCCTGAGAAGTGGATACTTGAGCATCCCCAGATCATGTTTGATCTGCAGGTTGCATATCTTAATGCGGGTACAGATATCCTGTATGCACCAACATTCACATGCAACAGAATAAAACTCAACGAATATGGGCTTGCAGATGATCTTGAGGATATGAACAGAAGACTTGTTGAATTGTCTAAGAAAGCGGTCAAGGCTGCAGGTCACGGCCTGGTTGCAGGAGATATCACCATGACCGGTGAGATGCTTTATCCCATGGGAAAGCTGCAGTTTGAAGAGCTGGTTGATGTATACAAAGAGCAGATAAAGGTCATAGATGAGAGTGGATGTGACTTGCTTGTGGTCGAGACCATGATGAGCCTTGCAGAGACCAGAGCTGCGATTATTGCGGCAAATGAGGTATCAGATCTCCCTATAATTGCCAGCCTGACATTCAACGAGGATGGACGGACACTGTACGGAACAGATCCTGTGACCGCGGTAAATGTTTTGCAGAATCTTGGTGTTGCAGCCATAGGTGTAAACTGTTCAACTGGACCGGATAAGATGGTGGAGCTTGTCAGACAGATGAAGAGTATTGCATTTATTCCTGTGTTTGCAAAGCCAAACGCCGGGATGCCTGAACTTGTAAATGATAAGAGTATTTACCGTATGACCCCTGAAGAATTCGCAGAGGACATGAAGATGATCATTGAGGCTGGTGCTGGAATGGTCGGCGGGTGCTGCGGTACGAGACCTGAACACATAAAGGCTCTTGCAGACATGGCTTCACAGATGCCTGTACCTGATATAAGTTCAGAGCATGTTAGATGTATATCATCGGAACGTTCATCACTGATAATAGATCTTGACGCACCGTTTAAAGTCGTTGGTGAGAGGATCAACCCAACCGGAAAGAAGAAGCTCCAGGCTGAACTCAGGGAGGGATCACTGGAACTAGTGATGAATATGGCAGAGGAACAGGTTGATAAGGGGGCTTCTATACTTGATATCAATGTTGGTATGAACGGCATTGATGAGAGAGAGATGATGCTTAAGGTTGTGAACCAGGTATCGCAGGCCGTCAACCTTCCACTGTGCCTTGATTCCAGCTCACCAGAGGTACTTGAGGCGGCACTCCGTATCTATCCGGGACGTGCGCTTGTCAATTCAGTTTCTCTTGAGAAGGTAAAGATGGAAGAGATACTTCCTCTTGTTAGAAAATACGGAGCCATGTTCATTCTTCTGCCCTTGTCAGACAAAGGACTTCCTGAAAGTCCGCAGGAGAAGGAGGATATTATCAATACAGTGCTTGGCACTGCGTATGAGATGGGATTTACGAAGAACGATGTTGTTGTAGACGGACTTGTCGCAACGGTTGGTGCCCAGAAGGATGCTGCTATCAACTGTCTGAAAACCATAAACTATTGTTATAACAATGGGCTTGCAACCATCTGTGGACTGTCTAATATTTCATTTGGACTGCCTGAGAGAATGTTCGTAAATACAGCATTCCTCACCATGGCTATTTCACGCGGACTGACTATGGCTATTGCCAATCCTTCTCAGACTATGCTTATGAATGCGGCATTTGCATCTGATATGCTTCTCTTCAAGGAGGAAAGTGATGTCAGGTACATCGAGAACGTTAAACCGCTTGAACTTGCATCGACGGGAACGGGTACATCCAGCGGTAAAGCAGGATCTGACCTGGAAGGAAAAAGTCAGATCTATATAGATGTTCTCAAAGGAAACAAAAGAACTATACTTGATGATGTACATGCTGTGCTTGACAGCGGTGCTGATCCACAGACCATCATAGACAATGATCTGATAGGGGCTATAAATGAGGTGGGCAGGCTGTTCGAGAAGAAGAAATATTTTCTGCCACAGCTTATATCAAGTGCCGAGACCATGGAGATGGCGATAGGGGTTATAAGCCCTCTGGTACTGAAGGATAAAGATAGCTCAGATATGCCTACGATAGTTGTTGCAACCGTGGAAGGTGATATTCACGATATAGGTAAGAATCTGGTGGTTCTTATGCTAAGAAATTATGGTTTTAATGTTATTGATCTTGGCAAGGATGTTCCTTGTGATGTGATAATACAGGCTGCGAAAGATAACAACGCAAGCATCATCGGGCTGTCGGCACTTATGACGACAACGATGGTAAAGATGAAGGATGTTGTTGAGGCTGTGAAGGAAAATGGACTTGACAGCAAGGTTGTTATAGGCGGTGCAGTTATAACAGAGAGCTACGCCGAAGAGATTGGTGCAGACGGATATTCCGAGGACGCTGCCAACTGCGTTGTTGTGGTAAAGAAACTGCTGGGCATAGAATAAAAATTCGAAAAAAATAGGTATATCACTATAAGTTTTGGCGTTTTAATGATTATACAACAAAAAATATCAGAATACAGCCAATAAAAATAATTATAAAATTTACGTTATAAATTGACATTAAAGAGGTTTATAACTATAATAATTTAGAACATTTTATAGAGACGAGTTGAAAGGTGGTACATATAGATGGGTAATATTGTTTTGTCACTGCTTGTTGACAACACATCGGGAGTTTTGAGCAGAGTGTCAGGACTGTTCAGTAGAAGAGGTTATAACATTGACAGTGTGACAGTAGGAGAGACCGAGAATCCTGCTTATTCCAGAATGACTGTTGCGGTCAGCGGCGATGAAGCCAGCCTCATCCAGATCAAAAAACAGCTCAACAAACTTGAGGATGTAGTGAATATCGTGGAACTTGAGCCGGGTAAGTCTGTGTGCAGAGAGCTTGTACTTGTCAAGGTCAAGGCGGATCCATCTGAGAGGAAGGATATTATCTCAGTTGCAGATATTTTTAGGGCAAATATAGTTGACGTTTCAAAAGATTCGGTTATTATAGAACTTACAGGAACAACCACCAAGTGTGAAGCGTTCCTCAGACTGCTCGATGGACATGAGATAGTTGAGCTTGTGCGTACAGGTCTCACAGGTCTCATCAGAGGTTAACACGTTTTTAATTATCCAAGTGGTAGTTAATATATAAGTCATTTTATACATATTTAGGAGGATTAAAGAAATGGCAGAAGCAAAGATTTATTATCAGCAGGATTGTAATCTTTCATTACTTGATGGAAAGACAATTGCAATCATAGGATATGGTAGTCAGGGTCATGCGCATGCCCTCAACGCTAAGGAGTCAGGATGCAATGTCATCATCGGTCTTTACGAAGGAAGCAAGTCATGGGCTAAGGCTGAGGCACAGGGATTTAAGGTATATACAGCTGCTGAGGCTGCAAAGCAGGCTGATATAATTATGATTCTTATCAACGACGAGTTACAGGCAGATATGTACAAGAAGGATATCGAGCCAAACCTCGAGCCAGGCAACATGCTTATGTTCGCTCATGGATTCAATATTCACTTTGGTTGTATCAAGCCACCAAAGGATGTTGATGTAACAATGATCGCACCAAAGGCACCTGGACACACAGTACGTTCAGAGTACCAGGCAGGAAAGGGTACACCTTGTCTTGTTGCTGTAGAGCAGGATGCTACAGGTAAGGCACTTGACATCGCACTTGCATATGCACTTGCAATCGGTGGAGCAAGAGCTGGTGTTCTTGAGACTACATTCAGAACAGAGACAGAGACAGACCTCTTCGGTGAGCAGGCAGTTCTTTGCGGTGGTGTTTGTGCACTTATGCAGGCTGGTTTCGAGACACTTTGCGAGGCTGGTTATGATCCAAGAAACGCTTACTTCGAGTGTATCCACGAGATGAAGCTTATCGTAGATCTTATCTACCAGTCAGGTTTCGCTGGAATGAGATATTCAATCTCTAACACAGCTGAGTACGGCGATTATGTAACAGGTCCTAAGATCGTTACAGCTGAGACAAAGAAGGCTATGAAGCAGATCCTTAAGGACATCCAGGATGGTACATTTGCTAAGGAGTTCCTCCTTGACATGTCACCAGCAGGTCGTCAAGTTCACTTCAAGGCTATGAGAAAGCTTGCTTCAGAGCATCCATCAGAGAAGGTTGGAGAGCAGATCAGAGCACTTTACAGCTGGAACAACGAGTCAGACAAGCTTATCAACAACTAATTCTGACTATATATAAACGTATATATTTACCCGGTAATTACTGCATGCAGTGGTTACCGGGTATTTTTTATGCAAGCAGTGAGCTGGCGGCTGTGACTGTACGATGTCCCGGCCGATGCCTGCGGTATTTCAAACAACAATACCTCATTTTACTTTGTATTGATTTTGTGATAGTATATATAAAGTATTGCGGTAGATTTGGAGGCGTATTTATATGGGTAAGCAGCTGACAAGAAAAGACATCGAGAAGATGGAACAGGAGATAGAATATAGAAAATGCGTAGTCAGAAAAGAGAAGCTTGAAGCGGTGAAAGAAGCCAGGGCACAAGGGGATCTCAGCGAGAACTTTGAGTATTACGCAGCTAAAAAGGACAAGAATGCTAATGAGAGGCGGATCAGGTATCTGGACAGACTTGTGAGAACGGCTGATGTCATAGATGACACTTCTGCTGACGATGAGGTAGGAATTGATAATACAGTAACTGTATATTTTGAAGATGATGACGAGGAAGAGACATACCGTGTGGTAACCAGTGTTAGAGCAGACGTGCTCGATGGAAGAGTCAGTAATGTATCACCTATAGGCAAGGCAATAATGGGACACAAGGTAGGAGATCGCGTCCAGGTTATTCCAGAGAAAGGCGAACCATATTTTCTTGTCATTAGAAAAATAGAAAATACACATGATGATGGATCGTTTGAAATTAACTAAAGGGTAGGAAATATGAATTGTTTGGAAGCTCAGTCTAAGATAATGGCATTTATCGAGAATAAACTCCCTGATGACGAACTCAGAGAGTTTATTAAGCATGTCAGATCGTGTAAAAACTGCTATGAGGAGCTGGACATTTATTATACTCTTATAGTTGGTATGAAACAGCTTGATGAGTCGGATAATATATCAACTGACTTTAAGGACTCGTTGAACAACAGGCTTGATGAAGAGATGAACAGGCTTACCGCTGTGAAGAGAATTGCCAATTCAACCATCCTTGTGGTGATAGCTGCGGTGGTTGCCGGGCTTATATGGTTGTATAGCGGCGCATTGGATAAGGTTTACACGTATGAACAGAATTCAAAACTGGCAGAACAGCCAAAGTATTACTATGCAGAGATATTTGGACAAAAACTTTTGGATGATTCAAAATATGACGTGACGGATATAGATTTATACTATGAGAATCAGGAAGAAAAAGAAGATGAGGGGCTTACATTTATGAAGAATGTAAAAAAATACAATGAGACACATGCTGGATTGGAATAGATGCGATAAGTGGGGGTTTTTATGCCGGAAAACGATAAGAAGATTTTATTGATAGATGGACACAGTATACTTAACAGGGCATTCTATGGACTGCCTGATCTGACAAATTATGAGGGAATCCATACAAATGCCGTTCTGGGATTCCTCAATATTATTTTTAAGATAATCGATGAGGAAAAGCCGACAAATGTCTGTGTGGCGTTTGATGTAAAGCAGCCTACATTCAGACATATTATGTTCAAGGAATATAAAGGAACCAGAAAGCCGATGCCTGAGGAACTCCGTGAGCAGGTGCCTTTGATGAAGGATGTCCTAAAAACCATGAATATTACCATCGTTGAAAAGGGCGGATATGAAGCGGATGACATAATAGGTACACTTTCCAGACGTTTTGATTCCGAGGGCTATAAGGTTGTTATTGTTTCTGGAGACAGAGACCTTCTGCAGCTTGCAACTGACAATATCCTTATTAGGATTCCTAAGACCAAGGCAGGAGGAACAACTGTTGAAAACTATTATGCTGATGATGTAAAAGCTCTTTATGGTGTAACACCTGTGCAGTTTATAGATATGAAAGGACTTATGGGCGATACGTCAGACAACATTCCAGGGGTTCCTGGCATAGGTGAAAAAACTGCTTCCAAGATCATTCAGCAATGGGGATCAATAGACGAAGCACTCAGTCATTTAGATGAGATCAAGCCGCCCAAGGCGCAGAAGAATCTTGCTGAATTTTCTGAACAGGCAATTATGTCAAGAGACCTTGCAACTATCAAACTTGACTGCGATCTTGACATAAGTCTGGATGATACAGTATATCAGAATGTATTTAATGATGATTCTTACAACATGTTTAAACGGCTGGAATTCAAGAGCCTGTTAAAGAAATTTGACAGTCAGCAGACTGTGAGTGAGCTGAAACCGGATATAACTGTTGTAAATGATATATCAGAATTTCAGGAGATAGAAAATGGTGCCAGATCCGCCGGAAGGATTGGAGCATATGTTATACAGAATGATGGAATGCTTCTTGGTATTGCGCTTTCATGCGATGTCCAGAATGTATACATTATAAACTGTTCTTCAGGAATAGCTCCGGAAGAGGCTGAAAAACTAATATACAAACTCAGAGACGAGGGTATAACCATATGCTTTGATGATCTGAAAAGAACACTCAGGTCGCTTGAATTTTCAGAAAAAGATGAAAACGTCGTGGACATAGGAGTTGCTGCATATCTGCTTAACCCACTTGAGGATTCATATGATTATGACGATATCGCTAAGGAATACCTGGGCAATATAATTCCATCAGAGAAAGAGCTTACGGGCAAAGAGGAGTTAAATCTCTTTACCTTTATAAGTGATAACTTTTTGGAACTGTTCTCATATAAAGCTGCTGTATCATTCCAGGCTTATGATGTTGTTATGAAAAAACTCAAATGCGAAGGCATGTACGATCTGTATATGGATGTGGAGTTACCTACCATATATACCCTCTACGATATGGAGAAGCGTGGAATACGGGTGGACAGGGAAGAGCTGGAGCTTTACAGTAAGAAGCTGGAGGCAAGGATACAGGAGCTTCATGATTCCATCATCGGTTATGCAGGAAGGGATTTTAATATAAATTCGCCGAAGCAGTTAGGTCCTGTCCTTTTTGAAGAACTCGGAATTCCGGGAGGAAAAAAGACCAAGACCGGTTATTCTACCAGCGTTGATGTACTTGAAAAGGTGAAAAATGAACACCCGATCATCAGTGATATTTTGGAGTACAGGCAGTTGACAAAGCTCAATTCCACCTATGCGGTTGGACTTGTGAATTATATCTCTGATGATGGCAGGATACACGGAACATTTAACCAGACGATAACAGCAACAGGTAGAATAAGCTCTACGGAGCCTAATCTACAGAATATTCCTATGAAACTTGAACTTGGCAGGCTTATCAGAAAGGCTTTTATTCCAAAAGATGGATATGTATTTGTTGATGCGGATTATTCACAGGTAGAATTGCGTGTGCTTGCGCATCTGTCGGGCGATGAGGTTATGAAAAATGCATTCCTGAATAATGTAGATATCCACGCCACAACTGCATCTGAAGTGTTTGAGGTACCTATTGATGAGGTAACACCGCTGCAGAGAAGACATGCCAAGGCTGTCAACTTTGGAATTGTATACGGGATCAGTGCTTTTGGTCTGAGCGAGGATCTTGGAATATCCAGAAAAGAAGCATCGGATTTCATTGCCAAGTATTATGACACATATAAGAGCATTAAGCAGTATCTTGATGAACAGGTGGCTCATGCAAAAGAGAATGGCTATGTGACAACTATGTTCGGAAGGATCAGACCAATTCCGGAACTCAAGTCATCAAATTTTATGCAGCGTAGCTTTGGCGAGAGAGTTGCCATGAATTCTCCTATACAGGGAACAGCTGCAGATATAATCAAGATAGCCATGGTGAGGGTGAATATGAAACTCAAAGAGCTTGGACTTAAATCAAGGCTCATACTTCAGATACACGATGAACTGCTCATAGAAGCTGCCGGGGATGAAGTCGATACAGTTAAAAATATTCTGGTGGACGAGATGATGCATGCAGCAGACATGACTGTACCTCTTGAGGTCGGCGTGGCATCGGGAAAGAACTGGTACGAGGCAAAATAACATGAAGATTATTGGAATAACCGGAGGAATAGGTTCGGGTAAAACTGCGGTGCTTAAGATTATGGAACAGGATTATGGAGCATTTATCATGGAAGCTGATGCTCTGGCACACCGTCTTATGGAACCCGGACAAAAGTCATACAGGGACATAGTGGAGCACTTTGGCAGAGAGATATTGGGTGCTGATGGGCAGATTGACAGATCAAGATTGTCAACTATAGTGTTCGGTGATCAGAAGGAGCTTGAGGTTTTAAACTCCATAACACATCCTAATGTAAAGCAGGCAATACTTGAATCAATAGAACAGCAGCGGACAAATGGGTGTGAACTGTATGTTCTGGAGGCTGCACTTCTCATTCAGGACGGATATCTTGACATATGTGATGAGATGTGGTTTGTGTATGCTGATCTTGATAAGAGAATAGAAAGACTCTGTTCTTACAGAAACTTTACTGAGGAAAAAGCCAGTAAAGTTATAGCTTCCCAGGAGCCTGACAGCTATTATGATCGAAATTGCACGAAAAAGATAGACAATTCGGGTGATTTAGTAAAATTGAAAGAGCAGCTTAGGCTTGCGATGGAAATTGATAGTTAGTTATTTTAGTTATTATCACGGATTGTACGGATAAAAAGACAATTTTTTTGGCTATTTCTATTGAGAATAATGGGGCGATGCGTTACACTTTATTCATGTGTGTTTTCATTATTTCAAAGGGGGAAATAAACATGAAGTTTATTGATCAGTTAAAAGAAAAAGCCAAACAGAATAAGAAAACGATCGTACTGCCTGAGACATCAGACATGAGAACAATCGAGGCAGCCGGCAAGGTATTGGCAGAGGGCATTGCGAACATTATCCTGGTTGGAGACAAGGAAGATATCATGAGCAGAGCTGGTGATATCGATCTCAGCGGAGCATCATTTGTTGACCCTAAGAATTATGAGAAGTTTGATGAATACGTAGATGCTTTTGTAGAGATGAGAAGGAAAAAGGGCATGACCGAGGCAAGAGCTAAGGAACTGCTTTTAACAAATCCATTATATTTTGGATGTATGATGGTTAAACAGGATGATGCAGATGGAATGGTTGCAGGTGCGATCAATGCGTCTGCAGATGTTCTTCGTGCAGCACTCCAGACACTGAAGACTGCGCCGGGAACAAGAATCGTATCGGCGTTCTTCCTGGTTGTTGTTCCAGACTGTCAGTATGGTGCCAACGGAACATTCGTATTTGCAGATGCAGGACTTAACCAGAGCCCTTCAGCGTCAGAGCTTGCAGATATTGCTGAGCAGTCAGCCAAGTCATTTGAACTTCTGGTTGACGAGACACCTGTTGTAGCCATGTTGTCACACTCGACAAAGGGCAGCGCAAAGCACCCTGACGTTGACAAGGTTATTGAGGCAACAGAGATCGTGAACGCAGAGTTTCCTGATCTGCTGTGTGATGGTGAACTCCAGTCAGATGCAGCACTTGTCCCAGAGGTTGCAGCATCCAAGGCACCTGGAAGCAAGGTTGCCGGACATGCCAATGTACTTGTGTTCCCTGATCTTGATGCAGCGAACATCGGATACAAGCTTGTTCAGAGACTTGCAAAGGCTGATGCATATGGTCCTGTTACACAGGGTATTGCAAAGCCTGTAAACGATCTGTCAAGAGGCTGTGTTGCGGATGATATAGTTGGTGTTGTTGCCATAACAGCCATTCAGGCCCAGGCCCAGGAAGATGGCAGAATGAAGGTAACACCAAAAGAGAGATAATTTTAGATTTTAGACGATGATTTATTTACACATTTGTTGTGCAGGAGGATGGAAATGAAGGTTCTTGTAATTAATTGTGGTAGTTCATCACTGAAGTATCAGCTTATTGACTCTGATACCGAGGCAGTTATAGCAAAGGGACTGTGTGAGAGGATAGGAATCGATGGAAAGCTCACACACCAGACCATGGGAAAGGATAAGTATACAGTGGACGCAGCTATGCCGGATCACAATGCTGCTGTAAAGTATGTCCTTGATGCTCTTCTTGATCAGGATAAGGGAGCTATAGCGTCTCTGGCTGAGATCGATGCTGTTGGACACAGAATAGTTCACGGTGGTGAGAAGTTTGCTAATTCAGTGGTCATAACAGATGATGTTATGGCAGCCATAGAAGAGTGCAATGATCTGGCACCACTTCATAATCCTGCAAATCTTATAGGAATCAGGGCATGTCAGGCTCATATGCCAGGAGTACCTATGGTTGCAGTATTTGATACAGCGTTCCATCAGACCATGCCTGATAAGGCGTATACATACGCTATTCCTTATGAGTATTACGAGAATTACAAGATAAGAAGATATGGTTTCCACGGAACAAGCCACAGCTTTGTATCCAAGAGACTGGCAGAGCTCATAGGCAGGGATATCAAAGATACCAAGCTTATTGTGTGCCATCTTGGCAATGGATCAAGCATCACAGCTGTCGATGGTGGCAAGTCGGTGGATACTTCTATGGGACTCACACCTCTTGCAGGTCTTCCTATGGGAACAAGAAGCGGTGATATAGATCCCGCTATATTGGAATTTATTGCAGGTAAAGAGGGAAAGACCATTGAGGAGATAACAAACATCCTCAACAAGAAGTCAGGTGTGTCAGGCCTGTCAGGTGTGTCAAGTGATTTCAGAGATCTTGATGCAGGAATGAAGGAAGGCAACGATAGATGCAGACTTGCGCTCGATGTATTCTGCTACAGCGTCAAGAAATATATTGGAGCATATGCAGCAGCAATGGGTGGCCTTGATGCAATAGCATTTACAGCGGGTATCGGAGAGAATAATCCATATGTGAGAAGAGTTTCAACCATGGATCTCTCATTTATGGGTATTGATATAGACGAGACCCTGAACGAGATCCGCGGAGAAGAGCAGAAGATATCCACAGAATCTTCAAAGGTTCAGGTATGGGTGGTTCCTACTAACGAGGAGCTTGCCATCGCAAGAGAAACAGTTGAACTTGTCACAAAATAATATAGCTGTGATTCAACAGAATCCAGTTGACGGAATTGTATAAAAATTTTGCAAAATTTTGTTGACAATAAATATCCGTATATGTATAATAGCAGATGTGCGATTTTTAGGAGATATTATGTTAATTGATTTATCTGAGATTTTATCCACTGAGGGATTGACTAAAAGCGTTGAAGTACATGTAGACTTTGATAGTTTCCAGTTTAAGGGAATGGATTACCGTGTTGGACAGGCAGATGATTTTCAACTTAACCTGGCTAATGACGGTAAGAACAGAGTTAAAGTGACAGGCAGCACTGATGTTGTCATGGAGCTTGTGTGTGACAGATGCCTGGAGGAGTTCGAGAGAACTTTCCATATAGATATCGATACACTTATTGATACTTCCGTTTTGGATTCTGATAAGGTAGATGAGATAGATGAGTTAAGCTATTTTGAAGACTGTAATATCGATATGGACGCACTGTTGAAAAAGGAACTGATGGGTTTAGTTCCAATACAGATCTTATGCAGGAAAGACTGCAAAGGACTCTGTAAGGTGTGTGGAACGAATCTGAATCATGGCACATGTAGCTGTGATGATTTTGTTCCTGATCCGAGATTATCAGTTTTTAATGACATCTTAAAGAATTGAGGAGGTGTGAATAATGTCAATTTGTCCAAAGAATAAGAGCTCAAAGGCAAGAAGAGATAAGAGAAGAGCTAACTGGAAGATGTCTGCACCAGCATTAGTTAAGTGCAGCAAGTGTGGCGAGTTAATGGTTCCACACAGAGTTTGTAAGAACTGCGGTTCATACAACAAGAAAGAGATTATCTCAGTTGCTGAGTAATTTCCAGTACTCACTTGATATTTGAGTAGAATAATAAACAGACCTTTCTTATTACACAATGATAAGAAAGGTCTTTTTTCGTGCATTTACATTCATATATAGAGAATACATAATTACACTGAAATATTTGACTTTGACAATTCAGAAATATATAATGACCTTGTGCGTTTGCACCTAAAAATAATTATTTGGTGGGGATATCCCATAATACACGTAAGATAGGAGAATTATGATATGGGCGATACAAGAATTGTAGTGGATGCTATGGGCGGAGATTATGCACCGGAATGGATCATCAGAGGTGCTGTGGAAGCTGTGAACGAAGGAGCAAAGGCTCACATTATTCTCACTGGAAAAGAAGCTGTCATACAAGGAGAACTTGCAAAGTATACATATGACAGCTCCAAGATAGAGATAAAGAACTGTACAGAGGAGATTACATGTCACGATGCACCTGTACAGGCAATCAGAAGCAAAAAGGATTCATCCCTTACAGTTGGAATGAATATGGTTAAAAATGGCGAGGCAGATGCGATCATATCTGCCGGAAGTTCAGGAGCCATCCTTGCGGGAGGTCAGCTTATAGTTGGAAGATCTAAGGGTGTGAAGCGATCACCTCTTGCACCGCTTATCCCTACAACCAAGGGATACTCACTGCTCATAGATTGTGGTGCGAATGTGGATGCACGACCTGAGCATCTCCTTCAGTTTGCCAAGATGGGTTCCATATATATGGAAAATATCGAAAAGATCGAGAAGCCAAGAGTTGCCATAGTCAACATTGGCGACGAGGAAGAAAAGGGAAATGCGCTTGTAAAAGAGACTTATCCTCTGCTCAAGGAATGTAAGGATATCAACTTTGTAGGAAGTATAGAGGCACGAGAGATTCCAAACGGCGCTGCTGATGTCATTGTGTGTGAGGCATTTGTAGGAAATGTCATCCTCAAGCTGTATGAGGGTCTTGCCAAGATGCTGCTCGGAGAGATCAAGAAAGCTGTTATGTCATCATTTAAATCAAAGATAGGTGGTGCACTTATAAAAGGCTCACTCGGCGAACTCAAGGAGCGGTTCAATGCCAAGACCAAAGGTGGAGCGCCTCTTCTGGGACTCAAGGGACTTGTTGTGAAGATCCATGGTAATTCACACAATGAAGAAGTAAAGAGTGCTATATTCCAGTGTATCAATTTCAGTGAAACAGGAGTCAACGCCAAGATCGCTGAAAAACTGAGTGAGGAGCAGGCATAATGAATGATTATGGTGAGCTTGAAAAAAAGATTGGATACAAATTCAAGGATATCAATCTCTTGATAACCGCAATGACTCATACATCATATGCTAATGAACTTAGGGTGAATAAGACGGAGTCATATGAGAGACTTGAATTTCTTGGTGATGCCATTTTGGAATACATAGTGAGCGAATATCTTTTTCTCAAAAAGAAAGAGTATGAGGAGGGCAGACTCACTAAGCTCAGGGCAAGCCTTGTGTGTGAATTTACATTGTCGCAGGTATCTGAGAGCCTTGGCTATGGCGAGTATGTACGACTGAGTAAAGGTGAGGCCCAGACAGGGGGAAGAACAAGGAAATCCATTCTGTGTGATCTTTTTGAATCAGTTCTCGGTGCTATGTATCTTGATGGTGGAATGGATCCGGCTAAAAAATTTGTCCATGAATTCCTGCTTGACGATGTTGAGACCAAATCATTATTTTATGATGCAAAATCAACACTTCAGGAGTTCTGCCAGAAGCATGGCAAAGTTCTCAAGTATAAACTTATAGAGGAGAAGGGTCCTGAACATAGCAAGATATTTATATCTGACGCCATTATCGATGGTCATGCTACAGCAAGAGGAGAAGGTTCAAACCGAAAGAATTCTGAGCAGATGGCAGCTTATAAGACACTGTTACAACTAAGAAAAAAGCAGGATTAATATATGTATTTAAAGAGTATAGAAGTAAATGGTTTTAAATCATTTGCAAATAAGATAGTATTCAAATTCAATCATGGAATAACATGTATCGTAGGACCAAATGGTTCGGGAAAAAGCAATGTGGCGGATGCGGTCAGATGGGTTCTTGGAGAACAGAGTGCCAAAAGTCTCCGAGGCTCGAAGATGGAGGATGTAATATTTTCTGGTACAC
Organism: uncultured Coprococcus sp.; assembly: GCA_934277375.1. Classification (GTDB taxonomy): domain Bacteria; phylum Bacillota; class Clostridia; order Lachnospirales; family Lachnospiraceae; genus Coprococcus. Next base: position 219,881 of record CAKQTZ010000003.1, on the reverse strand, counting down.
AGCTCAGAAAGCCTCAGGGATCGGCATATGTTGCTATAACGCTCGATAACAGCGATCACAGTCTGCCTATAGATTATAATGAGGTAACTGTTGCCAGAAGAGTTTATCGTTCCGGTGAGTCTGAATATCTGATAAATGGAACTGTCAGCAGACTGAAGGATGTATACTCTCTTTTCTTTGATACTGGTATCGGAAAAGAAGGTTACTCAATCATCGGACAGGGACAGATAGAAAAGATCCTCAACGGTAAACCTGAGGAGAGAAGAGAGCTTTTTGATGAGGCTGCAGGAATCGTAAAGTTCAAGAAGAACAAGGCTGCTGCTGAGAAATCACTTGAGGCGGAGAGGGACAACCTCAGCCGAGTAAACGATATACTGAAAGAGCTGGAAAAACAGGTCGGTCCTTTAAAAGAGCAGTCAGAGACAGCAAGAAAATATCTTGCGTTCAAGAATGAATTAAAAAAACTCGATGTAAACGCCTTTCTTCTGGAGACGGCAAGACTTAAAACCGCTCTGGATGAGGATCAGAACAGACTTAAGATCGTAAATGACGATATTGATGAGAGCAAACAGGCATATGAGCAGACTAAGGAAGAGTATGATCAGATCGAGACTTCCATAGAACAGCTTGATTCTATCATCGACTCATCTAAAAATGAGATTCATGAGAGCAGACTGGCAAAGGAGCGCGCAGAGGGAGAGATAAATGTAATAAATCAGCAGATAATCACCCTCAAGATGAATGACAAAAATATTCATGAGCAGATAGACAGGATAAACAGTCAGATTGAAGCGGGCGAAAAGGAATTATCGGAATACACAGCTCAGAAGAATAACATGGATGATACAATATCAGATGTGGAGAAAGCTCTGCATGCTGCACAGGCAGAAAGCTCAGAGATGAGTAAATATATTGATGAATGTCAGAAAGAGATAGAAGACTGCAAAGCGGACATCATCGAATATATGCATGAGAGTGGTAATCTTCAGGCGAAAGTTGGAAGATATGATGCCATGCTCGAGAATATCAATTTCAGGAAAACCCAGCTCAATCAGCGACTTCTGCAGTTCAAGAGCGATGATGCCGGCGATAAAAAAGAGTATGAGCAGCTTTCAGAGCAGCTTGAAAAGCTCGAAGCAGATGTGAAAGTCATTCTCACCGGACTCGACAGAGCCACTGATCAGCTGACTGATAACCAGAACAGGAATAAAGTTAATCGTGAGCTTATTCATAACACAAATGAAAAACTGTCTGCCACAGAATCCAAGATGGAGGCACTCAGAAATATTACTGAGAGATATGATGGTTACGGCAACAGTATAAGACGTGTAATGGAGCAAAAGCAATGGAATCCAGGCATTATAGGTGTTGTTGCTGATATAATAACTGTAAATCAGAAATATGAAGTTGCAGTTGAGACTGCTCTGGGTGGAAGTATACAGAATATTGTTACAGAGGATGATGCAACCGCTAAAAGGATGATATCATATCTGAAAACTAACAGACTCGGAAGAGCTACATTTCTGCCTTTGAACACTATAACTGACAGAGGATCAGTTAGGAATGACGTACTCCGGGAGAAGGGTGTAATAGGTGTTGCTTCTGATCTTGTGGAAGTAGATTCTAAATTTGATACTCTTGTCAAGAATCTTCTCGGAAGGATTATAGTGGTAGACAATATTGACAATGCTCTTTCTGTCGCCCGAAAGAATAATCAGTCTTTAAGACTTGTAACCATAGAGGGCGAGCTTATAAACCCTGGTGGATCCATGACCGGAGGAGCTTTCAGAAATTCAAGTAATCTTCTTGGAAGAAAGAGAGAACTTGATGAGCTCAAAGAACAGATAGCAAACCTCAAGTCGACCGCAGCCAAAGCTGCAGATCTCGATGTCCAGCTCAAGACGACCAGGGATCAGCTGAGAGCAGATATAGACAAATATAACAGCCAGCTCCAGCAGGCATATCTTAAGAAAAATACACTCACAATGAGTATTGATCAGGTAAAAGAAAAGCTTGCTGAATCAGAAAAAGTATTTGCATCTATTGAAAAGGAAGTTGCCGAGTTAAATAACCAGATAACAGAGATAAATAACAATAAGAGCTCACTGGCAGATAACAATAAGAAACACGAAGCCATGAGACTTGAGGCAGAGGCAAGGATTGAAGAACTCGAGGGGCAGGGGCAGGAAAATAAAGATAAACTCAATGCTGCAAATGCAAGAGTTTCTGAGCTCATGCTCAAATACAACTCTATCAAACAGAGAGATGACTTTATAGTTGAGAATATACAGAGAATCAATATCGATATAGACAAATACAGAGAAGAACTTGAGAGTTTTACAGGCAGAGTTGAGACATCATTTACCGAGATTACAGAACTTGAGGACAAGATAGCACATATCAAGGCTGATATAGAGAACAGAACAGCTAATATCTCGGAGAATGAAGATAAGGTGACAGAATTTTCTGCTAAAAGAGAAGAATTGCAGCAGAGTCACAAGGAGTTCTTTGCCAGACGTGAGGAATTGTCTGAGCATATCGCTGGTCTTGAGAAGGATTCATACAAGCTCACTTCTATTATAGAGAAAAATACTGAGAAGTCAGATGAGCTTGGCAACTATATGTGGGAGGAATATGAGCTTACATACAGCAGCGCACAGGAACTTAAGGATGATGACCTTCCAGAACTCCCTGCACTGAAAAAAGAGATCGTTGCAGTGAAAGCCAAGATCAAATCTCTCGGAGATGTCAACGTCAATGCGATTGAGGATTATAAAGAGGTTTCTGAACGTTATGAATTCCTGAAGGGCCAGCATGATGATATAGTCAGTGCAGAGACAAACCTTGTCAATATCATAGCAGAACTGGAAAAATCAATGCAGGAACAGTTTGCCGAAAAGTTCAAGGAGATACAGGTCATGTTTGACAAGGTATTCAAAGAACTGTTCGGAGGTGGAAGAGGTGCACTGGAGCTTGTCGATACCGACGATCTTCTAGAGACTGGTATCAGAATCATTGCACAGCCACCAGGAAAGAAGCTTCAGAATATGATGCAGTTATCAGGTGGGGAGAAATCCCTTACAGCCATCGCTCTTTTATTTGCGATACAGAGTCTCAAGCCATCGCCATTCTGTCTGCTTGACGAGATAGAGGCGGCCTTGGATGATTCAAATGTAAGGCGTTTTGCACAGTACCTGAACAGACTTACAAAGGACACACAGTTTATAGTAATATCGCATAGAAAGGGAACTATGGAGGCTGCTGATATACTGTATGGTATAACCATGCAGGAAAAAGGTGTATCTACCCTTGTTTCAGTTAATCTAATAGAGAACGATCTTGATAAATAATATAAGATATCAAACAGGAGGAATGTCATGGCAGAGGAAAAGGAGAAAAAAGGATTTTTTGCAAGACTGAAAGCAGGACTTGCTAAGACAAGAGACAGTATAGTTGAAAGCTTTACAGACGTATTCGGCGCATCTCATATCGATGACGATTTCTATGAAAATCTTGAGGAAACTTTCATCATGGCGGACATGGGATACGAGACTACTGAAAAGGTAATTGAGGATCTGAAGAAAAAAGTGGAGGACTCTCATATCAAGGAGCCTGCCGCCTGCAAGGAACTGGTGATCAACATTATCAAAAATCAGATGTCAGTAGATGAATCGGCTTATGATTTCGAAAACAAGACCTCTGTTGTTCTTGTGATCGGAGTAAATGGAGTCGGTAAGACAACAACTATTGGAAAGCTTGCTGCGCAGTACAGACAGAGAGGTAAAAAGGTTCTTATAGCGGCTGCGGATACCTTCAGAGCTGCTGCTATAGATCAGTTGAAAACATGGGCAGACAGAGCGCAGGTTGACGTGATATCACACAATGAAGGTGCTGATCCAGCAGCTGTTGTATATGATGCTGTAGCAGCGGCAAAGGCCAGAAACACAGATATCCTTCTAGTTGATACAGCGGGAAGACTTCACAACAAGAAGAATCTCATGGATGAGCTTGCCAAGATGAGAAGGATTATTACAAGGGATTATCCGGAGGCAAATGTCGAGGCTCTCATCGTTCTCGACGGAACAACCGGTCAGAATGCCCTTGAACAGGCCAGACAATTCAGTAATGTAACAGAGCTTGACGGTATAGTTATCACTAAGCTTGACGGAACTGCCAAGGGTGGTATTGCGATAGCGATCCAGGCAGAGCTTGATGTACCGGTCAAGTTTATCGGAGTGGGTGAGAAGATCGGTGATCTTCAGAGATTTGATCCTCAGGAGTATGTAAATGCATTGTTTGCAGATTTTGATGAAGACAGATCCGAGATTGATATGCTTATCGGTGATGACATGTAATATAATGATCATATGTATGTATGCGAATGTACTTATATTTGCGCACAACTTATATATGATATTCAAAAGGATTTTTACATAAGGAGACATTAACAAATGGCAGAACAGAACACAACAGACAAACTGACACTTGCGAAATTCGAGGAGGCATACGACATTGTACAGAAGGTTGTCCTCCCTACAAAGCTTATATACAGTGACTATTTCAGCGGAATAACAGGCAACAAGGTATACTTCAAGCCTGAGAATCTTCAGAAGACCGGCGCATACAAGATCAGAGGTGCATATTACAAGATAAGCACTCTTTCAGACGAAGAGAGACAGAAGGGTCTTATTACGGCTTCAGCTGGAAATCACGCCCAGGGTGTTGCATATGCTGCCAAGGCATATGGAGTGAAAGCCACCATCGTCATGCCTTCATCCACACCACTCATCAAGGTAAACAGAACCAAGGCATACGGCGCAGATGTAATACTGTATGGAGATGTATACGATGAGTCATGTGCATACGCTCTGGAGCTTGCAGAGGACAAGGGTTATACGTTCATTCACCCATTCGATGATCTAGATGTAGCCACAGGCCAGGGCTCGGTTGCAATGGAGATCATAAAGGAGCTTCCTTTTGTTGATTACATCCTTGTTCCTATCGGAGGTGGCGGTCTGGCAACAGGTGTGTCTACACTTGCCAAGATGATGAATCCGAACATCAAGGTCATAGGTGTTGAGCCTGCTGGTGCAAACTGTATGCAGGTTTCACTGAAGAATAAGAAGGTTACGACACTTCCATATGTTGACACAATAGCGGATGGAACCGCTGTCAAGACACCTGGAAGCAAGATATTCCCATATATCCAGAAGAACATAGACGATATTATAACTGTAGAGGATAATGAACTTATTGTTTCATTCCTCGATATGCTTGAGAACCACAAGCTTCTCGTTGAGAACTCAGGTCTTCTCACGGTGGCAGCACTTAAGCATCTCGATGTAAAGGGCGCGAAGGTTGTAAGTATACTGTCAGGAGGTAATATGGATATGATAACATTTGCCTCACTTGTACAGCATGGACTTATTGCTAGAAGCAGAATATTCACTGTTTCAACCCTTCTTCCTGACAAGCCGGGAGCACTCATGAACATTTCAAAGGTTATAGCCGATCTCCAGGGAAATGTCATCAAGCTTGAGCACAACCAGTTCGTATCCATCAACAGAAATTCAGCAGTTGAGCTTGTTATCACTATGGAGGCGTTTGGCCCTGAGCACAAGCAGCTAATCATTAACACACTTGCTGATAAAGGTTACAAGCCAAAGGAAGTCATGACAAAGGGAATATATAATTAATTATAATTGATATTGATGATTAAAGATGAACTTATTTTAACAGTAAATGACAACAGAAAAATCTCATGCAAACGTGGCGACAATCTCTTTAAGGTGCTGTGTGGTGCCGGATATGTATTCAGCGGTAACTGCGGAGGACTTGGAAGATGTCAGAGGTGTCTGGTGGATGTAGAAGGTGCAGGCACGGTAAAAAGCTGTACATACACTATCACTGATAACATCCATGTAACCATATGTGAGGATAACACGTCAGTCCTTGCTGCATACAAGACTGCTGATGATTCACACAGCATATATCATGGCGATATCCATGGTATTGGCATAGCTATAGATCTTGGCACCACGACCATCGCCATAGAAAAGATCGATATGTCTAATGGAAGTGTTACTGGCAGATGTGGATTTATGAATCCACAGATTGAATACGGCAGCGATGTCATATCAAGGATCAGAACGGGCTCCACAGAAGATGGACTGGCAAAGCTCAGAAACTCTGTAGTCAACAAACTTTCCTCGGAGATTTCAGATATGACATCTGATCTGGTGGATATATCACGCATAATGATATCCGGGAATACGACCATGAATGCTATACTCGAACGCCTGCTTCTTGATAATCTGGGGCATGCTCCATTTGAGATCAGAAATCCCGACAGCATGACAATATCAGGAAAAGATTTTTTTGACGATAAAAGATTTGGCAGTGCGGAAGTCACATGCCTTCCAAATCTAAGTGCATTTGTGGGAGCGGATGCACTGTGCGGAGCCATTGTCTGTGATATTGACAGATCAGACAAATATCAGTTGTTTGCCGATCTTGGAACAAATGGAGAGCTTATACTTGCAAAGAAGGGGATTGGCTATGCCACCTCTTGTGCGTGTGGTCCTGCTTTCGAAGGTATGCTGAGGAGAGGTGTTGCTGCACCGACCACAGCCTTTGATCTGCTGAACAGGCTCAATCTGATGCATATTGTGAATGACGATGGTGTCCTGGCTGATCAGTATATAGATGGAGGCTACAGACTTGCGGGTGGAGTGACGATTGACATGGATATGATCAGAAGCTTTCTCCTTGCAAAGGCCGCCATATGTGCAGGTATAGAATCCCTCATGGACATGGCAGGGATAACGGCGGCGGACATATCCCGTGTGTATCTGGCAGGTGGATTTGGATGCAGTCTCAATATATCAAGTGCTGTAAGCCTTGGACTTTTCCCGGACGGTTTTCTGGGAAAAGCAGAATTTGCAGGAAATACATCCCTGCACGGAGCACATAAGTGCTTGATTGATGAGAGTTTTATTGATAGAATATATGCGTTTAAAGAGACTCTGACTGCAGTGAATCTCGGTGAGCTTGAGGGTTTTGACAGAATATATTACAGTCATATGGATCTCAAGCCATGGACCGCGCAGTCACATGGTGCAAATAAATTACAATAGAAGAGTAGATTATGAAATTACTAAGTATAGCAAGTGGTAGCAGCGGTAACTGTTATTACGTCGGCAATAGCGACACCCATCTTCTTGTAGATGTAGGGATAAGCTGCAAGAGGGTCGAAAACGCCCTTAAGGATGAGGGAATAAAACCATCTGAGCTTGATGGTGTTCTTGTAACGCATGAGCATATAGACCATGTGAAGGGTATAGGTGTTTTGGCGAGAAAGCATAGCGTTCCTATATATGCCACTGCGGGAACCATAGCAGAGATGAAGAAGATGTCATCCCTTGGCAATATCGATGAAGGACTGTTTCATGAGATCCGTCCAGATGAAAAGATACTGATAAAGGATATAACGGTTGATCCTTCATCCATCTGGCATGACGCAGCGGATCCGGTATGCTACAGCCTGTATGGAGATGGTAAAAAGGTGTCCATAGCAACAGATATGGGCAATTATAATGATTATATAGTAGATAAGCTTGACAACTCAGATATAATGGTAGTTGAAGCCAATCATGATGTCAGAATGCTTGAGGCAGGTCCCTATCCTTATTACCTCAAAAGACGTATTCTTGGCAATTATGGTCACCTGTCCAACGAATTATCCGGGCAGCTCATCTACAGGCTTCTGAATGATCATGTGAAGGGTATTCTTCTTGGACATCTGAGCAAGGAGAATAATTTTGAAGAGCTGGCATACGAGACAGTCAAGCTGGAGCTTGAGAACAATTCATACGCCAGTGATGTAAGGGAATTTGGACTGGCAGTAGCCAGAAGAGACATGCCTATGACTGCCATAGAGGCGTAGGCTGAATTTTTAGGAGTGAATAAAGATGGGTTCTGTATGTACAGGCTCCATCATCAACAAGGAGGATAAATGAAATGAAAAAAAGAATCATAACTGTAGTAGGTAAGGACAGCGTGGGAATCACAGCTAAGGTATGTGTATATCTGGCAAACAACCAGATCAATATACTTGACATATCACAGACTATAGTTGCAGGGTACTTCAACATGATGATGGTGGTTGATACACAGGAGTCATCCAAATCAACAGAGCTCATCGCATCAGAGCTCGGACAGATCGGAGAAGAGATCGGCGTACAGATTAAGGTACAGCACGAGAAGATCTTTGAGACAATGCACAGAATCTAATAACATACAGTCTGACAGACAGAAAAGAGGATATACATGATTAGCATAAATGAAGTAATCGAGACCAATAAGATGATCTCAGACATGAATCTGGATGTTCGTACCATCACAATGGGAATCAGTCTCTTGGATTGTGTAGGCACAGATGTGGATGATACATGTACAAAGATATATAACAAGATAACAACATATGCCAAGGATCTTGTATCAACCGGTCAGGAGATATCAAGAAGATATGGTATACCTATCGTCAACAAGAGAGTTTCTGTAACACCGATAGCACTTGTTGGTGGCTCAGTATGTAAGACCACCGGTGATTTCGTGAAGATCGCAAAGGCTCTTGACAGAGCGGCAGACACCATCGGTGTCAACTTCATCGGAGGATATTCAGCCCTTGTAAATAAGGGGATGACTCCTGCAGATGAACTTCTTATCCGTTCAATCCCTGAGGCTCTTTCAAGTACGGGAAAGGTGTGCAGCTCTATAAATGTAGGCTCAACCAAGACCGGTATAGATATGGACGCAGTCAAGCTCCTCGGAGAGATGATCAGAGATACAGCTGAGCTCACTAAGGAAGCAGATTCAATAGGCTGTGCAAAGCTTGTTGTATTCTGTAATGCACCTGATGATAACCCATTTATGGCTGGTGCATTCCACGGTGTCACAGAAGGAGACTGTGTTATCAATGTCGGAGTCAGTGGCCCTGGTGTTGTAAAGAAAGCCCTTGAGAATGTCAGAGGTGAGAACTTTGAGGTACTCTGTGAGACCATCAAGAAGACAGCATTCAAGGTAACCAGAGTTGGACAGCTAGTTGCAAAGGAAGCATCCAAGATGCTCGGCGTTCCATTCGGTATAGTTGACCTGTCACTTGCCCCAACACCTGCAGTTGGAGACAGTGTCGGAGAGATCCTTGAGGAGATCGGTCTTGAATACGCAGGAGCTCCTGGTACAACAGCGGCACTTGCACTTCTTAACGATCAGGTAAAGAAGGGTGGAGTTATGGCTTCATCATATGTAGGCGGACTCTCCGGTGCATTTATTCCGGTATCTGAGGACCAGAGAATGATTGATGCAGTTTCAGCCGGAGCATTAACTCTTGAAAAACTTGAGGCCATGACTTGCGTATGTTCAGTAGGTCTTGATATGATCGCAATTCCTGGTGATACATCACCTGCAACAATATCTGGAATCATCGCTGATGAGATGGCTCTCGGTATGATCAACCAGAAGACAACCGCAGTCAGACTTATACCTGTTATAGGCAAAACTGTAGGAGATCAGGCTGAATTTGGCGGTCTTCTTGGATATGCGCCTATCATGCCCGTCAACAGATTTGCATGTGATAAATTCGTAAACAGAGGTGGACGTATTCCTGCCCCTATCCATAGTTTCAAGAACTAATATTGGATCAGGTGTTACAGAATCCCATTTACCAATACGATATAGATATTGAGGATGCGCACGGAACCTCCGTATTTCGTGCGCATCTCTTTTACTGTAATTGAATATTTCTTTTGTGAAATATTAGATAATAAGATTAAAAGGATTTTTTAAGGATATTATTTTATGAGAAAATTAGCTTTACCGGACGAAATACTGATGAAGGTTGAAAAGCCCGCCAGATACATAGGCGGAGAGTACAACAGTGTTATGAAGGACAAGGATAAGGTGGATGTGCGTTTCTGCATGTGTTTCCCTGATGTATACGAGATAGGAATGTCTCATCTCGGTATTCAGATATTGTATGATATGTTCAACAGAAGAGAGGATACATGGTGTGAGAGGGTTTACTCACCATGGCCCGACCTTGATGCGGAGATGAGGGAGCACGATATACCTCTGTTCGCCCTGGAATCCCAGGATCCTATAAAGGGTTTTGATTTTCTTGGAATAACACTCCAATATGAGATGTGCTACACCAACATTCTTCAGGTGCTCGATCTGGCTGGGATCCCACTCCGCACGAGGGACAGGAAAAAGGGAGATACACTTGTTATAGGCGGAGGACCATGTTCATATAACCCTGAGCCTATAGCAGACTTCTTTGACATATTTTATATGGGTGAGGGTGAAGTATCCTATGATGCACTTCTGGAGCTATACAAGGTGTATAAGCACTCTGATATGACCAGGGAAGAATTTCTCATAAAGGTGTCCAACATTCCGGGATTATATGTTCCTGAGCTCTATGAGGTCACATACAAGGAAGATGGAACGATAGCTTCATTTGCACCTAAATATGTTGATGTGCCTGCCACAATAACCAAGACGGTAGTCATGGATCACAGCAAAGTCACATACCCCGAAAAGCCTGTTGTGTCATTTATGAAACTCACACAGGACAGGGTAGTGCTTGAGATCATGCGTGGATGTATAAGAGGCTGTAGATTCTGTCAGGCTGGAATGATATACAGACCAACCAGACCCAAGGATGTCAATCTGTTAAAAGGCTATGCTGAGAAGATGCTGGCAAGCACAGGACATGAAGAGATAACCTTCAGCAGTCTGTCATCCAGTGATTACGAGGAGCTCCCAGAGCTCACAGACTGTCTGATCGAGAAGATGGATAATGAGCATGTTAATATCTCTCTTCCTTCACTGCGTATAGATGCCTTCTCACTGGATGTCATGAGCAAGATCCAGGACGTGAAGAAAAGTTCCCTTACATTTGCTCCGGAGGCTGGAACACAGAGACTCAGAAATGTCATAAACAAGGGCCTCACCAAGGAGAACATAATGGATGGTGCCCTGAAAGCTTTCAAGGGCGGTTGGGACAAGGTAAAGCTTTACTTCATGATGGGACTTCCTACTGAGACATATGACGATATTGCAGGAATTGCAGATCTGTCAGAGGAGATCACAGAGCTTTTCTTTGCAAATATACCAAGAGAAGAACGAAACGGACGTGTCATGGTCACAGCATCGGCATCATACTTTGTGCCAAAGCCATTCACCCCATTCCAGTGGACTCCGATGATCAGACCTGAGGAATTCGTAAAACGTGCATACTTTGTAAAGGATAAGTTCCGTGAAGAAAAGAATCACAAGAGCCTCAAATTCCAGTACCACGAGGCAGATATCACCATACTTGAAGGACTGCTTGCAAGAGGCGACAGGAAGCTATGCGATGTAATATATGACGTCTATAAGGTCGGGCAGATATTTGATGCATGGACAGAATTCTTCAAAAAAGAAAACTGGGATAACGCCATGGCAAAACATGGTCTGGATATAGATTTCTACACTTACAGGGACAGAAGCGTGGATGAGATACTGCCTTGGGATTTCATCGACATCGGCGTCACAAGAAAGTTTCTTGAGAGAGAGTGGGATAATGCACAGAATGAAAAGGTAACTCCTAACTGCAGACAGCAGTGTTCTGGCTGTGGTGCCGCAAGATTTGGAGGAGGTGTTTGCTTTGAAAATAAGAATTAAATACTCCAAGCTCGGCAATCTGAGATTCATAGGTCATCTTGACGTCATGCGGTATTTCCAAAAAGAAATAAGACGCGCCGGTCTGGATGTAAGCTATTCCAAAGGCTACTCACCTCATCAGATCATATCATTTGCCGCTCCGCTGGCTATGGGAATCACATCTGACGGTGAATATTTTGATGGCGAATTTGAATCCGTTACAACTTCCAAGGAGATGATTGAAGCTCTGAATGCTGTATCTGTTGATGAGATGAAGGTCACTGAGTGTGTCCTTCTACCCGATAATGCTAAGAACTCCATGTCAGTCGTGTCTGCATCGGACTATGTGATCTCATTTCTTGACAAGGCGGATGAAGAAGAACGGAGCTCAATATTGGGCAATGTGGAATCGTTCATGTTACAGAATGAGATAGTTATACTGAAAAAAACTAAGAAGAGCGAACGCGAGGAGAATATAAAGCCAGGTATCATGACCTGCGAGCTGAGGGATGATAAGATATATATGCTCCTTTCCACCGGAAGTGAATATAACCTTAAGCCAGAGCTGGTCATGCAGGCACTCTGTGCATATGCAGGTGTAAGCCACAATCAGTTTCACTATCATATACACAGGCTGGAGACATACATGGATGGCCCTGATGGCAATATAATGCCTCTATATAGAGCCGGTTCATCATTTTAAGAGTATGACTGACCGTATATTTGAAAGATTATAAGGGGAATATCACATGAGAAAGCTGGTAGTTACACACTACAACAACAAAATATTACAGGCAGTTATACAGGACGGAGAAGTCACTGATCTGAATCTGTCTGAGAGCAGTACAGTTCTTGGCAATATCTATGTGGGCAAGGTGGCAAATATTGTAAATAATATAAATGCCTGCTTCGTGGATTATGGTGACAGACTTCCCTGCTACTACAGTCTGGATGATAATGATATCATATATGCCGATGGCAGGGAGCACACAAAGCTCAGGATCGGTGATGAGATAATCGTTCAGATCAGCCGGGATGCTGTCAAGACTAAGAATCCTGTCGGTTCTTCTGAACTCACCATCCGTGGAGATTACTGCGTGGTCCACACAGGATCACAGATAGGAGTATCGAACAAGATAAGCAACAGGAAGCTTAGGGATGAACTGAAGGATATTGCAAGGAATACTCTCCCGGATAATATGGGATGTATCATCAGAACAAATGCTGCAGATGCAGATCCGGAGCTTATAAGACGTGAGCTGAATGAACTGGGCGGTCGTCTTCAGCAGATCCTGAAGACCGCAGCCACAAGAAAATGCTTCTCATGCCTGTACCGGAATCCTCCTGAATACATAGAAAATATAACCTTCATGGGAAGCAATAAGCTGGATTCACTGGTAACGGATGATGAAGAAATATTCCATGCATTTGAGGATTACAAAGAAAAAAAACAGCCTGGAACAATTGACATAACACTTCATACCGATATGGGATGTCCGCTCTCAGCAATCTACAACCTCAATAAAGAGGTGGAGGGTGCTCTAAAGGAGAAAGTATGGTTAAAGTCAGGGGCCTACCTTATAATCCAGCAGACAGAGGCCATGGTGGTGGTTGATGTTAATACCGGCAAAGCCATATCTGGCAGAGATATGGAACATCACATGCTGAAGGTCAACACCGAGGCAGCCATCGAGACATGCCGTCAGTTAAGACTCCGCAATCTGTCCGGAATAATAGTCATAGACTTTATAAATATGAAGAATCCCGATGATATCCTCAGGATACGTGATACTCTGGTAAGAGAGCTGGCAGATGATCCGGTACCAGCAAAATTTGTAGATATCACAAAACTTGGACTTATAGAACTGACTAGAAAGAAGTTGAAGAGACCGCTTCACGAAATGGTTAAGCTCTGATGACATTGTTCTAAAGATTTTCTGGGTGAAATCGGAGATCATATGAAAAATATAGGAAAAATATAAGAAAATTATTGACAAATAATCATCTCAATGGTAGATTATATGAGTATGCCGCACAGTTAGGTATAAGTGTGTCAACAGACACCACCAAAACTGGCGAGTTTGATTAAGGAGGTATTAACCATGTACGCAATTATAGCAACAGGCGGTAAGCAGTACAAGGTAGCTGAAGGAGACGTAATCAAGGTTGAAAAGCTCGCAGCAGAGGCTGGAAGCGAAGTAACATTTGATGATGTTATCTTAGTAAGCACTGATTCAGACGTTAAGTGTGGAGATGCAGTTGCTAATGCATCTGTAACAGCATCAGTAGTTGGTGAAGGCAAGTCTAAGAAAGTTATTGTTTACAAGTACAAGAGAAAGACTGGCTATCACAAGAAGAATGGTCACAGACAGTCATATACTAAGGTTGAGATCAAGAAGATCAACGCTTAATTGGTATTGATTGTATCGATTATAAGACATGATTGATGTAGTTATTTATCAGAACAGCAATTCGGAATATATAGGATTTAAGACAGATGGACATGCGGAATATGATGATCCTGGACAGGATATCGTCTGTAGCGCTGTTTCAGCGATCACGATAACCATCCTGAACTCTATTGAAAAGCTTTCAGATGTGAATTTCACACTTGACTGCGATCAGGAGTGCGGACACATGGATTTCATGTTCACAGAGGCACCTGATGTAAAGGCGCAGACTTTGTTGCAGGCGCTTGTGATTGGTATTTCCGGAATCGAAGAGTCCTATGGCGATTATATTTGTATGACCTTTAAGGAGGTGTAATTGACATGATGAAGATGGAACTTCAGTTTTTCGCTCATAAGAAAGGTGTAGGTTCTACAAAGAACGGCAGAGACTCAGAGTCCAAGAGACTTGGTGCTAAGAGAGCTGACGGTCAGTTTGTAAAGGCTGGTAATATTCTTTACAGACAGCGTGGAACAAAGATTCATCCAGGTCTTAACGTAGGTATCGGCGGAGATGACACACTGTTCGCTACAGCTGATGGTATCGTTAGATTTGAGAGAAAGGGTAGAGACAAGAAGCAGGTTTCTATCTATCCAGTAGTTAACGAGTAATATTGGATATATATAAGTAATACTATCAAGAGACTGGAGTAATTTTATTATTCCAGTCTTTTTTTACAGACAAAAGCGCAGATATGGGGTATACTATAGAATAGTGTGCAGATATATCTGCAGAACTTGACACAGGTAGTTTAGACATTGAATATTCGATAGAGAATATCTGACATAGAAAGGCGGTATATTATGTTTGCCGATAGAGCCAGAATATATGTGAGATCAGGCAAGGGCGGCGACGGACATGTATCCTTTAGAAGAGAGAAATATGTTCCGAACGGTGGTCCTGATGGTGGCGACGGAGGTAATGGTGGTGACGTTATCTTTGTTGTTGACGAGGGAATGAACACGCTCACTAACTATAGACATGTAACAAAATACAGAGCCGGAGACGGTGAAGAGGGCGGCAAAAAGAACTGCCATGGCAGCAACGGTGCCGATATCGTGCTCAAGGTTCCCCCTGGAACTGTAGTAAAGGATTCAGAGACAGGCAAGGTCATACTTGATATGGCTTATAAAAAGGAACCTGTTATATTCCTTAAAGGAGGCCGTGGCGGCCGAGGAAACAGAACATATGTCACCTCCACCATGCAGGCGCCAAAGTATGCACAGCCGGGTCAACCGGCAAAAGAGCTCACAGTTGATCTCGAGCTTAAGTGTATCGCGGATGTAGGTCTTGTCGGCTACCCAAGTGTGGGCAAATCAACATTCCTTGCAAGGGTCACGAATGCCCGGCCTAAGATCGCGGCATATCATTTCACCACATTGGTTCCTAATCTTGGTGTGGTTGATCTCGGAGACAAGAATGGCTTCGTGATCGCGGATATTCCTGGTATCATAGAAGGCGCGTCAGAAGGAACAGGTCTCGGACTTCAGTTCTTAAGACATATCGAGCGTACAAAGGTTATAATCCATATCGTGGATGCGGCCTCGGTGGATGGAAGAGATCCCATCAATGATATACACGTCATCAACGAGGAACTTAAAAAGTACAACAAAGACATCGAGAACCGTCCGCAGGTTATAGCAGCCAATAAGGTTGATCTGCTGGATGAAATTGGTTATGAGACAGTCATAGAGATGCTCAAAGAGGAATTTCCAGAGGATAAGGGCTATAAGATATTCCCTATATCTGCAGTGTCAGGAAAGGGCATCAATGAACTTCTCTGGTATGTCAATGACCTTGTAAAACAGTCTCCAAGGGAGATCATAGAGTTTGAACCTGAAATAGATCTTTCTATGCAGGACGACCCAGAGCTTCCATTTGAGGTCAGAAAGTCTGACGAGGAGGAGGGCGTATATATCGTTGAAGGTCCACGAATCGAGAAGATGCTCGGATATACCAATCTTGAATCCGAGAAGGGCTTTGATTTCTTTCAGAAGTTCCTCAGAGACAACGGAATACTTGCACAGCTTGAGGGACTTGGCTGTGTAGACGGAGATACGGTAAGGATGTATTTCCTTGAATTTGATTATTATAAGTAAAGGAATAAATATATGAATAGCAAACAGAGAGCATATTTAAAAGGGCTGGCACAGACTACCCAGCCTATACTCAACATAGGCAAATCATCACTCACACCTGAGTTCACAGAATCTGTATCAGAGGCTCTTGAAGCCAGAGAACTCATCAAGATCTCTGTTCTTAAGAACTGTCTTGACGATCCTCGTGAGATAGCAGCGATGCTCGGTGAGAGAACCCACTCACAGGTAGTTCAGGTGATCGGCAGAAAGATCGTTCTGTACAAGGAGTCAAAGGAACATAAGAAGATCGAGCTTCCATAGGGGGAATAAGCCATGCTGACACAAAAAGCAGGACATGTAGGTATACTCGGAGGAACATTCAATCCTATTCACAATGGACATATAGAGCTTGGCGTACAGGCACTGGAACAGTTCAGACTGGATAAAGTGCTTGTGATGCCCAACAATAAGCCTGGTTATAAAAATATTTCCAATGAAGTTACTACAGATCATCGGGTCAACATGATAAAGCTTGCCATAGATGGCATAAATGGGTTGGAGTATTCTGATTTTGAGATCAGACGTCCTGGGGTCACATACACCTCAGATACACTTGAAGCTCTTCACGAATTATATCCAGATGTTCACTGGTATTTTATTATGGGCGGGGATTCCATTATGTATTTTGACCACTGGCACAGCCCTGACATCATATCAGGGCTTGCAACGCTGCTTGTCACAACAAGAATTGGAGTTTCTGAGGAGATGATCAATAATAAGATAGCAAGTCTGCGCAGCCTGTTTCCGGCATCCGATATCCGTCAGGAGTACATCCACCAGCACGATATATCCTCAAGTGATATAAGAGCTGCTGTGAGGTCGGGAGAAGATATCAGGGATATGGTTCCCGATAACGTGATGACATATATCAAGAACAATGATCTATATCACGTTTGATCTGGAAGGTGTAATAACATATATTAAATACCTGTACTTGATTACTTATACTTGAACATTTGCAACATATAGGAGATAAGATGAACAGATTTGAGATGCGTGAGCGCCTTGAAAACAAGCTCACAAAGAAAAGATTTGAGCATTCACTTGGAGTGGAATATGTGTCAGGCTGTTTGGCCATGGTCCATGGAGCTGATGTAGATAAAGCCCTGACCGCTGGACTGTTGCACGACTGCGCCAAATGTCTGTCTGCAGACGAGAAGATAGCGAGATGCAAAAAACACGGACTTACAATAAGCCAGGTCGAACTTACTAACCCTGAGCTTTTACACGCAAAGCTTGGCGCATTCTATGCAAGGGAAAAGTATGGTGTCGATGATGAAGAAATTCTATCTGCCATAGAATTCCATACAACAGGTAAACCAGACATGACTATACTGGAAAAAATAGTATTTGTGGCTGATTATATTGAGCCTAACCGAAAGCCGCTTCCTGAGATAGACAAGATAAGGAACGAAGCCTTCACGGACATAGATGCAAGCGTTGTCCACATATTAAAGAATACTCTCAGTTATCTAGATAATGAAAAATGTGGTGATGTGGACGAGATGTCTGTCATGACATATAAATATTACGTCACACAGATTTCTGAATGATTTAAACAACATGTATTTGACGAGGAAAAAGATAGTGAGGAAAAATATGTCAGATTCAAAAGAAATGGTTAAGATTGCATGCGCTGCCCTGGAGGAAAAGAAAGCGTTTGATGTTAAGATAATCGATATAAGCAAGATATCAACCTTATGTGACTATATAATTATAGCTGATGGAACAAACAAAAAACAGGTTCAGGCATTGTGTGATAACGTTGAAGATAATATGCACGATGCAGGATATTCTCATAAGGGAGTAGAAGGATATTCCGAAGGCGGATGGATTTTACTTGATTACTATGATATAATTGTTCATATATTCTCTGAGGAATCCAGAAGATTTTACAACATCGAAAAGATATGGAGCGATGGAGATATCGTTTCTTCTGGTGATCTGCAGTGATGATCTGATCGTTAATTATTAGGGTGATAGAAGGTTTGGGGATTATAATATGGAAAGTAACAGGCTATTAAGTGACAATTATATTAAGATCAATCATATCGCATCAAAATGCATGAGATTATTTTTGATACTTATACTTTTATATTGGGTTTTTACATATATAGGAGGACAGTGTAATTTTGTAATTCTATGTTCATGTATGGGTGTATGCTGTATGCTGGCTTTTATCCCAACCATATTTATAGATGTATTAAAAAACAATGAGGGTAAATGTATAAAATATATAGTTATAGCTCTCGCAGTTTTAATATGTACAATCCTCAATACCTCTTTATCCTATACAGCCATGATCGTATGGATATTCCCAATGCTGGTGGCATCTCTTTATTACAACAAGACAATGGTTCTTTATACAGCACTCCTGTCTACAGTGGGTGTTTTCGTAGCAGATATTACTAATTATCATTTAAGTGATATGGTTATACCTCCTGTTCATGACGATTTTGCAGATAATATGATACTTGTGATCGCACCGTGTGTTATCGCAATATTCCTTATGTCATTTGTATCATACTTTATAGTTTCAAGGAATTCAACAATGCTCAATAATGTGATTGAACATGCTGAAGAGGTTAAAACCAACCAGAAAGAGCTTATATACGCATTTGCCGAACTTTCAGAGAGTAAGTCAAAATCAACCGGTGAACATATCAAACGTGTTGCAAAGTACATGGAGGTTCTCGGTAAGGCATCGGGATTTGATGACGAATATGTAGACATGCTTTCGACAGCAGCCATGATGCATGACATAGGTAAACTGATGATAAGCGAGGATATACTCAACAAACCATCAAGACTTACGGAAGAGGAATTCGCAATCATGAAAAGCCATGTACTGTATGGTGATGCACTCCTTTCAAAATGTCCTGGTCAGATTCTGCAGATAGCCAGGACAATAGCCAAGGAACACCATGAAAAATGGGATGGTTCAGGTTACCTTCATATGAAAGGAGAGGAGATCGCTTACATTAGCCGTCTCATGGCAGTGTGTGATGTATTTGATGCACTTACATCAGCAAGATATTACAAAAAAGGATGGTCCATGGAAGAAGCATATACTGAGATCGTGAAGCAGAGTGGTAAACAGTTCGATCCTAAGGTTGTTCTTTTATTCCAGGCTCATTTTAAGGAATTTAAACAAATAGCAGAGCAGAATGCTGATAAGCATATATATTAAAGTAATGCAAATTAAATACCAGGCTGCTATTTTTAGTTAGCCTTTTTATCTAGACGCCACTTAACCAAACACCCAAGGTAATAATACCTTGGGTGTTTCCCTTTTAAAAATGAATGTGCATTTAAAAATCTTTTAAATAAATATGCGGATTTAATGGAAGAACATGTAGATGTGGTGGAAGAGAAATCTACATTTGTCTGAACAGGCCTATAACCTTACCAAGTATATCACAACTATCTACAATTATAGGATCCATATAATCGTTCTCAGGCTGCAGTCTTATATGTCCATTTTCCTTAAAATATCTCTTAACTGTTGCCCCATCATCAATAAGTGCAACTACAATATCACGGTTCGAAGCAGAAGAGCACTGTTCAACAATGAGAAGATCCCCATCGTTAATTCCAATATTGATCATACTTTCACCCTTAACGCGGAGCATAAATGTCTGATTATTAGTATTATGTATGTATTCAGGAGGCACAGGAAAATAATCTAATATATTCTGTGTCGCCAGAATCGGTTGTCCTGCAGCAACCTGACCAACCACAGGTATATTCACAACTTCACGTCTTGTAAGCGCAAAATCATCGTCAATGATCTCTATAGCTCTTGGCTTGGTAGGATCCCTTCTTATATATCCATTCTCCTCAAGCGAAGCAAGATGGGCGTGGACAGATGATGTAGATTTAAGACCTACAGCCTTGCAAATTTCTCTAACTGAAGGCGGATAACCTTTTTTTAATTGTTCATTCTTGATATATTCCAAGATTTCATTCTGTTTGTCAGATATTTTACCTTTTCCCATATATAAATTTCCTCCGGATTATATGTATTATTACTAATAAATAATAGCACATATGTTCTGATATTGCAAACTAATGTTCTATATATATTTCAATTACCTTTATTCATAATACATATATCTAGATAATATTTATTTAAGAAAACATGATGAAGTTGTGAGAATAAAAACGGACACAATATAGTACATAATATAGTTATACAAGAAAGTGAAATGAAAAAATAAACCTGTACTTTGACAACTGAAAATTAAAATCATCCGTACAAATGTTCGGAAAACGCTTGACATCAAAACATCTGTTCGATATAATACGAACATAAGAACAAACATACGTTCAGGAGGGACACATTATGAATACTATTGTTAATTTTATCAGTGCTAAAAAGATTCCAATTATTATCTTGATAATCACCATATCTATATTATATATTGCATTAACACATACAGATGCGTCAGAAGCCGATGCAACAAATGCCAGCACCAAGTACTATACATGTATAACTTTAGAGTCTGGAGATTCTCTTTGGGACATAGCTGAAAAGTATGCTTCAGACGAATATTCATCACCACAGGAATACATTGATGAGGTAGTATCTATAAACAATCTGAGTAACGATTCCTCGATTGTCGCCGGAACCAATCTACTGATTCCATATTACAAAACTGATTCGCTGAATTGATAACATATTGATGGTAATACATGAGAATATATTTTTACTAAGAATATTTTACTGAAAATGGGAAAAAATAAGATCAGAAGTACCATAGAAGTGGTACATGGTCTTATTTTTTATGCTATATATTTATTCGCTAAACTCAGGTTTTACGAAAAATATATAGCATAAATACAAATAAAATGCTATAATACATACAGTTTATAATCTTATAGTCCAATATGCAATAATTATCGTTTTATCTGGAGGTATAATTACAAATTATTATGGCTAAAGCATATAACAAACAGGTTGATGAAAACAATATTATCTTATTGAGAGAAATCCTAGCTGAACTTCCCCAGTATGTGACAATTGCATTCCGTGGTTTGGAGAATACCACATCTACACGTACAAGGCTTGGATATGCGCGGGATATAAAGATTTTCTATGAATATCTATGTGAAAACAACCCTTATTTTAAAGGAAAAACACCAATGGATATTAAGACTGATGATCTCAGCCGTCTTGAAGCTGAGGACATTGAGGAGTTCATGCATGCAATGCGATTATATACCAGAAATGGGCGTACCTATACAAATGGTGAACAGGCTTTAAAAAGAAAACTTTCAGCGCTTCGCGTATTTTTTGCATACCTTTATAAGAATGACCGCATTACTTCAAATGCTGCAGAAAAAGTAGATATGCCCAAGATACACGACAAAAAAATTATACGCATGGAGCCAAATGAAGTAGCTAATTTCCTGGACAATGTTGAGTATGGTGTCAACCTTACAGAACGTCAGAAAAAATTCCATGAAAAAAACAAAGTAAGAGATCTCGCTCTTCTATCCCTGATGCTGAGCACCGGTATGCGTGTTTCAGAGTGTGTAGGCATAGATATGCATGATGTGGATTTTGACAATATGCGTATTAAAATAATTCGCAAAGGTGGTAAGGAGGCATATGTATATTTCAGCGATGAGGCAAGTGAGACTCTTACAGAGTATATCCGAGAAAGAAAGAAAATTACGCCTGAAACCGGCCACGAAGATGCTCTTTTTCTCTCATCGCAGATGAAACGAATATCTGTAAGATCTGTTGAAAATATTGTAAAAAAATATTCTGCAGGCGCTGTTCCATTAAAACACATCACTCCCCACAAGCTTCGAAGTACATTTGGCACAGAACTTTACAGAGCCACAGATGACATATATCTTGTTGCTGATGTACTTGGCCACACAGATGTAAATACAACAAGAAAGCACTATGCAGATATGGATGAAGACAGAAAGAGACGTTTCCGGAATGAGGTGCAACTCAGAGAAAAGCGATCCACACCAATGGATAACGATTAAAAAAACAGATTGGAGTATATTTATATGAAGCTTCAGAAATTATTATCATATACAAGACGTGCGGTAAGTGATTACGATATGATAAAGCCCAATGACAGGATTGCTATAGGCATATCTGGTGGCAAGGACAGCCTTACATTATTATATGCCATGGCTAAGCTTAAGAATTTTTATCCTGTTGATTTTGAACTGGAGGCTATTACTGTTGATCTAGGATTCCCAGGATTTGACACATCAAAACTCAAAGAATATTGTGAATCATTGGGTGTAAGGTATACTGTATGCCAAACCCAGATAGGTGAGATTGTTTTCGACTATAGAAATGAGAGCAATCCATGTTCTCTATGCAGCAGAATGCGCAAAGGAGCATTTAACAAATGCGCCGCTGATCTTGGCTGTAATAAAATCGCTTATGCACACCACAAGGACGATGTTATAGACAGTTTCCTTATGTCAATGCTGTATGAAGGTCGTATTCATACTTTCTCTCCTGTTACATATCTAGAAAAATCAGATGTCACTCTTATAAGACCTCTGATATACGCCCTGGAAGGCGAAATAGAAGCTTTTACAAAGGCGAACGGGCTTCCAGTCAGCAAGAACCCTTGTCCCGCTGACGGCTTTACAAAGCGCCAGGAAAGCAAAGATATAATCGATGAATTAAGAGTCCGTGTTCCTGATGTAAAAGACAGGATTTTTTCTTCAATTGAAGGTGCTGAAATTGATGGCTGGAGCAGACACTAAAAAATGCTGTAGGATATGTGCTTGTACTAGAGATTTGTATACACAGCAATCATATTTTTATCCTACAGCATTTTTATATTGTAAATTATTATTCAACAGATCATATATCCTGAATTTTTATTCGACAGATCATATGTCTAAAATATCACGAAGAATAGATCAATAATTATTCACAATATCATAAATGAGATCTATTGTTTTATCTATTCCATACTTTGAGGTATTGATACATATATCATACCCTTTCATCTCACCCCATCTCTTAGATGTGTAATAGTTATAGTAAGATGCTCTGGCTTTGTCCTCCTTCTTGATCATATCCCTGGCTTTTCCCTCGCTTATATTGTACTTTTTAGAGATTCTTGCAGTTCTATCATCCATATCTGCATAGAGGAATACATTTACAACGTTATCCATATCTCTCAAAGCATAATCTGCACATCTGCCGACAAATACACATGAACCATCCTTCTCGGCAAGATTCTTTATGGTGTCAAATGCCGCAAGAAAAACCTTATGATTAAGAGGCAGCTCTGTTGAGTTTCCAAATCCCAATGAATATGGATCCATAACAAGTGAATACAGAAAACTGTTGGTAGGTTTCTCATCAAAACTATCAAATATCTCCTCACATATTCCACTGTCTTTAGCAGCTTCCTTCAGAAGTTCTTTGTCATAGAATGGTATGTTCATCTTCTCAGCAAGAGCTTCTCCTATCTGTTTACCTCCACTGCCAAACTGCCTGCCTATAGTTATTATCTTCTTTTCTGCCATAGAAACCACTCCCATCTGTTTTTATATTCTAATGTGTATTATACCTTTTGTATATGACTTATGTACAAAATACTTAAAATATTATATGTTTTATTATAACATTTTAACAATAATCTGTAAATAAAAAAGTATAGACAATTGAACTCAATTTGTAACAATTGTCTATACTTATATATGATTTATATTATTATAACGATATCTGTTACAGCCGTCTAAGTTTATTTATAAGTTCCTTAAAATACTCAGGCAGATCAGTAGAAAACTCTACATATTCGCCTGTAGATGGATGGATAAATCCTAGAACACCGGCATGCAATGTCTGTCCTTCTAATTTGTAAGGACACTTCTTCGGTCCATATACGTCATCCCCCAATATTGGATGGCCTATGGATGCCATGTGTACCCTTATCTGATGTGTTCTGCCTGTTTCAAGCTGACATTCTATAAGAGTATATGCACCGCCAAATCTCTCAATAACATGATAGTGTGTGACTGCCCTTCGACCATTTCTGGAATTTACAGCCATCTTTTTACGGTCTTTGGGGCTCCTTCCTATAGGCTTGTCCACCGTTCCATCATCCTGAATTATATTTCCATGTACTATTGCATAGTACTTTCTGGTTATACTGTGTTCATGAAGCTGCTCTGACAGAGATCTGTGCGCGTTGTCATTTTTACATACAACCAATATGCCTGTTGTATTCATATCGATCCTGTGTACTATACCAGGACGGAATTCTCCATTTATTCCAGACAGAGAATCTTTAAAATGATACATAAGTCCGTTTACAAGTGTTCCCGTATAATGCCCTGGAGCAGGATGAACCACCATCCCCTTCGGTTTATTTACCAGGATGACGTCTGAATCTTCATATATGATATCAAGTGGTATATCCTCAGGCTCTATCTCTATATTTACCGGATCAGGGACAGATATATCACATGTATCCCCATTCTTGATATTATAGCTCGGTTTTACCGATTTTCCATTAACAAGTATCTGTCCATCTTCAAATAATTTCTTTATGAAGGATCTGGAATAATTATCAAAATATTCACTTAGTACTTTATCAATTCTGCGTCCTGCCCACTCTTCACTGGCTTCCAGATTATATTCTTCCATACGATAATTTTTCTTTCTGTTATTTGTCCTTTTTGCCTCGTAGTATCACTGACAGATCTTCGTCCTTATATACAAACAGGATAAGTATAACTATAACTATAAAGCTGCATGTGACATATATATCAGCAACATTGAAAACAGGGAAATTAATAAGGCAAAAATCAAACATATCTACAACGTATCCCCTGAATATCCTATCAATCATATTCCCTATGGCACCTGAAATCAAAAAAACCATCGGTATTCTGATCGGAGTATATTTTCTTCCTGATATTCCGGCAAGTTTTATATACACATATATAGCTGCAATTAGTATCGCAAATGTTATAACAAGTAAGAAAACTATCTTACCTGAGAAACTTCCCCATGCAGCACCACGATTCTGTATATAGCTCAGTTGAAATATACCATCAATGAGTTTGCGGGACTCACCAACTTCAAAGTTCTTATTTACCAGATACTTAACTAACTGATCTAGTCCAGTAAGAAGAATTACAGCGATGAGAGCTAAAGGTATCCTTTTCTTCATGCTTAAACCTCCTCCATCAGCGTATCCGTCCATGGCCACTCAAATGATTTTTTCATGTCAGCAGCCGTAACTTCTGTGTTTATGTACGCATCTCCTATAGTATGAAGAAGGATAAACTTTATCTTATCACCGATCATTTTTTTATCATTTTTTGTATATTCAATAACCTTTTCCGAATCAACCGGATAATCCCCCAGCGTTGGGAATCCAAACATGTTAAACGCTGATATTATCTGGTCAAGCTCATCCCTGGCTATATCATTATTATAGTAAGAAATAACTGCTGCAAGACAACATCCGATTCCCACACATGCTCCATGACTGAGCTTTAAGTTAAGATATCTCTCTATTGCATGGCCAAGAGTATGCCCAAAGTTTAGGAGAGCACGCTCT
The DNA here is from genome assembly GCA_934277375.1 of uncultured Coprococcus sp. GTDB lineage: Bacteria > Bacillota > Clostridia > Lachnospirales > Lachnospiraceae > Coprococcus. Next base: position 194,020 of record CAKQTZ010000003.1, on the reverse strand, counting down.
CCTTTCTCTGTTGGATCATTTTCCACTACAAGTCTCTTGATGTTACAACTGACTTTTATCATCTCCATAAGGATGTCAGGATCCTTCTGTTGGATTTTATCTTTATTATTTATAAGCCAGTTAAAATAATCCTTGTCTTTTATCAGTCCATGTTTAATGATCTCGCCCATTCCCGATACAAATTGATCATTTGACAGCGTATGTAACGTGGATACATTTATATAAACTAGCTTAGGCATATGGAATGCTCCAACCATATTCTTATATGAATCAAAATCAACACCTGTTTTTCCACCGATACTGCTGTCAACCTGTGCAAGCAGACTGGTTGGGATCTGTACAAAGTCTATTCCTCTGAGATATGTAGCCGCAGTAAATCCTGTTATATCTCCTGTCACACCACCTCCAAGAGCAATAAGCATATCCTTTCTATCGAATTTGGCAAGTATAAGCTTCTCGTATATGTCCCTGACTGTGTCAAGATTCTTCTGAGACTCGCCAGCTTCAAATATTATTGAAATTAATTCTTTGCATTTACCTTCAAGCTGATTCTTTATCTCATCAAGATACAGAGGTGCAACGTTGCTTTCAGTAACGATACATACCCTTTTATCAGCAATTCCCTGTCTGGATAAAAGCCCAGGCAGGGAATTAAAATCGTTTGCAAAGAAAATGTCATAGATCGGCTCATCATTAAGATGAACAGTAAGATTATTATTCATATCAACATTCTCCCTTTTGCATATTGTATGTGTTTAATTGCCAAATGGATTGACAAATGACTTACCACCAAGATTCTTGGTATATACAGATGAATCACTTGCGACGTTGCCGCCACCAGCACCACCGAGAGTTGAATCACCCATGGATGAACCACCTCCAGCACCAAGTGTGGACTCCTCACGTCCCTGTGGATCACCATCATAAGAACCCATAAACGCACTGGCTGCAGCGCTGCTGGAAGATGGTGAATATGCAGCGGATGAGCCGCCTTCACTTAAAACATCGTCAAAAATTAACCCCATCTCTTCATTAATAGGATTCTTAGCAAGAAAATCCATATGAGAATCCATGAGTGCCTTGAATGCACATACATAATCCTTGTACTGCTGTTTTATACCATCGATACTGCTCTCAATACGTTCAAGCTCCTCTCTGGCTTCCTGAACAATATTGTTTGCCTTTATCTTGGCATCATTCTCTATGATCCTTGCCTTGTCATTGGCATTTTTAGTAGACTCCTCAGCATTCTTTTCTGCAAGCATGAGGGACTTCTGAAGTTTTGATTCAGTAGTACGATAATGCACAAGACTGTCCGTAAGTGTTTTCACCTGATTCGTAAGATCAGCATTGGACTTATATAACTCTGTATAGCTGAGTACCACAATATCAAAAAATGCATCTACATCTTTTCTTGTATAGCCCATACCATGGGCAAATTTCTTTTGTTGTAAATCAACTGGTGTAAGCATATGTAATCCCCCATAAATAACATATATTCATTAGTAAGTAGCCTTGCTTGAAAGTGACTCTCCCTGAAGTGAACCTCCTGCCAACTCTTCTCTTAAATCACCAGATACATAGGTTCCATTAGGTGTAGCCAGGAATATATTACCTGATATAGCCTGGAATAAACCATCTACAGCATAGCTGGCACCGCCTATAAAGTCTGCAATTCTCTGAGCTGTTGGAAGATCAAGATCCTCCATATTGATAACAATGATCTGTCCGCGATTAAGGTGATCTATGATCATCTGTGCATCATCAAATTCGTCCGGCTTTATAACGAATACTTCGCTGTCATCTATGGCGCGTCCAGATCTTCCATTGATAGACACAAGTTTATTACTTGAGCCCGATTGCTGACCATGTGCAGGACGTGCTGACCTTGTCTTGCTCTCTGATACAGAATTACTCTTATACTTGTTAAATGACTTAAGTGGTGAAGCTTTTCTTGATGAAGTCTGAGGTTCATCATAACCATCATCATCATCATCATCGTAATCATCGTCTACATCTTCACCCATATCTTCATCTTCATAGTCATCTTCATCTTCATCAAACAAATCATCATCAAAGTCATCGTCGCTTGAATCACTTAATTTGAAATAATCAAGAAAACTTTTCTTTGTATTTCCCTTTGCCATGATTGTTCTCCTTTAAATATTATAGTTTCTGGCACCAAATATTCCGGTACCTACTCTGACCATGGTTGCTCCTTCTTCAACAGCAACCTCATAATCGTTTGTCATTCCCATTGACAAGACGCTCATATCAATATTATCAATGCTTTTAGATTGGATGTCAAGAGATAAATCCCTTAATTTACGGAAATAAACTCTGTTATCCTCCGGATCATCAACGAATGGAGCAATAGTCATAAGTCCTCGGACCTTTATATGTGAAAAGTCTTTTATCTGTTCAAGAAGTGGAATCACCTCTTCGCACGAAAGTCCGAACTTTGTCTCTTCCTGTGCAACATTTACCTCTATAAGTATATTTACTGCTACATTGTGCTTTGCTGCTTCTTTCTCAATCGTTTTAGCAAGGTTTAATGAGTCTACAGAATGTATCATGCAGACTTTATCAACTATATATTTAACTTTGTTCGTCTGCAGATGACCTATCATATGCCAGTTTACAGGTTTTGATATTGTTTCGTATTTGTCTACCAATTCCTGCACCTTGTTTTCACCAAAGTCAACAGCTGATGTGTCTCTGAGAAGCTCCTCAATATCTGAAAGAGGCTTCGTCTTGCTCACTGCTATCAGGATAACATCCTCTGGTGATCTGCCTGCCTTTTCACACGCTTTAACAATGTTGTCATATACCTTCTCATAATTTTCTTTTAACATACCATTCATCTCCTAGTTAAGTTATCAATATACCAGATCTCCCTCTTTCATGGATGTGCCATCGAGAAGTATTCTATCATATCTGGATATACCATATGAAAGATCAGGTTTTACTATTGAGTAATCATCACCCGAAACAATAACCTCTATTCTTCTGAATTCAGCAGTTCCACGTGATACACATAGGACACCGTCCATAGTATACTTTGCTGCCGTTGCTACAGAGAATGTCTCTGTGGAATTGTTTTTTTGTAAAATAGCATTTGAATCTATATCTGCTGGTTCCACATAACAGAAACGCTTGTCACTGAAGTATATAATCGGTGTAATCTGTTTAACAGTAGTTTTGCCATTTGAATTCTGAGTAACCTGATTAAAGTGTGTGACATCTGAATCACCGCTTCCACCTGTAAGATAATCCACCGGTATCATATAAACATCCTTGGTAATTATAGCTGATTGAGGTATCTTCAGACCACTTGACTCACTAAATATAAAATTAATATCAAGGTATCTCTCACTTACATACTGGGCAATATATTTGTTAAAAGAAACAACAATATAATAATTGTCATCCTTTTCAATCTTCTCATATGTCGTTCTTATCTTTTTGCTAGAGTCATTTATGGTGAAAGATGCATATTCATTTTTAGTTACCTTGTTGTACTCTTCTTTATTAAGTGATATGGCAATCTTCCACTCCTCGTCATTTACCAGCTTGCACACGGGATTGCCCGACGTAATCTGTTTTTCCGTTTTCAGTGATTGCTTGGAATAAACAGTCTTATCAAACATATCTGCCGACAAATTCTTGGAATCTATGCTTTCCAGTCCATCCTGATAATAAGTTACTATACCACTGAATGGAGCTTTCTCTGCAGCAAGAGAAAACGATGAAGCGCTGTTATTGACATTTTCCAAAGCAAGCTCCTCGTATAATTCCAAAAGCTTATTATCTATACTTGTTTTGAAATTATATACATCCCCAAATTTTGAGGTGGAAAAACCTGTCTTAAACATCTTGATCTGATCTGTCAGATTGGAATAGTCGGCACTCGTCAGAAGAGAATCGGGATTGTCCTGAAGATTTTCCATAACAGCCTGCATGGAACCGGAACTGTCTATGGCATATATGCTGGCACCTTTTGATACTTTTTCTCCGTCTCTTATATAATAGCAGGGTGAACCTGTTGCAGATGCGGATATAATAGTTTCATTTCTTATTGCCAAACCGGTTGCAGTAAAATCTGTATCATATGTACTTTGCTCTACAGTAAAGATAATGGGATTCGTATCATTCACATACGCAATCACACGTATAAGAATATATATGAATACTAACGTAAAAAGAAATGTACCAAATCCCGGCATCTTAAACTTCGGCAATTCAATATGTGTATTTTCTTTTTTTCTTTTTATTGTCGCCATAAGATGTCTCCCTACACATAGAAAAACTGCCATCGGCAGTTTTTCAGTTCATGCCACAAGGCATATATAATTACAATGATGCTATGACACAATCCTTAAAATCATCCGGAACATCATTGAGATCAGTTGCCAGACATATAACTATGTCAACGTTAAACATATCTGATATATTCTTTATCTCATCCAAAGCGTCAACAATATGAGACTCTCCAACATAGGCTACTGTCTTAAAATTATCTATATAAATCTTTTCAATATCACTGTTCTGGGAAATTATACCTCTTATAAAACCAGTAAAAGCGTCAAACTTACTAATTCCATAGCTTGTACAGTTTATCATCTTAACTCTGTTACTGAGCTCATAAAGATGCTTGTTATTGTTGTCAAGAAAAACAACTGTTCCTGAAACAACCTTAACTTCATTGTTAACCTTGTCTATAAGTGCCTTTGTCTTTCCCTTACCCTTATCTCCTGCAATAATGTGAATCATTTTTCATGCCTCCTGAATATTGATGTTTATATATACAATAATGCAAGCATCAGATTCAATCTTAAGTCTGATGCCAGATCATTACTTTGCCAGATTGATCAGATTCGTCATCGCACTGTACAGTGCTTCCTTGCCGTCAGCACCAGCAACAAGGACGACATATTCATCACCTGTGGAATCATTTTTGAATTCCATGATAAGACAGTTCAGTGCCTCCTCAGTTGTACCGGTTTTCCATGAACCTATAGAATATCCATCTGGAAGATTAACCTCTCCGGTGAGGAATTCATTAGTTGGCTCTATTGTGACAACCTGTTCATTGCCGTCAGCATCTGTGTAAGTAAAATCATATGATGTAAGTGAATCTATCATATATGCCAGATCATGCTTTGAAAATTCCTTAATTATCAGATAGAGATCATAGGCTGTTGTATAATGATCATCTGAATGCAGTCCGTGACAATTCTCAAAATGAGTATTTGTCGCTCCTATTTCCTTTGCCTTCTCATTCATCATGTCACAGAATGCAGACTCACTTCCCGCAATAAGTTCAGCAAGTATAACTCCACAATCGTTATATGAAGTTATCATAAGTCCATACAGAAGATTCTTGACAGTAAGCTTACATCCACCTACAAGGTCACTTGCCATGGCATCCCAATCATCAAATGTAACCTTCCTGTTAAGAGTAACAACATCATCAAGTGATATATCACCCTTCTCGACACTCTCCATCACGAGAATGCCTGTCATGATCTTGGTCATACTTGCAGGATATATTCTGTTATGTACATTGTGTGCAACTATAGGTTCTTTCGTGGACTCATTTACCAGCATTGCCGAGTAATAGCCGCTGTATGCCGATGCATCAAGTTCTTCTCCTTTAGCTATGACTGCATCATCCTGTGCCATTCCAAGTTCTCCATACACAGGGAGATCCGGTATCAGACCGATATCCAGATTTTCTCCTGTTTTGTATGTCCTGCCCCCACATCCTGTCAACATAAGTACTGATAAAATAAGAACAACCGCAACGTTTCTGCGCATAAGATTTCCTATTCTGCTGTGTTTTAACATAATCTGTTACCTCCGAAACGTACCGGGTATGTCAAAATCCCTATGGTACATTACTTGTAAAACTCACGCCAGTCCAGGTCACCTCTGTCAAGCGCAAGAATAAGCAGCTCCGCCGTTGCAAGATTTGTAGCAAGCGGAATATTGTGTGTATCACACAATGTAAATATATTATTAATATCTGGCTCATGGTTCTTAGGATGTAATGGATCTCTAAGAAAAATGACCATATCAATATCATTATTCTCTATCTGAGAACCAAGCTGCTGTTCACCTCCAAGATGTCCTGCTATATACTTATGAACGGAAAGATTTGTTACCTCCTCAATAAGCCTTCCTGTAGTGCCTGTAGCATAAAGTTCGTGTTTATTAAGAATACCTCTATATGCAATACAGAAATTCTGCATCAGTTTTTTCTTAGCATCATGCGCTATCAAACCAATATTCATGAAAATCCTCCTAATACTTTTTCTTTTGCAAATTTACATTCAATACCATTCCCATTCCGGCACACAAACTCACCAGAGAACTCAGGCCGTAACTTATAAACGGTAATGGTAATCCTGTATTTGGAAGTATGGACGTGGCAACACCAATATTTATAAATGACTGGATGCTCACCAGAGCTGCCATACCTGTAGCTATATACATTCCCCTTTTATCTCCAGATCGCCTAGCAATCCTAATACATTGTAACACTATGAGTAGTAAAATTGCAATAATAATAACGCTTCCGATAAATCCCAATTCCTCTCCAACTGCAGAAAAAATGAAATCAGTCTGCTGTTCAGATATAAGATTTGTATCCTTAACGGTGGCAACATCGGAACTGTTAATTCCTTTACCGGTAAGCTGACCTGAACCTATGGCCATGATCGAATTGTTCTGCTGATCCTGAGTATCTCCGCTTCCACTTATATGTCCAAGTATTCTATTGCGCTGATATTCTGTAAGTATCTGCGGCAAGTTATCATTCTGTATGTACCAGTAGAATCCGCCAAAACATGGTATCAGTATAAGAACCACTATGCCTATGAGCTTCAAGCTCAGTCCTGCTACGAATATTATCATAAATAAAGTTGCGCACAGACATATTGTCGTCGACAGATCAGGCTCAGCAAATATCAGACCGATCGGAACAGCCAGAAAAGCTGCAAGTTTCAGCAGCGTTTTCAACGTATTCAAATCATCTGAATGTTTTTCAAGGAATACAGCAACACATATGATAAGTATGATCTTAGAAAACTCTGATGGCTGTATAGTAAATGAATCCGATATAGCAAACCATCTGCTTGCACCATGCGAATCTGAACCTGATCCAATAACCAGGATGAGTCCTAACAGTACTATATTAGCAATATATAACACCATATAATATTTACATATAAAATTATAATCTATAAGCGATACTATGATCATTCCAAGGATGCACACGCCTGCACCTATGAGCTGTTTTGTAAGTCGTGTCTCGTCAACACTCACTATGATTATTGTTCCCATAGCAATGGCGGCAATCACAAGCAATAACAGCTTGAAATTATAATCCAGTATATTGTATTTTTTTTCATCCTGATTAAGACTGAATTGTTTTAAGTTCAGTTGTTCTTTCTTCCATAGCTTCATAATTCACTGATCCTTGTCCTGTTGTTCTGCCTATATCGCATATTCTCTCATTGACGAGGGGAATATACGCTATTAGCATCTTCTCCTTAACTTTAATGTCTATATCGGTCTCTTGTACATCGACATATCTGTCAATTTCCTGTTTTATTGTATGCCTCATATCGTCCAGAAAATCTGGATTGCATCCAATCCTGTCAGAAGCAAGCATATTGACAAGCCTTTCTTTAGCGTAACTGCTTGTATTATACATATAAAGTTTACTGTTCATACGTTTCCCCCTCTACGCTCTTTTACGCCTGAATATCGAGCGCAGTGAACGACTTTTATTGCCATAAAAGTCTTCAACCTCGAGGGAGTCATCAATGATCTTTCTGCAAATACTCATATAAGCCTGTCCAGATCTTGAATGTCCACTCACCACTGGTTCACCTTTATTGGTTGATATGACGATATCCTCATCATCAGCAATAACACCAAGCAGATCAACGGCCAGGATGTCCACAACATCAGCAGCCGACATCATGTTGCCTTTTTTCACCATATCATATCTTATCCTGTTTATTATAAGATGCTGTTTTTCTATTCCATAGGCATCCAGGAGTCCTATGATCCTGTCCGCATCTCTTATAGCTGAAACCTCAGGGGTCGTGACGATCACTGCTCTGTCTGCCGCCGCGATCGCATTTTTGAATCCCTGTTCTATACCAGCAGGGCAGTCTATTATTATGTAATCGTATTCCTCCCTTATCTCATCTATGAGTTTGATGATCTGTTCTGGTGATACAGATGTTTTGTCCCTGGTCTGGGCACAGGGAAGCAGGAACAGATTATTATAGGTCCTGTCCTTGATAAGTGCCTGCTTATACCTGCAGTTTCCTTCGATCACATCTATAAGATTATATACGATTCTATTTTCAAGACCTAAAACAACATCAAGATTCCTAAGCCCTATATCGGTATCTATCATAACGACCTTGTTACCAAGAGCAGCCAGCCCTGTACCTATATTTGCCGAAGTGGTGGTCTTTCCAACCCCACCCTTTCCTGATGTAACAACTATAACTTCACACATAATAAAATCCTCCTAAAAATTACTATCATATGTATGTTATATTTAATACGTTTCCATCATTTGTAGCTATCATAGGTGCTTTCTGTTCACTTGTTATCTGTGGATAAAGTATTTTGGCTCTGCCTACCTGAAGCATTTTCGGACACATATTCATTGCCATAATAAAACTTTCTGTTTTTTTTATTCTACCGGCTATGGCTGTCCCATATAGTCCCCCGATGACAATTATATTTTTACCTGATATTACAGTTGCATCCTTTGATACATTGCCAAGTATTATTACATTGCCTTTGATCTCAAGTACCTGTTTTCTACGTATATCTCCCCTGAATACATATGGTCTGTTGTCATATATATATTCCCGAGGTTCGTCACTGTGTGACAGAATAACCGGATATTCCTGTATTGCAGGTTCACAACATATTTCGCTATCCACTTTGTATATATCATCATTGGTTCTTATTATAAAACCAACATTGATCATATCAATACTATTTAAAAATTTTAATATTTTGTCAGAATCAGCCTGACAGGGTGCATTTCCTTTGAAGGATATCTTTACATCTCCTTTTTTCTGGAAAGCACCTATATTTTTCATTATCTTGTCGTATAGTTCACAACAAATTTCGTCCACAGACAGATTCTCTGGTATATACACAGCTATGCCTGATCTGTCTGCTTTTATTGATAATCTGTCTATCTTACCATCCATATCATCTGCTCCTGTTCCGATTGTTCTCACTCACAGGTTCTGTGATATATCATTGGTATATTATCAGTCTGACATCTGGTTGTTTCCAGTAATATCAAGAGTATCGAGCTTGTCCGGATCGTACATATACGCATATACCATTCCTGCCAGCTCCTCTGCATTTCCCGATGTATAGCCGTGAGGTATAACACATGTTACACTCACCTCTGGATTATCATATGGTGCAAATGACACAAATAACGCATGATCCGGTCTTGTTGTATCTTCCTCGGCAGTACCGGTCTTACCGGCAACCTCAACATTTATCTGATTGATAAGAGCTGACGGACTTGTATGATCTCTGACCATCTGTCTCATACCCTGTTTTATAACATTCCATTCACTTGCAGTCAGATCTACCTGACTGGAAGGCACATTATTTCTTTGGTATACTGTCCTGCCATCTACATTCTTTATCTGATCGATGAGAGTAAGGTCATAACACTTTCCCTCATTTGCAATCGTTGTCACATATCTGGCAAGCTGAACAGGCGTATAGTTGTTAGTACCCTGACCAATAGAGGATCGAACGGCGTCTGTGTCAGAGACATGTGGATCGATCTCCTCTATCTCAACACCGGATTTGCGGTCGAGACCAAACAGTGAAGCATATTTCTGGATCGTATCAATACCCTGGGCATCCTGATATACTCCGTTGCTATCCGTTGCAAGCCTGTATCCAACCTCAAAAAAGAATCCGTTACATGATACTTCTATCGCCTCTGCAAGTCCCAGTGTTCCATGTCCACTCCTCAGCCAGCAGGCAGGGGAAGGTGTAACCTTGGTGAATGTACCATAATCAGTTATTACAGACCCCACATCTATAACGCCCTCCCTGAGTCCGGCTGCAGAGATAAGCATCTTGTAGGTTGAACCAGGGGCTGTTCTCTGCATCGTAGCTCTGTTGTACATTGGTGTTGTCTTATCTGACGTGATTTGTGCATAGTAATCTGGATCTATGACATTTGTCAGTTTGTTATTATCATAGCTTGGATATACAGCCATAGCCTTCACCGCTCCTGTATCCGGATCAGTGACAACTATTGATCCGGAACAAGGGTCAAGTGCCAGCATAGCCGGAGTTATCTCAAGCTTTTTTATCTTTCTGTACATGAATTCATATCCGCCCATTACGCCTGACGCAAAAGCTTCGTAATCCTCGTCTGTTGTACTATTGAGGATTCCCTGGTCGTATAACAGATATATTACCTGGGAACCTGTTATTTCCCCTGATAATATCATATATTTGAATACTTGTTTGTCGAAATCAGAGTCATTGGCAAATTCTTCAAGAACGTAATCCACAATGACATCGTATATCTCATCAGTATCATAATAATCACTGCCTGTTTTTATATCATTTATATCTATTACACCCTGGCTGATACAATATTTCAAATATTCGTACAATGAAATCTTATCATTTATATAATCATTGTATGTTGAGCTTTCTTTGTCAACAGAGCTGTTGTCATATATTCCTTTTGAGCTGAGGGTCTCACATATAAACTCCATGTAATCCTTATACTGGTCAGAGAGATTATAGAGTTCAGTGTGACTGTTTTTCAATATATCATACAGAGTATCTATGGTATTCTGTTTGCTGGAGATAAATGTATTATATACAGTTTTCTCGTTGTCCGTAGCATTCGCCGCATTCAGGGCCTTTATGTCAATTATATTGTTTTCAAACAGTGCCGAATAAACATCTGTTATAGGTATATCTTCTTTTTCAGTGGATGAAACTACATTCTTCATATTCGTAAGAATAATATATGAAAGTTCCTTCTCCAGCGCATTGTAGCAGTATTTCTGAAGATCAGAATCCAAAGTCAGATAAATATCATTACCCGCCACAGATTCTTTACTATCTATGATCTCAAGAACCTTACCCATATTATCAACATACATCTTCTGTGATCCGTCAACGCCTCTGAGCTGTTCTTCATACGACTGCTCAAGTCCAAGCTTTCCGATCATATCATTTGCGCTGTATTTCTGATCATCGTCTAGTTTTGAGTTGTATTCCTCTAACTCCTCATTTGAGATATTTCCAATATAGCCGATAATATGTGAAAAATATAAGGAATCGTTATATACCCTATTTGATTCAATGTTCACATCCATCCCAAGCAGTGTATCTTTATTCTCGGTTATTGCCGCATAGCTCTCCTGGCTGATATTATTTGCTATATCAACAGTCATGTACTGCTGATATCTGTTAAGCCATACCTCATATCTGACCGCCAGGATCTTGAGTATATAGGCATCTGAATAATTCTGCGATACATTAAACAGTTCATCACTTCTCATGTAATCAAAAACTTCCCTTGCCGTTGCATTTTTCTGGGAATCGTCAAGTGCATCGACTGACGAAGCACCAAATACATTCATGTAAAAAGTGTTAAGCTGTGCCCCGTTTATTGTAAACTTCATATTTCCATTAGAATCAAGTTTTATTGGCAGCTCAACTGACAGACTGTCTCCATTCTGTTCAAGTATCAGTATTGTCTTGTATACTATCTCGTTTCGTAGTTCATTTTCAGTCACATCTTTCTTAGCGGCTGCTTCTGTCAGATCTGCATTACTTGTGAAACTAAGATTATATGACGATTCATTGTATGCAAGGAGTTTACCATTACAGTCAAATATCTTACCTCTTGTCGCCTTTACTGAAACTGTCTTCTGTGATTTGTACTGAAAGCTCGACTGATATTTTTCTCCATTGACTATCTGGAGATTAAAAAGTCTGTATACCAATATTCCAAAAAGGCACAGGAAAAACAGAGTCACATAGAATATGCGGCTCTTCAACTTTTCTACAATGAAATCCTTTATTATCTCTAATATGTCTCTGATCACTATGTCTCACTTCCTTTTTCGGCGCGTTTCAATCTCTTGTTTATATACACAAACAATTTGAATACTATCAATGTCAGAATCGCTGTATATATCATCTCTGGCAAAATTATGTCTTTCATATATGTGCTGAAATTCAATCTGTTTCTCATAACAAAAAATATTATAAAAGTAATAAAATTAAATATAAAATCGTCCACAGTTATTATGATAATTGGAAGAAGGATATCTTCGACCAGATAGAATCTGTGGAAGAATCCATTGCAATATCCAATAAGCATATAAATGATCATGTATGGACCTACAGCAAACCCGAAAAATAGATCATATAAAAAACCGCAAAAGAATCCTACAAGCATTCCCTCTTTTCTTCCACGCATTAAGCCAAAGGACACAGTGAGTATCAGCAAAAGATTGGGAGAAGCCCCCGACACTTCGATAAAAGGGAAAAGTGCTGATTGAAGTACAAAACTAATTATGATCAATATTCCCAGTGTTATAATTCTTCTCAAAATATTATACCTTCTTAAAAAATATCATTTCATTGCAACCGTAAAGCAGATCATTGCTTTACTCAGTAACATTCTTCTTGGTCTCAAGGATCACAAGAACCTCCTGTATCTTGGAAAAATCACATGCAGGAGTGATGTAGGCTGTTTTTGTCAGATTATTGGAATCCTGTTCTATCTTAGTGATATATCCCACATTTATACCAGACAGATACTTGCTGGAAACATATGATGTCACCACCTGATCTCCTATGCTTACCTCTGCATCCTTATCTATATTCATCGCCACAAGATATCCATTCTCATAATTGTTGACACTGCCCTCCACATTACAGATAGTCTCTGATGGCAGGATCATACAGTTGACATTAGATGTATCATCTATAATGGATCTGATACAGGCATAATCTTTTCCGGTCTCTGTAACGATACCACACAAACCATTGCCATACATTACATTACAGCCTTCTTTTAATCCGTCGTCAGTTCCCTTATCCACATAAAACACATCAAACCAGCCGCCTGTATCCTTTGAAATAACCCGCGCAGCAGTTTTTTTGTAATCGTCATACTGGGCATCCAGCTCATACAGTGCCTGCAGCCTCTCTAGTTCATAGGAATCCTGCTGATATGTCGCTATCTTTTTCTGGCTCTGTTCCAGATCACTCTTTAACTTTTCATTTTCCTTGAGAAGGGTATCGTAATTTTGAAATGCCTCCGTTTTACTCTGAACCCATCTTCCTATGGTGTTGACTCCCTTCTGCATGGGCTGGACAAACATATTCGTGAATTCTCTTACCGGCGAAAAAATACCACCGGCGAAAAGTGACATCAACATCAGTACCACGCATACACCAGTAAGCCCCAACAGAAAATATCGTGGAGTGATCTCTATTCTTTTTCTATTTCTATTTCTTCTTCGTCTCATTTTACAATACCTCGCTCTGCTAGGCTGACATAGCAGTTATTGCCCAATATTATATGATCAGATAGATTTATCCCGATCATTTTACCGGCTTTAAATATACTTTCCGTAATCTCAATGTCCTGTCGGCTTGGTGTAGGATCACCCGAAGGATGATTGTGTACCAGAATGATAAACACCGCTTCATAGCGCAGCGCCTCAACAAAAACCTCTCTCGGCGAAAGCAGTGAGCTGTTGATGGTTCCCTCTGAGAGCCTGAGTTCCTTCAAAAGCTTATGCTTTGAGTCAAACATGAGCAGATACACATATTCTTTTTCAAGATAACGCGTATTTTCCATGAAATAATCAGCTATACTCTGCGGTGATTGAAAAGACAGGAATGGCTTAAATGAAGCCTTCGCCATCCTTTTTGATATCTCCGCAAGACACTTCATTTGTATAGCCTTGACTTTTCCTACACCGCTTATTTGCTCAAGTTCATCAGTGGTCAGGTAGTTAAGACCCACTATTCCTTTGTGAACCGGATGTGCATCAAGTATGCGATACGCTGTCGATAATGCATTTGCTCTCCTGCTCCCGGTTCTGAGAATGACCGCAAGCAATTCAGCATCACTCAATATCTCCACGCCATATTTATAGCTTTTCTCATAGGGGCGCTCTGTCTCAGAAATTTCCTTCATGGCAACTGATAATCCCCCCATCATATTACCAGTGTCTGTCAATTTTTTTTGCATATATCCTCCTCACGCCTCTCCAAACGCACAGGATATATATTGGTCGGCTGTGACCAACTTATTAATCTACCATACTATAAGGTTTTTTTCTACCATTTTCTGTAATGACATTATTATGCCGTACTTGGCATGGGGATATGTAAGCCCCCCCTGAAAATATACCGCATAAGGCGAACGCATAGGCGCATCCGCCGAAAGCTCAATTGATGAACCGGACACAAATGCTCCAGCAGCCATGATGACCGGTGAATCATAACCAGGCATATCCCATGGCTCAGGTCTTACATAACTGTCGACAGGTGCCGCAGCCTGTATTCCCTCACAGAATGCCACAACCCTCTCCGGAGTCTGAAGCTCAACAGCCTGTATGATATCGTATCTGTTCTCTGCGCTGTCAGGGACAGCCTTGAAGCCCAGGCCCTCGTATACATTTGCTGCAAATATCGCACCCTTAAGTGCACTGGCAGTAACCGTTGGTGCCATGAAAAGTCCCTGTGTGAGAGCCTTTGTATTGCCAAGTGAGGCACCAACCTCCTTGCCGAGTCCCGGAGTCGTGAGCCTGTATGAAGCATTCTCCACATACTCCTTCTTACCGCATATATAACCTCCTATCGGTGCCAGTCCGCCTCCCGGATTCTTGATAAGAGAGCCGACTACCAGATCAGCCCCAACATCCGACGGCTCTATATCCTGTACAAATTCTCCGTAACAGTTGTCTACCATACATATGATGTCAGGATTTACACTCTTGACCGCCTTTATGGCCTCGCCGATCTGCTGTACCGACAGGGTCTTTCTTACCGCGTAGCCCTTGGATCTCTGTATCTCCACAAGCCTTGTACGGCTATTGATCGCATTCTTTATTCCGTCGATGTCGAAGTCTCCACTCGGCAGCAGATCCACCTGGGCATATGTGACACCATACTCTGCAAGTGACCCCCTGGATTCACGGATGCCTATGATCTCGTCCAGTGTATCATACGGTTTTCCAGCTATGGCAAGGATTTCATCTCCCGGGCGCAGATTACCAAACATGGCCGTGCAGAGTGCATGGGTTCCGCACACTATCTGTGTCCTGACAAGAGCATCTTCCGTGTGGAATACATCTGCATATATCCTCTCAAGGGCATCTCTTCCGTCATCCGTATAGCCATAGCCCGAAGAGCCGGCAAAATGTGCCTCGGACAATCTGTTGTCCTGCATAGCCTTCAGAACCTTGAGCTGATTGAGCTCACTTACGGCATCAATGGCTGCAAATCTGTCCTTAAGTTTCTCCTCCACACTGTTGCAGTATTCAAATACCTTTTCGTCCACATTCAGTGATCTGTAGTAATCCTTTAACATTTCTTTCATCTCTGTATAATCTCCTTTTTACGAAGCTTGTCCAACATATAGGACAATATATCTGCCTCGCTGTCATACTCACTTTTATCAACCCAGGTCACATACTTCTCCCTCTTGAACCATGTGATCTGTCTCTTGGCAAAATGTCTTGTATCCCTCTTGAGTGTGTATACTGCATCCTCAAGAGTACATCTGCCCTGAATATAATCGATGATCTCTTTGTAGCCAAGTCCCTGCATGGACACAAGCTCTCTGCTGTAACCATCATCTACAAGCGACTTTACTTCATCCAGAAGTCCTGCCTCAAGCATGATATCGATTCGTCTGTCTATTCTATCATATAATTTCTGTCTGTCATCATTTAACACAAAATATTCAAAATTATATGGTGACTCCTTCTGTGACTCAGTCACGTTGTGTTCAGATATCTTCACACCTGTTTTTTTATAAAATTCAAGAGCGCGGATCACTCTTTTTACATTGTTCTCATGTATCTTCTCAGCGGATTCAGGGTCGACCTCCGCAAGCATATCATGAAGAAATGAGTTGCCATGGGTATCTGCAAGGTTCTGCAGCTTTTTCCTGTATGACATATCGTTGTCATTTTCCTCAAAATCTATATCATACAGAAGCGCCTGGATATAGAAACCGGTACCACCTACTATAATTGGAATTTTTCCGCGGGAATAAATATCCTCCATGGCCCGAAGAGCATATTTCTTGAAAAGCACAACGTTGAACTCATCTGACGGATCAAGAATATCTATCAGATGATGCTTTATCCCCTGCATCTCATCAGGCTCTATCTTAGCTGTTCCTATATTCATCTTTCTGTATACCTGCATGGAATCAGCAGATATTATCTCGCCATCTGCCGCCTTTGCCAGACCTATGGACAGCGCCGTCTTGCCGACAGCAGTTGGACCTGTGAGGATTATCAGTGGTTTCATATTCTTATCCATCTTGTTATTCTCTATACTTTCTTAATGTATTCTGCACTAAAAGTCTCTCTACACAATACGTTTGAACTTTTTCTCAATCTCTGCCTCTGTCATGGATATGACTGTCGGACGACCATGAGGACATGTGTACGGATTCTCAAGCTTTAAAAGCTGATCTATAAGTGCATCAGCTTCCTTGAAACTTATCTCCGTGTTACCTTTTATAGCAGCCTTGCATGCCATGGTGGAAAGCTTGTGTATAAACGTGTCTATGGTCAACTTTTTCGCACTGCTGCTCGCATCAGCTATGAAGTCTATGAAAAGCTCTCTGCCATCAAGGCCAAACAGGTTGTCAGGTACAGCGTTCAGCTTGAACTCCCTGCCACCAAAGTTCTCAATCTGATATCCGAGAGCCTCGAACATCTCCATGTTCTCATGAAGGAACTCTATCTCTGCAGCACTGAGTGTCACCACCGCAGGAGGCATAAGATACTGTGAGTAAATCTTTTTATTCTTGTAATTCTCCATGAGCTCCTCGTACTTAACCTTCTCATGAGCGGCGTGCTGATCCATTATAAAGAACTTGCCGTCATACTCAATAAGCCAGTATGTCTTGAAAAGCTGTCCTATGAGTCTGTGCTTCGCACGAGCCTCCTTTGTCAGAAACTTCTCCTGGAACATATCCTGCTGTACATATTTTTTTCTGACCTCATCATCGCAGGCTGGAGCTGAAGTGTTGACAAAAGTTTTTTGAGCCACATTTGAAGCTTTATCAGCTATATCGATGGCTTTATTATATGTATATGCCTGACTCTCGTTTACCACATTTCTGTTTTGTACTACAGATTTATTCCTATCCGCATATGTGTAGTTTCCTGCCGGCTTCTCCGTCTTGTTATTATCTATGACGTCTGATCCTTTATTGTTTGAGCTGCTAGTCTCATCTATGATCTCTATAACCGGACAGAATGGCTGAGGTGATGACTGTGGTTCGAATGGACGGGCTGGCTGCGGTGATGCTTGCATCTCCACCGGACGAAGCCCGTCAGGCTTAACCTGCGGTTCAGCCGAACAAAGCTGCTTTGGCTGCGCATGCGATGTAACAGTATTGACAGACTGTATCCGCTCTTCTCTCTGCTCCTCCGTCCTGACAATCGCCTCACGCCGCTTATTCTCGAATGCCTCTGGTGCCTTTCCGACATCCCTCTGCTTGAAGGTCTCCGGCTTCGGATCCTTGCCAGGCGCCACATCAGGTATGAGCTCCTTGTATAACAGTGTCTCCCTTATGGCATTGTAGGTAAAGCTGTATATATCCTGACTATTGGCAAATTTCAATTCCATCTTTGTTGGATGAACATTGACATCCAGAAGATCAGGTCTTACCTGAAAATTGATCTCTGTGAATGGAAACTTGTGGATCATTACAAATGTCCTGAAGGCATCCTCAATAGCCTTGGTGAGAACCGCACTTTTTATATATCTATGATTTACATAATAGCCCTCAAAAGATCTGTTTCCCCTTGATATACAAGGTCTTGCTATATATCCGGAGATCTTCATATAGTCATTTTCCGCATTTATCTCAAGAAGATTTGAGGTGATGTCTCTGCCATAGATATGGTAAATTATATCCCTCAGTTTGCCATTGCCGGATGTGAACAGCTTGTCGGTTCCATTTGCAATGAACTTGAATGATATCTCCGGATGTGACATACATATACGGCACATCAAGTCGTAGATGTAGCTTGTCTCCGTGGCATCAGTCTTCATGAACTTCTTTCTCGCCGGTGTATTATAAAATAGATTCCTTACTATGATGGTTGTTCCGCCTGGAGCACCGATCTCCTCACTGGATATCTCCTTGCCTCCATGTATCTGGTATCTGAGACCAGTTACATCATCATCAGTCTTGGTTATCATCTCTACCTGGGCAACCGCAGCAATGCTGGCAAGAGCCTCACCTCTGAAACCCAATGACGATATGCTCAGGAGATCCTCAACCGTCATAAGCTTACTTGTTGCATGCCTCAGAAATGCAAGCTTCACTTCATCCTTCTTTATCCCTGCTCCGTTGTCAGTTACTCTGAGAAATGAAAGCCCGCTGCCCTTTACCTCGACAGTTACCGCTGTGGCTCCTGAGTCTATAGAGTTTTCTACTAGCTCTTTGATGACAGAACTCGGCTTCTCTATTACTTCACCGGCAGCTATTTTGTTTATTGTATTCTGGTCTAATACTTTTATCATCACTTATCGCTCCTTATTATTTAAGTCGCTCCTGCAATTCATTTAAATAAAGCAATGCCTTCATAGGTGTCATATTGGACAGATCAACACACTTTATGTCCTCGATCACCTGTGATTCGGCCAGTGAGCCGAACATTGACATCTGGGTATCATCTTTCTTCGGCTTAAAATCATTTGTAACCTTTATCTCCTTCAGCTTGGTTGTTATGTCCTTGTCTATAAGCTGATTACATATCTCATTTGCTCTCGCTATAACTACATCAGGCACACCGGCAAGCTTTGCAACCTGTATACCATAGCTTCTGTCGGCACCGCCCTTGACGATCTTTCTGAGGAACACTATGTCGTCTCCATCCTCCTTAACCGCTATACAGTAGTTGTTGACCGCCGACAGCTTACCCTCAAGCTCCGTGAGCTCATGGTAGTGTGTGGCAAACAGCGTCTTTGCACCGAGCAGCTCACTGTTGCTTATATACTCCACGACCGCCCATGCAATAGCCAGGCCATCATAGGTGCTAGTTCCCCGCCCTATCTCATCAAGAATGAGAAGACTGTTCTTCGTTGCATTTCTGAGGATATTTGCGACCTCACTCATCTCCACCATGAATGTGGATTGTCCAGATGCAAGATCATCAGAGGCTCCTACTCTTGTAAATATCCTGTCGCAGATGCCTATATCCGCAGATGACGCAGGAACAAAGCTTCCAACCTGGGCCATAAGAACTATGAGTGCAGTCTGTCTCATGTATGTGGATTTACCAGCCATGTTAGGACCGGTTATGATCGATATCCTGCTCTCATGGTTGTTCAGATAAGTATCGTTTGTTATAAACATATCGTTGTTCAGCATCTTCTCAACAACCGGATGTCGTCCATCCTTTATGTCAATAACTCCATCTGTATTGATCTCTGGTCTTACATATCCATTTGCAACAGCCACATATGATAGTGAACACAGCGCGTCAAGCATGGCTATGCTGTGAGCTGTTCTCTGCACCCTTGTGAGCTCCGCAGCAAGTGTATCACGAAGTTCTACATATGTGTTGTACTCCAGAGCTACAAGCTTATCAGATGATCCAAGGATAACTCCTGCAAGTCTGTCAAGCTCCTCTGTTGTATATCTCTCAGAATTGGCAAGTGTCTGCTTTCTGATGAAATAATCAGGCACCAGGTTCTTGTATGAATTAGTGACATCAAAATAATATCCGAACACCTTGTTGAACTTTATCTTGAGATTCTTGATGCCTGTCTTTTCTTTCTCTCTTGCCTCTAGTTCTGCTATCCAGTTCTTGCCATCAGTTGTGGCGTTCTTCAGAGTATCTATGTCTTCAAGATAGCCATCCTTGAATATTCCGCCCTCCCTGATAAGTATTGGCGGCTCATCAACTATGGCACGGTCAAGAAGGTCATAGAGATCCTGCAGATCATCTATTCCATCTCTGATCTCCGTGAGCTCATCCGAATGGAATTCACCGAGAAGCTGTATTATAAACGGCAGTAGCTGTATGGATGTCTTAAAAGCCAAAAGATCTCTCGGATTCGCTGTTCTTAACGATATTCTCGTCATAAGTCTCTCGAGATCATATATGGTATTCATGTACTCTCGAAGTTCATCCCTTGTTATAACAGAATCGTTGAGCTCTGTTATAGCATCAAGTCTGGCTTCTATATCATCTTTGTGGATAAGAGGCTGCTCTATCATATTTCTGAGCATTCTGGCTCCCATGGCCGTCTTGGTTTTGTCCAGCACCCAGAGAAGCGAGCCTCTCTTCTGCTTGTCCCTGAGGGTTTCTGTGAGCTCCAGATTTCTTCTGGATGAACTGTCTATGATCATGAAGTCCTCTATGGAATATATATCTATCCTGTTGATATGATCCAGAGAGTTCTTCTGTGTCTCGTGGAGATACTGGAGAAGTGCTCCCGCTGACAGCAGCATATCCTCCTGCTCATCTATGCCGAGGCCATCTATAGAGCCGACCTTAAACTGTCTCTTGATGAAATCCTCACATGTGTCATCATTGAAGTAATGAGATGGAGCCTCAGATATCGTTATCTTCATCTTCTCCTTCATGTAATCAAAGTTCAGATCGCATGACAGGAATGTGCCATTTCCTATGATCTCTGTCGGTGAATATTTGTTGATCTCATCGTACAGCTTGGATGTTGAAGAGATATGACAGGATCTGAACTCTCCGGTCGTGATATCACACACCGCCACGCCATACTCCTCATTGCAGCCAAATATACACATGAGATAGTTGTTCCTCGTCTCATCAAGAATAGCCTGGGACATATTTGTACCAGGCGTAACTATACGTATAACTTCTCTCTTTACTATACCCTTTGCAAGCTTCGGATCCTCCATCTGCTCACATATGGCTACCTTGTAGCCCTTCTCTATCAGCTTGTTCAGGTATATGTCACAAGCATGATACGGAACACCGCACATCGGTGCGCGCTCCTCCTGACCACAGTCCCTGCCGGTCAGTGTTATCTCAAGTTCTCTGGATGCCGTCAGGGCATCATCGAAGAACATCTCGTAGAAATCTCCCAGTCTGTAGAAGAGAATACAGTCCTTATATTGATTCTTAACTTCCATATACTGAGCCATCATTGGTGTTAATGCTGCCACTTCAACTACTCCTATTCTGCTAATTCACCCATGTAATAAAAACCCTTGCATTCAACAAGCTTTACATTCATGATCCTACCAACCATCTCCGCACACCCAGGGAAATGGACAAGTATGTTGTTGGAGAGCCTTCCGGTCAGAAGACCATCGCCTTTCTCGTCATAGCCCTCAACCAGAACCGGCTGTGTCTGCCCCTTTATCGCAAGGGTCTTCACATCACTTATCTCCTGCACACGCCTTAAAAGCCTGTTGTATCTATCCTGTATCTCTTCCTTTGTAGAGCCGTTTTCCATGCCTGCGGCAGGGGTACCTGTTCTCTTTGAATATATAAATGTAAATGCAGTATCATACTGCACCTTCTCAACCACTTCCATGGTCTCAAGAAAATCCTCCTCGGTCTCCCCAGGAAATCCCACGATTATATCAGTAGTAAGCGATATCTCCGGAATCTTCGCCCTTATACGTTCAACCAATGCAAGATATGACTCCTTTGTATATCTTCTGTTCATGGCATTGAGTATCTTGGTCGAGCCGGACTGCACCGGCAGATGAAGATGTCTGCAGATTTTTGGATTTTCCGCGATGACATCTATCAGTTCATCTGAAAGATCCTTTGGATGTGAGGTCATGAATCTGACTCTCTGAATCTTTTCTATTGCACACACGCGCCTCAGCAGTTCCGCGAATGTGATCGGATGCTCAAGATTCTTACCATATGAATTGACATTCTGCCCGAGGAGCATGATCTCAACCACTCCGTCGTCAGCAAGTCTCTCGCACTCAGCTATGATATCTTCCGGGGTTCTGCTTCGCTCTCTGCCTCTTACATATGGAACTATGCAGTAGGTACAGAAGTTGTTGCATCCAAACATGATATTCACACCTGATTTGAATGGAAATTCCCTCACGGCAGGCAGATCCTCCACAACCTCCCTGGCATCTTTCCATATATCTATGACCATGCTTCCGGATTCTATCCTGTTTACAAATATCTCCGCAAGCTTGTATACGTTGTGTGTTCCAAAGACCATATCGACAAACCTATAGCTCTTGCCTATGGTAGTCACCACATGCTGCTCCTGCATCATGCATCCGCACAGGGCTATCTTCATCTCAGGATTCTTTTCCTTTAGGTGCTTCATTAGCCCCAGATGTCCATACACCTTTCTGTTGGCATTCTCTCTCACCGTACATGTATTATATATGATAAAATCCGCATGTTCGGACTCAGTTCTAACATATCCCATCTGCTCCAGTATTCCGGCAAGTTTCTCGGAATCCCTTACATTCATCTGACAGCCAAATGTCTGTATGGAACAGGTAAGGTCACGTCCAAGAGATTTACTTCTTGCTGTGACATACTCCCTGCCCTTTTTTATATAATAGTACTGTCTTTCCGGCTCCTCAAGCGGAGCTGGAAGCCCCAGATCCATGCTGTCAATAATGTTTTCAAAATCATTCATAATCTCTATGTATCCTTATCTATTTCTTTAAAGCTGCGTAAATCCTTCTGGAGTTATTCATCTATGCCCAGCTTGCCGAGTATCCTGCCTATATTGTCCATAGTATTTTTCACGCTGGAATCCGCAGCCTCCATCCTCATCTGAGTCTGTATATCCGCAAGATCAATATCCCTGTATTGATCCAGCGCTGCGATATAATCAGGATCATTCTCAAAATGAACCTTAAGTGCCCTCATGGCATCCTTATAACCTAGCAGACTTCTGAATTTTACCGAGTTTGCAGAAAAATTCAGCGTTCCATCTATAAGATCTCCCAGACTTACACTTGGGTATATCTCTATGATATCCGCGTCTGGATATGCAGATATGTCTTTCTTTGAGTCCGGATTAAGACCGCACACGATGATATTCCTATATCCCATATCATACAGCGGCTTTACCGGAACATTGTCAGCGAGACCGCCGTCACAATATTCACTTCCGTTATAAGTCACAGACTCATAGAGCATAGGAAGGGTGGATGATGCCATTACAACTGTCCTGATCTCATCCGCATCCATTCCTGCAAGACTGATATACTCAGCCTGTCTTTCGCCCTCCTGCGCACACTTAGCTATGGTTGCATACACTATAATATCAGCTTTCGTCAGCTTATTATAATCCACATAGCTGTCCATGAGCCCTATCATCTCCCTGCGTGACATGAATCCCGTTTTGTCATTGAACATCAGATCGGGATCAACATCAAACACCGTTTCAAAATGTATCCTCTTCCATGCCTCTTCACTCCTATCCGGGTCGTTGCAGGCAAAGAGTACTGCATTTATCGCACCTATGGAAGTGCCAGATATGGCCGTCACCTTATCCATGAGACCATACTCTGAAAGCGCTCTGTACACTCCAAGCTGGTACGCTCCTTTGCCGCCGCCACCTCCAAGGCTCAGTGCATAGCTGTCAGTCTTCGCTCCATGCTCTGCCAATCCCACATCACTTCTGGTGCTGTATGCACCATTTTTTTGCAGCTTATTCATCTGTATCTTCTTTTCCAGTTCAGCTATCTTTGCTGCTATCTCGTCTCTGTTCATCGACCCTCCACTATGATATAACTTCCGATTCTGTTATTATGATATGTGGTCTGATATCTGTAGGTTCACTGTCTATTGCGTCGACTATCTGTAATTCATATGCCAGCGCCACCGTTACAAATCCGGTATGCTTTTCCAGAAATCTGTCATAATATCCGCCACCAAATCCTATGCGGTTCCGTGCTCGATCGAACGCCACACCAGGCATGATCATGATCCCATCTTTGATCTCCTCAAAATCATCGGAATCAGGTTCGAGTATTCCAAAGTTTCCAAGGCTAAGTTCTCCATAGTCTGTTATCTCAATAAACTCCATGTTTTGTCCATAAACCTTCGGAACATATACATGCTTTCCGTCTGTCCAAGCCTTATCAACTATAAGCTTTGTATCCACTTCGTTACCTTTTGAGATATATGCACAGATGTTGTGGGCGCTCACATATTCTGGAAGCGCAGACAGACGTCTGCATATAAGCTCGGATCTCTGCGCACAATCAGCCCTGTCCATTGCATTTCTAGCCGCTTTTATTCTTTTTCTTATATCGGCTTTACAGCCGGATTTTACACTGCCTTCGCTATTCATAATACAGCCGTGCCTACGCCTTTCTTGTGGGATCAAGATCCTGAAGTCTGGTTATCGATCCATCCCTCTCCTTGATATCTATATTGTTGAGCGTACTTCTGAGATTGTTTCTAACCGCAAATATATACTCCTGTCTCAGCTCATACTGCTCCGCCTTCTCAACTTCTGTAAGCCCCTCAGCCTTGGACTTGTGATATAACTCATTTATGCGTGCGATCTTTGCCGCATCGATTATCGTCTCTTTCATAACTATATAAGATACTCCTTATTTAAAATAAATCTGACAACGTCAAAGTCATGATCCTTATATTCCGTGAACAGAGTTCCTATGCTTTCTCCGTTCATTACCTTTACAATATTTTCCATATCCGCTCCGGATACTATGACCATATCCGAATTGGAGTTGGTTGCTATCCTGGCGGCTGCAATCTTGGTCGTCATTCCACCGGTTCCGTACTTGGAGCCTGCCCCCTTTCCCATATCCAATATATGATCATCTATACAGTTCACTTCTGGTATAAGCTTTGCATCAGGGTTATTGTGTGGATCATCAGTGTACAGACCATCTATATCAGTGAGAAGTATCAGGAGATCTGCATGGATCATGGATGCAACTATAGCAGACAATGTATCGTTGTCACCAAATGCCACGCTGTCATCCAGCTCATCGATAGCAACCGTATCGTTCTCATTGACGATCGGTACGACACCAAGCTGAAGAAGCTCATTGAATGTATTGATGGCATTCTTTCTTCTCTCATCTGACGATATAACGTCAAATGTCAGAAGCACCTGAGCTGCAGTGCTGTGATACTCCTGAAAAAGCTTCTGATATATCATCATGAGCTGACCCTGTCCGACTGCAGCGCATGCCTGTCTGAGTGAGGTCGTCTTAGGTCTTCTGGCAAGCCCTAGCGCCTGTACTCCGACACCTATAGCTCCTGATGATACAAGAACAACATCTTTATCCTGATTTCTCAGATCACATATGATGCGCACCAGCTTTTCAAGCTTCGTATAATCAAGCCCACCAGTCTCCTCATGA
Source organism: uncultured Coprococcus sp. (assembly GCA_934277375.1). Lineage (GTDB taxonomy): Bacteria > Bacillota > Clostridia > Lachnospirales > Lachnospiraceae > Coprococcus. Next base: position 168,363 of record CAKQTZ010000003.1, on the reverse strand, counting down.
ATAAGTGAAGATGAGCCGATCTTTATTACTATCTTTTTTTTGTCTTTCAAATACTCTCTATCCATTTATATTCTCCTGTGTACAATCTGTACATTTTTATATTAATCTTATATATCATAAATATGATTATATATCTGTATTGTCTGTTATATTCTCATTGCTGAATCTGGATGCTATGGCCTCTGCCACTTTTATACCGTCGACTGCAGCAGATGTGATACCACCAGCGTATCCGGCGCCTTCGCCGCAGGGATATATACAGGTGTTATCACATCTGAGATCCTCTCCCCTTATCATCCTGACCGGTGATGATGTGCGGGCTTCTATACCTGCCAAAACAGCATCATCAGATGAGTACCCTGGCATCCTCTTATCAAAGGACACAACTCCTTCTATTATAGCATCCTTTATATACTCTGGCAAACAGCATTTAAGGCTTGTAAGTCTGTACTGTCCCTTTATCTGGGGGAATACTTTTCCAAACTTTTTCGATGGAATATCTCTCCGGTAATCACCAAACAACTGCACTGGAACAGCCCCCTGTCCGGTCTCATACGCCGCTTTCTCCCATCTTCTCTGGAACTCCATTCCCGCCAGTGGATGATCAGAGCCAAAATCTTCCGGAGTCACATTCACCACAATAGCACTGTTGGAATTTACTCCATCCCTGCCACTGTAACTCATTCCATTCACACACATCTCTCCCATTTCAGATGAAGCGTTCACAACATAACCTCCAGGGCACATGCAGAATGAGTAAACAGCCCTGCCGTTGGACGCCTGATGAGTCATCTTGTAGTCCGCTGCTGGGAGCAGCTCCTTATAAGAAGGATCATCTCCGTACTTCATAACGTCTATATCAGATCTTTTATGTTCGATTCTAAGCCCCATGGCAAATGCCTTTGACTGCATCGGAATACCTTTTTCGTAAAGCATCTCAACCGTATCCCTTGAGCTGTGGCCAAGTGCAAGGACAAGTGCATTTGTTTTATAAGTATATGTTTCTCCTCTCTGAATATCTCTGATATATACATTTATCTCTGAATCTGAAATATTCTCATACCCTGTAAATAACGAATCAAATCTGACTTCACCACCTAGGGAAATGATATCCTCACGGATATTTTTCACTATGTCAGCCAGAACATCCGTACCTATATGCGGCTTGTTGATATACATGACCGATGGATCAGCACCATACCTGACAAATGTCTTCATCACCTCTGTCCTTCTTCCTGAACCATCCTTGATGACCGAATTAAGCTTTCCATCCGAAAAAGTTCCTGCGCCGCCTTCCCCAAACTGCACATTACAATTTGGGTCAAGCCCGGACTTTCCATTCCAAAAAGCCTTTATCTGTGACATTCTACGGTCAACATCCATACCACGCTCAAAAACGAGAGGTTTGTATCCATTCCTCGCAAGATATAACGCAGCAAATAACCCAGCAGGTCCTGTTCCAATTACAATAGGTCTGTACCGCATAGGAATATCACCTGCTTCAGGAAAATGATATTCAGCAGCATGTGTTAACATAATATTATTATTGTTAAGTTTCTTTACTATAGCCTCTGATTTTGGAACTTCTACATCTATGGAAGCTATATATTTAACCTGATTTCTTCTCCTGTCATCAAGGGATAGTTTAAAAAATCTGTAGCCAGATATTTTATCAGTCTTTAATGTTTTCTTTATTATCTCTCTCACATCTTTATCGGTAAAACCAAGATGCAATTTTACATTATTTATTCTTATCATCGCTCAATCTCTTTCCTGCATTTTCACCAGCCCGCATGCCGCTTATAATAGCCCATGTTATGTTGAAACCACCGCATTTGCCTGTCACATCAACACACTCTCCCACAGCGAACAGATTCCTGTGGCCATCCACTTCAAGATTATCTGCTCTCAGCATTCTGGTGTCAATCCCGCCACACGACGCCTGACTGTCATCATATCCTCCATATCCGTTTATGGAAAACGACATATGTTTGACCGCATTACATATATCCTTTATATCTCTTTCAAGCAGGTCCGACACGGTGTTCTTATGTATACCAAGTCTTTCCAGAATATACCGGGAGACCTTTTCATGTACCAATCCATTAAGCATTGCTTCAGGTCTTCTTAAGGCATTGCGCTCTATAAAAGAAAAAATATAATTTTCCAACTCAGTCTCCGTAATATGAGGGACATATTCCAACTCAATAACCGGGCTCCTGTTTTCAAGCAAGAGATCTATACACTGCATGCTGAGATTAAATATTGCTATTCCAGACAGATATCTGTCCGCAAACTGTATCTCTCCGGACTCCCTATCATATTCTTGAGCCTCACACATGAGTTTTGCCACTGCTTTGGAACGAGCCCCCGTAAGTTCAGATATATCCTCAGCACATCTTAGTTTGCACAGTGCAGGGTGCGGTTTTATCACATTTACTCCCATATTTTTCAGAATACCATACATAGCGTCCGTACCACCAAGCTTTGGCGCCGCAGGGCCACCTGGCGCAGCAATCAAAACACGTGTCCGGTAATTCGAGCTCTCTGTATAAATTTCATATCCAGTATCACATGACTCCACTCTGACAACATTCTCTGAGGTGTGAACCTCTACACCAAGCTGTTTCAATCTGTCCGAAAGAGCCCACACAACAGTGGACGCCTGCAACGATGCAGGATATATATAACCTTTATCTGTATAACACCGGACTCCAAGTTCATTCATAAAACCTACCACATCAGAGCTGCTCTGCACTGTAATAAACTGATATGGAAAAAATTCATTCTGACTGTGATAACTTGAAAGATCCAGTTCCGTATTTGCAAGATTGCATTTGCCATTTCCTGTGGCATATAATTTTTTTCCTATCTTCTTATTTCTGTCAATAATCAGAACCTCCGCATCCATGCAGGCTTCTTTGGCTTTTATAGCTGCGGTCATTCCTGCCGGGCCACCCCCTATGATGATAATATCATACATATCAATACCTCTCTCTTTGAAACTGTTTCACAGACTGTCGAGAAATCTGTTCAACTGCTTAAGCTCATTGTAATATACATGTTTGTTCAATAATTTACGAATTTCAGGTGTAAGGCTGTCGACAACTATGGACGTCTGTCTGTATAAGCTTCCATTACTGTTAAATATGGCAACGTGATCATCATATCTACTCACATAAAATCTGCCATGAGGAATCTCCCCATCAGGATCCACTATCAAGCCCCCATACAGTTCAAAATTCACTCTGCTGGCACCAGCCGTCTGTATATCATCTTTGTTAATCCTGTATTCGCGATAAACACAACGTACATCGCTATAAGATGTACTTTTCCTGTTCACAAGCTCTCTAGTTATAAAAGATAACACAAATACAGCAATAATGATAATAAAAAAATATATAATTCTTCTATACATAAGATCACCTCGTATACATTAGTAATCTCATCTATCAAAAAACTATATTCATCAGATCTATATATAATACAACAGCAAAAAAACAGAGGACAGAACCAGTGTAGTTCTATCCTCCATTATTATATGACTTTATTTATATGGGAAACTCTGTATTACTCCCATACAACACCAGCCTTGTTATCACTCTCAAATACTGTGACATATGTCTTGCCTGGATTGAGCTGAAGCTCATTGCCATCCTCTGTATAATATTTTGTAACTGCGTCATCACTGGACTTCTTCCATGTTACCGGAACAAGAACGCCATCAGATACATAATATCCATCTCCAGATCCAACAAGATCTATCATCTGTCTGTCATGATCATCTATACTTGTATAGTGTGCAAACTGGATTATTATATTCTTGAATGTAAGCTGCTCTCCTGTGAGATCATCAATCTGCTTATCTCCATACTGGAATCTGTTGTAAACCTTATTCTTTGAATCATACTCAAACCATGGCTGCGTATAAACTGACATATTCAGTGTAAGCTTGTTTACTGCATCTCCCTCTGGAGTCTTGTCTTCTTCATTGAACTGGAATTTACTCTTGAAGCCCTTCTTGTGTGTGGTAGAACATCCAAGATAATCAAGTCCTGCTTTGATCATATCACTGTTTGTATACACGTTATGTGGAGCCTCACGGTCAGCAGATCTGTAAAACGATACTGAACCCTCACCGCCAAGACCGCTTATATGATCTATTCCTGTCTTGTCAAGCTCCTCCTGTCCCTGAGGTGACTGACCATAATGCATGTATATAGCATCAAACTCATTTGCAGTTGTAACATAGTAAGGTCTGCAGCTTCTTATAGAACCGACCTTCTCGAGGCTGCTGTAATCATTGTAGATTGCAAGCATTCTGGTTATACCGCCCTCTACAACAAATTCATAGAGAACATCTGCCTGTCCTATTCCTGACTGTGGGATAGCATTCTCTATATTGTTGATCATAATCGCTATAGGTCTGCCATAATCTTCTTTTCTATCTGTATTCCACTCACCTGTTAGATCATTGTATACACCCTCGTGAAATGTCTCTTCAATGGCAGCAGCAGATTTCATCATGTCTGACTGTGATACATCTACCTCTGCTTTTGTCTCAGTTGTTGTGACTGTTTCTGTACTGGTCTTTTTCTCCTCTTTTGCGCCGCAGCCGAAAAGTGATAAGCCCATCACCATAGCTGTTGCAAGCACCAATCCCGTCTTAAATTTCCTCATAGTCTCTTGTATATCCTTTCATTGTAAGTATTTTTTCCTGCATGTCTTCCATGACCTTACGCTCATCGTCCTCCATATGGTCATATCCCGACAAATGGAGCATGCTGTGGGCTACAAGGAAGGCCAGTTCACGTGTACGTGAATGATTGTACTCAGCTGCCTGCTCATATACTTTGTCAATAGATATTACGATATCTCCCAATAGCAGTTCATCTGTAGTAAGATCAAAGTAGTCACACCGGCTATCCTCGAGACCATCAAAGTTTCCAGGAATTGTATAATCAATCAGGGGAAATGACAGGACATCTGTAGCCCTGTCTATATTCCTCTGCTGGTTATTGATTTCATGTATAGTTTCATTATCCGTCAGCAGAACATTTACCTCGCACGGATATGGGCATCCGACAAATTGAACCGAAGCCTCGACTATACTCCGTATTACATCTTCATAATTTTTTATATCAATCTCGCCATACTCATTTTCTATATTAACTGACATGTCATCTTCCTCTGTTTCTCTGAGTCGTGGCAGTATTCGTCTTTTTGTTTTTTCCCTGCCTGCTCATCTTATCTTCATATTTTTCATATGCATTTACAATCTTCTGTACAAGAGGATGTCTGACAACATCCAGGCTTGTCAGATGACATATACTTATATCATCTATGTCCTTGAGCACTTTAAGAGCAACATCCAATCCTGACTGTGCATCATGTGGCAGATCCTTCTGAGACAGATCTCCTGTTATGATCGCTTTGGAACCGAATCCTATACGGGTCAGGAACATCTTCATCTGAGCCGGAGTAGTGTTCTGCGCCTCGTCAAGGACTATATATGCATTGTCCAGTGTACGGCCTCTCATATAGGCAAGCGGAGCCACCTCTATAAGCCCCTTCTCCATATTCTTCATAAATGCATCCGCACCCATTATCTCATATAGCGCATCGTATAGTGGTCTCAGATAAGGATCAACCTTGCTCTGGAGATCTCCCGGTAAAAATCCAAGTTTTTCACCAGCCTCTATAGCAGGTCTTGTCAGAATGATTCTGCCGACTTCATTGTTCTTGAATGCCGTGATCGCCTTAGCCATGGCAAGATATGTCTTACCTGTTCCGGCAGGGCCGACACCGAATACGATCATGGACTTTTCTATCGCATTCACATAAGACCGCTGTCCCACTGTCTTAGGTTTGATCGGCTTACCACTCATTGTGTGGCAGATTATATCTCTGTCCAGTTCCGCCAGATTCTCCCTGGCCTCCTGTGGATGCTCGGTGACAATGGATATTGTATAGTCGACCTTCTGCTCATCGATGGATGCTCCGCGGTCAGCCATCCGGAACAATTGTTCAATAACCTGAACTGACTTCTTAACATCATCTTCCGCACCGCTTATCTTAAGCTTGTCGTCGCGAAGGATCATTGATACATTGAAGCTCTTTTCGACCTTCTTGATATTGACATCAAACTGTCCAAATACAGTCTGAATATAATTTGAAGCAACTGTTATAGACTCTGAATATTCGTTCAATCTTCCGTCCCCTGTCATTCTACATTCTAATCAGTCCCATCCTTTGGTGCATCATCATGTAAATCTACCGGAGCAATGACATCTGGTACACCTACCGGAAGTCTGACTGTTATATTGCCGTGGGCTGTCATCTCATTCTGCCCATTAGTAATAATAACATTTTTTTCGACTATTTGCACCCCTTTTTCTTGCAATTTGCCAACATATCTCATGAAGCGTTCATTTATGCGCCTTTTTAGCTCTCTTTCCGTGAGAGTTTCTTTTTTCAGGCTAAAGTAATCATACTTATTTATACAAGCCGAAAAAGGAAGATACAGATTTCCAAAATGAAGATAGTATTTCTCTGATGATATGTCATAATCAGGATCTGCCGGCTCCCTGTCATACGGTGTGTATACTTTTCTGCCTATTCCAAACTGTATATTTTTAAGCCTTTTACCTCTGGTTTTCTTTTTCTGATTCTCCGAACTGACTGTGTCTTTATACTCTATCTTGCTTATACCGTACACCTCTCCCTGTGCAGTTACATATCTTGTGTCTACTACCTCACTATCATCGTTGTGTATATTTACTACTCCTGATATCAGGATATCTCCTTTTTTTACCTTATCTCCAACCACCGCCACCGGAGTTCCAGCCGAGGTTACTATGGAATAGATAGTGCAATCCATTGAAGCTACCAGATTACATGGCTCATCAATATCCCCACTGTCAAATATATCTATAGCCTCCTTTAATCTCACCGTCAGCTTGGTCCCACTTACACTGCAAGATACCCAGCTTACATCATCAAGGCTGTTGCTCAGTGTCTCTCTCAGCTCATACATATCTATCTGGGATTTCCTGTGACCCATACATGGATACTGACTATCTATCATTTCTATTATCTCTTCATCTGTATACTTGCCATTCCCATCCACTTCTATGTGCCATATATAAAGAGATTCTATATATATAAGAGACATAAATACAAAAATCCCCACGAGCACCGATACTCTTTTTTTATTGTTCCGAAAAAATCTTTTAAGACTCTTCATCTCGGTAATATCAATTTTCATATTATATTTTTCTGCCACTTTTACGATTTCTTCCCTGTTGTCAGAGTATATGTAGAATTCTCCATCATTGTCTTTTTTACGCCATGTAGATATATCTCTGTGGCTGCATATATTCATAAGTCTCATGGCAGCCTTTGAATCACAGTCAACACGGCACACACCTCTGATCTCTTTTCTTATATTCATATGCTCACTCTGTCAGCCAATCCACACTGTTTATCACACCACATATCTTTATCTCATAGCCTGTATAATATGCTATCTGAAGCGCACCTCCATATATATTCAGTATACCCTTTCTGGTCTTAACCGATATCCTTTCGTCGTCTGAATATATAACATGTCTGAAATTTTCTATGAGTAGTTCGTCATTGTTGAATACTGTCAGTCTGGATGTTGCAGCGCTTGAATCAGGACACCATTTTGGTGGGTCATATGATATAACATTTCTGAACTTGTTTTTCATACTTTTTAATCCGTTTTTTAGATATTATATGAAAATACATAAAAAAAGAGTACCGAATATATTCGGTACTCTTAGAAATCAATTTTAAAATCAAATATTAGATACTATGATTTATTTGTACTTGCGCTTTCTAGCTGCCTCTGACTTCTTCTTACGCTTTACACTAGGCTTTTCGTAATGCTCTCTCTTACGAATCTCCTGCTGAATACCAGCCTTCGCACAATTTCTCTTGAATCTGCGAAGAGCGCTATCTAAGTTTTCGTTCTCTTTAACTATTACACTTGACATTCTCTCACCTGACCTCCCTCCAGTTGTAAAATTATGCTACCAAATAACAACTGATTGGGTATTTTTAAGCACAAAATGTATTATATACATAAAATGCCTAATCGTCAACAGGAAAATGACAAATTTATAAAATATCTGAGGTCTTTCCCAATTAAGCAATCTCAAAGCGCTTCCACCACACTTGCGGATTTATGATAACTGGTTCTGAGCTTCTGTTACCGCCTGTGCCAGTGCGTTCTCTATTCCGTCTGGATTCTTTCCTCCAGCCTGTGCCATGGTTGGACGTCCACCACCACCGCCACCGACAAGACCAGCAATCGCTTTGATTATATTTCCTGCATGTGCTCCCTTAGATACAGCTCCATCTGTAGCCATGGCAATAAGATTTACCTTGCTATCCTTTGCAGATGCAAGAACCACAACGCTGTCACCGAGCTTGCTCTTGAAATCATCTCCAAGGTTTCTCAATGAATTCATGTCTGTATCAGGAATGGCTGCTGTAAGGATCTTGATTCCGTCCTTATCTATAGCACTTGACAGAACGTCTCCGGCTGCATCCTTAGCCATCTTGTCCTTGAGCTTCTTGTTCTCATTAGTAAGCTCCTTAACTTCTGCAAGAAGCTGCTCTATTCTGGCTGCCACACCGTGGATATCTGTCTTGGCTGCCTTTGCTGCCTCCATAAGCTCCTGCTCTACATTTCTATAGTAATCAAGTGCTCCAACTGATGTGAGAGCCTCGATACGTCTTGTTCCGGCTGCAACGCCAGACTCTGATATGATCTTAAATGTCTTTATAGCTCCTGTGCTGGCAACATGTGTACCACCACAGAGCTCCTTTGAAAAGTCTCCCATGGAAACCACGCGGACCTTCTCACCATACTTCTCACCAAACAGAGCCATGGCTCCTGTCTTCTTTGCCTCATCTACAGACATAACATCTGTACATACAGGTATATCGAGCTGGATCTGTTCATTTACTATATCTTCAACCTTCTGAATCTCTTCCCTGGTCATTGCCTGATCATGTGAGAAATCGAATCTCAGTCTTCCCGGCTCAACGAGGGAACCTGCCTGCTCTACATGGTCTCCAAGAACCATCTTGAGTGCTCTCTGAAGAAGATGTGTTGCGGAATGGTTGTTACATATAAACGCTCTGTTTTCAGCATCAACTGTGAGTTCAGCCTCATCTCCCACATTGAGTTCACCTGACTCAACATAACCGATATGTGCGATCTTGCCGCCTACGACCTTGACAGTATCCTCAACAACGAATGTACCATTCTCAGTCTTAATGATTCCTTTATCACCTATCTGACCACCCATTGTAGCATAGAATGGTGTCTCGGATACTATAACAGTAGCCTGTGCTCCTTCTGAAACAGTATCAGCAAGAACTGACTTTTTGTTATCACTTTCACCAACTTCTGTAGTAATAGCTGTGATCTCTGACTTATATGTCAGCTTGTCGTATCCGACAAATTCCGATGTCATGTCAACTGGAAGCTGCTCATATACAGTTGCATCAGCACCCATATATGTTGTTGTTTTTCTGGCTTTTCTTGCAGTCTCCTTCTGTATATTCATGCACTCAGAGAATCTGTCCTCATCTACCTCAATTCCTTCCTCCTCAATGATCTCCTTTGTAAGATCAAGAGGGAAACCATAGGTATCATAGAGCTTGAAAGCCTTATCGCCTGAGAGAACCTTCTCACCTGCAGCTTTTGTCTCCTCTATATAGTCCTTGAGGATAGCAAGACCAGTATCAATAGTCTTGTTGAAGCTCTCCTCTTCTTTGTCTATCTTATTGAAGATGTATTCCTTCTTCTCAGTGAGCTCAGGATATGCATCCTCTGACACCTCGATAACTGTCTTTGCAAGTTCTGATAGGAACTTACCCTTGATACCTAAGAGCCTTCCGTGTCTTGCGGCACGTCTGAGAAGACGTCTCAGGACATAACCACGGCCTTCGTTCGATGGAACTATACCATCTGATGTCATGAATGTAACTGAACGTATATGATCAGTTATAAGTCTGATAGATACATCCTTCTCGTGATCTGTCTCATATTCCACGCCAGCCATCTCACAAACCTTATCACGAAGAGCCTTGATTGTATCTACATCGAATATAGAATCAACGTCCTGAACAACAACTGCAAGTCGTTCAAGTCCCATACCTGTATCTATATTCTTCTGTTCAAGCTCTGTATAATTGTTGTGTCCATCATTATTAAACTGTGTAAATACGTTGTTCCATACCTCCATGTATCTGTCACAGTCGCAGCCTACAGTACAACCAGGCTTTCCACAGCCATACTTCTCGCCTCTGTCATAGTAAACCTCTGAACAAGGACCGCAAGGACCAGCTCCGTGCTCCCAGAAATTATCTTCCTTGCCGAATCTGAATATACGGTCAGCATCAACGCCGATCTCCTTATTCCATATATCAAAAGCCTCATCATCATCCTGGTAAACTGAAGGATAAAGTCTGTTCTTGTCGAGTCCTACAACCTCTGTAAGAAACTCCCATGTCCAGGATATAGCCTCATGTTTGAAATAATCGCCAAATGAGAAATTACCCAGCATCTCAAAGAATGTGCCGTGACGGGCTGTCTTACCAACATTCTCGATATCTCCTGTTCTGATACACTTCTGACATGTTGTAACACGTCTTCTAGGTGGTATCTCCTGACCAGTAAAGTAAGGCTTAAGAGGTGCCATACCTGAATTGATCAGCAGTAAGCTGTTGTCATTGTGTGGAATAAGTGAAAAGCTCTTCATTCTCAGATGACCCTTGCTCTCCATGAATTCCAGGAACATTTTTCTCAGTTCATTCACGCCATAATTTTGCATTGTCTAATATCCTCCACTCTATCTTCTGTCAGCCAGTTCTTCTGTTATATCTTTCCAGCCGATTCCTTTCTCTACCATCAGACACATAAGATGATAAAGGAAGTCAGATATTTCATATTTTATATCCTCTGAATCAGGGTTCTTGGCAGCTATAACTATCTCAGTAGCGCCTTCTCCAACCTTCTTCAGTATCTTGTCAATACCCTTGTCAAACAGATAATTTGTATATGAATCATTTTCAGGCTGATCCTTTCTGTCACGTATGGTATTGTATACCTCCTCGAAAACCTTCAGAGGATTTGTATCATTGTACTCCTTTCTTACCAGATCTGTAAAGAAACAAGTACGGCTGCCTGTATGACATGCAGCTCCAATCTGTGATACCTTTGCCAATATCGTATCCTTGTCACAGTCTATCGTAAGCGACTTGACAAACTGATAATGACCTGATGTATCACCCTTTGTCCATAACTCATTACGGCTGCGGCTCCAGTATGTCATACGTCCTGTTCTTATCGTTTTTTCATATGATTCTTTGTTCATATACGCAACCATGAGCACTTCACCAGTCTTATAATGCTGGGTGACACATGGTATAAGTCCATCAGAGTTCAGCTTAAACTCCTCAAAAGGCATTGACGACTCAAAAATATCTACATCTATATTTGCATCCCGGCATTCCTGCTTAATCTCCATTATATCCATCTTCTGAAGATTGTACAGAGAAATTGATTCCGCATTCGTCTCAGCAAGCATCTCTGCCACAGCTTCCCCGTTCGTTGAATATGTGGAAACTATAACAGGCAGTGCAACATTTTCTCTTATGGATTTAACAATCTCCATGTACTCAGGCACCATGTTGTTGTGCAGGAGCAGAAGTTCTCCAGCTCCAAGTTCTTTGAGTCTTCTGGCATATTCAACAGGGTCCTCACACTCGCTCAGATCTATCGTGCATATAATTCTTTCAGAGCCAAATCTATCCGCTGCCTCTGTGACAAGATCTGGAGTATTAAGTGCAGCAGATTTCATACATACCTTTGATGCTCCAGCATACAAAAGCTTCTTGACATCATCAAGTTCCCTTACTCCACCACAGGCAATAAGCGGTATATCAACACTGTCACATATCTGTCTGATAATTGCGACATTTGGCTCGCGGCCTTCTTTAGTTGCCTTACTGTCAAAATACGCGATCTCGTCTGCTCCGGCATCATTATAATACTTTGCCATCGTGACAGCATTGTTCAGATCCAGACATGGGATTATCTTTTTGCAGATCATATCATTATCCATAGTGAACCAGCACCTCCTTAAAGTGTGCCTTTAGTAGAAAGCACCTTTCCGTTTAATCTTCTGTCATAAGTAGTAGCCTCATCAAGAGCCTTGGCAAATGCCTTGAATGCAGCCTCTATGATGTGGTGATCGTTCTCTCCCGAGAACTGCTTTATATTGAGATTCATCTCTGCAGCATACGAAACTGCATAAAAAAACTCCTTGACCATCTGGGTATCAAAATATCCGACCCTCTCTGTTTTAAGATTCAGATCGTAAACAAGATATGGCCTTCCCGACAGATCTATGGCACACATGACAAGAGTCTCATCCATAGGGAGAAAGAAATTGCCAAATCTCTTGATGGCTTTCTTCTCTCCAAGAGCCTCCTTGATGGCCTTACCAAGCACAATTCCAACATCCTCAATAGTATGGTGGCAATCTACATACAGATCTCCCTTAACTGTAACATTCAAGTCAAAGAAGCCATGCTTTGCAAAGCTTGTGAGCATGTGGTCAAAGAAACCAATTCCCGTATCAATCTTTGACTGTCCCTTTCCATCTATATTAAACTCTAGGGTTATGTCTGTCTCGTTTGTCGTTCTTGTGCACTTGGCGATTCTAACTGCTTTCTCTGCCATATCCCTGTCTCCTTCCCATATTCTATATCATTATGTCTTATTTTTCAAATCTTACTGCTATTGAATTGGCATGTGCTGTGAGCTGCTCAGCCTTGGCAAATGCCTCAATGTCAGTGTGAACAGCCTCAAGTGCCTCTCTTGAATAGTATATTATGCTGGATTTCTTGATGAAATCGTCTACTGAAAGAGGTGAGAAAAACTTCGCCGTGCCGTTGGTAGGCAGTACATGGTTTGGTCCTGCAAAGTAATCTCCAAGAGGCTCTGATGAGTATTCTCCGATAAATATAGCTCCCGCATTCTTCACTCTTGTCATCACGTCAAATGGATTGGCTGTGACAATCTCAAGATGCTCTGATGCAATGTCATTGACTGCATCTATGGCGTCGCTCATGTTGTCAGCAAGAAGAATATATCCATAATTGTCTATAGATTTTCTCATTATCTCTTTTCTTGACAGTTCGTCGATGAACTTCTCCACCTGAACGGACACCTTCTCAGCAAGCTCTTCAGATGTGGTTACAAGTATGGCTGATGCCATCTCATCATGCTCTGCCTGTGACAACAGATCTGCAGCCACATATCTAGGATTTGCGGTCTCATCTGCAAGAACCATTACCTCTGATGGACCTGCTATTGAATCTATGCTGACATGTCCGTATACGGCACGCTTTGCAAGGGCAACAAATATGTTTCCAGGTCCAACTATCTTGTCAACCTTAGGTACTGACTCTGTTCCATATGCAAGGGCAGCTATGGCCTGCGCACCACCTGCCTTATATATCTCGTCAACTCCTGCTTCCTTTGCTGCAACAAGTGTTGTTGCATACACTTCACCCTCAGCATTACATGGGGTTGTCATGACTATCTTCTCAACGCCTGCAACCTTTGCCGGCATAACATTCATCAATACCGATGAAGGATAAACAGCCTTTCCACCAGGAACATACACACCTACAGATGCAAGTGCTGTAACCTTCTGTCCGAGAAGTGTTCCATTTGGCTTGGAGTCAAACCAACTGTATTGTTTCTGCTTCTCATGGTACTCCCAAATGTTCTTCTTGGCCTTTCTTATGACATCAAGAAGTTCAGGACTGACCTGTGTGTATGCATAGTCTATCTCCTCCTGCGTAACCTTTACATTTTCCGCTGTTATATCTGCCTTATCAAACTTCTTTGTATATGAGAAGAGTGCGGCATCACCGTTATCTCTCACATCGTCAACTATCCCCTGTACAGTCTCTGCATAGTTACCGAAATTACTTGGACTCCTCTTAAGAAGATTTTTCAGAAGATCCTTCTTTGTCTCTGCGTTAAGCTTTACGATTCTCATCTCTGTTATGCCTCCATGTAATTATCAATTTGTTATATCATCTATATATGTTACTTATTCTCTTCCTTTATAAGTCTGTTGAGATCCTCCAGCAGTTTGTGTATTCTCACATTCTCCATCTTGAGACTCACCTGGTTCACTACCATACGCGCTGAGAGTGGACATACCTCCTCAAGCACCTCAAGACCGTTTTCCCTGAGTGTACTTCCAGTCTCAACTATATCGACTATAACTTCTGAAAGTCCAACTATAGGAGCGAGCTCCACCGAGCCATTGAGCTTGATTATCTCAACTGTCTGGTGCTTGCGGTTGTTGAAGTAATCCTTCGCGATCACAGGATACTTGCTGGCAACCCTTATGATTTCATTCTTCTTGAGAAGTTCTCTGGCAGATGCCGGTCCGCACACACACATACGGCATTTTCCAAAGCCGAGATCCATGACCTCATACAGGTTTCTCCCCTCCTCAAGTATAGTGTCCTTACCAACAACACCTATATCGGCCGCGCCATACTCCACATATGTAGGAACATCAGTAGCCTTGGACAGGAAGAACTTCATCTTAAGCTCCTCATTCACAAATATCAGTTTTCTGGTGTCAGGATCCTTCATCTCCTCACATGTTATACCTATCTGCTCCAGCAGTGCAAGTGTCTTTTTTGCAAGTCGCCCCTTTGCCAGGGCAAATGTCAAATATCTCATCTCTCCATAACCTTTCATCTAATTGAATTTTGCATCTAAAATCAATACCAGCCCTATAACTCTCCATCCCACTTTGAATGAGATCTGCTTATAAGGTCATACGCAACCGCATCACCTGACTGTTCAAAGTAGATAAGACCAGAAAAATGCTCTCTACCCGCATATTCAGTATAATCCTCAACTGACTTCTTCTGTGACTTTCTTATAAGCTCTATCTTGCGCCCCTCGCTTCTGAGCTTCATACCGGCCTTGATCGCCTTTCCCTGATTCTCTATATCATAGAGAATGATAGTGTTGGAATAGTCCACGTCTATCTCTATATTCTGTCTGTTCATCGCCATTATGAGTTCCTCAACAGTGAAAGCAAAACCGATGGACGGTGCATCCTTTCCGAACTGCTTGAGAAGATTATTGTATCGGCCACCCTTGACAACAGCATCACCGGTTCCATAAGTATATCCGCGGAATATGATTCCTGTATAGTAGTTGTATCCGTCAAGCATACCAAGATCAAAGCTTATGTGATCCTGATATCCGTAACACTCAAGAGCTGAATATACTCTTCTAAGCCTCTTTACAGCTTCAAGAGATGTCTCATTTGACACATATCCTTCAGCCTTGTCCAGCATTGATATTCCACCAAACAGAGAGTCAAATGCGACAAATGCTTTCTTAAGGGAGTCGCTTATATTAAGTGCATCCACATACTCCTCAAGTCCGAAAAAGTTCTTGATATGGATATACTCCTTTATCTGATTCTCCTCATCCTCGCTTATACCTGACTCAGCCACAAGACCCTTGAAGTAGTCGATCTGACCTATCTCAATCTGGAAATCTTTGATTCCGATCTTGTTAAAGCAATCAATTACTGTTGCTATGATCTCAGCATCAGCAGCGGATGAATCGTCATTTACAAGCTCGGCACCTATCTGTGTAACCTCCTTAAGTTTGCCCTGAAGCTTGAGTGTATTTGTATATGTATTACCTGTATAACAGAGTCTCACCGGAAGCTCCTCATCTGCATAATACTTTGCAACACATCTTGCTATGGAAGGTGTTATATCCGGTCTAAGTACCAGTGTGTTGTTATCCCTGTCAAAGAACTTGTACATCTCATTTGAAGGTGCTGAACCCTTATCTCTATTGAAAATATCAAAAAATTCAAATGTAGGTGTCTCTATATCATGATAGCTGTATAACTCCAGAATATGATGGAGTTCATGCATGACCTTTCTCTTCTTTTTACATTCTACATCGTAGGTGTCCCTCACTCCATCCGGGGTCTGTAACAGTTTGTCCTGCATAATCGTATCTCCTTGTCATTTAAAATCGGGCTGTTGCCCTTAACCACACTTTACTAGGTTAAAGTGTTAACTCGCTACTTTGATAGCATGTCAACGTGCACATTATATTAAAGCGAGCTTATTTTGTCAACAGCATTGTTGTACAGTTGACAATCTTTATTTATCATTACTCCCTCTCTGCGAGATCCCGGCTGAGAGGTTCAAGATAATGAACAAGTGCCCCTCCCTTGGCTTTAACAAAGTATCTCCGGTCAAGCTCTTCATACTTAAAGTTGTTTGGATGTCCCATGTCAACTCTGTCAAGATATTTCTTAAGTTCCTTAAACCTCATATAGTACAGTTCATTTCTTCCCGAAAACATAATGATGAGGAAACTCACTCCATTCTGTCTCTCAAAATCATCCATGAAATGCATCTGATGCTCATGTATGTTCCGCATCGCAAATGTGTCGGTGGCACATTCCTTTGCATCAAAGCAGACCGGCACTCCCTGGACCACACCGATATAATCAACGGTTGAGTCCTTCTCAAAATATGCCAAAGTGATCTGGCTGCTGTCCTTATCTATTTTTAACGGGGTTATAGGTGTCGGAATCTTCTGTACCAGCGCAAGGTTTTTCTGCCTGTAGTATTCATTTGTATGATTTATCATATCCTCCAATGTGGAACCTCTAAGTCCACGGGAATTCCAGGTTGCCATCTATTCAAATAAATCCTTCTCTATCTTCTTATACATATCAGGTTTGAACGCTGAAAAAATTTTGCCTGTCAGATAGTCCAGACCTCCTGTAACATTTGTGAATTCTATCTCTCCACAGTGAAGTAGTTGATTTCTGAGCCTGTATCGCTGTCTGAAATCAATATTAGTCTGTTTATCTCCATATTTCGTATCTCCAACTATAGGATATCCCATACGCTGAAGCTGCGCCCTTATCTGATGTGTCTTACCTGTTATAAGCTTTACTTTTATCTCGGTATATCTGCCATTTGTCCTTACAGGCTGAAAGATCGTGTGTATCTTATCATATCCAGCATCACCAACCGCATTCCGGATATCTTCAACCGTATCCCTTATGATGACCGAATTATTCTTTTCGTCCTTGGACAAGTATGCAGTGACATCCCGCTCGCCGTCCACGACACCCTTAACTATAGTGTAATAATACTTATCTATATTGCGTTCCCTTATGATCCTTGAAAGCTCCTGGCTTCCCATCAGTGACACTCCACACAGCACAAGACCGGATGTGTTCCTGTCAAGTCTGTTACATATCGACGGTTTAAATGTCCTAAGCTGTGCCGAAGTTATATATTCACTGTCAAGGAGATAGTCTATTATACTTTCATTTATGGAATAGTCGTTTTTTGAAGCCTTCTGTGATAACACACCAACGGGCTTGCACACTATGAGTATATTGTGATCGTGATATACTATTTCAGGTTTAAACTTCTTATTGTTTTCCCTATTTCCATAGGTAGGCCTGTCATCGCGGAAAGAATCTATTGTATCATCCGACAGATAAAGCTGGATCACATCACCAACGTACAGTATTTCATTTCCAACTGCCTTACCATTGTTAAGTTTTATGTTTTTCTTTCTTATCATCCTGTATACAAAGCTTGAAGGCGCTTTATTCAGATACTTCATCACCAGTTTATTAAGCCGCTGGCCTGCTTCGTTTTTTGATATAACTATCTCTCTCATGCCTATATTCCCAGTTCAAATAATCTGTTTCGCATTTTTTCATCGGTGGATATAAATTCCTCTGAAGGGGCTTTTATCCTGTTTGCCTTAGCTACAAAGCTATCCAGATCTGTAGCAATCACAACAACATATTTCTTCTGATCTGCAAATGCATCTGCAATGACCTTTTTCAGTGCCGCCTCATCAGCGATCTTCTTGCCAAATGCACCATTATAATAAAACAGCATCCTTCCATCCCTGACTGCAGCCACCGGAAAATATACTATCCCCTCATACCTGCTCACAGAAACATCATATACGATGGACCTGTCTCCAAAATACTCTATCCCGGAAAGTCTGGAATATTCATCATCCGTGAGCTCTCTGAAGCCAGCACACATTATATATGCCACTATCTGCTTTGCAAGCGGCAGAGCGACAAGTATTGGTATAACTATGAATATAGTCTTCCTGGTATCAAACATCATCACAGTAAAAAAAACTCCGGCGATAACAAACAATCCGAGAACAATGATACTTATAAGAACATTTCTCTTATGTCTGTTCATGTATCCGTGTTGTCCTTTGTCCATATCATCCTCCATGTTTTACATAAATAATTTTATTTCATATCGCCTTACGGCTCAATGATGGCATTCGCATTATGACGGTTTGCGCAAGCGCCCCGCCGCAATGCTCATTATTTCATAAACTTTATAAGCAGGCTGTGTGGCAGATATTTGCTCACAAGCCTGAACGCTTTCATAAGCGGAGAATACACTGACATATCACTCATGTAATAAGCATCAAACAAAGCTTTCTTTACAACCTTCACCGGATCAGCCCTGAGTATCATCTTGTATGGCTTTGATTTCGTATATTTCTGAGCTACGTCAAAAAATTCTGTCCTGACAGGTCCCGGACAAACCGCTGTTACTGTTACCCCCCTGCCCTCAAGCTCTCTGTTCAGCGCTCGTGAAAAGCTCAGCACCATAGATTTTGATGCCGCATATATGGCAAATGAAGGCTGTGGAAGAAATGCAGCCGAAGATGCCAGATTGATAATATTAGATGGATCTGCCATATACGGCAGGGAAATATGGGTTATCGCAGCAAGCGCCCGGCAATTAAGATCTATCATACCCGTTGCATCATCCACCGTCATATTCTCAAAATGTCCAGCTATTCCATATCCTGCAGCATTAACAAGAACTCTTATTGACGGATCCTGCCTATCCAGAAGATTACGGTAAAACTTGATATCTGTGTCATCTGTAAGATCAAGTGCAAGTATTCTGACAAGCTTATTGCTTATGGCATTTATTTCCGTCTTCACCTCTGCAAGCCGATCTTTTCTTCTCGCTATAAGCCATATCTCATCTATCGTCTTATATCTCTGTGCTATCTGTATTGCAAATTCTCTTCCTATTCCAGAAGATGCTCCTGTTACTATAGCTACTTTTTTCATGACATCATCCTCCATCCTGACAGATACTTGTTCTTAAGTACCCCCCTGTTATTCTTTGCCCATCCAAGCGGATATCCATCAACGCATACCAGCACATAGCCATTTACAATATTGCTGTCATCATCCAGCTCTATGGTTTCTCCCTTTAAATACTTTATTACTCTTATATCATCAGCGGACATGCTGACTGTATTGTCAAACTGATCAGCCTTCAGATACATCGCAAGCGACTGACTTGGCTCAAATCTGTTTTTCTTTATTTCCCCAAGGAAAAGTCCGTGTCTCAGCAGTCTGAGTCCTTTGACATCCGGCATATCATCCGCTATATAATACAACCTTCCTTTATTCTCCTCTATTCTGTCCAGCCTTATACCAGCATCTTCCGATACGTGTTCTATAAAGCCTGAGAAATCTTCATCACACTTATATGGTCTGAATGAATACGCTGAACAGCCCTTTGCGCAGGATCCCTTATTCTTTTCGAATAAAGCAATAAAATGTCCCTCGCCTTTCAGGTGATGCGGCCACAATCTGGCACACTTTGTTATATCCGTATTGCCCGTATCCCCCCATGAAGGATTGCCGTCATCAAACTTTTCATATTTAGGGAAATCTATCAGATGCATACTTGGATCTATTGATAAGAGATACTCAACTGACTTTTCGTCCTCCTCAGGAGAAAACGTACATGTGGAATAAAGCAGTTTGCCTCCAGGTTTAAGCATCTTACATGCCTCATTCAGTATTCCTCTCTGCAGACCGGCAAAAAGCTCTGTACCATTATTCTCCCATGCCGTCATCATAGAAGCAGACTTTCTGAACATTCCCTCTCCGGAACATGGGGCATCTATCAATATCTTGTCAAATACCCCCTCGAATGCTCTCGACAGATTATTTGGCGGTTCACTCACCACACACATATTCCCGATTCCAAAAAGTTCAAGGTTCTTGAGCAGTGCCTTTGCACGGGAATTACTTATATCATTAGATATAAGTATTCCGGCTCCGCCAAGCTTAGCCGCAAGTTCTGTCGACTTACCTCCCGGAGCTGCACATATATCCAGGACTATATCCCCATCATCAATATCCAGCACACTAGCCGGAGTCATAGCACTTGGTTCCTGGATATAGTAGAGACCGGCATAATAATACGGATGCTTGGACGGAGTATATTTCCTGTGATCATAATAAAAGCCATTCTTCGTCCACGGCACCGGTTCAAGCTCAAACGGACTGATCTTCAGGAACTCTTCCACTGATATCTTGGAAGTATTCACCCTTATGCCGTGATACATATCATTGTCAAAGCACCTTATATAATCTTCATACTCATCACCGAGCTGTGTCCTTATCCTCTCATCAAACGCCTTTGGTAAAGCCATAATAAACTCCTTTATCTTATGCTTTGGGCTTTATACCCCTCCGCAATTATATCAAGCTGCTTTGCAAAATTCTCAAGCAATTCCATATCATCCTGTTTATATATAGAATAGAATTCATCCTGAATCTTCTGGACCTCTCTTGGATTGCCAACCTTATAAAGATTCTGGATATTTATTATTATCTCAGAAACTATATTCGCCTTAATGTTAAATGAGTTCTGAGCATCCATGATCTCTCCACGGACATACGACATCTCTCTGTCCAGTGCCTCTGTTGCATCAGCCGCATTTCTTAACTTTTTCCTTATATCATCAGGAATACCCTTTCTGTACTTGTACTGAAGAGAATGCTCTATAGTAGCCCAGAAATTCATCGCCATTGTTCTTATCTGTATCTCAGCCTGGATAGTTGTACATCCGCTTACCGTATATACATCATAATCCAGAATGATATGATAACTCTGATAACCACTTGCCTTTGCATTGGTTATATAGTCTTTTTCCTCTCTGATGCGCATGTCCTGTCTGCCACGGATGATCTCTACCACCTTTGCTATATCTTCAGTGAACTGACACATTATCCTGACACCCGCAATATCATCCATCTCTTCAACTATTCTGTCCATGGGAATATTTTTCTTCTGAAGTTTGTCTATTATACTCGACACCGTCTTCACACGTCCCGTCACGCTCTCTATAGGAGAGTACATTCCCATACTCCTATACTGCATTATTATATGGTTGAACTTTACCAGGAGCTCATCCACAGCCTGCTCATAAGGAGAGAGTATCTCTTTCCACAGTTGAATCTCCATATATGCCTCCCGATTACTGCTCCGTTACTCTTGTGCTCAGGAAAGTATATTCCTTCTGTCCCGCCTCATAGTCCGGATACTCCTGAATCATCTGACTGGCTATCTCATACGCCTTGTCATAATCCATCTGTTTCTCGTAATATGTTATCTCCAGCATCAACAATTCTTTTCTATAAACCTTATCATCACAACTCAGGCCATTATTTATATATGCTATAGATGACTCCATATCACCAGCATTCAGATAATACGAACCATACATGGCATACACATATGAATTAAATCCAAATGTCTGCACGTACTTCTCGTAACTGGCAAACATATTGTCAATATCATCAGTAACCGCATAACAGGTTCCTATGTACATGTTGAGTTCAGGATAGGTATCAGCCTGCTTTAGAAGAACATCAAGCGCTCCCCCGTAATTACCCTGGCCAAAATCATCAAGTGCAGTGGCAAGTTCCTCCAGATCCTTGACATTTGCACCTCCGCCGCTATATGAAGCATCGGCAAGTGTCTTGTATATTCTGGCAGCTTCGGCGTACTGGCCGCTCTTCAAATACGCATCCGCAAGATACATCTGTATATTCATATCTTTTCTTTTTGAAAACAACTGATTCTCATCAAGAGCCGAATTGAATGATCCAATGGCACTTTCAAAGGCACCTTCATCATAATAGCTGACACCCTGATCGAACAATTCATCCTTCTGTGAAATTATTGCTGATATGGCATATGAAATAAGCAAAACTCCGGCACATGCAAGAAGCAATACTGCAAATATAAGTTTATAATTGATCTTTCTTCTCTCTTTGAATATGCTGCGTTTACGTCTGGACATATAACAATCTCCTTTTATTTATCATATATAATGTAGTTAATATACACATACCTCATCTTATACATCATTTTATATTATCACAAACCAGCAATAAGATAAAGCAAAAAAGCGGTTCCGCTGATTTTACTCAGCAGAACCGCACAAATATTCAGTAATTTATCGCCACATACATAATGCCGCACATATATTAGTGATGGAATAATCTGATTCCTGTAAATACCATAACCATATCGTACTTGTCAGCACACTCTATAACGAGATCATCACGAACTGATCCGCCAGGCTGTGCAATGTACTTGACACCACTCTTGTGAGCTCTCTCTATATTGTCTGAGAATGGGAAGAATGCGTCTGATCCAAGAACAACATCTGTGTTCTGTGCCAGCCATGCCTTCTTCTGATCTGCTGTGAACACCTCTGGTTTAACCTTGAATCTCTTCTGCCACTCGCCTTCCTTAAGGACATCCTCGTACTCATCTCCCATGTATACGTCGATGGCATTATCTCTGTCTGCTCTTCCAAGTCCGTCCACGAACTGAAGTCCCATAACCTGTGGTGACTGACGGAGGAACCAGTTGTCTGCCTTCTGTCCGGCAAGTCTTGTACAGTGGATTCTTGACTGCTGTCCTGCTCCGATACCTATAGCCTGTCCACCCTTTACATAGCATACAGAGTTGGACTGTGTATACTTGAGTGTGATGAGTGCGATCTTCATATCGATCTCAGCCTGCTCTGGAAGTTTCTTGTTCTTTGTGACAAAGTTTGACAGAAGATCCTTGTCGATCCCAAGCTCATTTCTTCCCTGCTCAAATGTAACACCATATACCTGCTTTCTCTCGATCTCAGCAGGAACATAGTTCTCATCTATCTGGATGATGTTGTAATTTCCCTTCTTCTTTGCAAGGAGAAGCTCCATAGCCTCATCTGTGTATCCAGGAGCGATAACACCATCTGATACCTCTCTCTTGATAAGACGTGCTGTGTCTGCGTCACATACATCTGAAAGTGCGATGAAATCGCCAAATGATGACATTCTGTCAGCACCTCTTGCTCTTGCGTATGCACATGCAAGTGGTGAGAGCTCTCCGAGGTCATCTACCCAGTAGATTTTTGCAAGTGTATCGGTGAGAGGAAGTCCAACTGCAGCGCCTGCAGGTGAAACATGCTTGAATGATGTTGCTGCTGGAAGTCCTGTAGCCGCCTTGAGCTCCTTTACAAGCTGCCATCCGTTGAATGCATCAAGGAAGTTGATGTATCCAGGCTTGCCATTTAAAACCTTAACAGGAAGATCACTGCCATCCTCCATATATATTCTTGATGGCTTCTGATTTGGGTTACAACCATACTTTAACTGAATCTCGTTCATGATCAAATATCTCCTTTATTATTATTTATTCTTGTTCACGATCTTTGTCTCATACTCGCCTGTTGCAATGTCGATGTATCTGACGAACAGTGACACCTTGTTGTCCTCGTTGAGGCTGTTCCATACCTTGTCTGTGAACTCGTCGATGTCCCCGGATATCTTAACCCACTTTGGCTCACCCTCAAAGCTTGGGAGTGGATTGCCGTCGTGCATATATGTGTGAATGAAATGTCCCTCACCGGCTACAGGATTCTCATATGAGAATGTATATCTGTTATTGGCGGCAGGGTTGCCGTTGTTACTCTTAAGTATGGACATTGAGTAATCGAACACACCATTCTTTATGTGCATAACACCTGAGATTCTAGGTGTGTAGTTAGGACCGTCCGGCTCAAACTGTCTGCTTCTGAGTGACTGCTCAAATGTGAGCTCATCGTCAAGTCCGTCATATATGGTATCTGTCTGATCGCCATTTGTAACTATTGTCTTGTTGCCAAGAACTCTTACAGGTGCATAGATGATAAGGCTTGGATCCTCAAGCTTTGATGGATCAAATGCCTCTGTTCTGATGCCCTCACCCTCTGTCACAAATACTCTGTTACGGCTGTTTGAGCTTCTTCCCATGATGAAATAGGCTGTCACTGCCTTCTTGCCATCCTCTGACACTCCGATAACGATTCCGCGTCCCGGATATGCATTTTCGCTAAGTTCCTTCTCAAGTGATAACATTTCCATTTTCTGTTGTACCTCCATGTGTTTTTTCATACCTGTGAGCCTATTCTACTGACGCAAGTTTCTATTTATCTCACAGCAATCTCCGGGGCCCTATGTATATACCTTTGACTCGCTGCTCGCATAAATAAAGAAAACCGGCCGTCTGCGCACACAAATACATGTCTTGATATATTTGCTTGCCCAGGCGGTCGGCTCATCTTAACAGTACACTCCCTGTAGGTAATTCCTACCAGCCCTCCGGCTGTCTCCGCCAGTCGTGCACCAAAGCTGTTTTTATAATATAGTATATCTATTTTTATTTCAAGTGGAATCTACTTCTTCTTTATAACAAATGTTTTTCTGATAGTTCCTGTATAATTGTTCAGCCCCGTGATTTTAACTGTAGCCCTTCCAGGTTTTATATTGTTTACATATATAACACTATAATCTCTGTTTTTCACAAGGACTTTTCCTTTTGATTTTACAACCAACTTCTTAAGATATACCTCTGATCCGGTATAAGTCGTAGCCTTCAAGCCTGATACACTTACATGACCTGCTGGCTTACTGATATCCGTCCTATTAAACTTTCCAATGCGATACGGCCATTTAATCTCTTTAACATACTTATATATTTCTGAATTCTTTTCACAATAAACTGTAAACGTCTTTTTTGAGAACTCATCAATCCCATATCCAGTAGTTATGCTCGACGGAAGGTACAATTTTTTTAAATCACGACAGTCAGAAAATGCCCCTGAACCTATACTTGTTACTCCATGTGGAACATAAATACTCGTTATACCTGTAAGATTAGTATAAGCGTAACAGCCAATCCTCTTTATCCCCTTTGGTATAACAGTTGACTTACATGCAACAAGCAGGCATTTGTCCCTCTTATCAATGATAGCATTACAATCATTTCTGCTGTCATACCTCTTATTGGCTTTATCAACCACTATACGGGTTAGATTTTTACACTCATTAAATGCAGTCATATCATTGCCATTTATCGATCTGACTTTTGCAGGAAGGTAGATACTTGTCAAACCAGTTCTCGCAAACACCCCCTCTGATAATTCAGTTACAGTTTTGGGAATATCTACATGTTTTAATCTACTACATTCATAAAAATCATAATAACCTATATATTGAAGTCCCTCTGAAAACTGAACGCTTCTCAGATTCTTACAATATGCAAATGTGTAACCATCCTCAATTCGCTTAACACTTCCCGGTATAACCACCTCTTTCAGATATTTGTTCTGGTAAAATGCCATATACCCTATATTGGTTACCTTTTTCCCTCTAATTTTCTGTGGAATTATTACCTTTGATGAATGTCCGTTATATTTCGTAATAGTAACCGTTCCTTTTGAATTTATATTGTACTCATAATCACCACTTGTTGCTGCCTGTGCATCAATACTTTCCAAGGTCAAAAATCCCACAACAACTATACCGATCGTCATCAATAAACACAGTAATTCTCTAAATCTTCTTCTCACATTACTCATATCTTTATCCTCCTTTACATACACGCATTATGTAGTAGCCACATTCAAACGTACACGCATTTAGCAATCCGCGTACTTTCTGATGGTTTCTCCCTTTTTCGATAAGTATATCACAGATTTTTTATACCTGCCATACAAACTGCGAGAAATGCATTTCGCAGTCTTATCAAGTTATCGTAGTAGCTGCCAAGATCTTGCACAAACACAGCCTTCGGCTCACTACCTTCATAATTCAAAAGGTGCGCCGCCATTTCTGACAGCGCACCTAGTATATAATACTACAACTATTCTTTTTTAGAGCTTGTGACTACATCCGCCATGACAGTTCGAGCAGTCACCACCACATATGTGTTTGCCCTTTTTTCTATCCTTTACCATACCTCTGACAATGAAGAACACCATCAGAACAATTATGGCTGCCACAATGATTGTACCAAGATACTCTGACATAAGTCACCACTCTCCTTATGAAAATTTAAGCGTTGAGGAACTCCTTGCTTGTCTTGATCTTCTTGTTTGGATCCGGACGCAGCAGCATGAAGAAGAACAGAACAACAAGTGCAATTGCTACTACTGACCATACACCGAATGTACAAGCTCCTGTGAAGAGACCTGCGATTCTGTATACAACAAGTGCTACAAGGTAAGCAAATCCACACTGATATCCGATTGCAAACCAAAACCACTTAGCACTGTTCATCTCTCTCTTGATAGCACCCATAGCTGCGAAACATGGTGCACAGAGAAGGTTGAACACAAGGAATGAGAATCCGCTTGCTGTTGTGAATGCACCTGCAAGTGCCTGGTAAACTGTACCGTCTCCACCACCGTAGAGGATACCCATTGTACCAACGATGTTCTCCTTGGCAACAAGACCTGTGATAGATGCTACAGTTGCCTGCCAGTTACCCCAGCCCTGTGGAACGAAGATCCATGATATCGCATTACCGATCTTTGCAAGAATACTGTAATCGATCTGGCTCTCATCAAGCATCTGGAATGAACCATCAACAAATCCGAAGTATGTTGTGAACCATACAGCGATTGTTGAAAGTGTGATTATCGTACCAGCCTTCTTGATGAATGACCAGCCACGCTCCCACATGCTTCTGAGAACAGAACCTACTGTTGGGATATGATAAGGTGGAAGTTCCATAACGAATGGTGATGGATCTCCGGCGAACATCTTTGTCTTTTTAAGTATTATACCAGAACATATAATTGCTGCAATACCAATAAAGTAAGCACTTGTTGCAACTATTGATGAACCACCGAATATAGCACCGGCGATCATGGCGATAAATGGAACCTTAGCACCACATGGTATAAATGTTGTTGTCATGACTGTCATACGACGGTCTTTCTCATTCTCAATCGTACGTGAAGCCATGATACCTGGCACACCACAACCTGTACCTACAAGGATAGGTATGAATGACTTTCCTGAGAGACCGAACTTTCTGAAGATACGGTCCATGATGAAGGCGATACGTGCCATATATCCACAGTACTCAAGGATTGCAAGTAAGATGAACAGTACGAGCATCTGAGGTACGAAACCAAGTACAGCACCAACACCGGCTACAATACCATCGATGATAAGTCCATGTAACCAGTCTGCACATCCAATCTTGTCAAGTCCTGCAGAGATAAGATCTGGAATTGAAGGAACAAATACGCCATAATCAGCAGGATCAATCTCTGCCATCTGAGTCTCATTGAAGTAATCAACTGCATCAAGATATGACATTGCGTTTGTTGTCTCTTCGTCAGCACCTGCTGGAACCTCTGAGTAGTAAACATCGATATCGTATGTATCGAGAGTCTCCTCATCTTCCATCTCATACTTAACGCTTGCATCTGTGTTTGTGTTTGCTGCGATAGCTGCCTTTGTGGCATCTACATCAACTGCATCCTCGTCATCTGTTACGAGTACACCATATGCATCGAGTGCTGTTGTTGCTGCATCATAGTCGCCTGATGCATCTTCATAATCTGAGCTTCCAATTCCGAAGAGATGGAAACCATCGCCGAACAGGTTATCATTTGTCCAGTCTGTGCACCATGCACCTACTGTTGACATTGCTATGAAATATACGAGCCACATTATGAGCACGAATATAGGAAGTGCAAGGATACGATTTGTTACAACACGGTCGATCTTATCTGATACTGTAAGCTTCTGTCCCTTAGCAGCCTTCTTTACACACTTGTCAATGATCGATGAAATATATGAATATCTCTCACTTGTGATGATACTCTCTGTGTCATCATCGAAGTCATCCTCAAGCTTCTTGATCTCTGCTGAGCAGTCTGGCGCATTCTTCATCTGCTCTATGATCTTGCTGTCCTTCTCGATAAGCTTGATCGCGAAGAATCTCTTTCTGTTCTCCTCCATGTCAAGCTTTGCGCTGACGCTGTCAATTGCAGCCTCAACTGCCTCGTCAAAGCTGTGAACTCTTGCATTTGCCTTCTTGGACTTTGCAGCAGCTATAGCCTTCTCCTTAACCTCATCGATACCAGTACCCTTGAGGGCTGAGATCTCAACAACCTCACATCCAAGAGCATCCTTCAGATTCTTGATGTTGATTGAATCGCCATTCTTCTTTACAAGATCCATCATGTTGACAGCCATGACAACAGGAATCCCGAGCTCAATAAGCTGTGTTGAGAGATAAAGGTTTCTCTCTATGTTAGTACCATCAATAATGTTGATAATGGCATCAGGATATTCCTGAATAAGATAATTTCTGGCAACAACTTCCTCAAGAGTG
The DNA here is from genome assembly GCA_934277375.1 of uncultured Coprococcus sp. Classification (GTDB taxonomy): domain Bacteria; phylum Bacillota; class Clostridia; order Lachnospirales; family Lachnospiraceae; genus Coprococcus. The sequence goes on along the minus strand of CAKQTZ010000003.1, from coordinate 139,680 downwards.
TATGGAGAAAGTGAATAGATACCAGGAAGGTCAGTTATGATAACATCCTTGTTACCCTTAAGCTTACCCTCTTTCTTCTCAACTGTAACACCTGGCCAGTTACCTACGTACTGGTTAGCGCCAGTTAAAGCATTGAATAATGTTGTTTTACCGCAGTTAGGATTTCCTGCAAGTGCAATCTTTACTGACATTGTTTACCCTCTTTCCTATTGTATTGTGCAGACGCATTGAAAGGTGCTTGCACACGGCGTCTGCGTGCTTCGCAATGTGTCATCTTTGTAGGGTTATCTCACCCGCCAATGCACAGCGCATTAGCCATTTCTATCATATGTTAGCACATACTAACGCACGAATAAAAAAAATAGCTGTTACTCTACCTCTATAATCTCAGCATCAGCTTTACGTATTGATAACTCATAGCCTCTTACAGTAACCTCTACAGGATCACCGAGAGGGGCAACCTTACGAACATAAACCTGTACACCCTTTGTGATGCCCATGTCCATGATACGTCTCTTTACAGGACCTTCGCCTGCAATCTTCTTGACAGTTACAGTACTGCCAACCTTGACATCCTTTAATGTGCTCATGACATTACTCCTTTTACATGCATTTCTTGCCAATCAGACACCTGCGCACACCTACACAAGAATCTTGCTGGCCATATCCTTATCAATGGCAACACGGGAATCTTTGATATTAACTATAAGGTTTCCAGCATTCTCTGCAACGACAGTTACAACACTGCCTTCAACAAAGCCCAGCTTTTCAAGAAACAGTCTTGTTTTCTCTCTTCCGCCAACTTTCTTAATTACGTTAGCCTCACCCGGTTTTGCAAATGTTAATGGCATAATTGCACCTCCTTAATTAGCAGTTAAAACCACTGATTTTCATATCGTGGTTAGTATATACTAACGTTGTTTAGATGTCAATAACATTTATTATTTTAGACTAATTGAATAAATTATGTACATTTAATTGATAAAAAGTGCCTATTTATCATATGTCTCATCGTAAGCTGCATTTCAATTATCAAATTGAATATGTAAAGTGTATATGATATAATTTGTAAATAAATGGGTGTGTAGCAGGAACACAGGTATCCTACACTCCATTTTAAGTTTTATGAAGCACGGTTAATAATAAGGGGGATACACACTATGTTGACCACTAATGAGTCGGTTGAAAATTATCTGGAGACTATTCTTGTTCTCAGCCAGAAGCTGCCAGTTGTGAGAGGCGTTGACATCGCCAATGAAACAGGTTACAAGAAATCCAGTGTAAGCGTTGCAATGAAAAATCTCAGAGAGATGTCTTATATCGAAGTCAGCGAATCCGGATACATAACTCTTACAGCAGCAGGAAGAAAAATTGCAGAGATGATCTATGAGAGACATCAGCTTCTCTCTTCATGGTTCACAAGTCTTGGAGTTGCACAGGAAACCGCAGCAGAGGATGCGTGTAAGATAGAGCATGTTATAAGCCAGGAGACATTTGATGCGATAAAGAGGCATGTACGTTCATCAGATCAGAGCAAAATGTAAAAGCTTATCCTGACAAAGAAATAAAAATAAAGGAAGAGCAGATGTCATATAATGATGTAACCATCTGCTCTTTCTTTATTTTGTAGTACCAACAATCTCACCTTGTCTGATTCTTGTTTCTTTTCCAGCCCGCGAGTTACGCGCTATCTCTACAATCGGAGTAGCCCGATTCTTCTGAGTAAGAATGATTATCGTGGATCCTCCAAATGCAAAATTGCCTTTCTCCTCTCCTCTTCTGACTCTGCGCGAACCGTTGTATCTGTTCTCAATTCTTCCAACAAGAAGTGCTCCCACTTCCATATCGACTACGGTTCCCATATCTGTTGTCTTTATGACACAATATTCTCTTGTGTTCTCTTTATATATATCATAATATTCGCCAGCTATCGGATTCACCGTATGATACACACCATCTATACGTCTTACATATGACTGTACTCCATCGACATTATATATATATCTGTGATAATCATCAACACATAATCTGAACAGCCAAAGCTTCCCCCCCCTATACCTCTCTGCAAGTTTTTTGTCACGAAGGAGTGCCTCAACGGTGTACTCCGAATCTTTAATATTGAACAAAGAACTGTGTGTGTCAGCTATATCATATACCGTCAGTCTGCCATCACACGGACTTATAAAGCCATGTACGGTATCATCAACCGGTCTGGCACCAGCTATAAGCTTTCTCTTGAAAAAATCATTATATGATGAAAATTCAGTTTTCCTGCACATAGACATATCTATGTGATTTCTTCTGACGAAAGGTCTGATAGCCAGTTTTGACAGTGACGAATCCATAAGCATTCCAGCCACAATAGATATCTCCGGCCGTATCAACAAGCTTAATAGAATCCTGCCAGCCCTGTTGCCGTACAATATTCTCAATATTTTATCCTGAAAGGACAAGCCTTCCGTATGTACTGACTTTCTATATCTTACTTTATCTCTTTTTTTCATGTATATTACTTACTTCCTTTTCATATCATGTCCGCTTCTAAGACAAAAGTCTTATTATATATGGCAGCACAATAATATGACGTCTGACCATATACCTCACCATAAGCCATACAACAGCTACAGCTACTATAAAAATTATTATCACAAGCTCCTTTGTCGTTGGCTTTGGAAATTTGAAATCAGTGATAAAAAGCACAAGTGCCAATATCATTATGCCATGAAGTAATATCGGAAAATGTGAGCCAAGCAATGGAGAAGTTACATATAAAACAGGAAGTCCTACAGATATCGCTGTTATTGGCATGCCATGGAAATATTTTCTTCCATCCGGCTCCTCTATAACCTCTGCATCTTCTATATCATTATTCTTCTTCTCTTCAAGAACATTATAATATGCCAGCCTTATCATTCCTGCCAGACAGTACATCGCAAGTATAACCATTCCAACTGGAGTGTTCATGCCAGAATGCCAGCAAAGTATCACAGGAAATACACCAAAGCTCACAAGATCACATAAGGAATCTATCTGTATTCCAAATCTCTTTTCATCCTTTGTTCTGTCCTTTTTGCTTCTTGCAACTTTTCCATCAAACGCATCAAACAAACCAGAAAGCGCAAGGCACAAAATTCCTATACTCAGATGCCCCTTAAATGTAAAGAACATTCCTGTGATCGATGATACAAGACTCATATATGTCAAAATAACTGTATAATTATAAAATCCTACCATGTGTGAAATACCCCATTTTCTTTTAAACCGTTTTTAAGGCACGTATAAATTGAATTATACACAATAATCCGACATAAGACCACATGTTTTTGCAAATCTTTCATACAATTAATCTAATCCCTCAAAGCTTTTGTCCATGCACACCGTCCCCCAGCCTATAAATCTGTTTGGATACATATCAAGTCCTCTTAACGGAACGGCCCCTCGGATAAGCTGGGCCTTAAGACGTTCCCCATACATAAATGGATCATTTCCCCTTACTATCCCCCATTCCATAAGCAGTGCCGCACACCCGGATACTAATGCTGATGATATAGACGTTCCATCCGCCAAAGCGTATTCCCCTCTTCCTATTGATACAGTTACACCAACTCCCGGTGCAGCTATATCTGGTTTCACTGCATTATCCGTTGTAAAGCCTCTGCCGGAAAACGATGTCAGAGCTTCCTCTCTCTGATCATATGCAGCAACGGATATCGCAGATCTGGCTGAAGACGGAATTGACAGTGTGCCATATACGGCCGGAGTTTCAAATGCTACAACCCCAGTTATATATAAACTTCCTGGAATATATGCATTATACACTCCATTTATGATGCTTTTAGGTATTATTCTCACATGCCACACACCTGTCTCTATGTATGTTCTGGCACTGAAATATATATATATAAGCTGCTTGGTATTATAAGGCGTTGGAGATTGAAAAATGCCATATACATGTGTTGTCCCTGAAGATACTCCCTGAGTTATCTGCCCATCGGTGATATACATGACCAGATCATATGAAGGCGAATAGACAAGCAAATCAAAATTATCTGTATAATTCTTCCACACCTGCAGTCCAAAATTGTTCACCCCATCATACACCGCTATATCTATGTCCTTGAAGCTTACATTTCCAAGTATCCCACTGGTATGCAGTGATCTGTCACCGTCATTACCGGTTCCTGTGACCACATTAACTTTACTCATCTGTGACACAACGTCTATAAACAGCTCCAGTGTACTGTTGCCATCATGGGCGCCGTAATTGTTGCCATATGATAAATTGATGACCAAAGGAACCCCACTGCTCATGCTGTATCTGACAAGAAAATCTATACCCATCATTATACTTATCGTATCCGGGATATCTGCACCTCCATACTGTTCTACTACTATCACAGAAGAACCATATGCTATACCTGTGTTATTTCCCACAGATGCTGACGCCACCTCAGTACCATGGACCGAGAACAATCCCTCAGATATGTACTCTCTATTATTATCATCATCCAGTTCCCTCTCATTATATATCCTACCAATTTTGTAATCATTTGGATGTTCTTCATTATATAACTCATTCTGATTCCAATACAATATCACTCGCAATTTGTCATCACTATAGAATTCCTGATTGCGCAGATCCAGGCCACTGTCTATTATACCGACACAGACTCCGGCACCAGTCAGGTCATATCTTGAATTGAACCTGTTTGTAATACACATCGATAATTTCTCATAAGAATTACTGACACTCCCATAACTAAAATAATTAGCTTTATCAATATAAAGAATACGTGGATCCCTCAGAAGCCTGTCTATATTGTATGTATATATTTCTATAATCGCAAATCCCCCGAGAAGATATATACATTTGTTAAGATATTCCATCTCCAGATCATGTATGTCTCCGGAATATCTTAGTATGAGTGTCCATGAATCATCAGCCGTGTTGTATCCGATATACAGACTGCTTCCACTGGTATAATTGTTAATATTTATCGCCAATTCAAGTTCAGGATTTATTTTTTCTCCCATACATACACTTTTCTCTTTTTTATCATTGTATTCCGCTTAATATCGCACTATGTCGCATATTGTTCTTAATTTGCACACATTTTAGTATATTTTGGAACTTTTCCACACTATCCACAGATTTATACACATTCTTAGGTTATCTGATCACAAATCCACAAATTTAATAACACTTTTATCAACATTTTGAAAATTCAATCGAAATGTCTTGGCTTCATTTATTTTAATACGACCATTTTCTCACTATGTTACATATATAATTCCTAATGCAATAAGAAAAAGAAGTGAATTATTTGAACATTCTGACAAATGTATTACTCGGAACAAAATTCAATGTCACCAGTGCTATCGGGTACATTGACACAGGGAATACTCTCAGATGCAATATGACCGGCCGCAATGTTATTGTCGCCACCTACGAAGTTGCCACAGCACTGGCTTCACCTCAGATAAGAGAGCTGATCGACGCCTATATTGAAAATCCGCATTCCATAATCACGGATAAGAGAGCTATGCCCAAGGGGACACATCTGATTCCATATAATACCATCTGTTCAAATAACGGGCTTATGCTGGCGATGGATATCGATTACATGTTTGTCGACACGATCTATATAGAAAAGAATCCTTTGATCGGAATAAGTCCAAATTCATTTACAATACTTCACACAAATAAATGTGTTCTTCTTAACAAAAAATATATGAAAAGAGGCAAAAGACATGTTAAACACAATAAGGGGTAACGATTTCAAATTTACTGTTGCCAGCAATCTGTCTCTGCTTTCTCTGAGAAACAGCAGAGATATCCATTACATAGGCGGCACGGAGGTTCTGCCTGCACCACTTGATCAGGCAGAGGAAGCCTTAGTCATAAATGAACTCACTGAAAATCAGTCTGAGGAGGCTAAAAAACTTCTCATAGAGAGAAATCTACGTCTCGTTGTATACATAGCAAAGAAATTTGATAATACAGGAGTTGGTATCGAAGATCTTATATCCATCGGAACCATCGGGCTGATAAAGGCGATAAACACATTTAAAAATGATAAGAATATCAAGCTTGCAACATACGCATCCAGATGTATAGAAAATGAAATACTGATGTTTCTCAGACGCAACAGCAGACTTAAGACGGAAGTGTCCATAGATGAACCTCTCAATGTTGACTGGGATGGAAATGAGCTTCTTCTATCTGATATTCTGGGAACGGATGAGGACATCGTGTACCGCGATCTTGAAACAGAGGTTGACCGAAATCTCCTTGATATGGCCATTTCCAAGCTTGGTGAAAAGGAGCGGACCATAATCGAACTACGATACGGCATAAATACTATAGGGGGAAACGAAAAAACTCAAAAGGAAGTTGCAGATATGATGGGGATATCTCAATCCTATATTTCAAGGCTTGAGAAAAAGATAATCAAAAAGCTAAAAAGAGAGATCATGAAACAATATTAGTTCTTACGACCGGACATAAATATATGGAGGGACAATCAATGATGATATCCCTCCATACGTTTCTTGTAATCGTTGACAACAGCAACAAGCTTTTTATAGTCTTTTTCCTTGATCTGCCCAGATGAATTAAGCTCACATACAAGCCTGTCCAATTGTCCAAGTGCATCCCAGGCAAGATCCTTATAGTTATTCTCAAGATTCATATTCAGTTCATTCATAACAGCATTTATCTGTTTTTTGACATTTCTGCTCAGCATAATACCTCCATCAGATCTAAACCTCAGCCTCATCATTCGTGCCATCAAGTTCATGATTGTAATTAACACATATCATAAAAAAGCTGAAATCTGCTATATCAGATCTCAGCTTTAAGTCTAATGCCGGCTGCGGGACTTGAACCCGCACGATGTTGCCACCAACAGATTTTGAGTCTGCCTCGTCTGCCAATTCCGACAAGCCGGCTCTCACAACATCTGTTATATTAACACATGGAAAAAACAGTGTCAACTGATTATTCTTTGGCATTATCATCAGTAATCTTTCTTGCCACAATAACAAATCTTCCATCGGTAACATGCGATGCACATGTTGACAAAGTTATAAGTTCATCCCCGTACTCTGCCTCCGCGATTATATTATAAGGGGTGTTCTGCTTTGCAAAATTCACATATTCATCGAACTCCTTTTTGTCAGACGCATCAAAAAATTCATAGTAATGATAGTGCTCCGTATCCCCGTCCGGGTATATCTGGGATCTGAAAACCGCAATAACCTCATATCTGCCTGTTTCATACAATGTATCAAATTCTATATATTTGTGTTTCTTATAAAAGTCTTCATTCTCATACTGAAGTAATTCCCTAAACATTATTCCAGACTTCATATTATGTCCATATATGAGAATATTTGTTGTCCTGTTCTCAAAAGGCCTGCAATTCTGATCAATAAACGGAGTACCAGGATCACTCCAGTTACCATCAAAATCCAGATGAAGGTAATGTTCATTGTCATCAGGTGTATACATGACCGGGTAATCTATAGTTGTGTCATCTATAGTCAGCCAGCCAGCCAAATCTTTATTCTTCTCATATAACTTCTCAAATTTTTTCAGTATGGTCTTCTTCTCCGCTTTTTTATCCATAACAGTGACTTTGACGTTTCCATTGTCATCGTCCTCCTGAACCAGGTTTTTCAGATGTTGAAAATTATCTTGTGCATTTTTTGCTATATAATAATATCGTGCAAGGTAACCACCACTTGCAAGCGCAACCGCAAGCAATATGATTAGTATTACATTCAATATACGATCGCCAGTGGTCTTCTTTTTTTTCTTCTTTCCAGCATCTGTCTTTGACATATACATTCTCCTTAATCTATATCCCAAATTACAAACGGCTTCTGTATATATTTATACAAAAGCCGTCTGATTTAATAATACTTCTTATTTCCCCACAGATTTTTCTTCTTTAGGTCAATATACTCCGCATATGCCTGTTCAAGAATCTGCTTTTCATTTGGAAACTTTAGAAGGTGGTAGGCTTCATGGTACTTGTAGTAACCGGAATCAACAAAATATTCCTCTCTCTGTGGCTTGCTGTAATAGCTGTCAGCCATCATCAGATACCAGTGAACATCCTTATTGACTACATCAAATGACGTGTTAAAAGTATAATTACTTTTTCCTACATATTTGATGATAGATGCGCTCACACCTGTCTCCTCTTTCACTTCTCTCAGAGCTGTCTCATCATGCTGCTCGCCCTTTTCGACAGTTCCCTTCGGCAAAACCCATCCTTCGTACTTGTTCTTGTAGTTTTTATACAATAACAACACTTTTCCTCTGAAGATTACCACACCTCCACAGCTTATTGCTTCTATCACTGCAAATCCTCCTGTTTCTTCTGGGTGTGTAACTCAGATTAACTGCAACATACAGCTTCTCTGTTTACTATGGCATTAACTGAAAAACAGTATATCATATGTCCAATTATTTTTAAAGTATATATAAATATGCAATATTAGCATATAAATTATTTTTTAATCAGCGTTGCTATCCTTCACATTATAATAGTATGCATCGAAAAGCTGTCTTGCAATATATTTTGCGGAAGTACCTGTGGAACTTGCATTCTCGACTATAACACACACTACTATATCCGGATCATCAACATTCGAAAATCCAACAAACCATGAGTGTGAATCCATATTCTCATTGAACTCGGCGGTTCCCGTCTTTCCCGCTATTGTATACGGCACATCTGAAAATGCGTCTGAAGCGGTTCCATATGATGTCACGCCCAGCATGAGATCCTTCAGTATTCTCGCGTCTGATGCTGATATTATCTTACCATATGTGTCTGATTTAAACTGCTTAACAAGATCCCCATCACAAGTCTCTATTCTGTCTATCATATAAGGAGACATCATGACTCCGCCATTTGCTATCGTACTCATGATCATGGCACTGTGCAGAGGAGTAATAAGCGTATCCCCCTGACCTATGGCTGTCTGCGGAACCTGGGAATCATCAGATGTAGCATTCAGTGCAAACTGTGATTTTCTGTAATACCCATCATATGGAAGCTCCTTGTTAAATAAAAACGACTCACACAGATCTCTATACGACTGTTTATTTAAAGACATTCCTATGTTTGAAAAAGATGTATTACATGACTTCGCCAGCGAGTCAGCCAGATCTACTGTTCCATGAACTGCATAGTCTGAGCAGTGGATCTGAACTCCATCAAATATATCCTCTCCCTGACACTCATATGAATACTTCTGATAGTTTTTATTTTCATGAATAAATTCGAGTGCTGTCAGGATCTTAAACGTTGATCCTGGAGGATACAATCCCTGTGTCGATCTGTTTAACAGGCAGGAACTGTCTGTATCCTGCGTTTCTTCTATGACATTATCTATATCATTCGGATCAAAATCCGGTTTAGAAACCATCGCAAGAATCTTGCCTGTAGCAGGCTCCATTATGACCACTGCACCATCGTTATACCCAAGTGCATCGTATGCAGCACTCTGGAGTGTTGTATTCAGAGTTGTTATCACGTTATTGCCCTTACTTTTCTGGTTCTTAAGCTTATTATATGTCTGTGTGATAATATTCTGATTTGATGCAAGCAGATAATATGCAGAATTCATCTCGAGTCCCGACTGTCCATTCGAATCATAACCAACCGCATGTGCAAACATGTTGGAGTATGGGTAATTCCTGTATTCATTCCCTTCTTCATCCGTAAGTGTCTGCGCCAGAATGTTGCCATCACTTGATATTATACTTCCCTTAGTTATCTTCTCAGCATATAAAGCCTGCCTTTTATTGTAGGAATTCGCAATAAATGTTCTCGAATCCTTAACCATAAATACAATGATATACGCAAACATACATATAAATATCAGGACAACAAAATATGTTATAACAAGTACTGGAACATTCTTTTTATCATTTGTTTTCTTGTCCAGTATCCCATCATCACTCTCCCCAGAATTCATCTGAATCTGTTTTGATGTATCTGGTGTTCTGCCCGTCTTGTTTCTGCTGATGCTTCTTTGGTTTGGTTTGTTTCTTCTCGACTGAGACTGAGTTCCTGCTGTTTTCATGTCTCTCTGTGCCTGACTGTTCTGTCTGGCTGATAACTTTTTGTCTGACATTCTTATCAACTCCATTGTTCTCTAATACACATATACCCTGAATTATTCCAAATATTATCAGTGTACTTACAACCGAACTTACTCCATAGCTCACTAGCGGGAGCGTCACTCCTGTCGAAGGTATAAACTTTACCACTCCACCGACATTCAGGAATATCTGGAATATAAAGCATATTGTGAATCCAAAAGCTACATTTTTATAAAAGGCATCCCTTATCTTCATGGATATGTTTATAAAATATATAAAACAGCTCAGATACATAAGAAGCAGGCACAATCCAAATATGACGCCAAGCTCCTCACATATAGCGGCAAATATAAAGTCACTTGACACAACTGGTATGGATGTAGGTAGTCCCTGACACAATCCGGTTCCTTCAAAACCCCCAGAGCCGATGGCAAACAGACTCTGTGCCACCTGATAGCCACTGTCATCAATATATTCAAGTGGATTCAGCCACGCATCTATTCGCACGGTTACATGACTGAAATGATCCTTGAGAAGCATGTATCCGATCACAGCAAGAAGCGATCCGCCAACTCCTCCTCCTATCAATATGCTGTGTTTTCCAGTTGCAAGGTAAAGCATCATAACAAACACCATAAAGAATATAACCGCTCCACCAAGATCCGTCTCCGCAACAAGCACCAGCATAAACAGTCCTGCCACACATACAGTCTTCATCATATCCTTGAATGTTTTTGCTTTTAAAAATGAGCTTGCAAGGAAAAATACAAATATTATCTTTACTATCTCCATTGGCTGCATGGATATACCGCCAATACTGATCCAGTTGTTTGATCCGTATTTATCAACTCCAACATGGGGAATGAAAACTGTTGCAAGAAAGCCTATACCAAATACTGCATAAAATACATTCCAGTTTCTGACCTGTGGAATTTTCAATATGAGCATAGGTATAAACGCCGTAACCACAAGCATTATTGTTGCAAAAATAAACTGTTTTTCTGCCAGTTCAAAATCAAGTCTGGTGAGCATAACATATCCTATGAGAAGCAGGAACGACATATTGTTAGTTATCAGTCGTGATGAATCTTTATATATCGCGTGATAAGATACCATATATGTTATGGATACTATCATCTGTAATATATAAAATATCAATATACTTTTCTTCTGGTAGTGAATGTACAATGTAAAATAACACAGAAAATGTATCATGAACACATAAAATATCTGTACATTTAAAGCCCTTCTTTTCTTATCTGAAGGCACTGGCTTAAGCACCGTAAAACATTTTACAGTGTATAATACCATAAAAAATATAATCAAATATTTTGCTATCTCACTTAATATTGTTACCATATTTTCACCTTTATCAATCGTTCTAATCTATGCCTTTATAATAATGTCCCCTTGTAAACTCACTGACATTAGCTGACTCAGCATTACCATCGGCAGCCGCCTGAACAATGTCCATCACTTTTCTCACCGAATCGCCGTTTTCCACAGTAAATTCTATATACACACTGTCAGACCTGTCACAGGTGTCAGACAGCTTGTCAAGTATACTCGTTGGGACTCCATTATATATTATATTATAACAATTATCACATTTATTTTTCACATAGAATGTGTTGCCCATATCATCTGTCATCTCCGCAACACTTCCAGCTCCATATCTGCATCCACCAAGATAATTCTTCTGCAGGCAGTTTGCCGTGATCATCACCTTCTGATGTCCATACACCTTAAGTATCGTATCAACCGACAGACCATGTATCTCCTCAAGTGTAAGTTCATGTGACGACATAAAGCATACATGTCCGAGATGCCTTCTATAGAACTCAAATGCCATATCGTTATACGCGTACATACTCGCATCCAATATAATTATACCAGCATATCCATGTTCAGATATCAATCCCAGTTCATCAATATTTCTGATAAGAACACCGTCAAATTCATTTAATACTGACAGTATCTCACGCTTCATAGAACTGTATTTCTGCCGGAATATCTCTGGAAGTGCCAGAAATACCCTGTAGCCGGATTCACGAAGCTCCTGACAATATTTTCTGCCATTATAATCCACAATTACATTTGATATACATTTATAATTCTTAACAATATTTACATGCTCATCTGATGATACACCAACAGTTATGCCCGGCAGCACTTCACAAATGTTATGTGACATATGTTCCAACGCAGAGTTTCCTGCCGTTCTTTCCACTCTTTTGTACTTTTCAAGCAACTTTCTGGTATATTCATTCAATGCATCTCTTCTAAGGCTGTTCAATGCTCCCATCTGAACAAACACATCATCATCTGCTGATACCCTCAGTTCTCTTATACTGTATGGAGTTCCGCCAGTCTTGGATATCTTTTCTATGAACTGATCCTTCGATACAGGTCTTTTGTCCGCCTTCATACATTCAGTGCCATATGTCAAAGATTCCTCTTCCGATCCGCATGACTTCACGCGGAGACTCAATGGCTGTCCGGCATAGACCTCAAGCTCCATATCCACCGGAATCTTACGCTCATTTTCTATAATATCCGTTCTGATTCCGGCCAGCAATTGTTCATTTCTCGTCCTGTATACCATATCACCGGCTGAAAATGACTTAAATGATTTGGCCTTCAATCTTATCTTTCTGTCTGCGTCCCCTTCGATATTACATGTCAGCTCTACTATGCCTTTTCTGCCACGGATCTCCAATATGTCGCCTTTAGACACCTTCTCTTTCAGAGTTATCTCAACCCATGGCTGATCTATACGGTCCACCTTGCCAACAACTATTCCGGTATGGTTTGGTCTGGTATTCGAAAGCATCCCTCTTCCATTTTGAGTATAATAATATCCTGAACAGAAGCCACCTCTGTTATATACATCCAAAAGTATCTTTTCCTGCTTCTCCGCAGCATCTCTTATATCTCCGCCTCCAAGATATTGATCTCTTACCTCCCGGTATGCATGTACAGCTGCCGCAACATACTCCGGTTTCTTCATGCGTCCCTCTATCTTGAACGAATCTATTCCGGCATCCACCAACTTATCTAAGGATTTCAGCATACACATATCTTTGAGACTGAGAACATACTCATTATTATTTCCGATCTTATACTTCTTCCGGCATGGCTGGGCACAACGTCCCCTGTTGCCACTTCTTCCTCCTGCAAAACTGCTCATAAGGCATCTTCCTGAATAACAGTAGCACATCGCCCCATGGACAAATGTCTCTATCTCCATATCAACACCGTTTTTTATTGTCTTTATTTCATCCAATGTGAGTTCTCGTGACGGCACAAATCTTGTCATGCCGATTTTCTTAAGAAATGATGCCCCCGCCAGACTTGATACGCTCATCTGCGTACTTCCATGAAGTGGAAGATCCGGGAAACATTCAGACAATACAGAGACCACACCTACATCCTGAACTATGATTCCATCTACGCCATTCCTGTAATAAGGCTCCACGTAATCTGGGAGCCTTTTGATCTCTTCATTTTTTAAGAGTGTGTTAATAGCCATATAGACTTTCACATCATATATGTGGCAAAAGTCGATGGTACTTAACAGCTCTTCCTCATTAAAATTTCCTGCAAATGCTCTGGCGCTGAACAAGCTGCCGCCCAGATATACTGCATCAGCGCCGGCATTCACCGCTGCTCTAACGGCGTCAGAGTTACCTGCAGGAGCCAATATTTCTGTTTTATTTAACATTTTTCTCCGCTTCTAATTTTATTATCTGTCTCTGGAGCTCGCTTATCTTCTCCTTATACTCTTCTATCATCTTCTGTGCAGATTCATACTTTATCTGCACCTCTATAACCTCATGTCTGAGGTCATATATCTGCTTGTCCTTGTCATCATCCTCAGTGAGCATCTGGTTCACCTGATCTTTTGCCTTAAAGTAATCATCAGCTATATTCAGCGCAAGCAGCACATTCTGATACTCTGCGTTGAACCTTCTATATGCTTCAGATGACTGACACTCTACTATCTTGCCATTAATATATGTTGCAACATTCTGCAGATAATCTTCACTTTCCTGTCCGCTGAGAGTGTATACTTTATTGTTTATTACTACCTTGATATCATTCTTCTGTGCCATACCCATTCTCCTTCTATTTATTATTTATAAAAGCATCTAAGCCTAAGTGTTTGTAACATAAATCAGTGACGACACGTCCTCGTGGCGTTCTGTTTATAAATCCATTCATTATAAAATATGGTTCATACACATCCTCTATGGTTCCCGGATCCTCACCAACAGCTGCTGCAATCGTATCCAGCCCCACCGGGCCACCGGCAAACTTTTCGATCATCGTCATAAGTATATTGCGGTCATTGACATCCAGTCCCATGGAATCCACCTGAAACTTATCCAGAGCAGTTTTAGCCACATCGCAATTTATCGAGCCATCGCAGCATACATCAGCATAATCCCTGCATCTCTTTAACAATCTGTTCGCAAGTCTTGGAGTTCCCCTGGATCTCCTGGCTATCTCAAGCGCCCCCTGCTCGTCTATATCAACTCCAAGGACTCCAGCAGATCTTATCACAATCTCTTTCAAATCCTCATGTGAATAAAACTCCAGCCTGTCCACCATTCCGAACCTGTCTCTGAGAGGTGCCGACAACATTCCTACCCTAGTCGTAGCCCCTATAAGGGTAAACTTCGGGAGATCAAGCCTTATCGATCTGGCTCCAGCTCCTTTACCTATCACAACATCTATCGCATAATCCTCCATGGCCGGATATAGCACTTCTTCAACCTGTGTACTTAATCTGTGTATCTCATCAATGAACAATATATCATTGTCGGACAAGTTATTTAAAATCGCTGCTAGTTCACCTGGCTTCTCTATAGCAGGTCCAGATGTTATCTTGATATTTACACCCATTTCATTCGCAACTATTGTAGATAATGTGGTTTTACCAAGACCCGGCGGACCATACAAAAGTAAATGGTCCAATGGCTCTCCTCTCTTTTTTGCAGCCTCGATGAATATACGAAGATTGTCCTTTACCTTATTCTGTCCAATATACTCTCTGAGATATCTGGGTCTCAGACTATATTCACTTTTTTCTTCTTCTATGTCGAGTACTTCTGTTGAAATTATCCTGCTCATATCCTCACATACCTGTTTATTCTAATACCTGCTCTACATTACATATTTGAGGGATGCTTTGAGAAGCTGCTCCTCTGTCATTCCATCCGCCCCCTCTACAAGGGACACTGCCCGTCCTGCTTCGACTCCCGAATAGCCGAGTGCCATAAGTGCATTCATTACATCATTTCTCACATCTCCAGAAACATGGCTTCCTGCATTTGCACCACTTTCATATGCAGCATCGATCATATCTTCCATTCTGAGCTTATCCTTAAGCTCCAATATGATCCTTGATGCCCCCTTCGCACCTATACCATTCGCCTTGGATATAGTCTTGACGTCCTCAGATATAACGGCATATCTGAGTTCATTCACCGTAAGTGTAGATAACAGGGACATGGCTACCTTTGGACCAACGCCATTTACACCTATCAATACTCTGAATATCTCCAGTTCATCCTCGCTGTAAAATCCAAAAAGACTGATCTCATCCTCTCGGACATACATATATGTATGAACTTTTATCTCCTGGTGCACACCCGATAATCTGTTCATAAACTGTCCTGACACAGTCAGTCTGTAACCTATACCGGAGCACTCTACAATAATATATCCATCTCCTATATATTCAAGAATTCCTTTTATATATGATATCATACCTGTTTTCCCATTTTTTCAAATCATTAAAAAGCGTGCAAAACCGCCACTAAATCTTTGTAATTATAGCATAATCTTTATCAAATGTGAATATATGTTTGCTTTTTCGGATCTCATTGGCTACTATAGATATGAAAATGCGTACAAGAGAAAGGATCGGCAATGAAACTTTACAAATATACCGAAGACATTGATATTGACACATCCTATATATCAGAAAATGTCAACGAAATTTTATACTTTGACATAGAGACAACAGGCCTGAATCCTGAACGCTCTGATCTATACATGATCGGCTACAGCTTCTATTCTGACAAATGCTTTACTACATATCTGCTCTTTAATGATAATGGAACGTCCGAGCCCGAGATGCTTACGCATTTCTCAGAGGTTGTCAGGCAGTTTAAATACCTTGTATCATACAATGGGGATACTTTCGATATTCCATATATCAAAACCAAACTGTCTCAGTTTGATATTTCCTCATCAATTGATCACATACAGAGTGTAGATATATACAAAACAGTAAGGAAATATAAAAAAATACTTATGTTGTCTTCAGCAAAACAGATTGATGCTGAAAATCTGACAGGATTGAAAAGAAAAACATTTACATCCGGAGGAGACCTCATCAAATCATATAAGTCGTATCTTAAAACCAAACAGGAGTCTCTGCTTGATGATTTGCTGACACACAACCACGATGATCTGCGAGGCCTGGTCTCTATCACCGAGTTTGTCAATCTCCAGCACGTAACAGAGTCTGTAAAACTGATAAATATCGAAAAAAACGACACTGAAATGTGTTATATATGCGAATGCTGTAATCTTCCATGCAGGATTCTGTATTCAGATTCCCATGTACATATAAATGCATACGACCGCACTTTACGTCTTACCATAAAGATTAAACACGCTTCTATGAAGTATTTTTTCAAGGATTACAAAAACTACTATTATCTGCCACTTGAAAATACAGCCATTCACAAATCCATGGCCGTATATGTGGACAGCGAACACAAAGTTAAAGCCACACGGGAAACCGCATACGTGATGAAGACCGCAGATTTTATCCCATCTTCACCAAGTGTCAAAACCGAATTATTCTATGAAAATAGCAGTTCAGATCAGCCATACATGCAGATAACTGACCAGTTGACAAACATATCACCTTATGCACAGGAATATATGCATGACATGCTGTACACTGTATTCCACTAGATAACGATAGATATACGGATCACCGTATATGACAAAAGGATCATAGCAAATGCTATGATCCTTTTTGTATATAATATAATAATGTCAAAAGATTATTTATTACTCCTCTGTGTCCTCAGCTACATCATCTGTATCCTCTGGAACTGGAAGTAATGCCTTTACGCTAAGGCTGATCTTCTTATCCTCTGCATTGCACTCAACTACAACAGCCTCAACTGTATCTCCTACCTTGTATACATCCTCTGGCTTGTTGACATGCTCATATGATATCTGTGATACATGAAGAAGTGCATCAACACCTGGCTCAAGCTCGATAAATGCACCGAAATCAGCCATTCTTGCAACCTTTCCAGTAACTACTGTACCAGGAGCGTACTTCTCATCAGCGTTCAGCCATGGATTGGTATCGTCAAACTTAAGGCTGAGGGCGATCTTCTCACCATCGATATTCTTGATAAATGCCTTAACCTTATCACCAACCTTGAGAACTGACTTTGGATCCTCTACTCTTCCCCATGACATCTCTGAAATATGAAGGAGTCCGTCTGCACCACCAAGATCGATGAATGCACCAAAGCTTGTAACGTTCTTTACAACTCCCTCTACTGTCATTCCAACTTCTATTCTATCAAATAACTCCTTAGCAGCCTCAGCCTTTCTCTCAACTATGATCTGCTTTCTGTTACCGATGATTCTTCGCTTCTTTGGCTGATACTCTGTAAGAACAAACTCGATATCCTGATCAAGATACTTGTCAAGATTCTTCTCATATGTGTCTGATACAAGGCTTGCAGGTATAAAAACTCTTGTCTCATCATACATAACATTGAGACCGCCGCTTACAACCTGAACAACCTTTCCTGTAAGGATCTCTCCTGACTCAAGTGCAGCCTCAAGCTTCTCGTTAGCCTTCTCTGCAGCAACTCTCTTGTATGAGAGGAGAACTGAACCCTCCCCATCGTTTGTCTTAACAACCTTTGCTGTGATAGTATCGCCAACATGTACAAGCTCTGTAAGATCAGCATTTGGTGTGTTAGTGTACTCATTTCTTGGGATAACACCATCTGACTTATAGCTGATATCAACAAGTATTTCTTCTGGCTTAACGTCGATTACTCTACCTTCAACTATCTCTCCTGTCTTGATTGAGACTCTGCTCTCATCATTCTCTAATAATTCTGCAAAATTCATCTCGTCCATCCTACCATGAACCTCCTTAATAATATTGTTTGGGGTAGATGCCCCAGCTGTAATACCTACCCTACTAACGGATTCAAAAGTAGTCAAATCCAAATCAACGAGTGTCTGTATATAGTAAGTATTCTCACATTCTTTTTTACTAATCTCATATAACTTCTGAGTATTAGAACTATTCCGACCACCTATAACAATCATGGCATCTACCTTTGATGCAATCTCCCGCGCCTCCCTTTGACGCACAGATGTAGCATTACAGATAGTCTTATAAGCAGTAACATTATACAATTTATTTCGAATAATATCAACAATATTATTAAATTTTCTGTAATTAAAAGTTGTCTGACTTACTATTGATATATTCTCATCCATGTCACGTCGGTCATCCAGATACATAGAGACAAACTGTTCTGCATCTTTCTCAGAGTCAATGACTACTGGCCTGCTTACGCACCATCCCATTATACCCTTCACTTCCGGATGTTTTCTGTCACCAACTATAACTATGGTATGTCCTTTCTGTCCTTCTTCACGAACTATATTATGAATCTTCTTCACAAATGGACAAGTGGCATCAATTATCTGGTTTCCATTCTGTTCCAGTATATCATATACTTTTTTCTCTGCCCCATGGGATCGTATGATTACCTTGCTGTCCTTGATATACTGCAGCTCATCATCATTATCTATAACTTTTACTCCATGTCGTGACAGATCACTTACAACCTCTTCATTGTGTATGATCTGCCCATATGTATACACATTGGAATCATCCGCATGCTCATAAGCAGTATCCACCGCTCTCTGAACACCGAAACAGAATCCTGCCGTTTTTGCAAGCAGTATCTCCATTTATTTACACCATCCTATATTATAAACTATCTTCTTCCTTTTGCAAGTCGGATAATCGTATCTGCAACCTGTTCAATTCCCATATCTGAACTGTCGACAAGAACTGCATCCTCAGCCTGACGAAGAGGTGCTATCTTTCTCTCCATGTCCTGTCTGTCTCTCTGGGCTATATCCTGTTCGATCTTCTCGAAACAGAGTTTTGTCTCTCCCTTTGTCTTGAGCTCATCATATCTTCTCTGAGCTCTCACTGTGGTGGAAGCTGTCAGATATACTTTAAGTTCGGCATCCGGCAATATATTTGTTCCTATATCTCTTCCATCCATCACAACATCATATGAAGCCGCAAGCCCTCTTTGAAGAGATAAGAGTTTCTCCCTGACACATGGAAGTGCCGACGACTTAGAAGCCATATTCCCAACTTTCTCAGTTCTGAGTCTGCCTGTTACATTGCTGTTATTCAGATATACCTGCTGTGCACCATCTTCGTATTTTATCTCCACAGTTATACCTGCAATACCCCGTTCCACGGCAGCTTCATCATCCACTGGTATGTCGTTATCCAGCAGATATACAGCGATTGCCCTGTACATTGCCCCTGTATCAACATATATAAATCCCAGCTTCTGCGATACGATCTTAGCTATTGTACTTTTTCCGGCGCCTGCCGGTCCATCTATTGCTATATTCATATACATCTATCTCCCTTTTTTATTAAGGACTATGTCCACGACCTATTGTAAACTTTCTGAAGCAGAAAGTCCAGCCAGATATCCTGTAGACCAGGCAATCTGAAGATTAAATCCACCCGTAAGCGCATCCACGTCCAGGATTTCCCCAGCCAGATACAAACCATTCACAAGCTTTGATTCCATAGTTGATGGATTTACTTCCTTAACATTTATTCCGCCCTTTGTTATTATGGCCTCTTCATATCCCCTCAGGCCGTCAAATGTAAGTCTGAATTCCTTCAGCACATCTATCAGCTTCTGTCTCTCTTCTCTTGTCACAGAGTTGACTTTTTTGTATGGATCTATACCGCATCGCTCTACGACAACATCAATCATCCTGGAAGGCAGCAGGTCTGTCAGAGAGTTCTTAAACTCTTTGTTGGCATATTTCTTAAAATCCCTGATAATCCTTGAATCAAGCACATCCTTGTCCATGGCCGGTTTCAGATCTATATACATATCAATTCCCTTATCGATATATCGATGTATATATGCTGAGGCTTTTATGACAAGTGGCCCACTTATGCCAAAATGAGTAAACAACATCTCCCCCTGTTCGTCAAATATCTTCTTTTTACCGCTGTGCACGTGAAACGCTACATTTTTCAATGACAATCCCATCAGCTTTTCACAACAGTCTTCTTTTATATTAAAAGGAACCAGTGATGGACAAAGTTCTTTTATGGTATGGCCTGCGCTCTCCGCCATCTCATAGCCATCCCCCGTGGACCCTGTCAGCGGATACGACATTCCACCAGTACAGATAATAACAGCCGCACATGGAATATGCTCTTTCACGCCGCCATTAACAGTCTTTGTATCCACGCCTGTAACACGTCCATCATCTATATTGATACCCGTAACTTTCGTGCCAAGTTTCAACGTTATATTTTTATTTCTGTTTATCAGGGTTTTAAATGCACCTATCACATCGGACGAGTGATCACTCTGTGGAAAAACTCTGCCACCACGTTCCACCTTCAGCGGGCATCCCGCCTTCTGTAAATAATCCACCACACTGTTGTTGTCAAATGTATAAAATGAACTATACATAAACTTACTGTTAGTGACAACAGAATTAAAAAATCCATCCGGATCACAGGCGTTAGTCACATTGCACCTTCCCTTACCGGTTATAAATAATTTCTTTCCTATTCTGTCATTCTTCTCAATAATAACTACTTTACTATCCTTTGCCGCCGAAAGTGCAGCCATGATCCCTGCAGCTCCGGCTCCTATAACCACTATTTTACCTGACATATTATCTCCATATAGATAAAAGGGACAGAGACTCCGCTCACGGAGCTCCATCCCTCTGTATAATCATTATTTATCTCATTCTTGTAAGATGTTCATTGATTAAACTGGATATGCTGTGCTCTCCTTGTCAACCAGTGTCACATCAACCTTCTTATCCTGAGCCTCTCTGTACTTGAAGAAGTCAGTTGCAACCTGTGGGAACAGTGCATATGTGAGTACATCCTCATCCTGCTTCTTGTACTGGATCATCTCATTCTCGATCTTGTCGAGCTCGTTCTCAAGAAGATCTGCTGGACGGCATGTGATCTGCTCCTCATCACCGATAACTTTCTTCTTAACCTCTGGATCAACAGGCTTTACTGACTGGCCATACTCGCCACGTACAAGTGCCTTTGACTCCTTTGTACACATCTTATATCTCTCGCCTGTCACAACATTGAGAACTGCCTGTGTACCAACAATCTGGCTTGAAGGAGTAACAAGTGGTGGCTCACCATAGTCCTTACGAACTCTTGGAACCTCCTCAAGAACAGCCTCAAACTTATCCTCAGCACCCATCTCCTTGAGCTGTGATACGAGGTTTGAAAGCATTCCACCAGGTACCTGGTAGAGAAGTGTCTTAACGTTAACGCCAAGAACCTTTGGATTTAAGAGACCGCTTGCGATCCACTCTTCTCTGAGTGGTCTGAAGTAGTCTGCTATCTCAGCCAGAAGCTTCTGATCCAGACCTGGATCAAACTCTGTTCCCTCAAATGTCTTGGCCATAACCTCTGTTGCAGGCTGTGATGTACCAAGCGCAAGAGGTGAGATTGCTGTATCGATGACATCACATCCGGCCTCTACAGCCTTGAGGTATGTCATTGAAGCTACACCTGATGTGTAATGTGTATGAAGCTGAATTGGAAGGCTTGAACCATCCTTGAGCGCCTGTACAAGCTCTGTTGCCTTGTTAGGAACAAGAAGTCCTGCCATATCCTTGATACAGATAGAATCTGCACCCATGTCCTCTATTCTCTTTGCCATATCCTTCCAGTAATCCAGAGTATATGCATCGCCGAGTGTATATGAAAGAGCTACCTGGGCATGTCCGCCCTCTTTGTTACAAGCCTTAACTGATGTCTGAAGGTTCCTAAGATCGTTCAGACAGTCAAATATTCTGATGATATCAATACCATTTGCAATTGACTTCTGTACGAAATACTCTACAACATCATCTGCGTAATGACGGTATCCGAGGATATTCTGTCCTCTGAAGAGCATCTGAAGCTTTGTATTCTTGAATCCATCTCTGAGCTTTCTGAGTCTCTCCCATGGATCCTCCTTAAGGAATCTGAGTGATGCATCAAATGTTGCACCGCCCCAGCACTCTACTGAATGATAACCAACCTTGTCCATCTTGTCGATGATAGGAAGCATCTGCTCGGTTGTCATACGAGTAGCTATAAGTGACTGATGCGCATCACGCAATACAGTTTCCGTAATCTTTATCGGTTTCTTATCTGCCATTTTATCGTCCTCCTATAATTATATAAATTCTGATTAAATTCCAAATATTGCAAGGAATGTACCTGCAGCTACGGCTGTACCGATAACACCTGCAACGTTTGGTCCCATAGCGTTCATCAGAAGGAAGTTTGTAGGATCATACTGTGATCCAACCTTCTGTGATACTCTGGCTGCCATTGGAACGGCTGATACACCAGCTGAACCGATAAGCGGATTAACCTTGCCCTTTGTTGCCCAGCACATTAACTTACCGAAGAGAACTCCGGCTGCTGTACCTACAGCGAACGCGATGAGTCCGAGCAATACGATCTTGAGGGTACTTACCTTAAGGAATGCCTCTGCACTTGTAGAAGCACCTACTGAAGTACCAAGTAAGATAACTACGATATACATAAGAGCGTTTGAAGCTGTCTCTGTGAGCTGCTTGACAACGCCGCACTCTCTAAAGAGGTTACCAAGCATCAGCATACCAACAAGTGGAGCTGTTGTTGGAAGAATAAGAACTACCACAAGAGTAACGATGATTGGGAAGAGGATCTTCTCGATCTTTGTTACAGGTCTGAGCTGTGGCATTCTTACAAGTCTCTCCTTCTTAGTTGTGAGAGCCTTCATGATAGGTGGCTGGATAACAGGTACAAGTGACATATATGAATATGCCGCAACTGCTATAGGTCCGAGAAGTGTTCCACCCATGCCGAGCTTACCGGCAAGGTAGATTGATGTAGGACCGTCTGCACCACCGATGATAGATATCGCTGCAGCCTCTTTGCCATTGAATCCCATAAGGAATGCAAGGAAATAAGCTGTATAGATACCGAACTGAGCTGCAGCACCAAGCAGGAAGCTCTTTGGATTCGCAATAAGCGGACCAAAGTCTGTCATGGCACCTACACCCATGAATATAAGTGAAGGTAAGATACTCCACTCATCAAGCAGATAAAAATAATGTAACAAGCCGCCCTCTGCCATAATATCTGGGAACATGTTTACAAGAAACATACCAAATGAGATAGGGACAAGAAGAAGTGGCTCAAAGCCCTTTCCGATCGCAAGGTACATGAATACGAATGCTATGAGGATCATAACATAGTTTTTCCAGTCAAGGCTTGCAAAACCGGTCTGATTAGCTAAATTTGTCAAAACGTCAACTATTGTGCTGCCCATTTAGTTGTTTCCTCCTATAAGATTTATTCGGATCTTACTGTAAAGATCCTGTGTACAGTTCATATTACTTAGCAAACTAGTTAAGAGTTGCAAGTGTATCGCCTGACTCAACACTGGCACCTACTGTAACATCGATGCTTGCGATTGTACCATCTTCAGGAGCAACAACTTCATTTTCCATCTTCATAGCCTCAAGGATAAGGATAACCTGACCCTTCTTTACTGCATCGCCGACATTTGCCTTAACTGCAAGAATCTTTCCTGGCATAGGTGATGAAACCTTGATGCTTCCTGCTCCGCCTGCTGCTGGCGCTGGAGCTGCTGCTGGTGCAGGGGCTGCTACTGGCGCTGGTGCCGCTGCTACAGGAGCTGCTGCTGGTGCTGCGCCACCTGATAATTCTTCAACTGCTACATCATATGATGTTCCGTTAACTGTGATTCTATAATTCTTCATAACAATTATCCTCCTACTAATTATCTCTTATTCTTTCTTCTTGGTCTTACTACCAGTTTATCATTACTTGGATAGTTTACGCGAACTCTTGTCTTGCCACCCTGGGATGCCATGATAGCTGCTGATATTACAGCTACGAGCTCACTGTCGTCCATTGCACTCTCTCCTGTTGCTGTGTTGACTATATCAACTATTCCGGCAGGAGCAGCAGGCTGGGCCGGCTTGTTGTCATCACCTGATGTAGCTTCGGCATTTGCAGCCACCTGAGCTTTCTTTGCCTTCTCAGCCTTTCTCTTCTCTCTTGTCTCTTTATCAAGAAGAGCAGGTACATACTTGAGAAGTGAGATGATAAATGAAATGAATATCAAAGCAATAAACACTATACCCATTCCGATAACAGTATTTGCTCCAGCATCTTTCATCTTATCCTTCATAGTCTGGTTCGCTGCGATCTCGAATTCAGATATCTTATATGGATATATACCGCTGGATGTGAGGTAACTGTCTGCGTCAGCCTCTGATACACCATTCTGGTTCATATAACCATACTTGCTGTATTCGTATACTACTGAATTGTCTACAAATGTTGCCTTAACAATAGCTTCCTTGTCCGCACACTCTGCGTACATGCTCACAACAACTTTGTCATCAACTTCCTCATAAGTATAATCTGACTTGAAATCTATGAACTTACCATAGTCATTTTCAAGAGTTGAGAATACCTTGATAGCATCTATATCACTTTCAGTGAGTCCTGCATCTGTTCCGTTCTCAACAGCATAATTGTATACCTGTTCAACTTCTGTGATACCGATCCACTGCTTAGCGTATGTCTGAGCATACTGTGCCATGTCGTCTGGATTATACTTGAAGCTAACTTCCTTGTTCGATGATGAACAGCCTGCAAGCGCGAATGTAACAGCTAACATAGAAACTATCAATAATAACTTTTTCTTTATTATCTTTTCCATTAAGTTGTCACTCCTTTATATTGTTCCGTGCTTTTTGTATGGTCTGTCCTCACTCTTTGAAAAAAGCATATCGAATGCTGCTATAACTCTCTTTCTCGTAGCATCCGGCTCAATAATATCATCTACATATCCTCTTCTTGCTGCTGAAAGCGCTCCGGAAAGAGCCTCTGTATACTCAGCCTTCTTGTCCTTGATATAGGCAAGCTTATCAGAAGCAGCTGCAATCTCATCTTCATACATGATCTTTACAGCCATCTCAGGATCCATTGTTCCTATAACTGACTTAGGCCATGCAAATACCACATCAGCGCCGATAGACTTTGAACACATTACTGTGTAAGCTGTACCATAAGCCTTATCGAGCATTACTGTTACCTTTGGTACTGTAGCATTAGCATATGCATAAGTAAGCTTTGCAACTGCCTTTGATATAGTATTCTCTTCCTTTACTGTTGCAGCAAATCCCTTAACATTGACAAGTGTAAGGACTGGAATATTGAATGAATCACAAAGCTTTACAAAATCCTCTGCCTTGTAAGCACCTGCTGTTGTGAGTACATCCTTCTGATTTCCTACAACACCTACTGTCTCACCATTCATTCTGATAAAAGCTGTTACAACGTCATCTGCAAAATCTTTCTTGAGTTCAAATACAAACTCATCGTCTGTGATATCAGCAATAACAGCCTTCACATCACCTGCCTTGGATGCAAGATCAGGAATAATTCTGTTGACATCATCCTCACATACAGCTCCATCCTTCTCATCCTCATTATTGGATGGGAGAAGCTCTATAAGAGTTCTGATAGCGCCGAGAACGTCTGCATCTGAATCACATACAACATCGACATTTGCTGTATTTTTAGCTGCATACTCAGCAGCTGCTGTGTCCAGCTTCTCTACGCGATTCTCATCGAGAGCATTTGGACTGTTGACAAAGAGCTTGGCATTATCTTTTGTCATAAATGTAATATCTGTAAGATTAGGAATGATAGCGGCTCCACCACCACATGTTCCAAATATAGCTGTAATCTGTGGAATCACACCTGATGCAAGCGTCTGCTTGAGATAAAGCTCGCCAAATGCATTGAGTGCATCTGTAGCCTCCTGAAGTCTGAGACCAGCACAGTCGATCAATCCGATAACCGGTGCCCCCATCTTCATAGCCATGTCATAAAGGTTAGAAATCTTTCTGGCATGCATCTCGCCGATAGATCCTCCGAGTACCTTTGCATCCTGGCTGTAAACATAAACTAAATTGCCATCGATAACTCCATAACCAGTAATAACACCGTCTTTTGGAGTATCCTTGTCCTGAATGTTGAAATCTGTATTTCTAGCAGTTACATATGCACCGATTTCAACAAAACTTGAGTCATCAAGTAACATAGAAATTCTATCACTTGCTGACAAGCTTGGTGTGTTGCTCATTTTTAGCCCTCCGTTTAATTTATTTTAGGACTATATATAGTCCAATTTTCGCCGAGTATAATTGTAATGCCTTTGCCTACATATTTCAAGTAAAATCGAAAAAACAGACAAAAGAGATACCGGCGTTTTTGTCGTTATTTATTTAATGTGCTTATCACTGTCCAGCCATTTTCTCCCCAGACAATAAAACAGGGAACCAGTGCAAACTTCATCTAAATTAAAGTATACCCCAATTCCCCGTTGAATTATAATTTTTAATATTATCTAGTCCTTCAAGACATCCCTGTTGTGATACAGATAGTCTACAAGCGAAATGATAGTAAGCGCAAGTGCAAGATAGATAAGCACCTGATCTAGAATGTAAAATACGCTGAGATCAGCTATAAGGAATCCGACCATAATCATCTGAACCGTAGTCTTGATCTTTCCCCACCATCCTGCAGCTATGACAATTCCCTTTTCTGCAGCAATAAGTCGGAACCCACTTATAATAAAATCTCGCGCTATTATAACTATTACTATCCATGCCGGAATCCTTCCAAGATCTGATAGTGCTATAAGCGCAGAACATACAAGTAATTTGTCTGCAAGAGGATCCATAAACTTTCCAAAATTAGTAACCAGATTATATTTCCTTGCGATCTTGCCATCAAGCATGTCCGTGAGTGATGCCACTATGAATATTCCAAGGGATACCCACTTTGCCCATCCCGCTGACATATACAGAAAGACAAGAAAGAATGGAATCATTATAGCTCTTAATATTGTCAGTTTGTTTGGTAAATTCATTCTACTATCACTCCCGTCAAATCATATTCGTTAGCCTCGGTAATGCTGACATCCACAAATGCTCCAGATATAAGTTCATATGGAGCCTTCACAAAGACTATGCCGTCAACATCCGGCGCATCCCTGTATGTTCTTCCCACATATACATCCTCCTCAGGCAGATATCCCTCTATCAGAACCTTCTGTACTGTACCAACAATACCCATATTCTTCTCATAAGATATCTCCTGCTGAAGCTCCATGATCTCATCGCGCCATTTTACCGCAAGCTTTTCGTCAACCTGATCCTCATATTCAGCTGCTGGTGTTCCCTCCTCTGGAGAATAAGTGAAAACTCCAAGTCTGTCAAACTCACATTCATCAACGAAATCCACAAGACCATCATGAAGCTCCTGGGTTTCTCCCGGAAATCCTGATATAAGAGTTGTCCTGATCGCTATATCCGGCATAGCCGATCTGAGTCTGGATACAAGCTCAACTATATCCTCACGGCTTGTTCTCCTCCCCATCCTCTTCAGTATCGCATTCTCGGAATGCTGTATAGGAATGTCTATATAATGGCACACCTTACTATTTTCAGCCATAACCGATATCAGTTCATCGGTTATCTCCTCTGGATAACAGTATAGCAGTCTTATCCACTCAATTCCATCAATTTCACTGAGTTTATTTAAAAGTTCGGGAAGCTTCTTTACACCATACAGATCAACTCCATACAGTGTCGTCTCCTGCGCGACAAGTATAAGCTCTTTTATGCCATCCGCAGCCATTTGGGATGCCGATGCCACAAGGCTGTCCATAGGCACACTTCTATATCTTCCTCGTATGTGAGGTATTATACAATAAGTGCACAGTTTATTACAACCCTCTGCTATCTTAAGATATGCCATGGACGCATTTGTTGTGACTATCCTGTCCGACACCGGTGCAGGCGTATAGTTGATATCGTCTACTATAGAATTCTCATCGGTACCGATCGCCTCCACTATCTTATCATAGTTTGTAGCGCCTATGATAACATCTATCTCAGGCAGTTCCTCCAATATCTCATTCTTGTATCTCTGGGACAGACAGCCTGCAACAATAAGCTTTTTGAGTTTTCCTGTCTTTTTGAGCTTTCCCATCTCTATTATGGTGTTTATGCTTTCTTCCTTTGCATCACTTATAAATGCACAGGTATTTACCACTATAACATCAGCTTCATTTTCATCATTTGTAAGCTGATGACCAGCTTTGCTGAGCAGTCCGAGCATAATCTCACTGTCAACCAGATTCTTGTCGCATCCTAACGATATGAGTAATACTTTCATTTGTTCTCCATCTATCCTGTATGTTTTAATTTATATTGACCGATTCCACGCAGTTTGACATCAGCATGGCTATAGTCATAGGACCGACTCCGCCAGGCACAGGAGTTATGGCTCCAGCAACTTCCTTGGCTGATTCAAAATCCACATCACCGCAGAGCTTATTGTTCTCATCTCTGTGGATTCCCACATCTATAACCGTAGCACCTTCCTTGATGTAAGATGCATCTATCATCTTTGGCTTTCCTATAGCCACCACAAGTATGTCAGCACGCTTACATACCGACTTGAGATCCTTTGTCCTCGAATGGCATATGGTCACTGTACCATTCTCGCGGAGCAGCAGCATGCTCATTGGCTTGCCGACTATATTGCTTCTGCCGAGTACTACACACTCCTTGCCCTCTATCTCGATTCCGGACCTCTTGATGAGCTGGATTACTCCTGCCGGTGTACACGATACAAATCCCGGCTGTCCTATGCTGAGCGCTCCAACACTCATCGGATGGAATCCGTCCACGTCTTTCTTCGGAGAGATAGTCTTTATGACCTTATCCTCATCTATATGCCTTGGAAGTGGAAGCTGTACGAGTATTCCGTTTACCTTGTCATCCGTATTGAGTTTCTCTATAAGATCAAGAAGTTCATCCTCTGTCGTCTCCTCAGGGAGCTCATATGACAGAGAACCTATACCTATGTAATCACAGGCCTTTTTCTTATTGCCAACATACACAGATGACGCCGGATCATTGCCGACCTGGATAACTGCAAGGCATATCTCAACGCCATCAGCCTTAAGCTCAGCTACCTTATCCTTAAGTTCATCTTTTATCTGTTTTGATATAACCTTACCATCTATAAGTTTATACATGTATTTGTCCTCCTGGAACATCTAAATAATTGTATATTATTGAACGTTTCCGCCAAATTGGTATTCTAGAATAATCCTACGATCTTGCCGTCATCATCCACATAGATCCGCTCTGCAGCCGGAGCCTTTGGAAGTCCAGGCATGGTCATGATCGTTCCGGTAATCGCTACCACGAATCCTGCTCCTGCACTTACATATACCTCACGGATATTTATATCGAATCCTGTAGGTCTTCCAAGCTTCTTTGGATCATCTGACAGAGAATACTGGTTCTTTGCCATACATACAGGGAAGTTGCCGAATCCCATCTCCTCGATCTTGGCGATGGCCTTACTGGCCTCTGCGCTGTATGTAACGCCGTCTGCGCCATATATCTCTGTTGCAATACATTTTATCTTATCCTTTATTGAAAGGCTGTCATCGTAGAGCACCTTGAAGTTACTCTTCTTGTTCTCCAGGGTATTAAGCACTGCATTTGCAAGGTCTATACCACCCTTGCCACCCTGCTCCCATACATTTGCAAGGGCAAAATCGCAGTCTCTATCCTCACAGAACTTCTTGACAAAGTCAAGCTCTGCCTGGCTGTCTGTGACAAATCTATTCAGGGTTACTACAACAGGAACGCCATACTTCTGAAGATTCTCAATATGCTTCTCAAGGTTTACTATACCAGCCTTAAGTGCATCGATATTCTCCTCTCCGAGATCTGCCTTTGCAACTCCGCCATTGTACTTGAGAGCTCTTACTGTCGCAACCAGAACCACCGCATCCGGCTTAAGGTTGTTCATACGGCACTTTATATCAAAGAACTTCTCAGCACCGAGATCCGCGCCAAAACCAGCCTCTGTAATGACATAGTCTGCAAGCTTCAATGCTGTCTTGGTAGCCATTACACTGTTACATCCGTGTGCTATATTTGCAAATGGTCCACCATGTACGATTGCCGGTGTATGCTCAAGCGTCTGGATAAGGTTTGGCTTGATGGCATCCTTTAAGAGCGCCGCCATAGCTCCTACAGCCTTGAGATCTGCTGCTGTTACAGGCTCATTGTCCATGTTGTATGCAACTATTATTCTTCCAAGTCTCTCCTGGAGATCCTTCATATCGCTTGCAAGGCAGAGGATAGCCATGATCTCTGATGCAACTGTGATGACAAATCCGTCCTCTCTAGGTACTCCGTCAACACGCTTTCCAAGTCCAACAACTGTGTGTCTCAAGACTCTGTCGTTCATATCCATACATCTCTTGAATACAATTCTGTTCACATCTATTCTGAGTGCATTTCCCTGCTGGATATGGTTATCCATCATGGCTGCAAGAAGATTGTTCGCAGATGTTATTGCATGAAAATCTCCTGTAAAGTGGAGGTTGAGATCCTCCATAGGTACTACCTGTGCATATCCGCCGCCAGCTGCACCACCCTTGATTCCAAAGCATGGTCCAAGTGATGGCTCACGAAGCGCGATAACTGCCTTCTTGCCAAGCTGTCCCATAGCCTCTCCAAGTCCAACTGTGATAGTCGTCTTTCCCTCACCTGCAGGTGTTGGATTGATAGCTGTAACGAGGATAAGCTTTCCATTCTCGTTGCCCTCAACCTTCTTTATAAGCTCATCTGAGAGCTTTGCCTTGTACTTTCCGTAAAGATCAAGGTCATCCTCTGATATACCGAGCTTTGCAGCAACCTCCCTTATGTGCTTCATCTCAGCCTTCTGTGCAATTTCAATGTCTGTCATCATAGCTCTTATCCTCCGCTTTCTATAAATTAGTGTCTATATATTCATCGAACTGTTCCTGGCTCATCAGGATCTTTCTGGCCTTTGTGCCCTCCTCCGGGCCAACTACTCCCGCAGCCATCAGCTGATCCATAATCCTCGCTGCCCTGTTAAAGCCAATCTTGAACGTTCTCTGAAGCATACCTATCGAAGCTTTTTCTTTCTCTATGATGAATCTTCCCGCTTCCACGAAATATTCATCCTTATCACTGGCTGAAGCCCCGCCTATCGCCGTGGCACCTGAACCGCCACTTCCCGATATGGACTTAGCCACCTCGTCATCATATGTTCCCACACCGTTACTGTTCTTAAGAAAGTCAACAACGGCTGTAACCTCATCATCTGACACAAATGCGCCTTGTACTCTGACTGGCTTAGGATAGCCTGTCGGATAGAACAGCATATCTCCCTTTCCAAGAAGCTTCTCCGCTCCTACCATATCAAGTATGGTCCTGGAATCAACTCCCGACGAAACTGCAAATGCTATTCTCGATGGAACATTCGCCTTTATAAGACCCGTTATGACATCGACTGACGGTCTCTGTGTCGCTATGACAAGATGTATTCCCGCCGCTCTGGCAAGCTGTGAAAGTCTAACTATAGCATCCTCGACCTCGCCGTGGGCAACCATCATGAGATCCGCAAGCTCATCCACTATAACCACTATCTGTGGCATCTTCGTCAGCTTTTCTCCATCAGCTCCAGCTATAACGGCATTTGCAACCTTGTCATTATATCCCTGTATATTACGCACACTATGCTCGGCAAAAAGCTGGTATCGTCTGGTCATCTCCATGACAGCCCAGTTTAGTGCCCCTGCCGCCTTCTTTGGATCTGTTACGACCGGTATCAGAAGATGTGGTATGCCATTGTAGCATGCAAGCTCGACCATCTTAGGATCTATCATGATGAGCTTAACCTCTTCCGGAGTAGCTTTATACAGTATACTCATTATTAGTGTATTGATACACACCGATTTACCTGAACCTGTGGCTCCGGCGATCAAAAGATGCGGCATCTTAGCAATATCAGTCGCGATGACCTGTCCACTTATATCTTTACCAACCGCAAATGCCACTTTGGACTTAAGGTTCTTGAAATTATCTGATTCAATAAGCTCCCGGAACGCCACAATGGAGTTCTCCTTGTTTGGGACCTCTATACCTATCGCTGCCTTGCCAGGTATCGGAGCCTCTATACGGATATCAGCCGCTGCAAGGTTAAGCTTGATGTCATCCGCAAGGTTCAGTATCTTGCTGACCTTTACTCCCTGCTCCGGCTGCATCTCAAATCTCGTAACCGCAGGTCCGCAGCTATAGTTTGTTATGGTTACATTGACGCCAAATGTCTCAAGGGTATTCTTGAGCTTGATAGCCGTCTCTCTGACATGGGCATCCCTGTTGGAGTTATTGCTCTTAGGCGGCTGATTTAACAATGCTGCAGTCGGGAACCTGTATTTTCTCCCCTCCTGATACTGCTTTGAATTCTCCTCCTGTTTTATCTGTCTCTTTACCGTGCCCGGCGTTGAATTGACTGGTTCCTCATCCACAAACGCTGAATCATACAGAGGATTATAGTCAGACACACTTTCAGGATGAATATTTCCATTCACTGCACCCGCAAGAATATCCTCCTCGTCTTCGAACACTGTTGCAGGTTCAGGTTCGTTATCTACCGTCTCCGGAATCACCACCTCAACAGTTTTCTTCACAGATGCAGACTTTTTCCTGGCCTTTTTCTTTGCACAAGGATTCTCTCTGTCTATCTGTACAGGATTCACAACCTCCTCACTGTCCATCATAACTATCTTCTCGATATCGTTGTTAAATTCATCATATGACATATCCACTGTGTTTACACTATGTGTATCATCCGCAGTAATCTCGTGAACGTCTTCCATTGCAAAAAAGTCCCTTGGACTTTCAGCAGCCGGCTCTTTCGTGGCAGCTGTTGTATTCTCTGACCCGTATACAGTAAGATTTGACAGAGATGTTCTATGGGTCTGTTTGCGATGTCTCTTTTCAGTATTTTGCGCTCCGTCAGGTCTGACAGGTTTTCTGTGTTCAGATCTGTTTATATCGTGAACATAATAATTATCGTTCGTCTCACTGCCGTCATCATCATCCGGATAGTATTCTTCTGTACTACTGCTCTTGATAGAAGCAAACAAAAGCTTTATCTCATCTATAACCGATATCTCCGTAATAAGGACAAACATGATCACCGCCAATATGAATATAACAATGCAAGCTCCCGGAACGCCCAGAAGTGTCCTTATACCAAAGAATATTCCGCCGCATATAACTCCACCGCCCGAATGATTATTATAACCGTCCATATACAATACCTTGATGGATTCAAATCCAGACGAATAAATGGCCTGGAAAACCATTGAAATAAGTATCAGTACAACGCCAAAGTATATGACCTTTTTTACTATTTTCCTTTTAAAATCATTAGAGATCAGATATGCCGCAGAGACGAACAGATATACCGGAAATATGTACTCACTGAAACCTATTATTCCAAAAAAGAACCCTGATACCGTATCTCCTACGATTCCACAAATTCTGAAATTCGCCAGAAGAAGAAACACAGAAAAAGCAAACAGAACGATCAATATGATCTCTCTTCTCATTTGTTTCTGTCTCGCCAGCTCTTCCTCCCTCACCTTTCTTTCTATCGCAGCCCTGGATCTCGCCGAACTTCTGCCAGATGTATTACTTTTTTTCTTTGTGGACGAACTGCGGTTCTGTGATGTTTCCCTTTTAGCAGCAGTATTGTTTTT
Source organism: uncultured Coprococcus sp. (assembly GCA_934277375.1). GTDB lineage: Bacteria > Bacillota > Clostridia > Lachnospirales > Lachnospiraceae > Coprococcus. The sequence goes on along the minus strand of CAKQTZ010000003.1, from coordinate 105,471 downwards.
TGATCTGGCATTTGATCTACTTGATGTAGTTTTTTTCCCTGACTTATTCTTAGCAACAGCCATTTTCTACCTCTATCCTGATTATTAGCCAACGAAATACCATATTACTGACACAAATCCTGCAATAAGACAATAAATCGAAAAGCCCTTAAAATTCTTTTTCTTTACCGTATACAGCATGCATTTTATGCATACATAGCCAACGACTCCAGCAACTATCATTCCAACAATATAATTTATAACCTCTGATCCATGTATCTGTGACTTGGCCAGATCCGGGATCTCAAGTATAACTGCGCCAAGCACTGCAGGAATAGACATGATAAATGAATATTTTACAGTGAATTTGCGGCTGTAACCGCACGCCAGTCCTGCAGTTATAGTGCTTCCTGACCTGGATATTCCAGGCAGAGTAGCTACAGCCTGTGCCAGACCTACAAAAACCGCATTTCTATATGTAGCCTTCGCCGCACTTTTTCTTCCCGCAGGCAGCCTATCTGCAAAATAAAGAATAACCGATGTCATGCACAGGCATATTCCAGGAATAAGAAGTGTGTCTCCAGCATGTCCTATCACTTTCTCAAACGGAACAGCTATCACAGTGGTTGTAAGCGTAGACACAAGTATCAACACAACAAACTTGCGATAAGCACTACACACTATCCTTCTATATGAATATTCCTGTGTCCCTGACGTTTTGTTTCTTATGAAATTAACCAGATTCACGCAGCAGTCTCCAACTATCTTAATACCCTCTATCACAAGTTTTTTTATATCCTGCCAATAGACTATAAATATAGCTACCAATGTTCCAAAATGCAACAATATATCAAACAGTATTCCTGTATCCGTCTTTACTCCAAATATATTCTTAAATATGGCAAGATGCCCGGAACTACTCACCGGAAGGAACTCCGTCGCACCCTGTATTATTCCCATCAATATCGCTTGTAAAAGATTCATGACCAACCTCCATGATTCTGCGTCTACAATATCCTATGGAATTTTACTATCATTTTATCAATTAATCAAGTCATACAGTTTTTTTAAAGCATCCTTCATTCCCCCCACATAATCTATAAGTCCGGCATCAACTGCCTGTCTTCCTACCAGGACCGAACCTATATCTTTTGTGAGTTCCCTTGTATTGAACATAAGTTTTTTAAATTCATCTCTATTTATTCCCGAATGTTCTGTGGTGAAATCAATTATCCTGTCCTGCATTTTTTCAATGTATTCAAAATTTTGTTTCACCCCCAGCACAACCGTATTTGTCCTTATCGGATGGACCACCATGGTTGCTGTAGGTACTATGAATGATGTTGTTCCTGACACCGCAAGTGGCACTCCTATGGAATGTCCTCCTCCAAGCACAAGCGTCACTACCGGAACCGACAAGCTTGCCATCATCTCTGATATGGCAAGCCCAGACTCCACATCACCGCCAAGTGTATTCACCAGCACAAGGACTCCCCTTATCTGCCTGCAATTCTCTGCCTGAGCTATCACCGGCAGAAGCTCCTCATAATTTGTACTCTTCATACCGGATGGCAGTTTCTCGTGTCCCTCTATCTCTCCATATATACCACACATCAGTATATAATCCCCATCAACCGCGTCCAGGAGATGACATCCCGATGCAAGTTTTATTCTCTCTGCGAGAACCTTTCCATCTTCCTTTTCACCGTCCATATATACATACCTTTCCCATGAACAAATCAGTATTAAAACCGATACCTCTCATAATAAATTAAGAAGGGCAGAACGCCCTTCTTAATTATCAATGTACCATTTAAGGTGTATTTATTCATTTATAGCGAAGCTTATCTGACAAAGAAACTTATCTCACCATTATTACATAACAAGAACTATCTCATTTTCGTCAACAAGCTTATCAGCAGGGATATAATTATATTCCAGCTTCTCGCCATTAAGCGTCATGCTCTGGAAACCGCTCTCATGTCCATCTGGATTCTGTACCTTGATAGAAAGCTTCTTACCTCTGAACATCTTCTCAATCTCAAACTCCTTCCAGTCTGATGGAACTGAAGGTGCGATCTTGATTCCGCCAAAGTCAGGTCTCATACCCATGATTCCCTCAACGCAGCCTACCATACATGTGGATGCTGTACCTGTGAGCCAGTGTACATGAGCACGCCCCTCAAATGGGCTTCCCACAGACTCTGTGAACTGTCCGTGACAATATGGCTCAAGCTTTCTGATCTCTGCCTTGTCATTCATAGATGCAGGTGAGCTCTCATTGAAATACTCGAACGCTCTGTTTCCATGTCCCATGAGTGCCTCGGCAAGTATGATCCAGCCCTGTGGCTGTGAGAATATACCTGCATTCTCCTTTGTTCCTGCATTGAACAGAAGCATGAGTGCTCCGTCAAATGCATGCTCTCTGTATGGAGGGAACATAAGTCTTACGCCATACTCTGTGTTAAGCTCTCTGTGAACCGACTCAAGCGCAAGCTCGGACTGCTCTCTTGTTGCAAGTCCGCTTATAACTGCCCATGACTGAGGGTTCAGCCACATACTTGCCTCAGGATCGTTCTTTGAGCCAATGACCTGTCCACCTTCCTTGTATCCACGGATAAATCTGTCATCCTCCCAGCACTTCTCCTGGATGGTCTCCCCCATCTTGTACTGAATGCTGTTGATATAATCTATGTACTCTGTGTCATCCTTCATCTCTGCAAAATACTTGATAACTGTCATTGCATAGTAGAGCTGCATAGCAACAAATGTTGACTCGCCTCTCTTTCCAAGTCTAAGACAGTCATTCCAGTCTGCCCAGAGTCCTGCAGGCATACCGTTGTCTCCAAGTCTGTTCATAGAGAAATCGATCGCTCTCTTTAAGTGCTCGTATACTGTGCCCTCATCCTTGTTGGCAAATGGAATAACCTCATCTATGAAGTCAATATTGCCCGACTCTGCAATATACTTGTATACGGTTGGGAACAGCCACAGTGCGTCATCTGCGCGGTATGCAGGATGTCCTGTCTCCTGTACATACGAAGGATCATCCGGCGTATCCTCGTGTCCTGCATTGTGTGTGAACTTTACAAGTGGAAGTCCGCCGCCGTTGTCAACCTGTGCTGACAGCATGAATCTGATCTTCTCAAGAGCCATCTCAGGTGCAAGGTGAATAACACCCTGGATATCCTGAACTGTGTCTCTGTATCCATATCCGTTTCTGAGGCCGCAATATGAGAACGATGCAGCTCTTGACCATATGAATGTCATGAAACACTGGTACGCATTCCATGTATTAACCATATTGTTGAATGAATCACTTGGTGTGTGTACCTGGAAGTTGTTGAGCTTTGAATGCCAGTACTCTATCAGCTCATCAAGCTCCTTCTGACATGCTGCAGCAGGATCTGCATATCCGGCTATGACAGCATTTGCAGCGTCATTGTCCTTCATTCCAACTATAAATGCAAAATCCTTCGACTCGCCCGGAGCAAGTGTGAACTTTGTCTGGAGTCCACCGCAGGCATTGCTGTTGTAGTTGAGCTTGTTGCCAAGATCACCATTTATAACTCCGACAGGATCACCATAGCCGTGATATCTTCCAAGAAACTCCTCCTTGTCGCCACAGTATGACGCAACATCGCTTCCTGCAAGTGCAAAGAATCTTCTGTTAGCCTTGCTTCCATTGATCTCAGCCTTCTCAACGTTCTCGTTGATGACCTGAAGGATCTTATTGTTGTCCATGAAATATGTTCTGGTTATGAACAGTGTGTACTGAAGATTTACCTGATCCTGCTCATAGTTGCAGTCATTTGTAAATTCACAGTATCCTATAGCTGAGAGGTTACGTGGCTTGTCTGAATTGTTTGTAACTCTCACCTTCCACACTTCGTGTGTCTTGTTAAGCGGAACATAATACAGCACCTCTGACTTGATATCAGAATACTCTGCATACATCTTGGTGTATGCTGTTCCGTGGTGGCACTCACTCTTGTACACATCAAGGCTCTTGCCAACCGGCTGCCATGATGCTGACCAGTAATCCTTTGTATCATCATCTCTAAGATATACATATCTTCCAGGCTGGTCAAAGCTGTTGAATATGTATCTCAGTATTCTTCCGTTTGCTCCTGACTTCTCAAAGCTGTAACCTCCCGCATTGTTGGAGATTATAGCTCCATATTCCGGTGAACCGAGGTAGTTCGCCCAAGGTGCCGGTGTGTCCGGTCTGTCAATTACGTACTCTTTGTGTTGTTCATCAAAATAACCGTATTTCATATGTTCCCCCTTAAATCTGCTTTAGCATTTATTTTAGTTTGCTTTCTGTCTGCATTTATTGCAGTTATTAGAATGCCCCGGAACCGGTCATATGACAGACCGGCTTCGAGACATCAGATTTACCCTTATAAAATAATATCATACACCCTTATAGTTAGTAATTATTTACTGCACATCCTTGAGGCTCAGGCTTATTCTTCCTGCTCTCTCATCAATCTTGATGACTTTAACATCAACCTCATCGCCAACATTTACGACATCCTCAACCTTTGCAACTCTCTTGTCTGAAAGCTTTGAGATGTGGATGAGTCCGTCCTTGTTAGGTGCAAGTGATACGATAGCTCCACAGTCGATAACCTTAACGACCTTGCCATGGTAGTTCTTGCCAACCTCAAGAGGCTCTACAATCATGTTGATCATCTCGATGGCCTTGTCCATACCCGCCTGCTCTACGCCACAGATAGAGATTCTTCCCTCGTCGTCAATATCGATCTTAACACCTGTCTCCTCGATGATAGTGTTGATGGTCTTACCTCTCTGTCCGATAACCTCACCAATCTTCTCAGGGTCGATCTTGATCTGCTTGATCTTTGGTGCGAACTCATTAACTGTTGGTCTTGGAGCTGCGATGGCTGGCTTCATACATGTCTCCATGATGAATAATCTTGCCTCACGTGTTCTTGCGATAGCCTCCTCAACGATAGGTCTTGTAAGACCGTGGATCTTGATATCCATCTGGATAGCTGTGATACCCTCTGTAGTACCTGTTACCTTGAAGTCCATATCTCCGAAGAAATCCTCAAGTCCCTGGATATCTGTGAGAACGATGTAATCATCATCTGTATCACCTGTTACAAGTCCGCATGATATACCGGCAACCATAGCCTTGATAGGAACACCGGCAGCCATGAGCGACATACATGATGAACATGTTGATGCCATTGATGTAGAACCATTTGACTCAAATGTCTCTGATACTGTTCTGATAGCATATGGGAACTCCTCCTCGCTTGGAAGCACTGGAAGAAGTGCTCTCTCAGCAAGTGCGCCGTGTCCGATCTCTCTACGTCCTGGTCCTCTTGAAACCTTTGTCTCACCTACTGAGTAAGCAGGGAAGTTATAGTGGTGCATATATCTCTTTGATGTAACGTTCTCATCAAGTCCGTCAACTCTCTGGATCTCAGAAAGTGGAGCGAGTGTACACACGTTACAGATCTGTGTCTGTCCTCTTGTGAACATAGCTGAACCGTGAACTCTAGGAATGATGTCAACCTCAGCAGCAAGTGGTCTGATCTGGTTGATAGCTCGTCCATCAGGTCTCTTGTGATCCTTGAGGATCATCTTTCTTACTGTCTTCTTCTGATACTGGTATATAGCGTCTGGAAGAACTGCAAGCCACTCCTCGTTGTCTGCAAATGCCTCCTCAAGCTTCTCTGTGATCTGTCTGATGTTCTCCTCGCGAACCTGCTTCTCATCTGAGAATACAGCCTCCTCCATAGCTGCTGGAGGAACGATCTCCTTGATCGCTGCAAAGAGCTCCTCTGGAACTGCACAGCTTACATATGAATGCTTTGGCTTGCCAACCTCAGCTACTATCTCATTGATAAATGCGATGATGTCCTGGTTGATATCATGAGCCATATATATAGCCTCGATCATCTTAGCCTCTGGTACTATGTTTGCACCGGCCTCGATCATGATAACCTTCTGTGATGTAGATGCAACTGTGAGCTTCAGATCACCCTCATCCCACTGCTTCTGTGTTGGGTTGATGATGAACTCTCCATCGATGAGACCTACCTGTGTCATGGCACATGGTCCGTCAAATGGAACGTCTGATATACATGTTGCGATAGATGATCCGAGCATTGCAACCAGCTCTGGTCTGCACTCAGGATCGACTGACATAACAAGATTGTTGAGTGTTACGTCATTTCTATAGTCCTTAGGGAAAAGAGGTCTCATAGGTCTGTCGATTACACGTGATGTGAGAACAGCGTTCTCTGACGCCTTACCCTCTCTCTTGTTGAATCCTCCAGGTATCTTTCCTACTGAATATAACTTCTCCTCATACTCTACTGAAAGCGGGAAGAAATCGATTCCGTCTCTTGGCTTCTCTGAAGCTGTACATGTTGAAAGCACTGTTGTGTCACCGTACTTGATAAATGCAGCACCATTTGCCTGTGCAGCTACTCTGCCTATATCGACAGTGAGCATTCTGCCAGCGATCTCTTTCTGGTATCTCTTGAATTCCTTACTCATCTCAAAATCTCCTTGATTTAATATTTATTTGTATTGTGGAAGACGTCGAAACAACTATAAAAAACACCATGTCTTATAACCTTTTTGCCATCTTTCAGCGATGATCCATGATATTCTTTATAGAAGTCTCGATATGTCATTCCACAATCTTTTAAATTTTATCATACGAATATAAAAAATACAATATCCAAACACCTCTGTTTACACTATTTGATACCATAAAAAAGTGTCCGGGCAAATAAAAAGGAATCATGCGTGTACACATGATTCCCATAATTGTTATTGTATTAAGGCTCGAATAGAAATTACTTTCTAAGTCCAAGGCTCTCGATGAGCTTTCTGTATGCCTCGATATCCTTGCTCTTGAGGTATGCAAGAAGGTTTCTTCTCTGACCAACCATCTTAAGAAGACCACGGTTTGAGTGATGATCCTTTGGATTAGCCTTGAAATGTCCGTTGAGATCGTTGATTCTTGCTGTAAGAAGTGCGATCTGAACCTCTGTTGAACCTGTGTCGTTTGCATCCTTACCGTACTTAGCTACGATTTCCTGCTTCTGCTCTTTTGTTATCATAATAACAATCCTCCTATAAAAATAATATACATGGCTGACACCGGGCAAAAGGCCTAGGCGTTCCTTAAACTAAGTGTCAGTTGACCTTGAGTAGAATAACATACATGATATCTTTTGTAAAGATAAACTATTATTTTTTCAATACATTTTACTGCAAAGCATACCACGGATTCTTCACCGCCTATCACTCAGCAATCTCATACTGCAGAAAAGCATAGTGAAGTCTTGTTCCTTCTTTTATACTTTCAGGCAGCAACGCCCTTGCAACAAGCTTTGTCTCTCCATTCTGATTATTCTCATCCACAAGATTCGCATAATCTCCATCTATTGATTTTACTATATAATATTTTTCCATTTTCATTCACCATTACTGTAACTGCCAGTCCAGAAGTCACAACCTTTCTCAATTATTTTAATGTCTATACATACTTTTTGTATTCTAATATATCTTATATAGCATTTCAACCGTCACGTAGTTGCCATATTACGTTACCGCAAACAACTCTTATGTAATAACTACTTTCTTGTTATCGCAAACTCATATATGCTATAATAATGCGCGCAGATATTTTTCACTGCAAACGAGGCACAGTTCATTTGCCATAGACAATATGGCTGAAACCTCAGCATTTGAAAGGAGACAATATTATGGCAGGTTCTACTATAGGAAATAAATTTACAATAACCACATGGGGGGAATCACATGGAAAGGCTCTCGGAGTTGTAGTCGACGGATGTCCGGCCGGGCTTCCACTGTGTGAAGATGATATCCAGATATTTCTGGATCGCAGGAAACCAGGATTCTCTCAGTTTTCCACACCGCGAAAAGAATCAGATACTGTAGAGATACTATCAGGTATCTTTGAAGGAAAGACAACTGGTACACCGATATCCATGATGGTGCGGAACACTTCACAGCGCTCCGGTGATTATGGAGATATTGCTACATATTACAGGCCAGGTCATGCAGATTACACCTTTGACCAGAAATTCGGATTCAGGGATTACCGCGGAGGTGGGCGTTCATCTGGCAGGGAAACAATAGGCAGGGTTGCCGCCGGAGCTATCGCGTCCAAGGTGCTTAAGGAACTCGGGATCACCATAACAACCTATGTATCTTCCATCGGAGAAGTCCTTATCGATAAAGATAAATTCGATGCGGACTATATATCAAAAAACGACCTCAACATGCCTGATGCAGATGCATACAAAAAGGCATCATGTCTTCTTGAAGATTGCATGGCAGAAAATGACTCCATAGGTTCATGCGTTGAGTGTATTGTAAGTGGTATGCCGGCAGGAATAGGTGAACCTGTATTTGACAAGCTTGACGCATGCCTGGCAAAGGCTGTTATGTCGATTGGAGCAGTGAAAGCCGTTGAGATCGGAGATGGAACTCAAGTCTCAGATGCCAGAGGCTCTTATAATAACGATGCATTTACCATGATTGGGCAGCATGTCGCCAAGAAAACAAATCACGCAGGAGGTATTCTCGGAGGAATGAGTGATGGAGCAGACATAGTGATAAAGGCACATTTCAAGCCTACCCCGTCCATCGCATCAACTCAGGAGACGGTCAACAAATCCGGAGATAACATAGAGGTATCCATCAGAGGCCGTCATGATCCAATCATCGGTCCAAGAGCCGTTGTAGTCGTGGAATCCATGACTGCCCTGACAATTCTGGATCTTTTATTTGAAAATATGTCATCCAGAATGGATAAAATAATCGACTTTTATAAGTAAGCGTCATTCCAGATTCAACTTGTATGATCACATAAAACAGATACGGCATATTGTATTCATATATCAATACAATATGCCGTATCTGTTTTTTAATATTATTTATCTAAATTCTTAGTATTTTTTATATTTTTATCCCGCTGTCTATGCTGTACAGATGTACACTTTCTACTCTTCTGACTTTTTAGGCTTATTGATAATATAAAGTCCTATTCCGACTATCACACCACCACCGATGATATTTCCAAGAGTTACAGGAAGAAGATTCTTGCCAAAGAAGCTTCCCACAGTGAGCTGATCGCTTATCTGCTGAGCAGTGTAGCCATAAAGTTCACAGGCTTTATCTACATATTTGCTGTTTGATGCAGCCATGATACCTGCAGGGATATAATACATATTTGCCACACAATGCTCAAATCCAGATATAACAAATACCATTATTGGGAAGAAGCATGCAAAAATCTTACCTATAACATCCTTTGCTGCAGATGACATAAGCACCGCTACACACACAAGAACATTACACATGATTCCTGAAACAAATGCATTTCCAAATTCAAGTCCCGTCTTTCCCATTGCCACCTTTATCGTGTACGCACCAAGACCACCCGCTGAATTATCAAACTGACCGCTTCCATATATCAAAGCTGCTGTGACAACCGAGCCAAGCATGTTGCTGAAATATACAACTACCCAGTTTTTGAGCATCTGTAACAACTTGATCCGCCCATCGATCACCGCAGTTATCATCATGCAATTTCCTGTGAACAATTCGGCGCCAATAATAGACAGCATCATGAGTCCTACCGGGAATATGCACCCAGCAAGTGTCTTCGAAAGGCCAAAATTGCTAACCGTGTGAACTGCAAGGTTTGATCCCTCAGCTCCTATAGCAATGAACATTCCGGCAAAAAAGCCCATCATGATCATCTTGTACAGTTTCAGATTGGCCTTTCCTACCGCACCCTTGAGATTGTTCTCAATGATCTGAGTCGGAACGTAGTAATTGTTTTCCATAGTTTATTGTCTCCTTAGTCTGTAAGTTATTTTATTTTTAAGCCCTTGGATATGCTTTTACATATTCCTCTTTGAGCTTACTTTGCTTATTGGTAAGATATATCTGGGTCGTCGCTATATCCACATGACCCAGCATCTCCTGAACTGATTTTATATCTGCACCATTGTTCAGCATATGTGACGCAAATGAATGTCTTATCATATGAGGAGTAATATCCTTATCTATGCCCGCCTTGGCTGCATAAAATTTGATAATCTTCCAAAAGCCCTGTCTGGTCATAGGTGCACCCTTACAGTTAAAAAACAGATAATCACTTCCTCCGCTCATATCGTCTCTCACCTCTGTTATATAACGACTTAATGCCCGTTGTGCGACCTCCGCAACCGGGACGGTCCTGGTCCGGTCTCCATCATGGCACTCTATGAATCCAAGTTTGATATTGACATCCGTAAGTTTCAATGTAACAAGCTCTGTAACCCGGATTCCAGTCGCATACAGAAGCTCCAGCATAGCTTTATCACGTATCTCTTTCGGTGTCTTATTGGTTGGCTGGTCGAGAAGCTTGTTCACCTCACTGATCGTCAGAGTTTCAGGAACCTTCTTTATGATCTTTGGAGGTTTTATATTCTCTGTCGGGTCAGAATCTACTATCTTCTCCCTCGTAAGATATGCATAGAACGATTTGATCGACGCTATATTACGTGAAACAGTTGCCATCGACATCCCCTGACTTTCCATGCCAAGCACATACGAATTGATATAAGTCTCATTTACATCTCCTAGTTCACGTATGCCCTTCTCTTCAAAATACTTGTAAAATTTTACAAGATCCCGTCTGTAGGAAGCAACTGTATTCTCACTTGATTTTTTTACATTTCTTAAATATTCAACGTATCTGTCTATGTACTGTTCCACTAATTTTATCCCCTTAGTTATGTAGACTAAAACTCATTATAAATACAAATGTAAATAAAATCAAATACTATTTTAACAAGTAAAATCAAGGGATTACAGGCGTTTTAGCAGCAAATACCAAATGATGTAGAACTACCACTTATGTATACCACATATTGACATAATTCTTTTCAAAAATATGTCACTTTTTTTAATTCATCTTATTTTATTAACCGTTTGTACCTGTTTCAAATTATGTGATTATTGTTTTTCCATATACATCAACTTAAAATCATGTTTTTGTACGCATATATAGCTATGATTGTTTTTGAATCAACCACAGCTCCGGTTCTTATCATATCCTCTGCTCTGGATATATCTATCTGCTCACAATCAATAAATTCATTCTCATCAAGGCATCTCCTACCATTCTTCAGACTCCTTCCAATGTATATATATGTCTGCTCATCGCTGGTTCCTATCGCAAGAACAGCCTTAGTCACATATATAAGTTCATCCGCTATATATCCTGTTTCTTCCCGCAATTCTCTTGCAGCCGCATCAAGTGGAGTCTCTCCATCATCAATAAACCCCGCAGGAACCTCATATGTCACCTCATCTATGGAATTTCTATACTGTTTTACCAGTACTATATCTCCATTATCCATAACCGGAAGCACACAGGCTCCCGATCTGTGCTTTATAAGATCATATATAACTTCTCTGCCATCAGGAAGTTCCAGATAATCATTATATACATCAAATACATGAGCTCTGTATGCCACTTCCTGTTTTATTCTCTTATATTTTTTCATTTATTTTACCGCCCCATTTAATAAAAAAGAAAGTATTGAGAACACTATATTCCCAATACTTTCTAAACTTTTTGTTTTAAATGATTTTTACTTTGCGTAATCTGTCACGCGTGACTCTCTAATAATATTTACCTTAATCTGTCCAGGATATTCAAGCTCGTCTTCAATCTGCTTTGCAATATCTCTAGCCAGCAATACCATATCAGAATCGCTTACATGCTCAGGAACTACCATCACACGAATTTCTCTACCTGCCTGAATAGCAAATGTCTTATCTACTCCCTTATGAGAATTAGCAATGTCTTCTAACTTCTTAAGTCTTGTAGTATAAGTCTCTAAGGTCTCTCTTCTTGCTCCTGGTCTTGCAGCAGAAATAGTATCTGCAGCCTGTACCAAAAGTGCAATCAATGACTCAGGCTCAACATCACCATGATGTGACTCTACAGCATTGATAACAACTGCAGACTCTTTATACTTTCTACAAAGATCTGCACCAATCTGAACATGTGAACCCTCCATCTCATGATCCAGGGCTTTACCTATATCATGGAGTAATCCAGCACGTTTAGCAACCTTAATGTCTACACCTATCTCTCCGGCCAACAAACCACACAACTGAGCTACCTCTACAGAGTGCTTAAGAGCATTCTGACCATAGCTTGTTCTAAACTTCAACTTTCCAAGAAGTCTTACCAGTTCAGGATGGATTCCGTGAATTCCTACCTCAAGTGTAGCAGCTTCACCTTCCTCGCGCATCATGGTCTCTACTTCCTTCTGCGCTTTTTCAACCATCTCTTCAATTCTGGCTGGATGGATTCTTCCATCAACGATGAGTTTTTCAAGAGCAATCCTTGCCACCTCACGTCTGACTGGATCAAAACTTGATAAAATAACTGCCTCAGGAGTATCATCAATTATCAGATCTACTCCGGTAAGTGTCTCGAGAGTACGAATGTTTCTTCCCTCTCTACCAATTATCCTACCCTTCATCTCATCGTTAGGTAACTGAACTAATGAAATAGTTGTCTCTGAAATATGGTCTACTGCACATCTCTGTATTGCATTAACAACATACTCCTTCGCCTTCTTGTTCGCTTCTTCTTTAGCTCTGGTTTCTAATTCCTTGACCATAACTGCTGTTTCATGTTTTACTTCATCTTCAACAGTCTTTAATAAGTATTCTTTTGCTTGTTCAGAGGTTAAACCTGAAATTCTTTCAAGTTCCTGTACTCGCTTCGCCTGTAACTCTTCAACCTTGGCCTTCTGCTTATCAAGTGCGCTTTCCTTGTTAGCTAAACTAGCTTCCTTTTTCTCTACTGCTTCAGTCTTCTTATCGAGATTCTCTTCACGTGCAAGAATCCTCTTCTCCATACGCGAAAGCTCGCCACGTCTGTCCTTGACTTCCTTCTCAAGATCATTACGTGTTTTAAGCGAATCTTCCTTTGCCTCAAGCAATATCTCGCGCTTCTTAGCTTCGGCGGTCTTCTGAGCTTCGTCAATTATCTCTCTTGCCTGAACTTCTGCTCTGCCAAGCTTTGCCTCTGCAATATTCTTACGATATGCAATAGCGATAAACCAAGTGGCAACAGCAACTGCTACAACTACAAGAGCCATAATTATCCATACTAATGGTGAATCCACAGGAGCACCTCCTTATTAAGTTTTCATTGTACAAGAATACAACTATTTAAGTTTAATATTTTTACTTAATTATGTCAAGTAATTATACCCAAATACAGCTTCTTTTTTTGACAGCAGTACAATAAATAACCATGTTCTATGTATAGATATATCAATCGCGTAATTTAGTATCTTCAAGCATTTTTTCAATGCATTGCGATACTTTTCTTCCGTCGAACCCCTTATTATACATATATGCCAGCACCTTTTTTCTGTTATCTATGAGGTCTCTGTCCGAATACCGTTTCTGCAGTATATGATATATTCTGTCATTCTCATCCGGAATATCACTATCCGCCATTGCACGGTCAATCACATTCTGATCAATATGCTTTGACTGAAGTTCATATCGGATAATCTTAGCGCCCTTCTTGGAACTATTCCTCCTTATATAACCTCCAGCATATCTATAATCGTCTATATAGCCATACTCCTTCAGTCTGCCAACCGTATGAGCTATTATCTCCTCGTCGTAATACAAATCTCGGAGTTTTTGAACAATTTCATACTCACATTTGTCTGAGAATTTTATGGAGTTTACAGCCTTATTCATCGCTCTCTTATACAGATAATCTCGTCTGAACGACTCAAGTCTGTCGCCTTCAATCTCTGCTCCAATTTCCAGCCTTAACCTTTTTATATCTGATGTATACACAGATGCATACGGTTCGTAATCAATATATAAACAATATCTCTTGTCATCAATCCTGCGGATATCCGTAACAATCATATAGCAGAACTCCCATCATACATTCCAGCACACATATATGAACTAGTTATCCATATCTTCAGCATCAGCTGCAGCCACATCATCACCGGCAACACCAAGTACCTCTCTGACCTTGTGCTCGATCTCATTACATATATTCTCATTATTCTCAAGGTAAGCCTTGGCATTCTCACGTCCCTGGCCTATCTTATCGCCATTGTATGCATACCATGCACCTGACTTATCAACGATATTATTGGCAACAGCAAGATCAAGTATATCTCCGACTTTAGATATTCCTTTACCAAAAACAATATCAAATTCTGCCTCTTTGAACGGTGGAGCCACTTTGTTCTTGACTATCTTTACACGAGTCCTGTTACCCACGATCTCTCCGCCCTGTCTTAAGGTATCTATTCTTCTGACATCAAGTCTTACAGATGCGTAGAATTTCAGGGCACGGCCTCCGGTAGTAACCTCTGGATTACCGAAAACAACGCCAACCTTCTCTCTGAGCTGATTGATAAATATAACAACGCAATTAGTTTTGCTGACCACAGCGGTAAGCTTTCTAAGAGCCTGTGACATCAGTCTTGCATGGAGTCCCATGTGTGAATCTCCCATCTCGCCGTCGATCTCTGCCTTAGGTACCAGGGCAGCTACAGAATCGACTATGACCACATCTACAGCTCCCGATCTAACCATGGTCTCGGTGATTTCAAGAGCCTGCTCTCCGCAGTCCGGCTGGGATATATAAAGATTATCTATATCTACACCTATATTCTTGGCATATGCGGGATCAAGTGCATGCTCTGCATCTATGAAACCAGCAATTCCACCCCTCTTCTGTATCTCAGCAACTATGTGAAGAGCTACAGTTGTCTTACCACTTGACTCTGGTCCGAACACCTCAATTATCCTGCCTCTTGGTACACCACCAAGACCAAGTGCTATATCAAGACTGAGTGAACCTGTAGGTATCACGTCTATATTCATATTCGCATTGGAATCTCCAAGCTTCATAACTGATCCCTTGCCGTACTGCTTTTCTATCTGCGCAATAGCAGCATCAAGAGCTTTCTTCTTATCTTCAACATTCACGTTTCCGGAATTATTTGCCATATTACGTCCCTCCTAAACATATGTTCGATTACTGTTAATATACTATATAATTATCATCGTTTTGTCAACCATTAACTTTCCATATATTACAATAAACATACCCAGACCGCTGTCATACACACATTATAATAATAAAGCCAAACTTCTTGGTATTATAACATACTTTACACCGCATAATTATTAATATAAAATAAACTTTATTGTAGCGCAAAGACCAAAATGCAAAACCATTCACATCATAATGAATGATTGACTTTATATATAACACCAGGAGGGACCATGAGCGTTATTGGAATAGTCTGTGAATACAATCCTTTTCACAAGGGACATGAATATCAGATACAGCAGGCGAAACAGATCACAGGTGCTGATCACGTCATCTGCTTTATGAGTGGCAATTTTCTGCAACGAGGTGTTCCGGCCCTTGCAGATAAATACACCAGAGCTCTCATTGCCCTCAGATGTTCAGTCGATGCCGTCTTTGAGATTCCATTTGTCTATTCAACTTCCAGTGCAAGAGACTACGCGTATGCTGCGGTATCAATGATGAATAGTCTAAACTGCATTGATTATATCTCATTCGGCGCTGAGACAGCCAGCATCGATATCTTAAGCCTCATAGCAGGTATAGTCACCACTGAGCCCAAGGAGATATCTGTGTCAATCAAGACGCTCGCAGCATCAGGAATGTCCTATGGTGCCGCAAGGGCGCAGGCGATATCCGAATATCTGCACTGCAGGCCAGACAGCAGCCTGAATATATCGCAAAGTGAACTGGACTCCGTACTATCAAGTCCAAATAACATCCTTGCCATAGAATATCTGGCTGCGCTTAATAAAACCAGATCACATATAAAACCTGTTCCTATCCCACGTGTATGCGCAGGATATAACAGCACAACGGCAGACAATGACATATGCTCAGCAACCGCCATCCGTAAGATGCTGCTGGGAGGCGATATACACAGACTTGAAAGACATGTTCCCGAGCAGTGCTATTCCATACTGAGTAAAGCTTACGGCATATCATTTCCAGTATTCGATAATGATATGTCCGTTTATCTGAGCTACTCCAGGATGACCAATCCAGACATTGCAAGGTGCGCCGATATGGATACCGACCTTTCAAACCGATTGTCCAGGCTGGATGTAAACATGTCATTTTCAGATACAGCCACAGCATTAAAATGCAGGAATTATACTTTAACTCATATACAACGCGGGTTATTACACGTCATAACTAAACTGACAAATGACGATCTAAACGCTTTCAAAGCAGGTGGATGGATATATTACATCAACATGCTTGGACTTAGAACTGCTTCAAGCAAACTGATCGGTCAGATAAAAACAGCATCGGATATACCAGTCATAACAAAGAACCGTGAAATACGCAGCTCCGTATCTGCCGCAGGCCAGAAAATGTTCAGATATGACGAACTTGCATCAGATCTGTACCGCAATATGATATATCAGGCACACGGCCACAGCATTGCTCCGGATCACAAGCATTCTGTCATACTGGTATAATTTTTCTCATATCACACATCATTCTGCATATGCTGTGATATGAGAAATTTTTTATATATTATATCAATATCAGCGATCATTATGCTTGGATGTATAAACGCCCATATAATAACAGAAGGCTGCCGCAACGGAATAGAACTATGGTATCACACCATCATACCGGTACTCCTCCCATTCATACTACTCACTGGTCTGATTATAAACTCCATAAATAAAATACAAATATCATCGTTCTGCGCCTATATAATCATATTTTCCATAGGTATGCTATGTGGTTTTCCAACAGGCACAATGATAATATCCCACTTCTATGAAAAAGGTGTAATAAACAGACAACGCGCACAGATTCTCCTGCCCATGTGCAATAACGTCAGCTCCATGTTCCTGTACGGATACATATACACTGAGTATATGAAGAATTATATGAATTTTTTCACATTAATTTTACTGATATATGCTCCACAAATATCAATTACTGCTATCTGTTTACTATTCATGTATATACGCAGGCAGACATGCAGCAATACTCACGATTTCCTGCATCACAGCACCAGCTGCTGTGCCAGCCAGATCTCAGCTGCCAGAGAATCCGTATACAACTCAGATTCAATCTCAGATAAGGCACACACTGGAATAATTGACAAATCAATCCACAGCATCACCGTTATAGGTGTGTACATGGTAATATTTTCGATAGCCAGAGCACTTATCTGTCTATATTTTCCTGGTACATATGCCCCCATCTTTACTTCATTTATGGAGATCAGCCAGGGACTGCCCCAGATAGCAGAAGCAGACATACGTGAAGGCACAAAGACAGCCCTGATGATCTCTCTATCATCATTCGGAGGGCTGTCCGCCATATTCCAAAGTCATGATATGATAAAATCTTCAGGGCTGTCTTTTCACAAATATATAATAGGCAAATCCACGTATAGCTTACTCTGCTATATAATAGCATATATCGTCATGCGCTAGCATGATGAACATATGTCACACATCGGTATAACAGAACTGTATACACAACGATATACTCAATTACAGTTTCTTTACGCCTGTGACACTGCTATATCCCGATTACTCATCGAGGAATTCCTCGTCATCGTCATCCTCATCCTCGTCATCATAATCATCATAATCATCGTCATCATATTCTCCATCAGAATCCTCAGATGTATACTCCGTCTTACCATATACATTGTATCCATCCTCGTCGTCTGAGAATGCTGAATCATCTTTTGACTGATGCTGAGGCTGCTCAGGCACTCCATTTATCTGGGCGATACTTGAATCAAGCTCTGCCATATTATCTGCTACTCGTGCAGCGTTCTCTTCAAGTGACTTTATAAGATTCTCATAGTTTGCCTTCTCAGCCTGCAAAGTCGCATTGATATACTGGCCAATCTCTGTAAGTTTATCCTTCGAATAGTACATAGATCCCGCTCTAACCTCTTTGGCATCTGCATTCGCCTCTGCTATTATCTGTTCTGCCTGACTTCTGGCCATATCTGTTATCTCGTTTGCTCTGATATTCGCAAGCTCTACTATCTGGCTCTGATCCACAAGCCTGTTAGCCTCTGCAACAGATTCTGTTATGATAGAATCGGCTCTGGCTCTGGCGTCAGCAAGGATAGCCTCCTTGTTTCTCATTATCTTCTTACATCTCTCTATCTCATTAGGCAACTTAAGCTTAAGCTCTCCTACCATCTGCTCCAGATCTTCCTTAGGCACAATGATCTTACTTGATGACAAAGGCTGATACTTGCAATTGTCAATAAATATCTCTATCTCACTGATCATCTCTTCAATACCTTTTCTTGCCATGTTATTCTCCTCCTATAATCTATACAAATAATAAAGTATATCTATCTGTCTGCAGCATACCTGTCTCTCAGAATTCCTCGTACCGCCTTCGGAACAAAGTCACTGACATCCACGCCAAATCTGGCGTACTCTTTCACAACACTGGAGCTGAGATAAGAATACTCCGTATCAGTTGTCAAGAACACTGTATCTATATCCGGCGCAACTTTGCGATTGCTCTGAGCAATATTAAGCTCATACTCAAAATCCGTAACACCCCTGAGTCCTCTGACTATAATATGTATACCATTCTGTCTTGCAAAATCCACCAGCAGTCCATCAAAACCAGCAACCCTCACGTTTGGTATCTCTGAAACTACATTCTTTAACATATTAACACGTTCTTCTAAAGAAAACAATGGAGATTTTGCCGTATTGTTCAACACACCTACTATAAGTTCATCGAACATCTGTGCAGATCTCTTTATGATATCCAGATGTCCCAGTGTCATCGGATCAAAACTCCCGGGATAAATAGCTCTACTCATTTTCCAGTCTCCTGTATATAAATGTATGTTTATTTGTTTTGTATTTTTTAACCTTCCAGATCTCAAAGCCGATGTCATCAAGATAATCATATTCCGTATCAAGATCAGATTCTACTATAATAATAGTGTTATCATCAACCAGTGGGGATTCGGAAAGCCTGTCCAGAACAGCTTTCTCAAGAAGTTTTCCGTATGGTGGATCCATAAATATTATATTGAAAGCTTTCCCCTGCCTCTCAAGCATCGATACTGCCTGAACCGCATCCACAGACATCACCTGAGCCCTGTCTTTTAATTTGGTAAACTCAAGGTTACTGTTGATACATTCCAATGCCTTTCTGCCATTCTCGACAAAAACAGCATGTCCCGCGCCTCTGCTGAGTGCCTCTATTCCTATGGCACCGCTGCCGCTGAACAGATCAAGGAATCTGCATCCCGGTATATCCGTAGACAACATGTTGAACAAAGTTTCCTTTATCCTGTCTGTTGTCGGTCTCGTGTCCATGGAGTCAACCGTTATCAACTTTAAACTTCTCGCACTTCCGGCTATTACTCTCATCTCATTCTCCTATATGCCTAGATTAATACGCACAAACACTTATCTGACAGACATTTTATACCATGTAAATAGTCAAATTACAATAAGGTCTATGCATTTTAGATTTATTTTTCAAGTATCCTGTCTCTGACATACCTGCCTGTATCCGACAGATCTTCATCAGCAAAATCTCTTACATTACCCGTATCCGGTTTCAACAATGCAGATGTCTCATCTTTATTACAAAGGCTCCATGCTGCGTAGCTCAGATCATTATCTTCGATCAACTGGAACCACGCATCAGATGAATCGTAATCTATAGCACCATTTCCCGATGCATCACACAGACTAAACTCGCTGACAAACAAAGGAAGACCATTATCTATCGCCGTCTTAACCTTCTGCCTCAGATCATCTTTATGGGTCGCCGCATAAAAATGTACTGCATACATGATATTATCAAATCCCTGAACTGGGTCATTAGAAACAATATCCACATCCTGACTCCAGTTAGGTGTTCCAACAATTATCAGCGCATCCTTATCATTTTCCCTTATAACCGGAATCACAGCCTCTGCATACGACTTGACTCTGCTCCACTGAGTACCGCCATTCGGCTCATTACATATCTCATACAATACATTTCCTGTTCCTGCATACTTTGAAGAAACCTGGGCAAAGAAATCTTTTGCGTCGTCTATGTGCTGATTTGGATCACCGTCATTCAATATATGCCAGTCTATTATTACATACATTCCAAGTTCTGTGGCAGCTGCAACACCGGAATCAACCAACTGCATGATCTGTCTCTTGTCACCACCACTACAGTATCCAGAATTGTCTCCTGTATCTGTATACATGGCAAGTCTTACCAGATTTGCACCCCAGTCATCTCTCAGTGTCTCAAAAGCATCCTTATTCACATAATCCGGAAACCATGTCAACCCATGTGTGCTCACGCCTTTTAACTGATACATATCTCCATTCTTATCTATTATATGTGTCCCTTCAAGAGACAACTGACCATGATTCTCAAATGGAGTTCCTTTTTCTGTTATATTCTCTGTGGAAACATCTGTATCGGTTGTGTGTTTTATATCCGATACTCCAGCACTCCGATACTCCTTTCCGTCTATGATCAATACATAATCGACCACCTCAAGATCATCAGATGAGATATTATAGCCGAGATTCACACTCTGGCCAACACTTATCTCTTTGTTGTAGTCCATAGGTGTAAGCACCACCGTATTGCCCTCTATCTCGTACTCTGAATTCCATATCTGATCTATGGATGGTTTTCCTCTATATATAACGTTAAGTTTCCAGTCAGGCACTGCAGAATCAGACATATTATATATATCTATATTTTCCGTAGCACATACTTTGCCATTTGCCTCCCATGTGCTTTCATGTCCTATCACGGCATAGTATGTATTCCCAGTCTGATCTGTCCCCTGTCTGCCGTCTGACTCCTTGCCGACTGAAGCCTGAGCCTGGTCATCTGACTTTGTACTGCCTGAGTTCGTGTCCTGACCACCATTTTGAGCCGCATCACCCGAGTTCGTGTACTTGCCGTCATTCTGAGCCGCACTGTCTGAGCCCGGATCCCGGCTGCTGTCCAAGCCTTCGTCTGTGCCTGTGACAGATCCTGAGTCTGTATGTTCATTCCCACTGTTTCTTCCGCTGAAAATTATGTACGACATGACAATAACGGTTATTGCCAGCACCGCAATTATTATCCCCATAACAAGTGTTTTTCTATTTTTCATATTTACCCCCTGTCCCTAAAGCACCGGCATGATATATGAGCCGCCCATGCCATCTGTAATCCTCTCATCTACATCTGTGCCATATCTGGAATACACATCCTGCGCTGCCTTAAGCATATCCGCATGATTGTATATATCTCCTATCCTGAACATGACCTCTCCGCTCTGTCTTATGCCAAAGAAATCTCCAGGGCCCCTCATCTTCAGGTCTTCGCCCGCTATAAAAAAGCCATCATTGGACTTTTCCAGAACGTTAAGTCTCTCCATGGTATCCTTGTCCTTTTTGCCGCTCATAAATATACAATATGACTGTATATTTCCACGTCCAACTCTTCCTCTGAGCTGGTGCAGCTGCGCAAGTCCAAAACGCTCAGCATTCTCAACCATCATAACCGTCGCATTGGGATTATTTATTCCAACCTCAATAACCGTTGTGGACACCAGTATACTTATACGTCCCGCAGAGAAATCCTCCAGGATCGAATTTTTCTCTTCCGCCTTCATCTTGCCATGCAGACATTCCACTGTAATATTGACACCATAATCTGCTCTCAGACTTTCTCTGAGTTCATCTGTATACTCTGTCACATTTGCCACATCATCCATGACATCACTGGCATCGACCATAGGACACACTATGTAAACCTGATGTCCTTTTGAAACTTCCTTTATGATAAATCCCACCGCCGTCTTCCTGTAACTCTCATCCACAACGCAGTTTTTTATCGGTATACGCCCTGCCGGGAGCTGATCTATGACAGATATATCAAGATCGCCATACATGATTATGGCGAGTGTCCTCGGAATAGGCGTCGCGCTCATAACCAATATATGGGGATCTTCTCCCTTACCGGCAAGTTTCTCCCTCTGTCTTACTCCAAATCTATGCTGTTCATCGGTTACGACCAGTGCAAGGCTGTTATATGTAACCTTATCCTGGATAAGCGCATGTGTGCCGACAATGATCTGTACATCCTGATCACTTATCCTCTGATACATCAGCCTTTTTTCTTTAGCTGTCATAGAACCAGTCAGAAGTCCAACATGTATCCCATATGGTTCAAAGAGTGAACTGAGCTCCTTATAGTGCTGAGCTGCAAGGACCTCCGTGGGAGCCATGATAACCCCTTGGAATCCACACACTGCAACCGCATACAGACCAATTGCTGCAACTATGGTCTTACCGGAACCCACATCGCCCTGCACAAGCCTGTTCATCACATGATCAGACGACATGTCGGCCAGAATATCCCTCACAGCATTCATCTGCGCATCAGTAAGTTTAAAGCTGAGTTTTGATATAAAGTTCCTGACCTCCTCATCACATCTCACCACATTCTCGTTTCTGACGTATGCAGTACCATCTTTTATTCTGTGCATATTTGCAACAAAAGCATAAAACTCATCAAATGCCATACGCCTTATGGCGTTTTTAAGCTGCATCTCGTTCTGAGGAAAGTGTATAGCAGCAACAGCCTTCCTCAGATCCATTATTCCATACTCACCCAGAATATCCGGTGGCAGATAATCATCAATTTTATCTATTGCTCCTGCGGCGCCTTTCACTGCCTTCTGTATGGTTTTGGAGGTTATTCCATGAGTGACCGTATACACAGGCTGCCATACATTGGTCAGTTCCCCATACTTTGATCCTGTATAATATTCCGGCTGCGACATAGTCATCATTCCATTTTTATATGTCACATCCCCAACAAACACAAACTCCTGTCCTATATGAAAATAATTACGCAAAAAAGGACAATTAAACCAAGTAAGTCTAATTGTCCCTGAGTAATCCTTTGCATAAACCACAACAATCGTAAGTCCCCTGACTTTTCTGACCTCTGCGCGGCTGTTTATCACAGCCCGCACAGACTGTCTGTTTCCAACTGAAAGATCTGCTATATCTACCGGATTCTCATAGGTGACATACGTTCTGGGGTAATACAGGAGAAGATCCTGTACTGTGTGTATACCAAGCCTCGAAAATACCGATGAAGTCTTATCTCCTACACCTTTTATAGTTGTTATAGAATCCTTAAGTTCCATCTGTATACCTCTCAAAGTTCAATACTCCAGATCTGCCGCACCCATGTCCTATTCTACAGAAACTATATAGTAATATATAGGCTGTCCACCATAGTAACTCTGTACATCTACATCCGGATATGCTTCCTCCACACGTCCGGCAAGTTTATTTGCATCATCCTCCGTCACATCATCACCATAGTATATACTTATAACCTCTGAATCCTCATCCACAGCATCGGCTATAAGTTCAAATGTCACATCACTTATATCTGTTCCAACGCTCACAAGGCCTTTATCACCTATTCCCATGATGTCGCCTTCTTTGATGGTCTTACCATCTATCGATGTGTCTCTGACTGAATATGTCACCTGTCCACTCTTAACATTTCTCACTGCAGACTTCATGACTGATTTGTTTTCATCTATATCCACGGTACTGTCAAATGCGATCATGGCGCTTATTCCCTGTGGTGCATTCGCAGTTGGTATAACGATTATATTCTTGTCCTCACACAGTGTAGCAGCCTGATTCGCTGCAAGCACGACATTCTTGTTGTTCGGAAGAATAAATATATTATCAGCATTCACCTTATCAATTGCATTCAGCATATCTTCCGTACTTGGATTCATAGTCTGTCCGCCCTCAATAACATGATCTGCACCGAGTTCCTCAAACAGTGTCTTCAATCCGTCTCCCATAGATACCGTTATAAAGCCATACTTCTTACGTGGCTCAGCATGCTCATGCAGCCTGTGCTGTCTTTCCTCCTCCTGCTTCTCCGCTTCTTCACGTTCAGACTGGCCAACAACTCTCTCATTGTGCTCTATACGCATGTTATCTATCTTCATATTTGTAAGGTATCCAAGGGTGAGTCCCTTCTCAAATGCCTGTCCCGGATGATTAGTATGCACATGTATCTTCACTATATCATCAAGAGATACACATACTATTGAATCGCCTATAGACTCAAGGAAACTCTTCAGATCATCTTCCTCAGCCTCACCATATGGCTTTTCAAGATTGATTATAAACTCCGTACAATAACCAAACTTTATATCTGCCGTTGATATGTTGTCCTTTCCCGCACCTGTCGCAGATGGAACAATATTCACTGCGCCTGCAGTCTTGCTGAGTTCTACTGTAACCCTGCCCATAAGACAGTCTACTGCACCCTTTAAAACAACCATAAGTCCCTGTCCGCCTGAATCAACAACTCCAGCCTCCTTAAGAACCGGGAGCATCTCCGGTGTGGAATCAAGCACAGCATCTCCATACTCTATAATCTCATCACAGAACTGTGCAAGTGACATATCTGCATCAGCACATTCGCGCGCTTTGGATGCAACACCCTTGGCCACAGTAAGTATCGTACCCTCCTTCGGCTTCATGACAGCCTTATATGCGGTCTCTACTGCCTTCTGGAATGCATCCGCTATATCATGAACATCAATTGTTGTTGTATCCTGCACTTTCTTGCTGAATCCACGCAGAAGCTGTGACAGTATAACTCCAGAGTTACCTCTGGCGCCTCTCAGAGATCCTGTAGACATAGCCTTGGCTATAGACTTCATATCATCAGGGGCTGCCTCAACCTCCTTCACTGCAGACAAAATTGTCAGCGTCATATTCGTTCCTGTATCTCCATCAGGCACAGGGAACACATTAAGCTCATTGATATATTCCTTGTTCTTATCAAGATTATTGGCACCGGCAATAAATGCTTTCTTCAGTGCAAGCGCATCAATTGTATTACTCACTTTTCTCTATCCTCCAAACTAATCCAGCACTTTCACGTCTTCTACATAGACGTTTATCTGACTCACCTTAAACGAAGTGAAGTCTTCTACTTTGTACTTTACTGACTGCATAAGATTGTCCGTCACAGCCTTTATGCTGACACCGTAGGCCACAACAATATGCAATTCTATCACTATATCACCGTTCTCGTCAAAACGGACATTTACGCCCTTGGACACGTTATCTCTGCGAAGCTGCTTGACTATTCCATCCTTGACACTGACTATTCCCATTCCTACTATTCCAAAACAGTCAAGAGCAGTCAGCCCTGCCACCTGGGCAACAACACTTTCATCTATACTTACTTTACCATTGTCTCCATTAATATATTCTTTCATGTGCGACGACTCCTTTCTAACAAAGTCTCTGGTGTTTTATATATCATATAAACTACAATATTTACAAACACAATTACCAATCAATTATATCATAAATATAATTTTATTCTATAGTATTTCTTTATTTCATACAAAAAATAAATATTTTGCTTGCATATAGAAAAATTATCTGCTATTATATGTCTTGTTGTGAACTTAGAAGGTAAGTTAGTTTATTCATTGAAGGAGGTGCTATTATGGCAAAATGTTCAATTTGTGATAAAGGTGCTCATTTCGGTATCAAAGTGAGCCACTCTCATAGAAGAGCAAACAAGATGTGGAAGTCAAACGTTAAGTCAGTTAAGGCTGTAGTTGATGGAACACCAAAGAAGATCTATGTTTGTACATCTTGCTTAAGATCTGGTAAGGTCGAGCGTGCATAGTTATTTGCATAATATCACCGATTCAGTTCTGATATAAAAATAAGAGTGATGGTCTTATGATCGCCACTCTTATTTTTTTGTCATCTGCAGGAAAATATATATGCCAGCAAAAGTAGTATGACTATTACCAGAAATTCTACAAATCCGCTTATAAAATAACCTATCACCACTCCCACCGCTGTGAAAAAAAAAGCAAATCCTGTAAATTTTCTCCAGATAAAAAATCACCACCATAATGATTTATTATCATTATATGTGGTGATTCTGTAATAATTCCTGTCACGCCTTATCATATCCGTGATCACTCTGTCACAGATTCCTCAGACTGGGCAACCTCATCAATCGCTTTATCTACATCTGTCTCTTCCTGTGTCTTATCTTTTTTGAATAATCCAACCACCTTGTCTACTACTTCAGGCGCCATATCTATTATCTTGGTGACTGCATCCTGATTCTTAAGATTTACAAGTCTGGTATTGCCACCTGAAATCACAAGTACAGCTGATGGGCTCATCTTGGCACCAATACCGCCAGCCCCCTTATTGCTGTCCTGTTTGTTAAAAGCACCTGCGGCCATACCAAAATTAACATCCACCAGTGGTATAATGATAGTGTCACCTACATATACAGGCTCTCCTACCACTGACTTTGATGATATAAATCCATCCATTCCCTTAAACATAGAACTGAGTGTTCCTTCAATATTAGTATTCGCCATGTTATCTTCCTCCCGATATCTTCTTGAAACGTTCGATAGTTATCTTCACATTCTTATTCCATATTACTTTGAGTGCATACCAGCCAACAATGCCAAGCCTTATCCTTCCCCGGATATACAGATCTCCCTCCAGGCGTTTCTCAGCAAAATCTGGTGTGATATCTATATTGTCGCTGTATAGCGGAAATATAATACTCATATATCCCAGATGCTGCCCTGTGGATGCCGGATCCCCTGTACCATATGTCAGCTGTCCCTTGACCTTGGTCGGTTTTATGTGCCTGAGCAGCGCTATGAGCTGAACCTTCACAACTCTTATTGCCTCTTTGGTCCTGACATTGTTCACAAGTTTAGTATAGCCATCTTTCTTCTTTTTCAGACCTGCAAACTTTTCTGAAAGCGTTTTCACCCTGGCTATGCCGGTCTTCACCAAGCCATCAATACGTCGTCCTATCCTGCTGAATATACCTTCCTGGCTCCCTGAGAATTCTCTGTCATCAAGAATGAACTCTTTGTCATCCGTGTCCGCAGAAGGATATCTCTCCTCAAATGATTCCTCATGTTCTCTGTGACCGCCATCCGGATCATTTCCATCCAGTCGTGGCTCATCCGTATCCATTTCATCCGCACCAGCATTTTCAGATTCTTCTCTGTTACCACTGCCAAATATAGTTCCACCAAACAACCTAAGCTTATAATCCAGCCCCTCATCGGTGGCATATGTGAGTTTAAAACATAATACAAATCCCAGCCACCGTGCCGTCAGCTTGGCAAATATATCATCCTGCTTTCTGACATATCCTTTATACCTGACAGGTAGATACAGTACCATAAGTACAAGCAGTAGTATAAGTCCAAGAAGTGACAAAACAACTATCAGCAGTATTTTCAAAATCAGTAAAACAATATGCATGTTCCATCCCCTGAGACACCAGAGCTATTCTATCTGTCAGTTGCGAAGAACTTCTTCACATCGACATCTCCGGTCTTCTTATATATATCATCAATAATATCTCTGACAAGCAGCATGGCCTGAAGCCTTCCCGGAGCCGCACCAACAATATGTATCGAATCAGTCATATCTCTGTATGCCTTCTGCCGGAACTCGTTGATCTCATATATCTCCAGTATGCCATCGTCAAAAAGTGGCAGAGTCACAACAAAAACTCCCGGAACATACCTGACCCGGTTAAATCTCCTTATTCCTCTTACCATTCTCATGATCTGACGATCTCTGGCACCGCCTACATAGAACTTGTCATCAATGACCATATCAATCACCTATAATCAGTCTATTCTTCCATCATCTGTTTTATCACAATATAATCTGCCAGGAGTTCGCTCTTATCCCTACATCTTGTCAGCGAACCATCTATATATTCCTTTATCTCATCCGTATTGTTAAAAAATACAGGAATATTTGAAAGTATCTTGGCCATAACCGCTCTGTTCACTGTCATGGAATTCTGTGCGAACAGTGCTGCAAATTTATCTACAAGCTTCTCCTTGCAGGCTGCTATATAATCAGCATCTACATTGAGTACACCCATAACCGATATATTATCTATATCCACAAACATACTTCCTGACAAAAGCTTGTCCATGATTCCAAGATCTCTGTATACCTGGTCCAGTTCATATCTGGCAATATCATCCGTGTATCCTGTGGTTATATCATATACAGCAGACTCCAGCATAACTTTATGCTCTCCAGCCTGTTCCTGCTCTCCGACTATATCGCCAAGAAGAGTATATACCTCCTCCATATCATCTCCGTCTACAGCAACAGCCTTCTCTATAACCGACATGGCCTTCCTGCATCCCTCAGACACACTGTTCTTCGATGACAGAGCAAGCATCATGACATACATGTCATTTACCAGTTCTATTATAAGCAT
Source organism: uncultured Coprococcus sp. (assembly GCA_934277375.1). Lineage (GTDB taxonomy): Bacteria > Bacillota > Clostridia > Lachnospirales > Lachnospiraceae > Coprococcus. The sequence goes on along the minus strand of CAKQTZ010000003.1, from coordinate 77,003 downwards.
ATACTCAGTCACAACTGAATTAAGAAATGCAGCACTCTTGTCAAGCACATCTGCCAGCTTTCTATAACCGTCAATATCCAATCCAATGTAATCACCTGCTCTCAGAAGCTCCAGCGCTTCATGAAGCTCCGGATACTCGGTCTCAAATCCGTCCGGGAGACTAATAAGTGCCGTGTTCTCTATCATTTCTATAAACTGGTCCAGAGACTCCTTCTCAACACCGTTATATATATCCAGTGTATCCCCAAGGATATCGTAGAATCTGTTCTTGGTCATACGGACAGGAAGCTGTCCTATGATCGCCTGAAGTTTTGAATTGACTGCAACCTTATCCTGATCCGCAAATACAAATCTGTATATCTCCTCTGCGAATTCAGATACCTTCTGTTCGTCAAGTTCTTCAAGCATCTTCTGGCTCTCATCGTTCAGGTTCTCCGGATAACTGTATTCTTTCCTGTTAAGAATATACTCATACATCTCAAACGCATCAGTGTATGACGTGAGTACCTTCATCTTGGCTGTGATCGTGTTTCTGACATCTGATATCATCTCCATATCTGATGTCTCACACTTATTCTTATCCCCAACAAGGAAATCACCTATGAGCTTGTCTATAACCGTCTGACAGTGTGCAATGTATGGGTCATCAGGCACATCGCCATCCATATGCATGTCCCTGAGTGTCAGATAGTTCAATGTAAACTTGTGACATGCATACTCAAAATTTACTCTGGATGCAGTATCCGCAAACAGCGCAAGATTCTTATCTAAATCCTTCTTTCTCTGTATATCAGTTATCAATTTCTTCTCATCGTTATACATAATATATTCCTCTTCCTAATAATCATTATCTAATCTGTCACATCTAACTGTGCGTGTGGGTAAACAGATGATCCTGGCAATATTCTTTGTTGCCGGTACACTTGGAACAATATCTGAACTGAAGTTCAGGATAATCTTTATCAGTTCTTCCACACACAACGCATCTGTGACCAACGTTCGCCTGTCTTGCCGTGCGCACCTGTTTGTTGTAATTACGCCGCCTCTTCATCTGCTTAGGTGAAAATCGTCTGAAATTCTTGGTACTCAGATAGAAAATCACAAAGCTCACAAGTGACATAACTATGTTGACCCTGCCCATAAATGTCTCATGGATAAAGTAATACGCTATTATAAGCACATAAAGTATCGACAGATATTTCATCTTGATCGGTATGATCATCGCATACAGCACACTCATATCCGGGTAGCATACAGCTATAGCCAGGAATATGGAGAGCAATATATAATATGTGGATGCACCGATAAAATATCCTGAAGTGCCTAAATAATCATAATGTATCACATAAGTGCAAAATACATGTGCCAGCATAATTCCGAGCATGGTAAACAGCATGGAACTGAACATATACAGATTGTACAGGAATGTACCTATCGTCCGCTCCAGCAGTGAACCTATACTGTAATAGAAAAACAGCATGACTATGGTGAATATATCCACGCTGAACGTAGGTGGTGTGATTATCCATGTCACCAGCCTCCATACCTGTCCATGCATTACAGCCTGTGGATCCAGGGTCAGCATAAGCAGCAATTTAGGCTGGAACATAAGCAGAAGATATCCTATTCCGTAGCCTATTATAAGATATAACGTCAGATTCCGAATAGAATATCTTCCAAACTTTCTCTCAATCTTACTTATAATGTTCATAGAAAAACTCCTATCATACTTATTAAACTACACCTTTTGAATTATATAATATAAAAAATGAGTTTACAACCGTATAATAATTAAGTTTTTCTAACCTGACAGATTATGGAAAAATAGCCGGCAGCTATAAACCGGCAGCTATGATAGACATCATATAACCATAATCATCCATCTATCTCTGAAAATCCACATATCTTATCTCCATATCACTGACAAGCGCAGTCTTATACAAATCTGGATTGCACTTAAACAGATCATCAGGTGAAACCCCTGTGTTCTTCAGAACATCTTCGAATGTGTCTCCCTCCTTAACTGTATATATAAGGAAGTCTTCCTCCATAATCACAGGAATACACACCTCATCCCCCGGCTGCATGTTATATACATTGATGTAAGGATTTGCCGATATGATATCACTCAGTCTTACCTTATATATCTTGGACAATTTATACAGAGTGTCCCCCTTTTTTACCACATGTATAACTCCATTGCATGTATCGAAATTCATGGCATACCTCTGAAAGGCTTTTTTATAAAATATTCACATTATACATCTTAGTTACAAAAAAAATAATATTTTCATGCAGATTCTGACAATGGTTAAGTTTTAATAAAGTCATTGTATTTTTTCAAACCCTACACTATAATAAAGTAGCTTTATCGGCAGGATTGTCGAAATCAAACACATTCAACACACAAAAGAAATTGGAAGGGTTGTTTTATGTATACACTAGGAATTGATATCGGATCAACAACAGTTAAGGTTGCTGTCCTTGACAAGGACAACAAGATACTTTTCTCCGATTATAAAAGACATTTTGCAAATATCAAAGAGACACTCAAGGATCTTGTACAGGAAGCAAAGGCTGCCCTCGGTGAGAACGAGGTCAATCCATGTATAACCGGTTCAGGTGGACTGGCTCTCGCCCAGCTCATCGGTGTGCCATTTACACAGGAGGTTGTCTGCGTGTCAGAGGCACTGCAGGACTACGCTCCTCAGACCGACGTTGCCATAGAGCTCGGAGGTGAGGATGCAAAGATCATATATTTTACAAACGGAATAGAACAACGTATGAACGGTGTCTGCGCCGGAGGTACCGGTTCTTTCATCGACCAGATGGCTACTCTTCTGCAGACCGATGCAGCAGGACTCAACGACTATGCAAAGGATTATGATACCATATACCCTATCGCCGCAAGATGTGGTGTTTTTGCCAAAACGGATATACAGCCACTCATAAACGAAGGCGCAACAAAGCCAAACCTGGCAGCATCCATATTTCAGGCAGTTGTCAACCAGACTATATCCGGTCTTGCATGTGGTAAGCCTATCAAGGGAAATGTTGCATTTCTGGGCGGACCTCTTCACTTCCTTCCGGAGTTGAAGAACGCATTTATCAGAACTCTCAATCTGACCGGTGATGCCATCATTGATCCGGGACACTCACATCTGTTCGCGGCTGTTGGTGCAGCCATGAACTCCAAACCAGAAGTGACCATGACCTTTTCAGAGCTTATACACGCGCTCTCTCAGGAGCTCAATCTCTCCTCAGGTGTGGAAAGACTTGCGCCACTGTTTGAGAGCGATGAGGATTACGATAAATTCAAAGCAGATCACAACAAATACGCTGTAAAGCGCGGCGATCTAGCTACATATAAAGGAAACTGCTTCATCGGTGTGGATGCCGGTTCAACCACCACAAAGGTTGCACTGGTCGGAGCTGACGGAGAACTGCTCTACGATTTCTACAGCAGCAACAACGGAAGTCCGCTGAACACCACTATCAGAGCCATAAAGGATATATATAGCAAGCTTCCTGAGGGCGCAGTGATCGCAGGATCATGTTCCACAGGTTACGGTGAGGCTCTTATCAAGCAGGCTCTCTCACTGGATTTCGGTGAGGTCGAGACCATAGCCCACTACACCGCTGCTGCATTCTTCGACCCTGAGGTCGACTGTATTCTCGATATCGGCGGTCAGGATATGAAATGTATCAAGATCAAGAACGGTGTCGTAGATAACGTTATGCTGAACGAGGCATGTTCATCCGGATGTGGTTCGTTCATAGAGACATTTGCAAAGTCACTGAACTATGATATCGCTGACTTCGCGCACATCGCCATTACAGCGAGAACACCTATAGACCTCGGTTCTAGATGTACAGTTTTCATGAACTCAAAGGTTAAACAGGCGCAGAAGGAAGGCGCATCCGTGGCTGATATATCCGCCGGACTTGCATACTCCGTAATCAAGAATGCCCTGCTCAAGGTTATAAAGCTCACAGATCCTAAGGATCTCGGCAAGAACATCGTGGTACAGGGCGGTACTTTCTACAACGATGCAGTTTTAAAGAGCTTTGAGGTCATATCAGGAAGAACAGCCATAAGACCTGACATCTCAGGTATCATGGGTGCTTTTGGTGCTGCCCTCATTGCTAGGAACAAGTACAAAGATGGATTTGTCACTACCATGCTCCCTATCGAAGAGATAAGAAAGCTCACATACGAGAGCTCCATGACAAGATGTAAGGGATGTACGAACAACTGTCTCCTTACAATAAACAAATTCTCGAACGGCAAGAGGTTCATCACCGGTAACAGATGCGAGAAGGGTGTCGGTCTGAAGAAGAACGCCGACAACATTCCTAACCTCTTTGAATATAAGCTCGGAAGAATATTTGGCTATGAATCACTTAAGCCTGAGGAGGCAAAGCGCGGCGTGATTGGTGTTCCTCGTGTACTCAACATGTACGAGAACTATCCTTTCTGGCACACATTCCTCACAAAGCTTGGATTCTCAGTCGTACTCTCTCCAAAGTCATCCAGGGATATATACAGCCTGGGTATCGAGTCCATACCTAGTGAGTCAGAGTGCTACCCTGCCAAGATCTCACACGGACACGTTATGTGGCTGCTGAAGAACGGAATCAAGTCCATCTTCTACCCATGCGTACCTTACGAGATGAACGAGACTCCTGAGGCTAACAACCACTACAACTGTCCTATCGTTGCTTCTTACGCAGAGAACATCAAGAACAACATGGAGGAGCTCAAGGCTGACGATATAACATTTATCAGACCATTTGTGGCTCTGGACAATGAGGAAGCGCTTATAAAACGTATGTACCGTGAGATGTCCAAGTATTACGACGTGACCATGGACGAGATCGGAAGTGCCATCCATGCTGCGTACGCGGAGGCAGAGAAAGTCAAGGAAGATGTACGTGCAAAGGGTGAAGAAACCCTCAGATATATCGATGAGCACGACATGCTCGGTATCGTTCTGGCAGGTCGTCCATACCATCTTGATCCTGAGATCAACCACGGTCTTCCAGAGCTCATCAACTCATACAAGATCGCTGTATTTACCGAGGATTCAGTTGCACACCTTGGCAAGGTTGAGAGACCTCTTATCGTCTCCGACCAGTGGATGTACCACTCAAGACTGTACAAGGCAGCCAACTACGTCAAGACCTGTGACAACCTGGAGCTCATACAGCTCAACTCATTCGGCTGTGGTCTGGATGCGGTAACAACAGACTGTGTAAATGATATACTTACCAAGTCCGGCAAGATATACACTGTCCTCAAGATCGATGAGGTCAGCAACTTAGGCGCCGCAAGGATCAGAATAAGATCCCTCATAAGTGCAGTCAACTCAAGACATGAGCAGCACTACAAGACTTGTCCGTCAAGCAGCGCAATAAACAGAATAGAATTTACAAAAGAGATGAAGAAGGACTACACAGTTCTTGCTCCTCAGATGTCTCCTATCCACTTTGATCTTCTTGCACCGGCATTCAGGTGCATGGGAATTAACATCGAGATCCTGCCGGATGCAACCAAGGAGACGATAGATGTAGGTCTGAAATATGTAAATAACGACGCATGCTACCCATCTCTGATCGTTGTAGGTCAGATGATGAGTGCCATCACATCGGGAAAGTATGATGTGAACAAACTGGCTGTCATCATGAGCCAGACAGGCGGCGGATGCCGTGCAACCAACTATGTAGGATTTATCAGACGTGCCCTCTCCAAGGCGGGTTATGGCCAGATTCCTGTAATCGCGCTGTCAGCCCAGGGCTTTGAGAAAAACTCCGGATTCAAGATCAGCTACAAGGTCGTAAAACGTGCAATGCAGGCTCTTATATATGGCGATGTATTCATGAGATGTCTGTACAGGACAAGACCTTACGAGAAGGAAAAGGGTTCGGCAAATGCACTCCATGAGAAATGGAAGAAGGTTTGTCTGGAGAGCCTTACAAAGACCGGAAGCAACGCAGTATTCAAGAAGAATATACAGGGAATCGTCCACGACTTCGATACTCTTCCACTCCTTGATGTCAAGAAGCCTAGAGTTGGTATAGTCGGTGAGATCCTTGTCAAGTTCCTGCCATCAGCCAACAACCATCTGGTTGACCTGCTGGAAGCAGAGGGAGCAGAGGCTGTTATGCCGGATCTCCTGGACTTCTTCATGTACTGCTTCTACAACAACAATTACAACTATGAGTTCCTTGGCAAGACCAAGAAGGGAGCCATAGTCAGCAACACTATCATAAAGGTTCTGGAGTCCTTCAGAAAGCCTGCAAGGGATGCCCTTGAGAAGAGTGAGCGATTCGAGGCTCCTGCCCATATTGAAAAGCTTGCAGAGTACGCAAGACCTATCGTATCAATCGGCAACCAGAACGGTGAGGGATGGTTCCTGACAGGAGAGATGATCGAGCTCATAAAGAGCGGCGCTCCTAACATTGTGTGTGCCCAGCCATTTGCATGTCTCCCTAACCACATCGTTGGCAAGGGTGTTATCAAGCATCTGCGTGAGGCTTACCCTGACGCTAATATCGTGGCAGTCGACTATGATCCTGGTGCATCTGAGGTCAACCAGGTCAACAGAATCAAGCTCATGCTTGCCGCTGCAAACAAGAATATGAAGAAATAATAATTAAACTATATAATTACCTCATCAATTGCCAAGATATCATTTCAACATGGACATTGATGACTAAACGTAAAAAAACTCCGGTGTATTTATATCAATATTAAATACACCGGAGCTTTTAATATCAGCCTATCTTGTATTCCGTTTTTTCGCAATCACAGAACATCATGTCGTCAAGTGTGCGCTGGATCCTTGAGCGCATATAGCGGACTCCCATTTTATTTTCTGCAGCTTCCTTCGCCAGCTTATGTTTTGCTGACGATGACATTTTAAGCTTTATTCCATAGTACTTTGCAAGCTTATCGATCGGGCTTACATTCTTTTCGCAGAGTATATTATAGAAGTCTGTTTCAGTCATCTCTCCCAGCTGAACAATGCTGGATATACGTCCTGCTACTTCACTTCTGACATTTGCGTATTTCACAAGATCATCCTGGGTAAATGTACTCCTATATCCGTCAAATCGTTCTGACGAAGATTCCGAGCCAAAACCTATGGTACGGTTATTATTTACCTCAATATCCTTTGCCTTCACCATAGAGTCAAATGAGCCGAGAAATACAAAGCTGACATTTGATGTGTCGATATCCAAGGTCGGCTCGTGATTTGACGGGTCGCCCTCAAAGTGGACCATATCCCCCTCCATAAGCTTTAAAAGCTCGTTCTGGATCACGTAACTGTAATGTCTTTCATCTACATCCTCGAACATCTTGTCCGCCTCATCAAGGACTATGATCAGGTGCTCCATATCCTCCTTCTCAACTCCATCGAACAGATTTCTTACTTTCATATTGCCCTTCCAGCCTGTTCCCGTGAGTGAAGCGGCATTGTGTATCACAATATTCGGATAAAGCTGTGAAAGCTGCCTGAATATCTCCGTCTTGCCGCATCCTGTAGGACCAGCAAAAACCACATTCTGCCTCCTGCCGTTTACATGGTTCCAGAGGAGCATCGCTGCCGCTTTCTTGGCTTTCGTCTGCCCATACACGTTTTTATCCAGATAATCATATATACCTGCAGGCGATCTAAGGATCTCTTCTATATGGCTTTCTTCCTCATCCACACATCCCATATCAGGTTCATCGTCAAAAACATCCTTTTCGTCGCATTTATTTTTTGCTGTGCGCCTGCCATGACGATGGACAATATTTGAATCGCACGGAATATGCTTCTGATCCGATCTTTCATATGAACACATAAGCGCCGCTGCGATAGTATCCAGATCTTTATCCTGAAGATCTATGTTCTCCAGCGCCGTGAAGAGTAGCTCCCCAACAGTCCTGCTCGGTTCATGACACCATACTCTGTCCATTTCTCTGATACTCTCCATTATTTCATCATATGCTTCTTCGGTTAGATCATTGAACTCCCCCGCCTTGGCCTTTTCACAGAATCCAATTGCCGGATTGGTTATGTTTCTTCCCTTGAACCCCTTGCTGACTCCCCTGATCAGTTCCGTATAAAGCTCATTCATATTTCTGATGTTCAATTATGCATACTCCTTTCTTCTTGTAATATAAGGTGTCTGAACATCTGCATATCTTCCATTTTGGATGTTCCTGATAACCATATCCGCGGCAGCACTGCTGACAGTGATCTTAATCATACCATCCGATGTGGTATATCTGCCCATTCCGATCTTTTTTCCTTTTTTAGTCACCACACAGTCATATTGTCCCCGTGAGTCTATGTTATCCATGAGATAACCATCAGCCGTAAGCCCCGCTATAATAGATGAGATATTTAACATATCAGGCTGTATCACATCTCTCAGATCATATGTATCAATACATTCCCTGATCTTGAACACCAACCTGTTAAGAGTACACCCATATTTAAGTTCCTTCATATCAACATGCCCGGCAACATAACTAATTATGTCCCTGATTACATGGGAACGCTCTTCTTCCAGCCTTTTCAGCTCAAGCTGATCAATTCCGTTGCTCATTTGATCTCTCCCTTCCATCTGTGAAACCGGGTATTAACCGAATTCTTTATCCACATCTATGTATTCTCCACCGGCAATCTTTCTGACATATCCCAGCAATTGATTCTTTACCTCTCTGGCCTTCTTCAACCGGTAGATCACATTGTCAATGTCATTATCGTCAAGAAGATGGTTTGGATAACGGCACAAATTGATAAAAATATCATCCTCACTTGATGAATATACCATGGGCATTCCATCGCCCTCTGCCTTCATCTTTACAACAACTGACAGATTCTGTATGTCAACAGAATCATTTTTGAGGTCCTCCATATAATCGCAAAAATAATTGAATGCGACATAGTAGTCATCATTCTCTATTCTCAGAGTTGATACACCATTCGATTTCTGTGAATATAAACTATTTTTTAACAGTCTGAACTTCTTCATGAATTAACACCTTCCTTTTCTTAGCTTCACATCCTCAAATCTACTATTTCATTCTATCAGCCCTGATTTTTGTCTCGTTATTTTTACATAGGAAAATATGTCTCATCGACAGAACTTCTTTTTGTTGACGGCACGGATAGCCGCTCTCTTCCTGTCCTCCTTAAACTCTCTGTCAAATTCCACCAAAGTCTCAGCTATATCTTCATCACTGACCATATCCTCACATACCTCCTCACTGGTATGTTCAAAGAATTTCATGAACACATCCGGACACCCATCCGGTACATCACTGTTGCAGCTTCTGTATTCTTCAAGGGCATCCTCCCTGTAATCATAGTTCTGAAACCAGCTTACAGCTTCCTCCATTCCCGGAAAGGCATCTCTGTCATAATTGCTGGACTGAAATGCCGTGAACTCAAATACACGGCCTTCATCCACTCCGAGGAAATAAACCACTCCTAGTTCACAGTTGCTGTCTATCTGCACTCCTGCTGACTCCTCAAATTGATTCCTGCCGATGAGAAACACTCCTCCGCCGACCTCGCGGTCAAGCCACATTGGCATAAATACATTCTGATGTTTTCGGTCTTTACTGTTTGAATTCAGGGTATCCCTCAGGGCATCACAGGCGCTATAATACTCATCCCACGTAAGATAATCTCCCGGAATACCTGTCTCTCCACCGTATCTGCCAAATGGATTTCCGCCTACATACTTAAAGTACGCATCCAGAATATCCATGCTTTTCTCCTTTTTTCTCGGTGGTCTGTATGTTCCATTGTCAGTTGAAAATCCAACATCATATAAAAGAGCATTTATCTCTACCCTCAGGATCTCTCTCTGAATTCTTTCAGTCAGCTCCGCAGCATAATTTCTCTCCATCATGGAATCAGCAAACCTGTCAAATGCAGATTCATCAATCACTGCAAGATGAGCCAGTCTGGCCAACTTATCAGCAGACCTTCTAAATCCAGAAAACACATCATCTCCCCATACTGATATGGCCTTTTCCTGCATCACTGCCATGTCTATTTTCCCCGGTATGTACTTCGTATTCGTGTCGAAAAATTCCAGCAGTCCTTTTATATAACCGGAATTGTCTGTCACCCCATGATCCAGATCCATATACAGCGATGTGAGCTTTACATACGGATTCTTCTTCTCACCATCGAATTCAAAGGATTCTATAAGCTCCTTAGAAACCGCTCTGAGAATATCCACATCGATATCAAGCACCGGATGCCTGTCCAGATATTCTGACAGTTCCATAAGCCTGTCCCTGATGCTGCCGGTTCCTGTGGAACCTATATCTGTCACTGCCATTTCTACAAATTCGGGAAGCATCCTGATCCTGTCCAGCCCGGCTGCAAGATTCTTATCTGTGAGCAGCGCCTTGACAAGAAATCTTGTATATCTCCCCTTGCTGAGAGGCGTATCCGCAAGGCAGAATAATTCTTCCTTTATTCTGATCCTGAGGTTCTGTTCCCGCTCTCGCCTGACATATCCATATATGAAAGAATTCTCCATATGTTCATGATAGTCCAGGCCTACCTTATAGTAAAAATCATCTCTGAAACCAGCCACAGCCTACACCTCCTCATGAAGTTCTTTCACCATGTCGATCTGCTTCTTTATACAGATGTATGACCTGACAAATTTCTCCACGTCTGCATACAATGACATCCCATGCCTGCACAGGAACACGTCAAGCGTTCCCTCCACGAGATCATCAAACTCAGACATGGCAAACTTCATCTCATCACTGTCCATCTCCATATAAAAGATCTCCCTCAATCTGATATAGCGCTGACAGTATACTTCCTCATCTACAAAGCTGAGCTTAAATTCATTTTCACTCTTTATCGAACGCTCCAGCATCTCATCCATGTAGCGGTTGTATTCTTCTTCACCCTCCGAATATTCCGTCTCATCTTCGGCAAGTTCACGCAGGGCCGCCTCTATCTCCTCGTCGGACATCACATTCTCTTCTGCCTCTTCGAGATATTCCGCATATTCTGCATTCTGCTTTCCACACAGGCTTTCCACCATCGCTCTCATCTCCGGTGTCAAAGTTGTGCTTATGTCAGTATTCTTAAGCGACTCATATGCCAGCGTGAATATATCAAACAGTCCGCCATCGCCCCTGACACCGTAATATGACTCACTCCACAGCTCACAGGACTTTGCCCTGTCAGACTTTATCGCAAGTCTTCTTACCTCCGTGGAATGTGACAATATCTGCTGAAAAGAATCCTCAAATGGCCATGCAAAAACTTTATCAACCCACTCCATGTCACATGTCATAAGACGTATAATACAATAGAGGTAATCCTGTATAAATTCCCTGAACTTTTCAGGCATACATGCCTCATCCATATTATCTGTGTCTGTTTCTTTCAACCACATCCTGTGTCTTCTTCCATAATCGTCCATGGTCTTTACCAGATCACTGACCAATCTGTCAATAGACTCTGTGCTGTACCGTCCATCATCACACGTTAAAAATGCTGATACTTTATTATCCCTGCCTGTGACAACCTTATCAAGCTCCATCCTGAGCTGTCTGTACTTTCTCTTTCTGAAATCTATATTTTTCCATTCATTTTCTGATATTCTCAATTATCTGTACCTCCGTTTATTTTCACATATTTATCTCTATAACGATTTCTGTCCATCAAAGTTAAAACTGAGCTGTGTCTGCTTAAGTGATCTTACTTTTCGTTCCGTGATCTTATCATACTCACCGATCGTACCACATAGAAGCGGTGAAGCAGGATCATAGCATGCACAATTCGTCTTAACCGCATCTGGAGAATAGTTCGCATAACAATATTTGCAGCCATTCAGGCAGGTGTTATATGATCCTATCTCTACACTTTCCATGCAGCCACACTCAGGCCGCTGAGCTTTGTCCTTCGCCACCTTTATATCACAGCCTATTATCTCCTCTATGAGTTTCCTGTCGATGCAGCAGTTGTGTTCAATTCCACATGCCTCGAGATCCACCACCTCTGCACATGTGGCCATAACCATCCCATGTGCCCTTGCAATGTCCGCTATCGTCTTTGCAAATGTCTCCAGATCATCGTGGCTCATCTCATAGCTGTCCACAGCCTGCATATTCTTCTTGTTCTTCGCATATATATCGACAAAGCTGATGACACATTTCTCTGTGCAGCCATCTAATGCTTCAGCTATCTGCAAAAAGGCCCTGATATGGTACTCTGGAGTATATTTTTTTGTAAAAACTATAGGGTCATACCTCCAGATAACCCTCTTTTTTCCTATTTTACAGGCAAGTTTCTGAAACGCAGGAATAAGTGCGCTCTTCTTATCAGGCAGATTAGCCTCCATATCCTTTCCGTAACCTGTCAAGGTGAACTGGAAGTAATATTTGTATGCATCCAGCTCTGAAAGTCTTGGAATCATCGGTATTGGATTCTTTGTCCAGAAAACAATGCAGTCTACGACCTCAGGAGAAATATCTATCCTGCTTACCTGATGCGCATTCATGGGATTCCTTACATACAGGAACCCCTCCTTTATTCTATTAAAAAACCATTCCGAATAAAATGTCGGTATGTCCGTTCTTCGGCTGGCGCTAAGTATCATATTTCATTCCTCCTATCAATATATCTGCCACAGACAAGATTTGCGATGATATTCTGCTGCGCATATGATTTGACACAAATAATATTGTCCTCTTTTACATACACTCCCGCACGTTTTCCCCACTCTGTCGTACCATACGTGATTTTTTCATCATCGCCATCAGACTGAACTTCGATACATCCTTCAACAATAAACTGCTCCAAAATGGAATCCCAATTTATCATATCACCTACTGTGCTATCTTTGTTTAGTAAATGTCGCTTAATCCTATTGATGAAGAAATCAAGTCTGTTTGACCAACGGTGAATATCAAACTCAAAGTCTCTCATTACTTCTTCAATCAGATCGAGATATTCGTTCTTCTCCTGCATATGGATGTCGTGATTTTCAGCTGTATTATCAACTGATATCCTGAACACCTGATAACACATATTTTCCAGATTTTCCATAGTTTTCTCTACATGTCCGGTATCATCTACAAACGCTTCATTCCACTCCTCAAGACTGCATATAGGTGTGTCATTCTGTCCCCTTGATCTGCCAAAATAAAGGCCGTCAAATGCGCCATGTCTGTCCTTACCCAGCGTCCAGATGGAAGTGTCTGAATCCGGAGCTCCTGTAAAACTATGCAGCTCATCATAATCGAAATAGCTCCCTCTGCAGCAGTCAGAACTTTCTTTTCTACAAAGGCTGACCCCGTATCTGGAGTTTACACGAACAGGCTCAAGCAATTCAATATTTAATCCACTCTGTCTGACACATGTCCTAAAGTATGTTCCATACCTTGTATCATAGGCTTCAGCAAATTCCATGTCTTTCTCAAGGCTTTCATCCGGAGATCTTCTATATGTGAATGCGACATACACCGGCTTGTCACTTATCCTTTTTCTGATAAGTCTGGCAAATCTGGCCATTGACTGATATGGATTATATTTGTACGCATAATATGTAAACTTCCTGTTCCCGACCTGCCCCTTTTTTCTTGCCTTTTCCTGTGTTTCCGGCACGGTATATACGCTGACCTCTTTTATGGAATGCCCAAATAGATATATGTCGTCAAGCGGTTTGCCAGTGTTTTTCTCCATGATCTCAAGAAAATCTCCAAAATCATTGCATGTTTCACTGTGCCCTTCTGACTGGCATGCCACCTCATTGAACCTTACCGTATCCATGGCTGGCATATCAGGTGCTTCTGACACCCTGTAGGCCCAGATCTGAGGGTCAATACCTGTATAATCGAGATTGCAGCCATCTGCTTTATGAAGGCATCTTGCAGCATGCGACATGCCCCAGTAATCTATTCCAGTTCCGCATCCGATACTCACAGCTCTCACCCTGTCCGGGTGCCCCATGTCTGCAAATATATCTGCATACGCTCTGGAAAACTGGAATCCATATGCTCTCGCATATTTCAATATATAAAAGGCTACCATATATTTATTATCGTAATCTCCTGCACCAGTGTCAAAATAATTATTGCACTTTTTTACAAATTCTTTTCTCTGCTCTTCAGTAAGACCATCCACATAGCCTTTTAAATCTTCGTACACATTTCTCAAATAGTTTTTTAAGTTTATAACTGACATATAAAGCTCCTTTCTGCTTTACTGTCAACGCAGTAAAGTATAATGTATTGGGTTTACTTGTTATCAATATTGTGTTCAAATCTACGCCTGCCTGTATCTCACCTCATACGGAGGCTTGTTATTGTTATATGTGTGTGGGCGCTTTGTGTTGTAGTAATTCTCCACGAAATCGTCTACTGCTTCATACAGATCTTTCTCACTCCCATAACTCTTCCGATTGATAAGTTCATTCTTCAATGTACTGAAATACCTTTCCATAGGAGCATTGCTGTATGGATGCCCTGGCGGACTCATGCTCTGTCTGATACCTTCTTTCAGACAGTATGTTGTGAATTCTTCCGCTGTGAACTCATTGCCCTGATCTGAATGAAGTATCAGTTTTCGCGGATCTATACCTTGATCTGTAGACAAGGCCTTTTTCAAAGTCCTTATGGCAAGTTCAGAAGTCATATCCTGACCACATATCGAAGCCACAATGCTTCTATCATATAGATCCATAATGGCGCAGTTGTATCGGATGCTTCCATTTTCCAGTGCAATAAATGTAAAATCTATGCACCACTTCTCATTGACCCTGTCTGCTCTAAAATTCCCTTTTAAAATATCCGGGCAGATATGAAACGGTATACGCTTTTCATACGGGGGATGTCTCGCACCTATGGACGAGAACAATCCCAGCTCCTGATTCATATACTTCCTTGTCGTTTCTAAGCTGATACGATATCCCTTCTGAAGCAGATAATAATGGATTTTTCTATATCCATCAGTCCCGTTGTGCTCTTCATATATTGAACGGATTGCTTCTAAGATCTGTTTTTTTCTTGCCCTGCATCCACTTCTTTTGCTATGCAGATAGTTGTAGTAAACGCTTGGTGATAATCCAAACTGTTTCAGCAACCATCGCACTCCCAATTGGTCACCGTATTTTTCTATGAACTCATACACGGCTTCCCTGCTTTCGCAATTGAAATTATTTGATTTCAGTTGTATAAAAGATATCTTCTTTTCTGTCTCAGCAAGTTTTTTTACCAGATCACTCAGATACGGCTCTCTCTTTTTCTTCTTGTTCATGTGCTGTCCTCCTTTTCTGAAAATTCTTTTGTGCGTTGTCGCACATCATATAAGTGGCTTCCACTCACATCCATGTGCAGCCCTCATATCATGTTTGATTTTACCCCTGTATTTTTTTGCCTCGTACAAATTACGAAGTCTATCGCTGACAGGATTCTATGGCATTGCTAATATTCTATGGCAGCACATTGATAACCAATTTTTTGCCATACTTCCATAGTGAATAATTGAGTAATTATACAAAAAAATCCCCTACCCCGGAAATTTGATCCAGAGTAGAGGACTCTTGTTTATATATTATTTTATTGTGACACACAATGCATATGTATCTCAGTTTGAAATTTGAACGTGTATAAGACAACATCTTTTCTTAAAGTTTGTGTTAATCTTTACTAGTCAAGGTCTAATATTTTCGCTGCGTGTGTAGCATCTACGTGGTGGGTTGATGCTCCTTTCTGTGTATTGTAGGGCACGGATGCCGGGTGAAGATGTAAATAAATAGCAGAAATATATTGGTTTTAATCAGTGAATTTCTGTTATATTATCTATTGATATGTGATATATACAATCTAAGTGTGAAACTATTTAGTAGCTCCACACTTAGAACACTTCTGGATAGACACGTACTCAGCTTTGTGGTGCACAGTGTGTGTCTTAGCCGGAATTGTCTTAGTTGTATATTCAGCATCATGATGCACAGTCTTGTACTGTGCATCATGATGTACAGTTTTATAGAATGGTTCGAGATGATTGTTGGCTACACAGGGTCCATTACCAAGCATGTGAATGAAACAATCATGTGCTTCACACCATTCTATACCACAACCTGTTACATCTTCGCCAGTATCGTTCTGTATAGAATGCTCACCGGCATATACCTGTTCATCATATGCATCTTTAACTAATACTTTTTCATTCCATGCGTCCTTCACCTTAACATTCTGAGTCTTCTCAGGCTCATCGACAACCTTTTCATCCCAGGCAGCCTTAACTTTCTTGGTTTTCCAGGCGTGATTTGAAATGGTCAGTTTTTCTGTGACATTGTTTACATATTTAATTGTTATTTTTGCCTTGCCATGCTTGCCCGTGGTAGACACCGTATATGATTTTTTATCTTTAGCTTTTGTAACCTTGGCTATTTTGGTGTTACTACTCTTCACTGACTTAACTTTTAAGCTTGTCTTTACAACCTTTTTTGATCGTGGCTTAACGTTAAGCGTATGACTTCTGGTTATGTTGCAGACTATCTTTTTCTGATCCTTCGTCACAACGACAAACCTCGTCTTGCCGTTTTTGACTCCGGTGATACGAACTTTTTTGTCTGTAACTTTCTTCATACGCACCGCGCTCTGGTTTCCAAAACTGATCTTCACGATTCCGGCTGAGAATGTCAATGTACGGATTTCTTTGCCTGCCAAGGTATAATTCACTGTCTTGACTTCCTTGTACAAAACCTTCTTTGAAGCCGTAGCTGCATTTGCCGTGAGCGTTGGCATAAGCGAAACCACCATAACCAACGCCATGACCATAAGGCTGACTAATATTCTCTTTCTTTCCCTTTTCATAAAACCCTCCTAAAATAAATGATTTGTAATGTAAAACTATGGCATATCCAATATTCTATGGCACCACATTGAAAATATAAATATGCACATATTCTATAACTTAGAAATATGTCTGACTCAACGAAATTCCCTGCTGATTCTTTAGAATCTGGATCAATAGCTTATTATTGTTACACATGATTATGCATCTCCTTCCTGATCATCATGTAGTAATGGTTTTGTGGTAGCATATTAATGCTCATTGGCATGAAACAATGTTCAAAAGTGTGGTATTACTTTGTTGCTCCGCACTTAGAGCAATAAGTTTTGTAAACAGCATCATGATGTACAGTGTGAGACTTTTCTGGAATAGTCTTAGTTGTGTATTCTGCATCGTGATGTATAGTTTTTGTGGTATATTTTGCATCATGATGGATTGTTTTGTAAATAGGTGTGCTTGTTACATCACTTGCACACGGTCCGTTACCTAAAAAATGGTCACGACAATCGTGCTCTTCACACCATTTTTCTCTGTTTACACCTGTCATGTCTTCACCAGTTTCATTCTGAATGTCTCTATATCCATCCAGAACCTGCTCATCATAAGCTTCCTTGGTACAAACTTTCTTGGTTTCGTCCCAAGCGTCTTTAGTCTTAACTTTTTCAGTTCTAGCAGGTTCGTCGATAACTTTTTCATCCCAGGCGGACTTTGTTCTTTTGGTTTTCCAAGTATGATTTGAAACTGTTATAACGTCACTGGTGTTGTTTACATATTTAATTGTTATTTTTGCCTTGCCATGCTTACCAGTGGTAGACACGGTATATGATTTTCCATTCTTAGCCTTAGTTACCTTAGCTATTTTTGTATTACTGCTCTTCACCGACTTCACCTTTACACTTGTCTTAACAACATTCTTTGAACGATACTTCGTGTTAAGCGTATGGCTTCTTGTTATGTTGCAGACTATCTTTTTCCCATCCTTCGTCACAACGACAAACCTCGTCTTGCCGTTCCTAACTCCAGTAATGCGAACCTTTTTGTCTGTTACTTTCTTCATACGCACCGCACTCTGGCTTCCAAAGCTGATCTTCACGATACCCGCTGAGAATGTCAATGTACGGATTTCTTTGCCTGCCAAGGTATAATTTACTGTCTTGACTTCTTTGTATGAAGCTTTCTTTGATGTTGTAGCTGCGTTTGCCGTGAGCGTTGGCACAAGTGAAACCACCATAACCATCACCATGATCATAGCCATAAGGCTGACTGGTATGCTTTTTCTTTCCCTTTTCATAAACCCTCCTAAAATAGTGATTTGCAATGTAAAACTACTGCATATTTAATATTCCATGACACCCTATTTAAAATATAAGTAATTGCATGTGCTACTTTGTTGCTCCACACTTAGAACAGTATATCTTGTACTGTGCATCATGGTGTACAGTCTTATAAATTGGTTCACTATGTGTGTCACATGCGCACATACCATCTCCAAGAAAATGGATTGGACAATCATGTTCCTTGCACCAATCTAAGTAATATACATTTGACATGTCTTCACCAGTTATGTTGTGTATCATATGGTCACCCATGTATACTTTTTCATCATAAGCATCCTTAATCTTTTTTCTCTTCCAGCTATGGTTACCAACTATTATATTTTCCGTGACATTATTCACATATTTAACAGTGATCCTCGCTTTGCCGTGTTTTCCTGTGGTTGAAACAGTGTATGATTTTCCATCCTTAGTTACCTTAGCTATTTTGGTGTTACTACTCTTCACCGACTTCACTTTTACGCTTGTCTTAACAATGTTCTTTGAACGATACTTCGTGTTAAGCGTATGGCTTCTTGATATGTTGCAGACAATCTTTTTACCATCCTTCGTCACAACAACAAACCTCGTCTTGCCGTTTTTTACTCCGGTAATGCGAACCTTTTTGTCTGTTACTTTCTTCATACGCACCGCACTCTGGCTTCCAAAGCTGATCTTCACGATACCCGCTGAGAATGTCAATGTACGGATTTCTTTGCCTGCCAAGGTGTAATTTACTGTCTTGACTTTTTTGTATGAAGCTTTCTTTGATGTTGTGGCTGCATTTGCTGTAAGTGTTTGTATAAGTGAAACCAACATAACCAACACCATGAGCATAGCCATAAGGCTGACTGGTATGCTTTTTCTTTCCCTTTTCATTAGTCCCTCCTAAAATAACTGATTTGTAATGTAATACATGGTCTATCTTATATTCCATGACACCCTATTGAAAATATAAATATGCACATAATACTACTTTATTGCTCCGCACTTAGAACAGTATGTCTTGTACTGTGCGTCATGATGTACGGTCTTATAAATTGGTTCACTATGTGTGTCACATGCACACATACCATCTCCAAGAAAATGGATTGGACAATCATGTTCCTTGCACCAATCTAAGTAATATATATTTGACATGTCTTCACCAGTTATGTTGTGTATCATATGGTCACCCATGTATACTTTTTCATCATAAGCATCCTTAACTTTTTTTCCTCTTCCAGCTATGGTTACCAACTATTATATTTTCTGTGGTATTATTCACATATTTAACAGTAATCCTCGCTTTGCCATGTTTTTCTGTGGTTGAAACAGTGTATGATTTTCCATTCTTAGCCTTAGTTACCTTAGCTATTTTTGTGTTACTGCTCTTCACTGACTTCACTTTTACGCTTGTCTTAACAACGTTCTTTGAACGATACTTTGTGTTAAGCGTATGGCTTCTGGTTATGTTGCAGACTATCTTTTTACCATCCTTCGTCACAACAACAAACCTCGCCTTGCCATTCCTGACTCCAGTAATGCGAACCTTTTTGTCTGTTACTTTCTTCATACGCACCGCACTCTGGCTTCCAAAGCTGATCTTCACTATGCCAGCCGAGAATGTCAATGTGCGGATTTCTTTGCCTGCCAGGGTATAATTCACGGTCTTGACTTCTTTGTATGAAGCCTTCTTTGATGTTGTGGCTGCATTTACCGTAAATGTTGGCGCAAGTGAAACCACCATAACCAAAGCCATGACCATAGCCATAAGATTGACTGGTATTCTTTTTCTTTCTCTTTTCATTGGTTCCTCCTAAAATAACTGATTTGTAATGTAAAACTATAGCATATCTAATATTTTATAGCCCCACATTTAAGATATAAGCAAATACATGATACTACTTTATTGCTCCGCACTTAGAACAGTATGTATTGTACTGTGCATCATGATGTACGGTTTTGTAAACAGGTTTGATTGTGCAATCATCCCTACAAGGTCCGTCACCTAAAAAATGACCACGGCAATTGTGCTTTTCACACCAATCTAAGCCCTGACCTGTAACATCTTCGCCTGTTATATTCTGTATTGCACGTTTTCCGATGCATACTTTTTCATCATATGCATCCTTAACCTTTTTTCTCTTCCAGCTATGGTTACCAACTATTATATTTTCTATGGCATTGTTCGCGTATTTCACAATAATCCTAGCTTTGCCATGCTTACCTGTGGTAGACACAGTATATGATTTTCCATCCTTAGCCTTAGTTACCTTAGCTATTTTCGTGTTACTGCTCTTCACCGACTTCACTTTTACGCTTGTCTTAACAATGTTCTTTGAACGATACTTCGTGTTAAGCGTATGGCTTCTGGTTATGTTGCAGACTATCTTTTTACCGTCATTCGTCACAACAGCAAACCTCGTCTTACCGTTCCTAACTCCAGTAATGCGAACCTTTTTGTCTGTTACTTTCTTCATACGCACCGCGCTCTGGCTTCCAAAACTGATCTTCACGATTCCGGCTGAGAATGTCAATGTACGGATTTCTTTGCCTGCCAAGGTGTAATTTACTGTCTTGACTTCTTTGTATGAAGCCTTCTTTGATGTTGTGGCTGCATTTACCGTAAATGTTGGCGCAAGTGAAACCACCATAACCAAAGCCATGACCATAGCCATAAGATTGACTGGTATTCTTTTTCTTTCTCTTTTCATTGGTTTCTCCTAAAATAACTGATTTGTTATGTAAAACTATGGCATATCTAATATTCTATAGCACCACATTTAAGATACAAACAAATACATGATACTACTTTGTTGCTCCGCACTTAGAACAGTATGTCTTGTACTGTGCATCATGGTGTACAGTCTTGTACACAGGTGTCAGTGTGTTATCAAATATACATGGTCCGTCTCCAAGAAAACACTGTGCGCAGTTGTGCTGTCTGCACCATTCTCCTGGATTTGTTACGTCAGTGACATCTTCACCTGTATCGTTCTGAATTTCTCTTTCACCGATGCAAACTTTCTCATCATAAGCATCCTTAACTTTTTTCCTCTTCCAGCTATGGTTACCAACTATTATATTTTCTGTAACATTGTTCGCATATTTTACAGTGATCCTCGCCTTACCGTGTTTTCCTGTGGTTGAAACAGTGTATGATTTTCCATCCTTAGCCTTAGTAACCTTAGCTATTTTGGTGTTACTACTCTTCACCGACTTCACTTTTACGCTTGTCTTAACAATGTTTTTGGAACGATACTTCGTGTTAAGCGTATGGCTTCTTGATATGTTGCAGACAATCTTTTTCCGATCCTTCGTCACAACGACAAACCTCGTCTTGCCGTTTTTGACTCCGGTGATGCGAACCTTTTTGTCTGTAACTTTCTTCATACGCACCGCACTCTGGCTTCCAAAGCTGATCTTCACGATACCCGCTGAGAATGTCAATGTACGGATTTCTTTGCCTGCCAGGGTATAATTCATGGTCTTGACTTCTTTGTATGAATCTTTCTTTGATACCGTGGCTGCATTTGCCGTAAATGTTGGCGCAAGTGAAAACACCATAACCAACATCATGACCATAGCCATAAGGCTGGCTGGTATGCTTTTTCTTTCCCTTTTCATAAACCCTCCTAAAGTAAAAAAAATAATATTTTGACACCATGTTATCATTATATCAACCTTAATTCTATATGTAAAGTTAGTCGTACATGCGTTATCTCTCACATTTTCATTTGTCGTACATAATTATAGAATCACATTATATATAATTATGAACTGGAGGAATAAACTTTGATATCTTACAAACCTCTTTTTAACACGATGAAAGAAAGAGGGATAACCTCTTACCGCCTTGAAAAGATGGGATTTTCCCGCACTAACTACTATAGTATCAAGCACGGCAATCCGGTAAACACCAGTACGATTGACTCCCTCTGCAAGCTGCTTGACTGCAACGTTTATGATATTCTTGAATACATTCCTGATGATAAAACAGACGAATATCAATAAAAACAGCGACATCTTATTTCTCCATCGAAAACTCTCTCCACACATCAAGAGCTATGAGGAAAGAGTCCGCATGGAGATTGTCAAGATTCTTGTCGAGTTCCTCCATAAGTCTTTTTATTGGCTCTTTACCAACTACTAACTTTACGGGCAATTTTGCATCATCGGGATCAAGCAATGTAACCAGTATGTCCTCATAGCCGCATTCTTCCATTTCTCCAATAAGATACACCGGCATATTATAGGCACTGCCATAATCACAGCCAGCTATTTCATACCCCTGCCATGCTTTGTCGATATGACAGGTATCATCCTTATCTAGTCTGAATCTTCCATCTCGCATCAATACAAATGCGTAGTAACTATTTTCTTTCTGCATTATATCACACTCCTTTTCTCTATAATGAATGTACAATCTTGTTAGCAATACCAAGCTTTACAGCTTCCTCTGAATTTATGAACCATTTGCGGTTAGTTATCTTGCCACGAACCATTTTCTTACTCAACCCTGTTCGCTCAGATATAATATTGAGCGTCGTATCTTTATGATTCTTGAGATCATCGCAGATACCTTCTACCACCTCTATACTCTCATTCTCCACACCATTTCCTGTGTAAAATGGCTCGTGGAACATCACTCGGCTATATGGCATGAAGCAGCGCTCAGAACCGGCAAGGAACAGCAAGGCAGCGGCACTGTATGCATAACCTGTCACAACCGTTCTGATCTTCAACGGAGTGTGAATCAGATAATCGTACAGATTCAGTGATGTGAGACTTCCACCAGGACTGCTGATGTAAATTGTCACATCTATATCATTCTGCCCCAGCATTCCGGCAAATCCGTAATCATCTTCGATGACCATAAGCTGGCTAAGCAGGGAATCCACCAAATCCGGTGTAATTCTGCCCTGAACCCAGAGCTTTCTGTCATTGAACATATAATCTTCCATCGCAACAAGCTTACTCCCATCCTGAGTGTGAATACTGACACTTGGGTCTCTAAACATATGTGTTTCCTCCTCATATATTGTCATAGTAATTCTTTACCTTTTTCTGCAGGTTAGACTGTGCTATTTTCCTTTGTTCATTTGTTATCGGTAATTCCGTTTTTATGTTCCTCAGCAACTGTTCCGCCTCAGTTTTCTACTGAGGAACTATTCAATTTTCAAGGTTCACTGATCAGCTCTGTCCTGATCACGTGACTCATTATAGTTGTGAGGATCTTTTGCCTCGTAGATTCTACGGGATGTTTTGAGAAACATATAGATTTTGGGGTGGGGATGGAATTTTTTGAATGTTGATTTTGCCTTACTAAGCAAAAAATGACACAATAAAAAGCTCTAGGTAATGACACCTGTCACTAACCAGGCCTCGTAACTATAAAAAAAGGAAGCCGGACGCATCCAACTTCCTTAGGCATAGTCCTCAGACGTCCGCCGCAATTCTGTATTATATTATGCCATACTAAATAACGTTATGCAATAGTTCTTTATAATTTATTATAAATATTTTTTCAATAACCCAAGTTTTGTTCTAGTATCAGTGTAAACAATAGTGTTAAAAATTGATGTGGAAACCTTTGCTCTTAACTCTTCAGAATTTTTTTCAAACAATCGGATAAATGACATAATCTTCTTCTTTGGGCATTGCAATAAGTTCATCATAAAGCTAATGAGAATAACATAATCAACAATTGATTCAAACTTAATGTTCATAATTCCTGTTTCTGCACTTATAAATCCACCAATTCTTTTACTTATATTTCCTGTTTTAAATCGAGTATCAAAAATTGTATTATTATGAGCCACAGAATTTCTTAAATCCTTTAATGCATACACTATCATTGGTAATAATTTGCCATCCCCGTCATATACAACCTTTATCCCCACATTCGAAGATACTTTTTTCCTAATAACAGGTTCAAGGCAATCTATAAATGTACCAAATTCACCAAGACTAATTAATTCAAATATCGCCCATATAGGAAGCGGTTGGTCTTTATCATAATAATGATTTACTATAAATCGTTTCCCATAGTCTCTTGAGATAAGACTGTATACTTTATTTCTAAGATTCATTCTCTTATTTATAGCCTTTTTGTATTCACCACTGCCTATTGGATATGATTTGTAATCTATTAATAACTTCGCATAAATATCTGCAAATCGTTTACTTTTTGCTTCCTCTAAAATAACTTCTAATACATAATTCTTAAATGTTGTTTCCAAAAACATTATCTCTGGATAAAACATAGTCTTAATTGCCATATCATACTCATAAATTGCCTGAATCTCATCAAATGAGTTGAATATATATGTATTCGCCGGATTATTATGATATCGATATCCCTTATACCCATGGAAATATCCCATGTATCTAAGTTTCTGTTTATCTCTACTTCCAGAAATATTTAATCCTTTTGTATCTCGCATATACGCCATAAGCATATTTATACTTTTAGGCTTCTTCTCCATTCACACCAAACTCCCTCAAAATAACTATTATTACAACCCCTATATCACATTCATATATGATCTTTATTATATATATTATTTAGTATAAAATCTATATTTTTTGTAATCCGTCATTAAAGATCCTTGTTGCATTTGATGCAAGCAATGTAAGATTTCACTACCGCATGGCACGCAATAGTATTCACGTCCACCCCAAATTAGCAGATCAATTTTTAATATAGAAATTTTTCATTCTATGTGCTATTTTGATACTTTGATTTGTTTTATATATGAGAACTCAATTGAGAAGGAACACGATTCCTGATTCTCTCATACATAAGAACCACGGAGGTGATGACCCTTGAAGCAGCAGCAACTGCTTGAACTATATGACAATTACTCGGACAATGTATTTCGTCTGGCCATGAGTTTTCTTGGCAATACAGCGGACTCCGAAGATATTGTACAGAATGTATATACAAAGCTTATAGAAAAAAGTCCTCACATATCAAAGGGGAGTGAGAAGTCCTATATTCTCACCATGACAGCAAATATGTGCAGAAACCATTTGAAATCAGCGGCAAACAGGCTGAACAGCAGCTACGAAGAGCTGGCAAACGATGATCTCACAAGTGGCTTCAATATAGAGGAACAGTCGATGCTCACAGCCATAAACAGGCTGCCCGATACATACCGTACTGCTCTGTATCTGCACTACTACGAGGGGTATTCATTCAAGGAGATTGCAAGGATGCTTCATTTGTCAACCTCAGCCGTCTCCATGCGGATATCCCGCGGAAGAGATCAATTAAAAGAATTTTTAAAGGAGGAATAGATCATGAATAATAAAGATATAAACGAACTATACAAAGCTACCATGGACAATGTGACCATGCCCCAGGATGACAAAGACGATCTCAGGGCAAAGCTTGCCGAACAGGCTCAGACTGGCAGATCAGGCCGCAGGCTCGTACGCATTGGAAAATATGCAGCAATAGCAGCCGCCGTGTGTGCTGTTCTGCTGTGCTTCCCGGCGACAAGGACCACTGTCTCGGCTGCCATCGACTACATAAAGCAGACGTTCCACCTGGCAAATGGTACCGAAGTGACATACGAGGAAAACAGTGAGGGAAACTCCATCCAATTCACAATATCCACAGATGATGTCAATGGTTACACGAAAGTTGAAAACGGCCGTCTCTACCTTGTTCTCGGAGATACCAAGGAAGATATCACCGACAAATGTGGTCCTGACAAATATTTCCGTCATGAGATCAAGAACGCGGACGGCTCACACAGCGTCATCCTCATCGGGGGTACACCTGATAGCTGCGGTTGGTGCGAGCTCTTCTTCGACAAGAATGGAAAATATGTATTTAACAACATGAACGTTGAAGACTACAACGACCCATGGCTTAATGATGCCCTGCATGCTGAGGGTGTTGACACGGGCAATCCTTACCTGGATGACATTGCATCCGAGGATGCTGCCTCTTACGGTATCTCCAACTCAGATGATGACAATACAGCATCAGGAAATTCTACATATATTGAGCAGTAATAAGTTTTCGTTATCTGCTATAAGCTAGTTTTACTCTTCAGGGGCTTCCCCTGAAGAGTATTTTTTTAAATTCCTTGTGAGATGTCCTTTTCAAGCGAATAAGGAGTAAGAATATCATTGTGGATACCTATGCCGCGGAGATGGATTTCCTCGGATACGTTCTCTAATAAGTCTCTCATTAGAAAAAAGACACTAAAGGAATTTCTCTCTACAGTCTCATAGGAATTCCTTTATCCTGAAGGTATCTCTTCAGATCTCCTATCTCAAGCTCTTTATAGTGGAACAATGAAGCCGCAAGGGCTGCATCCGCACCGCCCTCTGTCAGGGCGTCGTAAAAATGATCCTTAGTTCCCGCGCCACCGGAAGCTATGACTGGAATGTTTACGTTGTCTGCTATGGTTCTGGTGAGTTCTATGTCATATCCCGCCTTTGTTCCATCACAGTCCATGCTGGTCAGCAATATCTCTCCTGCGCCAAGCTCTGCAGCCTTCATGGCCCACTCAACTGCATCTATTCCGCAGTCGATACGTCCGCCATGCTTGTATATATTCCAGCCGGATCCGTCATCACGCCTCTTTGCATCGATGGCAAGAACGACGCACTGGCTTCCGAACTTGTCAGCCGCATCTGCTATAAGTGTAGGATTGTCTATGGCTGCTGAGTTCACTGATATCTTGTCTGCGCCCTCTCTGAGTATCGCCTTGAAATCATCCACTGTTCTGATTCCACCACCCACTGTGAATGGGATAAATATAGTCTCGGCTACACGTCTTACCATATCAACCACTATATTTCTCTGATCTGATGAAGCTGTTATGTCAAGGAATACGAGTTCATCAGCTCCCGCCTTATCATATGCTGCACCAACCGCAACAGGATCTCCGGCATCTGTAAGATTTACAAAATTTACACCCTTTACAACTCTTCCGTTCTTAACATCAAGACATGGTATTATTCTCTTTGTATGCATGCTCTACACCTCCAGGTCGATAAAATTCTTCAGTATCTTAAGTCCAACCTCTGAGCTCTTCTCAGGATGGAACTGACATGCAAATACATTGCCATGCTCCACAGAGGCATGAATCTGAGTTGAATAGAATGTGGATGCTGCCACATCTTCCGGATTCTTAGCCTTCAGATAATATGAATGAACAAAGTAGACATATGGATTCTCAGGAAGTCCCTTGAAAAGTCTTGCCCTTGGATTTATCTCAAGGTTGTTCCATCCTATCTGCGGTATCTTAAGTCCCGGCGCATCCGGTATACGAAGTATCTCACCGTCTAAGATTCCAAGTCCTGTGGCCTCCGGCGACTCCTCGCTGGTCTTGAACAGAAGCTGAAGTCCAAGGCATATTCCAAGGAACGGCTTGTCTGCATCCACAACATCATAGATGACGTTCTCAAGTCCATACTCCCTGATCTTATTCATGGCGTCTCCGAAGCTTCCAACTCCCGGAAGTATAACCTTGTCACTAGCCATGATCACATCTCTGTCCCTTGTGATGACAGCCTCCTCACCCAGATACTGCACTGCCTTCTCAACACTTTTTATGTTTCCTGCATCGTAATCCAAAATTGAAATCATCTGTCTCTGTCCTTTCAAGTTAAGCCTTATCCCAATGCTTGCGTACATTTCCAACAATTCTTGCTGTCATTTCATTACATTTTTGTATGTTTCGTTACATCTCATTACACATTGTAATTAGCAAATATTTAGTATGCTAAAATTCATACTAATTAGCATTGAGTTGATTCGCTATTGCATTGATTTGTGTAAGCTGTTCAACTCCTGGTTTAACATCCACATAGTTATCCATCGTTGTAGATATATTACCATGTCCCAATATGTACTGTAATGTCTTCGGTGGTAAATATTGCATATTCGTAGCAAATGTATGTCTGCAAATATGAGGTTCAAATTTACGAATAGGATTTTCTGGATTCGCATTATTAAACCTTTTAATACAATTCTGTAGATATTCTTCTACATGACCTCTTACAATAGTTCTTCTGCTTCTCGTTGCAAGAAATACAAATCCTTCATATGCATTGCCTTGTTCATCGTAACATACAGGTTCTATATCGCCTTTTAAATAGCGATTCTCAATAATACGCTGGAAACTTTCATACACCCCATCTGTCATAGGAATAGTTCTTACACCATTCGTTGTTTTTGTAGGCAGTACAACATGAGTGTGATTGATACATTGTAACTGTTTATCAACGGTTATCATTCGATTATCCATATCAATGTTATCAAGAGTAAGTCCACATAATTCTGACGCTCTTAATCCACTCCAAAACAATACATATAACATATCATAGCAATGTGAACTATGCGTGTCTTTTGAACAGAAATTGAGAAATCTGTTCATATCTTCTACAGAAAGAGCTTCCATCTTCTTGCTATCGCTCCTGTCTGTTGTAATGCGTCTGAATGGATTCTTTGCTACATAATCATAATCTAAAGCATACTCAAAGGTTCTTTTAATAAGACTAATCTGTGTCTGAATAGATGAACCTCTATACTTTTTCTTCATATCAGCAAGCCACTCTTCGCAATGTTCTGGTCTGATTTTTCCAATCTCCATATAACCCAGTTTATATTGTTTCAGCGTATTCACTGTAACATTGTAACCAACTTTGGTATTGTGTGCTAACTTCTTTCTGTTGTATAAAGAATTGAGGTATCTGTCTACAACCTCTAACAGAGTAAGTTTTGCTCCATCAATATCAATGTTGTTTTCGAGATATGCGTTAAGCTCTGCCTCCTTTTCACGCAAACTCTTTGTTGACTTTTTACCTTTAGGTAATTGGTCTGTCATTTCAAGCCTATATGAACTAATAACCCTTTCTTTTCCAAAACAATCCTTATAGTGGTATTCATACCTCTTTGTTTTAGGATTGTAATATTCGTTAGGTCTTAATGTTTTTCTAGCAGGCTTGTTTTTTTCTGACGTAGCTTTATTTGCCATTCTTGAGCCTCCTTAAATCAGAGTGCCTCGAATGTATACCACATCGAATTATACCACATCCAAAGCACATTGTCCATTTCTTAAATCTGTTCAACATTATCTATAAATTCCTCAAATTGCTTTCTTTTGATCTTGATAGTTCTCCCCAGCATCAAATGATATTTATTTCCATAATCTTCACGAACTATCTCTCTAAGTCTATGCTGTACAATTCCAAATAAATCGGACGCTTCTTTTATATTCAATAAAACCTTACTATCCAACGTAACTGCTGCGCTTTCTATAATAATCACGCTCCTTAATATAAAAGGCAGAAGTCATTACAACCTCTGCCCTAATCAAAATAATATATTCTGTTACTATTCTTTTGATAAGCTTTCAGCAAGCAGATACACAAGACCTCCTGCTACCGCCATACCAAAACATTTAGCCATTTCTTTCTGATATGCTGGTATTGACTTTTGTATAAATCCTACATCAACACCACAGATATTTTTTTATGGAATTTCAATGCCACAATCATATTTAAGTGCATATATCATACCTCCCATAGCTTTTTCAAATGGAATATCAAATTGCTTCATAAGTTTATCCAAGCTATTCCAAACATTTTCTACTTTGGATTTATCATACCCCATACCAGTAAACATGTGGATATATGTATTCTTCTTTGCTTCTTCATCTGAAATATCGCTGTTTATATCTGTATCTGCCAAGAAATTCTTGCACATAAACTCAATATCATCAAATTTGATAATCTCACTTGAATGACTCCATACAGATTTAGAAGTATCAAGGCAAATGACCGTTACTGGCTCTGCCTCTTCACTTTCCTTGAACTCTCCAACGCAAGTAATTGTTCCTGTGTATTCCTTGTCAGTAGTTCGGCATATTACCTTGTCTCCTTCGTGGAATTTATCTGTAATACCATCCTTTGTATATTCTATATAATGTTTTGCTTTAATGTTATCCATTGTGTTATAACCTCCAATTCAATTTTTAGCCTTTATCAGCTATTGTTTATCTGTATATTATCTATTATCTATCTGTACTTCCCAAGTACCCACGATAACGATTTTTTCAAAAAAATTATTCACACAAAAGTACCTACTACCATTATGGAAAATAAATAAAAAATAACAATTTCTTTTTTTAAGTTTTTCCGTGTCAATAGTCCCGACTTTTATGTACCGATAGAGTATCTACTACCTCTTTGCTACATTTTAATCCTATATTTCCTGCATACAAATAAGGACTAGGATTTTTCGCCCCAGTCCTCACATATACGCAAAAGCCTTATTTATTCGGTCTTTTCGCCCTTTTCTACTGTAAATTCAGTCTTTGGTTTTCTCCCCTTATTACTCTTTTTAGGCTGCTTCGATACATCATACGATAAGCCTTTATTGTCATTATGAAACTCTTTTACAATAGCTTTTGCCACATCCTTATTATCCAACTTCTGCATAAAAGGAATAATATCAACCAGCTTATTTACTGCCTCGTAATCAATATCTCCCCTATCAGCAAAGGTATTTACAGCATTTGTAAGAGCCTGTAAAAGTTCATTCATGTAGTCTGGCTTAACAACAAACTCTCTGACTACCTGTAATAAATCCTCAATCTCATCCTTTAAATCATTGTAATGCAACTTTCTATATTCGATAGCTTCATTACAAGCATCGTCAAGTTCTGCTCTCTCATCAGCAGATGTATTCTCACGAATAACATCAATAACATTTTCCTTGTTATCCTTAATGAATTTATCCACCTTGTCCAGACTGAATTCGTCCCCACTTTCAAACAGAGCAATATTTGTATAATATGTAATAAGACAATATTCAAACATTGGCTGTCTTAATACATGTGCATATCCGACATCTTTTGATACAACTGTACCTGCTACTTCTACAACAAAACTCATTTTCTGACTGAGGGATAATCCCTTTTCTAATACATATTCAACCTTTTTACCATCAAAATCATTGTAATAATACTTCTTACCTGCCATTATCTTACCTCCATAGCTTTCTTAATCAATTCAGACATTCTTGTGTCTGCCATTTCTTTTCTTGATGATGTATGTTTTTCTTCATATTTTGCTCTACTGATTGCATCCTCTTCATCCTTGATTTCAACAATTCTATTATTCGCATAAAATATAAGGCATTTCTTCTTATATTGATCCACACAAGTTCTTTTAAGCATATGTCCGTACCCTTCACTCACAATACCCTGCATAGTTGCCATATCAGCATTTAGATTCTTCTGTTCCTGTGAAGTAACTTGATACTGTTTCTGTAAACTCTTCAAAGAAGATACCATCTCATTGTATTTTGCAATCTTTTCCTGCGGATCACTAATACTATTGATAGATTCCATTGAAGCCTTTAACTCTTCAATCTGAGTTTTTACATTATCAGGCATTTTAATAGAATTGAATTTTGCTTCAATTAGAGCAATTTCCTGTGACATAGTTGCTAAAGTATTTTTCATAGCTTCTAATGAGCTTGCATGAGTACCATTTGCAATTTCTGCATTGAAAGTCTGATATTCGGTTCTTGCCAAACGCAAATAACTTTCTAACTGTTTAATATCATCTAAAGTGGATGGACGATATAAGAAACTATTACGGAAGTACAGAAGTACAGACGGAAGAAGTCAAAAGGATAAAAGAAGCCTAAAAAATAAGGGTGTAGCCGATGAAGTTACACCCTATTTTTTATACTGTTCTTTATTGTTATATATTCCTACTAGCTTAGTAGGATATTATGTGCCGGGGGGGGTGGCTTAAACTAAAAAAGGGATCTGTTTTTCTCTACCGCCCTGTAGCTGGTTGTTCTATACACGGACTTAAAAATTTTACCTCTCGATATTTTTCAAAAAAATTTCACCTTTTCCGCTTCTCGTTGCGTAACTATTGAAAAGCAAAACAACAACCATTCAAAGGAGGAATTTTATAATGACAAAATCACAAATCAGGCAACTATCCCATGAAGAATTATTTGCCCTATCTCTCAAACGTGGCTCTCTAAATCAGTACACACAAGAAGCTCTATATGCTCAAAAATTACTTTATACAGAAATGTTTCTACCGCATGAAGTAATCAATGAACCAGATCCTTTTGATTATAAACCTTTTAGCATGGAAGATTAAGGAGGCACACTATGGAATATATCATAATCAAATATATATCAGCACACAGAAAATTACTCCACAAAGAAATTAATGCCAAAAGAAAAAGATATGACCAACTGGCAGCCATATCTTCTATTCACTTATTAGAATTTACACAAGATTTAAGATGAACCACATCCAGTTTCCCACAAGAAACATCCTCATATCATTAGAGAAAATCAATAGAAATCGCACTAAATCCGCTTCATAATACACCATAGGTAAACTTTATCAGCTACGCAATTACAAAGCCAATTTGCCCCAAAATCGCTTATTTTCACAAAGGATAGCATATAACACATGTAATGGGGTACACCTAAACCACAGTAATTTAAGTACCTAGCATATACCGGGGGGGACTATAAAGCTATAAAGGAAACAATCATATTCAAGAAACTATTGTGTATAGCACTTGCTGAAATGATTGAATCTACTTAACCTTCTTCCATCCGCTGACGAGACCTCCCCTGGTACCACACATCACTTTTTCTCCATATATCTGCCACATTTACTACAGCTAATTCCGAGTAGTTATTGGACTTTAGTTTGTTTTGCAACCTTATCCTTAACCGTAGCCTCATGTGATTTCTGTTCGTCAGACCAGAGATTTGCCTCCACCTTCCTTCAGATTCCACCTCACGATGGACCCCATTGGTCTTGGCTGTATCCTTCCCACTACTAGGGCGTATTTAGGGACTTTCACCACTTAGCGACGTGCACCGCAGGACGCACAAAAATAAGCGTATCACTATTTCTAATGATACGCTTATTTTAGTTCGGTTTTCAATCAAGGTCGATAAGCACTCTTACGGTAATATCTCTCCATTGATTTTTCCTTAAATACCGTCCGTTAGCCTTTCAATAGGCTTCTGCTTCCTTGAAACCAAGCGGTAATTCAAAGGAAAAGAACTCCTATCTATTGGCAATCGCAGCCTGTGCTGTCATTAGACTTAGTGGACTTTTTACCCCGAGGTACGTGGTTTTACCCACATAGAAATCATTTATCTCTTCTCATTTATCCTCAATCCATGTTTACATGAACCCAAATTAAAAATTTAATGATTCTCATATCAGGTTCTTGTATTCTACTTTAAAAGCAATGTGTAAAACATACACAACATTATCCCCAAAAGCAAACATAAGTCTATTACTGCTTTTTATATCTGTTTTGCTACACATATTGAAAAACTTATTTTGCTCTAAACAATGCTGCATATTGCAAACCATCATTTTGTTTTCTTTGGTTTTCTCTCAGTGCTTTATAAATAATCCCATTAGCCTTCTGCACTCTTTCACTTGTATTCTCAAAAGAATATCTTTTTTCCGAGGTCACTACCGGCTTCTGTACCACTATCATTCTTTGAAGCCTCCCTTCTTAAGATTATTTCTATATAAAGGATATTTTGTCGAATAGCTTTCTACATAATCCTCAAGCCTCCTAAACAAGCACTCAATATTCTCAAATGCCTCTCTATATCCATTATACTTACCTATCCTGACAGCAATTATACTATCAAAAACAGCTTCACCAGATGCCGTTGCATCTAAAACAATTTCACCAACAACCTTCTTTTCTCGCGTATATGTAAAAAACGTTGAAAATTCACAAACCCAAATAAATTTAGGATACTTCATTTCGGAATAAAGAAGCCTTTCCTCCATTGTTTTTGCCTTCCTTATCCTAAATTTCTTAAAATTTCTAGAAGTAGTTAAAAATAATCGCATGACCAAAGGTTCAGAGTTGTATTTCAATAAATTCATATCTTTCAGCATATTCTCTATATCGCTAGAATATGCCTCAAAAAAATTATTAACAATTTCTAACGCCCCATTTACTTCCAAAAAAATATGCTTATATAATGGTACTGCTAAAAATTGTACCTTCATATGCTTATTTTTAGCAAAATGGTCAAATTCTTCCAATCTATACGGTATTTGATTATCATCAATGATAACATAATCTTTATAGAAACTTGCTGTATCAACAATTTTTAAATTTCCAACAGTTTTTATTTCAATATTTCTTAATGTATAATCTTTTTTTCCATGTCCAATACATACTACAGCATGTTCCTCATGAACAGAATCCCCAACTCCAACAATCAATGGTATCGCTGATTCTACATAATAGTGAAAAAACTTTCTAAATACACTCAGGCTACTATTATTATATGATTTTGTCAAGGATTTTTGTTCTACATTTTCATAAGATTTTCTAGCATATAAGCGTGGTTCAAATCCAAATGCTTTCAAAAGATCAGACATTTGCAAAAAAGTTAAACCTTCTGAAGGTAGTATCCTCTCCTGTGAAATACTATTCAATTTAGCTATTATATCATTGGGTAATACAGTTTTGTAATCAGGATACCTTGTACCAAAATATTCTAAGATTTCCCATATGCACGTTTCAGCACAAGTCATAACTTCCCCATCTTGTCCCGTAAAAGGAAAAGCTTCTATTTCATACTCTGCTCCTAATATAGAAACATTAAACTTTGTTGTACGTATATAACATTTAGGCAAATGCATCATTTGGGGACTTAGTAAAGTTCTTCCCATAGTACAATTACTATGTATAATAGGTGTTGGCTTAATCACAATTGTCCCGATAAAAGCATCTTGTATTTTTTTATGCTTGTCCGTATCGTTGCCCAACAAAAAGTCTTGATATTCAAACGTTCCTTGAAACATTGCAAGTCTCTGACAATTCCTTGGCATATCAAAATGTTTATTAGAGAAATATGAATAGTATGCATCTCTATATAATCTATCGACATAATTCTTTTCAAGTATAACTGTTACAGGAAAAGAAAGTTCATTAAAAATAGCACACATCGCCCCTTTACTCAAGTATTGTATTAAATTACATAGTTCTCCAACATCCTGATATTTTTCTAAAATATATATTTCTACTCCTAAATCAAGCATCATCCCTTCCTTGTATGATTATTTAGAATCTAATAATCATTCATTCCTTTCATTTTAATATCGTGGTTCAATACATTCAGATACTGTGGACTTTTGATTCTTTCCTGTAGCTCTGACTACTCGTAGGAGTGTATTGCCGCTACCTTTATCTGAATTGTTTATAGCTGGATGTTGCCGGAGTAATCTGAGTACTTATTTCCATCAAGTCTACGATGATAATCGATGGTGGATATCACGGTATCAGACTTTAGAAAGGGAGTACAACCTCATGATTTATGTAGGCATTGACATTGCCAAACTCAATCACTTTGCCTCAGCCATATCTTCTGATGGTGAAGAACTAATCAAGCCGTTCAAATTTACAAATGACAATGATGGCTTCCAACTGCTACTTTCCAAGCTAGATCCTCTAGACAAGGACAGCCTCATCATTGGTCTTGAATCGACGGCACACTACGGCGACAACCTTGTTCGATATCTTGTTGCTAAGAATTACAAAGTGTGTGTGTTGAACCCCATCAAGACTTCTACTATGCGTAAAAACAACATTCGCAAAACGAAGACTGACAAAGTCGACACATACATCATTTGCAAAACTCTCATGATGCAGGAATCTCTCAGATTTGTGACCTTCTATGATCTTGATCTGATGGACTTAAAAGCCCTTGGGCGATTCCGCCAGAAAACCATTAAGCAGCGAACTCGCTTAAAGATTCAGCTGACTTCTTACGTGGATGAGATATTCCCTGAATTGCAGTATTTCTTCAAATCAGGCCTGCATCAAAAATCTGTCTATGCGCTTCTCAAGGAAGCTCCAACACCGGAAGCTATTGCTTCTATGCATATGACTCATCTGGCTCATCTTCTCAAAGTGAACTCGCACGGACGCTTTGATAAAGAGATGGCTCAGCAGTTAAGAGTTCTCGCACAGAAGTCTGTCGGTGCCAGCGACAGTTCTCTATCTATCCAGGTAACTCACACCATACAACAAATAGAGTTACTCGATAGCCAATTAGAAAGAGTTGAAGCTGAAATGACAGAAATAATGAAATTCAACGATTCTGTCATTATGACCATTCCTGGTATCGGATATATCAATGGAGGAATGATACTTGGTGAAATCGGTGATATACACCGTTTCTCCAGCCCCAACAAGCTGCTTGCATATGCTGGTTTGGATCCTTCTGTCTATCAGTCTGGAAACTTTCAGGCTAAGAAGACCAGAATGTCCAAACGTGGATCCAAAGTTCTCAGATATGCACTTGTTAATGCAGTTCACAATGTTGTTAAAAATAATGCCACCTTCAAGGCTTACTACGAAACCAAGATGGCTGAAGGCCGGACTCACTATAATGCCCTCGGGCACTGTGCCGGCAAGCTTGTCAGAGTCATCTGGAAGATGCTCACTGACGAAGTAGAATTCAACCTCGATTAAGAGGTCTGGATACCTACATCATAGATTTGTTTAAAAGCACCCATCAGGGAGCCTTATTAAGGTTACCCATTTTTACCACGAAAATGATTTACTAATTTTCAGCTAATCTATGGTTGACTTTTCATAGCTGGTCTCCAAATTCAATTTTCTCATACTGAGAACTTTTTAAATCATATACTATATCAATATTTTCAAAATCCTCCGTCCTTATCAATATTTGTTGATTTGCATTAGCAATATAACCTTCTACTAAATTCCCCTCCAAATCAAAAATCTGATACTGTTGTAACAACAGTTGAGGAAATCTCTGAAATTCCTCAACCATAACCAATATCCCAACAATAACCTGCTCCCTCTCTTTACTTACTGCTCTAATCCACATAGTTCTCTTGTCTATATCCATAATGTCATGCCAAATATTTTCATTTATACTTCTATTCACATGCAATTTTTTTAAAATTTTTTTACATAACTTGCTATTAATAAAATATCCCAATAAAGCTCCTAATAAGACACTAAATGCTAAAAGGCCAACAATATTAACATAATAACTAAATCTTATTTTTAAAGTACATAAGATTGCTTTTATAACAAATCCTATAGCCAAAGAAGCACAGAATATACCATTTATATCCTCCATTTTCTTTCGCAAGGAAATAAAATTAAAAACTAAAATGAATAGATATCCTGTCGTAACATATAGTATAATATCTGGTAATATCTCAAACAAATCTTTTAAATCCACTCTATATTCCTCCGAAATTATTAACTTTCATCTTTTATCTTTTTATTATTAGTATTTTCATCATTAGCTTTTTTATCATCCTTATTTATATTTTTTGTCTTTATTACAGGTTGAAATTGAGGAATTACAGTCTTTAATTTTCCTGAAAGTAGTGATTTATATCTTTTATTCAAATTTTCCACCTCTAACTGAGTCTATAACTCTCCGTTTTTGTCATATTTTACCATTTTTCATAATATTATACAACAGCATTTAATAAAATCATCATTAACTCTCAAAAAATAGCAAAAATCTAACAGGGCAGAAAGACTGCTTCATAGTCCCTCCGCCCTATTTTTTCGTTTTATATATAAATCCTTACCTCCAGCTCCGCATACTTATTGGACTTCGACCACTGCGGATGTGCCTTAAACCACACCCTTTCATCATCCGGCGTGACTGTGATGGTCGTAAAATAAACAGGAGAACCCATACTGTCAAGCTCTCCTCCCGCATCCGTCTTTAAAT
Organism: uncultured Coprococcus sp.; assembly: GCA_934277375.1. Lineage (GTDB taxonomy): Bacteria > Bacillota > Clostridia > Lachnospirales > Lachnospiraceae > Coprococcus. The sequence goes on along the minus strand of CAKQTZ010000003.1, from coordinate 39,071 downwards.
TCAGCATCCATTCAAAATGTTCTTCATAAACCCGGATTCCATATACATATTTATCAATGTCGGCTTCCGTAAACTCTCCGTTCTCCAGAACAAGTCCCTGCTCCAGCAGTTTCTTCAGGTCTTTCCGTTTTGTACTGACATCCTCTTCCGTAGCCGCCTTTACATCCTGAAACTGCAGCAACTGCTGTTCCAGTTCCGCTATCTTTCGCTCCACCTCCATCTGTTTGCGGTAGAACACTTCTTTTGGAATTTCGTTATTCATCCGCATTTCCAATAAGACGTCATATCTGCCCTGCTCCTGCCGGAGCTGCTCTTCCACCGAGGTCTTGTCCTGTAATAAATCTGACTGCACCACCCCTGATATGGACTTACCCAAAAGCGCCTCTGCCTCCCAGATGGTTTTCTCCCTGTCATCGAAGATGGTATGAAATACTTTCTGCGCCATAGTATACAGCTTCCAGTCCTGCACTATCGGCACCGGACAGACGCCCTCAATGCTCAAGCCTCTTTTCAGTCTTGCAGATACCGTTCCAGTCCTGTTCTGGGAATAACAGCGGTAGGCATAAGTCATGATTTCTTTTTTCTGATGCCACTTGGTTTTCGCATAAGCATGACCGCACTGGCAGCGGAGTTAAATCTGCCACCTCCGATTATTAGTCAATTTCAATCTTATAATTCAGCATACCTTCATATACATAATCTGGCACTTTGCCCTTACACTTTTCCGCAAGATCACAAATATAATCAATCTTGCCATCTATAAATCCAGTATGTGCTTCTTCCTCTGAATCGAATACACCTATATCAATCTTTTTGTTAAGAACATTCATTGATACTGAATATGTACCATCATCATTCTGCTGGATATTGCTTTCGATTCCTCTATCTTCAAATACAGTATTCAAGAAATGCGTCATAAAAGCACACGTTTCTGGACTGTAGATATTACCTTCCTTATAGAGCAGGTCTTTGTCCAGATCGACCTTAGTTTCTGGAATATAATGTGTGTCAAACCATATCTTGAAATTCTGGTAGTTCTGCCATTCAATACAAACTTCCTTGTCCATGTAATAAGGTTTTAATTTATGCACAACATCACTATAGCACCTCTGAATCATGTTCTTCCACTTGATAAATGAGTATGATTCATAATCAATATCTCCTCCGACATAGCCGACACTTTCATATGTTCTTTTATTATACCAAGGTTTCCAATCATCGGGCTTAAACTCTACCGCATTGACAATCTCCATAATCTGCCTATCGGTGATTGCTCCGTCCTGTTCATGCACTCTTAAAATCTCATTGTATTGTTTATCGGTGACTGGGAATAAATGTTTGTAGTAATTATCCTTTGTATCATTGTTCTTATGCCACACCATAGTATTATTTTTCATGTCATAATTGACAACAAACATCTTAATTACAAGGTCACTGGCAGTTACCTTCTCTTTCTTATATCCCCATCTGTTCTTAGACTTGAAATAAACATTCCTGTCAAGCGTATAGGTCAATTCCTTTGTGGATCTTGAATATACACCCTTTACAAGCTGATATGTGCCATTATCCAACTTCTGAATTAACCTACCATAATTAGAAGTCCATGTAGATTTATAGTCAAATAGACACACAAATACTTCATCTTTTGCAATCGTATCAATACCAGATTCCGACCTATACAAGATTTGAAAATGGTAATCTGCCTTGATTTATATAGCTGCGGATAGATAGTCATATAACCTTTTAATTTGATGCTATCACCTTCAGATAAAATATCTTCTACAGTATCTAAAAATGCTGTCAGGATAATATCTGTTGTCTCTGGTGATATAAACAATCCATTCTCATTTTCAACTCTTTCAATAATCCGTCTTACAATACCAGACTTAATTATTTCTTCTTTCAATCTGTTTCTTCCTCCAATTCTTCAAATGAAATCACTATTTCTTATACCACGTTATATAATGGCTTAAATGGGCTTATATGGCTCATATTCGGTTTCAAATGACTTTTATGTATATTTCCTCACCTTGAATTTTAAGGCACTAAAATAAGCCCACATACTCATAATAAATACAAGTATATGGACTTATTTAGATGTCCTAATATTCTATTCGATTTTAATTTTGGTATGCATTTAAGGCATTGTAATTAGTAAATAATTAGTATAATCAGAAGATTTTTTCACTATGCACCTTATAATGCTATATTTACAGTAGGTTTGAGAAGATAATCGCAATCATAGTCCAAAATTGAAATCATCTGTCTCTGTCCTTTCAAGTCTAACATCTTTTGATCTATATTATATCTCTTCCCACTGGCACACAGCTTCTATCTGTCACTGTAGTGATATCTACAAGCAAGAATATATACGTTATCATCATCTATCTTGTATATTATTCTGTCCTTATCATTTACTCGTCTGCTCCAAAAACCAGCCAGATTTCCAGTTAGCGGTTCAGGTTTGCCAATACCTTCATTTCCATTTCTGCATATATCTTCTATAAGACTATTTATTTTCTTTAGTGTCTTTCTGTCTTCCGTCTGCCAATAAACATAGTCTTTCCAACCATTATCAGTAAAGACCTTATTCATCCGCAGATACCTCCGTCAGATCATGAACAGCAAATTTTCCTTTTTCAAGCTGTGCTTTCGATTCCATTAACCAATCATAGTTGGCTTTATTTCCCATTACATACACATTTTCCATCAAGTTATTATATGCCTCTTCAGACAGCATAACAACATTTTTATTATCCTTACGAGTTACAATCATTGTTTCATAATCATCTGTAACTTTATCCATATACTTTTTCATATTGTCGCGTAAGTTTGTATAATTAACAGCTAACATAAGAACACCTCCTCAAATTCATGTACAGTTTTCTGTACTTATATTATAATGTACAGAAAACTGTACGTCAAGTATCTGTATTATCTTATGCCTATATTATAATAGATATTCTGCTCATGCATGCAAATGTATTAGAACCTAAGCTTGCTTCCCTTGCCGCCGCGCTTGCCCGGCTTAACTCTGGTGAAGATTATCTCGTTGTCTCCAACCTTGAAGGTATCCTTTGTGCTTCCCACAAATACCGACTCAATGACATCGTCACCCTCTAAGTTGATGAGCTTGACTCCCGCTGCGCCCTTGCCCTTTTCAGGGATCTCGGAAATATCAACTCTTATGTAATATCCTTTTTCTGACTGTGCAATAATAAAATCTCCCTCAGAGAATTTACCTATGTAAATTATATCATCACCGACTTTTGAAGCATTTGCAGCACGCCTTGTGGTGTCAAATGCAGAGCCGTCAACAATCTTTGCAAGTCCCTGCTTGCTGACGAACAGCAGCTTGTCTGTCACAAAATGCTCTATACAGTCCATGAACAGGATGTTCTCGTCACCGTTCATGTTGCAGAACTCGAACACCTGGATTCCCTTGTCGGCAAGACGTCCTATAAGACTTCCTCCGCCCTTCTTGCTGGTGTTCTTCTTCGCCTGAAGCTTGATGATGTCGGCAACCTTGATCGTATACACCTGATTATTGTCGGCAAAAACCGCTATCCTGTCAAGATTCTGACACTTAACCGCAAATCTGTAATCCTTCGTGATCTGCTCTATGTTCTTCTCGTATACATTTGCATCTACGACCTTGATGTAATAGAATCTGTCGAGAAGAACAGCCACATCTGTAGCCACGACCTCAGCCTTCTTCACAACAACAGTTCCATAATTGTGGATCTGTGTTCTTCTAGGTATGGCATACTTTGCCTTGATCTCATGCATGTCATCTATCATCTGCTGCTTCATGGCATCTCTGGACTCCATAAGCCTTGTGTACTTCTTGATGAGCTTCTCAGCGTCTGCCAGCTCTTTCTTGAGGGCATTGATCTCCAGACCAATGAGCTTCTGAAGTCTCATGGCAAGTATCGCATCAGCCTGCTTCTCTGTGAAACACAGGAACTTCGCATCCGCCTCTGAGCCCTTGAATCTGAACTTGATATTAGATGTATCACCATGCATGAGGCACGCCTTTGCATCTGCAACCTTTGTACTTCCGCGGAGTATCTCTATGATCAGGTCTATACAGTCAACCGCTGTGAGGAGTCCCATCTTGATCTCTCTGATCTCCTCCTGCTGTGCAAGAAGCTTTCTGTACTTGGTGTCATACAGACCGTACTTGAAATCTGTGTATACCTTCAGTATCTTCTTGAGTCCCATGACCTCAGGCTTGCCGTTGTTGATACAGTTGATATTCACGCCAAATGTGTCCTCAAGGGCTGCCTTCTTATATAATATATTGATGATGTTCTGTATCTCCTCGTCAGAAGTTCCCTTCTTCACATCGATACACAGACATTCACCGTTCTTGTCTCCTCTGTCCGCAATATCCACGACCGCAGGAAGCTCTCTGTTTCTGACAAGCTCTGCAACAGTGTCGAGGAACTTGGCAGTGCCTCCGATCATGGTATATGGAAGCTCTGTGACACAGATACTCTTTCTTCCATATCCGATATCCCTGACCTCAACCTTACCTCGCACCTTGATCTTGCCAAGTCCTGTGGCATACACATTGTACAGCTCCTCAGGTGTGGCATTGATGATTCCGCCTGTGGCAAAATCCGGACCCGGCATGAGCGCAAGCAGATCCTCAAGCTCTATCTCAGGATCATTCAGATATGCAACTGTGGCATCTATGACCTCTCCAAGATTGTGTGTAGGAATATTTGTCGCCATACCTACAGCGATACCAGTTGAACCGCTCACCAGGATATTTGGCACCTGGAAAGGCAGGAAAGTCGGCTCTGTCTCCGTTCCATCAAAGTTCGGTATGAACTGGTCCTTGAAGAACGGAAGATCCTTCATACACACATCCTCTGTGTACTTGGATATGCGCGCCTCAGTGTATCGCATGGCAGCCGCACCGGAGCCGTCCACCGCACCAAAGTTGCCGTGTGGGTCAACAAGTGGTATCGGCAGCTTCCAGTTCTGTGCCATATTTACAAGTCCTTCATATATGGAACTGTCTCCGTGTGGATGATATTTACCCATTGTATCTCCGACTATTCTTGCACATTTTCTGTGTGGCTTGTCGGAGCCTGCAAGACCGTCCAGTGAGTAAAGTATTCTTCTCTGGACAGGCTTTAATCCATCCCTTACATCCGGGAGAGCTCTCTCTGTTATAACCGACATGGAATAGTCCACATATGACTGTCCCATCTCGCTCTCATAATCTACATTTAATATCTTTTCCGACATGATCTATCCCTTTCATCATACAAACTGTGAAAACACTCTGTGCAGTATTTCTCAAATATAACTCTATATAAGCTTAGATATCGAGTACAGCATCCGCACTGTGTGTCTCTATGTACTCTCTTCTAGGTGCAACCTCCGTTCCCATGAGCGTCTGTGTGAGCTGATTTGCCTCAATACGGCTGTTCACTGATACCTGCTTTAAAAGTCTAGTCTCAGGATTCATGGTCGTCTCATAGAGCTGGTCTGCGTCCATCTCACCGAGTCCCTTGTATCTCTGTATTGTAAACTTGCTTGTATGCGTCTTTCTGTACTTTGCAAGCTCATCATCTGAGTACAGATATTTGATGTTCTTGCCCTCGCCAACTCTGTAGAGAGGCGGAATAGCTATGTATATATGTCCCTCGCTGATAAGGTCAGGATAAAATCTATAGAAGAATGTCAGCAGAAGTGTCGCTATATGGGCACCGTCCACATCGGCATCCGTCATGATGATTATCTTGTCGTAGTTCAGCTTGCTTATATCGAAATCATTGCCGTAACCCTGCATGAAGCCACAGCCAAATGCATTGATAAGCGCTTTGATTTCGGCATTCTCAAGCACCTTTGCAACAGGCTTCTTCTCCACGTTGAGTATCTTACCTCTAAGTGGAAGTATTGCCTGATACTTTCTGTTTCTCGCGGTCTTGGCTGAGCCTCCCGCCGAATCCCCCTCGACTATGAATATCTCACACTTAGATGAATCCGAGGACTCCTGCTTTGCAAGCTTGCCATTTCCCTCAAATGAAAACTTGTTTATATTGATCTTGGACTTCTCAAGCGCCTTTCTCTTGGAGAGCGCCACCGCCCTGTCCACTATATCCTTCAGCACATCATAATTTCTGTCAAAATAAACTGTGAGCTGTTCCTTCACGATATCGTCAACAGCCTTTGACACATCCGTATTGGAAAGCTTTGTCTTGGTCTGTCCCTCAAACTGAGGATCCGGATGCTTCACGGATATGATAGCCTGCATGCCAGATCTTATGTCTGCACCTGTCAGGTTGGAATCCTTCTCTTTCAAAGCTCCAAGCTCATTTCTCGCATAATTATTGATAAGCTTGGCAAATGCTGATTTGAATCCCGTCACATGGGTTCCACCTTCAGGATTCGTGATATTGTTGGTAAATCCTATGATATTCTCCTCACCATCGTCCGTCATCAGGAATACGATGTCAGCGGCGATTCCGTCCTTCTCACCGGATATGGCGACAACAGGTGATGTATGTGTGAGTCCCTGTGATATGTCCTCAACAAATGCTGCAAGTCCCCCTGGCTGATGGAACACTATAGGCTCCTCGCCGTCCCTCTTATTCTGGAATGTGATCGTAAGGTTTGGATTCAGATATGCTGTCTCCTTGATCCTCTGCTTGATGGCATCAGCCTTGAACTTTACAGTCTCGAATATTGTATCATCAGGGTATAGAGTAACCGTGGTTCCGGTTCTCTTCTCCTTGAGTTTTGTCTTTGGAAGCATACCGTCAACCAGCTCAGTTGTCGGTATTCCCTTCTCATATGTATCGTGATAGAGGTAACCGTCTCTGGCTACATCCACTATAAGCTTGTTAGACAGTGCATTTACAACCGCAGAACCTACTCCGTGAAGTCCACCGCTTATCTTATAAGTTGAACTGTTGAACTTACCACCTGCATGCAATACTGTGTAAACAACACGCTCAGCAGGTATTCCCTCCTGCTCATGGATATCAACCGGAACGCCTCGTCCATCATCGGATACGGTTGCCGATCCATCCTCGTTGATGCTCACCCATATGTTGTTGCAATAACCCGCAAGATGCTCATCCACCGAGTTGTCTATAAGCTCCTGTATGAGGTGGTTCAGTCCGCTTCGCCCTGTATTGCCAATGTACATTCCCGGTCTCAGTCGTACCGGCTCAAGTCCCTTTAACACCTCAATATTTTTTGCACTGTATGACATAATCTTCTCCCATTTTATAGATATATTTGCGGCTGCCATAATCCAACAGAAAAAGGAAACCCCTAGAATTATAGCCTAAAAGTTTCCTTCTTGCAAAGTATTTATTGTTCTGACGTGTTATCTGCGGTATTCTCAGGTATCATTTCCGGTTCACCATCATCCTCTTTTATGATATCGAGATCAAAGTAGAATACAACTCCATTTTCCACATTGTATACACCATAGTTCTTGTTGTGGGCCGCCATGGAAGCAGCGACTATTGAGAGTCCTATACCGCTTCCACCATACTCTCTCGTTCTCGCCTTATCCACCTTGTAGAACTTGATGAACACCTTATCAAGCTCATCATCAGGAATGTTTGGTCCCTCATCATATACAAATACTCTCAGGTTGCCCGTGATAAGTCCATCATCAGTCCTTCTTGGCTGGTCATAATCCTGATTTGCCGTCCACACTCTGACCTTGCCTCCATCTGTGCAGTAATGAAGTGCATTTGTAAAATAATTGGTAAATACCTGCTCTATCATGAACTCATCGGCATATACGTTGCACACACCATTCAGCTCATCCGCAAGCTCCACAACTGCATGATTCTGCTCCACCAGAATGGACGATGAATCCACAACATTCTTTATGAGTGCGTCTATGTCAAATACCACAGGTTGAACCCTGTCAACACCAAATTCAAGTTCATTCAGATCAAGTAACTGTCTGACAAGCTTATTCATCTTGCCAGCCTCGTCCAGAATGACATCGCAATAGAATTCCTTACTCTCTTCATCCTCTATGACATTATCTTTAAGGCCCTCGGCATATCCCTGTATGAGTGCTATAGGAGTCTTGAGTTCGTGGGATACATGGGACAGGAACTCTTTCCTCATCTCATCTATCTGCACCTTCTCATCAATATCCGTCTGCAGCTTTGCATTTGCCTGCTGCAGCTCTGTAAGCGTATTCTTTAGCTGATAAGACATCTCGTTCATGCTGTCTGCCAGTTCGCCAATCTCATCGTTGGATGCATGATCCACCTTCACATCGAGATCAAGCTGTGCCATACGGTTTGCAACTGATGCAAGATTCTTTATCGGCTTTGCAACCGCATTGCTTATAAAGTAGATCATCACAAATCCAAGTATCGCCACCGCAGAAAATACGATAAAAAAGAACTTTAGTGATATAACTATCGTAGAATCCACACTGGATATTGGCTTTCTGATTATAACAACAAACCCATTGTCAAGGAATCCAACCACATCATAGTAGCTGTTACCTGTGTTTTTATCATTTGTTATCTGTATATCATATTTGTCTGTTTTTTCGATCTGCTTTCTCTTTATCTTGGGATTATCAGGATTTTTGCCGCCGCTGTAATTGAAATAATCAGCTATAAACGACAGATTGTTATAGACAGCAGCCTCCTCATTCACCGTCGTGTACACATGCATATTTGCACTGTCAAATATGAATATCATGGCACCGGACTGGTTCTTGACATCATTTGCCAGTTCCTTACTGTCTATATCCTTATCCTGTCCGAAAAGTTCATTACATGATTTGTATGTATCAAGAAGCATCTGCTCCATACCTCTATAGAAATACTTCTTAATAAAAAGCATAGTTATGGTACACGACATGACAACCATGACAAGAATTGTTGCCGCCAGGGATAATGTTATCTTTGTTCTGATAGATGTTCTCTTCGCTCTCTTCATCACTCAACCTCAAACTTGTAGCCCATTCCCCATATGGTCCTGATATATTCGCCCTTATCTCCCATCTTGCTTCTGAGTTTCTTGACATGTGTATCTATGGTTCTGGCATCTCCGAAATAATCGTAGTTCCATACATTATTCAGTATCTTCTCACGCGACAACGCCACACCCTTGTTCATAATAAAATACTGAAGTAGCTCGAACTCCTTGAAGCTGAGATCTACAGGCTTGCCATCAATTGTCACTACATGGGCTGACAGATCCATCTCTATACCACCGGCGATAAGTTTCTCCTCCGTGGCTGCATCCGTGGTTCTTCTGAGTATGGCAGCAACCCTGGCAACAAGTATCTTAGGACTGAATGGTTTTGTTATGTACTCATCCACACCCAGATCAAATCCCTGAAGCTCATCCCTCTCATCAGCCTTTGCTGTGAGCATGATAACCGGAACCTGGGAGAACTTTCTGATCTCCTTAAGGGTCTCCCATCCGTCCATCTTCGGCATCATGACATCAAGAATGACCAATGATATATTTTTGTCGTTCATAAATATATCAAGCGCCTGCTCTCCATCTCCTGCTTCGAGAACAATATATCCTTCTCTGGTCAAAAAGTCCTTCACGAGTTTTCTCATTCTGCTCTCATCATCAACCATAAGTACCTTTATCGAATCCATATCGTACCTCCACATATAGAATTATTTCCAACTTTCTACAATATAACATTCATTTTTGTATAAAATGTGAACTCTATGCATTTTCATATCATAAATACAAAGGGCAGTAAGCCTGTGCTCACTGCCCTTTGTATGATCTGTTAAAAAGATACGATAATTAACTACTCTGCCTCTGTCTCAGCCTCTGTTGTGCTTGGAGTATCATCCACCATAACCTCGTTCTGGTCAATGGCCTCAGTATTTGCCTCTGTTGTCACTGAAGACTCTGTAGTTGCTGTAGTTGCTATGTCACCCTTGAGAGTTACATTCTCCTCCTGCGCCAGAGCATACACTGCATCGTTATATGCTGTATACTTCTTCTTTGCATCAGCAAGAAGATTCTGTGCCTCTGACTGAACATCTTTATCCTTGTTCTTAAGTGCAGCCTCTATCTTCTGGAGTGCCTGATACTGTGTATTCATGGAATCATAATACTGATCCTTGAGATTCTTCACCTCGTCAGTCTTAACTTCTATAGCCTCCACAGACTTAAGGAATTCTTCGTACTGAGGAATGAGATTCTCTGAGAGATCTTTCTGGAGTGCATCCACGTCCACTGATGAGCCCTCTGCAAAGTATGTATTATACTTCTGCATTACTTCCTTTTCCTTTGTCTCCACGCCCGGAATATCAGTTCCTATAAACTGAATAAATTCGTTCTTCACCTCAGACGCTGCCTCTGTAGCAGGAACAGCAGTTGTTACCTCTGTATTCTTGTCTCCACCACATGCTGTAAGGCTGGCAGTCATTACAACAGCCATCATAGTAATAAGTAATCCACGTTTCATAATCTTTTATCTCCTTGTTCATTCATTATTATGCCTGCAAGCTTCATGTTCTGTTCACAAGGCAATGGCATCAGTCATTTACCTGACTTATGCCAATAATCAGTATACCACTCATATGGACAAAGTGGCAACCCACTAACTGTCTACAAACGTTATTTTCTTTTTTTCTTTTTCTCCACCGGAGGATTCTCTGCGATATACTTCTCATACATATCCGGTCTGTTCGCCTTTGTCCTCTCTATTGACTGCTCAAGCCTCCACTCATTTATGAGCTTGTGATTGCCTGACAGCAGTACATCCGGTACTCTCTTTCCCATAAATTCAGGTGGTCTGGTATACTGCGGATATTCCAGCAGGTTATTATAGAATGTCTCTATCTCTGCACTGTCCTCGTTGTTAAGGACTCCCGGAACCAGACGGGACACCGCATCCACTATAGCCATCGCAGGGAGCTCACCACCTGTCAGGACAAAATCACCTATGGACATGTATTCATCGACTATCAGCTCAAGAACTCTCTCATCGATTCCCTCATAATGTCCACAGAGAAGAACTATATCTTCCTTTCTGGACAGTCCCTCCGCTATTTTCTGATTGAAGGTTCTTCCCTGAGGGGTCATATATATAACCCACGGCTTTCTTCCTATCTTCTCAACAAGTGCCATATACGCATCATACACAGGCTGTGCCTGCATGACCATACCAGCTCCTCCACCATAAGGATAGTCATCCACATGGTTGTGCTTGTCCTGAGTGTAATCTCTTATATTTATAGCTTCTATATGAAGTTTCCCCGACTCTATGGCCCTTCCCGTGATACTAGTTGAAAGTCCACCCATAACCATCTCGGGGAAAAGTGTCAAAATATAAAAATTCATAGTCCGCTCCTAGTATATATTCATCATCTCACCAAACGTCTGTATGCGATCAATCCTCGGCATCGTCTTCTGAATCATCTGCTTCAACCATCTCAAATGTTCTGACCTTAACCTTCTTATTCTCTGTGTCAACATCGAACACGAAATCCGGTACTACAGGAATGAGCACCTCGCCGCCATCGTCCTTCTTAACGACAAATACATCATTTGCCGGAGTCTCCAGCACATCATCAAGGATTCCTATGTGTTCGTCATTCTGATCATATACATCAGCGTCAAGGACATCACAGATGAAGAATTCTCCATCCATGAGAGGAACTGCATCCTCCCTGTCAACCAGAATATCGTAGTTCTTAAAACACTCTATATCATTTATGTTATCGTATTCTTTAAACTTGAGAATAACCATATTTTTCAAAAATTTGCATGAAGTGCAGTTGACCCCTATCGTCTCTCTGCCATTTGACAGATAGCATTTCTTAAGGCTTCTGAAACGTTCATTGTCATCCGTCGTTGGATACACCTTTACCTCGCCTTTTATCCCATGGCTTGAAGTTATAACCCCTACCCTGAGTCTGTCTTCTGTTTTATATTCCATACTCTCTCCTATTAATTCCAGCACTATGTCAAATATATATGTATTTCTTAGGCAACACACAAATGCACAAGTCACAGTTTTATATCTGTGTTCATAAAACAGCAATATAGCATAAGGGGGAGCATGCGCTCCCCCTTCTAAACTCGGTAATAAAATCCTCTGTCATATGAAGATTAAGAAATACCACTTATCCTGCTAATGCAGTTCTACTTAATATCAACGACAACCTTCTTATCACCCTTTGAAGCAGCTGCCTTGACAACTGTACGGATGGATTTGGCTATTCTGCCCTGCTTGCCGATTACCTTACCCATGTCTTCTGGTGCGACCGTAAGGTCTATCTTTATTATGCCGTCTTCTTCAGTCTCGGTTACAGCTATCTGCTCAGGATGATCTACTAGGGACTTTGCAATGATTTCTACTAAATCTTTCATCTCTATACCTCCCAAGTAAGATTACTTCTCGATACCTGCCTGCTTTAATAACTTTGCAACTGACTCAGTTGGCTGTGCGCCAGTAGCTAACCACTTCTTAGCAGCCTCCTCGTCAATCTTTACTACAGATGGCTCCTGGTTAGGATCATATGTTCCGATCTCCTCGATGAATCTACCATCTCTTGGTGATCTTGAATCTGCTACGATCACTCTGTAGAAAGGATGCTTCTTATAACCCATTCTTCTTAATCTAATCTTTACTGCCATTGTTCTTGTTCCTCCTAAATAATAATTATCTTAAGCCAAAAGGCATTTTAAAACCACCACGTTTTCTCTTTCCGCCCATCATTCCGGACATCTGTTTCATCATCTTCTTAGACTGTTCAAACTGTTTAAGGAAACGATTCACATCCGCTATCTGGACACCAGCTCCATCTGCGATACGCTTCTTTCTGGATGGCGATATCGGATCCTGGAGTGAACGCTCTCTAGGTGTCATGGACAGAACGATTGCTTTTGGTGTTTTAGCAGCGTTCTCATCTATCTCAACATTCTTCATCTGACTTGCCATGCCAGGCATCATCGAAAGGATCTCCTGCATGCCGCCCATCTGCTCAAGCTGAGCCATCTGATCAAGAAAATCGTTGAAATCAAAACTTGCTTTTCGGAACTTCTGTTCCATCTCTTTCGCCTTATCCTCATCTATAGCCGACTGGGCTTTCTCTATGAGCGACTCCACATCACCCATGCCGAGGATTCGGCTTGCCATACGATCCGGATAAAATGGCTCCAGATCAGTAAGCTTCTCTCCCATACCTGAATACAGGATAGGCTTGCCTGTTACTGCCTTTATCGACAGTGCAGCACCACCTCTGGTATCGCCATCCAGCTTAGTGAGGATGACTCCGTCTATTCCTATCTTATCATTGAATGATGTCGCAACATTGACCGCATCCTGACCTGTCATGGAATCTACAGTCAATATAGTATAAGCGATATCAAGATTCTCCTTGATCTCTGCAAGCTCATTCATCATGTCCTCATCAACATGAAGACGTCCTGCCGTATCCAGGAATACCAGATTCATATTGTTCTTGGCAGCATGCTGAATAGCTGCCTTGGCAATATCCAGTGGCTTGTTGCCATCTCCCATGGAGAATACCGGAACTCCCACTTTCTCACCATTCACCTGCAACTGTTTTATAGCTGCCGGTCTGTATACATCACATGCCACAAGAAGTGGCTTCTTGCCTTTGTTCTTGAACTGATATGCAAGTTTTGCGGCTGTGGTGGTCTTACCTGCTCCCTGAAGTCCACACATCATGATGATCGTGATCTCATTGGATGGTCTGAGCTTGATCTCCGTCATCTCAGAGCCCATGAGCTTATCCATCTCTTCCTTGACGATCTTGATGACCATGTGTCCAGGATTAAGTCCCTTGAGAACTTCCTCACCTACAGCTCTGTCACTCACCGACTTGACAAATGACTTGACTACTTTGAAGTTGACATCGGCCTCAAGAAGTGCTCTCTTGACTTCCTTCATAGCCTCCTTGACATCATCCTCAGTAAGTACGCCCTTGCTTCTCAGCTTCTTAAATACGTTCTGCAGTTTATCTGATAAACTGTCAAATGCCATAGACATTCTCCCTTCTGATATTATCTATCATCAGAAATCTTCGAGTATCTTATCTGAATAATTAACTATATCTTCAATTCTGCCCGCAAGCCGTTCGTCCGAGTTCATCGACTTAAGCTCATCCGCACATTCCTTGATCTTTTGGACCTGTTCCTGCGCCTTCATAAACTTATGTACAAGCATAAGCTTCTCCTCATATTCTTCGAGGATCTTGTCACAGCGCCTTACCATATCGTACACGCCCTGTCTGCTTATGTTGTTGAGTCTCGCTATCTCCGAGTAAGACATGTCATTGTTCACGACATCCTCGTACACGCTCTTCTGATGCTCTGTGAGCAGCTCACCATAAAAATCATATAACATAGACTGTCTGACTATCTTCTCCATAACGCACCTGCCTGTAAAGTATTTTTGCTTTACCATGGGCTATTCTAATACAGGCGTGATGGGTTGTCAAGTGTTTTTTCTTGACAAAGTGAATTTATGTTTATATCTGAAGCAAATCCTCCGTCTTACAACACAAAACCCTGCATAATCTCACTACATCTATTGCCTTTGTCTTGTTGATATCCCTCTGTCGCTGCTCAAACAACTGTATCTGACGAAGTGGCACTCCCGAAAGCTCAGCAAGCTCACTCTGGGATAAGCCAGAAAGTTTCCTGATCCTTTTGAGGTTTGTTTCTTTATAATATTCGTCCCACAGCTCATTTATCCGTTCAACGAATTTCATGACATCCATCTCATGATACACATTGTACATAGTAAGGATCTGCTGGAGTGACACCGCCCTGTGAATCTTACCAAATGGTCTGCATGTATACCACTGATAAAATGCCAATATCTAATATATCTTCCTTACGTCATCCACCCGGTAAAGTCTCTTAAAACTCTCAAGATCCTTCTCCGACTGTATCACCATCACACCCACAAAGTTCCCGTCCTCTTTACTTCTGAATCCGGCAACCTGTTCTCCGGTGCAGATGGAACATCTGACGACAGCCTCGTGCTTTGCCTCGTCATAGGGGAACAGCTCCGCGTTCCCCTTGTGTTTTAACTTTAATTTAGAAATAAAACTTTTTCCAGTCACTATATTTACCTCTATACATACCTTGCAAACAACTGACAAGATACATTCTGAACCATCATCTTACCATTGTGCCGACACTACGCCTCAATCTGCCCCAATATATACGGATCCTTGATCTTATTATCCTCCGCAAAGAACAGTATCTTCGTGAGCACTTCCGATGTCTTTGGATCATCATCCACAAATGGCAGGAATATTCTGCCCCGCCTCTGCGAATGCACAGGAAGTACATTTATCATAGGACCTGCCTCCTGATGAACAACTCCACTTCCAAGGTGGACTGTGTAATTGGCACGCTTGCCCTCTATCACTGCATGGTTCTTTGTAAATGTAACATTTGTCAGTCTGAAAAGTGGCATGGTGAATTCTGCTATCGCCTTTCGCATCTCAACAGTTGAATGTGAGGTCTCTGGATCCACGCCTCCGGCATGTGCCACAGAAACCGCCATATCCACATCCCTCATAACCTCTGAGAATATGATGTCTGGGATATTCTTGATCTTAAGATCCTCGCCTGTTCTTCTGTCTGAGAATACCACCCACTCAAGTGTCGGTGATTCTATATCAGCAGGTGAGAACCAGTCTGCAAGAGCGTAAATCTGAGCTACTATATTCTCCTTGTAATATACTTTCTGAAGTCCATCCTCTATGTCGGCCACCCAGTGCCTTGACCTCAGGCATCCCAGGGTCTTTCTTGGCTGGATCTGATTGCCAGCATATCTGAGAGAATGCTCCATGTTCATTTCCTCTTCGGTCTTCACGTAGAGTTCTCTGAACACCTGCTTGAACGGCTGGACGATCTTGTTGTCAAATACATACTTCTGTATATCATGCCATTTGCCAACCATGTACATGTGGAATGGATGTGCTACTGTGAGTCTGGTGTCGTCTGACAACTCTATGTGCCTTACAGTCTGAGCACAATTCTCTGATGGCTGTACAATATCGCCGTCAGTAGATTTCTGCCCACCCGATAGCTGATCACATTCATCACCGATGGACGTTGCCACAAATGTATTCAATCCATCCTCAGCAGCAAATCCCAGCACTACTTTCTTGCTATCATCAAGTTCATTTGCCCCAGACTTAATACTGTCAGCCGTATTATCCAGCTCTGTCTTCACGCCATACGGCTCCGCCACCTTGAACACCAGCGCAGCCACCATGTCATGTATAACAGGATTCTCCAGCATGCCCCTGATCTCAGCCCAGGTGTATTCCTCCTGGCTCTCCATCGCATCCTCAAGCATCGCCTTTGTACGCCTTGACTGCTCCGCCATCTGCTTCTTCGCATCCATCAGAGCCAATACATACTCATCCTTCTTGATCTTTGCCGGAACGGACTTTAACTGTTTGCCGTTCTTCTCACAGATGACAGCGCATTTGCCGCCGTCCTCCATCTCAAGCCATATGGTCACTTCTCCGACCTCGTGAGGCTTGAAGAATTCCGCCATATCCTGCACCATGAGACTTTCCATGCGCAGCGTAAGTCTCGTCACGTCCTGATATCCGGCATTGATCGCCATATTGCGCATAGCTGTAGAAACTGCTGCCGCCTCACTGGCTCTCCTCTGAGCTCCGAACTGCCTGCTTTCCTTCTTGAACTTCTGAAGGAACATGTACCTGTCCTTTATCTGCTCCTCATTCTCTATCGGCAGGATTCCCACCGCCATGAGCAGATCCTTGTTTCTCTTCGCCTCGATCTCAGCTATCAGCTCGGACTCATCGTATTTGCCAAGCGCCGCATCCGCATATTTTCTCGCTCTGGTGTGCTTTGCACCATCAGAAATGTATTTTGCCGCCTTGTATATGAGCTGGAAACGCTTGTCACCCAACCTGTCATAGACTTCGGTAAACCACGTCCTGTCAAATGCGCCGTCGTTCAGCTCATTTACCTCAAGCGGTGTAAATCTCGCTATCATAGCCTGTCTCTTGTCATCAAACGACTCGTTCATGTGCGCCATGAAGTAATAGCATCCCGCGGTAAATCCATCCCAGCCAAGATACTCTCCAACAATATCTATCCACTCTGGAGAATACATGGCTGCCTCTATGAGACGCGCATCGCTTATATCCGTACCTGTAAGATATGTCTTGAGAGTCTCCGCGCTATCATTTACATCAGGCACACACGCCTGAAGAAGATGCGACATACTGTTCTTCTTGCTGACCTTCTGACGGTTATAGTAATAACCGGTATTGAAATACGTTGATCTCTCCAGAGTCTCCTTGCCGATGGCCGACAGTATCCTGACAAAGTACTCCGCTCCAAATATTCTTGTAAGCCCGTATATATATGGAGAGAATTCTGTCTCTGTATCTCCCCTTGTGAGCTCTGCAGAAAGCACAAGCTCGGACATATCTGTGTACAGCTTCTTAGCTATATCCAGCCTTTTCTCGTCCGCCTCCGAGAACTCTCCTTCCGGACTGTGAAGAAGTATCTGCCTCACACTTCTCAGCCTTTCACGCTCCGTATATCCCCACTCATAGCCTCTGGTCTGCACCTTCCTGTTGCGCTCAGTTATAAAACGCATCACGTCAGATACACATTTGAGGCTTCTATCCAGGGAATTCCCCTCAAATGCCATCTTGTACATATAATCTCTGGATATAATACCACGGCTGTATGCGGCAATATAGTTCTGGAGACCTGGAACCGGCATGATACTTCCTGTGTGTACCCAGTAATACGAATTTCTGTCATTTACAACATCTGAAGGTATATTAAAGTTATGACACTTTGCAAGGGCATAGTTGTATGGGAACAAATGCCTGAAATCCTCTTCATTCTGCCTTGCCTCGTCAGAATCCTCTTTTACGCCCAATGTATCGCTGTCACCATCGATTGCAAGCCACCATGTTATTATCATGATCTGCTCATTTGTGAGCACACTTCTGTGATATACATTTGTCTGTTTATCGCCCGACTCACTTGCACCGAATATACTGCTTCCACCTTTATTTCCGCCAAATGTATATATGAGCTCATCACTTCTTCCAAGCAGATAGTCTGCTGCCACAACGGCAAGTCTCCTCTTATCACTATCCGTCACATATCTTCTATACAGGAAGCCAATTACAGCTCTAACAATGGCAAGATATCCGAATGCCGGACATTCTTCTATATATATATTTCCAAACATATCCGCTATAAAGCTCTCGCAGTACTTCTTGAAATCCTGTTTGTCACTGTGGTAGCCCTTCAGATACACGTAGAGCTGCATGCACATATACGGAGTCTGAATATTTTTCTCGTAGAAATCTACCCACAATTCCTCACATGCCACTTTGTCACGTTCCACATATATGTTCCCACCTGACTCACCAAGCAGACCGATCTCTCCGTCAGTCATCTCATACTCATCATTTTTGTGTTCATCCACAAATTCATCGAATTTTCTTAATATACTTATTACTTCTGAATCAGATGTCGTGCCTTTCTTTTTAGGCAGGAGCTTTGACTTGAGTTTTACAAATGCACCCTCGCTCTTGGCAGTCTTGCACAGATCACCATTTGCAATTCCGCTTTCAGGGAAATACTTTCTGTAAAGCTCAAGGCACTCAGCCAGATAACTCTTGTCAAATACCGGCTCATAGTCCGCATTTACATCATAAAGTCCATATCCCTCAGCTGCACCGGCCCGGTCTGCGCCGCTGTCCTTTATCTCTTTTATGAGTATTTCCTCTTTTGTGCTGATCTTGGCATTGATACCATCAAGACGGCATACGCATTTCTTAAATAGTTTCTGCCTATTCTCATCATTTTTAAGCTGGAGCAGCAGATCAAGTCCCGCTGTTCTCTTCTCCTCCTTGGAATCTGCGAGAAGTCTTCCGATGAGGCTGTCCATGTCATCACCGTCAAGCTTATAAAGTATAGACAGTACAGTCTCCCTTATGTCTGACTTCTTGTACTTGAGCATGTTCTCAAGCTGTACATAGTTCTCCGGCAAAAGCTTCATATCCTTAACGATCATCGCCGCCTTGTTTCTGGTATATGTCTCCTTGTCGGCAACCGCGTCCACCAGTATGGCACGCTGTCTGTCATTTGCCGGCTGTCTTACAAGCAGAAGCAAAAGCGCATCTCTGCTATACCTTGCGGAATCTATCTCAGGAACCATCTCCGCTATGTAAGTAATCTTGTCCTCGTCCTTTAGTGCGCTTGCACAGACCGCAAGTCTCATGATGATGGCGGATCTGTCCAGATATTCCGCATTCCACGGGAATACACACGGATCAAATTCAAGCCTTTTCTTCGGCATGCGCTCAAGTATACCCATGAGGATGTCGTACATCTCCTGACATTCTTTCCTGTTGTCAAAATATTTGTCCACCTCGGCAAATGTCATTTTCTTAAGTTCGTTGTTGTACGATCTGCCGTCTTTATATATGAGACTATTCATATAAGGCTGGTAATCCGACATGAAGCTTGGCATGATGACCGCCATGGTGTCCATCTCGTCTGGGAATCTCTTGATAAATTCCTTTGCAACGCTGTGTGTGTACACCTTTCCCAGGCTCATCGCCCTGATATATGTACCAAACACCATTCTTTGATGTCTGCTGCCATCAAGCGCCAGTTTGTTCATCACATGGCATGCCTCGTCCACATCAAAGAAGCCATAGCTCCACAGCGCAAGATATATCTGCATGGCATCCTCGCCGGATAAAGCTTCACGCCTTGCATTTTCATCATTCAGATATGTATCTATAAGAAGCAGCTGCTTCTTCTGTATACGATCCAGCTTGCTCTCCTCGTCAGTCACAAGTCCTGTCCAGGTGGCTACAGCCCTCATGACAGATGAAAATCTCAGAAGATCATTCTCCTTTATCACATGGAACAGAGTCATAAATGCGCCTGCCGTTCCATAATCCATATTCTCACATATCGCCTGCCTGAGTCCCTCCTGAAGCTTTGCCGCAACGAGCAGCTTGCCTACAGCCTCATGGAGCCTTGTGTTGGAGCTCATATATATTCCCCTGAGGATATTGGTCGCGAGACTTGCCTGCGCACTCTCACCGAACATGATATCCATGAGCACTTCCTCAAGCTCTGCATTCCCCCTATCGAGCTCCGCCTGTATCCAGTACTCCGAGACATTCATATAACTATGTGATACGTTATCTCTGTATAGGCATAGAATATCAGCTGGAAGCTTTTCTCTGTAAAGTGAAACTATATCCGTACCATACATACCCATACAGTGATACTCGTCCATGATCTTCCAGATTTTAGAAGTAACCCCGGCATAGAACTTAGTCCTTATGGTTCTTCTGTAGTACGACTCACTCACCTGCCACTTGGTGACACTGTCTATGGACAGGTAAAAATCCTCAAGGAGATAATCCGGAACCCATCCCGGCATTTTTTTGATGAATTTTCTGAAGAAATCTGACGGGCGATTATCCTCCTGCCCAAGAAATGATTTCAGTGATTTTCCACTATCAGTTTTAAGCACACTGCCATTATACGCATCTATTTCATCAAGCACTTTCTGAATCTCTGCGCTGTAGCCTTGCCTGAGCCTCCCCGATGCATCACCAAATGCACGCCTTACATCATTTGCAATATTCTTCTGCTCCTCAAGCTCAAGTCTTGTCTTCTTGTCCTCTGCCATTGTAACCCCTTTCTTTCACCTACCACATTCTCCCCGCCAGCATTGTGAGGCGGATAAATGTGATCTCATCCCCTTCGTTAAACTTCTCTTCCCTGTCAAACTCCGTTAATTCATCCATACCGCGGAACACTCTGAACAATCCATCCTCAAATCCCTGAATGGCTGTCTTCACTGCTTCATCCACATCCGGTTTCTTCTCCCCATAGACGATGCCGAATGCTATCTTTCCTATTCTTCCCATGTCATCGATCTGCTCATCTGTAAGCACTGCATCGCCGCGATCCATGCGGGATATGTACTGTGCCACGCAGATCTTTACTGTCTCTGTTATGAGTTCTCTCAATGTGCCCGGTGCGTTTGCGTATTCAAACGGAACCTTGTGCACTGTGTCCTTCCGCTTGCCGAGCTGTTTTATGTTCATGTATAAAGTCATGTGATTCCCCCCGAAATCTTGTTATATGTATATTCACATTGTGCAGAAATTGCACATACTGAAATAAATGTTCAATTTGTGCAAAAATTGCACATATTGAAATAATTGTGTGTTAAGCCACATTAGCATTTTATTGAACTTATCTTATCTAGTTTATTTTGCATGAATTTTATATATAAATATATTGTGTGTCGAACATATGTTTGTTGTAATATATTTGGTGCTACCCTATTCGGTAGGCGGTTAGCCTTCACCACAGGAGTTTATAGCCATCATCAGCTTATGCATTACATGCTTTGCTCTTGGTTATGCCGTTGGCTCTAAGAGCAATGATAAAAAATAAGACAAAAAAGTAACCGCCCTGTCCTGACAAAACTTGGCGGTTACTTTTTTGTAATCATCATATCAGGGCTAACCGTCTATCGGTAGCACCTTTTGATATTATATTATCATCCAACCACTTTCATGTCAAACATATATTCGAATATCATTTATTCATACATATATGGACTTGTCTACCTAAATTATACACTACACGATATAAAATGAAAACAAATAAAGCCATACCCAGAAGTAATCCTCAAAATAATAATAGGAAGTATAATCTTTTCCGATCACTTCCTATTTTCCCTATGACTTATAAATCACTTTTTATCATACATCCAGCTTATTCGCCCATTCCCTGATCTTCTCCAAATCAGACTCACCATTCAGCACCTCATCGAAACATGCTACTTTGTTCAGTCGATTCTCTCTCTGAGGACTTCCTCCTCGGTGTATGTATGCTTACCCAGAAGCTTATCTCTCTTTGCACCAAATGCCTTGTTGACCCGTCCGAGATTGAATCCAACAAGAAAAGCTGCGATAGCCGTTCCGGCTCCCACACTGCCGAAGCTGTGTATACACAACAGACATGTTATAACTGACACAATAACCATCGAGCAGTCAAATCCTATCTTTACCTTTGCAAATTCAATATGCGTAACCTCAGATACCGCCTGCATGACCCCCTCTCCGGCAAGTGGAATAAGGTCGGCCGGCAGATAGAAAAAGATTCCAACCGCTATGAATACAGTACTCACAAGCATAAGCACAATTCTCATCGCTATATTATCAGTGGACGGCAGGAATGTCGCCAGATAATTGCAGAATGTTGTGAAATATCCGAACACGATTCCCACGACCACCTGCAGCAGATTGACAGGCTTGAACCGCTTTCTGAGTATCAGAATCTGTATAAGGACAAGTACTGCATGGAATATGATGGTCGCCTTTCCCATCTCTATCCCCCATACACATGTCATCGTATATGGAATAGAACTAACTGGAGATACTCCAAGGTTTGATTTAACTGACAGTGCTATTCCTATAGTCATTATAAACAGTCCAATAAAATACATTGGCACTCTGATCTTCATGTTCTTCATTTCCAGTAATCCTCTTTTCTGCGCTATTGATAACTCCCTGATCCATCCAGAAATGAAGCCCCAATCATCAGTGTGATATACTGATAATCGGGGCTTCGCTGCATTTACACTTACTTCACACGAACATTTATATAAGTAAGCTTTGCCTTGCCTCCAAGCTTCGTACGAAGAGTTATAATTGTATTTCTTTTTATAATCTTTTTGTATACTTTTTTACCCGAAAGTTTCGAGCATCCCAGGGACATAACCCATGGATAATCGTACTCATTGTTTGTCGTCACTTTTGCACCGCAATACTGGATAACAGCATTATCCAGCCCAGAATTGTTTTTATCATACACGTTCTGCCTGAATGACACTATCACGCCCTTTTTCTTTGGGTCATACTTCTTCTTTACCACAATGGCATTTTTTGATGACATAGCACCTATCGAAATGGCAGCCTTGCAATTCTTTGCCTTTCGGCCCTTATTAACTATATCATATTTTATATAGTATGTACCCTTCTTGAGTTCGATATAGTTTCTGCCATCAGACACCTTACCTGCACGGCATCTGCGAACACTTTTCTTCATGCCCGCATCACTATACAGGTTCCATACACCATATGGCTGATTTTTGCCAGTCTTCTGTGTAGCATCAATCCTGACTATACTGTCCTGTTTAAGCGTGAACCTGGCATATCTATACACATGCCCCTGTCCTTTTTTAGTCTTTACACTGAACTGCCACGAGATCTTCGCCTTACTCTTAAACTGTGTAAGCGTAGACATGTTATACACTTTGGCACCTGCAAATGATGCCGCCTGTACAGGCTCCACCGTCACTCCCATCTCCATGATCAGCACGCATATCGCAATACATATCGCAACAATTCTTTTTTTCATAGTAACGCCTCACTTTCGCCATTATATCCATCTTTTTATAACAACCGTGCGGGATACTCCTCTTTTAACTAAAATCTTCTTATATTGCTTCACCTTTGATGCAGGTACTCTTATCACACATTTTGCATATGTTCTGGTGAATGCCGACTTTCCTACGTATTTCAATGACAGGCGAGAACTTCTTATGATCACAGACTTAAGGTTCCTACAACCATAGAAAGCCCTGCTTCCTATAACTGATACATTTCGCCCTATTATGACCTTTTTAATTCTCTTATTATTCTTGAATGCACCTGATCTTATAGATGTTACTTTGAATTTCTTTCCACCTATTTTTACAATATCTGATACTCTTACTGTAGTCTTTCCAGACACAGACATCAGCATTACAGTTCCCTTGCCATTTAACGCAGGGTTTGTGATTTTATATCTGTAGCTGCCTACCTTGTATATCTTTCCCTTGGCTGTCGTTATTCTAAAGTATTTTACCACTGTGCCTTTGTACTTTCCAGCACCAGTTATAATAACCTTTGCTTTTCCTATGTTTTTATTGGCCGCATACTTTACCTTATAATCTCTTCCAGCCTTTAATGCCTTGCCATTAACCTTCACTGTAAGCTTTGGAGCAATTGCCTTTCCTGTATATATTGCCCTGTTTTTCTTATTCACCAGTGTACGATACGTTACCTTGGCGGTCTTTCTTATGTCTGTCTGCTTTGGCTTGCCTACATTGGATGCAGAGCTCTTTTTCGTTACAGTGACCTTGCACTTGGCGGTCACTCCTGAACCATCACGTGCTGTAACTGTTATTGTTGCTGTACCTTCGCCGAGTGCTGATATCTTACCATTACTCTGGACAGATACCTTACTTATGTCTGAGCTGCTCCATATCACACCTGAATTCGTCGCATTTACCGGCTTAACAGTTGCACGTATCTGACTACTCTCCCCCACTTTGAGTGTGATGCTCGTCTTGTCCAAAGTGATCTTTGTCACTTTAACCGTCTTATTATCCTTTGACGGCTGAGGAGAAGGCGCCGTAGTCGGCTTCTCAGTTGTCGGCTTCTTCGTTGTGGTTGCTGTAGTCGATTCCGATTTGGTTGTCGGTTTTGTTGTCGGCTCCGGATTCGTTGTTGGCTTTGTTGTAGGCTCTGTTGTTGGCTTTGTTGTTGGCTTTGTTGTCGGCTTTGTTGTCGGCTCTGTGGCAGGATTGCCGTTGCTGTCGACCGGATCCTTTGAGTACGTTGGATCTCCGCCAACTACCGTATCACCATCTACGATTATAGTTCCGTCATCTGACTTCACGCCAAATGAATTGCCTCCTGTACTTCCTGAAGCATCAGCAGTTATGCTTCCACCAACCAGCTTTATACTGTTATCAGCGGATATAACTGATTCATTTTCCCCAAGTCCTGTAGATGCCGCCTCCATTGAACCACCTGTCATCTCCACATCTGATGCTGATATTGCGGATGATACCGCATCTATTCTGTTGCTTCCTCCAGATATCTTCACAGTACCATCGGCTTCAATTCCCTTGCCCTCAGACCTGATCTGTATACCGGATATCTCCAGATTTCCCTCTGACTTGATTGTTGCAGCACCTGATTTTGATGAAGATATTCCTGCAGATGAATCTTTTCCAACGATCTTCACATCAGCAGTATTTTCAGAATCTTTTACACATGTTATTCCATCTGCTACTGTGCTGCTTCCACTTACATTTATTATAAAGAGACCATCTTTTCCAGGACGCACAGTTATCTTCTTAACAGCTGCGTCCGATATAGTCACTCCACTGGCATTTCCTGTATCAAATACTACAGCCTCACCAGTTCCAGTGATCGTATAGTTCTTATTCTGTGTGAATGATACTGATATGACTCCGTCCTTCTGTGTCACCTTCACCGTTGGAGTGCCAGCATCGTCCACCAGCGTGCCTACATATATGTTGTCATTCAGCTTTCCAGCATCTATCAAATATGGATTTGAAGATGGAGTTACTACCTCAATCGCTCCGCTTATGGTTCTGAGTTCTGATGACACCTCGCTCTTCGGAACCACCTTCTGTACTGCCTTCTCCTCATCTGTTCCGCTGTTCTTCACATACAGATAAAGTCCGGCTGCCGCACCCACAAGACCTGCGTTGTAGTCAAGGGCAACCTCTGTATACTGGAATTGATTTGCATTGTCATCAAAGTTTTTACTTGAATCACTTGGTCCGCCAACCAACGCTCCAGTTATAACATGTGCCAGATCTGTGTACTGATTTGATGCCACATCACCATATCCGCTTGCGGCTCTGTGGTGTGGGTGTTTTACAGAATACTTATTATATCCAACTACAAAACATCTTGAACCAGCATTATTTCCGAGGAGATATTTCATCTGACCATTGGCCCATGCTGAATAGTCATTTTTACTATTGATCTTATCATACATAAGACCTGTCATCTGATGAGCAGCATTGTATCTTGCTGATCCCCACGAGTCTATCAAACAATAATTATTATCATACGACTTTGTAAAATTACTTATCACACCTGACTGATTTTCAACAAACGCACTCTTTCCCTTAAACTGTGGACTGTAGAGCAAAGCCAGTGGATCCACATTGTTCCAGCACAGTCCCCAGTTAGGGTTAGATTTGTTACCATATACTCTGTTGTATTTGTCTGCATATGTGCTCTTTCCTGTTGCTTTATAGAGCAATGCCGCTGCAAGGGCATAGTCATCATCCCATGAACCTGATTTGTAAAAATTATACGCAGGTCCTGCACTGGTCATCTTTGTCTTTGTATCAGCATAGGCAAACAACTTCTCAGCGTATGTGAGAGCTTTTGCATCCTTATAATTCAGATAGTATGCTGCCAGCGCAGCCGCAGTCTCCGATACGATATCTGTACATGTGGCAGAATCTGACGTGAAGGTCGCCTGTCCACTTCTTGATGACTGCTTCTCAGGCGCGCCCCAATATCCATGGTCAATGTTTCCATTGCCGACCTGATAACAGAATGCCTGAACAGAACCATCACTTCCGAGAACCGTGCATCTCTCGAAGTAATCTGCGAATCTATCCATGATTCTCCTATAATGAGCCTCTGTAGCAGTATCAGCAAATGCCGATGCAAATTCCATATGCGCAACACCAAGTACCGTTGCAGTATATGCCTGTGGCAGACCGAACTTCGCATGGTCTCCTGCATCATGGTATCCACCGCTGACATCAACAGTCTTGCCATTATATGTTGCTGTGGCATCCTCTGTATGACAATTTGATCTCCATGAGAACTCACTCTTTGCAGATACATCGCTACCACACATATTTGCATCAAAGAAATACAACGACTCCTGAAGGAGCTTTGCATAGTTGTACTCAACGTCTGTATTTATCTCACCTGTATTGTCCCCGGCTCCGCCCGAAGTTGATGACAAAGAGCTGATAAATGAATCAAATGCACCTGACTGTGAGCTGTAGTACACCTTGACACCTGTTATGGACACACCGTTTGCCGTGCCTTTGTAGCCAAGCTTTGAATAGCTCACACTTGAGCCTGCATTTACTGCTCCTGACTTTTTGGATGTATTCGGATAGATGTAAAGCTTTCCATCGCTATAAATTCCCTTCAAGTCTGCCCATGAAAAGAAACCTGTTTCAATACCTGTTATTGAGCCACTCACATCAGCCACTGCTATCCAGTCTGCTATGTATGAATTACTCTTGTTGTTGATGGTTATCTCTGTCTCATAGTAGCCATCGCCCTTTGATGTTCCATTTTCATCAGCAAGGCTGGCAGTTACACTTGAGCTTGTGCTTCCTACGGAATCAAGATCAGTGCTTCCAGAGCCACCGTCATCTGAACCACCGGTTGAACCGCCAGAGGTGTTCTTTATTCCAGAGAGAACCGCTGACACGATCCTGAACTTGATCGTGCTGTTCACCTGAAGATTGGCTGCCTGTATTCCAAATCCCACATTATTAGTATCTGTTGTGCTGATGGATGACAGATCCAATACAGCCTCAAACTGACCCGCCTTGGACAAATTTATCCACTTATCATTATTAGTCCACTCTTTTCCATATGATACAAAAGGCATAACTCCTGCATTCTGTCCACTTGCAACGGTAAATGTGTCAACCGCATAAATGATCTTGAGTGTCTTATATCCCGCATCCGCGATTGCCTTCATTGACGTCAGACCCGCAGACGATGAGATTCTTATCTCTGCTTTTCCATAATCACCCTGGTCTTCATTCTTGACAGTCATAGTCTGCCAGCTTGTGTCCGGTTTCAGATCCAGCGTTATGGTCTCCGCCTTAGCTGTGATCTCCGGCCAGGTTATACTGCCGATGATCATGCATAAAGCGAGAACGTACGCCAGGATCCTGCTCGCTGCTTTCTTTCTCATTTCCCTTTTCCTCCTTGTACTTCCTTTTTCCTCCAGAAAAAATTACCCTATTATTAAAAATATAGCACAGAAAACACCTTCATGCGAACAAATAATCCGTCATTATTTATCCGCATAATTACCAATGTTTTCTGTGCTATTTTACCAACACCTTGTTTCCAAGTATTCTCTTTGAATTCTCTATATCATTCGCCATCTGACCTTTAAGCTCATCAAGACTTCCGAATTTCTTCTCACCCCGGATCTTCTCTATAAGCTCCACATTGATGATCTGTCCGTATATATCCCTGTCAAAGTCAAAGATATTAGTCTCTATAGTAATGTTTCCCTTGTCATTCACCGTAGGGTTGTCACCTATATTGGTAATTCCCATGTAGACTCTGAAAGGATCCTCATGTACTGCATGCGATCCCCGGATGATCCTTATCCTCGAAGCATACACACCGGCCGGTGGATAAAGCTTGCGCTCCTCTGGAAGCATATTCGCCGTCGGTATTCCTATAGTCCTTCCCAGCTGCTTACCGGACACCACTTCACCGGTCATGCTGTATGGTCTGCCAAGCATCGGGATGACCGATCTCACATCTCCCTCGGATATATTCTTCCTGATGACTGTGGAACTGACCACCTCATCGTCTTGCTCCAACTTGTCTATGACTATGACCTTATATCCATACTCATCCGCATAATCCTTCAGGGTATCCACATCACCCTTTCTGTCTCTGCCGAATCTGTAATCGCTTCCAACCACGACATATCTGACCCGCATCATGTCCACCAGCACATCCCTGATAAACGCCTTCGGCTCCGTGGATGCAAATGCATCATCAAACGGATATTCAACCAGGACATCAACTCCCGTATCCGACACCACCTGTGCCTTTTCATCAGATGTATATATGGTCTTCATATTGTTCACATCAAACACATGATTCTCCCTCATGTCAAATGTGAACACAACGCCCATATAGCCCTGTCTCTGAAGCTTTAACACCTGTTCTATCAGAAGCATATGTCCCTGATGGATACCATCAAACTTTCCCAGGGCAACAGCCGTGCGCTCTGTGCTATTAAGTTGTACCTTCTTCGTATCCTTTATATGAATCATAACTATCTGTCCTTAATTACTCACCGGAAACATCTTGAATGGCACATACTGTCTCTTCTCATCACTGTACTCATACAGCGCGGCAAATCTGCCATTCTCATCGTACACCTTGACATATGTGTCCCTGTACACCTGATTCTCGGCAAATGCATTGGCCCCCAGTTTATTGCCATTTGCCAGAAGCTTCGCACCCTTCTCTGCTATGTGGAGCTCCGGTATATCTGGCATGAGTTTGTCCGTGGTCAATATATGCTGCATAAGTGTTCCGTCATCCCTAGCCTTCTCCACGGCATCAAGTGTCAGACTTTCTTCTATAGTAAAGCCCTTCACCTCGGTTCTCACAAGCCTCTCCATCACCGCACCGCAGCCAAGCTTTTCTCCTATATCCCTGCACAGGCTTCTGATGTATGTTCCTTTGGAACAGCTCACATCAAATGTCACTCTCGGAAGTTCTACTGACTGTATAGTGATCCCATGTATCGTGACCGGTCTCGGCTCCCTCTCAACGATCTGTCCGGCTCTCGCCAGCTCATAGAGCTTCTTACCATTCACCTTGATGGCTGAATACATCGGTGGAATCTGCATATAGTCACCGACAAAACTCATCACCGCAGCCCTGACTGTCTTCTCATCAGGATATACATCTGTCACGTCTGTCATGACTCCTGTCACATCTTCGGTGTCGCTGGTCTTCCCCAAAAGCATGGTACATGTGTATGTCTTGTTCTTATCTGTCAATAGATCACACATCTTCGTGGCACTTCCCAGACACACAAGAAGAACTCCCTCCGCCATGGGATCGAGAGTTCCGGTATGACCTATCTTTTTCTGTTTTAGTATACCACGGAGCTTTGCCACCACATCAAATGATGTAAAGCCCTGCTCCTTATATATATTGATAAAACCGTCTATCATAACTGTTTTTTAATCCTATCCAAACTCTTTTACTGCAGTCCGCCGCAACAGCTCCTGTTCTTAAGCACATCTTTTCTGTGATCGATCAGCCAAGCTGTTTCTCTATATCTGCCACGATCTCAGCTACGATCTTTTCCGGATCACCTGACATATTGCAGCCTGCAGCCTTCACATGGCCGCCACCGCCGTGACTGCACGCGATCTCACTCACGTTCACGATATCATTTGCCCTGAGGGATATCTTGTAATTATCCTCACCAGCCTGATACATGAAGAAAGCAACCTCAGTACCTGATGTCAGTCTGAGCTGATCCACTATTCCATCCGTATCCATCTTGCTGGCACCAAATCTGTCAAAGTCCTCCTTTGTCAAAAGGGTGTGGGTTATCCTACCATTTGCAAACTGCTTCATATTGAGAAGAGCATAGCCCAGAAGCTTGTTCTGTATGAGCGTCTTCTTGTAGAAGGTCTCATCTATGACAAAGCTTGGTCTTGCCCCCTTCTCTATAAGGATTCCCGCTATGGTCATGGCTGCCCTTGTAGTATTGCTGTGTTTGAACACTCCTGTGTCATGGACTATTCCGGTATACAGACACTCTGCGCACTGCTGATTGATCTTATCTGCGTCAAGGAGCTTGAATATCGCTTCTGCAGCGGAGCACGCATCCGGCTCCACATAACACACATCACCAAAGCCTTTGTTGGACACATGATGATCTATGCACAGAGTTCTCTTCGCAGTCTCATAATATCTGACAAATGGTGTGAATCTGTCCATATCTCCGCAGTCAAGTGACATGAACAGATCATAAATCTCATCATCTGCCTCATACTTAACCTTGTCTGCACCATTCAGGAACATGAATACATCCGGGAATTCCTGAAGATATACCTGAACCCTCTTGTCAGGATAATTGCTTGTAATATAGTTGTACATTCCAAGTGTTGAACCTATGCAGTCACCATCAGGATTGATATGTCCTGTTATGACTATGCTGTCCGCGTTCTCTATCTCCCTTATAAGATCGTTCATGATATACCTCCTTTTTTATTCTCATATTTTGTGACTATCTTCACAGGTACACATCATAACATATGTCCGCGCACCTGTGCGACTTAAAACATCCTACTCTTCAGACTCATCTACGCTCTCTGCGTCTACGTCTGTATTCTCTTCTGCATCGCCATGCTTTCCAAGAGCCTCATCTATCTTGTGAGACATGCTGACACCATACTCTATGGACTGATCCATGATAAATGTTATCTCCGGTGTGTTGCGCAGGTTCACTGAGTGCGCAAGTTCCCTTCTTATATAACCCATAGCACTGTTCAGTCCGGCAAATGTGGCGTCCACAGCATCCTGGTCACCCAGGACACTGATATATGCCTTACAGAACTTGAGATCAGGTGTGACAACCACATCAACAACCGAAGTCATAGGTGATATTCTTGGATCCTTGATCTCACGGCTGATGATCCTGCTGAGTTCTCTCTGGACCTCACCGTTGATCCTGTTATTCTTTACACTGTTTTTTCTCATATCTATTACTACTTTCTAGGCACCTCTACCATCTCGTATGCCTCTATCTGATCTTCCTCTGCAACGTCCTGGAAGTTCTCGAATACCATACCACACTCAAAGCCGGACTTAACTTCCTTGACATCATCCTTGAATCTCTTGAGTGAAGCAAGCTTTCCTTCAAATATAAGATTGCCCTCTCTGGTGATCCTTACGCTGCAGTTTCTGTTGATTGTTCCGTCGAGAACATATGAACCGGCAATGACACCGATACCAGAAGCCTTGTATGTCTGTCTGATCTCTGCGTGTCCGATGACCTTCTCCTCATATATAGGATCAAGCATACCCTTCATTGCTGAATCAATATCCTCTATTGCATTGTAAATGACTCTGTACAGACGAACATCTACACCCTCGCTGTCAGCCATATCCTTTGCTCTCGCATCCGGTCTGATGTTGAAACCGATTACGATGGCATTTGATGCTGATGCAAGAATTATATCTGACTCGTTGATAGCACCTACACCTGCATGTATACACTTGATAACGACCTCGTCATTTGAGAGCTTTAAGAGACTCTGCTTAACGGCCTCAACTGAACCCTGTACATCTGCCTTGATGATGATCTTGAGCTCCTTGAGGTTGCCGGCCTGGATCTGGCTGTACAGGTCGTCAAGTGACATTCTCTGCTTTGTATCTGCAAGAAGCTTCTCCTTACCCTGTGAGATGTATGTCTCTGATATGGTTCTTGCTTCCTTCTCATTGTCAACTGCCATGAATATCTCGCCTGCATCAGGAACTGTGTTGAGACCCTGTATCTGTACAGGTGTTGATGGAAGAGCCTCTGTAACTCTCTCACCTCTTGAGTTGGTCATGGCACGTACCTTACCGTGTGACGCTCCGACAGCGATGTAATCTCCAACATGGAGTGTACCCTTCTGTACAAGCATTGTTGCAACAGGTCCGCGTCCCTTGTCAAGCTCAGCCTCGATGACGATACCTCTTGCCTTTCTGTTAGGATTTGCCTTAAGTTCAAGCACATCCGCTGTGAGGAGGATCATCTCAAGGAGATTGTCAATACCTTCCTTAGTATGTGCAGATACAGGACAGAATATTGTTGAACCGCCCCAATCCTCTGGGATAAGCTCATACTCTGTAAGCTCCTGCTTAACTCTCTCTATATTGGCGCTTTCCTTATCGATCTTGTTGATCGCTACTATGATCTCGATTCCTGCAGCCTTTGCATGGTTGATAGCCTCGATAGTCTGTGGCATTACACCATCATCGGCAGCTACAACAAGGATAGCGATATCTGTACTCTGTGCACCACGCATACGCATTGCTGTGAACGCCTCATGTCCAGGAGTATCAAGGAATGTTATAGTCTGGCCATTTACATCGACAACTGATGCACCTATGGCCTGTGTGATTCCACCAGCCTCACCTGATGTTACCTTTGTCTGTCTGATAGCATCAAGGAGTGATGTCTTACCATGATCAACATGACCCATAACGCAGACTACAGGAGGTCTTGAAACCATATCCTTCTCGTCCTCTTCATCCTCCTTAAGGAGCTCCTCGATCACATCTACCTTCTCCTCTTCCTCAGCTATGCAGTTGTACTCAAGTGCGATCTCTGAAGCCTCATCAAATGGAAGCTCTGAGTTCACATTGACCATCTTGCCAGCGAGGAACAGCTTCTTGATAAGTGCTGTTACAGGAGTCTTTACCGCATCAGCCAGCTCCTTGAGTGTTACAACCTCAGGAAGGGTGATAGTTCTGATTGCATCCGGATCCTCCTGCGGAGCCTGCTGCTTCTTCTGTGGCTTGTTCTTCACATTCTTGGCAAGTCTGCTGATATCAGCCTCAACCTCCTCAGGTGATCTTCTATTGCCCTTTCGTGGCTTGTTCTTATCTCTGTTGTAGTTATCTCTATTCTGACTCTTTAAATCCTTGCCTGGCATCTCCTTGGCATCGAAATCCTTGCGGTCTCTCTTGAATGGTGCTCTCTTCTGAGCTGGGCTGTCATCCTCATCATCCTTGCCAAATGGGATATTTACACGATTGCTGAAACGGTTTCCACCATCTCTGTTAAAGCCTCTTCCACCCTGATTTCTGTCGCCGCCGTCTCTGCCAAAGCGTCCGCCGCCCTGGTTTCTGTCACCCTGGCCATCTCTGTTAAACCTTGGTCTGCCTTCCTGACCGTCCCTGTTAAATCTTGGTCTGTCACCCTGATTCCTGTCGCCCTGGCCATCTCTGTTAAACCTTGGTCTGTCGCCCTGGCCATCTCTGTTAAATCTTGGTCTGTCACCCTGATTCCTGTCGCCCTGATTTCTGTCGCCCTGGCCATCTCTGTTAAACCTTGGTCTGTCGCCCTGACCATCTCTGCTGAATCTTGGTCTGTCACCCTGATTCCTGCCTTCCTGGCCATCTCTGCTGAATCTTGGTCTGTCGCCCTGATTCCTGTCATTGCTGAATCTTGCTCTGTCGGTACCGCCCTGTCTGTCATTGTTAAATCTGACTCTGTTACCGTTGTTCATTTTTCCGCCATTTCTATCCTCTCTGGCAAATCTTACATGGTTTCCTGATCCCTGTCTTGCAGGTGCTCCATCCTCCTTTGCAGGATTCTGTTTTGGAGCTGCAGGCTTAACAGTCTCCTGCTTTACCTGCTCCTGTTTTGGGGCTGTAGCTGCCACAGGTTTCACAGGCTCCTGCTTTGGTGCCGCAGGCTTTGCAGCCTCCACCTTACTCTGTTCCTGCTTTGCGCCATACTTTGCCTTGATAATTCCAACCATAGAATCATCAAGATTGGACATATGACTCTTGATCTCTATTCCTCTGGCTCCAAGTGTATCTATAATATCTTTATTTGATATATTCAACTGTTTTGATAATTCGTGTACTCTGATTTTAGCCAAATGTTACACCTCCATGTTTTCATTTACATTCATGTACTTAATGATCTGATTCCCGAATCCCTCGTCAAGTATAGCTATAGATGTTCTCATCTCATTGCCACTGTACCTGCCAAGTTCTTCCTTAGTTCCGTACTCATAATAAGGAATCTTATAATAGTTACATTTCTGGTCGAAAAGTTTCTTCGTATTGTCAGATGCATCCTTTGCCACTATGACAACATATGCACTCTGATTCTTAACTGCTCTCTCTACTGAGAAGTTGCCACTACACAGCCTTCTGGCTCTGGCACACAGAGAAATCATCGAGTAGATCTTATTGTTATTCAATATTCTGCAGCTCCTTGTCTAATTGTTCGTACACCTCAGCAGGTATGCTCACTTTGAAGGATCTCTCAAGCGCCTTGCTTCCAACAGCCTTTCTAAAGCACTCAGATTTCTTACATATATAAGCGCCTCTTCCGTTCATCTTGCCCGTAAGGTCAACTGCAAACTCGCCTTCGTTATTTCTAACTATTCTTATCAATTGACTCTTAGGGATCATCTCACGGCATCCAAGGCATTGCCTCAGAGGTATCTTCTTTGCCATCTCATCACTCCCTATTTCTTATCATGTGCCACCACCGTGGTGCGACAACCAAGAGACATCAATGCAAATGATTACTCTTCGTCGTTTGTATCCTGTGTTTCATCTATGTCAAATGAATCTGCTCCGGATTTCTCATCCTCACTTACTTCATCATAATATTCTCCATCATTATATGGGGCAAAATCCTCATCGTACTCATCCTCAGGATGCTCGTCAAAATAACCCATCTCTTTTGCCTTTGAATGGCTCTTAATGTCGATCTTATATCCTGTGAGCTTTGCTGCAAGGCGGGCATTCTGTCCCTTCTTTCCTATAGCAAGTGAAAGCTGAGTGTCAGGAACAACCACAAATGCGCTCTTCTCATCAAGATCAACTGATACATCCTCAACATCTGAAGGGCTGAGTGCATTGTATATAAACTCCGCTGGATTCTCACTCCACGGTATGATATCAATCTTCTCTCCATTGAGATCTGCTACAACCGCATTTACTCTGTCTCCATTGATTCCTACGCACGCTCCTACAGCATCCACGTTCTCATCATTTGACCATACAGCGATCTTGGATCTTGATCCAGCCTCACGGCAGAAGCTCTTGATCTCCACTGTACCGTCTGCGATCTCAGTAACTTCCTTTTCAAAAAGTCTCTTGACAAGCTCAGGATGTGTTCTTGACACTGTGATCTTAGGTCCCTTATTTGTCTTCTTAACTTCTGTTATATACAGCTTGATCCTGTCGCCTCTCTCATATTTTTCGCCCTCGATCATCTCTGATGGCTTTAAAAGTGCCTCAGTCTTATCATCCAGACTTACATTCACACTGTCACCCACCTGTCTCTGGACAACACCTGTTACGATATCTCTCTCCTTCATATGGAAATGATCGTATATGGCAGCTCTCTCATTCTCATTTATCGCCTGAACAATGACGTTTCTCGCGCGCTGTGCTGCGATTCTTCCAAAGTTCTTTGTGGTTATCTCTACATTCACCGTGTCTCCCAGCTCATATCTGCTGTTTAACATCTTAGCCTGCTCTAGTGATATCTCACATGCAGGTCTTGTTACCTCCTCCACGACTTCTTTGGCTGCGTATACATGACATTCACCTGTCTCTCTGTCAAGTGAAACAGTTATATTCTCGTCAGTATCAAAGTCTTTCTTGCATGCTGTCTTAAGCGATCTCTCTATTGCCTCAAGCAATACATCCTTGCTGATATTTCTCTCCTTCTCTAACTGATTCAACGCTTCAATAATCTCTGACACCTTTTTATCCTCCTACTCTGATTCTAATACACAAATGCTAAACGTATCATTGAAATATCTTTTCTCGATATTGTTAATTCTAATCCATCTTCAATTTCTATAGTGACCGTATCATCATCGTATGCCTTGAGAACGCCCTCAAACTCTTTGGCTCCATTCACCTTGGCAAATGTCTTGACTTCAACAAGCTTACCTACACTTCTTCTGAAGTCATTCTCCTTTTTGAGCGGCCTTGTAAGCCCAGGAGAGCTGACCTCCAGTATGTAGGCGTCATCTATATAATCATCCTTGTCAAGCAAATCTCCAAGTGCTCTGTTAACTATCTCACAATCGTTTATGGTTATGCCACCTTCCTTGTCGGCATATATCCTGAGATAATAGTCACTGCCTTCCTTTACATACTCCACATCAACCAGCTCAAGGCTGTTAGCCTCAATGATCGGTGTTACCAGTTCAACTGTTTTTGCTTCAATATCTGCTCTCTTCGTAATACGACCACCTTTCTATGTTCTTCTGCCACCTAACAGGTAAACCTGTACAAATAATACCCACACAACAATTGAGAGTGGGCCTTGGCCCACTCTCATGCTGCATTCTATAACAATCTTGTTTATTGTATCATAATTATCAGATAATTCAAGTACAAATATTCACAAATATTTAAGTTTTTACTGCTGTTGCAATACTAATTTGACAATACTCTGACTAATTATGCATTCCTTCTTGCTGCATCCTCTCGATAATATTTATCAAGAATCTTATTTGCCTTCTTATCGTCAAGAACACACTTATTTGAAAGTGCACTCTTGACAAGTTCATCAAGCGCTTCCTCCCTGAGAGCCGGACTCTTGATGTTCACACTTGCAAGCTCTGTGTATGCACCCATCTTTCTTGTCAGTGTCTCATACTCTTCTGGTATCATCCTGTCTATCATATTTCTTATCTGTTTTGACACCGCCTGGCTGTTGCCTCCAGTTGTCACGCCTACCACCAGATCTCCTCTTACTATCACTCCAGGGAACAAAAAGCTGCTGAGCTCCTTGTTATCGGATACATTCACCATTATTCCCCTGTCATTACAGTACGTTCCGATCTTGGCATTTATATCTGCCCTTCTTGTTGCCGCAACTACTATATCTGCATTCTGGAGTATGTCGAGTGCCACATTGCTCTCATGAACATTTATACCCTTTATCGCCTTTATATCATCGCACACCTTTGGAGCTATAACTGCAATCTTTGCACCAAAATACAGCAGCGAATTGATCTTTCTGAGTGCTGCCTTGCCACCTCCTACAACTATGACTTTTTTACTTTCAAGATTAATGTACATTGGAAAGTATGCCATATCTTATCTCCTTCCGAATAAAAAAAATGTCTCTGCATATATTTAAATGAAACAGCTGCCCCATTCTGTCATCAAAGCACATATTCCGGCAGCTCCGAATAGAATTATAAATGAGGAAGTCGAAAATGGCAATTACAAATAATGTTGGTTCACTAAAAATTCAAATTACCAATAACAACTGCTATCCTATACAGGGTGCATCTGTATACATAAGCCAGACCGGGGTCGCCGATTCTGTCTCCGAGGAATATGTATCAGATGAAAATGGAATCGTCATCGATGAATCGCTTCCAGCCCCTGCACTGGAATACAGCATGGAACCAAGTGACAACCAGCCATACTCTGAATACAACGTTCTTGTATCGGCACCCGGCTATAATGAGCGCTTCATATCCGGGGTTCAGATTCTCCCAGGTGAAAATGGTATCCAGAACATACAGATGACTCCGGAGGATGGAAGCTCCACCAATCCAATTGTACTTGACGCCCATACTCTCTGGGAGCAATATCCTCCAAAGA
The DNA here is from genome assembly GCA_934277375.1 of uncultured Coprococcus sp. Classification (GTDB taxonomy): domain Bacteria; phylum Bacillota; class Clostridia; order Lachnospirales; family Lachnospiraceae; genus Coprococcus. The sequence goes on along the minus strand of CAKQTZ010000003.1, from coordinate 1,035 downwards.
TTGCTGAGGATATGATCAAACCAGTCACTCCATCCGGTGGGATCGTCCTGAGCCGGGTTGTGATCCCGGAAACCATTGTTGTACACGACGGAGCTCCCACTGACTCAACCGCCAGCAACTACTATGTTCCATACAAAGAATATATCAAGAATGTCGCATGTAATGAGATATACTCTACATGGCCAGATGCAGCCATCACGGCAAATGTCCTGGCTATTCAGTCATTCACATTAAACAGAGTGTATACAGAATGGTACCGCGGAAAAGGATATGACTTTACTATCACCAGCAACACCGCATTTGACCAGAAATGGGTGTTCGGAGCTACTATATATGAGAATGTATCACAGATAGTTGATGAAATATTTGCCAACTATCTGTCAAAGCCAAATGTATCACAGCCGCTGTTCACCCAATATTGTGATGGACGCCGCGTGTCTTGTCCCGGCTGGATGACTCAATGGGGATCAAAATCTCTCGCCGATGACGGTCTTACCGCCATCCAGATTCTGAGGTATTATTATGGTGATTCCATATATATCAACACCTCAGAAACTATCTCCGGCATTCCATCTTCCTATCCTGGAAAAGAACTTACCATCGGATCAAGCGGTGAAAAAGTTTCCCAGCTACAGAGACAGCTGGCCCGCATATCACTCAACTACCCGGCTATAGGTTCTGTGACAGTAGATGGAGTATATGGGCAGAACACTGCAGATGCGGTTAAGAAATTCCAGCAGATATTCAACCTGCCTGCCACAGGGGTGACGGACTATAAAACATGGTATAAGATCTCACAGATATATGTTGGTGTGACCAAGATTGCGGAAAATGTGTGACCAGAAAATCTGAATTCTTAACTGATACTACGATTTAATTAAATGCAGCCAATTAAAGTAAATGCATACAATTACACAAATCAAAAAAGCTGAAAACCATTTACTGATTTTCAGCTTTTAGCAGTTCGTAGGGGAATCGAACCCCTGTTTTCGCCGTGAGAGGGCGACGTCTTAGCCGCTTGACCAACGAACCATA